>NZ_SNWH01000012.1 GCF_004361885.1 Halomonas ventosae
TCGGCTAGCACTTCCCCTTGCCGGGCGTGCAGGGGACTTTCACCCCCAAGTCATTCCAAGGCACCACCCTTGGAAACAGCGCCAGTCAGGCGCTGCGCGCCATGCCTGGCGCACAGACAAAAAGAAACCCGCCACGCGGGGCGGGTTCCTTTAGGGTGCGTCGTGCCGGACGGCTCAGCGCTTGATGGCGGCACCGAAACGCTTGTTGAAGCGCTCGACGCGCCCACCGGTGGTCGCCTGCTTCTGCTTGCCGGTGTAGAAGGGGTGGCACTGGGAGCAGACGTCCAGGGAGAAGTCATGATCGGCGGTGGTGCCGACCTCGAAAGTGGCGCCACAGGAGCAGGTCGCGTTGACCGTCTTGTAATCCGGATGGATACCTTGTTTCATCTTGAGCCTCATGAAGCTGTATGCCGCCACCTGATCTTCTGCCAGGCACCGCATACGGGTTGTCTGTCGATGCGAACCGGTTGCCGCCACGCCCTCTTTATCAGGAACAGGTTATCCGCAGCGGCGCAGCATTATAGCAGAGCCGACGCCGGAGGCCAATTGCCCGACTCCCCTTGCCGCCCCGTGCCGCGCGTGCTGGGCATTGCCGTGCCCACGCCACTGCGCCGGCTATTCGATTATCGCCCTTGCAAAGAAGTGCCCGCCGGCGGTTGGCAACCCGGGTTGAGGGTGCAAGTCCCGCTCGGTCGGCGGGAAGTCGTCGGCGTGGTGGTCGAGTGTCGAGACGCCAGCGAGCTTTCGCTTTCGCGCCTCAGACCGGTGACCAGTTGCCTGGACGAGGCCCCGCTGCCGGCCGACTGGCTATGGCTGTGTCGCTTCGCCGCTCGTTACTACCAGCATGCCCTCGGCGACACTCTGCACCAGGCGATGCCATCACTGCTGCGCCAGGGCAGAGCGCTCGAGGCGCGCACCAGGGAGCGCTGGTGCGTCACCGCCGCCGGCCGCGAGGATGCCCCGCCAAGCCTGACCCGAGCCCCCCGTCAGGCCGAGCTGCTGGCCATGCTGCGCCAGCATCCCCAGGGGATGGTCAGCCAGGCGATCCTTGCCCAATCGTTCACCCGCGACCAGCTGCGTGCGCTGGCCGACAAGGGGCTGGTGGTGTGTCACGAGGAAGCGCTGGCCGCCTCGCCGGCAGCCGCAGGATGCGGCCTGGCCGAACCGGCCCTCCCCCTCAATCGTGAGCAGGCCGTGGCGCTGGCCGCTCTCCACGAACGGCTCGACGGCTTTCACCCCTGCCTGCTGCATGGCGTCACCGGCAGCGGCAAGACCGAGGTCTATCTGCAGCTGATCGAGGCGGTCATCGGCCGCCACCGCCAGGCACTGGTGCTGGTCCCCGAGATCGGCCTGACGCCCCAGACCCTCGCCCGCTTTCGCCGCCGTTTCCGAGCGCCGGTGGTGGCCCTGCACTCGGGGCTCAGCGATCACCAGCGCCTCGATGCCTGGGAGGCCGCTGCCAGTGGCCGGGCACCCATCATCATCGGCACCCGCTCGGCCATCTTCACGCCGCTGGCCCGCCCCGGCGTAATCATCGTCGACGAGGAGCACGACGGCTCCTACAAGCAGCAGGATGGTCTGCGCTACCATGCCCGCGACCTGGCCGTGGCCCGTGCCCACCACCATCGCATTCCGCTACTGCTGGGCAGCGCCACGCCATCGCTGGAATCCCTGCAGCGGGCGCTGGACGGCGACTACCGCCACCTGCGCCTAACCCGCCGGGCGAGCCGCCATGCCCCGGCTCGCCTCGAACTCGTCGATCTGCGCGGCCGGCCCCGCCAGGGCGGGTTGGTGGCCCCGGTGGTCGAGACGCTGCGCGAGACCCTGGCCGCCGGCCATCAGGTGCTGGTGTTCATCAACCGCCGCGGCTTCGCCCCCACCCTGGCCTGCCACGCCTGCGGCTGGTTGGCCGAGTGCGACCACTGCGATGCGCGCATGACCCTGCACCGGCAGCCGCCGCTGCTGGCCTGCCACCACTGCGACCGGCGCCGCGCCCTTCCCGACGCCTGCCCCGAGTGCGGCAGCGTCGACCTGCGCCCCCTGGGCAGCGGCACCGAGCGCACCGAGGAGACCCTGGCCGCCCTCTTCCCCGACATTCCGGTGCATCGCATCGACCGTGACAGCACCCGGCGCCGTGATGCCCTCGAGCAGATGCTGGCCGAGGTACGCCGCGGCGAGCCCTGCCTGCTGGTAGGCACCCAGATGCTGGCCAAGGGGCACCACCTGCCCCACGTCACCCTGGTGGTGGTGGTCAATGCCGATGCCGGGCTCTATGCCAGCGACTTCCGGGCCCTGGAGCACAGCGCCCAGCTGATCGAGCAGGTGGCGGGGCGCGCCGGGCGCGCCGCCCATCCCGGCCGGGTGCTGGTGCAGACCCTGCACAGCGACGACCCGCACCTGCGCCTACTGGCCGAGCAGGGCTACGACGCCCTCGCCGGTCAGCTGCTGGAGGAGCGGCGCGCCGCGCATCTGCCGCCTTTCCGCTTCCTCGCCCTGCTGCGTCTGGAGGCCCCTCGCGAGGCGACCGTGGTTGCGCTGGGCGATCTGGCTGCCGAGGCCCTGCGCCAGCGGATCGGCGAGCGAAGCCTCGCGGTCGACTGCCTAGGGCCGGTGCCCGCCCCCATGGAACGTCGTCAGAACCGCTACCACCTGCAGCTGATGCTGGCCGCCGATCGCCGCAGCCAGCTGCACGAGGCCGGCGCCTGGCTGGTCGCCTGGCTCGAGGGTCACCCCGAGGCGCGACGGGTACGCTGGTCGCTGGACATCGACCCCCAGACCCTGGCCTGACCACACACCTTTAAAGCCCGACACCGATTGCCGATAATGGCGCCCCTACTCGCCCGGCGGTCGCTCCGTACCGCCCACGCCACAGGACACCGGACACTTCCATGAAAGAGACCATCATCGCGCTGCTCGAGGGCGCCCTGGACAACCTTCGGCAGCAGGGCGTGCTGCCCGCCGATATTACGCCGACCATCAAGGTCGACCCGACCCGCGATAAGGCCCACGGCGACTATGCTTCCAACCTGGCGCTGATGTTGGCCAAGCCGGCCGGCCGGCCGCCCCGCGAGCTGGCCGAGTTACTGGTCGCGGCGCTGCCGGCAAGCGATGCGGTGCAAAAAGTGGAGATCGCCGGTCCCGGTTTCGTCAACTTCTTCGCCGCCATCGACGCCGCCGCCCAAGTGGTACGTCAGGTGCTCGAGGCCGGGGAGGCCTACGGCCGCAACCTCACCGGCCTGGGTCGCCAGGTGCAGGTGGAGTTCGTCTCCGCCAATCCCACCGGGCCGCTGCACGTCGGCCATGGCCGCGGCGCAGCGATCGGCGACTGCATCAGCCGTCTGCTCGAAGCCACCGGCCACAAGGTAACCCGCGAGTTCTACTACAACGATGCCGGCGCCCAGATCACCAATCTGGCGCGCTCGGTTCAAGCGCGGGCCCAGGGCATCGATCCCGGCGACCCAGGCTGGCCAGAGGACGGCTACCGCGGCGGCTACATCATCGACGTGGCCAATGCCTACCTGGCCGGTGAGACCGTGGATGCCGACGACCGTCACGTCACGGCGGCAGCCGACCCGCACGACCTCCACGCTATCCAGGACTTCGCCGTGGCCTACCTGCGCCGTGAACAGGACTTTGACCTCAAGGCCTTCGGCGTTGAATTTGATGTCTACTTCCTGGAGTCTTCGCTCTATGAGCAGGGCAAGGTCGAGGCCACGGTCCAGCAACTCATCGAGAAGGGCCATACCTTTGAACAGGATGGCGCCCTGTGGCTGCGCACCACCGACTTCGGCGACGACAAGGATCGGGTGATGCGCAAGTCCGACGGCCACTACACCTACTTCCTGCCTGACGTCGCCTATCACCTGGACAAGTGGCAGCGCGGCTTCGAGACGGTGATCAACGAGCAGGGCGCCGACCACCACTCCACCGTGACCCGGGTGCGTGCCGGGTTGCAGGCGCTCGAGGTCGGCATTCCCCGCGACTGGCCTGAATACGTGTTGCACCAGATGGTGATGGTCACCCGCTCCGGGGTCGAGGTGAAGCTCTCCAAGCGCGCCGGCAGCTACGTCACGGTGCGCGACCTAATCGACGAGGTCGGCCGCGATGCCACCCGTTTCTTCCTGGCCGCCCGCCGGGCGGATTCCCAGCTCACCTTCGATATCGACCTGGCGCGCTCCCAGTCCAACGACAACCCCGTCTACTACGTGCAGTACGCCCACGCCCGGGTGTGCAGCATGCTGCGCAAGGCTGAGGCCGAAAAGATACCCTTCGACCACCGCCTGGCCATGGCAAGCCTGGCGCTACTCGAGGCCAGTCAGGAGAAAACGCTGCTCAATCGCCTGGCGCGTTATCCCGAGGTAGTGCAGCACGCCGCCGCCGTCCGCGAACCTCAGCAGATCGCCCAGTACCTGCTCGAGCTCGCCGCCGACTTCCACACCTGCTACAACGCGGTGAAGGTGATGGTCGATGATGACGCCCTGCGCAACGCCCGGTTGGCGCTGGGCCTGGCCACGCGCCAGGTGCTGCGCAATGGCCTGGACCTGATGGGTGTCGGTGCGCCGGAGGAGATGTAAGCCATGACCACCCGCAAGCAGCCAGCGAAGAAGCGCGGCGCCACCAGCAGCCCGCGGCGCACCGCACCCTCCCCGCGTCGCGCTATCCCGGGCTGGCTGTGGGGCCTGACCGGCCTGGTGGCCGGCTTCCTGCTGGCCCAGTACCAGCAGGGTATCGCCCCCTGGCAGCAGAGCAGCGACTCGCCGCTGGCCACGGTGCTGACCAAACCCGAAAGTCCCCAGCCAGCCGGCGAAGGCGACTCGGTGGACGACGCCTCCGGTAACCCGCCAATGCCGACCTTCGAGTTCTACACCCTGTTACCCGAATCCGAGGTGATTGCCCCCGAGGGCCAGATGCCGGTGTCCACCACCTCCTCGCCCCGGCGTCCTGCGGCACCTGAGGCAGCGGCTGGCGACGACCCCATCGCCCGGGTGATCGCCGCCACCATGAAGACCGATACTGCCGCAAAGGAGCAGCGCCCGGATACGCGCCAGTCGAACACGCCGCCGTCCGATGCCCGCTTCATGCTGCAGGCCGCGTCCTTCCGCGAGGCGGACGATGCCAGCAGGCTGGCCGGTCGGCTGCGCGACTTCGGTCTGCTGGCCAAGATCAGCAAGGTCAAGGCCGACGGCGGCGACACCTGGCACCGGGTGCAGGTCGGCCCCTATAGCGACCGGCGCGAGCTCACCCGCGCAAAGGACCTGATGCTCACCCAGGGCATCGAGCCACTGCTGATCCAGCTGCAGAACTGACTGGCCGGACGATGAGACACGACTGCGCTTGAATTCCTCGCCCCCCGCCCGCACGTCACTCCTTACGTTCATCCACGGCGCCCGGCCCTGCCCGCGGCGCCGCCAGTTATCGGGAGCCCCGCGCTCCCCCAAGGAGTCCCCCATGACCACGATCGTTTCCGTGCGCCGCGGCGATGAGGTGGCGCTGGCCGGTGACGGCCAGGTCTCGCTGGGCAACACCGTGATGAAGGGCAACGCCAGCAAGGTGCGACGCCTCTACCACAGCCAGGTTTTGGCCGGCTTCGCCGGCGGTACCGCCGATGCCTTCACCCTCTTCGAGCGCTTCGAGGCGCAGCTGGAAAAGTACCAGGGCAACCTGGTCAAGGCCGCCGTGGAGCTGGCCAAGGACTGGCGTACCGACCGCGCCCTGCGCCGCCTAGAGGCGCTACTCGCCGTGGCCAACAAGGATGCCTCGCTGATCATCACCGGCAACGGCGACGTGGTGGAGCCCGAACGCGGCATCATCGCCATCGGCTCCGGCGGGAACTTCGCCCTGTCCGCCGCCCGCGCCCTGCTCGAGAATACCGACCTCGGGGCCCGCGAGATCACCGAGAAATCGCTGTCCATCGCCGCTGATATCTGCGTGTTCACCAACCATAACGTCACCCTGGAAGAGCTCTGACCATGACCCGGATGACCCCCCGCGAGATCGTCCACGCCCTGGACCAGTACATCGTCGGCCAGCAGGATGCCAAGCGCGCCGTGGCCATTGCCCTGCGTAACCGCTGGCGGCGCATGCAGCTCGACGGCGAGCTGCGCCAGGAAGTGACCCCCAAGAACATTCTGATGATCGGCCCCACCGGCGTGGGCAAGACCGAGATCGCTCGCCGCCTGGCCAAGCTCGCCGGTGCCCCCTTCATCAAGGTTGAGGCCACCAAGTTCACCGAGGTGGGCTACGTGGGCCGCGACGTCGAGTCGATCATCCGTGACCTGACCGAGGCCGCCATCAAGCTGGTGCGCGAGCAGGCCAAGGCCGAGGTGGGCCATCGTGCCGAGGATGCCGCAGAGGAGCGCATCCTCGATGCCCTGCTACCGCCGCCTCGGGGCCAGGAGGATGCCCCGCGCCAGGATAGCTCGACCCGCCAGATATTTCGCAAGAAGCTGCGTGAGGGACAGCTCGACGACAAGCAGATCGACATCGAGGTCACCCCCCAGGGCGCCGGCGTTGACATCATGACCCCGCCGGGCATGGAGGAAATGACCAGCCAGCTGCAGAACCTGTTCGCCGGCATGGGCAAGCAGAAGAGCGAAATCCGCCGGGTGGCAGTGAAGGACGCCTTCAGCCTGCTGCGCGACGAGGAGGCCGGCAAGCTGGTCAACGAGGACGATATCAAGAGCCGCGCTGTCGAGGCGGTGGAACAGAACGGCATCGTCTTCCTCGACGAGATCGACAAGGTCTGCAAGGGCAGTGGCCAGTCCAGCGGTGGAGAGGTCTCCCGCGAGGGGGTGCAGCGCGACCTGCTGCCGCTGATCGAGGGCTCCACGGTCTCCACCAAGTACGGCATGGTCAAGACTGACCACATCCTGTTCATCGCCTCCGGCGCCTTCCACCTCTCGCGTCCGTCGGACCTGATCCCCGAGCTGCAGGGTCGACTGCCGATCCGCGTTGAGCTCAACGCCCTGACGCCGGAGGACTTCAAGCGCATCCTCACCGAACCCTCTGCCGCGCTGACCAAGCAGTATCAGGCGCTGCTGGCCACCGAGGGGCTCGAGGTGGCCTTCACCGAGGAGGGCATCGCGCGCATCGCCGAGATTGCCTGGAAAGTCAACGAAGGCACCGAGAACATCGGCGCCCGGCGCCTGCACACGGTGATGGAGCGCCTGCTCGAGGAGGCCTCCTACCTGGGCGGCGACTTCGACAGCCCGCTGTCGATCGATGCCGCCTACGTCGACTCCCAGCTCGGCGAGCTGGCGATGGACGAAGACCTCTCGCGGTATATCTTGTAAGGCGCGGCTGCGCCGCTGCAAGGAAGAAGAGCGGCGCTTCGCGCCTTGAAAAGGGAAGACATGAGCACAGCCCTGCTTGCCTGACTTTTTCTCTCTTCCGACTTACCTCTTACCGGAGGTGCTTATGACAGCCCCTATCCCCACCAATGTGCATTACCATCGCAAGGAGCGTGAGCTTGAGCTCGTCTACGAGGGCGGCGAGAGCTACCGGCTGTCGGTGGAGTACCTGCGGGTCTTCTCGCCCTCCGCCGAGGTGCGCGGCCATGGCCCCGATACCGCCACCCTGCAGGTGGGCAAGAAGCACGTGGGCCTGAAGGACATCACCCAGGCCGGCCGCTACGCGCTGAAGCTGCACTTCGACGACGGCCACGACAGCGGGCTCTTCAGCTGGGACTACCTCTATGACCTGATTTGGCGTCGCGAGGCCAACTGGGCCGACTATCTGCGCCGCCTGGAAGAGGCCGGCGCCTCCCGGGAGCCCCTGGGCATCGAGATCAAGCAGCTGTAGGGGTGGCGTCAAGACAATCGCCGCCGGGGAAGGCTACAATGGCGCCCATCGCGAGGCCGCCAGGCCTCCCCTCATCACAGCGATTCGGGAGCCCCACGGCATGAGCGCCAGTGACAAGCACACCACACACTTCGGCTACCAGGAAGTCCCAGTCGAGGAGAAGGCCTCGCGCGTGGCCCATGTCTTCCACTCGGTGGCGGCCCGCTATGACATCATGAACGACCTGATGTCGATGGGCATCCATCGCCTCTGGAAGCGGCTGACCATCGAGCGCGCCGGGGTGCGCCCCGGCCACAGCGTGCTCGACATCGCCGGCGGTACCGGGGATCTCACGGCCAAGTTCTCGCGCATGGTGGGCCCCCGCGGACGGGTGGTGCTGGCCGACATCAACGCATCCATGCTGCGGGTCGGCCGCGACAAGCTGCTCGACAGCGGCGTCGGCGGCAACGTCGAGTACGTCCAGGCCAACGCCGAGTGCCTGCCCTTCCCCGACAACACCTTCGACTGCATCACCATTGCCTTCGGACTGCGCAACGTCACCGACAAGGACGCCGCCCTGCGCTCCATGACCCGGGTGCTCAAGCCCGGTGGCCGGCTGCTGGTGCTGGAATTCTCCAAGCCGGGCAATCCGCTGCTCTCCAGGGCCTACGACGAGTACTCCTTCCGCCTGCTGCCGAAGATCGGCGAACGGGTGGCAGGCGACGCCGACAGCTACCGCTACCTGGCCGAGTCGATCCGCATGCATCCCGACCAGCAGACCCTCAAGGCGATGATGGAAGCCGCCGGGCTGGAGCGGGTCGAGTATACCAATCTCACCGGGGGCATCGTCGCCCTGCATCGCGGCATCAAATTATAATGTTATTGCTAACCGCCCTGGAACGCACCCTGAACGCCCTGCTCGCCCGCGACCCAGCGGCCCCGTCGCGTCTGGCGCAGCTGGACGGTCAGCGCCTGCTGCTGCGCCTGGAGCATCCCGCCCTGGCGCTGGCCATCCACTTCCACCCGACCGGCCTCGACCTGCTGCGCCCCGACGACACTGCCGAGGAGAGCTTCGACGAGGCGGCCTTCGACGCGGTGGTCGAGCTGGATGCCGAGACCCTCGGTGAACTGCTCGGCGGGGCGTCGGTGGAGCGCCTGATGTTCCAGGGCAAGCTCGCCGTTCGCGGGCGTTTGACCCTGCTGGAAGCAACCCGCGACCTGCTGCTCGACCTCGACCTGGACTGGGAGGCGGAACTCGCCCGCTGGCTCGGTGACATTGCGGCCCACAGCCTGGCCGAAGGACTGCGCAGCCTGGGGCGCTGGGGGCTGCGCACCCGCCAGGAGCTATGCGCCGACGTGGGGGAGTACGTCTTCGAGGAGGCACGCCTGCTGCCGGGGCGCCATCAGCTCGAGGCGATGCGCGATCACCTGACCGAAATGGAGATCGCCACCGACCGCCTCGAGGCACGCCTAGCGCGCCTGCGCCGCCGCCTGGCGGCGCCGGAGACGACCCCATGATCCTGCGGCTCTCGCGCATCGCCTGGGTGATCACACGCTACCGCCTCGACACCCTGCTGCCGCTGACGCGACTGCCTTGGTGGCTGCGCGGGCTGTTCATGGTCTCGCCACTGCGAATGGTGCCCCTCGGCGACCGCTCCCGCGGCGAGCGTCTGCGCCTGGCCCTGGAGTCGCTGGGACCGATCTTTGTCAAGTTTGGCCAGATGCTCTCGACCCGTCGTGACCTGTTGCCCAAGGATATCGCCGACGAGCTGCAGCGCCTCCAGGATCGCGTGCCGCCGTTCCCCGGTCGCCAGGCCATGGCCCTGGTCGAGGAGGCACTGGCGATGTCGCTGGAAGAAGCCTTTGCCAGTTTCGAGCCCGAGCCGCTGGCCTCGGCCTCCGTCGCCCAGGTGCATGCCGCCCGGCTGCACGGGGGCGAGGCTGTGGTGATCAAGATCATTCGCCCGGGAATCGAGCGCGTGATGCGCCAGGACATGGCGCTGATGTATCGCTTCGCCAGCGTACTAGCACGCATACCCGAGGCCCGCCGGCTGCGCCCGGTGGAGGTGGTGCGCGACTACGAGGCCACCCTGTTCGACGAGCTCGACCTCACCAAGGAGGCCGCCAACACTTCCCAGCTCAAGCGCAATTTCAAGGGCTCGCCGTTGCTCTACGTGCCAGCCATCCACTGGGAACTGACCCACCGCCGGGTGATGGTGCAGGAGCGCATTTACGGCGTGCCGGTGGCCGATACCGCAGCGCTGCTCGCCCAGGGCACTGACCTCAAGAAGCTGGCCGAACGCGGCGTGGAGATCTTCTTCACCCAGGTGTTCCGCGACAACTTCTTCCATGCCGACATGCATCCGGGCAACATCTTCGTCTCTTTCGAGCATCCCCAGGACCCGCAGTACATCGCTATCGACTGCGGCATCGTCGGCAGCCTGACCCGCGAGGACCAGGACTACCTGGCGCGCAACCTGCTGGCCTTCTTCCACCAGGATTACTACGAGGTGGCGGCGCTGCATATCGAGTCCGGCTGGGTGGGCGAGCAGACCCGCGCCAACGAGTTCGCCGCGGCGATCCGCACCGTGTGTGAGCCAATACTCGAGAAGCCGCTCAAGGACATCTCCTTCGGCCAAGTGCTGCTGGGCCTGTTCCAGACCGCTCGGCGCTTCAACATGGAAGTACAGCCTCAACTGGTGCTGCTGCAGAAGACGCTGCTCAACATCGAAGGACTGGGCCGCCAGCTCTATCCCGACCTTGACCTGTGGAGCACCGCCAAGCCCTACCTGGAGCGCTGGATGAAGGAGCGCGCCGGCGCCAGCGGCCTCTGGCAGTCGCTCAAGCGACAGGCCCCGGAACTCTCGCGCCAGCTGCCCGAGTTGCCGGTGCTCGCCTATCAGGTCCTCAGCCGTGCCGAGGGGGAACATCGTCAGCGCCGCCGCCAGGCCGAGGCCATGGGTGTCATCTCCCGGCAGCTGACTCAACGGGGTAAAAGCCAGCGGCGGCTACGCCTGGGTCTGCTTCTACTGGCCGTCGCGCTGGCCTGGCAGCCGCTGGGTGAGTGGGCCGCAGGCCAGCCCTGGCCAACCCTGGCCGCTGTTGCCCTCGGCGTACTGCTACTGGCCTGGCAGTGAGGGCTGCGCCACTTTCCATCCACTGCAACGGAACCTTCACCCATGAGCGATATCCTAGACCGTCTCCAGGTCGTGCTCGAACAACGCCGCCTGGCACAGCCACAGGAGTCCTATGTAGCGGCCTTGCATCACCAGGGACTCAACAAGATACTGGAGAAAGTCGGCGAGGAAGCCACCGAGACCCTGCTGGCCGCCAAGGATGCCGAGCACGGCGATGCGTCGACACGCCAAGCGTTGATCGCCGAAACGGCCGACCTGTGGTTTCATAGCCTGGTCATGCTCTCGCACCTGGGCCTCGACCATCACCTGGTCCTAGATGAGCTGGCCCGCCGCTTCGGTGTCTCTGGACACGATGAGAAAGCTGCGCGGCAATCCTAGCGTCAACTGGCCCTGCCGGGGGTGCCCCCCCCGGAGCCCCAACCTGAGGAAGCAACTATGTTAGGTGGTATCAGTATCTGGCAGCTGCTGATCGTTCTCGGCATCATTATCCTGATCTTCGGCACCAAGAAGCTGCGCAACGTCGGCGGCGACCTGGGCGGCGCCGTGAAGGGCTTCAAGAAGGCCATGCACGAGGAGGAGAAGGAAAAGGACGAGGCCGAGCAGGCGGATGATCCCCAGGCCCGCGTCAGCCATGAAGAAGGGCTCAACACCTACGACGTCAAGGCCGAGCAGAAGGCCCACGACCAACAAGAGCACCAGGAAGAGCGCAAGTAACCCGCCATGTTCGATATGGGCTTTCTCGAACTGATGCTGATCGGTGTGGTGGGCCTTCTGGTGCTGGGTCCCGAGCGCCTGCCCAAGGCGGCGCGTACCCTGGGGCTGTGGATCGGCAAGATCAAGCGCAGCGTTTCGGGCATGCAGCGCGAGATCAGTGCTCAGCTCGAGGCGGAGGAGCTGCGCCAGAAACTCAACGAGCAGCAGAAGAAACTCGATGAGGGCGTCAAGCAGGTCAAGCGCGGCGTGGAGAGCATTGCCGAGGAGGATGCCGGCGAGCGCCCGTCAGCCTCGGTGGCTAACGATGCCAATAAAGCCTCGACGGCCGCCCCCGCCGAGAAGCAGCTCGACGATGCCCTGAGCCGGGCTCGCACGGGCAGCGAGGACGATGCCCAGCGCCCCGCCGATGCCTCCACCGCCGACAAGGATTCTGCCCCCGATGAGCAACACCGGTGACCCCCAGGAGCAGAACCAGGCCCCATTGATCGAGCACCTGGTCGAGCTACGCTCACGACTGATGCGCGCGGTGATCGCGATCTTGGTGATCTTCCTGGGTCTGTATCCATTCGCCAACGACATCTACACCTTCGTTGCCCAGCCACTGATGGCGCTGCTGCCCGAAGGCTCACAGATGATTGCCACCGAGGTGGCCTCGCCCTTTCTCGCACCGTTCAAGTTGACCCTGGTGGTGGCGGTGTTCATCGCCGTGCCCTATGTGCTCCACCAGGCCTGGGCCTTCGTGGCGCCAGGGCTCTATGACAACGAGAAGGCCCTGGCGCTGCCGATCCTGGCTTCCAGCGTGGCGCTGTTCTATGGCGGCGCCGCCTTCGCCTACTACGTGGTCTTCCCGCTGCTATTCCAGTTCTTCACCCAGACCGGGCCGGAGAATGTCGCGGTGATGACCGACATCAACCAGTACCTGAACTTCGTCCTCAAGCTGTTCTTCGCCTTCGGGGTGGCCTTCGAGATCCCCATCGCCACCTTCTTGCTGATCCTCTCAGGCGCCACTACGGTGGAGACCCTGTCACAGAAGCGTCCCTACGTGGTGCTGGGTTGCTTCGTCATCGGCATGTTGCTCACACCGCCGGACGTGGTCTCCCAGAGCCTGCTGGCGGTACCGATGTACCTGCTCTATGAGGTCGGCCTGCTGTTCGGTCGGCTGGTACGCCGCAAGCGCGAGAAGGACGTGGAGGACCAGCAGCTGTAAGCTGCAAGCCATAAGAAACCCCCAAGGCTCAATGCCCTGGAAGCTTAACTTACAGCTTACGGCTTATCGCTTCTAACTCCCCGGCGTAGCCGGGTCAAAGATCCATCAGCTCGTCGATGCGATCGACCAGCTTGAAGATACCGGTAGCGGCCTCGCTGATGCGGGTGGCCAGCATGTAGGCCGGAGTGGTCACCACGCGGTTCTCGAAATCCACCACGATATCCTCGACACCGCAACTGCGGTGCAGGCCGCCCATGGCACTGATTGCGCCGGCGACGCCGGGATCATGCCCCACGGTGACGGCGATGCCGGGGTCGAGCAGGCGTGGCACCAGCACCGCGCTGAGGCATATCAGACCGATCGGCTTGCGTGCTTCATGGAAGCCGGCCAGCGCCTCGGTCAGCGTGTCGATCACCTGCATGCCGGCACCCGCCGAGGCGAAGTCAGAGAGGTTCTTGGCGACGCCGAAGCCGCCGGGAAGGATGACCGCATCGAAGTCATCGGCATCAAGCTCATCGAGGGGCGAGATCTCGCCGCGAGCCAGGCGCGCCGACTCCGTCAGCACGTTGCGACGCTCACCCTCGACCACCTCGCCACGACGATGATCGACGACATGATACTGCTCGATGTCAGGGGCGAAGCAGCGATAGCCCAGACCCAGCTGGTCGAGGCGCAGCAGTGCCAGGGTCGTCTCGTAAATCTCGGCTCCATCCTGCACCCCGCATCCCGAGAGGATAACCGCCACCTGTTTGCTCATGCCTTTCTCCTTGAAGGTAGTCGCCCGGCGAAACCAGGCCTGGAATCCGCGAACCTTCACTTTAGAGAGTCGGCCCGGGTGCGACAAGAAGCGGCTTTCGACGAAGGGGGACACTGATATACTCAATCCATTCGAGTCTTGCTGTCATCACATCGTCATCCTGCATCACCAGAATGACCGATGGCGGTTCCGATTTTCATCTACGGAGAGACGCCTTGAGCTTCATGACCACACGCCAGTTTCCAACCTCGCGCCTGCGCCGCATGCGGCGCGACGATTTCTCCCGCCGCCTGATGCGCGAGCACACCCTGACCTCGGCCGACCTGATCTGGCCGGTATTCGTGCTGGAAGGCGAGGGCCAGCGCGAGGCGGTGGCCTCCATGCCCGGTGTGGACCGGTTATCCCTCGACCTGCTGATCGAGGAGGCCCGGGAGGCCTTCGCGCTGGGCATCCCGGCCATCGCCCTGTTCCCGGTGGTGAGCAAGAAGCTCAAGAGCGAACTCGCCGAGGAGGCCTACAACGCCTCGGGCCTCGTCCAGCGCAGCGTGCGCACCCTCAAAGAGGCGCTCCCCGGGCTCGGCATCATCACCGACGTGGCGCTCGACCCCTATACCAGCCATGGCCAGGATGGCATTCTCGACGAGGCAGGCTACGTCCACAACGACCGCACGGTGGAAACCTTGCTCAAGCAGGCGCTCTCCCATGCCGAGGCCGGTGCCGATGTGGTGGCGCCCTCGGACATGATGGATGGGCGGGTCGGCTCGATTCGCCAGGTGCTGGAACAGGAGCAGCTGGTCAACACCCGCATCATGGCCTACAGCGCCAAGTACGCCTCGCACTACTATGGCCCTTTCCGCGATGCCGTAGGCTCGGCCGGCAATCTCGGCCGCGCGGACAAGACCACCTACCAGATGGACCCGGGCAATGGTGACGAGGCGCTGCATGAGGTGGCGCTGGATCTGGCCGAGGGGGCCGACATGGTGATGATCAAGCCTGGCATGCCCTACCTAGACGTGGTGCGTCGGGTGAAGGACGAGCTCAGGGTGCCCACCTTCGCCTATCAGGTGAGCGGCGAGTACGCTATGCACATGGCCGCCTTCGAGAATGACTGGCTGGAGACGGATGAGGTGATCCTCGAATCACTGCTCTGCTTCAAGCGCGCCGGCGCCGATGGCGTGCTGACCTACTTCGCCAAGCGAGCGGCGCGGCTGCTCGCGACGTCATAGACGACGGGAGGGACAGCGCCCTTCCGCCCGACCACAGGATCCCCCATGGAAGAAACACGCGGTCCCGAACGAGAGTCCGATATCCCCAGACCCGCACAGGGTGGCGAACCTCCTGAGCCGCCCACCCCGCGGTTGAACCAGACCCGCACCGGCATCAAGCCCAAGGCGTTGCCGGACCCGGATGCGGACCTGACTGACCCCGGGCTCTACTTCAACCGCGAGCTCTCGCACCTGCAGTTCAACGTCCGGGTCCTCGAACAGGCGCTCGACGAGGCGCATCCGTTGCTCAACCGGCTGATGTTCCTGCTGATCTTCTCGTCCAACATGGACGAGTTCTTCGAGATCCGCGTGGCAGGCCTCAAGAATCAGATTCTGCTCGGCGATGACTCCACCGGTGCTGACGGTCGCTCGCCGCGCTCGGTGCTGGCCGAGATCTCCCAGATCGCCCATGCCCAGGTGGCGCGCCAGTACCAGATCCTCAACGAGGTTTTGATTCCCGCTCTGGAGGCCCAGCGGCTGCGTTTCCGCCGCCGCGGGAACTGGTCCGAGGCCCAGCGCACCTGGGTGCGCGACTACTTCGAGACCCAGATCATGCCGGTGATCAGCCCCATCGGCCTGGACCCTTCTCACCCCTTCCCACGTCTGGTCAACAAGAGCCTCAACTTCATCGTCCAGCTAGAGGGCAAGGACGCCTTCGGCCGCGAGGGAGGGCTGGCCATCCTGCCGGCACCACGCTCACTGCCGCGGGTGATCGCCCTGCCCGAGGCGCTCTGCGAGGAGGGCTTCAGCGAATACGTCTTCCTCTCCTCGATGATCCATGCTCACGCCGAGGAGGTCTTTCCCGGCATGGCCGTGCTCGGCTGCTACCAGTTCCGACTGACCCGCAACGCCGACCTCTCGGTGGACCCCGAGGAGGTCTCCGATCTCGCCTCGGCACTGCGCGGCGAGCTGCTGTCGCGGCGCTATGGCAGCGGAGTGCGTCTCGAGGTAGCCGACAACTGCCCGGAGGAGCTGACCGAGTTCCTACTGCGGCAGTTCCAGCTCGACGAGGCAGACCTCTTCCGTGTCAACGGCCCGGTGAATCTGACCCGCATGATGTCGGTGCTCAATGACGTGGAGCGCCCCGAACTGCTCTATCGCCCCTTCACCCCTGGCCTGCCCAAGGTGCTGCGCAAGGCCGACAGCGTGCTGGCGGCGATCGCCGATGGCGACATCCTGCTCCACCATCCCTTCCAGTCCTTCTCGCCGGTGGAGGAGATGCTCGGCGAGGCCGCCCGCGACCCGGACGTGCTGGCCATCAAGCAGACCCTCTACCGCACCGGCGCCGACTCGCCCATCGTCAATGCGCTGGTCGAGGCCGCCAGCAACGGCAAGGAGGTCACGGTGGTGATCGAGCTGCGGGCGCGCTTCGACGAGGCCGATAACCTGGCGCTGGCCTCGCGCCTGCAGGAGGCCGGGGCGATCGTCATCTACGGGGTGATGGCCTACAAGACTCACGCCAAGATGATGCACATCGTGCGCCGAGAACGCGGCAAGCTGCGCCACTACGCCCACCTGGGCACCGGCAACTACCATTCGCGAACCGCCAAGCTCTACACCGACTACAGTCTGCTGACCGCCGACCCGGTGCTCTGCGCCGACGTGCACAAGGTCTTCCAGCAGCTTTCCGGCATGGGCCGCGCCCGGCATATCGAGCAACTGCTGCACGCCCCCTTCACCCTGCACGAACAGATGCTGGCCAGGATCGACCGGGAAGCGGAGCATGCCCGCAAGGGCAAGCGCGCCCACCTGATCATCAAGTGCAACTCGCTCACCGAGACGCAACTGATTCAGGCGCTCTACCGGGCCTCACAAGCCGGCGTGGAATGCGACCTGATCATCCGCGGCATATGTTGCCTGCGCCCGGGCATTCCCGGCATCTCCGAGAACATTCGGGTGCGCTCGATCATCGGCCGCTTCCTGGAGCATACCCGGGTATTCCACTTCCACAACGACGGCAAGTCCGAAACCTGGTGCTCGAGCGCCGACTTCATGGAGCGCAACATGTTCCGCCGGGTGGAGACCTGTTTCCCGCTGCTGGACAGGAAGCTGGCCGCCCGGGTCCGCAAGGATCTCGAGACCTACCTGGTGGACAACTGTCAGAGCTGGCTGCTGCAAAGCGACGGCCTCTACGTCAAGCAGCAGCCAGGTGGCGCAGCGCCGATCAGCGCCCAGGAGACTCTGCTGTTCGCTTATGCCGCCAGGGCGTGACTCAGCCCTTGCGGAAAGCATCAAGCTGATGAGGATCAAAACCCTCGACACGCTCGGCCAGGCCCCGCTCACGACGGGCGGCACGCACCACCTCCCGCTCGGCGAGAAGCTCGGCATCATCATCCAGGGTGCGGCCGTTGAGCTCGGCGAGCTGGGCCATGCCCTGGTGGTAAAAAGCGAGGATATCCAGGGCGGCGGGATTACCTTGCGCCATGCTGCGGCGCAGGGCCGGCAGATAGCCGCTGACCCGAGCCAGCTGATGCTTAAGCTGCCAGACATAGCGCACCTCGGCCATCCAGGGACGCTTGCGCAGCAAAGCGAAAACCAGGCTGGTGGCCACCACCCCCAGTAGCACGCCCAGGGCGTTGAGCCAGAATCCGCCCGCGAAGACGGCCTGCAACAGTAAGGTGAACAGCAAGGCGCAGACGATCAGCTGACCCGCCATGGCTAGGCTGATCAGCCTGGCCTTGCGGCGATAGACCTCGGGGTCGTAGTCCTCGAACTGGAACGGCATGGGCTCTCCTGGGCGATGAATCGGGCGTCGGGCGTGATTATCCCTCCCCCAGCGGTACAGGGCTAACATAGACGCTCGGCGGCGGAGAGCAGCAGCTGCTCGGTGGTCTCCCAGCCGAGGCAGGCGTCGGTGACCGAGACCCCATGACGCAGCCGGCCCGCTTGCAGCGGCTGCTTGCCCTCGTAAAGATGGCTCTCGAGCATCAGCCCCGCCAGCGCCGTCTCGCCGGCCTGGCGCTGACCCAGTACATCGAGTAGTACCTCGCTCTGGCGGCGGTGATCCTTGCGCGCATTGGCATGGCTGCAGTCAACCATCAGCCGCGGCGTGAGCCCGGCGTCCTGCAGGGCACGGCGCGCCGCCTGGACATGCTGAGCCTGGTAGTTGGGCGCGCCGTGGCCGCCGCGCAGCACCAGCTGGGTGTGGGGATTGCCTGCCGTATGGCGCACCGTGGGGCGACCCAGTTCATCCAGGGCGAAATGGCTGTGCGGATGCGCCGCGGCGCGCATGGCATCCAGCGCCACGCCGATATCGCCGCCGGTGGCGTTCTTGAAGCCAACCGCCGCCTCGAGGCCGCTGGCCAGCTCACGGTGCAGCTGCGACTCGGTGGTGCGTGCGCCGATGGCCACCCAGGCGAGCAGGTCCTCCAGGTAGGGGGCGAGCATCGGCTGCAGCAGCTCGGTGGCCACCGGCAGCCCTAGCTTGGTCACCTCACGCATCAGCTGGCGCGAAACCGCAAGGCCGCGGGCCATGTCGCCGCTGCCGTCGAGGTCCGGGTCGTAGGCCAGCCCTTTCCAGCCCACGGTGGTGCGCGGCTTCTCCACGTAGACGCGCATCACTAGCAGCAGCTGGTCCGAGATGCGCGGGGCCAACGTGGCCAGACGGTGGGCGTACTCCAAAGCCGCCTCGGGGTCATGGATGGAGCAGGGGCCGACCACCACCAGCAGGCGCTTGTCGCGGCCGGCAAGGATCTCGTGGATGGCAAGGCGCTGGGCCTCGATCCGGGCCGCCATCGCCGGGGAGAGCGGCAGCTCGCGGCGCAGTTCGCCGGGCGTGGGCAGCGGCCTAGCCGGGTTGGCGGCGCGGTGCAGGGTCTCGGTCAGAGGGGCGGCGGCAAGGGAAGAAGTCATGGCGTGATCAGCTCCGGGTAGCGGTCATACATCGTGTCAATCGGGTGCCAACGATCTCGCTACGGCCGGACGTGGCGGTGAGGGCCGACCGCAGCTCGCTAAATCGCCAGTCGCCGTCATAGCCCGCGAAGCCCAGAATCTGGCGAAGGGTGATAGATGCGGTCATGGTCTCTCTCCTGGATGTCGGTTGTATGGACGGTACCGTAAAACCCAGAACCCCCGGACGGGGCAGCCGTCCGGGGGTTCTGGCGGAGGCGGCCCTGGTGGGGTGCCTGCCGGCGATGTCGCGCGTTGCGCTCAGGATATGGCCACGGGCACCTCGGGGATAAACCAAAAGCCATGCCAGTCCCCGCGCACCGCGCATGCCACGCTGGCGTTGCGAGCCACGTGAGAGGCGGGCTGGGCATGGCGGTTCATGGTCATGGGTCGCTCCTGAGATCTTGGCTTATCCTGGCGCATCGTGGCACGGCTGGCAAGGGCCGCCGCTCAACCGGCGAACACCAGGTACCAGCCGAGGGTGGCCGGCAGGCAGCTCATGGCCACCAGCACCACCAGGCCGAGCACCACGGAGAGCAGGCCGCTTCCGTCCTTGAAGTTCGTGTCGTGTCCCGCCATATGTCGCTCCTTACTATCGTGTCAGGGTAGGTGAGCATTCTAGCGAAGATGGCCGCATCTGGCACGGCACCGATGGTCGCAGGCTCAGCGCAGGTGACGTCCGCCGTCCACGGGTAGCGTTACGCCGGTGACATAACGATTGTCGAGCAGGTAGCGCAGGCTCTGATAGATCACCCCGGGGCCGGGCACCATCTGCATCGCCGACTTGGCGCGGGCCTTCTCGGCGTAGGCTTCGTCGTCGCCCTCGCCCAGCATGATTAGCGCCGGGGCGATGGCATTGACCTGGATCTCAGGGGCGTACATGGCAGCGAACGACAGCGTCAGGTTGTCCAGCCCCGCCTTGGTGGCGGCATAGGCGGCATGCTTGCGCGAGCCCTTCTGCACCACGTAGTCGGTCAGATGCACGATATCGCGCTGGGGCTCGCTGCACGCCTCGAGCAGCACCCGGCCGTGCAAGTTGATCAGGTAGGGCGCCAGCATGTGGATGCGAAACAGCCGCTCGAAGGTGGCCCCCGCCTCGGGTCCGGTGGAGTCCGGCGCCCAGTCGCTGGCGTTATGCACGATGGCCCGCAGCGACGGCGTCTCGGCCCTGAGCCGCGCGACGAAGTCGAGGATACCCGCCTCCGTCGAGAAATCTGCCGGCAGGGTGACGATGCCCCGCTCACGCAGCGCGTCCAGCTCGGGGCGCTCGCGGCGATAGCTGATGATCACCGGATGGCCATCGTCTCGCAGGCGCTCGGCACAGTGGCGTCCCAGGCGCTGGGCGCCGCCGGTGATCAGGATCGGCGAGGCGCTCATGGTCGCCCCTCCCTCACCAGGCTGCCCGCGGTGGGCACGATGGGGTCCCGCGGCGCATAGGCGAAGACATCCGAGAAGACCCGTGAGGCTTCGAGACCCAGCGAAGCCAGCACGTCCACGCAGGCATAGACCATACCCGGCGAACCGGAGAGATAGACGTCATGCCCCGAGACATCCTCGAGGGTCATCGCCAGCGCCTGATCGATGCGGCCACGGTGGCTGACGACCCGCTCCCCCGTCAGGGCTTTTTCGGGCGCGACCTCGGTCACGGCATGGAAGCGGAAATGGGCGTGCCCTTGCGCCCATTCACGGGGCAGACGCTCCAGATAGAGGTGGCGACGCTCGCGAACCGCCCACCAGAGATCGATCTCGCGCCTCGGGTCGGCATGCAGCGCCGCCTCGATGATGGCCTTCATCTGCGCGAAGCCGGTGCCAGCGGCGATCAGCAGCAGCGGGCGCGTGCTGTCCGGGTCGAGGAGGCAATCGCCGCCGGGCAGGTGCAGGGTCAGCCGCTGGGCCACCTGCATCAGCTCGCGCAGCCGGGCGGAGTTCTCCCGCTCCGGCCAGTGCTGGATGTGCAGCTCGATGGTGCCATCGCCGGCATGCGCATTGGCGATGGAGAACGGTACCCAGGTCTCGTCATCGAGCCTGAGCTCCAGGTACTGGCCGGGCTCATGGGCCACAGCCTCCGGCCGTCCCTCCAGCTGAACGCGGAAGACGTCCGGGGTGAGATCCTCGACCTCGGTGACCAGACAGGTCAGGGTCCTTGGCGTCATGAAAGCCTCATGAAGTTGTTAGAATGTCGTGTTGTCGGGGAGGTCGATGCCCAGCTCGTTCCAGCGCCCGCTGACGCGGGCCTTGACATCCGCGTCCATGACGATGGGCGTGCCCCACTCACGGTCGGTCTCGCCGGGCCACTTGCAGGTAGCATCCAGGCCCATCTTGGAGCCCAGTCCCGCCACGGGGGAGGCGAAGTCCAGGTAGTCGATGGGCGTGTTCTCCACCATCACGGTATCGCGGGCGGGGTCCATGCGCGTGGTGATGGCCCAGATCACGTCCTTCCAGTCCCGGGCACTGACGTCGTCGTCGAGCACCACCACGAACTTGGTGTACATGAACTGGCGCAGGAAGCTCCACACCCCCATCATCACGCGCTTGGCATGGCCGGGGTACTGCTTGGTCATGGTCACCACCGCCATGCGGTAGGAGCACCCTTCAGGCGGCAGGTAGAAGTCGACGATCTCGGGAAACTGGCGGCGCAGGATGGGCACGAACACCTCATTGAGCGCCAGCCCCAGGATCGCCGGCTCATCGGGAGGGCGGCCGGTGTAGGTGGAGTGGTAGATGGCGTTCTCGCGCAGGGTCATGCGCGTCACCGTGAACACCGGGAAGGTCTCGACCTCGTTGTAGTAGCCGGTATGGTCGCCGTAGGGGCCCTCGAGCGCCATGTCGTCGGGATAGATAAAGCCTTCCAGAATGATTTCTGCTGATGCAGGTACCTCCAGATCGGCATGAACACACTTGACCAGCTCGGTGCGCGAGCCACGCAGCAGGCCGGCGAAGGCGTACTCGGAGAGGCTGTCGGGCACCGGGGTCACGGCGCCGAGGATGGTGGCCGGGTCGGCGCCCAGCGCCACCGCCACCGGGAAGGGCTCGCCGGGGTGGGCCTGCTGGAACTCCTGGAAGTCGAGTGCCCCGCCACGATGGGAAAGCCAGCGCATGATCAGGCGGTTGCGACCGAGCTTCTGCTGGCGGTAGATGCCGAGGTTCTGGCGGCTCTTGTGGGGCCCCTTGGTGATCACCAAGGGCCAGGTGACCAGGGGAGCCACGTCGCCCGGCCAGCAGTGCTGGATGGGCAGGCGGTCGAGGTCGACCTCATCGCCCTCATAGGCGAGCGCCTGCACCGGCGCCGAGCGCACGGTCTTCGGCCCCATGCTCATGATCTGCTTGAAGATCGGCAGCTTGCTCCAGGCGTCGCGGAAGCCCTTGGGCGGCTCGGGCTCCTTGAGGAAGGCGAGCAGCTCGCCCACCTCGCGCAGCGCGGCGACCGAGTCCTGGCCCATGCCCATGGCTACCCGCTTCGGCGTGCCGAAGAGGTTGCCGAGCAGCGGCATGGTGTGGCCCTTGACGTTCTCGAACAGCAGCGCCGGCCCCCCGGCGCGCAGGGTACGGTCGCAGATCTCGGTGATCTCGAGGTAGGCGTCGACCTCGGCGGTGATGCGCTTGAGCTCGCCCTGGGCCTCGAGCACCGCGATGAACTCGCGCAGGTCCTTGTACTTCATGCGGATTTCCCGGTTCCAGAATGACGAAAGGGACGGCATAGCATGCCCCTTGAATACGTCTGCAGTGTTGCCATGGCAAGCGGCGGCGGGGACAGGCCGGAGAGCGGGTCCTATGCCAGGGATGGCATCGGTAGCGCCCAGGGAGGGGTTTACAGCACCCCCTCGTAGGCCTGTCGCCGGGTCAGCCGCGCAGTGGCATTCCCGGCAGCCGTGGTCAGCGGCGCTTCATCGCTTCGAAGAACTCGAGGTTGGTCTTGGTATCCTTCAGGCGGTCGATCAGGAACTCGGTGGCCGCGGTGTCCTCCATGGGGTTGAGCAGCTTGCGCAGGATCCACATGCGCTGCATCTCCTCTTCGGAAGCCAGCAGATCCTCGCGACGAGTGCCGCTGCGGCGGATGTTGATCGCCGGGTAGACCCGACGCTCGGCCAGTTTGCGATCCAGGTGCGCCTCCATGTTGCCGGTGCCCTTGAACTCCTCGAAGATCACCTCGTCCATCTTCGAGCCGGTATCCACCAGCGCCGTGGCGATGATGGTCAGGCTGCCGCCCTCCTCGATGTTGCGGGCGGCACCGAAGAAGCGCTTGGGCTTCTCCAGGGCATGGGCATCGACACCGCCGGTGAGCACCTTGCCGGAGCTCGGCACCACGGTGTTGTAGGCGCGCGCCAGGCGGGTGATGGAGTCGAGCAGGATCACCACATCCTTCTTGTGCTCGACCAGGCGCTTGGCCTTCTCGATCACCATCTCGGCGACCTGCACGTGGCGGGCCGGCGGCTCGTCGAAGGTCGAGGCCACCACCTCGCCACGCACGGTGCGCGACATCTCGGTCACTTCCTCGGGACGCTCGTCGATCAGCAGCACGATCAGGTGACAGTCGGGATCGTTGCGGGTGATCGAGGTGGCGATGTTCTGCAACATCAGGGTCTTGCCCGCCTTGGGCGGCGAGACCAGCAGGCCGCGCTGGCCCTTGCCGATGGGCGCGGTGAGATCGATGATCCGCGCCGTGAGGTCTTCGGTGGAGCCGTTGCCGATCTCCATGCGCAGCCGCTCCTGGGGGAACAGCGGCGTGAGGTTCTCGAACAGGATCTTGTGCTTGGCGTTCTCCGGCTTGTCGAAGTTGATCTCGCTGACCTTGAGCAGCGCGAAGTAGCGCTCCCCTTCCTTGGGCGGACGAATCTTGCCGGAGATGGAGTCGCCCTTGCGCAGGTTGAAGCGCCGGATCTGGGAGGGCGAGACGTAGATGTCGTCAGGGCCGGCCAGGTAGGAACTGTCGGCGCTGCGCAGGAAGCCGAATCCATCCTGCAGGATCTCCAGCACGCCATCACCGAAGATCGGCTCGCCACTCTTGGCGTGCTTCTTGAGGATGGCGAAGATGATGTCCTGCTTGCGGGAACGCGCCAGGTTGTCGATGCCCATCTCGCGGGCCATCTCCAGAAGCTCCGGCACTGGCTTTTGCTTGAGTTCGGTAAGATTCATCGGTGTGTTCAGAATTCGCTCGTGGAAGCCGGGCGGCAGTGCGCCATGGGAAAGACAGGAGGCGAGACGAGGACGCCCTGTGGATGCGTTCAGAGCCCGGACAGGCTACCTCTCGTGGTGCTGTATCGTATGGCCTGGGACGGATGACCGCTTACCGCCTTCTGGAGGTGCGGGGGCCGATATCGGAAGCGAGGAAGCAGGTGCGTTTTCGCCTGACCTGCGGGTCCGGGCCAGGCGGCCGGAATCGCGGACTAAAGCAGTGGGCTGTCTGACGACTTGAAGTTGATCGTAACGGGATCACCGCGAGACGATCGGGAAGCATTTGGAACAGGCGAACGACTCGATAGTAGTCAAGCCGGCAGGCGAACGCAAGTCCCGGGCCGGCGGCAATTGACACGGCAGGAAGCGCCGCGCACCCTTGCCCCTGACCGATTCGGAAGGAACTGCCATGAGCTCGCCACAGGACACGGCACCCACTGCTGCCGACCCCCTTCCCGCTGCCGTGGCCGGCGATCCTGCCCGGCTCGCCGCCATCGACCTCGGCTCCAACAGCTTCCACCTGCTGGTGGCCAATTACCAGGATGACCGGCTACAAGTGGTCGTGAAGCTGGGCGAGAAGGTCCAGTTGGCCGCCGGTCTCGACGAGGAAGGATACCTTGACGAGGCAGCCATGCAGCGCGCCCTGGACTGCCTGACCCGCTTCGCCCCCTTCCTCGACGACATCACCCCGGGCCACCTGCGGGTGGTGGGCACCAATGCGCTGCGCGATGCGGCCAACAGCCAGACGCTGATCGAGCGCGCCGAGGCCCTGCTCGGCCAGCGCATCGAGATCATCGCCGGCCGCGAGGAAGCTCGCCTGATCTATCTCGGCGCGGCTCATGCCCTAGCGGAGGATGGCCGCCGGCTGATCGTCGATATCGGCGGTGGCTCGACCGAGTTCATCATCGGCGAGCGCTTCGAGCCCCTGGCGCTGGAGAGCCTGCGCATGGGCTGCGTGACCTTCACCGGGCGTTTCTTCGCCAGCGGCGAGATCAGCGAGAAGCGCATGCGCCAGGCGGAGCTTGCCGCCCTTTCGGAACTGGCCAACATCCAGCGACCCTACCAGCGGCTAGGCTGGGCCGACCCCGTGGGCTCCAGCGGCACCATCAAGGCTGCGGCCGCGGTGATGGCGGCCGCTGGGGATGCGCCCGACGGGGAAATCACCCGTACCGGCCTGGCCGCCCTGCGCAAGCGCCTGATCAAGTGCAAGAAACTCGACAAAGTGGCCATGGAAGGCCTCAAGGCAGACCGTGCGCGGGTCTTTCCGGCGGGGGTGGCGATCCTTAGCGCGATTTTCGAGGCCTTCGACCTGGAGCGGATGCGCTATGCCGACGGAGCCCTTCGCGAAGGGGTACTCTACGACATGGTGGGGCGCAACAGCCCCGAGGACTCGCGCCTCAAGACCCTGGACAACCTGGCCCGCAACGCCCAGCTGGACGGCCGCCAGGCCGACAACGTGGCAGCCACCGCCGGCGCCCTGTTCGAGCAGGTTCGCCAGGCCTGGGCGCTCGATGACGACCAGGCACGCTTCCTCGACTGGGCCAGCCGACTACACGAAATCGGCCTGGCCATCTCCCACAGCCAGTTCCATCGCCACGGCGCCTACCTGCTGGAGCATTCTGACCTGGCTGGCTTCTCGCGACCGGAGCAGCGTCTGCTGGCCTTCCTGGTGCGCGCCCACCGCCGCAAGTTCCCGGTCAAGGAGTGGCAGGCCCTGCCCGAGTCGGAACGCCGCCCCCACGCCCGACTGGCTCGGCTGCTGCGCCTGGCGGTGATCCTCAACCACTCGCGTCCTGAGCAGCCCCCCGCCGTGCCTCGGCTGCAGGCCGAGGGCGAGTCGCTGATACTCACGCTAGACGGCGAACAGACACCGGCGCTGCTGCTCAACGACCTGGAGCAGGAGATGGCCTATCAGCAGGCCGCGGATCTCCCCCTGACGATTCGTCACGGCTGACCCAACCCTCGGCGAGCAGCCAGCAGGCCCCGTCCCGCGGGTCCAGCACTGCCACCGGTGTCTCGCCTTCTCGAGCCACCACCAGCCCCCCGCGCCCCCAGGGGGGCACGCCAGCCTCCTGCAGCAGCCGCTTGAGATCGCGTCGGCCACGGCCGGGCAGCCGCAGCCATTCGCCTCCCTGCCGCGGCACCACCCGCAGCCGTGCCGGCGCACCGTCGGCCCGGCCCAGCGAGACCCGCACCTCGCCCAGCGGCGTCATCAACGGCGCATGGCCATTCCACTCGGCTTGCCAGTCGGGCGGCAGCGCCTCAGGGGGGGCGAGCAGGTATAGCCGCCCTCGCCAGACCCTGGCCTCTGCATCAGACCAGGTTACCCGCACCTTGGCATCCTCCCTGGCCTCCAGCTGGTCCAGCAGCGTGTCGAGCCGCCGTGCCGGCGGCATCGCCAGGCCCAGCCGCCCACAGCAATAGCGCACCAGCAGGCGTCGTCGAGAACCGGAAAGCGTCTCCAGGCCCGCCACCGGCAGGCAGGCCGCATCGCCGCCCAGGCGCTCGAGGTCGAGGCCGGCGAGCTCATCGAGCAGGGCGTCGGCCTCGCCGGCAAGCGCCGCGCTGCGCGAGAGCGACTCGCCGGCATGCACCCAGCGGGTCGCCAGCAGTGGTAGCACGGTGTGGCGCAGGAAGTTGCGATCCAGGGTCTCGTCGTCGTTGGAAGGATCCTCCACCCAGACCAGGCCCTGGCGGCGCGCCTCGGCCTCGAGGGTCGCGCGCTCGACCCCAAGCAGCGGGCGCTCGAGGCGCCGCCCCCGCCACGCGCGCCCGGCCGTCATGCCGGCCAGGCCGCGCGTCCCGCTACCGCGCAGGGCAGCCAGCAGGAAGGTCTCGGCCTGATCATCGCGGTGCTGAGCCAGCCAGAGGGTCTCGCCCGGCGCCACGCACTCGGCGAAGGCGGCGTAGCGTGCCGCCCGCGCCGCCCCTTCGCGACCCTGCCCGTCGGCCGAGTCGACGGCGACCCGCTCGACGCGAAGCGGCACGCCGAGGCCCGAACAGAGCCACTGGCAGTGACGCTCGAAGCCGTCGGCGGCAGGCTGCAGGCCATGATGGACATGCAGCGCCCGCAAGGAGCGTGGATGGCGCCGACAGGCCTCTGCGGTGAGCGTCAGCAGCAGCGAGGAGTCCAGCCCACCGGAGAGGGCCACCCAGACGCAACGCCCCGCCGACGTAGCCGCCAGGGCACGATCGACAAGGCGCTGCAGGGTCGCCCCCATGGAATCAGCGTCCATGACCGTCACCGAGGCCATGCGGTCAGGCAGGGGCCCCGTAGCTCATCAGCCGCTCGTAGCGACGCGCCAGCAGCTGATCCGTGTCCAGCGCTTCCAGGCGCTCGAGACTTGCCAGCAGCGACGCCTTGACCCGCTCGGCGGTGGACACCGGATGGCGATGGGCGCCGCCCAGGGGCTCGGGAATCAGCGTATCGACCAGTCCCAGCTCCTTGAGACGCTCGGCGGTGATGCCCATCGCCTGGGCGGCATCGGCAGCCTTCTCGGCGCTCTTCCACAGGATGGAAGCGCAGCCCTCGGGGGAGATCACCGAATAGGTGGAGTACTGCAGCATGGCCAGCTCGTCGCAAACACCGATGGCCAGCGCCCCGCCGGAGCCTCCCTCGCCCACCACGGTGGCAACGATCGGCGTACGTAGGCGCGACATCACCGCCAGGTTGTTGGCAATGGCCTCGGACTGACCGCGCTCCTCGGCGTCGATGCCCGGATAGGCCCCCGGCGTGTCGATGAAGGTCAGCACCGGCATCGTAAAACGCTCGGCCATCTCCATCAGGCGGCAGGCCTTGCGGTAGCCCTCGGGGCGCGGCATGCCGAAGTTGCGCCGCACCTTCTCGTGGACGTCGCGCCCCTTCTGGTGGCCAATCACCATCACCGGCTTGTCGTCCAGCCGCGCCACGCCGCCGACAATGGCGGCATCGTCGGCGAACTTGCGATCGCCGTGCAGCTCGTCGAAGTCGCTGAAGACGTTGGCCAGGTAGTCCAGGGTGTAGGGGCGCTGGGGATGACGCGAGAGCTGCGAGACCTGCCAGGGAGTCAAGTCCTTGAAGATCGACTCAGTGAGCTTGCGGCTCTTCTCCTCGAGCCGGCTGATCTCGTCGCTCAAGTTGAGCTGGCTGTCGTTGCCGACCAGGCGCAGCTCCTCGATCTTGGCCTGAAGCTCGGCGATAGGCTGTTCGAAGTCGAGATAGTTCGGATTCATTGGCCGGATGCCTTGTGATGTTTCACCGCCTGCCCGTCGAGGCCAGGCGCGGCGCGAAAAGTGACGTGGCTGGCATTATCGCACCCTCAACGCACCACGCAAGGCAGAGCACGCCAGGAGGCAAGGGGGCCGGGGACAGGCTTGGAGGGGGTCCTACGCCAGGGATGGCGTCGATAGCGCCCAGGGAGGGGTTCACAGCGCCCCCGATAAGCCTGTCGCCGGTAAGCCCCGACTCGTTCCAAGCAAGACAATGAGGGGCAAGCCCTATGCCCATGCTCAGCGATACTTCAGCCGCACACCGTCCTGGCCCTGCACCTCACGCAGCCCCGTCAGCAGTTCGTCGCTGGGCGTGACGCGCCACTCCTCGGCGAGCTCCAGCCAGCCCGAGGCCTGGGCATTACAGTAGTACAACCGCACCGGCAGCCCCTGCGCGTCGCGGAAGGGCACAAGGCGAGTGCGCAGCGAATCCACGAGCCGCCCATTGAGGCGACCGCCGTCCAGGCAGAGTTCCACCGCCTGGCCGAAGCGGCTGCGCGCCTCGACCATCGGCGTGACCGCCTTGCCGCGCAGGCGCAGGCCACCGGAGTAGTCGTCGCTGGACACCTCACCCTCGACGATCATCACCTGATCGGCCTCGAGTCGGCCGCGCAGCTGGTCGTAGAGCTCGCCGAACAGCGAGGCCTCGATGCGCCCGGTGCGATCGTCCAGGGAGATGAAGGCCATGGTGTCGCCACGCTTGGACTTCATGGTCCGCACGCCGACCACCAGGCCCGCCACCCGCTGGGGCTCCCGGGAGGGTTTGAGGTCGCTGATGCGAGTGGAGACGAAGCGCGCAAGCTCGCCCTCGTACTCGTCGATGGGATGGCCGGTGAGGTAGAGCCCCAGGGTCTCCTTCTCGCCGGCCAGGCGCTCCTTGTCGCTCCATTCGCGGGCCTGGCGATACTCGGCGTAGGCGTCCTCGGCCGACTCATCGACGAAGGCCTCGCCAAACATGTCCATCATGCCAAGGTTGTGATTGGTCTGGTTCTGTACCGCCGCCTTCAAGGCATCCTCCAGCGCCGCGCCGAGCACCGCGCGGCTCGGGCCCAGGGTGTCCAGGGCGCCGGAGCGGATCAGCGCCTCCAGGGTGCGCTTGTTCATGCGCCTGGGGTCGACCCGACGGCAGAAGTCGAACAGATCCTCGAAGGGGCCGCCCGCCTCGCGGGCCTCGACGATGGCGTCGATGGGGCCCTCGCCGACCCCGCGGATCGCCCCCAGGCCGTAGACGATCCGCGCCTGGTCGTCGACGGTGAACGTGTAGCCGCCGACATTGACATCGGGCGGGGTCACCGTGAGCCCCAGGTGACGGCACTCCTCGATCAGCGGTACCACCTTGTCGAGGTTATCCATCTCGGTGGACATCACCGCCGCCATGAAGGGGCCGGGATAATGCGCTTTCAACCAGGCGGTCTGATACGAGACCAGCGCATAGGCCGCCGAGTGGGACTTGTTGAAACCGTAGCCGGCGAACTTCTCCACCAGGTCGAAGATGTTGCCGGCAAGGTCCGTGTCGATACCGTTAGCCGCACAGCCCTCCATGAAGCCGGCGCGCTGTTTGGCCATCTCCTCGGGTTTCTTCTTGCCCATGGCGCGGCGCAGCATGTCGGCCTGGCCCAGCGAGTAGCCCGCCATCACCTGGGCGATCTGCATCACCTGCTCCTGATAGAGGATGATGCCGTAGGTGGGCCCGAGTACCGGCTTGAGCAGCTCGTGCTGGTAGTCCGGGTGCGGATAGGAGATCTCCGCCCGGCCATGCTTGCGGTTGATGAAGTCGTCGACCATGCCCGACTGCAGGGGCCCGGGGCGAAACAGCGCCACCAGGGCGATCATGTCCTCCAGCGAATCCGGCAGCAGGCGCTTGATCAACTCCTTCATGCCGCGGGACTCGAGCTGGAAGACAGCCGTGGTCTCGGCCTTCTTGAGCATCTCGAAGGTCGGCACGTCATCCAGCGGGATGGTGTCGATGTCCAGCGGCCCCTGACCCTCGGTGGCGCGCACCTTGTCGACCATCTCCAGCGCCCAGTCGATGATGGTCAGGGTGCGCAGGCCGAGGAAGTCGAACTTGACCAGCCCGGCCTCCTCGATGTCATTCTTGTCGAACTGCACCATCAGGCCGCTGCCGTCCTCGTCGCAGAGCAGCGGCGAGAAGTCGGTGAGCCTGGTCGGCGCGATCACCACGCCGCCGGCGTGCTTGCCGGTGCCACGGGTGATGCCCTCGAGCTTGAGGGCCATCTCCCAGATCTCGGCAGCCTCCTCGTCGTTGTCGAGAAACTCCTTGAGCGCCGGCTCGGCCTCGATGGCCTTGGCGAGTGTCATGCCCACCTCGAAGGGAATCAGCTTGGAGAGCTTATCGCCCAGCGAGTAGGGCTTGCCCTGGGCGCGCGCCACGTCGCGCACCACCGCCTTGGCCGCCATGGTGCCGAAGGTGACGATCTGGGACACTGCGTCGCGGCCGTAGCGGTCGGCGACGTAGTCGATCACCCGGTCGCGCTTCTCCATGCAGAAGTCGACGTCGAAGTCGGGCATCGAGACCCGCTCGGGGTTGAGGAAGCGCTCGAACAGCAGGTCGTAGCCGATGGGGTCGAGGTCGGTGATCTTCTGAGCGTAGGCGACCAGCGAGCCGGCCCCCGAGCCACGCCCCGGGCCTACCGGGACGTCGTTGTCCTTGGCCCACTGGATGAAGTCCATGACGATCAGGAAGTAGCCGGGGAAACCCATCTGGATGATGATCTCGAGCTCGAAGTCGAGCCGCTTGCGGTAGCGGGCATCGATCTCGGCATACTCCGCCCCGTCTCGCGGATAACGCCCCGCCGGAAAAAGGGCGTTCAGGCGCTCGGTGAGGCCGTCGTGGGAGATCTTGCGGAAGTACTCGTCCTGGGTCATGCCCTCGGGAATCGCGAACTCGGGCAGGAAGATCTCGCCCAGGCGCACCTCCACGTTGCAGCGCGCGGCGATCATCACGCTGTTCTCCAGCGCCTCGGGGATGTCGGCGAACAGCTCCGCCATCTCGGCGGGGCTCTTGAGGTACTGCTCCTCGGTGTAGCGTCGCTCGCGGCGCTTGTCGTCCAGCGCCTTGCCCTCGCCGATGGCCACCCGGGTCTCGTGGGCCCAGAAGTCCTCGCGCTCCAGGAAGCGCACGTCGTTGGTGGCCACCACCGGGGTGCCGGTCTCGACGGCCAGGTCCACCGAGAGGTGGACGCACTCTTCCTCCAGCGGACGGCCGGTGCGAGTCAGCTCCAGGTAGAAGCGTCCCGGGAAGGCGGCGCTCCACTCCTCGAGCAGGGCGTGGGCCTCGTCGTGATGGTCGCTGAGCAGGTGGCGGCCGACCTCGCCTTCCCGGCCACCGGACAGGGCGATCAGCCCCGCGCTCTGCTCGAGCACCCAGGCCTTGTCCAGCAGCGCCTGGCCCTGGCGCTGGCCGAGCATCCAGCCCCGCGAGATCAGCTCGGTGAGGTTGCGGTAGCCGGTCTCGTCCATGGCCAGCAGCGTCAGGCGATAGGGGTGCCCCTCGTCATGCGGGTTGGCCAGCCACAGATCGCTGCCGATGATCGGCTTGAGTCCCGCGCCTTGGGCGCCCTTGTAGAACTTGACCAGGCCGAAGAGGTTGGTCTCGTCGGTCAGCGTCACGGCGGGCAGGCCCTGGGCCACGGCGGCCTGGACCAGCGGCTTGAGACGCACCAGGCCGTCGACCAGGGAGAATTCGCTGTGCACGCGAAGATGAACGAAGGGCGTGGTCATATAAGGGCTCGGGGCTTGGCGGTAAATAATCAGTACAGGAAGCGCGAGGCTATCCCGGCAATATCGCTCGGGGCTGATCCGGCGACAGGCCTGCGGGGAGGCGCTGTAAACCCCTCCCTGGGCGCTACCGATGCCCTGCGGCGCTCTCGCGTCCTGCTTCGCTTGCAGGGCCAGTGCTGGCCATCCCTGGCCAGCCCGTTCGGAGGAATCCTCCTCACCCCTGGCATAGGACCTCCTCTGCGACCTGCTCCCGGCGCCTCTCGTGGTGCCGCTTGAGAGACCTAAAACAGTGCCAGCTGGCGCTTGACGGGACCGAAGGAGCGACGGTGCTCCGGCAGCGGCCCCAGGCGTTCCAGGGCGGCCAGGTGCTCGCGGGTCGGGTAGCCCTTGTGGCGGGCGAAGCCGTAGTCGGGATGCCGGGCATCGAGGGCCAGCATGCCTGCGTCGCGCTCGACCTTGGCCAGTATCGAGGCGGCGGCGATGGCCGGATGACGGGCATCGCCCTTGACCACTGCCTGACCGGAGACATGATGCCCGGGCAGCCGGTTGCCGTCCACCAGCAGGTACTCGGCCGCCGGCGCCAGGGCGTCGATGGCGCGACGCATGGCGAGGTGCGTGGCATGGTAGATATTGAGCGCGTCCACCTCGGCGGCCGACGCCTCGGCCACGGCGCAGGCCAGTGCCCGTGCGCGGATCACCGCATCCAGGATCTCGCGACGGCGGGCGGTCAGGGTCTTGGAGTCGGCCAGGCCCGCGATGGGCCGTGCCGGGTCGAGGATCACCGCGGCGGCGACCACCGGGCCGACCAGCGGGCCGCGGCCCACCTCGTCGACCCCGGCCAGGCGCTCGCCCGCATAGTCGATCACCAGCGGCGGCAGCTCGCGGGCCCCTTTCCCTCTCGCGCGCTCCCTGACCGTCATGGCGCCACCTCGTCGGCCAGCGCCGGGGCCACGCTGGCCGGCAACGGCTGCCCCGCCGCCAGCGCCTCGATAGCCTCGGCCGCCCGGCGGCTGGCGTCACGCTGCAAGTCGGCATGCATGGCGGCAAAGCGCGCTTCCAGGGTCGCCCGTCCTGCGGGGTCGTCGAGCATCTCGCCCAGGCGCGCGGCGATCGCCGCGGGGCGGGCCTCCCCCTGGATCAGCTCCGGCACCAGGGCCTCGCGGGCGATCAGGTTGGGCAACGAGATCCACTCGGTCTTGACCAGCCGCCTGGCCAGCCAGTGGGTCAAGGGTGCCATCCGATAGGCGACCAGCATCGCCCGGTGGCAGAGCATCGCCTCCAGCGCCGCGGTGCCCGAGGCGAGCAGCACCGCATCGGCGGCTACCATGGCCTCCCGGGCCTGGCCGTCGAGCAGGGTCAGGCGCGCCATCAGGGCAGGATGCTCGGCTATCAGCATCTCCAGCTCGCCGCGGCGTTCGGGTGTCGCCGCCGGGATCACCACCCGCAGCCTGGGTCGCGCGGCACACAGCCGCTCGGCAGCAGCGAGAAAGGTCTCGCCCAAGAAGCGTATCTCGCTGGCCCGGGAGCCTGGCAGCACCGCCAGCACCGGGCCAGCGGCAGGCAGGCCCAGCTCGGCACGTGCGGCCATGCGATCGTTGTCAAGAGGCAACTCGTCGGCCAGCGGGTGGCCGACGAAGGCCACCGGAACCCGGTGGCGGGCATAGAAGGCCGCCTCGAAGGGCAGCAAGGTCAGCATGGCGTCGACCGACTTCGCGATGCCCTTGACGCGCCCCTGGCGCCAGGCCCAGACCGAGGGGCTGACGTAGTGGGCGGTGGTCAGACCCGCCTCGCGCAGCTGCCGCTCCAGCCCGAGATTGAAGTCGGGTGCATCGATGCCGATCATCACGTCGGGCTGCCAGGCCAGGGCGTCGCGCCTGAGTTCGCGACGCACGCCGACCAGCCGGGGCAGGTGCCGGAGCACCTCGATCAGGCCCATCACCGACAGGGTTTCCAGGGGGAAACGGCTATCGAGGCCCTCGGCGATCATGCGCGGACCACCGATGCCGCGAAACGCCACCCGTGGGTGGCGCGTCTTCAGGGCCCGCATCAGTCCGGCCCCCAGCAGATCGCCAGAGAGCTCGCCTGCGACCAGATAGATACGCCGGACCGTCATGACGCCACCCGCATCAAGGTACCATGCTCAACGGATGATGCCGCGGGTCGAGACCTCGATAGAGGCGGCGAAGGTCTCGGTCTCGGGCAGTGCGAAGCGCTCACGAATCTGCGCCAGGGCCTGCTCGGTGGTCAGCCCGTGGCGGTAGACCAGCTTGTAGGCCTCGCCCAGCGCGCGGATGGCCTCTCTGGAGAAGCCCCGTCGCTTGAGGCCCACCAGATTGAGGCCATGGACCTGCGCCGGGTTGCCGTTGATCATCACGTAGGCCGGGGTATCCTTGGTGATGATCGAGCCACCGCCGGCCATGGCGTGTTCGCCGAAGTGGCAGAACTGGTGGATGGCCGAGAGCCCGCCGACGATGGCGAAGTCACCCAGACGCACATGGCCGGCGAGAGTCACCTGGTTGGCCAGGACACAGTCGTTGCCGATCACGCAGTCGTGGCCGACATGCACGTAGGCCATGAAGAGGTTGCGCGAACCGATGGTGGTCTCGCCACGATCCTGGACGGTGCCGCGGTGCAGGGTGGCCCCCTCGCGGATGACGTTGTCATCGCCCATCACCAGGCGGGTCGGCTCCCCTGCATACTTCTTGTCCTGGCAATCCTCGCCCACCGAGGCGAACTGGAAGATACGGGTGCGCGCGCCCAGCACACTCGGGCCCTTGATCACCACATGGGGGCCGATGCGGCTGCCGGGCCCGAGCTCGACCTCGGGCCCGATGACCGTGAAGGGGCCGACCTCGACATCGTCGGCCAGGCGCGCCGCAGGATCAATGAGGGCGGTGGGGTGTATCAAGCGACCTTCCTCTCGGCGCAGGTAATGTCGGCCTCACAGACCAGCTCGCCATCGACCGTGGCACGGCAGGCGAACTTCCAGATGCCGCGCTTGGTGCGCTCGACCCGAGCCTCCAACACCAGCTGGTCGCCGGGCATCACCGGGCGCTTGAAGCGCACGTTGTCACTGGCCACCAGATAGTAGACATAGCCGTCGGCGGGCAGCTTATTGACGGTCTTGAAGCCGAGGATGCCACACGCCTGGGCCAGCGCCTCGACCACCAGCACACCAGGCATGATCGGATGATGCGGGAAGTGGCCGTTGAAGAAGGGCTCGTTGATGCTGACGTTCTTGTAGGCAACGATGGCTTCGCCCAGGGTGATCTCCGTCACCCGGTCCACCAGCAGGAAGGGGTAGCGGTGGGGCAGATATTCACGAATCTCGTTGATGTCCATTACCATCGTAGCAACCTCTGAAATGACTGGATGCCCCTCCCGCGAAGGTCAGGGTCGGCCCAGTGGCCGGCGGAAACAGGCGGAGGATTATACCGCCCTGCAATGCCCCCTCAATCGCGACGCGCGGCTTTTTCGAGCCGCGCCAGGCGCCGGGCGATGTCGTCGAGCTGCTTGAAGCGCACCGCGTTGCGACGCCACTGGGCATTGTCCATGGCACCGGTCCCCGACGAATAGACCCCCGCTTCCAGGATCGAGTTGGTGACCAGGCTCATACCGGTGACCTGCACTCCATCGGCGATGGTCAGGTGGCCGGAGAGTCCCACCCCGCCGCCCAGCATGCAGTGCTTGCCCACCCGGGTGGAGCCGGCAATGCCCACGCAGCCGGCCAGCGCGGTGTGGTCGCCGATCTGCACGTTGTGGGCGATCTGCACCTGGCTGTCGATCTTGACGTCATCGCCGATCAGGGTGTCGCCAAGCGCGCCACGATCGATGCTCGAGCAGCTACCCACTTCGACATCGTCGCCCAGCACCACGCCGCCCAGTTGGGCGATCTTGTGCCAGCGCGCCCCGTCATGGGCAAATCCAAAGCCATCACCGCCGATCACGCAGCCGCTGTGCAGGATGGCCCGAGCGCCGATCACCACGCCATGACAGAGAGTGACATTGGCGTGCAACCGCGATCCGGGGCCGATGCGAGAGTCGGCGCCCACCACGCAGCCCGGGCCGATGACCACCTCGTCGCCCAGCTCGACGCCTGATTCGATCACTGTCTGGGGGCCGATGACGACGTCCGCCCCCAGGCAGACGTCGTCGGCGACCACCGCCGTGGGATGAATGCCGGCCGGTATTCGGTCGGTGAGCGGATCGAAGAGCCGCGATAGCTCGGCATAGCCGAGATAGGGGTTGTCCATTTCCAGGCGCGCCACCGGGCAGCTCTGGGCATGGTCCGGAGCCAGCAGCACCGCCGCGGCTCGCGTCCCTGTCAGATCCTTGAGGTAGGCGCGGTTGGCGAGGAAGGCCACCTGGTCAGGCGCGGCATCCCTGAGCGTCGCCAGGCCACTCACCCGCCGTTCACCGTCACCCTCGAGGCGGGCTCCCAGGCGCTCGGCAATCTCGGACAGTGTCAGGGTTCGGGCGTCTTGATTCATAAAGATTCGCTGTCGTAGACGGCCGGCTTACTCGGCGGGTGCCAGCGGATCGACCTGAGCCGGCAGCATGATGGGCGCCAGCAGGCCGAAGCACAGAAGGGAATAGCGCTTATGAATGGAGAAGCTCCTCGCAAGAGGCGGGATCAGAAGGTCTGGCCCAATGAAAACTGGAAGACCTGGGTTTCGTCGTTGCTCTTGTCGTTGAGCGGCTGGGCGACGCTGAAGGTCAGCGGTCCTACCGGGGTCAGCCAGGAGAGGCCGACACCTGCGCTGTAGCGCAGATCGCTCAGGTCAACGCCGGAGTCGCACTGCTGCCGATCAGCATCCTCGTCAAGCACCGGGTAACAGTCGGTCAGGAAGGTGTTGCCGGCATCCAGGAACAGCGAGGTCTGCAGGGAGCGCTGGTCCTTGATGAAGGGCATGGGGAACAGCACCTCGGCACTGCCTTCCACCAGCACATTGCCCCCGAGGGTGCGGTCATCGCCGCCATTGCGCTCGGTGACCGCCGGTCCCAGGGTGTTGCCGGTGTAGCCGCGCACCGAGCCCAGGCCACCGGAGAAGAAGTTCTCGTAGAACGGATAGGGATCGCTACTGAAGGCATCGGCGTAGCCCAGCTCGCCGCCGAACTTCAGGCCCCAGGTCTGCTCTTCGTTGAAGGGGAGGAGCTGGCGGGCCTGGGCGCGCAGCTTGTAGTACTCGGCGTCGCTGCCCGGCACCGCCGTCTCCAGCGACAGACGCTGGTAATTGCCGGCAGTCGGCATGATGCCTCGGTTGAGCTTGTTGCGGGTCCAGCTGGCGGTGAGCTTCAGGCTCTGGGCATCACTGCCCTGGTCATCCACATAGCGCTGGATCTCCGAGGCGGTATCGCGGTAGGTGTCGATCGACAGATCCTCGACCGATGCGCCGAAGTTGAGGCGGGCCAACTCGTTGATCGGATAGCCGAAGTTGATGCCCCCACCATAGGCATCGGTGGAATAGGTCGAGATATCGGAGTCCTCATAGTCGGTCTCGCGGTAGAAGAGGTTATAACCACGCGAGATGCCGTCCAGGGTCCAGTAGGGATCGGTGAAGCCGAAGTTGAGGTTGGTGAAGGTATCGCTGCGCTGAGCGGTGAAGTTGACCCGATTTCCCGTCCCGAGAAAGTTGTTCTGGGAGATTGATGCGCCATAGATCAACCCGGCGCTCTGAGAGAAGCCGAAACTCACCGAGATCGAGCCGGAGGGTTGCTCCTCCACCGTGTAGGTGACGTCCAGCTGGTCGGGCGCACCGGCCACCGGGCGAGTCTCCACGTCGACCTGCTTGAAGAAGCCCAGGCGCTCCAGGCGCTGACGCGACTGGCTGATCGATTCGGTGGAGGCCGGCGCCCCCTCCATCTGGACCATCTCGCGCCGCAGCACTTCGTCCTGGGTGGTGGTATTGCCGACGAACTCGATACGCCGCACGTAGGCACGACGTCCCGGCTCGACGCGGAAAATCAGATCCACGGTATCGCCGGACGCGGCCACCTCGGGAATGCCATCCACGTTGGCGAAGGCGAAACCTTCGGCGCCCAGCCGCGAGCGCAGCGCCTCGATGGAAGCGGTGACGTCGCTGCGCGAGAAGATCTCGCCGGATTCCACTTTCAGCAGCTCACGAGCCTCGTCCTCGGGAATCTGCAGGTCACCGGCGAAGCGGATGTCGTCCAGACGATACTGCTGGCCCTCGTCGAGGTTGACGGTAACGAAGATCCGCGACTTGTCGGGGCTGATCGAGACCTGGGTGGACTCGATGTTGAAGTTCACGTAACCGCGATCGAGATAAAAGGAGCGCAGTCGTTCCAGGTCACCGGACAGGGCCTCGCGGGAGTACTCATCGCTGGAGAACCAGCCGAAGAACCAGCCCGGCTTGTCATCGAGCTCGAACACCTCGCGCAGCTGCTCATCGTCGAAATCGTGGTTACCGACAATATTGATCTGGCGGATCTTGGCCACTGCGCCTTCGTCGATGTTGATATTGACCTGAACCTGGCCCTCGCCGACCTCCTCCACGGAGGTCTCGATCTGGGCGCTGTAACGGCCCTGGGACTGGTAGACTCCCTCCAGTTCGCGCTGGATCTCCTCGAGGGTGGAGAGCTGCAGCACCTGCCCCTCATCGAGCCCGGCCTGTTTGAGGCCATTGCGCAGATCCTCGTCGGCAATCTGCTTGTTACCCTCGATGTTGAGGCGCGCGATAGTCGGGCGCTCGACCACCTGGATGATCAGCACGTCCCCCTCGCGAGCCAGCGTGACGTCTTCGAACAGCCCTGTGGCAAAGAGCTCGCGGGCCGCCTCGGCCAGCTCACGCTCATCCACCCGGTCGCGGGCGCTGACAGGGAAGGCATTGAACACGGAGGCGGGCGAAACCCGCTGCAGCCCCTCAACCCTGATGTCGGAAACGTGGAAAGATTGTGCCTGTGCCGCCTGGGCACTCACGAGCAGCAGCGCCGCCAGTCCGATGGTCTTGATTTTCATGCTGTCGATTCGCTCGCGTTGATCTGCCGTCCTTACCAGACAGGCACCTTATACATTTGTGCTGGCCACTGACAAGCCGACACCCATTTACCCAAGCCGCATCAGGTCGAAATAGAGCGCCATCAGCATCAGGGTGCCGACCAGTGCCAGGCCGATGCGCAGACCCACGGCCTGGGCCCGTTCGGACACCGGGCGACCGCGCACCACCTCGATCAGATAGTAGAGCAGATGGCCGCCATCGAGCACCGGGATCGGCAGCAGGTTGAGCACCCCCAGGCTGATCGACAGGTAGGCGAGAAAGCTGATGAAACTCGCCACTCCCGCCCGCGCCGAGTCGCCGGAAATCTGCGCGATGGTGATGGGGCCGGAGAGGTTCGACGGCGAGATCAGTCCCACCGCCATCTTGCGGATGGCCCCCAGGGTCAGCACCGTCATCTCGCCGGTCTTGGACAGCGACTCGCCCACGGCGGCCAACGGGTTATAGCGGATCTCGCGACGGTACTTCTCGGGCCAGCTGACGGCCTCGACACCGGCACCGATATAGCCGATGGACACGCCCTCCTTGAGCTCGTTGCGCGCTGGCGTGACGGTGAGCTCTAGGCGCTTGCCGTCGCGCCGCACCAGCAGATCGAGGGGCTCACCCGGACTGGCGCGGACCCGGTCGACAAAGGCCATCCAGTCGGCGACCGGTTGGCCATCCACTGCGACGATTTTGTCACCCTTCTGCAAGCCAGCATTGGCGGCCGCCTCGCCCTCGACCACCTCGCCGATGACCGCCGGGATTTCGGGCCGCCAAGGGGTCAGCCCCAGGCTCGGTAGCGGACGGGGGGGATCCTGGCCTACCAGCCAATCTTGCACCGGCAGCCGATAGGTTTGCGGCTCAGCGGCGGCCTCGTCCCGGGCCTGCACCTCGAGCTTACCGCTCTCGCCAATGGCTGCGATCAGCTTGAGGTTGATCTCATCCCAGGAGCGCACCGCCTCGCCGCGCACCGCGGTGATCTCCTGGCCCGCCTCGAGACCGCCACGGCTGGCCGGGGAATCGGGCGCCACACTGCCGATCACCGGCGCCACGGTGGTGGTGCCGGCCACGAACAGCGCCCAGTAGGCGACGATCGCCAGCAGGAAGTTGGCCAGCGGGCCGGCCACAACGACGGCGATACGTTGCCAGACCGACTTGTTGTTGAACGCAAGATGGCGCTCGGCGGGATCGACGGGGCCCTCGCGCTCGTCGAGCATCTTCACGTAGCCGCCCAGCGGGATCGCGGCCACCACGAACTCGGTGCCGTGATGGTCGCGGCGTGACCACAGCGGCTTGCCGAAGCCCACCGAGAAGCGCAGCACCTTGACGCCGCAGCGCCGGGCCACCCAGAAGTGGCCGAACTCGTGGAAGGTGATCAACAGGCCGAGCACCACGATCACGGCCAGCACGTTCTGGATCAGGGCCAAGACAATCTCCTTGCAGTCAAGAGCGTAGAGGTGCGAGCATTATTGCCGCACCAGCCAGGCGTGCGCCGCCCGCCGGGCGAGGACATCGGCCTCGAGGATGGTCTCGAGATCTTTGGCCGGCACCACTGGGCGCGCATCGCGCACCCGGGCCACCAGCTCGCCAATCTCGGTGAAACCGAGGCGACCGGCCAGGAAGGCCTCCACCGCCACCTCGTTGGCAGCATTAAGCACCGCCGGCGCCGTGCCACCCGCGGCCATGGCCTCGCGGGCCAGGCGCAGGCACGGGAAGGCCGCCTCGTCGGCGGGTTCAAAATCGAGCCGGGCGACCTGAAACAGATCCAGCGCCTCCACGCCGGCGTCGATGCGCTCCGGCCAGGCCAGGCCATAGGCGATGGGGGTTCGCATGTCGGGATTGCCCAGCTGGGCGATCACCGAACCGTCGCTGTAGGCCGCCATGGAGTGGATCACGCTCTGGGGGTGGACCACCACCTGAATCTGCTCGGGACGGGCATCGAACAGCCAGCACGCCTCGATCAACTCGAGCCCCTTGTTCATCAGGGTGGCGCTGTCCACCGAGATCTTGCGCCCCATCGACCAGTTGGGATGGGCACAGGCCTGGTTCGGCGTCACTTCGGCCAATGCCTCACGCGACCAGCCGCGAAAAGGGCCGCCCGAGGCGGTCAGCAGTAATTGCCTGACGCCGTGGCGCCCCAGGCCGCCACGATGCTCGACGGGTAGACACTGGTAGATGGCATTATGTTCGGAATCGATGGGCAGCAGGGTGGCGCCATGGCGCGCCACAGCTTCCATGAACAGCGCCCCCGACGTCACCAGGGTCTCCTTGTTGGCCAGCAGAACCCGCTTGCCGGCCTTCACCGCGGCCAGCGTCGGCAACAGGCCGGCGGCTCCGACGATGGCCGCCATCACGCAGTCCACCTCGGGCGCCTCGGCCACCTCGACCAACGCCTGGCTACCGGCGAGCACCTCGGTGGCAAGCCCCGCCTCGGCCAGCTGCCCGCGCAGCCAGGCGGCATCTTCCTCGGCATCGAGCACGGCCACCGCCGGATGGTGGCGCCGGCACTGGGCCAGCAGCGCCTCCCGGGAGCGGTGAGCGGTCAGGGCATGGACCCGGTAGCGGTCAGGATGGCGGCCGAGCACATCCAGGGTGCTGGTGCCGATCGAGCCAGTGGCGCCCAGCACGGTCACGCGGCTTATCGTCACAGCCCCCCCCCATGCAGCAGCGCGAACAGCGGCACCGCCGCGGTCAGGCTGTCGACCCGGTCGAGCATCCCGCCGTGGCCGGGCAGCAGCTGGCTGGAATCCTTGAGGCCACGATGGCGCTTGAGCATGCTCTCCAGCAGGTCACCCAGCACCGAGGCCAGCGTCACCAGCGCTGTTGCCAGCAGCAGCAACAGGCCGCCGGCGACACCCAGCTCCTGCCAGGCGGCGAAGCCGGTCGCCAGCAGCGCGGTGACCGCCAGGCCGCCGGCTACGCCCTCCCAGGTCTTGCCGGGGCTAACGCTGGGGGCGAGCTTGTGACGGCCCAGAGTCCGGCCGACGAAGTAAGCGCCGATGTCGGCGCCCCACACCAGCAGTAGCACGAACAGCAGCCAGATGGTGCCATCCTCGCGCAGCACGCTGAAACCCACCCAGGTCGGTAGCAGCACCCAGAGCCCCATGGCCAGGCGCATGCCGGTCGACCGCCACTGCGCGAGGCGCGCAGGGTAACCGGTCACCCAGTAAAGGTTGACCAGCCAGCCCAGCACGCCCAGCCACAGCGGCCAGGCCGAGAGCACAGCCCCGCTCGCCCAGCACAGCGCCATCAGCACGGCGAGGCCCACCACCGAGAGCAGGCGACGGCTCGGCGCCCTGAGGCCGGCGAGATTGGTCCACTCCCAGGCAGCGAGCAGTACGATGGCGGCGGTGAACAACCTGAACCCCACATCCGCCAGGCCGAACAACCCGAATAAGGCCAGCGGAATTAGCCAGGCCGCGGTGAGGATTCGCTGTCTAAGCACCCTGTGCCTCGATCTGCTCATCGGTCATGCCAAAGCGCCGCTGGCGCCCTTGGAAGTCGGCCAGCGCACGGTCGAAGGCGACGGCGTCGAAGTCGGGCCATAGCACGGGGGTGAAGTGGAGCTCGGCATAAGCCATCTGCCAGAGCAGGAAATTGGAAATGCGCTGCTCGCCGCTGGTGCGGATACACAGATCCACGGGGGCGTCGCCGGACAGGCTTACCGCCTCGTCGAGGGCCTGCTCGTCGACCGCCTCGGGGTCGAGTTCTCCGGCGGCAACCCGCTCGGCCAGCCGCCGCGCGGCCATAGCGATATCCCAGCGCCCCCCGTAGTTGGCGGCGATCACCAGGTGCAGGCCGGTGTTGTCTCGCGTCAGCGCCTCGGCGCTGACGATATACTTCTGGATCGAGGTGGAAAAAGCGCTGCGATCGCCGATCACCGACAGGCGGATGCCGTGTCGGTGCAGCTTCTTGACCTCGCGTTTGAGCGCCAGAAGAAAGAGCTCCATCAGCGCATTGACCTCGCTGGCCGGCCGCTTCCAGTTTTCGCTGGAGAAGGCGAACAGCGTGAGGGTTTCGATGCCACGCTCGGCGGCTCGACGGATCACGGCACGCACCGCCTCGACACCGGCATGGTGGCCGCGCACCCCGGACAGGCCACGCGACTTCGCCCAGCGATTATTGCCATCCATGATGATGGCCACATGATGCGGCAGGGGCGCCTCGCCAACGAGGGGCCTGTCGTCGAAAGTGGCCCTGTCAGGGGGGGGCTGCGGTGACGTCATGATGTCTCGCATGGCGGATAAGCGTATTGCGCCCGACAAGCCGCGGCGGCGCCTGTCAGCCTCAGACCTGCATCAGGTCGCGTTCCTTGGACTCCAGCGCCTTGTCGATCTCGGCGATGATGCTGTCGGTGAGCTTCTGGATCGCCTCCTCGGCCTGATGTTGCTCGTCCTCGGTGATCGCCTTCTCCTTGAGCAGCGACTTGAGATCGCCGTTGGCATCGCGACGCACATTGCGCACCGCCACCCGGGCATGCTCGGCCTCCTGGCGGGCCTGCTTGATGTAGCCCTTGCGCGTCTCCTCGGTGAGCATCGGCATAGGCACGCGGATCACGTTGCCGGCACTGGCCGGGTTGAGGCCGAGATCGGAGGTCATGATGGCCTTCTCGATCTTGGGCACCATCTGCTGCTCCCAGGGCACCACGCTCAGGGTTCTGGCGTCCTCGACGTTGATCGAGGCCACCTGGTTGAGTGGCACCTGGCTGCCGTAGTACTCCACGGTCACCGCATCCAGGATGCTGGAGTGCGCGCGACCGGTGCGAATCTTGTTGAAGTTCTGGTGAAGGGCCTCGAGGCTCTTCTGCATGCGGCTCTGCGCATCTTTCTTGATGTCGTCGATCACTGTCTTACCCTCTGTCAATCAGCGTGCCTTCCTTGCCACCCACCACCAGGTTCAGCAGGGCACCCGGTTTGTTCATGTTGAAGACCCGCACCGGCATGTCATGGTCCCGCACCAGGCAGATGGCGGTCAAATCCATCACCCCGAGCTTCTGATCGAGCGCATCATCGTAGGACAGCTGTTCGTACTTGACCGCGTCGGGGTGCCTGATCGGGTCCTTGTCGTAGACCCCATCGACCTTGGTGGCCTTGACCACCACGTCGGCATCGATCTCGATGCCGCGCAGGCAGGCCGCGGAGTCGGTAGTGAAGAAGGGATTGCCGGTGCCGGCCGAGAACAGTACCACGTCGCCGGACGTCAGGTAGCGGATGGCGGTTCGGCGGTCGTAATGCTCCACCACGCCACTCATCGGAATCGCCGACATCACTCGCGAGCGGATATTGGAGCGCTCCAGCGCATCGCGCATCGCCAGGGCATTCATCACCGTGGCCAGCATGCCCATGTGATCGCCGGTGACCCGGTCCATGCCGGCCTCGTGCAGGGCCGCCCCGCGGAACAGATTGCCGCCGCCGACGACGATGCCGACCTGGACGCCGATCCCTACCAGCTGGCCGATCTCCAGCGCCAGGCGATCCAGCACCTTGGGATCGATGCCGAATTCGGCATCGCCGGTCAGCGCCTCGCCGGAGAGCTTGAGCAGGATGCGCTTGTACTTGGACACCTGAGCGCGGGTCTTCTCGGGCTTGCTGGGGGCAGGGTGATCGGCACTGGTCATGGGGTGTCTCCCGGATTCTCGACGCTTGGGATCTGGTGGATGGCCGGATTCACCGGCCGGATACACGATGGCGTGCGCTCGCGCGCACGCCATCTTCATACTTGAACCTGAGACCTCAGCTGCGCTTGGCCTGTTCCATCACTTCCTTGGCGAAGTCGACCTCTTCCTTCTCAATGCCCTCGCCCACCTCGAAACGGGTGAAGCCGACCACCTCGCCGCCGGCCGCCTTGACGAACTCGCCCACGGTCTGGTCCGGGTTCTTGACGAAGGGCTGCTCGGTCAGGCTGTTCTCGGCCAGGTACTTCTTCAGCCGGCCCTGAACCATCTTCTCGGCGATCTGCTCAGGCTTGCCGGCCATATCGGGCTGCGCCAGGATGATCGACTTCTCGGCATCGAGCTGTGCCTGGGGCATGTCCTGGGGACGCGCCACGGCCGGGTTGATGGCCGCGACGTGCATGGCAACGTCCTTGGCCACCTCGGGGTTGCCGCCCTTAAGCACGGTCAGCACGCCGATGCGGCCGCCATGCACATATTCGCCGACCAGCTGACCTTCGCCGGCTTCGACGACCACGCAGCGACGCACGCCGATGTTCTCGCCGATCTTCTGCACCAGCTGCTCGCGGGCAGTTTCCAGTGGCCCTTCCATCACTGCGGCCACGTCTTCGCTCCTGGCGGAGAAGAAGGCATCGGTGATCTTCTCGGCGAAGGCCTTGAAGTTGTCGTCACGGGCGACGAAGTCGGTCTCGGAGTTGATCTCGACCATCACACCGTAGCTGGCATCATCCGCCACACGGGTCACCACGACGCCCTCGGCGGCGGTGCGGCCAGCCTTCTTGGCGGCCTTGAGGCCGGAGTTCTTGCGCAGGTTCTCGATGGCCTGCTCGATGTCACCATCGGTCTCGGTGAGTGCCTTCTTGCACTCCATCATGCCGAGCCCGGTGCGCTCGCGCAGTTCCTTGACCTGGGAGGCGCTGATAGCTGCCATGGTAGTGTCCTCTGAATGGTTCGACCTGGATATGGATAGCAAAGCAGAGAAACAAGGGGGCCTGAGCCCCCTTGCGCCTGTCCGGCGGGCCGCCAACGACGTGACGACACGGCGACCGGCCCAGGCGGGCCGATGCTCACTCGGCGGCGGCGTCGCTCTGGCTCTCTTCGACGTCGGTGACCTCGACGAATTCATCGGGACGGCCTTCCTTCGCACGGGCGCAGGCGTCGGCGATGGCCTTGACATAGATCTGGATGGCCCGAATGGAGTCATCGTTGCCCGGGATCACGTAGTCGACGCCATCGGGATCGGAGTTGGTATCCACCACGCCGATGACCGGAATGCCCAGCTTGTTCGCCTCGTTGATGGCGATGCGCTCGTGGTCGACGTCGATCACGAACAGGGCATCGGGCAGGCCGCCCATTTCCTTGATACCGCCCACCGACCGCTCGAGCTTGTCCTGCTCGCGGGTCGCCATCAGCACTTCCTTCTTGGTCAGCTTCTCGAAGGTGCCGTCCTCGTGCATGGTCTCGAGGTCGCGCAGGCGCTTGATGGAGACGCGAATGGTCTTGTAGTTGGTCAGCATGCCGCCTAGCCAGCGATGGTTGACGAATGGCTGGCCGACGCGCTGAGCTTCTTCCTTGATGATCTTGCTCGCACTGCGCTTGGTGCCGACGAACAGGATCTTGTTGTTGGCCGCGGCCATCTTCTCGACCACATCGATGGCCTCGTTGAGGGCCGGCAGGGTGTGCTCGAGGTTGATGATATGGATCTTGTTGCGTGCGCCGAAGATGTACTTGCTCATCTTCGGGTTCCAGTACTTGGTCTGGTGACCGAAGTGAGCGCCTGCCTTCAGCAGGTCACGCATATTGACGTGTGCCATGGATGACTCCTGGAAAAATCGGGTTAGGCCTCCACGCACCCCATGGATCCGACCGCCGCGGCTCGTCGCCAGAGACGCGACAGCACCCGGGACCATGTGACGGTGCATGTGTGATTTCAAGGCATTGCATGGATCATTGAGCGCGTATCCGGGTCTCGCCGAAGCACCGACGGGTCGGCAGGGCTCCGCGATTGCAGGAAAGCGCGCAGCTTTATACCATGGATGACCGCCGAGATGAAGTCGCCCGCTGCTCGAGCTCGCCGTAATCTGGGCGACACCACCCCTGATCCGAGATTCCATGAACGTACCCATCAAGACCCCCGACGAGATCGAGAAGATGCGCGAGGCGGGCCGCCAGGCCGCCAGCGTGTTCGAGATGATCATCCCCCACGTGAAGGCTGGCGTGAGCACCGGCGAGCTGGACCGACGCTGCCACGACTACATTGTCGACGAGCTCGGCTCCACCCCGGCACCGCTCGACTACCATGGCTTCCCCAAGTCGATCTGCACCTCGATCAACCACGTGGTCTGCCACGGCATCCCCGATGACGCCAAGAAGCTCAAGAAGGGCGACATCATGAACATCGACATCACTGTGAAGACCGCCGACGGCTATCACGGCGACTCCAGCATGATGTTCATCATCGGCGAGACCATCCAGGGCGAACGGCTGTGCCGGGTCACCCAGGAGTGCCTCTACCGCAGCATCGCCCTGGTGCGCCCGGGCGTGCACCTCTCGGAACTGGCCCGCGCCATCCAGTTCCACGCCGAGGCCAACGGCTACTCGGTGGTGCGCGACTTCTGCGGGCACGGCATCGGCGCCGGCTTCCACGAGGATCCGCAGATCCTGCACTACGACGGCTATGCTCCCGAGGCCGACATTGCCCTCCAGGCAGGCATGTGTTTCACCATCGAGCCGATGATCAATGTCGGCGACCATCGCACCAAGGTGCTGCGCGACGGCTGGACCGCGGTAACCAAGGACAGGAGCCTGAGCGCCCAGTGGGAGCACACGCTGCTGGTCACCACCACGGGCGTGGAGGTACTCACCGCCCGAAGCGACGAAGACCTCTCCTTCCTCGACCGCTGAGTCGCTCGCCATGCTCCTGCATTACTACCGCTTCGTTCCCGACGACAGCCTCTTCGATATTGAGGCTTTCCGCGCCGAGCTCGCCGGCGAACGATCGCCGATCGCCCCCTTCAAGACGGCGCTGCGCGCCATCCAGGCCCGCCTGGATGAGCGCTTTCGCGCCGGCGCCGACATCCGCGACCTGGTGCATGGCCGGGCGTGGTGTCTTGACCGCCTGCTGGCCCTCGTCTGGGAGCAGCACGCCTGGCCCGACGGCGGAGTGGCGCTGCTCGCTGTGGGCGGTTATGGCCGCGGCGAGCTGCACCCCCACTCCGACATCGACCTGCTGCTGCTGCTCGAGCAGGACGACGATACCCCCTATCGCGAGCCGCTAACGGCCTTCATCACCTTCCTTTGGGATATTGGCCTGGAGATCGGCCACAGCGTGCGCTCGCTGGCCGACTGCGAACGCGAGGCAAAGGCCGATATCACGGTGATCACCAACCTGCTCGAGACCCGCACCCTGGCCGGTCCCGAACGCCTGCGCGGGGCGATGCAGGCGCGCCTGTCCACCGACCGGATGTGGCCGGCAGACCGCTTCTTCGAGGCCAAGTGGCAGGAGCAGATCAGTCGCCACTACCGCTACAACAACTCTGAGTACCACCTGGAGCCCAACATCAAGAGCTCGCCGGGGGGGCTGCGCGACATCCAGATGATCGGCTGGGTGGCCAAGCGCCACTTCGGCACCCAGCGCTACGAGGATCTGGTCGCCGGCGGCTTCATGAACGATCCCGAGCTGCGCATCCTCAGCCAGGGCCAGGCCTTCCTGTGGCAGGTACGCTACGCCCTGCACATGCTCAACGACCGCGCCGAGGACCGCCTGCTGTTCGACCACCAGCGCACCATCGCCACATTGTTCGGCTATCGCGACACGCCGGAGCGGCTGGCCGTGGAGCAGTTCATGAAGCGATACTATCGCCATGTCACGGCACTGGCCGGACTCAACGACATGCTGCTGCAGCACTTCGACGAAGCAATCCTGCACGCCGGCGAGGCGCTCACCACGGTGCCGCTCAATGAGCGCTTCGAGATCAAGGGGGGCTACATCCAAGCACGCTCGCGCGATGTCTTCCGCAAGCGTCCCTCGGCTCTGCTCGAGCTCTTCCTGCTGATGGCCGAGCACCCGGAGATCGAAGGGGTGCGCGCCGACACCATTCGCCTGATCCGCGACCATCGCCACCTGATCGACGATCTCTACCGCGACGACCTGCGCCACCAGAGCCTGTTCATGGCGCTGCTGCGCTCGGGCGGCAACGTGGCTCGCCAGCTGCAGCGCATGAATCGTTACGGCGTGCTCGGCAAGTACCTCCCCGAGTTCGGCCAGGCCGTGGGGCTGATGCAGCACGATCTCTTCCACATCTACACCGTGGATGCCCATACACTGCGCCTGCTCAAGTGCATCCACCGCTTCCGCAAGCCCCAGGCGAAAGAGGAGTTTCCGGTGGCCGCCAGCCTAATTCACCAGCTGCCCAAGCTGGAGCTGTTGTGGATCGCCGGCCTCTACCACGACATCGGCAAGGGACGCGGCGGCGACCACTCGACCCTGGGCGCCCGGGATGCCGAAGCCTTTTGTGAGCGCCACGGGCTCTCCCGCCGCGACACCCGCCTGGTCAGCTGGCTGGTCGAGCACCACCTGATGATGTCCATGGTCGCCCAGAAGCGCGACATCACCGATCCCGACGTGATCGCCGAGTTCGCCCGTCTGGTCGGTGACGAGACCCGGCTCGACTATCTCTATGTGCTGACGGTGGCCGACATCAACGCCACCAATCCGACCCTATGGAACGGCTGGCGGGCCTCGCTGCTGCGCCAGCTGCACGGCGAAACCAAGCGCGCCCTGCGCCGTGGCCTCGAAAACCCCCTGGAGCGCGACGACTGGGTGCAGGAAACCCGTAGCGAGGCTCACGCGCTGCTGGCCTCGGTAGGCGCCGACATGGCGCGGGTCGACCGGCTCTGGGAGTCGCTAGGCGAGGACTACTTCCTGCAGTACGCCCCCAGCGAGATCGTCTGGCAGACCCAGGGCATCCTCGACCACGGCGACAGCCAGCTGCCGCTAATCCTGATCAACGCCCCCATCGACGACATGGCCGAGGGCGGCACCAAAGTCTTCATCCACACCCGCTCGGTGGATGACCTCTTCGCCGCCACCGCCGCCGCCATGGACCAACTGGGTCTCTCCATCCACGACGCGCGCATCGCCACCTCCAGCAACGACTGGACGCTGAACACCTTCATCGTGCTGGATGACCACGGTCAGGCGATCCGTGACCGTGAGCGCATCGAGGAGATCCGCCGCCACCTGGTGGAGGAGCTCGACGACCCGGACGACTATCCGCGGATCGTCACCCGACACACCCCGCGCCAGCTCAAGCATTTCCGCGTGCCCACCGAGGTCAGCATCGAGCAGGACCCGGCCAACGAACGCACCCTGCTCGAGCTCGTCGCGCCCGACCGCCCCGGCCTGCTGGCCCGGGTGGGGAGCATCTTCATGGAGCAGGACATCGCGCTGTCGGCGGCCAAGATCGCCACGCTGGGCGAGCGGGTCGAGGACGTCTTCTTCATCACTGACAAGGCCGGCGCGCCGATCACCGACACCGAGCGCCAGCAGCAGCTGCGCGAGCGGCTTATCGAGGTCCTCGCCATCCCCGGCTGACACCGCCCAGATTCAAGTAATGCAGCGGCGTTTGAGCCCGCCCCGGCGCTTGCCTATAATCGACGCCTTTCTCGCCCGCGCGCTGCGGCCGGCCCGCGAGCCATTTCCGAAAACAGACGCCGGCGCTGGCACGCCCAAGGCGCACCTGGACCGCCATGAACCCCGACCTCGACGCGCTCAAGCCCTACCCCTTCGAGAAGCTCGCCGCCCTCAAGGCCGGCGTGACGCCGCCCGAGGGACTGACACACATCCCGCTGACCATCGGCGAGCCCCAACATGCACCCTTCGCGGCGGCCCTCGAGGCACTCACGACCCACCGCGAGGACTTCGCCCGCTATCCGGCCACCGCGGGGACGGCCGAGCTACGGGAGGCGATTGCCGGCTGGACGAGACGACGCTTCGCCCTGGAGGGCCTCGACGCCGAGACCCAGGTGCTGCCGGTGAACGGCACCCGGGAGGCGATCTTCGCCTTTGTCCAGGCCACGCTGGACCGCACCCGCCCCGCCAGGGTGGCGATGCCCAACCCCTTCTACCAGATCTACGAGGGTGCGACCCTGCTCGCCGGCGGCGAGCCGCTGTATCTCGACGCCACGGCCGACAGCGGCTTCCTGCCGGACCACGAGGCGGTTCCGGCCGAGACCTGGCGCGACGTCCAGCTGGTATTTCTCTGCTCGCCGGCCAACCCCACCGGTGCGGTGACGCCGCTGGTCGAGTTCGAGAAGCTCATCGCCCTGGCCGATGAGCACGACTTCCTGATCGCCTCGGACGAGTGCTACTCGGAGCTCTACCTGGACGAGGCCGCCCCGCCGCCGGGGCTGCTCGAGGCCTGTGCGCGCCTCGGTCGCCACGACTACCGGCGCTGCCTGGTATTCCACTCGCTCTCCAAGCGCTCCAACCTGCCGGGGTTGCGCTCCGGGTTCGTCGCCGGTGACGCCGAGCTGATCGCCCCGTTCCGGCGCTACCGCACCTACCACGGCTGCGCCATGTCGCTGCCCGTGCAACAGGCCTCGATCGCCGCCTGGCACGACGAAGCTCACGTGCGCGCCAACCGCGCTGCCTACCGCGAGAAATTCACCGCGGTGACCGAGATTCTCGCTCCGGTCATGGACTTTCCCGCTCCCCAGGCGAGCTTCTATCTATGGCCGGCGGTGCCCGGCGGGGACGACGAGGCCTTCACTCGCGCGCTCCATGCCGAGGCGAACGTCAGCGTGCTGCCCGGCCGCTACATGGGCCGGGTCGGCAGCAGCGGCACCAACCCCGGCAGCGGCCGGCTGCGCCTGGCACTGGTCGCCGAGCTCGAGGCCACGGTGGAGGCCGCCTGGCGCATCCGTCGTTTCATCGAGAGGAACCCCCGATGCTGACCCACCCCACCCTGCTCAAGCGCCCGCTGCTCGATAGCGGGGAGGAGATCATCGTCGGCTACCGCGACGGCGACTACGACTCACGCTAGGGTCTGCTCAGGCCCTTCCCCCACGCTTTCAGAGGAGACCACCCCATGCTGAGCTTCGCACTCGGAATCGGCACCCAGAATACCCAGGGCGACTGGCTGGAGATCTACTACCCAGCCCCGCTGCTTAACCCTGACGCCGAGCTGGTGGCCGCCGCCGCCAAGGTACTCGATGCCCCCGACGGCAATGCCGCGGTGAGCTTCCTGCCCGAGCAGTGCGACGAGCTGGCCGAGGCACTGAGGGCGGCCGGCCACGAGAAGCAGGCCGAGCTCGCCGACGCCCTGGCTGCCAGCCGGCGGCCGCTGGTGGCGATGTTCCTGGACGTGGACACTCCACCCCAGGGCGCCCCGGAGGTCTACCTCAAGCTACACCTGCTCTCCCATCGCCTGGTAAAACCCCACGGCCTGGACCTCACCGGCATGTTCGGCCTGCTGCGCAATATCGCCTGGACCAGCGAGGGGGCCATCGACATCGAGGAGCTGCCGGCGCGGCGCCTCAAGGCGCGCCTGGAGGGCCGCGCGCTCTCCGTGGATTGCGTCGACAAGTTCCCCAAGATGACCGACTACGTGGTCCCGGGCGGAGTGCGCATCGGCGACACCGCGCGAGTGCGCCTGGGCGCCTACCTCGGCGAGGGCACCACGGTGATGCACGAGGGCTTCGTCAACTTCAACGCCGGCACAGAGGGGCCGGGCATGATCGAGGGCCGCATCTCCGCCGGGGTGATGGTCGGCAAGGGCTCGGACCTCGGCGGCGGCTGCTCCACCATGGGCACCCTCTCCGGCGGCGGCAACATCGTCATTAAGGTGGGCGAAGGTTGCCTGATCGGCGCCAATGCCGGCATCGGCATCCCGCTGGGCGACCGTTGCACCGTGGAGGCCGGCCTCTACCTCACCGCCGGGGCCAAGGTCACCCTGCTCGACGACGAGGGCCAGGAGGTCGAGACCGTGGCCGCCCGGAAGCTGGCCGGCCAGGACGACCTGCTGCTGCGCCGCAACTCCCAGAACGGTCGCATCGAGTGCCTCACCAACAAGAGCGCCATCGCGCTCAACGAGGCGCTGCATGCCAACTACTAAGCCGCCGGCGCTCTCCCCGACCCTGCAGCTCGCCTTCGAGCTGATCCGGCGCCCCTCGGTGACGCCGGATGACCTGGGCTGCCAGGCGCTGATGATCGAGCGCCTCGCGGCGCTCGGCTTCCGGATCCAGCGCCTGCCCTTCGGCGACGTGCAGAACGTCTGGGCGACCCGCGGCCATCACGGCCCGCTGCTGGCCTTTGCCGGCCATACCGACGTGGTCCCCAGCGGCCCCCACATCCACTGGGAGTTCCCGCCCTTCGAGCCGTGCATCGACGAGGCGGGCATGCTGCGGGGCAGGGGCGCCGCCGACATGAAGGGCAGCCTAGCGGCGATGGTCACCGCGGTGGAGCGTTTCGTCGAGGCACACCCGGACCACCACGGGCGCATCGGCTTCTTGATCACCTCCGACGAGGAGGGGCCGGCAGTGGACGGCACCCGGGCCGTGGTCGAGCATCTGCGCGAGACCCACGAGCGGCTCGACTACTGCATCGTCGGCGAACCCTCCTCCACCGAGCGCCTCGGCGACGTGATCAAGAACGGCCGCCGCGGCTCGCTGGGCGGAGTGCTACATATCAAGGGCATCCAGGGCCATGTCGCCTACCCGCATCTGGCGCGCAACCCCATCCACCAGGCGCTGCCTGCGCTGGACGCCCTGGCCAGGGAGCACTGGGACGCCGGCAACACCTTCTTCCCGGCGACCAACTTCCAGATATCCAATTTCCGCTCGGGCACCGGCGCCACCAACGTCATCCCCGGCGACGTCGAGGTGGTGTTCAATTTCCGCTTCTCCACCGAGGTGACCCACGAGCAGCTGCGCAGCCGAACCGAGGCGCTACTGGAGGCCCACGGCCTCGACTATCACCTAGACTGGACACTCAACGGCGAGCCCTTCCTCACCGCCGAAGGCGAGCTGGTGGAGGCCGCCGTCAACGGCGTCGAGGATGTCCTGGGGCACCGCCCCGAGCTCTCCACCGCTGGCGGCACCTCGGACGGACGCTTCATCGCCACCCTGGGCAGCCAGGTGGTCGAGCTCGGCCCCTGCAATGCCACCATCCACCAGGTCAACGAGCGGGTACGTGCCTCGGACCTCGAGGAGCTCAGCCGAGTCTATGAGGCGATCCTCACCCGGCTTTTCATCAACGGCACGGCCCGGCCCTGAGGCGCCCATGCAACCCTTTCCCGATATCGAGATCTATCTGGCCCACTGCGACATCACGCGGCTTGATGCCTGGCTCCAGCAGGCCATCGGTGCCGAGCCGCTCTGCCCCGCGGGCAAGCACAAGTGGCGCACCCTAGGCCACGTCGCAGCCGGAGAAGTGCCGGTGCTGGTGGTGGAGAAGGCCGCCGACGGCTTCGCTAGCCTGTGGCTCGACAGTGCCGAGACACCCTGGGCGACTGACCTAGCGTGTGCCAGGGAAGCCGCCGCGCGGCTGGGCTGCGAGGTGCGCTGCTCGCTGGGCGGCTGGCAGCCCGGCGATGACCCGGACCGCTTCCTGCAAGTGAAAGCGGATGGCCACGAGCAGCCGATCGACTGGGCCGACTCCGGGAAGTGACCCCGGCCCCTGGGCCAGACGCGACAACGCCCCGCCGAGGCGGGGCGTTGTCGTTGGCAGTGAGATAACGCGCCGAGCGCAGGCGCTTCGATTCACGTAATCACGGTGACGTCGTCGGCTTGAAGCCCCCGCTCATTCTGGATGACGTGGTAGCGAACCTTCTGGCCTTCGGCCAGGGTACGGTGTCCTCGCCCGCGGATGGCACGAAAATGCACGAAGACGTCCTCGCCATCGCCACGGGTGATGAAGCCATAGCCCTTGTTGATATTGAACCACTTCACTTCGCCGATCTCGCGATCGTCATTCTCGACCTCGGCCAAGTTGACCAGCTGGGGCGTCAGGGCATTGACTACCAAGGTGGCGACCAGCAGTACCAGGAAAACCGCCGCTGCGGCGGCGAAATAGACCACAGCCACACCGCCAACCTGGAGGCTTTCAAACAGCTCTTGGGACAGCACACCGCCGGTAAGATGAACGAACAGGGCAATCAGCAGCGGGGCCGGCGCGGCCAGCAGCAGGCTGATAAGACTACAACGAAACACGACCTTTCGATTCATGGACCTATAAGACTCTCTTGTAGAGGTGAAAGGAAGGAAGGCATACATGATCCGCGAGGTGCACGATGAACGGCGACACTCAGCGCGAGGATTCTACCATGGGCACCGAGGCAACGCCTGCCGAGCTGGCACGGCGGCTTGAGGCCTTGGAGAGCCGCATCGCCTACCAGGAGCATTGGCTCGACACCCTGGACGCGGCCGTAGCCGGCCAGGAGCAACGCCTGGCGCGGCTGGAGAGGCTCAATGCACTGATGACGGAGCGGCTGCGCGACCAGCGGCGGGCACTGCAGGAAAGCGACACGTCGACACCCCACCCCGCGGACGAAGTGCCGCCGCATTACTGATCCAGGCTTCAAGGGGCCAAGCATGTAAGCGGCGCCATCTGGGCAAGCAGCGCCGGGGGCAGGCCTGGAGGGATTCCTACGCCAAGGATGGCGTCGGTAGCGCCCGGGAAGGGTTCACAGCGCCCCGAGCAGGCCTGTCGCAGGACAAGCCGCGACATCATGCCATCAGGGCAACTCTCCCGCAGCCTGGGCGCTTGTCGCTGGCTTACAGCTCGTCCAGATAGCGCTCGGCGTCCAGAGCGGCCATGCAGCCGGTACCGGCGGAGGTCACCGCCTGGCGGTAGACATGGTCCATCACGTCGCCGGCGGCGAACACGCCTGGCACACTGGTCGCGGTGGCGTTGCCATCGAGGCCCGACTTGACCTTGATATAGCCGCCAGCCATCTCCAGCTGGCCCTCGAAGAGGCCGGTATTGGGACTGTGGCCGATGGCGATGAACAGCCCCGGCGCCTGGATCTCCTTGGTCTCGCCTGTCTCGGTGGACTTGATGCGCACCCCGGTCACGCCGCTGTTGTCACCCAGCACCTCGTCCAGGGTGTGGTTCCACTCCAGCACCACGTTGCCGTTCTCGGTCTTCTCGAACAGCTTGTCCTGAAGGATCTTCTCGGCGCGCAGGCTGTCCCGGCGATGCACCAGGGTCACCTTGGAGGCGATGTTGGAGAGATAGAGCGCCTCTTCCACGGCGGTATTGCCGCCGCCCACTACGACCACCTCCTGGTTGCGGTAGAAAAAACCGTCACAGGTCGCGCAGGCCGAGACACCCTGCCCCATGAACGCCTGTTCCGACTCGAGGCCCAGATAGCGGGCACTGGCGCCGGTGGCGATGATCAGGGCATCACAACGGTAGGTGCCGCTGTCGCCCTTGAGCGTGAAAGGACGATCGCGCAGCTCCACCTCATGGATATGATCGAACAGTACCTCGGTATCGAAGCGCTCGGCATGACGCCTCATGCGCTCCATCAGCTCAGGCCCCTGGACACCGGCCTCGTCTCCCGGCCAGTTGTCCACATCGGTGGTCGTCGTCAACTGACCACCGGCCTGAATGCCGGTGATCAGCAGGGGCTTGAGATTGGCCCGGGCCGCGTAGATGGCGGCGGTGTAGCCGGCAGGGCCGGAGCCCAGGATGATCAAGCGTTGGTGACGCGCGTCGCTCATGTAGGGACCTCGTGGAGTCGATAATGGCGCTGCGGACTGGGCCTTGCCGACACACGCCGATAGGGCCCAGCCCGTGAGAAACACCGGCGACAAGACGCCGTCGGGGGAACCGGCAGGCAGTCCGCTGTGGGGCGCTAGAGCACATCGTCATCACGCCCGGCTGCCAGGGAGACCAGTTCGCCGCTGGCCGGCGACACCTCGATACGCAGCTGAATCGGCGCACAGCAGCGCGGGCAGTCCTCCCAGGTGGCATGACTCCCCTGGGACCGATCGATCAGCAGCTCGAACGGCGTATCACAGTAAGGGCAATACATCTCCTGCGGTTCTAGATTTTCCTCGTGCATGCTCCTCCCTCGACATCTTGCGCACTGCTGAAATATGGGGGCCAGGACCGGTATTTCAAGCGCGCTACCGTGACACACCAGCGAGCGGTGCTTGAAAAGGGCGACTATCATGACCATGTCATAACCCAGGTACCAGGATGGTGCCTTATCCACCTGTGATGCGAAAAAAGGAGAAAAGTCAACATGAGTAACGAGTCCACACCGGATACCCTGCAGACGCTGGATGTCGGTGAAAAACGCTACCACTACCATAGCCTGGCGAAGGCCGCCGAGGCACTGGGGAATATCGATCGGCTGCCCAAGACCCTGAAGATCCTGCTGGAAAATCAGCTGCGCTTCGCCGGCCAGGAGGGTGTCAGCCACGAAGATATGCAAGCGCTGGTCGACTGGCAGCAGCAAGCTGCCTCCAGCCAAGAGATCGGCTACCGCCCCGCCCGGGTGCTGATGCAGGACTTCACCGGGGTTCCGGGGGTGGTCGACCTTGCCTCCATGCGAGCCGCCGTCCAGAGCCTCGGCGAGGAACCCTCACGCATCAACCCGCTATCGCCGGTGGACCTGATTATCGACCACTCGGTGATGGTCGACGAATTCGGTAGCGCGAGTGCCTTCAAGGACAACGTCGCCATCGAAATGGAGCGCAATCGCGAGCGTTACGAGTTCCTGCGCTGGGGTCAGCAAGCCTTCGACAATTTTCGCGTGGTGCCGCCGGGCACCGGCATCTGCCACCAGGTCAACCTCGAGTACCTGGGACAAACCGTCTGGACCAAGCAGGAAGACGGCAAAACACTGGCCTATCCCGATACTCTGGTGGGCACCGATTCCCATACCACCATGATCAATGGCCTGGGCGTGCTCGGCTGGGGCGTGGGTGGCATCGAGGCGGAGGCGGCCATGCTCGGCCAGCCGGTCTCGATGCTGATTCCCGAGGTGGTGGGCTTCAAGCTCACCGGCAAGCTGCGCGAAGGGATCACCGCCACCGACCTGGTGCTGACCGTCACCCAGATGTTGCGCGAGCGCGGCGTGGTGGGCAAGTTCGTCGAGTTCTACGGCGACGGCCTCAAGGATTTGCCACTGGCCGACCGCGCCACCATCGCCAACATGTCACCGGAGTTCGGGGCGACCTGTGCCTTCTTCCCGGTGGACGACGAGACGCTACGCTACATGCGCCTTACCGGTCGCGATGATGATCAGGTGGCACTGGTCGAGGCCTACTGCAAGGCTCAGGAGCTGTGGCGCAAGCCCGGTGACGAGCCGATCTTCAGCGACACCCTAGCGCTGGACATGACCGAGGTCGAGGCCAGCCTGGCCGGACCCAAGCGGCCCCAGGACCGGGTTGCCCTGAAGGACATGCCTCAGGCGTTCGCCAAGGTGATGGACGACGACAAGACCTCCACTCCCTCCGACGACAAGGGTCGGCTGTTCTCCGAAGGCGGACAAACCGCCGTGGGCGTCGAGGAGAGTTACGAACATCACGATAGCCAAAACGTCAGTCTGGACGGTGAAGACTTCCGCCTCGACCCCGGTGCCGTGGTGATCGCCGCCATCACGTCCTGCACCAACACCTCCAATCCCAGCGTGATGATGGCTGCTGGCCTGCTGGCCAAGAAGGCCCGCGAGAAGGGGCTTTCCACCAAACCCTGGGTCAAGACCTCGCTGGCGCCCGGCTCCAAGGTGGTCACCGACTACCTGGCCGCCGGAGGCCTTCAGGATGACCTCAACGCCCTGGGCTTCAACCTGGTCGGCTACGGCTGCACCACCTGCATCGGCAACTCCGGCCCACTGCCCGAACCCATCGAGCAGGCCATCAATGACGGTGACCTGACGGTAGCCTCGGTGCTTTCCGGTAACCGCAACTTCGAGGGCCGCATCCACCCTCTGGTCAAGACCAACTGGTTGGCCTCTCCGCCCCTGGTGGTCGCCTATGCACTGGCCGGCAACGTCCAGAAGAATCTATCCCAGGATCCACTAGGGACAGACCGCGATGGTGAGCCTGTCTACCTCAAGGATATCTGGCCGTCCCAGGCCGAGATCGCCGAGGCGGTCGAGCAGGTCAAGACCGAAATGTTCCGCAAGGAGTATGCCGAGGTCTTCGAGGGCGACGACACCTGGAAGGGACTCAAGGTGCCCGAAAGCCAGGTCTACGAGTGGTCCGAGGACTCCACCTACATCCAGCACCCGCCCTTCTTTGAGGGCATGGGGCGCACGCCTCCCGCCATCGAGGACGTTAAGGACGCCCGGGTACTGGCCATGCTGGGCGACTCGGTGACCACCGACCACATCTCACCGGCCGGCGCTATCAAGCCCGACAGCCCGGCGGGACGATACCTTCAGGAACGCGGCGTGAAACCGGTGGATTTCAACTCCTACGGCTCGCGGCGCGGCAACCACGAAGTGATGATGCGCGGCACCTTCGCCAACGTGCGCATCAAAAACGAGATGCTCGACGGCGTGGTCGGCGGCGAGACCCGCCATGTGCCCTCCGGTGAACAGATGGCCATCTATGATGCCGCCATGAAATATAAGGAGCAGGGCACTCCCCTGGTGGTGATCGCCGGCAAGGAGTATGGCACCGGCTCCAGCCGCGACTGGGCGGCCAAGGGCACCCGCCTGCTGGGGGTGCAAGCCGTGCTGGCCGAATCCTTCGAGCGCATCCATCGCTCCAACCTGATCGGCATGGGCGTGGTCCCGCTGCAGTTCCCGGAAGGCGAGAGCCGCAAGACCCTGGGTCTGACCGGCGACGAGACCGTCTCCATCGAGGGACTTTCCGAGCTCACTCCGGGCAGCAAGGTCAAGGTGACCATCGCCTCCGACAAGGGCGAGAAGAAGCTCGAGGCCTTGTGCCGAATCGACACCGCCAACGAGCTGGAGTACTACCGCCACGGCGGCATCCTCCACTACGTGCTGCGCAAGATGATCGGCACGGCATAAGCGAGGGAGCAACCAACGACGCGACAAGGCCTTGCCGGGAGACCGGCGGGGCCTTCTTGGTATTGGGGCTTCGGGCAGGAAGTTACTCCTGCCCGAAGCTCGTGGCTCTAGCTTAGAACGAGCGGCGACGGTAGCGACGGTATACCGGCGTCCAGGAATTGCGCTCGATGGCCTCGCGCAACTTGATGCCGTTGGTCTTAAGTGCCACGCCTTCGCCCTGGGCCTGGGCGGCCACGTCGAAGGCAATTGCCTTGGAAAGTTCGCGGATGTTCGAGAGCGGCGGCAGCAGCGCGCCCACCCCCTGCTTGACCAGCGGCGCCTCGCGGGCCAATGCCCGCGACGAGGCCATCAGCATGGCATCGGTGACCCGCCTTGCCCCCGCGGCTACCACGCCGAGGCCGATCCCCGGGAAGATATAGGCGTTGTTGCACTGGGCAATGGGGATGCGGCGGCCACCGTACTCCACCGGCGGGAAGGGGCTACCGGTGGCGACCAGTGCCTGGCCATCGGTCCAGCGGATCACGTCCTCCGGCACTGCCTCGGCCCGGGAAGTAGGATTGGAGAGCGGCATGATCAGCGGCATCTCGCAGCCGGCGTGCATGGCGCGCACCACCTCCTCGGTGAAAATCCCCGGCATGCCGCAGACCCCGATCAGTATCGTGGGCTTGATGCGCCGCACCACCTCGAGCAGCGACTGGCCTTCCCAGTCGGCCACGCTCACAGGGTCGTGGGCTAACCGGCCCTGGAAGTCGCGCAGCCAGGCCTGCTCGGAGGTGACCAGTCCCTCACGATCGACCATGTAGATACGCGAGCGCGCTTCTCGCTCTGTCAGGCCCTCTGCCTGCATGGCCACCACCACCTGCTCGGCGATACCACAGCCGGCGGAGCCCGCGCCGACGAACACCACCTTCTGCTGGCCGATGCTCGCGTCGCGGGCCTGGCAGGCCGCCATCAGAGTGCCCACTACCACCGAGGCGGTCCCTTGGACGTCGTCGTTGAAGCAGCAGAGCTTGTCGCGATAACGGTCGAGCAGTGGCAGGGCATTGGCCTGGGCGAAGTCCTCGAACTGCAGCAGCACTCCCGGCCAGCGGCGCTTCACTGCAGCGATAAATTCGTCCATGAAGGCATCGTACTCCTCCTGGGAAACGCGCCGGTGGCGCCAGCCCATGTACATGGGATCGTCGAGCAGCGCCTGGTTGTTGGTGCCCACGTCGAGCATGATCGGCTGAGTATAGGCCGGACTGATGCCGCCGCACGCCGTGTAGAGCGCCAGCTTGCCGATGGGAATGCCCATGCCGCCGATGCCCTGGTCGCCGAGCCCCAGGATGCGTTCGCCGTCGGTGACCACGATCACCTTGACCTTGTCCTTGGTGGAGCTGCGCAGGATGTCATCCATACGGTTACGGTCCGGATAGGCGATGAACAGCCCCCGATGGTTGCGGTAGATGTTGGAGAACTCCTCGCAGGCCTTGCCGACCGTAGGGGTGTAGATGATCGGCAGCATCTCCTCGAGGTGCTCCGAGACCAGCCGGTAATAGAGGGTCTCGTTGTCGTCCTGGATGGCACGCAGGTAGATATGCTTGTCCAAGTCGCTCTGGGTCTGCCGGTACTGTCGATAGGCCCGTTCCACCTGCTCTTCGATGGTTTCCACGTTCTGTGGCAACAGGCCGATGAGGTTGAACTCCAGGCGCTCCTCGCGGGTGAAGGCGCTGCCCTTGTTGAGCAGCGGCATCTCGAGCAGTGACGGGCCGGCATAGGGAATATAGAGCGGACGCTTCTGGTCGTTGGTCATCTCTCGCCTCGATACGGTGACTGGAACGGGCCGTTGGCGCTCTGTCGACGCCTTGTCGCCAACTCTAGCACGCCGCAAACGACGGCGCCCCGGCCTAGAGCCGGGGCGCTGCGGTGCGAATGCGGTCGGAGTCTCGGTTCAGCAGCCTTTCGCCGCGGGCAGCCGGCCCACCCTGCCCTCGAAGAAAAAGGGCCGCAGCTTGACCCCGAGCATATTGCCGGCGAAGGCGGCCACCAGCCACACCCAGCCATGCAGACTGCCGGAGGCGATCCCGCTGAAGTAGGCGCCGATATTGCAGCCGAAGGCCAGACGAGCACCATAGCCGAGCAGCAGGCCGCCGATCACCGCCGCCAGCACGGAGCGAGCTGGGATACGGAAGTTGGGGGCGAACTTGCCCGCCAGCGACGCCGCCACCAGTGCTCCAAGCAGGATACCGATGTCCATCACGCTGGTGATGTCACGCCACAGGGTCGCCTCCAGGGCGGCCGCATTCCATGATGACTGCCAGTAGCCCCACTGGCTGACATCGCCACCGAGGGCCTCGAAGCCCTTGGCGCCCCACAGCGCGAAAGCGGAGGTGATCCCCCAGGGACGTCCGGCCAGTACCAGGGTGGCGAAGTTGAGCAGCGCCAGGCCCACGGCCCCGGCCAGCAGCGGCCAGGGGCCGGTGAGCCAGCGACGGTTACCGACATCGATCACTGGGGCACGCTCCAGCTGGCCGTGGCGGCGTCTTTCCATCACCACGGTGAAGGCGGCAATGGCCGCGAACAGCGCCAGACTGATGGCGATTCCGCCTCCGGTGCCGGCGGTCTTGACCAGCGATACCGGCTGCAAGGCAGGCAAGCTCTGCCACCAGCTGAAGTGGGCGGTACCGATCAGTGAGCCGACAATAAAGAACAGCAGGGTAATCAGCATGCGGACATTGCCACCACCGGCGGTGAACAGGGTGCCGGAGCCACAGCCGCCGCCGAGCTGCATACCGATGCCGAACAGGAAGGCGCCGACCACCACCGAGATGCCGATGGGGGCCACGAAGCCGTAGACTGACTGGCCAAAGAGGCTGCCCGCCCCCAGTGCCGGGAAGAACAGCAGCACGGCGAGGCTCAGCATCACCATCTGGGCGCGCAGGCCCCGGCCGCGCCGCTCGGTGATAAATACCCGCCAGGCGGCGGTAAAGCCGAATGCGGCATGGTAGAGCACCATGCCCAGCAGTCCGCCCACCACCATCAGCGCACCGTGGCGTGCGCCGAAGGCACCACCCACCGCCAGAGCGCCCAGCAGCAGGGCGCCGGCCGCCACGGCGGAGACGAAGAGTTGGGAGCGTGGGGTCAGGGCGAGTTGACTCATGAGGTGTTCTCCCGAAGATGTCAGGGGCGAGGAGCCCGGATGACCAACCATGGTAACGACCCACTAACCGAACGTGAAAGCATTTAGAGCCAACGGTTGATAACCAAAAAATATAACAGGCACCCGCGGATGCCTGCCTCATCGCCGTGGCGCAGCTGCATTCAGACGAAGCGCCCGAGCCCCACCGCCTGGCGCAGGCGATCCATGAAGGGGGCCGCCTCGGCACGCGCTCGCTCGGCGCCCTTGAGCAGCACCTGCTCGATGTAACCGGGGTCCTCCATCAGCGCCTGATAACGCTCGCGGGGGTCGCGCAGCTGTTCGTTGAGCAGCTCGAAGACGCGGTTCTTGGCCTCGCCCCAGCCGATGCCATCGGCATACTCGGCGCGCATGGCCTCGGTCTGCTCGGGTGTCGCGAAGGCAGAAAAGATCTGGAACAGGGTACAGGTAGACGGGTCCTTGGGCTCGCCAGGCTCCAGGGAGTTGGTCTTGATCTTGCGAACCAGTTTCAGCAGCTTGTTCTCGGAGACGAACAGCGGGATGGTGTTGTGGTAGCTCTTGGACATTTTGCGCCCATCCAGGCCGCCCAGCACCTCCACCCGCTCGTCCACCACCGCCTCGGGCTGGGTGAAATAGTGTCCCTTGTAGAGGTGGTTGAAGCGCCCAGCGATGTCGCGCGCCATCTCGATGTGCTGGATCTGGTCGCGCCCCACCGGCACCTTGTGGGCATTGAACATCAGGATGTCGGCAGCCATCAGCACCGGGTAGCCGAACAGCCCCATGGTGATGCCCTTGTCCGGGTCCTGGTTGCCGGCAGCCTCGTTCTCGGCCACTGCCGCCTTGTAGGCATGGGCACGGTTCATCAGCCCCTTGGCGCAGACGCAGGAGAGCATCCAGGTCAGCTCTGGAACCTCAGGAACGTCCGACTGGCGATAGAAAATGGCATTGTCGGTATCCAGGCCCAGCGCCAGCCAGGTAGCGGCGATCTCCAGGCGCGACTCGTGGACCTCGCGCGGCTGCTGACACTTGATCAGCGCATGCAGGTCGGCAAGGAAATAATAGGACTGGACGCTCGGATCCTGGCTCGCGGCGATGGCAGGCTTTATCGCCCCCACGTAGTTGCCCAGGTGGGGGGTGCCGGTGGTGGTGATGCCAGTAAGAACACGGGTCTTCTCGGGAGCTGCACTCATGGGGAAAGCGGACTCTGCTGTTCGGAAATGGCCGCTATGGTAACGCGAGGCCCCGATCGAGGCGACCGGGGCGGTCTGGATGACACCGGCACCAAGGACCTGAACCGCGGCTTTTCCGGCGATAGGCCCCGGAGCGCCAAACCGCCGAGGAGGCGTTGTGAACCCCTCCCTGGGCGCTACCGACGCCCTGCTGCACTCTCGCGTCCCGCTCCGCTTGCAGGGCCGGTGCTGGCCATCCATGGCCAGCCCGTGCGGAGCAATGCTCCTCACCCCTGGCGTAGGACCTCCTCTAAGGCCTATCCCCGGCGCCGCTCGCCTTGGTGATGCCCGCCAAGGTATCAGTCCAAAAGCTTGTCTGGCGCGACGTACTCCAGCCCGAAGGCCTCTGCCACGGCCTGGTAGGTCACCTGTCCGGCGTGGACGTTGAGGCCGGCGGCGAAGTGGGTATCGTCGGCCAGCGCCTGCTGCCAGCCCTTGTCGGCCAGGGCGATAACGAACGGCAGGGTGGCATTGGTCAGCGCCTGGGTGGATGTGCGCGCCACGGCACCCGGCATGTTGGCCACGCAGTAGTGCACGATCCCGTCGACGATGTAGGACGGGTCGGTATGGGTGGTGGCCCGGCTGGTCTCGAAGCAACCGCCCTGGTCGATGGCCACGTCCACCAGCACGCTGCCGGGCTTCATCTCGGCGAGCATCTCGCGGGTGATCAGCTTGGGTGCGGCGGCCCCCGGGATCAGCACGGCACCGACGATCAGGTCGCACTCGCGTACCGCCTCGTCGATGGCGTCGGCGGTGGAGAAGACCGTCTTCATGCGGCCCTGGTAGCGATCGTCCAGGGTCTCGAGGCGCGGGATGGACGTGTCGAGCACTCTGACCTCGGCGCCGAGTCCCAGCGCCATGCGGGCGGCATTCTCGCCCACCACACCACCGCCGATCACCGCCACCCTGGCTGGTGCCACCCCGGGCACGCCGGGCAGCAGCACGCCAGACCCGCCCTGCGCCTTCTCCAGGCTATGGGCACCGGCCTGGATCGCCATGCGTCCGGCCACGGTGCTCATCGGCGCCAGCAGCGGCAGACCACCCTGGCGGTCGGTGACGGTCTCGTAGGCGATGCAGGTGGCACCGCTCTCCATCAGAGCGCGGGTCAGGGACTCCTCGGCAGCCAGATGCAGGTAGGTGAAGAGCGTCTGGCCGGCATTGAGACGCGCGACCTCCTCGGCCTGCGGCTCCTTGACCTTGAGGATCAGCTCGGCGTCGTCCCAGAGCCTGGCCACGTCGGTCTCCAGGCGCGCCCCGGCGGCTTCGAAGGTCGCATCCGCGAAACCTGCGCCCTCGCCGGCGCCGGCCTGAAGCGTGACCACATGGCCGTGGCTGACCAGCTCCCGGGCACCGGTGGGGGTCAGGGAGACACGGTACTCATGGTTCTTGATCTCCTTGGGCACGGCGATCTGCATGGCTTTCTCCTGCACGCTATTGTTGGTTGGCTTTCCTGCTCATTACAGCATAGCCAGGCCATACAGAAAGCCCTGCCCATAAAGAACGGAAAATAACTTCAATAAACACTCTCATGACCCGATATTATTTCTTCCGGGGGTAGCCCGACAGCAAACCCTTCCGGCACGCCCCTCTCGCCCAGCCTCAAGACGGTCGGCCGGTACCACAGTTCCAGCAGGTGTCGAAGACGCCCTCGAGGCGCTCCCCGCATGCCGGGCAGGTCCATGCCGGCCACTCGCTGGTGCCTTCCAGGGCCTGGCGGATCAGCGCCTCGGCACGCGCACGGTTGTGGGCCGCCACCCAGACCTCCGGCTCGCACTCGGAAAGCGGCAGTTCACCGGCGCCACCACCGAGGGTCAGGTTGCACAGCTGTGCGGGAATGCCGGCCGCGACCAGGACGTTGTACAAGTGGCTGACCAGCAGCGCGTTGGAGTGGGCGAAGATGCGAACATAGCCGGTGAGCATCGCGCGCTAGTCCCGGAAGACGCGCACGCCCAGGGCCTTGAGGTAGGCGGTCTCGGGAATCGCCGGATGGACCGGGTGATCCGGCCCCTGATGGCCCTGGAAGAGGATCTGGCCCAGGCGGTCCTGGTGACGCACCGCGCCGCGCACCACGTCGACCAGGCGCTCCGGGGCCAAGTGCATGGAGCACGACGCCGAGAGCAGCAGGCCGTCGCGCCCCAGCAGGCGCATCGCCTCGCGGTTGAGCTTGCCGTAGGCGCGCTCGCCGTTGGGGATGTCCTTGCGCTTGCGGATGAAGGCGGGCGGGTCGAGGATCACCACGTCGAACTGCTCGCCGTCGGCCTTGAGGGCCGCCATCGCCTCGAAGGCGTCGCCCTCGCCCACCACCACCCGCCCCTGTAGCCCATTCAGAGCGGCATTCTCGGCCACCCGCTCTAGCGCTGGACCGGAGGCATCCACGCAGAGCACCTCACTGGCACCGTGGGCTGCGGCCTGCACGCCCCAGCCGCCCACGTAGCTGAATACGTCGAGCACCCGCTTGCCGGCCACCAGGCCATTGAGCCAGGCGCGGTTGACTCGATGATCGAAGAACCAGCCGGTCTTCTGGCCGTCGAGGACCGGAGCGACGAAGCGCACGCCGTTCTCCTCCAGCAGCACCGGGTCGGGCAGTTCGCCCTTGACGACCTCGATGCCGGCCTCGAGGCCCTCGTGACGGCGACCGCTGGTGTCATTGCGCAGCACCACCGCCGAAGGTGCCAGCACCTTGTCCAGGGCGTCGAGCAGTTCGGGCAGCACCGCCTGCATGCCGGCGGTATTGAGCTGCACGACCAGCACGTCACCGAAGCGGTCGATGACCAGCCCCGGCAACAGGTCACCCTCGCCATGCACCAGGCGATAGAAGGGCCTCTCGAAGAGCCGCTGGCGCAGCGCCAGTGCCTGATTGAGGCGATGGACCAGTAGCGAGCGGTCAAGCCCCTGCGCCGGGTCGCGAGAGACCAGCCGTGCGCAGATCAGCGAGTGCGGATTGACGTAGGCCACGCCCAGCGCCTTGCCGTTGGCGGCCTCGACCACCACCTGGGCACCGGCCTCGATCGCCTTGAGCGGCGTGGCCTGGATGTCGATCTCGTTGGAGTAGAGCCACAGATGACCGGCCTTGAGGCGACGGTCGGCGTTCTTCTTCAGGCGCAGGGTGTGCTGGGTCATGGGGGTCTCGCAGGGGAAAGAGGGGTCGTTCAGGTCTGGCAGTGGCCGCAGAACACACTGGCCCGCTGGCCCAGGGTCACCAGACGCAGCTCGGCACCACAGCGCCGACAGGGCTCGCCGTCGCGCCCATAGACGTTAAGGCGCTGCTTGAAGTAGCCCGGCTCGCCGGTGCCGCCGACGAAGTCGCGCAGGGTGGTACCGCCCTGGGTGATGGCGGCGACCAGCACCTCGCGCACGGCCCGGGCGAGTCGATCATAGCGCCCCCGCGAGATGCGCCCGGCGGCGCGACGTGGGTCGATGCCGGCCAGGAACAGGGCCTCGGCGGCATAGATGTTACCCACCCCCACCACCACGGCGTTATCCATCAGGAAGGGCTTGACCGCCAGGCGACGCCCGCGGGAGAGGCGATGGAGTCGCTCGCCATCGAAGGCCGGAGAGAGCGGCTCCGGCCCCAGCCGGGCCAAGCGCGCATCCTGCTGCGTGCTGCCAGCGAGCCAGTCGACGAAGCCGAAGCGGCGCGGGTCGTGATAGCGCAGGATGGCGCCATCGCCGAGCACCAGGTCGAGATGGTCATGCTTCTTCGGCAACTCGCCCAGCCGGGTGAGGCGCAGGCTGCCGGACATGCCCAGGTGCCAGAGCAGGGTTCCCGGCGCCTCACCCTCGAGCGGCACCAGCAAATACTTGGCACGCCGGGCGAGAGTGCCGATGCGCGCCCCAACCAGCCGTTCGACGAGGTCTGCCGGCACCGGCACGCGCAGGCGGGCCTGGCGCACGATCACCTCCGTGATCACGCGGCCTTCCACATGGGGAGCGATGCCACGGCGGGTAGTCTCGACTTCAGGCAACTCGGGCATGGGAAATCCAGAGGGGACAACAAGACGCAAGAACCCGACCATCGGGCCGGGTTCAAGCTGACAGGCTCGCGCCTGCGGTGGAAGCGACCAAGGCTTACTTGATTTTGCCTTCCTTGTACATCACGTGCTTGCGGATGACCGGGTCAAACTTCTTCATCTCGAGCTTGTCCGGGGTATTCCGCTTGTTCTTGTCGGTGGTATAGAAGTGACCGGTACCGGCACTCGAAATCATTCTGATCTTGTCACGCATGACGCTTCTCTCCCCTGATGGATCGCTTAGACAGCTTCGCCGCGCTTGCGAATGTCACCGAGCACCGCCTCGATGCCCTTCTTGTCGATGATACGCATGCCCTTGGAGGAGACGCGCAGCTTGACGAAGCGCTTCTCGGACTCCACCCAGAAACGGTGGGAATGCAGATTGGGCACGAAACGACGGCGCGTCTTGCGCTGGGAGTGTGAAACATTGTTACCCGTCACCGGGCGCTTGCCGGTAACCTGACATACTTTAGACATGAGAGCCTCCAACCGCTTGGCCAGGTGTTCAGACCTGAGTGTTCAAAACCTGTCGGGCAAATCGGGATGACCCCGTTGTCATTTGACCCAAGGGAATTCAAAGGCTGAACTTTATACCAGAGACCACCGCCTTCGGCAAGCAATGCGCCATTTTCCCATCACGCATGCCGGTTTCACAGCCATCCCCGTTCCGCGAAGGAGACCACCTCGCCATCGCCCACCACGAAGTGGTCCAGCACGCGCACCTCGAAGAGCCCAAGCGCCTCGCGCAGGCGCTCGGTGATGCGTCGGTCGGCGTCACTGGGCTCGGCTACCCCGGAAGGGTGGTTGTGGGCGAAGATGATGGCGCCGGCGCCCAGTTCCAGGGCGCGCCGAGCGACTTCGCGGGGATAGACCGAGGCGCTGTCCAGGGTGCCGCGAAACAGCGACTCGTAGCGGATCACGCGGTGTTGGCTATCGAGGAACAGCGCGGCAAACTCCTCGTGGCCGAGATGGCGCAGCTGGGCGGCGAGGTAGGCACGCACCAGCGACGGCGAGGTCAGCGCATCGCCCCGGCTCAACTGACTGGCGAGATGTCGCCGCGACAGCTCCAGGGTGGCCTGGAGCTGAACATACTTGGCCATGCCTATGCCGCGCTCTGCGCAGAAGCGCGCCTGGTCGGCCTCTAGCAACTGACGAAGCCCGCCAAAGGCCGACAGCAAGTCTCGGGCCAGGTCCACCGCCGAGCGGCCCGCCACGCCGACGCGCAAAAAGATCGCCAGCAGCTCGGCATCAGAAAGCGCCTCGACTCCCAGCGCCAGCAGTTTTTCCCGGGGACGCTCTCCCTCCGGCCAGTCCCGAATCGACATCCCTGTCTCCTTGATCCATGCCTGTGACTGTCAGTATAGACGGCCCGGCGGCTACGCAAGGTCGGGCACCGGTGGTAAGGTAGGCGATCGGATTCATGCTCGGATACTGTCATGTCGACTCCCCCCCGCCGACGCGTCCTGCTCGGCATCAGCGCCGGCATCGCTGCCTACAAGAGCGCCCAGCTGGCCCGCCTGCTCAAGCAGGCGGGCAGCGAGGTGCGCGTGGTGATGACCGAGGGCGCCCAAGCCTTCATCACGCCACTGACGCTGCAAGCCCTGACGGGAGAGGCCGTGCGCACCTCGCTGCTCGACCCCCAGGCCGAGGCCGGCATGGGCCATATCGAGCTGGCCCGCTGGGCCGATACCATCCTGATCGCCCCAGCCACCGCCGACCTGATGGCGCGCCTCGCCCAGGGACTAGCGGACGACCTGCTCACCACCCTGTGCCTGGCCAGCGAGGCCGAAAAGGTGATGGCCCCGGCCATGAACCAGGCCATGTGGCGCCACCCGGCCACCCAGCGCAACGCGCGCCAACTGGCCGAGGACGGCTGGCAACTGCTGGGGCCGGGCAGCGGCGACCAGGCCTGCGGCGACGTGGGGCCGGGGCGCATGCTCGAACCCGAGGCGATCGCGGCGGCGCTGCTCCCTATGGCACCCGACACCGTGCCAGCAATGGTCCCCGAAACCGGACCCGCCGAGTCGCCCGATGGCACGCCGTCCAAGCCGGAGACATCACGGGAGGCCGACGGCCTGACCATCACCATCACCGCCGGGCCGACCCGGGAGCCGCTCGACCCGGTGCGCTATCTCTCCAACCAAAGCTCCGGCAAGATGGGCTTCGCCCTGGCCGCCTCCGCCGCCGCGCTGGGCGCCCGAGTACGGCTGATCAGCGGCCCGGTCGCCCTGCCGACCCCCCCGGGCGTCGAGCGCACTGACGTGGAGAGCGCCCGGGAGATGCACAAGGCCGCCCAGCGGCTGGCCAGCGACAGCGATATCTTCATCGGCTGCGCCGCCGTCGCCGACTACCGCGCCGAGGCGACCGCCGAGCACAAGATCAAGAAGGTCGAAGGCGAGGAAGGTCTCACCCTGCACCTGGTGAAAAACCCCGACATCATCGCCGGTGTCGCCGCCCTCCCCGAGGCGCAGCGTCCTCTGGTGGTGGGCTTCGCCGCCGAGACCCGCGACCTGGAGGCTTACGCCCGAGACAAGCTGGCCCGCAAGGGACTCGACATGATCGTTGCCAACGACGTCTCCCGTGCCGGGCTTGGCTTCGGCAGCGACGAGAATGCAGCCCTGCTGCTGTGGCGTGACGGCGACGGTGAAGGCAGCGAGAGCCTCGCGCCCCAGCCCAAGCCGCAGCTCGCCCTGGCCGTGCTGCGCCGCGCCCTGGCCTGCCTGGCGTCACGCGCCACCCGCTGATATCGAACACCCGAGGACCTCGATGCCCGCCATTCCCGATCGCCCGCGCCTCGCTGTTCAGCTGCTCGACGAGCGCCTGCGGGACGCCCTGCCCCACTATGCTACCCAAGGCGCCGCCGGCATGGACCTGCGTGCCCTGCTTGACGCCCCGCTGACCCTGGCCCCCGGGCAATGCGAGCTAATACGCACCGGGCTTGCCATCCACATCGCCGACCCGAGCCTCGCCGGCCTGATCCTGCCTCGCTCGGGGCTGGGCCACAAGCACGGCATCGTGCTGGGCAACCTGGTGGGGCTGATCGATTCCGACTACCAGGGTGAGCTGATGATTTCCACCTGGAACCGGGGCGAGGCGCCCTTCACCATCGAGCCCTTCGAAAGGCTGGCACAGTACGTGATCGTTCCCGTGGTGCATGCCGACCTCGAGGTCGTCGAGGCCTTCGACGATGATGGCCTGAGAGAAGGCCAGCGTGGCACCGGCGGCTTCGGCAGCTCCGGTCGTCACTGACGCTCAGGGACGACATCGGCCCTTGATATCCCACACAGGACGGACCCCATGACCCAAGCAGCGAGCCCGGCAGTTCCCGCCTCCATCTTCCGCGCCTACGACATCCGCGGCATCGTCGACGACACCCTGACCGAGGCCGGTGTCGAGCAGATCGGCCGCGCCATCGGCAGCGAGGCCCGGTCCCGCGGCGAGTCCACCGTGGTGGTCGCCCGTGACGGTCGCCTCTCCGGCCCGCGCCTGCTGGCGGCGCTGACCCGCGGCCTGGTGTCATCGGGATGCGACGTCGTCGACATCGGCATGGTTCCCACCCCGGTGCTCTACTTCGCCACCCATGTGCTCGAGGGCACGGCCTCGGGGGTGATGGTCACCGGCAGCCACAACCCGCCGGACTACAACGGCTTCAAGATCGTGCTCGGCGGCGAGACACTCTCCGGCGATGCCATCACCGCGCTCTATACGCGCCTGACGGAGGGCAAGCTCACCGCGGGCGAGGGCAGCGTGCGCCAGGAGGACGTGCGTGACACCTACCTCGAGCGTATTCTCGGCGACGTCACCCTCGCCCGACCGATCAAGGCCGTCGTCGACTGCGGCAACGGCGTGGCCGGTGAGCTGGGCCCGCGGCTGATCGAGCGCCTCGGCGCCGAGACCCTCCCGCTGTTCGCCGAGATCGATGGCACCTTCCCCAACCACCACCCGGACCCGGGTAAGCCCGAGAACCTCCAGGACCTAATCCGTACCGTGCAAGCGAGCGGCGCGGAGATCGGCCTGGCCTTCGACGGCGACGGCGACCGCCTCGGCGTGATCACACCGAGCGGCATGCTAATCTACCCCGATCATCTACTGATGGCCTTCGCCAAGGACATGCTCTCGCGCAACCCAGCCGCGAAGGTGATCTTCGACGTCAAATGTACCGGCAACCTGACCCGGGTGATCGAGGACGCCGGTGGCACGCCGGAGATGTGGCGTACCGGGCACTCGCTGATTAAGGCGCGCATGAAGCAGACCGGCGCCCTGCTGGCCGGCGAGATGAGCGGCCATATCTTCTTCCAGGAACGCTGGTACGGCTTCGACGACGGCCTCTACGCCGCCGCCCGCCTGCTGGAAATCCTGGCAAGGCAGGCCGACGATGCCGACACCTTCTTCGCTCGCTTCCCCCAGGACGTGGGCACCCCGGAGATCAACATCCCGGTGACCGACGAGACCAAGTTCGCGCTGGTCGACCGGCTGGCGCGGGAGGGCGACTTCGGCGAGGAAGGCGTCAAGACGACCCTGGACGGCATCCGCGTCGACTATCCGGACGGCTGGGGCCTGTGCCGCGCCTCCAACACCACGCCGGTGCTGGTGCTGCGCTTCGAGGGCAAGGACGATGCCGCGCTCGCGCGCATCCGTGGCCGCTTCGCCGACGCCCTCAGCCAGGTCTCGCCCGACCTCGAGCTGCCCCTTTAAGGGGCGGTTCACCGCATAGCGCATAGCGCATAGAGAGGAGAGGAAACCCGACCGATGACCGAACCGACCCGCGACCCGCGCCTGGTGGTGGAGGTGCTCTCCGAGGCACTGCCCTACATCCAGCGCTTCTCCGGCAAGACCGTGGTAGTAAAGTACGGCGGCAACGCCATGACCGAGGACACCCTGATCGACTCCTTCGCCCGCGACATGGTGCTGATGAAGGAAGTCGGCATCAATCCGGTGGTGGTGCATGGCGGAGGGCCGCAGATCGGCGAACTGCTCAAGAAACTCAACATCGAGTCGCGGTTCGTCAACGGCATGCGGGTGACCGACGCCGAAACCATGGACGTGGTGGAGATGGTGCTGGGCGGCCTGGTCAACAAGGGCATCGTCAACCTGATCAACCAGTCCGGCGGCAAGGCCATCGGCCTGACCGGCAAGGACGGCGCGCAGATCCGCGCCCGCCAGCTCAAGGTGGAACACCAGAGCCCGGAGATGACCGCGCCGGAGATCATCGACATCGGCCACGTGGGGGAGGTGGAGCACATCTCCACCGAACTCATCGAGATGCTTGCCGCCCGCGACTTCATCCCGGTGATCGCGCCCATCGGCGTGGATGCCAAGGGCCACAGCTACAACATCAATGCCGACCTAGTGGCCGGCAAGGTGGCCGAGGCCCTGGATGCGGAGAAGCTGATGCTGCTGACCAACGTCGCCGGCCTGATGAACGGCGAGGGCAAGGTGCTCACCGGGCTGACCACTGGCCAGGTGGATGCCCTGATCGCCGACGGCACCATCCATGGCGGCATGCTGCCGAAGATCCGTTGCGCCCTGGAGGCCGTGAAGGGCGGCGTCGCGAGCGCCCACATCATCGATGGCCGGGTACCCCATGCCACCCTGCTGGAGATCTTCACCAACGCCGGGGTGGGCACCCTGATCACCGACCTTCCCCAGAGCCCCGATGCCGGCTGAGCCCGCCGGCCCGATCCATCAGACCGACAAGAACAGGACGCCATGACGCAGGAAACCAGACTCCCACGCCGCCGCGAGCAGATCCTGCAGGGTCTGGCGCTGATGCTGGAGGAGGACAGCGGCAAGCGCATCACCGTGGCCGCCCTGGCTCGCCAGGTCGGCGTCTCGGAGGCCGCGCTCTATCGCCATTTCCCCAGCAAGGCACGGATGTTCGAGGGGCTGATCGAATTCATCGAGGCGTCCCTCTTCGAACGCATCGGCCGCATCCTCGAGGAGGTACCGGAGGCAGTACCGCGCTGCGGCCAAATCCTCACCCTGGTGCTGGCCTTCGCCGAGAAGAACCCGGGCCTATCACGCCTACTGGGCGGCGATGTCCTGACCGGCGAGACGGCTCGGCTGCGCCTGCGCATCCACCAGCTCTTCGAGCGCCTCGAGACACAGCTCAAGCAGGTGCTGCGCGAGGCACAGCTACGCGAGGGGCGTCGTACCTTGCTGCCGGTCCCGGCAGCCGCCAGCCTGCTGCTGGCCCATCTTGAAGGGAAGATATCGCGCTACGTGCGCAGCGACTTCCGCCACCGCCCCACCGAGCATTGGGATGACCAGTGGGCGCTGCTCTCGACGCAGCTGCTGGAGAACCCGCAGACGGCATAGCTAGCTGCAAGCTGCAGCGTGAAATCACCCGCTGCAAAACAAAACCCCGCAGGCTGAGGCCTGCGGGGTTTTGTTTTAGCTCGGCGCATCTCACTTGCGGCTCACTTGCGGCTATCACGCCACCAGGGCGTCGCCGATCTGCTGGCGGATCTTCTTCATGGCGTTCTTCTCGAGCTGACGGATGCGTTCGGCGGAGACGCCATAGACCTCGGCCAGCTCGTGCAGCGTGGCCTTGTCCTCGCCCAGCCAGCGACGCTGCAGGATGTCCCGCGAGCGCTCGTCGAGGGTCTCGAGGGCTTGCTGCAGGCGGTGCGTGGCATCCTGCTCCCAGTCGCTATCCTCAAGTTGGGTAGCCGGGTCGGCGCTGGCATCATCGAGGAAATACACCGGCGCCTGGTAGGCGGACTCATCGTCCTCTCCTGGCGAGGCATCGAAGCCGGCGTCGTGGGCCGACAGGCGCCCTTCCATCTCGCGCACCACCTCGGGCTTGACGTCGAGATCCCTGGCGATGGCCTCGACCTCGTCGCTGCTCAGCCACGCCAGGCGCTTCTTGGCACCCCGCAGGTTGAAGAACAGCTTGCGCTGGGCCTTAGTGGTAGCAATCTTGACGATGCGCCAGTTGCGCAGCACGAACTCGTGAATTTCGGCCTTGATCCAATGCACGGCAAAGGAGACCAGCCGCACGCCCTGGTGGGGGTCGAAGCGCTTGACGGCCTTCATCAGCCCGACGTTGCCTTCCTGGATGAGGTCGGCCTGAGGCAGGCCATAGCCGGAGTAGCTGCGCGCGATATAGACGACGAAGCGCAGATGCGAGAGCACCAGGCGTCGTGCCGCCTCCAGGTCGCCCTCGTCGTGCAGGCGAAAGGCCAGCTCGCGCTCCTCGTCGACGGTCAGCATGGGAATGCTGTTGACCGCCTGGATGTAACCGTTCAGGTCATGTCCCGGCGAGAGTTGACCTACCGGCAGAAGACTGTTGCTCATGTGCAGGTTGTCTCCTTCGAAACCCATAAGGCTGTATCTGGTTACTGTGTATGACGGTGAAGACCGACGAAAGTTCCGGCTGATGGACGATAGCCCCTGGTTTCGACCTGCGTCGGCCTCAGCGAGGCCGTATCTCGGCCAGATGGCGATTCACGGCGATCCAGGCTCCCAACCAGCCAAGCAGTATACTACAGACAAGCAATATTGTAGACCCTTCAGTGCCCAGTCGCGACAGATGAAAGCGGGCACCATAGCTCGCCGCCAAGGCCGAGACCGGCGCCGAAAGCCAGTCGCTGCCAAGTGTCAGCAGGCCCCAGGCGAGCAGGCCACCGCCCAACCCGAACCAGGCCCCGCTGTAGAGGAAGGGGCGACGCACGAAAGCATGGGTGGCGCCGATCAGCGTCACCACCTCGATCTCCTGGCGGCGATTTTCCACCGCAAGCCGAACGGTGTTGCCCACCACCAGCAGCACCCCCAGACCGAACAGCACGCCCAGCGCCAGGGTCACCCGCTGGCCCAGCTCGGCGAGGTGGCGCAGGCGTTCCAGCCAGGCGAGGTCCAGGCGCACCTCGTCGACGCCAGGAACGGCCTCAAGAGCCTCGGCGAGCCGTCGCACTGCCTGGGGATCGGGGTCCGCAGGGCGCACCACCACGCTGGCCGGCAGGGGGTTGCCCTCGAGCCGTGTCAGGGCATCTCTCAGCCCCAGCGCCTGCTGGAACTCGGCCATACCCTCGGCGGCGGTGATCAGCCGTGTGTCGGCCACCCCCGCCTGGGTGGCCAGCGCTTGCTCGATGCGGCCGGCCTCGTCCTCGCCGATCGCGGTAGACAAATAGGCGGTGAGGGTCGCGCTCTCCTCCAGTTCGGCATCGAGCAGACGCGCGCTATCCAGGGCCAGCCAAAGCCCGGCGGGCAGCACCAGGGCGATGGCGATGGCCAGCATGGTCAGCAGGCTGCCAACTGGCGCTCGCAGCAGGCGACGGGCGCTATCGAGAGCCATGGCACGGTGGTGTCGAGCCCAGGCCCGCCAGCGCATGCTGCCGGTCGGGCGCTGTGAGTGCGCGCCGCGGGGAGCGGACGGCTGGCGGCTCATGCCACCTCCTCGTCGGCCACCAAGCGCCCCTCGTGGAGCCGCAGGGTACGGTGACGCAGCCGAGCGATCAGCGCCAGGTCGTGGCTGGCGACCATGACCGTGGTGCCGATGCGGTTGAAGTCCTCAAACAGCGCCATGATATCGGCGGAGAGCTGCGGATCGAGGTTGCCGGTGGGCTCGTCGGCAAGCAATAGCGCGGGGGTGTTGACCACCGCCCGGGCAATGCCCACGCGCTGCTGCTCGCCGCTGGAGAGCTCGATGGGCAGCGCCCGCTCACGGTACAGCAGGCCCACCTTGTCCAGCGCCGCCCTCACCCGGCGCGCCGCCTCGCGGTGCTCGACCCCCTGGATCTCCAATGGCAGCGCCACGTTGTGGTAGATCGAGCGATCGAAGAGCAACTGGTGATCCTGGAAGACCACGCCGATCTGACGACGGTAGAAGGGTACCTGAGTGGCATGCAGGCGATCGATATCATGGCCGGCCACCAGAATACGCCCGCGACTGGGGCGCTCCAGACGCATAACCAGCCGCAGCAGCGAACTCTTGCCGGCCCCCGAGTGGCCGGTCAGGAACACCATCTCGCCACGTCGCACGCGGAAGTCGAGGTTGGCGAGCGCCTCGAAGCGCCCGCCGTAGCGCTTGCCCACGTGCTCGAAGTCGATCATGCCTGGGCGTCGTCCCGCTCACGGTCGAACAGGGCATCGACGAACTCGTCGGCCACGAAGGGGCGCAGGTCATCCAGCGACTCGCCAACGCCGATGAAGCGGATCGGTGTGCCCAGCTGCCTGGCCAGGGCGAAGATGATGCCGCCCTTGGCGGTGCCATCGAGCTTGGTCAGGGTCACGCCCGTGATCGGCACCGCCTCGTTGAAGGTGCTGGCCTGGGCCAAGGCGTTCTGGCCGGTGCCGGCGTCGAGCACCAGCATCACCTCGTGGGGTGCGCTAGCGTCGAGCTTGCCCATCACGCGATGCATCTTCTTGAGCTCCTCCATCAGATGGGCCTTGTTGTGCAATCGCCCGGCGGTGTCGGCGATCAGTACGTCGACGCCTCGTGCCTTGGCGGCTGATACGGCATCGAAGATCACCGAGGCGCTGTCGGCTCCGGTGTGCTGGGCGATCACCGGCACGTCGTTGCGCTCGCCCCACACCTTGAGCTGTTCCACCGCCGCCGCCCGGAAGGTATCGCCGGCGGCCAGCATCACGCTGCGCCCCTCTCGCTGGAAGCGCTGGGTCAGCTTGCCGATGGTGGTGGTCTTGCCTACCCCGTTGACCCCCACCACCAGGATCACGAAGGGCCCCTCGCCCTTGGGCGGCAGCGTCAGCGGCTGGCTCACCGGCCCCAGTATGGCGGCCAGCTCCTCCTGCAGGGCGCGGTAGAGGGCTTCGCTGTCCTTGAGCTCCTTGCGCGAGACCCGCTCAGTGAGCCGGTCGATGATCTCAGTGGTGGCCTCGATGCCCACGTCCGCCATCAGCAGCTGGGTCTCGAGCTCCTCCATGAGGTCGTCGTCGATCTGCTTGCGACCCATGAAGAGGTCGGCCAGACCGTCGGTGAGGTTGGCGCGCGTCTTGCCGAGCCCGGCACGGATACGGTCGAACCAGCCCCGTTTCTCGGCGACCGGCTTCTCCTGCAGGGCTGCCCTGGCCGGCACGGGCTCAGAAACCGGCTCGATGACAGACTCGCGGGCCGGCTCGTCGGCCGCTGGCTCATCCGACCGACGTTCGGCCTCCTGTTCCGATGTCGTCTGCTGCTCATCCTGCTGCTTCTTGCGCTTGAAAATACCGAACATGGGGGGATCGCGCCTCGCGGGTGAACGAATCGTCTCATCCTACCATCGCGCACCATGACTGTGGACAAGCCGGCGGTTACAATCCGCCCCATGACACGCCGCCGCCCTGCCTCGCGAAAACCCCGCCGGCCACCCGCTGCCACGACCGGCGGCCGGCTGCGCCTGATCGGCGGCGAGTTCCGGCGCCGTCAGCTGCCGGTCCTCGACCAGCCGGGCTTGCGCCCCACCCCCGACCGGGTACGCGAGACGCTGTTCAACTGGCTCGCCAGCGCCGTGCCCGGGGCACGAGCCCTCGATCTCTTCGCCGGTACCGGGGCGCTGGGCCTGGAGGCCCTTTCGCGAGGCGCACGACAGGCGGTATTCGTCGAGCGCAACGCCCGAGTGGCGCGCCAGCTCGCCGACAACCTCGCGGCACTCGCGGCCACCGATCGCGCGCGCCTGGTCAACGCCGAGGCCCAGGCCTTCCTCGCCGGCGATCCCACCCCCTTCTCGCTGGTGTTCCTCGACCCTCCCTTTCGCCACGGACTCGTCGGCGCCTGCTGCCACGCTCTCGAGGCCGGCTGGCTCACTGAGGCGGCACTGGTCTACGTGGAGACCGAGTCGTCGCTGGTCCCCGAGGTGCCCGCCAGCTGGCAACTGCACCGCGAGGTGCGTGCCGGCGACAGCACCGGGCGGCTTTATCGCCGGCATGCCGCGGGGTCGAGATCGAGCGACAGTGACGCTTGCTGAGCCCCGGGCAGGACGTTACGCTGCGCGCTGAAGGAATCCATCGGGCACGCCCCATCGCCGCATGTCGTCAGGAGAACAGGATGAGTAACGAACTCTTCAACCAGCTCGAGCAGAAGGTCACCAGTGCCGTGGAGGCCCTGGAATTGATGAAGATGGAAACCGAGGAGCTGCGCGAGGAAAACGCCCGCCTGAAGCAGGAGCGCGCGGAGTGGGAGCGTCGTCTCTCGGCCTTGCTGGGGAAGTTCGACGAGGTCGAGACGACCACCAGCAGCTGAGGCAGCCTCAGGCCAGCGGGAGCGACATCAATACGGCATCTTCCCGCCGCCCCCCCTGGTGCGCCGGGTAGTACCCTCGACGGCGGCCATCCTCGCAGAACGCCGCACGCCGATACAGGGCAAGCGCCGCCGCATTGCCCGCCCTGACCTCCAGCAGAACTCGCTCGCTGTGCCAGCCACGCGCCTGCTCTATCACCGCCGCCAGCAGGCGTAGCGCCACGCCCTGACGACGCGCCTCCCGGGCTACCAGCAGCGCCTGCAGCTCGGCCTCGAAGGGCAGCCGTACCACCACCGCATGGCCAAGCAGGCCTGCCTCGCCCGCGATGCCGAATACTCGGGTGTCGGAGTCGGCCAGCGCCGCCAGCAGCTGGTCCGGGGTCCAGGGATCGGGACCGGCGGCCTGCTCCAGTGCTGCGAGCCTCGTCAGATCGGCCGGCCCCAGCCGTCGCACCGCCTCAGACGGCCTCACGACCCGCCTGCCAGGCATCGCGCCAGCCGGCCATCCGTGGCCAGAGCGCCCGCTTGGCCTCGGCACTACCGGCCAGCTCGCCAAGCGCAGGCCCCTGCCAGGCCGGTAGCGCGAGCAACGAACAGTGACCGTCGGCGAGAGACAGCACCTCGTCGAGGGTCGCGTCCTCCCCAAACACCAGTAACCGCTCCGGCACCCAGCCGCGGCGCTGCCGGCCGGCGAGGAAGGCCTGAAGACCCTCGCGAGCCTCCTCCAGCGGCGATTCCACCGGCAGGCCTTCCACCTGGGGCCAGCGGAAGGCTTCGAAGGCTGGCCTCTGCTCGGGCACCACGCCGGCGGCCTGCAGCAGGTGGTTCAGCAGGCGCAGCTCCACGTTACCGGGCGGCGCTTCGCCAGGCAGCAGCACCAGCCAGCGACCATCCAGGCAGGCCACCTGCAGGGTGAAATGCAGCGCCTCCCCGCGGTGACGCACGGCGGCCGAACGCTGCACCTCGGGCGTGGCATCATCCTGCTCGCCGGGGGGCACCAGCTCGCCGAGCAGCGCACGGGCCTTGCCCGCCGCGGGCCGATGGCGCGCTTCCGGCTCGGCGGGGGCCGGGCGCGGGATGGCGGCCTGTGCCTGCGCAGCCTCGTCGAGCAATGCATGCAGACGCGCCCCGGGGGGGCGCGTTTCTGCCTGGGGCGTGGCGTCCTGCCACTCGCAGGCCGGCGTGGGACGTGCATTGGGCAAGCGATAACGGGCAGCCCAGGCCGTCAGGCCCATGGCCTCCAGATACTGCAGGCGCTGCGGCTCTGCGGTCACGACGCGCCGCCACCCCGGCAGTCGGGAGAGTCGGGGCGAGAGCGCCCACTGGCCTCCCACTCCTCGGGGGTAAAGAGGTGCAGCGCCAGGGCGTGGACGGAGCCGGCGAGCTCATCGGCGAGCAGCGCATAAATCTGCTGGTGCCGCTTGACCGGCATCAGCCCCGCAAAACGCGAAGAGACCAGGGTAACCTTGAAGTGGGTCTCGGAATTCGCGGGCACGTTGTGCCGATGGCTCTCGTTCTCTACCGCCAGGAAATCGGGCTCGAGGGCCCTGAGCTTGTCTTCGATGGTGGCCTGGGTGCTCATGTGGGATCCCGATACAGAGTGAGTGACCCCGCCATTGTACGCCTTCAGTCCGGGTCCGACGACGCCTGCGGGGGTGCGCGACGGCGTGCCTTGCGCTGGGCCTGCCCGGCCGGCGAGACCCGTCCCAGGCTCGCCACGAGCGACAGCACGCAGGCCCCCGCCCCAGCCCAGAGGGTCGCCTGAACCGGCGCCCCGGCGGCCAGAAAGGCCCCTACCAGGGCAACGCCCAGCGACTGTCCCACCGTGCGGGTGGTGCTCATCACGCCCGAGGCCCGGGAGCTTTGCTCGTGGGGCACGCTGGCCATCATCTCGCGGTTGTTGGGCGGCTGGAAGAGCCCGAAACCCAGCCCGCACAGCGCCGTACGCCACAGGCTATCCACCACGCCGGCCCCGGCATCGAGCCCGGCCAGGGCCATAAGGCCCAGTAGCAGCAGCACCAGGCCGGTGCTGGAGAGCAGGCTGGGATTGACCCGGTCGGCCAGCTGCCCGGCCACGGGTCCCACCAGCATGATCGCCAGCGGCCAGGGGGTGAACATCCAGGCGGTCTCCAGCGGGGTGAAGCCCATCTCCTGCTGATAGAGAAAGGAGAGCGCCACGAAGGCCAGGCCCTGACCGACGAAGGCCAGCCCCGAGGCCGAGACCGCCAGCGAGAAGCGTCGCTCGGCAAATAGCGCGAGCGGCAGCAGCGGGTGGCGGGCCCGGCGCTGTTGATGCAGGAAAAGCAAGGCACTGAGCAGGCTCAGGCCCAGCCAGGCGAGCACCTGCCAGGGCGGTGCGCCATGGCCGGCACCGTCGAGACCGAGGAAGAGTCCGGCCAGCATGGCCACCGAATACAGCGCTCCGCGCCAGTCGAAGCCCTCACGGCGCCACGCCTCCCGGGGTAGCATTCGCCAGGCCAGCCAGGCGGCGCACAGCCCCAGCGGCACATGCAGGGCGAATAGCCAGGGCCAGTTGGCCACGGAGAGCACCAGACCGCCAATGGTCGGACCCGCGGCGTAGCCACCCGCCACCACCAAGGCGGAGAGCCCCAGGGCGCTGCCCAGCAAGCGCGAGGGAAAGATCGAGCGGTAGAGCGAAGGACCGATGGACAGTGTCGCTGCCGCGCCAAGGCCCTGCAGGGCCCGGAACAGCAGCAGGGTCTCCAGGTTGGGAGCCAAGGCACTGCCCAGGGCCGCCAGGGTAAACAATGCCACACCGGCGGTATAGAGCCGACGGCGGCTGACCAGTTCGCTCAAGGCGGCAAAGACCAGCAGGAAGGCGGCACAGACGACCTGGAAGAGGTTGGTCACCCACACCACCCGAGAGGCGGATACCCCGAGGTCGGCCGCCATGGAGGGCAGCGCGATATTGACCATGGTGGTGTCGACCACCGCCATCAGGGTACCGAGGATCAGTGCAAGAACGGCCAGGCGCCGCTCGGGACCCGGCAGGCCATCGTCACCGGGCCGCGAATCGAAGAGTCGATTCATCCCATTTCCTTCCACTATACAGGGAGCGCAAAGAGCAAACCGGCCGAAGCCGGTTTGCGAGGATCCCTGGGGGCCAAAAGATCAGATCAGTCCTGATCCGTCTCCAGCAGCAGAGCGTCATCCACCTCGGAGATCTCCAGTGCTGTTTCGTCGTCGAGGTCGATCGCCAGGTAGCTGTGCTCGACCTGCAAAAAGCGCTGGAAGAGCGCCCAATCCAGGGGCTCGGGCCACTGGCGCTCGTCCTCTTCCCAGGCGCGCAGCTCGGTCTTGAGGATCTCGAGGTAGCGCTCGCGCACGAAAGCCGCCAGGGCCTCGGGCGCGTCCATCTCGGGGATCAAGTAGACGGTGCTTTCGCGTTCGACGTCGGCCAGGGTCAGGTCATCGCCCTCCATCGTGGGTTCGAGCGCGTTGATCCAGTCCACGAAGTGCCGGGTCGGCCTGACGCTCAGGGCGGAGCGGTTGAGCAGTTTCATCGCGGTCTCCTCGACATCGAAACGCTGACCATTATGGGCGCTCGCGGCGCCCCTTACCAACACTTCCGACCTCGCCGTGGCCGCCCGTCCCGATCACTCCGCCTGGGGGCGCATCGCCGGGAAGAGCAGCACGTCGCGGATCGAGGCGCTGTCGGTAAGCAGCATCACCAGCCGGTCGATACCGATGCCCTCGCCGGCGGTGGGCGGCAGGCCGACCTCCAAGGCCCGCACATAGTCGGCGTCGTAGTACATCGCCTCCAGGTCACCGGCGTCCTTCTCCGCGGCCTGGGCGCGGAAACGCGCGGCCTGGTCCTCGGCATCGTTGAGCTCCGAGAAGCCGTTGGCGATCTCGCGGCCACCGACGAAGAACTCGAAGCGCTCGGTGACGAAGGGGTTGGCATCCTTGCGCCGCGCCAGCGGGCTCACCTCGGTGGGGTACTCGGTGATGAAGGTGGGCTGCTCGAGGCGATGCTCCACGGTCTTTTCGAAGATCTCGACCTGCACCTTGCCCAGCCCCCAGCCATCCTTGACCTCGATGTCCAGGCGCTCGGCGATCTGGCGCGCGGCGGCCTCGTCCGCCAGGGCCTCGGCATGGATCTCCGGATTGAACTCGAGGATGGCATCGAACACCGTGATACGCCGCAGCGGGCGGCCGAAGTCGTACTCGAAGCTCTCAAGTACCTCGCCCTCGCCGTTGCACACGGTATTCACCACTCTGGTAGTGCCCAGCACCTTGTGGGTCACGCTACGCAACATCTCCTCGGTAAGGTCCATCAGATCGTTGTGATTGGCATAGGCCTGATAGAACTCGATCATGGTGAACTCGGGATTGTGGCGGGTGGAGAGGCCCTCATTGCGGAAGTTGCGGTTGATCTCGAAGACCCGCTCGAAGCCGCCCACCACCAGGCGCTTGAGGTAGAGCTCGGGGGCGATGCGCAGGTACATGTCGATATCCAGCGCATTGTGGTGGGTGACGAAGGGACGCGCCGTGGCACCGCCGGGAATTGGCTGCAGCATGGGGGTCTCCACCTCCATGAAGCCGCGATCCTCGAAGAATCGCCGCATGGCGCTGATCACCCCGGCGCGGGTCTCGAACACCCTGCGCGAATCGGGGTTCATGATCAGGTCGACGTAGCGCTGGCGATAGCGTGCCTCCATGTCGGTGAGGCCATGGAACTTGTCGGGCAGCGGGCGCAGGCTCTTGGTCAGCAGCCTGGCTTCCTCCATCATCACGTAAAGATCGCCCTTGCCCGACTTGTGTACCGGGCCACGTGCCGCCACGATATCGCCGATGTCCCAGCCCTTGACGTCCTCCAGCACCGCGGCTGGCAATCCCTTCTTGTCGACATAGAGCTGGATCGTCCCGGAGGGGTCCTGGATGACGATGAAGGGGCCGCGCTTGCGCATGATCCGCCCTGACACGGCGGCGCGGCGGTTTAAGGCCTCCAGGTCGGCCTTGTCACGCTCGCCCAGCTCGTCGCTCAATTCAGCCGCCAGGCTGTCGCGGCGAAAGTCGTTGGGAAAGGCACTCGCGCCCCGCGCGGCCGCCTGCTCGCGCCGCTCGGCCAGCTTGGCCCGGCGCTCGGCGATCAGGCGGTTTTCGTCGTTCTGCGGGCTGTTCTGTGATGGGCTATCCGGAGAAGAGCTTTGGTTCGCCATTTCGCTACCTGGTAAAGAAAGAGTGGGCTATGGGCTGCGAGCCACGAGCGGGCTGATAATCCCTCGCGCCCGTGGCTCGAAGTTCGGGGCTACAGCCCCTGCTTGAGGCTGGCCTCGATGAACTGATCGATATCCCCATCCAGCACCTTCTCGCAGTTGCTTGACTGCACACCGGTGCGCAGGTCCTTGATGCGCTGATCATCCAGCACATAAGAGCGGATCTGGCTGCCCCAGCCGATATCAGCCTTGGCGTCCTCGGCTTCCTGCTTGGCGGCGTTGCGCTTGTGCATCTCGTGTTCCCACAGCTTCGCCTTGAGCTGCTTCATGGCGAAGTCGCGGTTGGCGTGCTGGCTACGCTGGCTCTGGCAGGCCACCACGATGCCGGTGGGCTCGTGAGTGATGCGCACCGCCGAGTCGGTGGTGTTGACGTGCTGCCCGCCAGCCCCGCTGGAGCGGTAGGTATCGGTGCGCAGGTCCGCAGGATTGATTTCGACCTCGAAGCTGTCATCCACCTCCGGCGACAGGAATACCGAGGCGAACGAAGTATGCCGGCGACCGCCGGAGTCGAAGGGGCTCTTGCGGACCAGACGATGCACGCCGGTTTCAGTGCGCAGCCAGCCGAAGGCGTACTCTCCCTGGATATGCACGGTAGCCGACTTGATGCCCGCCACCTCGCCGGCGGAGACCTCGATGATCTCGGCCTTGAAACCGTGGTGCTCGGCCCAGCGCAAGTACATGCGCAACAGCATGTTGGCCCAGTCCTGGGCCTCGGTGCCGCCGGAACCGGCCTGGATGTCGAGATAGGCGTTATTCTGGTCCATCGGGCCTGAGAACATGCGCCGGAATTCGAGTGTCTCGAGGCTTGCCTGCATGCTCTCGAGTTCCTTCTGGACCTCGGCGACGGTGCCCGCGTCCTCCTCCATCTCGGCGAGTTCGAGCAGGTCGCGGCTGTCGCCCAGCCCCTGGTCGAGTTCGTCGATGGTGGCCACGATGGCCTCCAGCGTCGCGCGCTCCTTGCCGAGCTTCTGGGCATGCTCCGGGTCGCTCCAGACGTCGGGATCCTCGAGCTCGCGGGTGACTTCCTCTAGCCGATCCTTCTTCTCGGCATAGTCAAAGATACCCCCTCAGGACGTCTGTCCGCTCGGACAGGTCCTTGATCAGGTGGTGAAGCGGGTTGGTTTCCAGCATGGGGCTCATCCGAGTCTGCGATACAACGATGGCCGCTGGGGCACAGGCTCGACGCGCGGGCCCCGACGGCACGGAAAAGGCGTCTATTGTAGCGAAAGTGCCGCCCTGCCGCATCCACCCCCATGCCGACGGCGGGGCTATCGCCGTTGGCCCTGACAAGGGGCGCCGGGGACAGGTCGAAACGCTCGTTGAGCTGTGTCTTTGCGGCAAAACCTGGCACTGCAGCCGACTAGCCCCCTCCCGCGAGCCCCCGCTATCGTAGCTGAGAAGCGGGGAGACACCGGTGGGGTAGGCTTCGGCCTCCTGCCTCTCGAAATTGAATCGAGATAGGCCACTCCGCCGACAACCTGGCTGCCATTATAGGTGTAGGGATCCACCCCCTGCAGGCGGCAGGTGGTCAGCAGGCTCTGCAGGATACCGACATGCTCGGCGCCGACATCGCTCCAGCAGAACATCCAGTTTTTTTACCCATGGGAATGCAGCGCAGGCCACGCTCCAAGTGGTTGGTGTCGATCGGCACGTCGGGGTCGGACAGGAACACATCCAGGCTGCGTTGCCGCTTCAGCGCGTACTCGACGGCTTTGCGCAGGGGGTGGCCAGGTTCCATGTCCCCGCGGTTGATCTGGTGATCGCACCATTGCCAGAAGGCTTTGACCCGCGGTTCGCTGTAGTCGGTACGCGCCTGCCGCTTGTCGGGCCCTTCGCGGCCTTTTTCGCGGATCCAGGTTTCCATCGCATAGATGCCGGCGATGTGCAGCAGGGCTTCATCGGCTGCCGGGTCGCTCTCTCGGGCCTTCTCGAAGTGTCGGCGCGTGTGCGCCCAGCATTCCGCATGGGTGATGCCTGGCTTTTTCTCGACATAGCGGGCGTAGGAGGCGTTGCCGTCGGTCAGCAGCACGCCCTCGAAGTGCTCGCCCAGCACCTTGTCGATATGTGCCTTGGCCCGCGACGGGGAGAAGGTGAAGCTGATCTCGTCGTGGTCGCCGTACAGCGGCCAGAACCACGCCTCCTTCATCTTGCCCTTGGCCTTGCGGCCGGCCTTGATCGGCGTCTCGTCCATGGCCAGACCTGGCTTTCCAGCACGTGGTCGAGCTGGGCGAGATGGATCGGTGAGAGCAGCGCCGCGGCGCGGGCGACCTGCTGGGTCAGCGTAGTCCGGCTGAGCGGGATACCGGCCTGCAGCAGGCGTTGGTGCTGGCGATAGAGCGGCAGGTGGCAGCAGAACGTGTCGACCAGCATGCCGGCGATGAAGCTGACATCGGCCAGCGAGCCATCGAACAGCGTGGGCGGCGCCGAGGTGGCCTGGGGAGCGGCCTCCTTACTGACCTTGATCACCGGGCAGCGGTACTCCAGAAGCTGGCCCGGCGTTGGGCCAGGCGAAAGGTACTGCGCGTGGTGATCACCTCGCCGTCGTCCATTGAGACGCCATCAGGCAGGTCCGGCGCCACCTCGATGACCTTGACCAGCACCGTGTCATCGAAGCGCAGACCGGTATCGTTGACGGCATTCTGGCGTGCCTTGCGCCGCGGTGTCTTGTCGGGTGGGGGCTCTTGATCGAGCTCGGGAGGCGGCGCTACCGGCAGGTCTTCCCTGCTGTTGAGCAGGCTCTGCTGAATCGCCGGGTCGATCTCCAGCAACCGTTCGGACGTGCGGCCGAACAGCAGCCGCTTGAACCCGTCGAGCTGTCGCTGGAGTGACGCATTCTCTGCCCTGAGCGCCGCCATATCGACCAGGGATTGTTGATATTTGTGTTCCAGAGACAGCGCCGTCATGAGGCGATATTTCCTGATGAATCAGGCTGATATTTTACCTCATCGTCAGGCCGATGACACCTTGGGATGCCAATGTTTGCGGCGTTTCGTGACCACCAGATCCAGTCCTTCGATCAAGGCCTCGAACTCGGCATGACTGAGGGAAATGGCCTGGCCCGCGTGCGGGGAAAACGCGGCAAACTGGCCGCGCTCCAGACGCTTGCTCCACACGCAGTAGCCACCTGCCTGGAAGTACAAACACTTGAGCTGGGTGCGCCGTCAGTTGATGAAGAGAAAACCATAACCACTCAGCGGGTTCTGTCCCAGCTGTCGCCTTACCATGGCCGCCAGGCCGTCATAGGAGCGTCGCATATCGGTGGGCTGGGTGCACAGCCAGAGTTGGACGGGCGGCCTCAACGTCGGCCTCGGCGGAAACTGTAGTGGAATAGTGAATCTGGCCACCTGATTTTGAGTGTATGATCACTCACAGAGCAAGTTAGGTGGATACGATGACGAAGAAGAGAAACTTCAGCTCGGAATTCCGCCTGGAGGCAGCCCAGCTTGTGGTTGACCAAGGCTACACAGTAACAGCGGCCTGCGATGCCATGGGGGTTGGCAAGTCAACGAAGGAATATTGGGTGCGCAGGCTTCGAGCCGAGCGGTCAGGCAAGACACCACAAAGGCAAGACATCACAAAAAGGTGAGGCGCTGAGCCCGGAACAGCGTGAGATTCAGGAACTGAAGCGCAGGCTGCGACGGGTGGAGGAAGAGAAGGAAATATTAAAAAAGCTACCGCTATCTTAATGTCGGGCCCCTGAACAATTCTAGATAATAGAGCGACTTGAAGAGAGCTATGCGGTGCAGCATCTGTGTGAGGTGTTTGGGGTGAATCGCAGTAGCGACCGGGCTTGGCGTGATCGGGACAGAAGGCCCTGTGAGACAGAGTAGAAGCTGCTGGATCAAGTTGTCGAGGTGCATGCCGCCAGTAACGGTTCTGCCGGAGCTCGCAGTATTGCCAAGATGGTGACGCAGGCTGGAATGCCACTGAGCCGGTGCCGTGCCGCCCGTCCACGCCTACAAGAAGGCGGGTCAGTCGCATCTGGATATCCCGAACCTTCTTGATCGCAAGTCCGATGTAAAGGCACCCAATCGGGTCTGGACTGGCGATATTATCTACATCTGGGCAGGGACAGGCTGGGCTTACCTGGCAGAGGTTATCGATCTATTTTCCCGTAAACCCGTGGACTGGGCGCTGTTGTCAACCCCGATTAGAACTGTCCGCCTTATACCGATCTAAGGTGTACGGTTATTACCGATGGATGGCCAGTCCGATCAGTTCTCGGCCTCGGATGCTTCCGGGCCTTCGATATGCCCGCCTACGTTCATGAGCGGCATATCACCTGGGTGGGCGTGCCAGTGTGGCGCACCCCAAGTTCAACTGGGTCAACACTCTGCTCGGTAACGTCAAGAACACGAGCACGGGCACGCACCATGCCATCCGCGGCAAAAACGAGACTGCCGGCATTTACCTGAAGAAACACCACGAGGTGCTGCCCATCAGCCGTAGCTACCCGCTCCTATTGGATCAGAAATGATACTGGGTGGACAACACAAAACCATCTCCCAGTTTGATGGGGTTTTGCCCGGCCTCCAATCCGTCGTAGATATTGTCCGACCCGTTATTGAGATAGATGGCTTGCAAAGTGAGTTTGGGTGTCGGCAACCAGGCCAAGGCAATATCGTACATTCGTGAAGTTTTCATCTCCCGTCCGAGACGATCCTCGCCCACATCGCTGGAATCTGCGTATTCAGCACCCAAAGCCATATGCCCTGGCACGAATTTTGGGGTAGGCAGACCTATGGCGAGGGACGCGAAATAGGGGTTATCCCAATCATTGCCGAAACCGTCGACACCCATGAGATAGCCCTTCGTCCAACGCATGCCGACATTGAGGGTAACCGGCAATGGTAGGCCCACGTTATCGTAGAAGGTTTCAGTAAGTGCAACATAGTAATCATCACCACTATCATCCGGGTAGAGCCGCGAACCGCCAAGACCAGGGACAGCATCCGGGATCTTTGTGGCATTATCGGTGTCCTTGTGCATGTAGCCCACTGCAAAAGCCGGAGTCAATGCGCCAAACTGCCCGGGCTGAATTACCTGCAATTTGGCAGTGATCGTGTTGAAATTGACTGAACCCTCTCCGGTCGCCTTGCTGGCATCCACATCACTATGGCTGAGCCCCACCTCAAAGCGGTTGAAGAAAGACATTTGAGCCGATTCGGCGGTCCAGGTAAGGTCGGAGTCAGAAAGATTCACGTACCATAGGCCGACTTGCGGCATACCGACCACGGAAGACCCATTCAGTCCTTCACCGGGCTTGGCTATCGGATTGGCGATTTCAGCGCTTGGATTGATACCGCCACCGTATAGTGGACCCTGAAATCCAGACACTGGTTTAAGCTATCGCCTGGCCGATTTCGAAGGGATCGATGATGTCGAATCAGAAACGCAACACCCACT
>NZ_SNWH01000013.1 GCF_004361885.1 Halomonas ventosae
TCGGCTAGCACTTCCCCTTACCGGGCGTGCAGGGGACTTTCACCCCCAAGTCATTCCAAGGCACCACCCTTGGAAACAGCGCCAGTCAGGCGCTGCGCGCCATGCCTGGCGCACATGCAACAAGGCCAGCCACCATGGCCGGCCTTGTCGTTGTGTTGCACTCAGGCGGAGTAATGTTTCACGTGGAACATCGCAAATCTAGATATCCAGATTAGCTACTAGCGCATAGCGTTCGATGAAATCGCGCCGGGGTTCGACCTCATCACCCATCAGCGTATTAAACATCATGTCGGCAGCAACCGCATCCTCGATGGAGACACGCAGCATGCGACGGGTCTCCGGGTCCATGGTTGTCTCCCAGAGCTGGTCGGGATTCATTTCCCCCAGCCCCTTGTAGCGCTGGATGGACAGACCACGCTGGGCCTCAGCCATCAACCACTCCAGGGCATCGTAAAAGTTCGCAACCGGTTTCTGTCGTTCACCGCGCGCTACGTAGCTGCCCTCCTCCAGCAAACCGTCCAGTGTTTCGCCAAGGCCTGCCATGGCGCGATAGTCGGCACTGGTGAAGAACTCGATGCCCCAGACATAGTCGGTAGTCACGCCATGGGCGGTCAGCGTCACCGCCGGCAGATAGACGCCGCGCTCGCCGTCCTCCTCGAGGCGGAAGGTATAACGTGGCCCGCCCTCATAGGAGACCAGCGCATCCATCTCGTCCTGCAGGTACTCGATCCAGTTCTGCATGGTGACCCGATCGCGCAGGCTCTGCTCGCCATCGAGATGCGCCGCATGGACGATCTTGCGTAGCACCACATCGGGATAGACACGCGACAGGCGGTCGATGCGCTTCATCACATCGCGATACTGGTTGACCAGGGCTTCCAGCTGGGCACCGCCGATGCCGGGGGCATCGGCATTGACATGCAATCGAGCCCCATCGAGTGCCGTCGTCGTCAGGTAGTCGATCATCGCCTGTTCATCCTTGAGATAGAGCTCCTGCTTGCCACGCTTGATCTTGTAGAGCGGCGGCTGGGCGATAAATACATGGCCACGCTCGATCAGCTGCGACATCTGGCGGAAGAAGAAGGTCAGCAACAGGGTACGGATATGCGACCCATCGACATCGGCATCGGTCATGATGATGATGGAGTGATAGCGCAGCTTGTCGGGATCGAACTCCTCGCGGCCGATACCACAGCCCAGGGCGGTGATCAGCGTGCCAACCTCGGCCGAGGAGAGCATCTTGTCGAAGCGTGCCTTCTCGACATTGAGGATCTTGCCCTTGAGTGGCAGGATCGCCTGCGTGCGTCGATCCCGTCCCTGCTTGGCACTGCCGCCGGCCGAATCACCCTCGACGAGGAAGAGCTCAGAGAGGCTGGGGTCCTTCTCCTGGCAGTCGGCTAGCTTGCCGGGCAGGCCGGCGATATCCAGAGCCCCCTTGCGGCGGGTCATGTCACGCGCCTTACGCGCCGCCTCGCGCGCCCGGGCCGCATCCAGCATCTTATTGACGATGGCCTTGGCTTCATTGGGCTTCTCGATCAGGTATTCCGAAAAGTGCTTCCCCATTTCCTGCTCCACCGCGGTCTTGACCTCCGAGGAGACCAGCTTGTCCTTCGTCTGAGCAGAGAACTTCGGGTCTGGCACCTTCACCGAGATGATCGCGGTCAGTCCCTCGCGGGCATCGTCACCGGCGGTATTGACCTTGGCCTTCTTGAGCAGCCCTTCAGCCTCGATATAGTGGTTCAGCGAGCGGGTCAGCGCTGCGCGAAAGCCGGCCAGGTGAGTGCCACCATCGCGCTGGGGGATATTGTTGGTATAACAGAAGATGTTTTCGGAGAAGGTGTCATTCCACTGCATGGCCACTTCTACCCCGACGCCATCCTCGCGTTCGGCATTGAAGTGAAATACCGGATTGAGCACCGTCTTGTTGGTGTTCAGGTAGTTGACGAAAGCCTTGAGGCCACCTTCGTAGTGGAACAGCTCTTCCTTCCCGCTGCGTTCGTCCATCAGTCGGATGGCCACACCGGAGTTGAGGAAGGAGAGCTCCCGGAGCCGCTTGGCCAGGATATCGTAGTGAAACTCTATGTTATGGAAGGTCTCGCTCGATGGTCTGAAATGCACACGAGTCCCGCTCTTGTCCGTCTGTCCCACCACCTTCAGTGGGGCATCGGGAACTCCATGGTGGTAAACCTGCTCATGCACCTGACCCGCTCGCCAGATGGTCAGCTTTAGCTCCTCGGACAGGGCGTTGACGACGGAGACCCCGACGCCATGAAGGCCACCGGACACCTTGTAGGAGTTGTCGTCGAACTTGCCCCCGGCATGCAATACCGTCATGATCACCTCGGCCGCGGACACACCCTCCCCCTCGTGGAGATCGGTGGGTACACCGCGACCGTTGTCGGTGACGGTCACCGACTCATCAGGGTGGATGATCACCCGGATCTCGCTGCAGTGTCCGGCCAACGCCTCATCGATGGAGTTGTCCACCAGCTCGAATACCATATGGTGCAGGCCCGTGCCGTCGTCGGTATCGCCGATATACATGCCCGGCCGCTTGCGTACGGCATCCAGCCCCTTGAGGACCTTGATGCTCGATGAGTCGTAAGCCTGTTCGCTCATTGACTACTCCATCATGACGTCTGTCTGTCTATTGGCAGCAACTTTCCCTGCCCCGTTTCGGAATGTTTCACGTGGAACATCGCTACCCGGGTGTCCGGCTGCCAAAGACCTGCTAGGGCATCGGGATCGACGCTGGTGATGAACACCTGGCAATGCATGCGCTCCAGCCAGGCGCAGAATACTTGGCGATGGGCAAGGTCCAGCTCGGCAGGCAGGTCGTCGATCAGGTAGATGCAGGTGCGGCCGGTGACCTGCTCGAGAAGGCGCCCCTGGGCCAGCTTCAGGGCACTCACCACCAGCTTCTGCTGCCCCCGCGAGAGCACTTCCACGGCCGGACGCTTGCCGAGTCGAATGCCCAACTCCGCCCGCTGAGGTCCCTGCTGGGTAAACCCCATCTGATGGTCGCTGACGCGCCCTTGACGCAGGATATCCTCCAACTCGCGTTTGCGATCCCAACCGCGCGCATAGCGCAGCGCCAACCCGGGCAAGGTGATCAGCTCAACCAGAGTGTCTTCGAACACCGGCATGAACATCTCGACCCATCGGCGACGCATGTCATCCAGTCGATTGCTCCAGTGCACCAGTTCCTGTTCCCAGGCATCCAGGGAAGCATCCGACATTCTACCATGCCTGAGTAGCGCATTCCGATGTTTCAACGCGCGTCGAAAACGCCGCCACACATCGAGAAAGTCGTGTTTCACGTGAAACACACCCCAGTCGAGAAACTCGCGCCGCCCCACCGGCGGCCCCTCCAGAAGGCGAAAGGCATCGGGGTTGATCAATTGCAGCGGCAGAGTCTCCACCAGACGCGAGACGCGCTCGAGACGCTCGCCGGCAAGGCGCATCTCGAGCTCTCCGCCCTCGCGATGCCGACGGATACCGATGGTCATCGGCGGATCACCGGCCAGGCGACCATGCAGCGTCACAGCGTCGGCATCGTGGCTGATGGCTTGACGCAGCTGCCGGGCGCGAAAGGAGCGCCCCATGCCGAGGATATGAATACCCTCCAGCAGGCTGGACTTGCCGCTACCGTTGGCGCCGGTAAAGAGGTTAATGTGGGGGCTGGGCATCAGGTCCACGGCCTGCAAGTTGCGCAGACCGTGGAAGACGAGACGTTCGAGAGGCATCAGCTACAATCGGCCGTGGTGACGATGGTACCTGCACGGGGCACCAGGAAAGGACGTCTCAGAGGCGCATCGGCATGACGACGTACATGGCGTCACCGCCGCCCGGCTCTTCCATCAATGCACTGCTGTTGGGATCAGCCAGGGTCATCTGCACCCGGTCCACCTCCAGCACGCTGAGCACGTCGACCAGATAACCGACATTGAAGCCGATCTCCATCGCCGGCCCGCTGTACTCGATTGCGACGTTCTCCTCGGCCTCTTCCTGTTCGGGATTGTTGGCCATCACCCGCAGATTGCCCTCCTCGAGATTGAGGCGCACGCCACGGTACTTCTCGTTGGAGAGGATCGCCGTGCGCGATAGCACCTGGCGCAGCTCGGCACGCTCGGCGATGAAGACCTTGTCGCCACCGCGCGGCACGACTCGTTCGTAGTCGGGAAACTTGCCGTCGACCAGCTTGGAGGTGAAGGTGAAGTCGCCGGTATGGGCCCGCATATGGCTGGCACCAAGGGTCAGGCTGACTAGCTCCTCACCGTCGTCGAGCAGGCGCACCAATTCCAGGATGCCCTTACGCGGCACGATCAGCTTCTGAGGCGGCTCCACCTGGATCTCGGCAGGACGCGAACAGACGGCCAGGCGATGGCCATCGGTGGCCACGGTGCGCACCAGGTTGTTGCCCAGCTCCAGCAACATGCCGTTGAGATAGTAGCGGACGTCCTGCTGTGCCATGGCGAAGGAGGTGGCATCGATCAAATGCTTCAAGGTGCCCCGCGGCAGATTGAGCTCAACCTTACCCGGGTCATCCTCGATGTTAGGAAACTCGGCCACCGGCAGGGTCGAGAGGGTGAAGCGAGAGCGACCGCTGCGCAGTACCGCTTTGCCCTCCTCGAGGGAGAGCTGTATATCGGCCTGATCCGGCAGGGACTTGCAGATATCCATGAGCTTGCGAGCCGGTACGGTAGCCGACCCGGGTTCATCTACCAGGCTGGCGGCGGTACGCCCAATCAGTTCGACCTCGAGATCGGTGCCGGTCAGCGAGACCTGATCCTGGTCGACCTGAATCAGCACGTTGGAGAGTACCGGCAGGGTCTGGCGTCGCTCCACCACGCCGGCAACCAGCGTCAGCGGGCGCAGCAGCGCTTCTCGGGAGATGGAAAATTTCATGTCGGCTCCACTACTTGTCCTGGAGGGATTGAGGCCGGCGACCCGACCGCTGGTGTTCCGTTCAGCTGGTCAACAGCCGTAGCAGATTCTTGTAGTCCTCGCGGATGTCCGCGCTCTCCTCTTGCAACGCTTTCACCTTGCGGCAAGCATGCAGCACCGTGGTGTGATCCCGACCACCGAAGGCATCGCCAATCTCGGGCAGGCTATGATTGGTCAGCTCCTTGGCAAGGGCCATGGCGACCTGCCGAGGTCGTGCCACCGAGCGCGAACGACGCTTGGAGAGCAGGTCGGCAAGCTTTATCTTATAATACTCGGCCACGGTGCGCTGAATGTTGTCCACGCCGACCTGCTTGTCCTGAAGCGCCAGCAGATCCTTGAGGGATTCACGGATGAAGTCCTGGGTGATTGTCTTCCCCATGAAGTGAGAGTCGGCGATCACCTTTTTCAGGGCACCCTCCAGCTCACGCACGTTGGAGCGAATCTTCTGAGCAATGAAGAAGGCGGCGTCGTGGGGCAGGTCGACCTTGGCCTGGTCGGCCTTCTTCATCAGGATTGCGACACGGGTCTCCAGTTCGGGCGGCTCGATGGCCACCGTCAGCCCCCACCCGAAACGCGACTTCAGGCGCTCCTCTACCCCACTGATTTCCTTGGGATAGCGATCAGATGTCAGGATCATCTGCTGACCACCCTCAAGCAACGCATTGAAGGTGTGGAAGAACTCTTCCTGGGAGCGCTCCTTGCCGGCAAAGAACTGGATATCATCGATCAGCAGGGCGTCGACACTACGATAAAAGCGCTTGAAATCGTTGATGGCGTTGAGCTGCAGCGCCTTGACCATGTCAGCCACGAAACGCTCGGAATGCAGATAGACCACCCGAGCATTCTCGCGTCGCGTTGCCAGGGCGTTACCCACGGCATGCATCAAGTGGGTCTTGCCGAGACCCACCCCGCCATAGAGAAACAGCGGGTTGTAGGCGCCGCCGGGATTCTCGGAGACCTGGCGGGAGGCCGCCCTGGCCAACTGGTTCGACTTGCCCTCGACGAAAGTATCGAAGGTGAAGTTGGGATTGAGGCCACTGCTGTGCTTGAGACTCCCCTCCACCTGCACCTGACGCTCGCCACCTCGCCGCTGAGCAACACCTTCCTCACGCAACTTGTCGATCTCACGCTCGTCTCCCCCATCATCAACACCCCGCGACGGGGCCTGAACCGACGGTGCGCTGGGTGAGCGTTGCGCTGAGACGGGATTGCCCAGCTCACGTGGTTGGGGATTGGGCGCCGCTTGGCGACTACCCACCGCCAAGACCACCTTCGGCGGCTTGGCCGGCGACAATTCCCTCATCAGTTCGCTGATTCGCTTGGCATACTTGTCGCTAACCCAGTCGCGCACAAAACGATTCGGCGCCAGCAGGCGCAACTGGTTGGCTTCCCCCTCCTCTGCCTGGAGCGGGCGGATCCAGGTATTGAACTGCTGGGAACTCAGTTCGTCCTGCAGGGTATCCAGACATTGTTGCCAGAGAGCCAGTGACACGCGACCTCACCATTGCATAGAAAACGACCAGCTATTGTAACGGTCAGGCGCCGAGTTATCCACATAGCGTCCGGCAGCACCGAGTTGTGGAAAACTTCTGGATAGCTCCCGATAGGCCCAGCCGCAACGCGGCCTCTATACGTCCGCTCAAACCGATCTCACAGCTCGTAACAGTCTCGCAATCCCCATCTTTTCCACAGCAAGACTGTCTCTGTAGATAACTGATAAATAAGCTATATAGTATCTTGTACACAAAATGTATCCCCCATACTGATCACAGGCTTAGAGGGCTGAGTCACCGCCAGGCACGGTCGGTGGCAGAAGGCCTGAGTGCCACAGTTTGAGGATCGCATCAGCAGACACGGAAGGAATTGCACTGCGCAGCTGAAATCACTACAATTTCGGGTCTTGAACCGAACACTCCTGGGGCCGAGAGCGGCATCCAGATATCACCGAATGATCGATTCATTCCAAAAACCATGTAGGAATAACGAGTTATGAAACGTACTTTTCAACCTAGCGCCCTCAAGCGCAAGCGCGTGCATGGCTTTCGTGCGCGCATGGCCACCAAGAATGGACGTGCTGTACTGGCCCGTCGCCGTGCCAAGGGCCGCAAGCGCCTGAGCGCTTGAGCGCGGTTCTCGCGTGTCCCATCAGGGCTATCCCCGGCAATTGCGACTGCTGACTGCCGGGGACTATCGACGCGTCTTCGAAACAGCTGCATTCAAGATCCACGGAAAGGGGCTGATGGCTCTCGCCTCCCCCAACGGTTGCGGGCATCCACGTCTCGGCTTGATCTTCAGCAAGAAGAACGTCCGCAATGCTGTGGACAGAAACCGCCTAAAGCGTATCGTGCGCGAATCCATCCGGCTTCAACAGCACCGGCTGCCCTCGGTGGATATCGTGGTGCTGGCAAGACGAGGAGTCCATGAACTGGACAACGCGACCGTGCATCGCCAGCTCCATGGCATGTGGCGTCGCCTCGCGCGAGAGGCAAACAGGCCCGCCCACGAGACGGACCTGCCAGTCGCAGAGAGCGGTGGCGTTGACCGCGCACAATGACCGGCACCCCAGCGTGAGGGTGCTTCATGGAGCCTGCATGCGTCTCACCACTGTTCTGCTCGCCGCGCCCCTCAACGCCGAAACCTCGAATTCGGCCAGCCTGCCGCCGGCAGGCTTTCGTGTATCTCGGGTGTGCGGCCTGCGTTGCGCCATCGGAAAGTTCACTACCCATCGGGCAGACCCCTCATGGACGTAAAACGACTTCTCCTCCTGATTCCCCTGGCGATCCTCGCCTACCTGCTGATTGTCCAATGGAATCAGGACTACGGACAGGTTTCCCCTGAGCCGCAAGCCCCCGCCGTCAACCGCACTGCCCTGCAAGAGGGGAACCCGCCATCCTCCGGCAGCAGCGAGGATCTTTCGGTTCCCACCACCGCGTCCTCGACTCAGGACATTGACGGGGGGATCCCCGGCGAGCCCAGCACGACCTCGGGCAGCCGGGAATTGGTTGCCGTGGTCACCGATGTGCTCGATGTGCGTATCGACCCTCAGGGCGGTGACATTGTCTACGCCGCCCTGCCCCAGCATCGCTTCAGTCTCGACTCCGAGCGACCCTATGTGCTGCTCTCCGACAGCGAGAATCGCAGCTATGTCGCACGTTCCGGCCTTCAGCTCGAAGGCCACGAGGGCCGTATCACCTTCACGCCCGAGACAACCGATTACCGGCTGGGCGAGAACGATGAACGTCTCGAGGTCGACCTGAGCGCCGAGGTGAACGGCGTAGACGTGATCAAGCGCTTCGTCTTCGAACGTGACAGCTATGCCGTCGACGTAAAATACTTCCTGGCCAATGATACCGATAACCCCGTCACGGCGCGCTTCATCGGCCAGTTGGCTCGCGACAACAGCAGCGACCCCTCCAGTGGCCCCAAGATGGGCATGCGTTCCTATCTCGGCGCCGCCTATTCCACGCCGGAGGATCGCTACCTCAAAGTCAGCTTCGAGGAGATTCAGAACGGCGAATTCAACAATCGCGACGTCGAAGGTGGCTGGGTCGCCATCATTCAACACTACTTTACCTCGGCCTGGGTTCCCCCCCAGAACCAGCAGAACCTCTACTACGCCACCACCGACTCCCGAGGCCGTAACGTGGCTGCCTTTGCCGGGCCGACCACCAAGGTAGCCGCCAACAGCGAGGCGACGCTGGGAGCGACCCTCTACATGGGACCCAAGGTCCAGGATCGACTCGAGGCCGTGGCGCCCAACCTGGAACTGACGGTGGACTTCGGCTGGCTGTGGTTCATCGCCAACCCGCTGTTCTGGCTGCTCGATCACATCCATGACCTGATCGGTAACTGGGGCTGGTCCATCGTCCTGCTGACCCTGCTGGTGAAGACGGCCTTGTGGCCACTCTCCGCTAAGGCCTACAAGTCGATGGCGCGCATGCGCAAGCTGGGCCCGGAGATGCAGCGCCTCAAGGAGCAGTTCGGCGACGATCGCCAGAAGATGTCCCAGGAGATGATGAAGTTCTACCAGAAGGAGAAGATCAATCCGCTGGGCGGCTGCCTGCCGATCCTGGTACAGATGCCGGTGTTCATCGCCCTCTACTGGATGCTGCTGGAATCCGTGGAGCTGCGTCACGCGCCCTTCATATTCTGGATCAACGACCTGTCGGTGAAGGATCCGTACTTCATCCTGCCGATCCTGATGGGCGCCTCGATGTTCGTTCAGCAGATGCTCAACCCAACGCCGCCGGACCCCATGCAGGCCAAGATCATGAAGATGCTGCCGATCGTCTTCACCTTCTTCTTCCTGTGGTTCCCAGCCGGCCTGGTCATCTACTGGGTAGTCAACAACTGCACCTCGATCGTTCAGCAGTACATGATCACCCGCAAGATCGAGGCTGATCCCAGTGTCGGAAAGGGCATGAAGACCAAGTAGCAATGTGCGTCGCTGCCTTTTCCCTGACCCCCGCCACAGCGGGGGTCAGGCGTTTACGAAGCGCACCCGGACAATCTCTTCCCTTGCCAGCGAGGAATCGCCAATGAGTGTCAGCCTCCACGATCAGGACACCATCACCGCCCTGGCCACGCCGCCGGGACGTGGCGGCGTGGGGATCGTCCGGGTCTCGGGGCCAGCCTGCACGGCGATCGTCGAGGCCATGATCGGCCAGCGTCTGGCCCCACGATACGCTCACTACGGCCCCTTCCGCGGTGAATCCACGGTGATTGATGAGGGCATTGCGCTGTTCTTCCCCGGGCCGCATTCCTTCACCGGCGAGGATGTCCTCGAACTGCAGGGGCACGGCGGACCGGTGATCATGGACCTGCTGCTCGAGCGCTGCGTGCAACTGGGGGCCAGGCTCGCCCGCCCAGGGGAGTTCTCGGAGCGGGCCTTCCTCAATGACAAGCTGGACCTGGCCCAGGCAGAGGCTATCGCCGACCTAATCGAGGCCAGTTCCCGGGGGGCCGCCGAGAATGCCCTGCGCTCCTTGCAGGGCGAATTCTCGCGCCGCGTGGAAGCACTGGTCCAGCGGCTAATCGAGCTACGCATGTACGTCGAGGCCGCCATCGACTTCCCCGAAGAGGAGATCGACTTCCTGGCTGACGGGCATGTCGCCGAGAGACTTGCCGCCGTCCAGTCGGAGCTGGACGAGGTGCGGGCCGCGGCCGGCCAGGGGGCCCTGATGCGGGAAGGCATGAGCGTGGTGATCGCCGGGCGCCCCAATGCCGGCAAGTCGAGCCTGCTCAATGCCCTGACCGAGCAGGATACCGCCATCGTCACCGACATCGAGGGCACCACCCGCGATGTGCTGCGTGAACACATCCACCTGGATGGCATGCCGCTGCATGTCATTGATACAGCGGGCCTGCGCGATACCCCGGATGCCGTGGAGAAGATCGGGGTAGCCCGCGCCTGGCAAGAGATAGAGACAGCCGACCGCGTGCTGCTGCTGGTGGATGCCGCCACCACCGATGCCGTCGATCCGATGACCATCTGGCCCGAATTCGTCGCCCGCCTTCACGATTCCTCGCGGCTGACACTGGTGCGCAACAAGATCGACACCAGCCACGAATCGCCGGGCATCGATGAGGGTGCCGCCACACCCGTGGTGCGTCTCTCGGCTAAAAGCGGTGCCGGGATGGATCACCTCAAGGAGCATCTTAAGGCGGTGATGGGCTATGCCGTCACCAGCGAAGGACGCTTTTCGGCCCGACGCCGGCACCTCGAGGCGCTAGACCACGCCAAGCAGGCCCTTGCCGGCGGCGAGGCGCAGCTCGCCGGCGACGGGGCCGGTGAGCTGCTTGCCGAGGACCTGCGCGACGCTCAGCACGCCCTGGGCGAGATCACCGGGGAGTTCAGCGCCGATGACCTGCTCGGCGAGATCTTCGGCAGCTTCTGCATCGGGAAGTGAAAAGGACTACTCCCCTGCCCACCAGTCGCCACGATGCTGGCAACTCGTGCCCAGCAGCGGCACGACCCGCTGCATGGCCGCCTCCAGCCGTGTCTCCATCCCCCAGGGCGGATTGATCACCAGCATACCGCTGCCTAACATGCCGCGCTCGCCCTCCCGGGGCTCGCGCAACCTCAATTCACTGCGCCATATCTTGCGCAATCCGCCTTCACGCAGGCCTTCCAGCAGTTCATGGTGGCGGCCGGTCGGCAGCAAGGGATACCACACCAGCAGCACGGCATGGCGCGCCTTGTGCATGGCCTTCCGCACCACCTCAACCACCTCGCCATATTCCGTCTTGCGCTCATAGCTGGGATCGATCAACACACATAGTCGCGGAGTGGCCACTGGCAGACACCTCACCAGTCCTCGCAGGCCGTCGCCATGAATGCGCTGCACATTATCGGGTAGCGGCTGACGGGCCAGATGACCATGCTCGCCGGGGTGCAGTTCAAAGAGCGTCAGGTGATCCTGCTCGCGCAGCCGATCCGACAGCCACCAGGGTGAACCGGGATAGTGGTCCAGCCTGCCGTCCCGCGCCTGGACCCGCGCGACAGCGGCGAGCCAGTTGCCGAGTAGCGGGTCGTCACCCAGACGGGTTCTCGCCTGCCACAGCCGGCCAATGCCGTCGCGGTACTCGCCGAGCCTCGCGGTCTCTTCGGCCGCCAACGGATAGAGGCCGCGACCCGCATGGGTATCGATATACGTAATGGATGTTTTCTTACGTAATAAATGATCAATAACGGAAAAGAGTGTCAGATGCTTGTGAACGTCGGCGAAATTGCCGGCATGATAGGCATGCTGGTAGGAGAGCATGGAAAAGTTCCGTGAATCGGCAAGACGACAAGGCCCGCCACTGCAGCGCAGTGGCGGGCCTTGTACGGCGTGAGAGGTCGGGTTACGGCTGCTGGAAACGCGACTCAATGGGCGACAGGGTGATCTCCACCCGACGGTTCTGGGCCCGGCCCTGCTCGGTGTCGTTGCTGGCTACGGGCTGACTCTCGCCGTAGCCCTGCATGTTCAAGCGGTTGCGTGAAACACCGGCCTGGGCGAGATAGTTGCCCACTGCATCGGCACGACGCTCGGAGAGACGCTGATTGTAGCCGGCGTCACCAGTGCTATCGGTATGGCCGGCGATATTGACCCGGGTGTCGGGATACTGCTGCAGGACCGAGGCCACGTCGTTGAGAGCATTGCGCGCATTGGCGGTCAGCTCGCTGGAGTCGAAGCCGAAGGTCACCTCACTGGGCATGTTGAGCACGATGTCGTCACCACGGCGATCCACGCCTATCCCGGTGCCCTGCGTGCTTTGCCGCAACTGCTGCTCCTGACGATCCATGTAGGCGCCGATACCTCCGCCGGCGGCGGCCCCCACGGCGGCGCCGATCAGGGCGCGATCGCGACGACTGGTGCTGCCGTCACCACTGAGGGCGCCCGCCGCGGCGCCGACGACAGCGCCGATGGCCGCTCCGGTGCCAGTCTGGCTACGCTGGGTCTGCCCGCTGTAGGGGTCGGTGGTAGTGCAGCCTACCAGCAGCGCGGCGGCGGCCAGCGGGGCGATCAATCGAATGGATCTGTGCATGGCGTCCTCGTCTCCTTGGGTAAATCAGTAGCATCCTTCACTGGCTCATTCATCATCGATCAGGGCCAGCAACTCGTTCAAGAATAGTAGACCTTGGGGTGATGCCCTAAGCCGTTCGGCATCTTCCACAAGAAGTCCTTTTTTGCGCGCTGCACCCAACCGTGACCGCAACGCCTGCCAGCCGCGGCCGGTATGGGCCTGCCATGTCGAGAGAGCTACGCCATCGACCAGCCGCAGGGCATTCATGGCGAATTCCAGCGGCAGCTCTTGCGCCTCGATAGCCTGCCGACCCGCCACGAAGCCCCGTGGGTCATTGACCCGACGCAGGTAGGCCTCCGGCAGGCGCGACTTCCAGCGGCGTTCGATCTCAAGGCCATCGCTTCCCGGCATACTGAGCTTGCCGTGGGCACCGGCACCGATCCCCAGATAGTCACCGAAGCGCCAGTAGTTGAGGTTGTGCCGCGAGCCCCGACCGGGGCGGGCATAGGCAGAGATCTCGTAGCGTACAAGGCCGGCGGCCTGCAGGCGCTCGTGACCCCGGTCCTGGATGTCCCAGAGCGCCTCCTCTTCCGGCAAGCGGGGCGGGCGGGAATGAAACTCGGTATTGGGCTCCACGGTCAGCTGGTACCAGGAGAGATGCGTCGGGGAGAGGGAAAGGGCCTGGTCGAGATCGGCCAAGGCCAGCGCTGGTGTCTGTTCGGGCAAGCCATGCATCAGGTCGAGATTGAGGTTATCGAAACCCGCCTGGCGCGCCTGCTCGACGGCTACCACGGCATCATCGCCATCGTGGATCCGTCCCAATGCCGCCAGCTGAGCGTTCTGGAAGCTCTGTACGCCAAGCGACAGACGGTTGATTCCCGCGGCCCGATAGCCGGCAAAACGCCCCCGTTCAAGGGTGCCGGGATTGGCCTCCAGGGTGATCTCGATGTCGGCGGCCAACGCAAGTCGGCTCGCCACTGCCTGCAGCAGCTGCTCGTAGAAGCCGGCCGACATCAGGCTCGGCGTACCGCCGCCGATGAAGATACTCACCAGTTCGCGCCCCGCGGCCAGCGGAAGATCGGCCTCGAGGTCGGCGATCAGCGCCGCCAGGTATGCCGTCTCGGGCAGTTCTGCGCCCCGTCCGACCCCATGAGAATTGAAGTCACAGTAAGGGCATTTGCGCACGCACCAGGGCACATGGACATAGAGCGACAGCGGAGGCAGGCCGGAGATGGCCAGGGAAGGCGCACTCATGGCCGGTCTCGTCCGGCGCCCATCGCCGCCACCAGCGCCTGCAGGGCCCGTCCCCGATGGCTCAGGCGATTCTTCTGCTCGGCACTGAGTTCGGCGGCACTCGCCTGCTGATCGGGAAGCCAGAACAGCGGATCATAGCCAAAGCCCCCCTCGCCGCGCGGTGCAGATAGAATCTCACCTTCCCATCTGCGCTGAACAATCAGCGGGACGGGATCCTCGGCATGGCGCAGCAGCACCAGCACGCACCAGTAGCGCGCCAGGCGCTGCCCCTCCGGCACCTCGGCAAGGGAGGCCAGCAACCGGGCATTGTTGCGGGCATCGCTCTTCGGCTCGCCCGCGAAGCGCGCGGAATAGATACCCGGCGCCCCGTTCAGCGCATCGACCTCCAGGCCGGAATCATCGGCCAGCGCCGGCAGCCCGCTAAGACGACTGGACTGGCGGGCCTTGAGCAGGGCATTCTCGACGAAGGTCAGGCCGGTCTCCTCGACGTCGGTCACGCCGAAGTCGGCCTGGGGGCATACCTCGAAGCCCAGTGGGGCGAGCAGCGAGTGGAACTCGCGCAGCTTGCCGAGATTGCCACTGGCGAGAACCAGCTTGGTAGAAATAGACATCCTATGCCTCTTGCGAAGGAAAGCGCTGGCAGGCTCTTTATCCCAGCATTACATGTTCCTGGATAAGCGCACCCAGTGTCTCGGCGGCATTAGCTGAGGTGGTATCGAGATGCACCAGATGCAGACGCTCTTCATCGGCGAATGGCTCGAAGCGTTGCTGTTGCTTGACAAGAACTTCCAAACTCACCGCTACGTTGCCTCCCTGCCGACGGGCAAGCTTTTCGATGCGCTGACGCAGGATGGAGTCATCAGCCTCGAAGCTGACCAGCAAACAAGGCAAGCCGCGGGCCTCAGCCTGCTGCCGCAGAAGATCACGCTGGCGACGGGTCAAGCAGGTAGCATCCACGCAAGCGGTGATACCCGCATCGAGCAGATGGCCAGCACAGATCGCCAAGCGCCGATACGTCGCTGTGGTGGCGGACTCACCGAAGATGTCCCCCCTCGCCGCATCTCCCGCGCCCGGGGGATGCAGTGAGGCATCGTCGGCCTGAACAAGGCGCTTCCGCTCGGCCTGGGAGCTAACGCGAATCGCTCCCAGGCCCGTGACCAATCCGCGAGTAAAGCGACTCTTGCCACTTCCCGCGACTCCCACGGCAATGATCAAGGGCGGAAAGCGAAACTCGGCGATGCGTTCGGCCAGGGCCAGGTGGCGGCGGCATTCCGCCATGCTCTCGGCCAGCAGGGCGGGATGCTCAGGATCATCACCCGCGGCGGGACGGCGAAGCAGCGCCCGTCGTGCCGCCGTCACGGCATGCAAGGTGCCATACAACGACAACAGTCGAGCCAGTTCGTAGTCGCCAGAATGGCGCAGGTAGCGATCCAGGGCCAAGCGTGTCAGATCAGGCGCTTCGCGGCCCTCAAGGCCAACCAGCAGGGACGCGATGTCGCTGGCGGGATCATCGGCAAGCCTTGCGCCGTGTACCTCGAGATCGCGACCGATGGCATTCGCCAGCACGGGTCGGCCAGCGTGGTACAGCCGGGAATTGGGATGACGTAGCGCCCAACTCGGCACATGGCGAGCGGCGCGCGACTCAAGAAGCGGGGCAAGGCGTTCAAGGTCTTGCTCGAAACAGCAGCCGAGATGAGTAAGCCTTTCACGCTCTTCGTCATCGAGCAGGGCCTCTCGGATCGTGGCAAGTTCAGACTGCATGGCCGAGACAAGCTGCTTGCAGACGCAATGGGCATCGGTCTCCTGGGAGGCGGCCCCACGATGATAGGCCACCAAGGCATCAATCAGTGCGTTCAGTTCCAGGTTCTCACCGCCGGTAGCCGTGTCGATATCTTGGATGAGGCCCATGGCGATCCTCCCGCGGATGAGTGAAGTGATGCGTCAACCCTGCTGCTGCATCACCCAGAATGCCTTCTCGGCACCGTCCAGGGTCAGCTGGATATCCTCAGGGGCATGAGCACTGGACATAAAACCGGCCTCGAAGGCCGATGGGGCCAGATAGACCCCCTGGTCGAGCATCAGGGAGAAGAAGCGGCGGAAGGCATCGGCGTCGCAGGCGGTGGCCTGAGCGAAGTTATCGACCCGGCTCTGGCCGGTGAAGAAGACCCCAAACATGCCGCCAGCCCGCTGGGTGATCATGTCGATACCCGCGGCATCGGCCCTCTGCTGGAGACCATGGCAGAGAGTTTCAACCCGCTGTGCCAGAGCGTCGTGGAAGCCCGGCTGGCGCAGCTTGCCCAGCAGCGTGATGCCCGCCGCCATGGCCAGCGGGTTGCCGGAGAGGGTGCCGGCCTGGTAGACGGGGCCCAGCGGCGAGATCACCTCCATGATCTCGCGGCGACCGCCGAAGGCGCCCACCGGCATGCCGCCGCCAACGATCTTGCCCAGGCAAGTGAGGTCCGGCTCGATGCCGTAGTGGGCCTGGGCCCCTCCCATCGCTACGCGAAAGCCGGTCATCACCTCGTCGAAGATCAGCACGCTGCCGTGCTGGTCGCAGACACGGCGCAGGGTCTCGAGAAAGCCCGGCTGCGGCGGGATGCAGTTCATGTTGCCGGCCACCGGCTCGACGATGATGCAGGCCACCTGGTCGCCGATCTCCTCGAAGCACTCCTCCACGGCATCGGGATCATTGTAGGAGAGCGTCACGGTGTGCTCGGCCAACGAGGCGGGCACACCGGGAGAGCTGGGTTCACCATGGGTCAAGGCGCCCGAGCCGGCCTTGACCAGCAGCGAGTCGGAGTGGCCATGGTAGTTGCCCTCGAACTTGACGATCTTGTCGCGGCCGGTATAGCCGCGTGCCAGGCGAATCGCCGACATGGTGGCCTCGGTGCCGGAATTGACCATGCGCACCATCTCGATGCTGGGAATCATCTCGCAGATCAGATCAGCCATGGTGGTCTCGATGGCTGTAGGGGTACCGAAGGAAAGGCCACTGTCGAGGCGTTCGCGCACCGCAGCAAGCACCTCGGGGTCGGCGTGTCCAGTGATCATGAGCCCCCAGGAACCGACGTAGTCGACATAGCGTTTGCCTTCCACATCGAAGAGATAGGCGCCCTTTGCACGCTCCATGAACACCGGAGGACGATCCATTCCCTTGAAGGCGCGAACCGGCGAATTGACCCCGCCGGGAATATGGCGACAAGCCTGTTCGAAGAGCTGTGCGGATGTGGTCATGTCAACCTCTTGGGTGTTGATGCGTGCCCGAACGGGCTGTGGATAGTTCTTTGGATAGTTCTCTGGATAACTTCGTGACAGACGGTGAAGTGCCGGTGAACGTCGTCGAACGACGCGAGACTGTGCCGCTGTCGGATTCATCTATTCTCCTCTGCCGCATTCTCGTCTGCCGAAGAAGCGATGACCAGCCCGTCCCGTCATTGCCGAGGCGCCGCGGCATCAGTGGCGAGAAAGGCCGGCCGTGCCGGTAACTGCCAGAGACGCCGTGGCAATCGCTGGTCATGACCCGGCTGCCAGCCACGGGACAACGCCTGCCAGGTGAAGGCTTGAGCCTGCTCGCAGGCCCTGACCAGCGACTCGCCCGCCGCCAGGCGCGCTGCAAGGGCGCTGGCCAGGGTGCAGCCGGAACCATGAAAGCGTCCGGCGAGTCGCGGCCAGCTCCACTGCCGGCTGGTCTGTGGCGCATGCAGCGTGTGTTCCACCCGATCGCTCGGTACCCGTGCCGCAGGATAGTCGGTGCCGGTGACCAGCAGGGCCTGGCAACCCAATGACATCAGCCGCACCGCCCGCTCGGTGTCATCAGCGAATTCGGCACCTGCCAGCCGGGCTAGCTCCTGGCGGTTGGGGGTTAGGATATCCACACACGGCAGCAAGTGGCGGCAGATGGCATCGATCAGCTCAGCGGTGGATAAGTCACTCCCCCCGCCAGCCCTGAGCACCGGATCCATCACCACCGGCACCCCGGGGCGACGGCGCAGGATATCCACCACGGCATCCAGCACGGCGCCGTCCGGGATCAGGCCGATCTTGATGGCGGCGATCTCGAACTCCTCCAGGGCCGCCGCCATGGCGCGCAGGTCATCGGCGGCCACGGACGTCACCGCGGTGACGTCCCGGCAGTTCTGCACCGTCAGCGCGGTGGGTAGGGTCAACGCCCAGCCGCCGCAGGCCGCCACCGCTTCGCTGTCGGCGACCAGGCCGGCACCCCCGGTGGGGTCATGGCCGGCCAGCACCAGTACCGTCGGCAGGTGCGCAGTCAGTTCGGTTATCCCGGCCATCAGAACGGCTTCAACACAGCCAGGAAGATGATCAGCAGCAGGGCGATCACCGGCAGCTCGTTGAACCAGCGAAAGAATACCTGACCGCGACGACAGCGCGACTCGGCAAACTGTTTGAGGTAGATCAGGCAGAGATGATGGTAGCCCACCAGCAACGCTACCAGTAGCAGCTTGGCATGTATCCAGCCCTGGGCGAGCCAGGTGGGATTGAGCACCAGCAGCGCGCCGCCGAACACCAGCACGGCGATCATCGACGGGGTCATGATCCCGCGATAGAGCTTGCGCTCCATCACTAGAAAATACTCGATGGCCTGCTGGTCGCCGCGTTCCCGCGCCATGGCGTGGTAGACGTACAGGCGCGGCAGATAGAACATCGCAGCAAACCAGGTCACCATAGCTACCAGGTGCAGGGCCTTGATCCACAGATACATGACGACTCCTCAGCCGTGGGTCGAATCGGAAAAGCGATAATAGCGCTCGATGGCGTCGCGGGTAATGATACCGGAAATCCGCTTCTGCTTGGGCCGGTAACCATGCTCCACGTAGAGGGCATCCAACGCCTTGTCGTTGAGCCGATCGAAGGCCTCAGAGAGCGTCGCCTGCAGGTGGATCGGCGCCATATCCAGGCGCTGACCGGGAATTTCCAGCAGGTCCAGCAGGGCGCTGTCGTCTTCTGACTCGGGGGCTTCATGCTCCAGCAGCCAGCGGGCCAGGTCGGCCGCCTTGAGCGCCAGGGTCGGCTTGTCGTCCGAGGAGCGCTCAATCAGAACCCAGGCAGGACTGGACTCGAGCAGGGCACTGGCCTGGTCGCGGGTTATCATGCGCGAAGTGCGCACCACGCTACGCTCCATCACCGCCGGCACTGAGACCCGGGAGAGCGCCTGCATCAGCGGCTGCTGTAACGGGTGCAGGCCATGACGCGACTGGGTGAGGAAAAACCCTTGGCTGCGACTCAACTGCCGCGCCGTGAGGCTGGCCACCACCACCGCCAGCATGCCCGGCATGATGATGCTGGGATTGTGGGTGAGCTCGAGCAGTGCCATCAGCGCTGCCAAGGGGGCTTGCAGCACGGCGCCCATCATCGCTGCCATGCCCAGCAGGGCATAGACCTCGGGCGCAGAGGCCCCCATCGGCAGCAGCGCCTGACCTGCCATCCCGCACAGCGCCCCCATGGCGCCGCCGGCTACCAGAATGGGACCGATGATACTGATCGGAATACCACATGCGACACTTAAGGCCGTGAGCAACAGCTTGCCGATGGCCACTGCCAGCAGTACATCCACGGCGGCGCCGCCCCCCAAGGCCAGCTGAAGAGAGTCATACCCCATCCCCTGCACCTGGGGATACCACCAGGCCACCCCGGCCACCGCCCCCGCGGCCAGGCCGAAGCGCCATCCCATGGGCAGTCGCTGCAGCCCCTCATGGCCCCGGGAAACGCGCACGAACAGCGCCGCCATGAGGCCAATGAGCAGGCCACTGGCGAGGATCCAAGGGATGTCCAGCAAAGATTTCAGATGCAGGTCGGGAATACCGATAGCGGGGTCGGGCCCGTAGACCAATTGGGCCACCACGGCACCCATCGAGGAAGCCAGGATCACCGGCATGAAGCCGATGATGGTGTACTCCATCATCACCACTTCCATGGCGAAGATGACCCCGGCAATGGGCGTATTGAACGAGGCCGAGATGCCTGCCGCCGTGCCGCAAGCCACCAGTACCCTGAGGCTGTTGTGGGGCAGGTGCAGGTACTGGCCGAGACCGGTGGAGGCCGCTGCGCCAAGATGGATGGCCGGCCCCTCGCGACCGGCGGAAAGACCACCGATCACCGATACCACGCCCACCCACCACTGGGCCAACCAGTTGCGCAGCGGAAAGCGGCCCTGATGATAGGTCAGCCGGTCGATGACGTGGACCACGCCGATACGCCGTCCCTCAGGCGGCAGCTGGAAGAGCCACAGGCCAATCAGAGCGGCCGCGGCCAGGGGCATCAGCATCCGCAGGGCGGGGGACAGGGCCTCGAAGGCCTCGGGATCCCCCTCGGGAAACAGCAGTAGCCCACCCAGCGACAGCAGCAGCCGAAACCCCACCATCAACCCCCCCGTCACCAGACCCGAGACCACCCCCAGCACGCAGAGCTGGGGGAGGGCATCGACATTAGCCAACTGGCGACGGAAGCCTTCCAGACTAAAATCGGGAAGCGGGAGACGCGGCACGGCGACGTTCCTTTTCTGCCTTGTGGGCAAGCCCCTCCAGGCTGGAGCTGGGTAGAGCACGTCTGTCTTGTGTATCATATCCGGCGGCACAGGTCCCATCGCCATATCACCCACCTTAGGAGGCCACCGTGATCAAGGTCGGAATCGTCGGCGGCACTGGTTACACCGGCGTCGAACTGCTTAGGCTGCTAGCTTGTCACCCGCACGTGTCAGTGGAGGCCATCACCTCGCGCTCCGAGGCCGGCACGGCCGTCAGCGAGCTCTATCCCAACCTGCGTGGTCACTACGATGAGCTGACCTTCAGCGACCCCGATGCCGAGCGGCTGTCGCATTGTGACGCCGTGTTCTTCGCCACGCCCCATGGCGTGGCTCACGCCCTGGCGGGCGAGCTGCTCGACAAGGGCACCCGAGTCATCGACCTTTCGGCCGACTTCCGGCTGCGCGACAGCGATGAGTGGGCTCACTGGTATGGTCAACCCCACGGCGCCCCCGAACTGCTGGGCGAGGCGATCTATGGCCTGCCCGAGGTCAGCCGCGAACGCATCCGTCAGGCGCGCCTGATCGCGGTGCCCGGCTGTTACCCCACCGCCGTGCAGCTTGGCCTGCTGCCGCTGCTGGAAGCGGGCGTGATCGATACCGAGCGGGTCATCGCCGACTGCAAGTCCGGGGTCACCGGGGCCGGGCGCGGTGCCAAGGTGCCCTCGCTGCTGGCCGAGGCCAGCGAATCCATGAAGGCCTACGGTGCCTCGGGACACCGCCACCTGCCAGAGATCCGCCAAGGACTCTCCGATGCCGCCGGGGTTCCGGTGGGACTGACCTTCGTCCCCCACCTGACACCGATGATTCGCGGCATCCACGCCACCCTCTACGCTCGCCTGATCGCCGACCCCGGCGACCTCCAGGCACTCTTCGAGCGACGCTTCGCCGGTGAGCCCTTCGTCGACGTGATGCCGCCCGGCAGCCATCCCGAGACGCGCAGCGTGAAGGGCGCCAACGTCTGCCGCCTGGCCATCCACCGTCCCGGTGATGGCGACACCGTGGTGGTGCTCTCGGTGATCGACAACCTGGTCAAGGGCGCCTCCGGGCAGGCCGTGCACAATCTCAACCTGATGTTCGGCCTCGACGAGCAAGCCGGCCTCGAGGCACCGGCGATCATGCCCTGATGGCAGCGAAGGGCCCCACATGAAAACCCGTGATGAGTATCATAAAGTTGACTATTTTAGTGGGGGTTGTGGATAATCCCCACTGGCAAGACATTCATCGATCCAGGGGAGGTCATCCATGAGCGGTGCCGAATCCTTCGTTCCCACCCCCTTGATGCTCTCCGACGGGGCCCGTGCCCGGCTCGCGGCGCTCATCGAGGAACAGGGCAATCCCCAGCTCAAACTACGGGTCTACGTCACGGGTGGCGGCTGTTCGGGTTTCCAGTACGGCTTCGATTTCGCCGAGCAGGTCGCCGACGACGACACCCTCGTCGAGTTCGGCCAGGTCGCGCTGGTCGTCGATCCACTCTCGTATCAATATCTGGTCGGCTCCACCGTCGACTACGAGGAGGGCCTGGCCGGTGCCCGCTTCCTGGTGCAAAACCCCAATGCCACCACTACTTGTGGCTGCGGCGCCTCCTTCATGGTCTGAGCATTAGCGTTGGCTCAGCGGCGACAGCCGGCTTTTTTCCCCACTTGACGCTTCCCCGGGAACTCGCCATGGTTTAAGGCGTAATCCATAACAAATTCTTCCATGGGGAATCGTATGAAACGTCAACTGAAGACCGCTTGGCTGAGTGCCAGCATCGCCCTCGGCTTGGGCCTCTCCGGCGTAGCCAGCGCCAACAATCATGTTCTCACGGTCGTTACCGACCCGAGCTTCGTGCCCTTCGAGATGATGGATCAGGAAACCGGCGAGATGGTCGGCTTCGACATGGACATCATCAACGAGGTAGCCGAACGGGCCGGCTTCGAGTACAACCTGCGCACCATGGACTTCAACGGCATCATCCCCGCCGTGCAGACCGGCAACGTCGACATCGCCATTGCCGGCATCACGATCACCGATCAACGTGCCGAGATCGTCGACTTCTCCGACCCCTATTACGACAGTGGCTTGCGCATCCTGGTCCGCGCTAACGACGACAGCGTCAACGACATCGAGGATTTGGAAGACAAGAAGATCGGCACCAAGGTCGGTTCCACCAGCTATGACTTTCTCGATGAGAACCTTGGTGACGAGGCCGATATTGTCCCCTATCCGGGCAGCAGCGACATGTATATGGCGCTGCTTGGCGGCAGTGTCGATGCCGTCTTTTACGATGCCCCCAACGTCGGCTATTTCGCCAAAACCCGCGGCGAGGGACGGGTCAAGGTCGTCGGTCCGCTCTATGAAGGTCAGCAGTACGGCATCGTCTTCGTCAAGGGCAGCGAATGGGTCGACCCCGTCAACGAAGCCCTCGCCGCAATGAAGGAAGATGGCACTTACGACGAGATCCACGCCAAGTGGTTCGGTAGCACCAGCGGCGAGTGATGCCCTCCATCTGCTGATCGCGGGGCCGGGTCGAAAGCGCCCGGCCCCGCTGCGTTGTGCATCCGGCTCGCCCCCTGTCGCCCCCCCCTGCGTCTTGACGGAGAAACCCTGTGGACGTCACCTTCCAATTCGACTGGCAGGCGGCCTTTGCCTCCATTCCCTTCCTGCTTAAGGGTATTCCCTATACCCTGCTAATCTCCTTTGGTGGCCTGGCCATCGGTTTCCTGATCGGGATCCTCTTCGGCCTGCTGCGGATCAGTCCTATCGCCTGGCTGAAGGTTCCGGCCGTGGCCTATATCGAGATATTCCGTGGCACCCCGGTACTGGTGCAGGTGCTGTTCATTTTCTATGGCCTGCCGCAACTGCTGGGCAGCCCCATCAACGCCCTGGTGGCCGGCATCGCTGCCATCGCCGTCAACGCCGGCGCCTACATCTCGGAGATCGTGCGAGGCGGCGTGCAGTCCATCGAGCGCGGTCAGCGCGAGGCGGGCCTTTCGCTGGGCCTGTCCCGACTCCAGACCTTCCGCTACATCATCTGGCCCCAGGCGTTCCGGCGCATGATCCCGCCCCTGGGCAACCAGGGCATCATCAGCATTAAGGATACCTCACTGTTCTCGGTGATCGGCGTCGGCGAACTGGTGCGCCAAGGTCAGGTGTATATCGCCACCACCTTCAACGCCCTGGAGGTCTACCTGATGGTCGCCCTACTCTACCTGGCGATCACCCTGACCCTATCGTTTGCGCTGCGCCAGCTGGAGCGCAAGGGCCTAGTCGGACAATAAGGAAAGGCGATATGAACCCAGACAAGTCCCAGTCCTCGTCCGGTGCCGATTTCATCGTGCGTCTGGACAAGGTCAACAAGTTCTTTGGCGACCTTCACGTGCTGAAGGACATCGACCTGGCAGTCTCTCCCGGGGAAGTGGTGGTGATCATCGGTGCCAGCGGCTCGGGCAAGTCGACGCTGATCCGCTGCATCAATGGCCTGGAGGAGTTCCAGCAGGGCCACATCGAAGTCGACGGCAACGAGCTACTGCCCCATGGCAAGGCTGGCAGGGCTCTGCAGAAGATCCGCACCGAGGTGGGCATGGTCTTCCAGCAGTTCAACCTCTTCCCGCACCTGAGCGTGCTCGACAACGTGACCCTGGCGCCGATGAAAGTCCGCGGCTGGAGCCGTGCAGATGCCACCGAGACCGCCGACCGCCTGCTTGAACGGGTGGGCATCAGCGACCAGGCGGCCAAACACCCCGGGCAGCTCTCCGGTGGCCAGCAACAGCGTGTGGCACTTGCTCGTGCCCTGGCCATGGAACCGCGCCTGATGCTGTTCGATGAACCGACCTCGGCGCTCGACCCAGAGATGATCGGCGAAGTCCTTGATGCCATGCGTGAACTGGCGAGAGAGGGCATGACCATGCTAATCGTAACTCACGAGATGGGCTTCGCCCGGGAGGTCGCCGACCGGGTAATCTTCATCCACCAGGGAGAGATCGCCGAGCAAGGCCCACCCGAGGAAGTGCTCGATCATCCCCGCCATCCGCCCACCCAGCAGTTCCTGTCGCGAGTGCTCAAGCACTGATAACCCTACATTGGCACCGAAACAAAAGGCTCTGTCGTGATCGACAGGGCTTTTTTTTAGTTGTGGACAGAATATTCGCTTAACTGCGTTGGATCGGCCTGTAGCCCTTGCCACGCGTGGCTATGGGTAGGTAATGGGCAGGTAATGGCGGGGTGTTCACAGTCACGGTAGTAAGCCAGGTAGGCAGCGGTGGATAACCCGTGAGCGAACGGGACTGTGGATAAGCATGCTCTTCGTCCACAGCCTCCTGACACGTCACGCCCAGGGAGCCAGCTCGATCTCCGCACAGTTGTCAACACCATAAGCTATTGAAAAAATGATGATTATATAACTTATCCACGGATAATGCCCACACCAGTAGTTACAACCACAACAGAAGTTCTCTTTTATATTCTGTTTTAATGTATAGCAGGAGCGCGATGATGTCTTCATCACGGAACGGGTGTGGAAAACCCTGACGATTACCCACAGGAGGTTTATACTGGCCCGCTGATTTGCTCTTCCCTGACGCAACATCGGCGCCATGCGCCAAGAGGTGACCCTTGCAATATCCCGACCGCTTTGACGCCATCGTCATCGGCGGCGGCCATGCCGGAACCGAAGCTGCCCTGGCCTCGGCCCGCATGGGCTGCCGGACCCTGTTGTTGACCCACAACATCGAGACGCTCGGCCAGATGTCTTGCAATCCCGCCATCGGCGGGATCGGCAAGAGTCATCTGGTCAAGGAGATCGATGCCCTGGGCGGCGCCATGGGCCTGGCAACCGACCTGGCCGGCATCCAGTTTCGCGTGCTCAACGCCCGCAAGGGACCGGCAGTACGCGCCACCCGGGCCCAGGCAGACCGGGTCCGTTACAAGGCGGCAATTCGTCACATGCTGGAGACCCAGACCAACCTGACGCTCTTCCAGCAAGCGGCCGGTGACCTGATCGTCGAGGGGGATACCGTGCGCGGCGTGGTCACCGAGACCGGTATCCGTCTACTCGCCGAGACCGTGGTGCTATGCACTGGAACCTTCCTCGGTGGGGTGATCCATATCGGCCTTGACTCTAGCCGTGGCGGACGCGCCGGTGATCCGCCCTCCAACGCCCTGGCCGAGCGTCTGCGGGCACTGCCGTTTCACGTCGACCGGCTCAAGACTGGAACTCCTCCGCGCCTGGACGCCAAGAGCGTGGATTTCTCGGTGCTCGAGGACCAGCCTGGCGACGATCCGACGCCAGTAATGTCCTACCTCGGCAATCGCGAGATGCACCCTCGCCAGGTAAACTGCCATATCGCGCATACCAACCCGCGAAGTCACGAGATCATCCTTGCCAACCTCGACCGTTCACCGATGTACTCCGGGGTGATCGAGGGGGTCGGGCCACGCTATTGTCCGTCCATCGAGGACAAGGTGCATCGCTTCGCCGACAAGGCCAGCCACCAGGTGTTTATCGAGCCGGAAGGGCTCGACACTCACGAGCTCTATCCCAATGGGATCTCCACCTCGTTGCCCTTCGACGTGCAGCTGCAGGTTGTGCGCTCCATCGCCGGGCTGGAGAACGCCCATATCACCCGCCCGGGTTACGCCATCGAGTATGACTTCTTCGATCCCCGCGATCTCAAGCACTCGCTGGAGACGAAATTTATCCACAACCTCTATTTCGCCGGCCAGATCAACGGCACCACCGGCTACGAGGAAGCAGGTGCCCAGGGGCTGCTAGCGGGGCTCAATGCGGCATTGCGGGCGCGAGGACGGCAGGCCTGGTCACCGCGCCGCGATGAGGCCTACCTCGGTGTGCTGGTCGATGACCTGATCACCCTTGGGACCAGGGAGCCTTATCGGATGTTCACCTCGCGCGCTGAATACCGCCTGCTGCTGCGCGAGGACAACGCCGACATGCGCCTCACCGAAATCGGTCGCGAACTGGGCCTGGTGGACGATGCCCGCTGGTCAGCCTTTGCGGCCAAGCGCGAGGCGGTGGAGCGCGAGAGCGCGCGGCTGAAGGCCCACTGGGTGCAGCCGGGCTCCCCCGCGGCCGCCCGGGTCGAGGCCAAGACCGGCACGCCGCTGACCCGTGAATACAGCCTCATGGAGTTACTGCGGCGCCCTGAGCTTGCCTATGGAGACCTCGCCGACCTGCCCGGCATCGAAGGGCAACCGGTCGAGGACGAGGCGGTCGCCGACCAGGTGCAGATCCAGGCCAAGTACCAGGGCTACATCGATCGCCAGCAGCACGAGATCGACAAGCTCAAGCGCCACGAGGCCATGCTGCTGCCGGCTGACCTCGACTACCAGCGGGTCGAGGGGCTCTCCCACGAGATCCGTCAGAAGCTCGGGAAGGCGCGTCCCGAGACCCTGGCCCAGGCCGGGCGCATCTCCGGGGTGACCCCGGCGGCGGTCTCTATCCTGTTGATCCACCTCAAGAAGCGGCGGATGCTCGACGAGAGACGGGTGGCTCAGGCATGACGCAAGGCGATCAGCTCGCCGACGCTCGGCTTGATAGCGGACTGGCGGCGCTGGGTATCGCCGTGGATGACCTCCAGCGCCGCCGATTACTGGCGCTGGTGGAACTGTTGCACAAGTGGAACCGCGCCTATAACCTCACCGCGGTACGCACGCCGGCGGAGATGGTGAGCCGCCACCTCCTCGACAGTGCCGCCGTGATGCGTTATGTCCACGGCCCCGAACTGCTTGACGTGGGTTCGGGATCCGGCTTGCCAGGATTGGTACTGGCGATTCTCGAGCCGACGCTGTCGGTGACGCTGCTCGACAGCAATGGCAAGAAGGTTCGGTTCCAGCGCCAGGCCGTGATGGAGCTTGGGCTTGGCAATGTCACGCCGGTTCAGGTAAGAGTCGAAGCCTTCGCGCCGCTCTCTGGCGGCTATTCCCAGGTGATCTCGCGGGCCTTCTCTAGCCTGGGCGATTTCGTTGCATTGACCGCGCGCTTGATGAAGCCCCATGGCGAGTGGTTAGCCATGAAGGGCCCAGCCGTGGATGATGAGCTTCACGGTTTGCCCGAGGGAGTCGAGGTGACGGCACGACACGAGCTTGCAGTGCCCTACGTGGACGGCAGTCGTCAGCTCGTCATCCTTCGCCACCAGGATGTGAGCCAGGCCTGACTCAGTAGTGTCTGTTTTCCCAGCAAGGGAGTTGCCCGTGACCAAGATCATCGCCTTGACCAACCAGAAAGGGGGGGTGGGAAAGACCACCACCGCCGTCAACCTCGCGGCGAGCCTGGCGGCCCTGGATCGTCGTGTGCTGCTGGTCGACCTGGACCCACAGGGACATGCCACCATGGGCAGTGGCGCCGACAAGCATGGTCTGGATGGCAGCGTGCTCGAGGTGGTGCTGGGCGAGAAACGCCCCTCCGAGGTGATCCTCGACTGCCCCCAGGCGGGCTATGCATTACTGCCCGGCAACGGCGACCTGACGGCCGCTGAGGTGGAACTGCTCAATCGTCACGAGGGGCGTGAGCGCTGCCTGATCAAGGCCTTGGAAGATGTCGCCGGGGAATATGACGTGGTGCTGATCGATTGTCCGCCGTCGCTCAACATGCTCACCGTCAATGCCCTGACCGCCGCCGATGGCGTATTGATCCCGCTGCAGTGCGAGTTCTACGCTCTGGAGGGATTGTCGGCCCTGCTTGACACCGTGGAGCAGATAAAGGATAGCGTGAACCCGCAGATCGAGATCTTCGGGATATTGCGTACCATGTTCGATGCTCGTAACAGCCTGACCCGGGATATCAGCAAGCAGCTGCGCGACTACTTCGGTGATGCACTGCTCAAGACCACCATCCCGCGCAACGTGCGGGTCGCCGAGGCGCCAAGCCACGGGTTGCCGGTGACCAAGTACGCGCGCTTCTCGCGCGGCAGCCAGGCCCACCGGGTGCTGGCCAAGGAATTGATCCGGCGCCTGTCGCTGTAGCTGGGTGCCGAATACCGCTGGTAGTGATGAGAGGAAATCGATGACGCGTAAACGCGCCCTGGGACGCGGCCTGGATGCCCTGATCGGTGCCAATGTCCGCCGTCGTGAAAGCCTCGACCTGCCTGAGGTCGATCTCGATCCGCATGGGCAGGACGCCGTTCCGGTGGTCGCGCAAGCCGAGGAACGACTCGAACGCTTACCGCTGGACCAGCTCGCTCGTGGCAAGTTCCAGCCGCGACGCGACATCCAGCCCGAGGCCCTCGAACAACTCGCCGATTCGATTCGCGCCCAGGGCGTGATGCAGCCCATTGTGGTGCGCCCTGTCGGCGAAGCTCGCTATGAGATCATCGCTGGTGAGCGTCGCTGGCGTGCCGCCCAGCTCGCCGAGCTCGACGTGATTCCTGCGGTGATCCGCGAGGTCAGCGACGAGGTGGCGCTGGCCCTGGCGCTGATCGAGAACATCCAGCGTGAAGACCTCAACCCCGTTGAGGAAGCGATGGCCCTCAAGCGGCTGCTCGAGGAGTTCGCCCTCACCCAGCAGCAGGTGGCCGATGCCGTGGGCCGCTCACGGGCCCAGGTGGCCAACCTGCTAAGACTGCTGACGCTGGACCCTGAAGTACAGACCCTGCTCGAGCGTGGCGATCTGGACATGGGGCATGCCCGGGCGCTTCTGGCGCTTACCGCTGCCAAGCAGCGCCAGGCCGCTCACGAGGTAGTCAACAGGGATCTGACGGTTCGTGATACTGAGGCATTGGTGAAGCGCCTGGCCAAGGGGGAGCCCACCAAGCCACGAGCCGAGGCGCCGTCGGCGGATGTGGCGGGTCTCGAGACGCGGCTCGCCGAGGTTCTGGGCGCGCCCGTGAAGATCCAGCATGGCCGCGGCGGCAAGGGACGCGTAACCATTCGCTACGCTAGCCTGGATGAACTCGATGGCATCCTCGAGCATATCCGTTGATGGGAGATTTCCCGCCACAGGAAAGCATTTAGTCGGCTAATTAAATCGCCGATTTTATCGACTTTTAGTCGTAGGCAAGCGAGATATCGCGAACGATGGCAACTTTCTCGGTTGAAGCCTGGAGGAGGCTTCCCTATAATCCCGGCGAATTGTCGCTGGCTGGCACACGGCAGTCACCGGGCATATCGAAACGCATCGACACGACAATTCTGGAGGAAGCCGATGGCTGTCAGCATCCAGCGTCCGCGCTTCCATAGCCTGTTGATGGCCCAGTGTGCCGCGGTTGGCCTGATGGCGAGCCTGGGAGCATGGTATGGTGGCTTGCCCGCCGCCGGCTCCGCTTTGCTGGGCGGCATGGTAGCCATTGCACCCAATACCTATTTTGCCTGGCAAATGTTCCGTTATCAGGGTGCCCGATACACCAAGCAGATCGTCAATAGCTTCTACAAGGCAGAGGCCGGCAAGTTCGGTTTGACGGTGGCACTGTTTACGCTGGTATTCGTCGCAGTGCCCCCCTCAAACCCCGCTTTCTTCTTTGGCGCATATGTGGTGGCGCTGTTTGCCCACTGGTTGGGTCCCTGGTTGGTGCGGCAACCGTCACACACCTGAAATCGAGGCAGCTCATGGCAGGCAACAACCCGACTCCCACGGAGTATATCCAGCACCACCTGCAAAATCTGACCTTCGGCTACCACCCGGAGAACGGCTGGTCGATCGCCCATTCCGCCCAGGAGGCCGCCGACATGGGGTTCTGGGCGCTGCATCTCGATACCTTGGGTTGGTCCATTGGCCTTGGCGTGCTGTTCCTGTGGTTGTTTCGCAAGATAGGCAAGGCGGCCACTACCGGGATTCCGGGAGTGATGCAGAACTTCGTCGAACTAATGGTCGAGTTCGTCGATAACTCGGTGAAGGACACCTTTCACGGCAAGAGCAAGCTGATCGCCCCGCTGTCACTGACCATCTTCTGCTGGGTCTTTTTGATGAACCTGATGGACCTGGTGCCGGTGGACTTTCTGCCGATGCTGGCCCAGAGGGTCGCTGCCATGTTCGGTGCCGACCCGGCACACGTCTACTTCAAGGTGGTGCCCACCACCGACGTCAACGCGACCCTGGGCATGGCCCTCTCGGTTTTTGCGCTGATCATCTTCTACACCATCCGTGAGAAGGGTTTCTCCGGCTTTATCGGCGAACTGACCCTGCACCCGTTCAACTCTACGAACAAGTTGGTGCAGGCACTGTTCGTACCGGTTAACTTCCTGCTCGAGACGGTGACCCTGATCGCCAAGCCAATTTCACTGGCGCTTCGTCTGTTCGGCAACCTCTATGCCGGTGAGCTGATCTTCATCCTGATCGCCATGATCGGACTCTGGCAGCTGCCCCTTCACTTTACCTGGGCCGTCTTCCATATCCTGGTCATTACCTTGCAGGCCTTCATCTTCATGATGCTGACCATCGTCTACCTGGCGATGGCGGTGGAGAAGCACTGAGCATCCCGACAACCCGCTGGACCATCAACCCCTAAACCACTCGACTGAAACTGGAGAACCACCATGGAAGCACAAGTTCTGGGTCTGACCGCGATTGCCGTGTCCCTGCTGATCGGCCTGGGCGCCCTGGGCACCGCCATCGGCTTCGGTATCCTCGGCGGCAAGTTTCTGGAAGGCGCTGCACGCCAGCCGGAAATGATCCCTGTGCTGCAGGTCAAGATGTTCATCGTCGCTGGCCTGCTGGATGCCGTGACCATGATCGGTGTAGGTATCGCGCTGTTCTTCACCTTCGCTAACCCGTTTGTCGGTTAAGGCACGACGGTCTAAAGAACCGTCGTGATGTTAACCCCAAACCTGTGACGCGAGAGGTGCTGGCGTGAACCTGAACCTAACCCTGATCGGCCAGGCTATCGCCTTTGCGTTCTTCGTCTGGTTCTGCATGAAGTTTGTCTGGCCCCCGGTCATGCAGGCTCTGCAGGAGCGCCAGAAGAAGATCGCCGATGGTCTAGATGCTGCCAGCCGGGCATCCCGCGATCTCGAACTGGCCGAAGAACAGGCCAGTGAGACACTGCGTGAGAGCAAGCAACAGGCAGCCGAAATCCTGGAGCAGGCCCATAAACGGTCCAACCAGATGATTGACGAGGCACGTGACCAGGCCCGCCAGGAAGGCGAGCGGATGATCAACAATGCCAAGTCCGAGATTGAGCAGGAAGTGAACCGCGCAAAGGAAGAGCTGCGTGCGCAGGTGTCGCGACTCGCCATCGTGGGGGCGGAACGCATCCTGGAATCCTCCATCGACGAGAAGCAGCACAGCAAGCTCCTCGACAAACTCGCCAAAGAGCTTTGAGGAGGTGACCCATGGCGGAAACGACAACCATCGCTCGACCCTACGCCAAGGCAGCCTTTGAGTTTGCTGTCGAGCATCAGGCACTGGATGACTGGTCCATGATGCTGGGCACCGCGGCACGTGTGGTCGCCAATGAGGACATGCATCGTCGGGTGCTGGGCAACCCGCTTGTGTCGAGTGCCCAGAAGGTTGACCTGGTCGTCGATGTCTGCGGCGATGTGCTCAACGACGACGTCCGCAACTTCCTGCGGTTGATTACCCAGAAGGGTCGCTTGGTCGCGTTGCCGGCCATCGCCGAGCAATTCGAGCTGCTCAAGGCGCAGCAGGAAAAACGCATGGACGTGAGCATCGTCTCTGCCTTCCCGCTGGATGACGCACAGCAGGACAAGCTCGCGAGTGCCCTGGCCAAGCGTCTTAACCGCGAAATCTCCATTACCACTCAGGTGGATTCCAGCCTCCTGGGAGGCGTCATCCTGCGTGCCGGCGACACCGTCATCGACGGCTCGGTACGCGGTCGACTGAACCGCCTCCATGAGGCCCTTTCCGCCTGAGTCTGAGGGACATTGGCATGCAGCAACTGAATCCTTCCGAGATCAGCGACATCATCAAGCAGCGTATCGAGAAGCTGGATGTCGCATCCGAAGCCCGCAATCAGGGCACCATCGTCAGCGTGTCTGACGGTATTGTGCAGATCCATGGCCTTGCCGACGCCATGTTCGGCGAGATGATCGAGTTTCCTGGCGGCATCTACGGCATGACGCTTAACCTCGAGCGCGACAACGTCGGCGTGGTGGTGCTCGGCGACTACCTTCAACTCGAGGAGGGCATGACTGCCCAGTGTACCGGGCGCATCCTCGAGGTACCGGTGGGGCCGGAGTTGTGCGGTCGCGTGGTCGACGCCCTGGGTAACCCCATCGATGGCAAGGGCGACATCAACACCAAGATGACCGACGCGGTGGAGAAGGTTGCCCCCGGCGTCATCACCCGCCAGTCGGTCGATCAGCCGATCCAGACCGGCTTCAAATCCATCGACGCCATGGTACCGATCGGTCGCGGCCAGCGCGAGCTGATCATCGGTGACCGCCAGATCGGCAAGTCGGCCATCGCCATCGACGCCATCATCAACCAGAAGGGTAAGGACGTCACTTGCGTCTATGTCGCGATCGGCCAGAAGCAGTCGACCATCGCCAACGTGGTACGCAAGCTCGAGGAGCATGGTGCCATGGAACACACCATCGTGGTTGCCGCCGGCGCTGCTGACCCGGCCCCGATGCAGTTCCTCGCCGCCTACTCTGGCTGCACTATGGGCGAGTACTTCCGTGACCGCGGCGAAGATGCACTGATCGTCTACGACGACCTGTCCAAGCAGGCGGTGGCCTACCGTCAGGTCTCGCTGCTGCTGCGTCGTCCGCCGGGTCGCGAGGCCTACCCCGGTGACGTCTTCTACCTTCATTCACGTCTGCTCGAACGTGCCGCTCGTGTCAACACCGACTACGTCGAGAAGTTCACCGACGGCAAGGTGAAGGGCAAGACTGGCTCGCTGACGGCCCTGCCGATCATCGAGACCCAGGGGGGCGATGTTTCAGCCTTCGTGCCGACCAACGTGATCTCGATCACCGACGGCCAGATCTTCCTCGAAACCGACCTGTTCAACTCGGGCATCCGTCCGGCCATCAACGCCGGTCTGTCGGTATCGCGTGTCGGTGGCTCGGCCCAGACCAAGATCATCAAGAAGCTGGGCGGCAGCGTGCGTCTGGCCCTGGCCCAGTACCGTGAACTGGCAGCCTTCGCCCAGTTTGCCTCCGACTTGGATGAGGCGACCCGCAAGCAGCTCGAGCACGGTCAGCGCGTCACCGAACTGATGAAGCAGAACCAGTACTCGCCGATGTCCGTGGCCGAGATGGCCGTCTCGCTGTATGCCGCCAATGAGGGCTACCTTGAGGACGTCGAGGTCAGCAAGGTGCTGAGCTTTGAACGTGCCCTGCAGGACTTCATGAAGTCCGAGCATGGCGAACTGCTCGACCAGATCAACGAGACCGGCGACTACAACGACGAGATCAAGAACGGCTTGAAGGATGGTCTCGACAAGTTCAAGGCCACTCAGAGCTGGTAACACGGCTGGCCCGCTCGCCGTGAGCGGGCCATGGAGCTTTCTGAGGGCCACGAACGAAAGGTAGATCGCTATGGCAGCTGCAAAAGAGATTCGCACCCAGATCGGGAGCATCAAGAACACGCAGAAGATCACCAGCGCCATGGAAATGGTCGCGGCATCGAAGATGCGCAAGGCACAGGATCGGATGAAGGCCAGCCAGCCCTATGCCAAACAGATGCGCAATGTCGTGAGTCATGTCGCTGATGCCAACCCGGAGTATCTGCATCCGTGGATGGTGGAGCGTGAGGTCAAGCGCGTGGGCTATATCGTGGTGTCTTCCGACCGCGGCCTGTGTGGTGGCCTGAACGTCAACCTGTTCAAGACCACGGTCAGGCATGCCAAGTCCCGGCGTGATGAGGGCGCGGAGCTCGACTTCTGCGCCCTGGGTAGCAAGGCCACCAGCTTCTTTCGCAAGTTTGGTGGCAACCTGGTCGCGGCCAAGAAGGGACTGGGCGAGGCTCCCGGTGCCGAGGACCTGATCGGCAGCGTTAAGGTGATGCTGGATGCGTATGACGAGGGCCAGCTGGACCGCCTGTACGTGGTGCATAACGAATTCATCAACACCATGACCCAGAAGCCGGTGGTTCGTCAGTTGCTGCCCCTCTCGAACGAGATGGGGGCGGAGGAGCCCGACGACGAGGAACACAAGCGTCCCAACAGCTGGGACTACCTGTATGAGCCGGATGCCAAGACGCTGCTGGATAGCCTGCTGGTGCGTTTCGTCGAGGCGCAGGTCTATCAGGCGGTGGTCGCCAACGTGGCATGCGAGCAAGCCGCTCGCATGATCGCCATGAAGAGCGCGACCGACAACGCCGGCAATCTGATCGACGACCTGGAGCTGGTGTACAACAAGGCCCGTCAGGCGGCCATTACCCAGGAAATCTCCGAGATCGTCGGTGGCGCCGCCGCCGTTTAGCGTCAGGGAGGGTGTGTCCCTCCCGGCAAGCAGGTTTCATTTTCAGGTATTTGAGAGGAACCAAGATGAGCGGACGTATCGTACAAATCATCGGCGCGGTGATTGACGTAGAGTTTCCGCGGGACGATGTGCCCAAGGTCTACGACGCGCTGAAGGTCTCGGACAACGGGACCGTTCTCGAGGTCCAGCAGCAGCTGGGAGACGGCGTGGTGCGCACCATTGCCATGGGCACGACTGAGGGACTCAAGCGTAGCATGGAGGTCGACAACACTGGGGCGGCGATCTCCGTACCGGTGGGCAAGCAGACCCTGGGGCGCATCATGAACGTGCTCGGTGAGCCCATCGACGAGGCTGGCGAGATCGGCGAGACCGAGCGCATGCCGATCCACCGAAAGGCGCCTGGTTACGCGGACCAGGCAGCGACCGAAGAGCTGCTGGAAACCGGCATCAAGGTCATCGACTTGGTCTGCCCGTTCGCCAAGGGGGGCAAGGTTGGCCTGTTCGGCGGTGCCGGGGTGGGCAAGACCGTCAACATGATGGAGTTGATCCGCAACATCGCCACCGAGCACAGTGGTTACTCGGTCTTCGCTGGTGTCGGCGAGCGGACCCGCGAGGGTAACGATTTCTATCACGAGATGACCGAGTCCAACGTCATCGACAAGGTGTCGCTGGTCTATGGCCAGATGAACGAGCCGCCCGGCAACCGCCTGCGCGTAGCGCTGACCGGTCTGACCATCGCCGAGAAGTTCCGCGATGAAGGCCGCGACGTGCTGCTGTTCGTCGATAACATCTATCGCTATACCCTGGCGGGTACCGAGGTTTCCGCCCTGCTGGGCCGGATGCCTTCTGCGGTTGGGTACCAGCCGACTCTGGCCGAGGAGATGGGGGTTTTGCAGGAGCGCATCACCTCCACCAAGGATGGCTCTATCACCTCGGTGCAGGCCGTCTACGTCCCCGCGGACGATCTCACCGACCCGTCACCGGCGACGACCTTTTCGCACCTGGATGCCACGGTGGTGCTGGCGCGTTCCATCGCCGAGCTGGGTATCTATCCGGCCATCGATCCGCTGGATTCCACCTCGCGTCAGCTCGACCCGCTAGTGGTCGGCGAGGAGCACTACAACACCGCCCGTGGTGTACAGGGCGTGCTGCAGCGCTACAAGGAGCTTAAGGACATCATCGCCATCCTGGGTATGGACGAGCTGTCTGACGAGGATAAGCTGGCCGTGTCTCGGGCGCGCAAGATCCAGCGCTTCCTCTCACAGCCGTTCTTCGTCGCCGAGGTGTTCACCGGCTCACCCGGTAAGTACGTGTCCTTGAAGGAAACCATTCGTGGCTTCCAGGGCATCCTCGACGGCGAGTACGACGAATTGCCGGAGCAGGCCTTCTATATGGTGGGCACGATCGACGAGGCCGTCGAGAAAGCCAACCAGATGAAGTAATCCCTCCACCTGGGAGACGTCATCATGACGAAAAGCTTCAAATGCGAGATCGTCAGCGCCGAGGCGTCGATCTATTCCGGCACCGCCGAGGAGCTCGTGGCGGTCGGGGGCTTGGGGGATCTCGGTATCCTGGCCGGGCACGCCCCGCTGTTGACCGAGCTCAAGCCGGGCCCGGTTCGGATCGTTCATGGCCAGGGCGAGGAGGATCACTTCTACGTCACGGGGGGCTTTCTCGAGGTGCAGCCGGATGTGGTCACCGTGCTGGCGGATACCGCCGTGCGGGCCGATGACCTCGACGAGGCAGCGGCGGAGGAGGCTCGCCAGCAGGCGCTCAAGGCGATGAGTGACAAGTCTGCGGAGATGGATTATTCGCGGGCCTCGGCCGAGCTGGCCGAAGCCATGGCGCAATTGCGCACCATCCAGCAGCTGCGCAGGAAGGCCGGCAAGGGCTGAAACCGCCCGATGCCGTTGACCGCGCCCCCCGTACTCATCCTGCGGGGGGCGTTGTCGTCTCGGGCCAGTATCACGTCGACTCCAGCAGCTTAGCCAGATCCCTCGATGACACCCTGACGCTGTGCCAGCTGATGGATTTGATTCGGCGGGCGGACAGCGGCACTGCGAATGTGTATGCTCGGCAACCGCTGCGCTAGCCCACCCGACGCCTCTTACGGATCTTGACATGGATTGGCTACAGATCTTCGTTCTCGCGATCGTTCAGGGATTGACCGAGTTCCTGCCGATCTCCAGCTCGGCCCACCTAATCCTGGTGCCGATATTCAGTGACTGGAACGACCAAGGCCTGGCCTTCGACGTGGCCCTGCACATCGGCAGCCTGAGCGCGGTGGTGATCTACTTCCGCCATGAACTGGTCGGCATGACCACCAGCTGGTGTTGTAGTGTGGCGAGGCGAGGGACCGACGAGGATGCGCGTTTGGCCTGGTGGGTGATCCTGGCCACCATCCCGGTAGGGCTCGCCGGGCTGGCCTTCAAAGACAGTATCGAGGGCATCATGCGCTCACCGCTGGTCATCGCCGCGGGGTTGATCGTCTTTGGCCTGCTGCTTGCCTATGCCGACTGGCGTCATCGCGGGACACGTGACGAGTACCACCTGTACTGGCAGGATGCCCTGTGGGTCGGCCTGGCCCAGACTCTGGCGCTGATCCCGGGCACCTCGCGTTCCGGCATCACCATGACCGCAGGGTTGCTGCTGGGGCTGAGCCGCGAGGCTTCGGCGCGCTTCTCCTTCCTGCTGTCGATCCCGGTGATCGTGCTGGCCGGTGGCCTGGAGATCATCGGCCTCGCCAGCGCCCCCGGCCCGGTGGATTGGAGGACGCTGATTCTGGGGGCGTTGCTCTCTGGCATTAGCGCCTTCCTGTGTATCCATTTCTTCCTGCTCTTCATCAGGCGCATCGGCATGCAACCCTTCGTGGTCTACCGCCTGATGCTGGGTGTGGCCCTGATCTGGCTATTCGGAGGTTCCCCGTCATGAGCGTCTGTCGTCCCCTGTGGTTGCTCCTGCTGATCGTCCTGCTGGCGGGCTGCTCCGAACGCGACCGGCCGCTGGACTCGCCGGTGACCCTCAAGGGCGAAGTCTTCGGAACCTTCTATCAGGTGACCATCGCCGACCCGCTGACACGGCGCGAGCTCGAGGCTCTGGAGACAGGCATTCTGGCCGAGATGGCATCGGTGGATGCCGCCATGTCGACCTGGCGCAAGGATTCCGAGCTGGTACTGTTCAATCAGGCGCCACTGGGTGAATGGCAATCGCTTTCCGATGAGCTGATCGAGGTGATGGCCATCGGTCAGGCCGTGTCTGAAGCCAGCGGTGGAGCCTTCGACATGACCATTGGCGGCCTTGTCAACCTGTGGAGTTTCGGGCCCGAGGCGCGTCCCCGAGAGGTGCCCGATGACGCCACCCTGAGCAAACGACTGGCCAAGATCGGCCCTGGTAGCCTGGAGATCGACGAGCAGGCCTTGCAGGCTCGACGCCTTCGTGATGTCTTCGTCGATCTCTCCGGGGTCGCCAAGGGCCATGCTACCGACCGTGTGGCGGCCTACCTGACCCGGCAGGAGATCGACCACTATCTGGTCAACATTGGGGGAGAACTAAAGGTCGCGGGGTTTCGCGACGGCGAGTCCAGCCCTTGGCGCATCGGCATTGAGGTGCCTCGGGATGGCCCCCAGCAGGCCCAGCAAATTCTGCCTCTCAATGACATGGCGCTGGCAACGTCCGGTGACTATCGCAACTATTTCGAAGAAGATGGCCAGCGTTACTCCCACACTATTGACCCGCGCACCGGTCGGCCCATCGACCACCGCCTGGCCTCGGTGAGTGTTTTTATGTCCTCCGATGCCTGGGCCGATGCCTGGGCGACTGCGCTGATGGTGCTGGGTGAGGAGGAAGGCATGGCGCTGGCCCGCGAGCGGAACCTCGCGGTTCTGATGCTGGTGCGTCAGGGGGAGGGATGGGCGACGTGGGTCAGTCCTGCCTTTGTCGATCGCTTCGGCCATGAAATCGTCGACAATTTTGACATGACCGTCGCCGATGGGCCCACCTCCGCCTAGAATGAGGGGGGTTCAGGTGAATCAGGCCAAGGAGTCATGATGACGCTCGATGTGGTGATACTGGCAGCCGGGCAGGGAACTCGCATGCGCTCGACCCGGCCCAAGGTGCTGCACCAGCTGGCCGGCAAGCCGATGGTGCGTCACGTGATCGATACCGCCCGCCGGCTAGCGGCCGAGCGCACCCATGTGGTGGTCGGCCACGGGGCTGAGCAGGTGCGTGAGGCCCTGGCCGACTGCCCGGTGCACTTCGCCCTGCAGGCCGAGCAGAAGGGCACCGGCCATGCCGTGGCCCAGGCTCTTGACGCGCTCGGCGAGGGCCGGGTGCTGGTGCTCTACGGTGACGTGCCGCTGATCCGCCACGAGACGCTGGTTGAGCTGCTCGCCCACGTCGACGAGCACCACCTGGGCCTGCTCACCGTGCTCCTGGAGGATCCCGCGGGTTATGGTCGCATCCTGCGCAATGCGGCCGGTGAGGCGGTCGCCATCGTCGAGCACAAGGATGCCTCCGAGACCGAACGAGCCGTGCGCGAATGCAATACCGGTATCATGGCCATGACCGCCGCCCAGTTGCGTCGCTGGTTACCGCGTCTTTCCGCCGATAACGCCCAAGGCGAGTACTACCTGACCGACATCATCGCCATGGCCGCCGCCGAGGGCGTGAAGGTGGCTACCGTTCAGCCGGCCCGACCGCTGGAGGTTGAGGGCGTCAATAATCGTGCCCAGATGGCTCATCTGGAGCGTGCCTATCAGCATGATATCGCCGAGCGACTGATGGAGCAGGGGGTGGCCCTCGCCGACCCTTCTCGCCTCGACGTGCGTGGACGTCTAACCTGCGGCCATGACGTGGAGATCGACGTGGGCTGCGTCTTCGAGGGCGAGGTGGCACTGGGCGAGGGGGTGCGCATTGGCCCCCACTGCGTGATCCGTAACAGCCACGTCGGCGCCGAGAGCGTGATCGAGTCTCACAGCGTCCTCGACGGGGCGGTGGTGGCTGGGCTCAATCGCATCGGCCCCTTCGCCCGGCTGCGGCCCGGCTCGCGGCTGGCAGTGGGGGCCAGGATCGGCAACTTCGTCGAGACCAAGAACGTCGAGGTGGGTGAGGGTAGCAAGATCAACCATCTGAGCTATGTGGGCGATGCCCGCCTGGGACACGACGTCAATGTCGGCGCCGGCACCATCACCTGCAACTACGATGGCGTCAACAAGCACCATACCGAGATCGGCGACGAGGCCTTCATTGGTTCCAACACGGCGCTGGTGGCCCCGGTCAGCATTGGTCAAAGCGCCACCGTGGGCGCCGGCTCGACGATCAGCAAGGATGTCGCCGACAACGCCCTGGCCATCTCCCGGGCCTGCCAGATCAGCAAGGCCGACTGGCCGCGGCCAGCCAAGCGCCAGAAATCCTGAGGAGAGGCCTTATGTGTGGAATCGTCGGTGCGGTTGCCGAACGCAATGTGCAGAATATCCTGCTGGAAGGGCTGAAGCGACTGGAGTACCGCGGTTATGATTCCGCCGGCATGGCGGTGCGCTCCCCGCAGGGGCATCTGCAGCGGCGTCGGACACTGGGCAAGGTGGCGGTTCTCGAGGAGTGTCTGGTTGCCGAGCCGCTGCCGGGACGTAGCGGGATCGCTCATACCCGCTGGGCGACCCATGGACGTCCCAGCGAGCACAATGCTCATCCGCATCAGTCCGGCGAGCGTCTGGCGGTGGTGCATAATGGCATTATCGAGAACCACGAGACCCTGCGCCGCGAGCTCGAGGCCGAGGGCTACGCCTTCATCTCCGAGACCGATACCGAGGTGATCGCTCATCTGCTGGAGCGGGAGAGCCGCCAGGCCGGTGACCTGCTCGCTGCCGTTCGACGGGTGCTGACCCGTATCGACGGCGCCTATGCGCTGGGAGTGATCCATGCCGAGGAGCCCGATGTAATCATCGGCGCCCGCAAGGGCAGCCCGCTGGTGGTGGGAGTGGGCATCGACGAGGCCTTCCTGGCCTCCGACCCACTGGCCCTGCTACAGGTCACCGACCGCTTCATCTACCTAGAGGAGGGCGACGCGGTGCGTCTTTGCGCCGGTGGGCGCATCGAGGTGTTCGACACCGAGGGCGCGGTCGTGGAGCGCGCGGTGCAGACCTTCGAGCATGGCGACGGGGCGGCCAGTAAGGGCGACTATCGCCACTTCATGCTCAAGGAGATACATGAGCAGCCAATGGTGATCGCTGCGGCCCTGGAGGGGCGTCTGGGCGAGCGCTCGGTGCTGGTGGAGAGCTTTGGCCCCGATGCCGAGGCGCTCTTTCGACAGGCGCGTCAGATCCATATCGTTGCTTGCGGTACCAGCTACCATGCAGGCATGGTAGCCCGCTACTGGCTGGAGCGCTATGCCGGGTTAGCGGTGCAGGTGGAGGTGGCCTCGGAGTATCGCTATCGCCAGGTGGTGGTGCCGGAGGGAACCCTCTTTGTGACCCTCTCGCAGTCCGGCGAGACCGCCGATACCCTGGCGGCACTGCGCTTTGCCCGGCAACGCGGCTATCTCGCCAGCCTGGCGATCTGCAATGTGCCAGGTAGCTCGCTGGTGCGCGAATCGGACCTGACTCTGATGACCCAGGCCGGGCCGGAGATCGGCGTGGCCTCCACCAAGGCCTTCACCACCCAGCTTACCGCGCTGATGCTGCTGACCCTGGCGCTGGGCCGTCTGCGCGGTCAGGCCGAGGACGAACAGGCAAACCTGGTTCAGGGGCTGCGGGAACTGCCCGGCCTGGTGGCGCGGGTTCTCGAACTCGATTCGGCCATCGAACAGCTCTCCATGGCCTTCGCCGAGAAGCACCATGCGCTCTTTCTGGGCCGCGGCGCCCACTTCCCCATCGCCCTGGAGGGCGCGCTCAAGCTCAAGGAGATCTCCTACATCCACGCCGAGGCCTACCCGGCGGGCGAGCTCAAGCATGGCCCGTTGGCGCTGGTCGACAGCGAGATGCCGGTCATCTCCGTGGCGCCCAACGATGAACTGCTCGACAAGCTCAAGTCCAACCTTCAGGAGGTGCGCGCCCGGGGTGGCGAGCTCTTCGTCTTTGCCGATGAGCAGGTTGGCCTGATCGAGGAGGAGTACGTTCACGTGCTGCGCCTGCCCCATGTGCATGAGGCGCTAGCGCCGATCCTCTATACCGTGCCACTGCAGTTGCTCAGCTACCATGTGGCGGTGCTCAAGGGCACCGACGTGGATCAGCCGCGCAACCTGGCCAAGTCCGTCACCGTGGAGTGAGTCGCTCGCTACTCCCCGACGTCAGAGGTATCGATGGGGCTGCATGCCGATTGACGTGGTAGGCTCACGTTCTCCCAGGATGTTGATAACTTGTGGCGTGAACCGCATGATGCGCGGCATTCGGCTGTGCTTCCCAGGCTCCTGCGACCGCTCTTGTCAATGCCAGCTCTACCGGAGCGATTTGCCAAGAGTCCCATTACACGGGCTTTTCACGGCAGGTATCTGGCCGTTGCCCTCTGTCGAACCCTTGGCTGGCGTCCTGGACGGGTGCCCGTTTCCTGCCCTTGATAGTCTGTGGCATCCTGTGGATAAATCAGGGGAAAACCCCTGACTTCAGGGTGGATACCGAATGATCGCGGTGTCCCGAACCGACCGATACTACGTCCAAAAACGTAGGCAAGAAACAGGCCCTAGCCATCGAGCGTTTGATCGGATAGTTTTACCGACTGGTGTGCCTCTTCCCATGGATATTGACGCGATATTGCGCAGAAACAGCGTGGATCTTGCGAGCATCTGGCACCCCAGCATCTCCCGTTCCTTGCCACACTTGGACAGAAACGCGCGAGACGCGACACGGCAGTGATCCTGCCTGGATCCTGTCATGCTCTGGATGGCGTCGTGTGAACCTCGGCGCCCTGGACGTGGCAATGACAAGCACAAGCCGTCATCGTGCCAGATCGGCCGTTGGCGACACGTACTCTCAGGGTGAAACATGTCGAAACTCTCCCACGCACAGTGGTCATCCCGGCTGACCTTCATTCTCGCCGCCACCGGTTCCGCGGTGGGGCTGGGCAACATCTGGAAATTTCCCTACATGGTGGGCGATAGCGGCGGTGCAGCCTTCGTGCTCGTCTACCTGCTGTGTATCGCCGCGGTGGGTTTGCCCATCCTGGTGGCGGAGTGGCTGATCGGTCGCCGCGGACAGAAGAACCCCATCAGTACCATGGCCGACCTGTCGCGCTCTGCCGGGCGCAGCCGAGGCTGGGTGGCGGTGGGCATCAGCGGCGTTCTCGGCGCCTTTTTGATCCTGTCGTTCTATAGCGTGATCGGTGGCTGGTCGCTCAACTACACCCTGGGGTCGGTGATCGGCGACTTCAGCGGCGAGAGCGCCGAGGGTATCGAGGCGCTGTTCACTGGCATGCTCTCCAGTCCCGGCGAGCTGCTGTTGTGGCACACGATGTTCATGGTGCTGGTCGTGGGTATCGTGGGCCGTGGCGTGACTCAGGGCCTGGAGAGCGCCGTGCGCAGCCTGATGCCGGCGCTGGGTATCCTGCTGTTGGTGCTGGTCGGCTACGGTATAGCGTCAGGCCACTTTGGCCAGGCGGTGAGTTTCATGTTCAACCCTGATTGGGGCGCGGTCACCGGCGAAGTGGTACTGGCCGCCATGGGGCAGGCGTTCTTCACCCTTTCACTGGGCATGGGCATCATGATGGCCTATGGCTCCTACCTGAACGAGGACGTCAATCTGCTGGCCACGGCGCGTACCGTCGTCATCCTCGATACCCTGGTGGCGCTAGTTGCCGGCCTGGCGATCTTCCCCATCGTCTTCGCCAACGGGCTGGACCTGAGCTCCGGGCCGGGGCTGATCTTCATCACCCTGCCGCTCGCCTTCGGTAACATGACCGGTGGCATCATCCTGGGTTTGATGTTCTTCCTGCTGCTGACCTTCGCCGCCCTGACCTCGGCCATTTCTCTGCTCGAGCCGGTCGTGGAGTTCGTCGAGGAGCGCACTGCACTGTCGCGCATGAGTGCCACCCTGGTGGCAGGTGTGGCGACCTGGGTGCTGGGGATCGCGGCATTGCTGTCGTTCAACGTCTGGAGCGAGGTGAGCCTGCTCGGTCTGAGCATCTTCGACTTCCTCGATGCCCTCACCAGCAAGTACCTGCTGCCGTTGACCGGTCTGGGGGCTGTCGTCTTCGTGGCCTGGCGGCTTGACCGTGACAGTGTGGCGGCTGAGCTGAACCTCTCTGGTGGACAGGCGACGTTATGGCACCTAGTGGCGCGTTTCATCGCCCCGCTCGGTGTGATTGCGGTATTTGTCTCGAGTCTCTGAGGCGGATCCTACGCCGCGAATCTCGACTTGGCGGGATTCGCGGCGTAGGAATCATGGCCGTGGAAAGGACTCAATGCATTTCATCCTCGGCGTCGGGCAGCGGGGCGATGTCCTGGCTCAGCCGCTTGAATTCGTTGTGCAGCTCGATGCCGCGCCGGGCACGCAGGTTGCGCTGGGCGGCGGTGCGTGAGCGCTGCTGGTGTTCGACGACTTCCATGCTCATGAAGATGTCGAGAAGCTCACTCTTGAGGGAGGATACCCGTTCGACATTGCGCATGATCGACTCTCCTGAAAGGTTCGCGACACTGCATGTCTTACTATACCCCACTTGACAGAATGATGACGGCGGCTGTATCGGGGGCAAAAACACTGTGCCAACGCTCGCCTGATGAGCTCATGGTCAGCCGTACCCTCGGACCGAGTTGCGCATCGTGTTTCGGCTTGGGGCATACTGTGGATATAAAGTCGCCAATCCTTGCCGCCTCGCCGGGTGGCCAATTGCAAGGAGTTCCGCGTGAGCCGCGCCCTGTTCGATGAGATGAGACGTCGCATGGAGCACTTCCGACGCTCCGAGCAGAAGGTCGCGCGCTTCGTGCTGCGCAACCCCGAGGAAGTGATCCATATGCGCATCGTCGACTTGGCCACCGAGGCCAAGGTCAGCGAGCCTACCGTGGTGCGCTTCTGCCGCGCCCTGGGCTGCAATGGCTTTCAGGACTTCAAGCTGCAGCTGGCGCAGATGCTGGCTTCGGGCAGCCAGTTCGCCCAGTTCTCGATGAACGACAGCGACTCGGTGGCAGAATTCTCCCAGAGCATCTTCGATTCCACCGTGGGCACGCTGCTCTCGGTACGTGACCGGCTCGACAACGAAGCCTTGAGCCGTGCCATCAATACGCTGGCCATGGCCAACCGGGTGGAATTCTATGGCTTCGGCGCCTCCGGTGCCGTGGCCTTCGATGCCCAGCACAAGTTTTTCCGACTGCAGATCTCCACCGCGGCCTACACCGACCCGCACATGCAGAACATGTCGGCGGTGACCCTGAAGGAGGGCGATGTGGTGGTGGCGATCTCCCAGACCGGCCGCACCCGGGCGCTGGTGGCCAGCGTGCGCCTGGCCCGCGAGGCTGGCGCCACGGTGATCGGTCTGTGCCCCAGCGGTTCGCCGCTGGCCGAGGAGGTCACGCTGCCGCTCTATATCGATGTCCACGAGGACACCGAGATCTATACGCCGATGAGCTCGCGCATCGCCCACCTGGTGCTGGTCGATGTGCTGGCGGTGGGCGTGGCCAAGACCCGCGGCCCGAAACTCGCCGAGCAGCTCCGCGAAGTGAAGAAGAGCCTCAACCCGCTGCGCTTCCCCGAACCGAAGCCATAAGCTGTAAGCTATAAGTAAAAATCGTTGCCGTTGGTGAACTTGGGTAGAGTCCCAGCTTACGGCTTCCCGCGCCGAGGCGGGGGCATATGATAAGCTGTTCGCCCATTTTCCGAGCAGCGATGCCTTCCCCATGGACGACGTCACGGCGATTCTCGATCATATGAATCCGGCCCAGCGCGAGGCCGTCAGTGCGCCCCAGGGCAACATGCTGGTGCTGGCCGGGGCCGGGTCCGGCAAGACCCGGGTGCTGGTCCATCGCATCGCCTGGCTGATGCAGGCCGAGGGCCTCTCCCCCTACGCCGTGCTCGCCGTGACCTTCACCAACAAGGCGGCCCGCGAGATGCGCACCCGTCTGGAGGCGCTGCTGGGTATCTCGTTGCGCCATGTCTGGGTGGGCACCTTCCACTCCATCGCCCATCGCCTGCTACGTACCCACTGGCAGGATGCCCGGCTGCCCCAGCACTTCCAGATCATCGACAGTGACGACCAGCTGCGGCTGGTCAAACGGCTGCTCAAGGACCATCGCATCGACGACGAGCGTTTCCCGCCGCGTCAGGTGCAATCGTTCATTTCGGGCTGCAAGGAGGAGGGGCTGCGCCCCCATCAGGTAGATGCCCATGGCGATGCCTACCTGGCCCAGATGGTCGAGCTCTATGAGCGCTACCAGCTGACCTGCGAGCGCGGTGGCCTGGTCGACTTCGGCGAGCTCTTGCTGCGCAGCCTGGAACTATTGCGGGACACCCCGGCGCTGCTGGCCCACTACCAGGCGCGCTTTGGCCATGTGCTGGTCGACGAGTTCCAGGATACCAATACCCTGCAGTACGCCTGGCTCAAGCTGCTCACCGGCATGCAGACGCCGATGACCGTGGTCGGCGACGACGACCAGTCGATCTACGGCTGGCGCGGGGCACGCATCGAGAATATTCGGCGCTTCGAGCAGGAGTTCCCCGCCACCAAGACGGTGCGACTGGAGCAGAACTACCGCTCCACCAGCGCCATTCTCGATGCCGCCAATGCGTTGATCCGCCACAATGCCGAGCGCATGGGCAAGGAGCTGTGGACCGAGGGCGCCAGGGGCGAGCCGATCTCCGTCTACTCGGGCTTCAACGATCTGGACGAGGCGCGCTTCATCGTCGATACCATTCGCGAGAAGGTCGAGGAGGGCTTCAACCGGCGCGAGATCGCCATCCTCTACCGCTCCAACGCCCAGTCCCGGGTGCTGGAGGAGACGCTGATCCGCCAGGGGGTGCCCTACCGCATCTACGGCGGCCAGCGCTTCTACGAGCGTCTGGAGATCAAGAACGCCCTGGCCTATCTGCGCCTGCTGCTCAATCGTGACGACGACGCCTCCCTGGAGCGGGTGATCAACGTCCCGGCCCGGGGCATCGGCACCCGTACCGTGGAGGTGCTGCGCAATCGCGCCCGGCACAGCGAGGTCTCGCTGTGGCAGGCGTTGCACGACAGCCTGCTGGATGCCTCGCTCAAGGGGCGTGCCGCCACCTCGGTTCGCGCCTTCGCCGAGCTGATCGAGCGACTCGACAACGACACCGCCGGCCTGGCCCTGCACGAGATCATCGATCATGTGATCGAGCGTAGCGGCTTGATCGAGCACCATCGCAGCGAGAAGGGCGAGAAGGGTCAGGCCAGGGTCGAGAACCTGGAGGAGCTGGTCACCGCCGCTCGGGCCTTTACCCAGGGCGACGCCTTCGAGCCCCCCGAGGTCGGCGAGGGAGCGGTGGCCCTGGAGGCCTTCCTCTCCGAGGCGGCGCTCAACGCCGGCGACCACGAGGCTGACGAGTTCGAAGACTGCGTGCAGCTGATGACCCTGCACTCGGCCAAGGGCCTGGAGTTCCCGGTGGTGTTCATCGCCGGGGTCGAGGAGGGGCTCTTCCCGCACCGCATGTCGCTGGAGGAACCGGGTCGTCTGGAGGAGGAGCGGCGCCTCTGCTACGTGGGCCTGACTCGTGCCATGCGCAAGCTCTACCTGACCCACGCGGAGCTGCGTCGCCTGCACGGCAAGGAGACCTTCCAACGGGCCTCACGCTTTTTGCGCGAGCTGCCGGAGGAGTACCTGGAAGAGGTGCGCTTGCGCGGCCAGATCTCGCGTCCGGTAACCACTCGCCCGACGGTGGGACGCTCGCGACAGACCACGGTCGACGGGGGCGACGAGCTGCCGTTGCTCTCGCTGGGCCAGCGGGTCAGCCATCCGGTGTTCGGCGAGGGGGTGATACTCAACGCCGAGGGCGAGGGCGAGCGCGCCCGGGTCCAGGTCAGCTTCGAGGGCGAGGGCGACAAGTGGCTGGTGCTGGGCTTTGCCAAGCTGACGCCCCTATGATGGGGGGCGAGCTCATCCTGTTCAGTGTCATCATGGAGCGAAGAAAGTATGCGAGCGATGCTAAAACGCTGGTTCCCGGAAGTTACCACACAGTGGTCCTCCCTGAGCGGCTACCAGCGCTTCGAGCGACTGGTATCGCTGGTACTGACGACCGCCATCGGTGGTGTGGTCCTGGTCGCGCTGTATTACCTGATCGATCATGTGATACATCTATTGTTCGTACAGACCCGCGACCCCTTCGACTACCGGGTGTTCCAGGCCGTCTTCGACATGATCCTCACGGTGTTGATTGCCATGGAGTTCAATAACTCCATCGTGCGCACCATGAACCACGACGGTGGTTTCATCCAGGTGGAGATCGTGGTGCTGATCGCCATCATGGCGCTGGTGCGGAAATTCATGGTGATGGACCTCGACAGCATCGATCCTTGGAAGATTTTAGCACTGGCCGCCGGTGTCCTGTCCCTGGGCATCTGTTACTGGCTGGTACGCCAGGGGAATCGGCATGGACCGCAACGGTGATCTCTCCCGTGCCATGCGGTCGCTTTCTCGTGACCCGCGCAGACAGGGTCGGGCGCCGCGGACGGGACATCCACAATAACGCTTCTGGAGCTATCGCCTACCATGCAACGTCGCAGATTTCTCAAATCCGCCGGCCTCGGTGCCGCCGGTGTGGCCGCCGCCCCCTTCATCTCCACGGCCAGTGCCCAGCAGACCATCACCTGGGACATGGTGACCTCCTGGCCCAAGAATTTCCCGGCGCTGGGTACCGGGGCCAATGATTTCGCCGCGCGCATCGAGCGCCTCTCCGGGGGCCGCATGAAGATCCGCGTGCATGGCGCCGGCGAACTGGTGCCCGCCCTGGAGGTGTTCGACGCGGTGGGCGAGGGCACCGCCGAAATGGGCCACTCCGCCTCCTACTACTGGCGCGGCAAGACCCTGGCCGCCCAGTTCTTCACCGCTGTTCCCTTCGGCATGACCACTACTGAGACCAACGCCTGGCTCTACTACGGTGGCGGCCATGAGCTGTGGGACGAGGTGTACGCCCAGTTCAACCTCAAGCCCTTCCCGGTGGGCAATACCGGCACCCAGATGGCCGGCTGGTTCAAGAAGGAGATCCACTCGCTGGAGGACATGCAGGGCCTCAAGCTGCGCCTGCCGGGCCTGGCCGGCGAGGCGATGAACGGCATCGGCGTGACCACGATGAACATCCCCGGGTCCGAGATCTTCACCTCCCTGCAGACCGGCGTGCTGGATGCCGCCGACTGGGTCGGTCCCTATAACGACCTGGCCTTCGGCCTGCACCAGGTGGCCAATTACTACTACACCTCGGCCTGGAACGAGCCCAGCGCCATCATCGAGGCCACCGTCAATCTGGACGCCTGGAATGCCCTGCCCGACGACCTCAAGGCGGTGGTCAGCGAGGCGGCGATGGCCTCCAACCTGGCGATGATCAGCGAGTTCGCGTTACGCAACGCCGAAGCCCTCGAGACGCTGGTCAATGAGCATGGTGTGGAGCTGCGTCGCTTCCCGGACGACGTCCTGAAAGCGCTTTATGTCTCCTCGCAGCAGGTGCTCGAAAGGCAGGTGGCGGCCGACGAAATCTCGCGCAGGGTCTACGACTCCTACACCGCCTTCCAGCGCAAGGTGCAGCGCTTCACCGAGGTGGGCGAGTTCGCCTACCTGAAGACCCGGGAGAAGGTCGGCGCCTGACGACTCTCGCCCTCCTTTGCCACCCCTCATGGGCGCCCCTTGAGTCTGGCGAGGGTGGCTCAGTCGGTGGTTCAGTCGTTTTGGCTAACGGCCCGGATCCGTCCGTTGTCATCTAGCGCGACCATCACGAAGCGGGCCTCGGTGACCTTGTGCAGTTCGTCGGGGTCGCGTTCATGGGGGGCACGGATCCACACTTCTACATCGATCTTGAGTGAGCTGTGGCCAATCTCGCTGACTCGGGTGAAGATGTTGACCATCGAACCGACGCGGACCGGGCACAGGAAGTCCATGGCCTCGATGGCCACGGTCGCCGTGCGACCCCGGGCCTCACGGCCGGCGGCCACCTCGGCGGCCTGGTCCATGCGGGCGACCAGCCAGCCGCCGGGAATGTCGCCATGCAGGTTGGTGTCCTGGCGACTGGCCAGCAGCTTGAGGGTCAATTGACCCTGGGGAGCGGGGATATCGTCGATGTCTGTCATGGAAGGCTTTACAACTCGGGTTGTTGTTGTGGCGCGTGATCAGCTCGCCATGATATACGCCGAGGGCTGCGGTTCACCACCATGGCGACACGCTGCCTTGTTGCCGTTCCTTCTTTGGTTCATCGAGGAGGCTGTCATGTTTGCCATCCTGCGTCGTTGCCTGGCCTCCTGGCTGTTGGTAGCACCTACTGCTGCTGGTCTATGCCACGGTGCTGCTGCTGGTGATCCTGGTACTTAATCTGACTGCAATATTTCTACGTCACCATATCGGTACGCGCTATGGGACGCTGAGTCATCGGTGAGCCCACGACTGTCGCGCCATCCGGGAGCCCCGATGCCCTTCGCCCAGGATCTGACTGCGCCGCCCGCTCTGCCGGCATTGATCGACTTCTCCCCTGCGGCCAGCAGCTTGGCCCTCCGGGGGGTGAGCCTCGCCTATGGTGACAGTCCGGCGCTGCGCAACCTGACGCTGCGCCTACCACGCCATCGGGTGACAGCCTTTATCGATCCCTCCGGCTGTGGCAAGTCGACCCATGACAATGTGGCCTTCGGCTTGCGCCTGCAAGGTAGCCTGAGCAAGCGCGACGACATCATCGAGTGGGCGCTACGGCGAACTGGTGGAATATGGCTCCACCGATAGCCTGTTCACCAATCCGCACCTGCGGCGTACCCAAAACCACATTACTGGGCGCATGGCCTGACGGCCGGCCTTAAGCAAAGGAGAGATCCCATGGACATCACCAGCAACATCCACAGCCAGCATATCTCCCGGCAGTTCAACCAGGAGCTCGAGGAGCTCAAGACCCACCTGATGGCGATGGGGGGGCTGGTCGAGAAGCAGGTTCAGGACGCCGTGGCCGCCCTGCTCGAGAGCGATTCTGAACTGGGCAGGCGGGTGGTCGACAACGATCGGGCAGTCAACGACATGCAGATCAAGATCGACGAGGAGAGCACCCAGGTGCTGGCGCGGCGCCAGCCCACCGCCTCCGACCTGCGCCTGGTACTGGCGGTGATCCGTGCCGCTTCCGACCTGGAGCGGATCGGCGACGAGGCAAGCAAGATCGCCCGCAATGCCATCGAGCTGATCGACGCCAACAACGGCAATCGCGGCTTCGTCGAGGTGCGCATGATCAGCGAGCACGTGCGGCGCATGGTGCGCGACGCCCTGACCTCCTTCGCGCGCCTCGACACCGAACTGGCGATCAAGCTGGTGCATGAGGACGAGGAGGTGGACAACGAGTACCGCACCGCCATGCGCTCGCTGATGACCTTCATGATGGAGGATGCCCGTTCGATCTCGCCGATCCTCAGTCTGATGTGGATCCTGCGCGCCCTGGAGCGCATCGGCGACCATGCCAATAACCTGGCCGAGTACGTGGTCTACCTGGTCAAGGGGCTCGATATCCGCCATACCAGCCCGGATGACCTCGACGAGCAGGCAATCACCCGCAAGGGTTGACCGCGAACGCCTCCTGGCCGTCAATATCGCAGGCCGCCGCCCAATCGGGCGGCGGCCTGCGGCGTGATAGGAGGAAGTGACGAATGCTCGATGCCCTGACGGCGCTGACCCGCGGGACCCGCCTGGTCTACTCCCGCGGCCTGCGGCGCTATGTGTTCCTGCCGATACTGGTCAACCTGCTGGTCTATGGCGGCATGCTCGGGTACGTGCTGGGCCACTTCGGCGGCTGGCTGGATCACTGGATGGCGATGGTCCCCGAGTGGCTGGCCTGGCTCTCCTGGCTGATCTGGCCGCTCTTCGTGGTCAGCCTGGTGCTGATCGTCTTCTTCACCTTCACCCTGGTGACCCACCTGATCGCCGCGCCCTTCTACGGCTTTCTGGCCGCCCGGGTGGAGATGCAGGCGACCGGCCGGCCGCCGCTGGACGACCGCGGGCTGGCGCGGACCGTCGTGGACGCCATGGGGCGTGAACTGGTCAAGCTGGGCTACATCCTGCCGCGCATGGCGCTGCTCTTCGTGCTCAGCTGGATCCCGGTGCTCAACCTGATTGCGCCGCTGCTGTGGGCGGCCTTCTCGGCCTGGATGATGGCCATCACCTACCTCGACTACCCCATGGACAACAACATGGTCAGCTTCCGCGACATGCGTCGCCGGCTGAAGGCGCGCTGGTGGCCTACCCTCACCTACGGCGGCTGGGTGACCCTGATCACCTGGTTGCCGCTGGCCAACCTCTTCCTGCTGCCCGGGGCCGTGGCTGCCGCGGTGCTGATGTGGGAGCGCCACTATCGTGACATCGAGGCCGGCACGGCCCCGGGTGGTCCGCTTCAGGCGCGCTGAGCCCTCTCTGCCGCCGTATCTCGCAGGCGCTCGGCGGGGAACAGGCAGCGGAAGGTGGCGCCGCGGCCGGGGAGGGAGTCGATCTCCAGTCGGGCATCGTGGCGCAGCAGCACGTGCTTGACGATGGCCAGCCCCAGGCCGGTGCCGCCGGTGGCGGTGCTGCGGCCCTTGTCGACCCGGTAGAAGCGCTCGGTGAGCCGCGGCAGATGCACCGGGTCGATGCCCTCGCCATCATCGGCTACCTCTAGGCAGGCGCCCGCGCCATGGGGGCGCCAGCGCAGCACGATATGCCGCCCCTCCCCGGCATAGCGCACGGCATTGAAGGTCAGATTGGAGAGCGCGCTGCGGATCTCCTGCTCGCTGCCGAGCAGGGCGCGAGACTCCTCGACCTCTACCGTGATCGACTGGCGACCGTCGGAGAGCGCCACGGCGTCGCTCTGTACGGCATGCAGTAGTTCATCCATCGCCAGCGGCGCGTCATCCCGCCCGCCCTGGTCGATCTCCAGACGCGAGAGTAGCAGCAGGTCGTTGACTAGGTTCTGCATGCGCTCGGTCTGGGCCTTCATCTGCACCAGGCCGCGGCCCAGCCGCGGCGGCAGCTGGTCGGCCATGTCGCCATAGGTCTCCAGGTAACCGGCCAGCACGGTCAGCGGTGTGCGCAACTCGTGGGAGACGTTGGCCACGAAGTCGCGACGCATCTGCTCCAGGCGGTGCAGGCGGGTGATGTCGCGGGCCATCACCAGGCGCTCGTCGTCGCCGTAGAGGGTGATCTGGAACTGCAGGATCAGCCTCTCGTCGATGGGTGAGGGCAGGGTCAGCGGCTCGCGATAGTCGCGGCCATGGAAATAGTCGACGAAGCGCGGGTCACGCAGCAGGTTGGTAATGTGCTGGCCGCGGTCGAGTTGGGGCTTGAGGCCGAGCATGCGTTCGGCCGCGCTGTTCCACCACTCCAGGTCGCCGTGACGGTCGAGCATCACCACGCTGTCGCGCATCGCCTCGGAGGATTCCTGGATGCGCTGCAGCGTGGCCCGCAGCCGCTGCTGGGTGAGGGCCTGGCGCTTCTGGTAGCGGTAGAGGCGGTCGAACAGCTCGCCCCACAGGCCGCTGGCGGCGGGAGGTTCTTCCTGGGGGCGCAGAGTGAGCCACTGGTAGAGGGCGTGCAGCTGGCGCAGGTGGAAGGCCAGGCAGAGCGAGAGGCCGACGGTGATGCCGGCCACCACAGCGGAGAAGGGCCAGCCGAATAGCGCCCCGGCGGCGACCAGGGTCACCAGGCGCCAGAACTCGCCTCGCCAGAGCCGTCCCACGTTAGCCCTTGGCGGAGAACCGGTACCCGGTGCCACGCACGGTCTGGATCAGCTGATGGTGGGGCTCGCCCAGCGCCTTGCGCAGGCGACGGATATGCACGTCCACGGTACGCTCCTCGACATAGACGTTGCCGCCCCACACCTGGTCGAGCAGCTGCCCGCGGGTGTAGGCACGCTCCTGGTGGGTCATGAAGAACTGCAGCAAGCGGTACTCGGTGGGCCCCATCTCCAGCGAGTGGCCATCGACGCTGACCCGGTGGCTGACCGGGTCGAGCAGCAGCCCGCCGACCTCCACCGGGTCTTCGACGCCTCGCGGTGTGGTGCGACGCAGCACCGCCTTGAGGCGCGCCACCAGCTCCCGTGGCGAGAAGGGCTTGGTGATGTAGTCGTCGGCGCCAGCCTCGAGACCCTGGATCTTGTTGTCCTCCTCGCCCTTGGCGGTCAGCATAATGATCGGCAGCTCGGCGGTGGCTTCCTCGCGCTTCAGCCGGCGGGCCAGCTCGATGCCGCTGGTCCCCGGCATCATCCAGTCGAGCAGCACCAGGTCGGGCTGATGGTCAACCACCATGGCATGGGCATCCTGGGCATTGTCCGCCTCGAGGACACGATAGTCGGCCATCTCCAGGGCTACCGCGATCATCTCGCGGATCGGCGCCTCATCATCGACGATCAGTACGGTCTTGGCGGTCATCCCGGAGCCTCATGGTCAATGACAGGTCGATGACGATGACAGCACGTCATGATGACAATAGCGTGACAACGCCGGGCTGTCGCCCGCTCAGCCGCCGTTCGTCACCGGCCATAATGAGAGCGCGATGCCGGCGAAGACCAGCAGGCCCGACCAGTGATTGTTGAGGAAGGCCTGGAAGCAGCGGTCCCGATCCCGCTCGCGGATCAGCCACTGCTGATGCACGAAGGTCGCCGCCATGGCGGCCAGCCCCAGCCAGAAGAAGCCCCCCAGCGCGAGCCGCCATCCGGCCCAGGCCAGCAGCGCCAGAGTCAGCCCCTGCAGCAGCCCGATCATCAGCCGGTCGGCGCGGCCGAACAGCACCGCGGTGGATTTGATGCCGATCTTCAGGTCGTCGTCGCGGTCGACCATGGCGTACTCGGTGTCGTAGACCACCGTCCAGGCCACGTTGGCGGCAAACAGCAGCCAGGCGACCGGCGGCAGCGCACCCTGCACGGCAGCGAAGGCCATGGGAATCGCCCAGGAGAAGGCCGCACCGAGGAAGGCCTGGGGCAGATGGGTGTAGCGCTTCATGAAGGGGTAGATGAAGGCCAGCACCACCCCCACCACCGAGAGCATCACCGTGAAGAGGTTGGTGAACCAGACCAGCACGAAGGCGGCCATCACCAGCATCAGGAACAGCGCCTGGGCCTCGCCCTCGCTGATCCGGCCGGTGGCCAGGGGGCGGTTCCGGGTGCGCTTGACGTGGCCGTCGAAGTGGCGATCGGCATAGTCGTTGACCACGCAACCGGCGGCCCGCATCAGGTAGACGCCGACGATGAAGATCAGCAGCACCTGGCGGTCGGGAATGCCCTTCGCGGCGATCCACAGGGCCCACAGGGTGGGCCACATCAGCAGCCAGGTGCCGATGGGGCGGTTCAGGCGGGTCAGCTGCAGGAAGTCGGTCACCCGGGCCAGGCCCCTGGGGTGCATCAGGGAAGGGTCCATCTCGGTCTCTCGCATGTGAAAGCGTGCCGCAGAGCCTAGCGCGAAGGCAGCCCGAGGTCATCCGCCATGCGCTCGAGGAAGAACTCCTTCTTCGCGTCGATTTCGGGGGTGGCTAGTGTACCATGCTGCCCCATCATTCTTTCCCGATCGATGAGGCCTATGAGCGCTCCCCTGACCATCATCGGTTCCGGCATGGCGGGCCTGGCCCTGTTGCGCCAGCTGCGCGCACGGGACTCGGCGCGACCGATGACGCTGATCACCGCCGACAGCGGCGATGACTATGCCAAGCCGCTGCTCTCCACCGGCTTCGCCAAGCGCCTGCCGCCGCAGCGCCTGGCGACCCGTTCCGCGTTGGAGGTTACCGACGAGCTCGGCGCCGTGGTGCGCACCCACACCCGAGTGCAGGCCATCGACCCGTTGGAACGCACCTTGACCATCGGCAGCGAGACCCTGCCCTGGAGCGAGCTGGTGCTGGCCACCGGCGCCGCGCCGGTGCGCCCCTTCAGGGTACCCGACGCCGTGGCCGGCCGGGTCTTCAGCGTCAATGACCTGGATGATTACCGCGCCTTCCACGCGGCCCTGGAGGCGCGGGGCCGGCCGGCACGCGTGGCGATCATCGGCATTGGCCTGGTGGGTTGCGAGTTCGCCAATGACCTCGTCGCCGGCGGTCACCACGTCGAACTGGTGGCCCCGGAGCCCGCGCCCCTGCCGCGCCTGGTGCCGGAGCCGCTGGGCCGCGCCCTGGGCGAGGCCTTCCGCGAGGCCGGCGTGGCGCTGCACAGCGGACGCCGGCTGATGGCGCTGGAGGCCGACGACCGCCGCGTTGGCCTGGCGCTGGATGATGGCACCTCCCTTTCTGCCGACCTGGTGCTGGTGGCCACAGGCCTGCGGCCGCGCACCGTCCTGGCCGAGTCGGCAGGGATCGCGGTCAGCGAGGCGGGCATCCACACCGACCGGCAGCTGGCCACCTCGGTGCCGGGTATCCATGCCCTGGGCGATGCGGCCTGTGTCGATGGCGTCAATGCCATGTACGTGCAGCCGCTGCTGGCCAGCGCCAAGGCCCTGGCGAATACCCTGACCGGCAGCCCCAGCGCGGTGACCTATGGCCCCTGGCCGGTGCTGGTCAAGACGCCACTGCTGCCGGTGGTGGCCCTGCCGCCGCTTCACACCCCGGCTCGCTGGCGTCTCGAGGGGGCAGGCAGCGACCTGACCGCACTGGCCGAAACAGAGGACGGACGCTTGCTCGGCTTTGCGTTGACAGGTCGCTGCGTGCGTCGGAAAGTCGAACTAGCGCGAGCCGCGCCGCCGTTGCTAGGCTAGTCTCGTCAACGTCGCAGCTGGCGATGATCCGTGACTAACCATCATGCCATCCCAACATCGCCGGTGGTGATCGCCGGCATCATAATGCCAATATCAGGAGGACTGTATGCGCAAGCCAGAACTCGCCGCGGCGATTGCCGAGCGTGCCGATCTTTCCAAGGACAAGGCGAGCCAGGTGCTCAACGTGATCCTTGATGAGATCACCGGTAGCGTTTCCCAGGGGGAGGACGTCAGCCTGATCGGCTTCGGTACCTTCAGCGTGCGCGAGCGCGCCGCACGCACCGGCAAGAATCCCCAGACCGGCGAGCCACTGGCCATTCCGGCCAGCAAGACCGTTGCCTTCAAGCCGGGCAAGGGCCTCAAGGACGCCGTGGCGAAATAAGGCCGTATGGCCCGCTTCGTGCGGGTCGCCTCATTCTCTCTCGACGGACGCTTTCGACGGTCTCTCGATGCTGGCGAAGCCGATATGAAGCTGCGACTGATGCTGTGGCTGCTGGGATTGATGCTCAAGCACGCCCTGTGCTGTAAGGCGCGGTTCCGTGAGCTGCTCGGTGAGATGCGGGGCCTCGACTGGGGCATCGCCACCGAGGATCTCTCCATCGCCCGCCACTACCGGATGTCGCCGAGCGGCATCCGCAGCGGTCGGGGCCTGCCGGTGGATCTCGATCTGGAGCTGCGCTTCGAAGACCCGGCCACGGCCATCAAGGTGCTTAGGAAGCCCACCCAGCAGGCCTTCCTCGACGGCATGATGGCCGGCAAGGTGCGCCTGGTCGGCGACTCGGCCGACCTGCAGAAGCTGCAGCGGCTTTTGAAACACCTGTAAAAAGCTTGAAGCTTGAAAAGCGCCGCTTCGCGGCTGGAAGCTGGAAGAAACAGCCTTGACTCAGATAGCGGAGACAATCTGCTGCCTTCCAGCTTTCATACCTGCCCATAGCGTCCCGCCTTCTCGCCCAGCCAACGCTGGATCAGCGGGCGGCTGGCCTGGGGATACTCCTCGAGCAGCTGTTCGGCCAGCGGCGCCACGCGCTCCAGCAGATCGGCGTCGCGCTCCAGGTCGGCCACCTTCATCTGCGCCAGTCCTGTCTGGCGGGTGCCTAGCACCTCGCCGGGGCCGCGAATCTCGAGGTCCTTCTCGGCGATGCGAAAGCCGTCGGTGGTCTCGCGCATCACCGCCAGGCGCTCCCGGGAGTGGGCCGACAACGGCGGATGATAGAGCAGCACGCAGAAGCTCTCGACAGCACCGCGTCCCACCCGCCCGCGCAGCTGGTGGAGCTGGGAAAGACCCAGGCGCTCCGGGTTCTCGATGATCATCAGGCTGGCATTGGGCACGTCGACGCCTACCTCGATCACCGTGGTGGCCACCAGCAGGTCCAGCTCGCCGGCCTTGAAGGCCGCCATCACTGCGGCCTTTTCGCCGGCCTTCATGCGCCCGTGGACCAGGCCGATGGCCAGCTCCGGCAGGGTCTCGACGAGCTCGTCGCGGGTCGCCTCGGCGGCCTGGCACTGCAGCGCCTCGGACTCCTCGATCAGCGTGCAGACCCAGTAGGCTTGGCGTCCCTTGGCACAGGCGTGACGAATGCGCACCATCACCTCGGGGCGGCGCTCATCGGGCATCACCACCGTCTTCACCGGCGTGCGACCGGGCGGCAGCTCGTCGATCACCGAGACGTCCAGATCGGCGTAGGCGCTCATTGCCAGGGTGCGCGGGATCGGGGTGGCAGTCATCACCAGCTGGTGGGGCGTCAGGCCGCCGGCCTCGCCCTTCTCGCGCAGCGCCAGGCGCTGGTGGACGCCGAAGCGGTGCTGCTCGTCGATGATGGCGAGCCCCAGGCGCTGGAAGTGTACGTCATCCTGGAAGAGCGCATGGGTGCCGACCACCATGCGCGCTCGGCCGTCCTGGATGGCCGCCTTGGTGTCCAGGCGCGCCTTGCCCTTGAGCTTGCCGGAGAGCCAGGCCACCTCGATGCCCAGCGGCTCGAACCAGGCACTGAAGGTGCGATAGTGCTGCTCGGCGAGTATTTCGGTGGGGGCCATTATCGCGGCTTGGCAGTCGGCGGCGATAGCCGATAGCGCCGCCATGGCGGCGACCACCGTCTTACCCGAGCCCACATCGCCCTGCACCAGGCGCAGCATCGGTACCTGGCGCGCCAGGTCGGCGGCGATCTCGTCGAGCACCCGGCGCTGGGCGCCGGTCAGCGCGAAGGGCAGCTGGGTCAGGAAGCGGGCCTGCAGGCTGCGTCCGCCGGGCAGCGCCGGGGCGCCGTCCTCGCGGATGCGCTGGCGCACCTCCTGCAGGCTGAGTCGATGGGCGAGCAGTTCCTCCAGGGCCAGGCGGCGCCGCGCCGGGTGGCGGCCGGCCGCCAGTTGTTCCGCATCGGCCTCCGGTGGCGGGCGATGCAGGGTGTTCAGGCAGTGGTGAAGCTCGGGCAGGCCGAAGCGCTGGCGCAGGAGGGCGGGAATGCCGTCGGGGAGGGCGTCCGGGGTGGCATCCAGGCAGCCCAGGGCCTGGTCGATCAGCGCTCGCAGGCGGGTCTGGTGGAGGCCCTCGGTGGCCGGGTAGATGGGTGTCAGGTGGTCCTCTACCGGGGCCTCGCCGCCGGCCAGCAGGCGGTACTCCGGGTGGTAGAGCTCCAGGCCCGTGGCCCCGGCACGGGCCTCGCCAAAGGCGCGCACTCGCGCCCCGGGCTGGAACTGCTGCTGCTGGGCGGGCGAGAAATGGAAGAAGCGCAGGCTGAGGATCCCCGAGCCGTCGCGCAGACGCACCAGCAGGCTGCGCCGCCGGCCGCGCACCACTTCGCCGGCCACCACCTCGCCCTCCACCACCGCCTCATGACCGGCGCGTAGCGTGGCGATGGGCGTGATGCGGGTGCGATCCTGGTAGCGCAGCGGCAGGTGGAACAGCAGGTCGCTGACACGCTCGATGCCCAGCCGGGCAAGCTTGAGCGCCAGTGCCTCGCCGACACCCTTGAGCGCGGTGACGGGCGCGTCGAGAGAGGTGATGTCGCTGCTCATGCCGGCTCGAGTTCGGTCTTGCGGCAGCGCTCGATCGCCTCGGTCACGGCATCGATGGCCCGGGGCCGCGGGAAGCTGGCGCGCCAGGCGATGGCCACGGTCCGTGAGGGTGCCGGGGCGGTGAAGGGACGGCTGATCAGCATGCCGCTCTCGTAGTGGCCGGTGCCGATGGCCGAGTGCGGCAGCACGGTGATGCCCAGCCGGGAGGCCACCATATGGCGGATGGTTTCCAGCGAGCCGCCCTCGGCGGTGAGCGTGTTGTTGGGACTGTTGAGCTGATGGCTGATTGCCGGGCAGGCTTCGAGGATCTGGTCACGGAAGCAGTGGCCCTCACCGAGCAGCAGCAGACGCTCCTCGAGCAGATCCTCCTTGTCGATGCTCTCCCGGGAGGCCCAGCGGTGGTCGGCCGGCAGCAGCACCTCGAAGGCCTCCTCATAGAGCGGCTTGGTGACCACGTCGGTCTCGGTGAAGGGCAGCGCGATGATGATGGCATCCAGTTCGCCGCTGCGCAGCTTGCGGCGCAGGTTAGCGGTGAAACCCTCCTCGATGTAAAGCGGCATCTGCGGTGCACCCCGCGAGAGCTCCGGAATCAGGTGAGGAAAGAGGTAGGGGCCAATGGTATAGATGGCACCGATGCGCAGCGGGCTCGCCAGCTGGTCGCGGCCAGCCGTGGCGAGTTCCTTGATGATGCTGCTCTGTTCCAGCACGCGCTGGGCCTGCTCGACGATCTTCTCGCCCAGCGGGGTGACCTGCACGGTGGACTTCGAGCGCTCGAACAGCGCCACGCCCAGCTCCTCCTCGAGCTTCTTGACGGCCACCGAGAGTGTCGGCTGGGAGACGAAGCAGCGCTCCGCCGCGCGTCCGAAATGGCGCTCCTGGGCCAGTGTCACGATGTAGCGGAGTTCTGTTAGAGTCATGGTGGTGCCGGCAGGCATCCTCTTCAAAGCGGGTGACGGTCCCAGTGATCTCGCCCGATGCACAGGGACACAATAATGCCAATAGGGACTTTTTATCAGGGGGCGAGGGAAAGGTGAAGACAACGACACTGATTCTGGGCTGTGGCGATATCGGCATGGCGCTGGGAAGCGAGCTCAGTAAGGCGGGACACCGGGTGATCGGCGCACGCCGCAATCCGCATGCACTGGAGGGCAGTGGGCTCGAGGCCGTGGCGGTCGATCTGAACGACGCGACCACCCTGGCTCGGCTGCCCGACGCCGAGACCCTGGTCTATGTGGTCAGTGCCGACCGCTTCGATGAAGCGGCCTATCGCGCTGCCTACCTCGATGGCCTGACCGCGCTGCTGGGCGAGTTCACCACTCGTGACACGGCACCGGGGAGGGTGTTCTTCGTCTCCTCAACCAGCGTCTACGCCCAGCGCGACGGCGATGTGGTCGACGAGACCAGCCCCGTCGAGCCTTCGGGCTTCTCGGGTCTCGTGATGCGCCAGGCCGAGCAGGCGCTGATCGACCATGACCTGCCGGGCACCGTGGTGCGCTTCTCGGGCATCTACGGCCCCGGTCGTGACCGCCTGATCCACCAGGTTGGCGAGGGGCGCATCGCCCCGGCGAGCCCCGTCATGTATTCCAACCGCATTCACCGCGACGACTGTGCCGGGGTGCTGGCCCATCTGATCGGCCGGCAGCTGGCCGGTAAGCCGCTTGAGGATCTCTACCTGGCCAGCGACTGTGAGCCGGCCCCCATGCACGAGGTGATGGCCTGGCTGGCGAAGCAGCTCAAGGTCGAGGCCACCGAGACCATCCAGTCGCCGCTGCGCCGCCGCGCCAGCAAGCGTTGCGATAACACGCGCCTTCGCGAAAGTGGCTATCGCTTCCGCTATCCCACCTACCGCGAGGGCTACGCCCAAGTGCTGCGGGAAGGAGGTTTCCTGTAGTCGACCCCTTTGTCATCCCCCCTGCAGCCAACGACAGAGCCCGACCTTACAACGCCAGCCGGTAGATGATCGAGTAGAATTCGAAGCCGTCGTTGGGTTCATCTAGGCCGCCGCCGCTCCCGACAAATATGACGCCACGACGACAAATACGCGACATTTAGATGACGTCCCGTGCCAACCTTTTGATTCCCATCATAAAGCGCCCATGGCGCTTTTTTTAACGTGCCTTCTAACCCCCGTAGGTGTCATCGCTTCTTAATTGTCTAGACATATAGCCGTCAAAGCACACCGCCAGACTGTGTTCAGACTTTCGAGTTCCCCACATTTTCAAGGGCGAAGCGTATGACTGCTATCAGTGTCGAACGGCTCGATAAGTCCTTCGGTAATCATGCCGCGTTGCGCGACATCGGATTCGAGATCGCCAAGGGTGAAATGGTCACTCTGATCGGGCCATCCGGCTCCGGCAAGTCGACCCTGCTGCGTCTTTTCATTGGTCTGACAGCAGCCGACCGTCAGTCGCACAGTCACGTCAGAGTGCTGGCGCGCGACGTGCAGCGCCAGGGGCGCCTGGTCGGGGCGCGTCGCGAACAGCGCCGCCGCACCGGCTATATCTTCCAGCAGTTCAATCTCGTCAGCCGGTTGAGCGTGATGACCAATGTGCTGATCGGGCATCTGGGAGCCATGCCGCGTTGGCGAGCGCTAGCCGGGCGTTTCACCCGCCGGGAGTATGACGCGGCGCGCCGTGCATTGGCGCGAGTGGGTATCGAAGATCTTGCCGAGCAGCGCGCGAACACGCTCTCCGGCGGTCAGATGCAACGGGTCGCCATCGCGCGTGCATTGGTCCAAGACGCCGAAGTGATCCTTGCCGACGAACCGATCTCCTCGCTCGACCCGCGCAGCGCGCGGGAGGTCATGGAGATTCTTGAGCGCATCAATCGCGAGGATGGTCGCACGGTGGTCGTCACCCTCCATCAGGTTGATGTGGCGCGCCGCTATTGTCGCCGCGCTATCGCCCTCAAGAAGGGACGGCTCTACTACGACGGGCCTATCTCGGGCCTGACTGATACCCGTCTGCAGGTTCTCTACGAAGATGCGGGGCTCGATGAGCTCGGCGTTCACGAGGACCAACCGCCGACCACTGGACTGCTTCACGCCGTGGGCTGAGCCCACCCCTTTCACGACACGTTCCACTATCGCAATCAGGAGTCAAACATGACGTTACGCTCTCTGCGCCGTCTGGCGCCGCTCATCGCCACCATCGGACTCGGCGCTGTGCTGCCGGCTCACGCTCAGGACAATGACACGCTGACCTTCGGTATCATCTCCACGGAGTCCATGAACGCGCAGCGCGAAATGTTCCAGCCCCTGCTCGACGACATGGCCGACGCCGTGGGTATGCCGGTCGAGCCGTTCTTCGCCACCGACTATGCCGGGGTGATCCAGGCGATGCGTTTCGACAAGGTCGATGTTGCCTGGTATGGCAACAAGGCCGCGATGGAGGCGGTCGACCGGGCCGGTGGCGAGATCTTCGCCCAGACCATCGCCGACGATGGCGCGCCGGGATACTGGGGCCTGATGATCGTCAACAAGGATAGCCCCTACCACAGTATCGACGAGATTCTCGACAACGCTGACCAGCTCACCTTCGGCAATGGCGATCCCAACTCAACCTCGGGCTTTCTGGTGCCGGGTTACTACGTGTTTGCCAAAAACGGGGTCGATGCGGACTCTGCGTTCAAGCGCACCTTGAATTCAAGCCACGAGACCAACGCCTTGAGCGTGGCCAATCATCTGGTCGATGTCGCCACGTTCAATACCGAGAGCATGGCACGTCTGAAAGAGACTCATCCGGATAAGGCCCAGCAGCTCAGGGTGATCTGGACGTCGCCACTGATCCCCTCAGATCCGCTGGTGTGGCGCGAGAACCTACCCGAGGCGACAAAAGCCAAGCTGCGTGACTTCTTCCTGAATTACGGTGACACCGAACGTGAAAAGGCGATTCTGGCACCGCTGCAGTGGTCCGGTTTTCAATCCTCCAGCAACGCTCAGCTGCTACCGATTCGCCAGCTTGAGCTGTTCAAGACGCGCGCCAATATCGCTAACGACGGCTCGCTTGATCCCCAGGAGAAGGCACGCAAGCTCAAGGAGCTTGATGCCAGGCTCGAGGAGCTCGACCAACGCCTGAAGCAGCAGGCGGTCTCGGAAAGCATGCCGCAGGCGTCCTGATCAACGACGAGGGGCGCACGCGCCCCTCGTCGCGGTCTGGATGGTGACGAATGGCTGGATGGCTTGAGTAGCAAAGATGACGACGACGATTTCCGATGAGATACAGGCGCGCGCTGGCGGGCGCAACTGGAAGAAGCCCCTGGGCTGGGGGGCTGCGCTACTGGTTCTGGGTTGGTCATGGCAAGGCGCGGGTATTGCCCCGGGTCTGCTGATCGACAATTTCGACAACATGGTGGTTCTGGCCAGTGATTTCGTGCCTCCGACGTTCACCAACCTGACGCGCTACATCCACGAGATGCTGGTGACGATTCAGATTGCCATCTGGGGCACGCTGCTGGCGGTGATCTGCGCCGTGCCATTTGGCCTTTTAAGCGCGTCGAACGTCGCTCCCTGGTGGATCAATCAGCCCATTCGCCGACTGATGGACGCCTGTCGCGCGATCAACGAGCTGGTGTTCGCGATGCTGTTCGTGGTGGCCGTGGGGCTCGGCCCCTTCGCTGGAACGCTTGCATTATTCGTCCACACCACCGGGGTGCTGGCCAAACTCTTTTCCGAGGCTGTGGAGGCTGCCGACCCCGGGCCGATGGAGGGGGTGCGCGTCACCGGCGCCGGGCGTATCGAGGAGATCTTGTTTGGCTTGATTCCTCAGATCATGCCGCTATGGGTCTCGGTGAGTTTCTACCGTTTCGAATCTAACATCCGTTCGGCGACGGTGCTTGGCATGGTGGGCGGCGGGGGTATCGGCGTGTCGCTGTGGCAGAGCCTGCGCGGATTCGACTACGCCGAAGCGGCGACCATCATGCTGGTGATCATTGTCGCCGTCACCTTGCTGGACATGCTGTCGCAGCAGGTACGCAAACGTTACATCTGATGCCGGGGGCTCCCTCGGTTTTTTTGGGACTGATGATGTCTAGACAAATTCTCTCGCTACCGCGCTATCGCGAACTGGCCGAAGTGCTTCTTCGCGAGGTCCGCGCCGACTACGGCCCCGGCGATCTGCTGCCGACCGAAGCCCAGTTGGCCAAGCGCTTCGCGGTTAATCGCCACACCGTGCGCCGGGCGCTGGACGAACTGGTCGCCGCTGGCCTGGTGACACGCCATCAGGGGCGTGGCACCCAGGTCGTCGATCGGCGACTCGATTACGCCGTTAGCGCCGGCAGCAAGGTGACCCAGAATCTCGCCGGTCTCGGTCTCCCCGCGAATACCTGCTGTCTCGAACAGGGGTTCGTGATGCCGCCCGAGGCCATTGCCCAGCGCTTCGGACGACCCGCCAGTGAGCCGCTGCTGCGCGTCGATACCGTGCGCTATGTTGACGACGCGCCGCTGATGCGACTGCGTCACTGGTTCGATCCCGAGCGCGTGCCGGGCTGGCTGGCGCGCTATCGCGGCGGCTCCACCCGGGCGCTGCTCGGCCAGCACTATGGTTTGCGTCTGCAACGTCGAAGGGTTCGCATAGATGCCGTCGGCGCCGATCGCGACGATACCCGCTGGCTGCAGTGTCCGCTCAACGCGCCGTTGCTGGTGATGACGAGCGACAATACCGACGTCGACGGCGTGCTGGTGGAAGTCTCCGTGGGTCGGGCGCGTGCCGACCGGCTCTCCTATCACATCGATTTCGATGAAGCCGCTGGCCATCGTCACGACGGCGCCGGCCCGACCGATCCTTCCGATCTCCTTCCCTCCGAAGAGGACGACACATGAGCCGCACCTCTCGAGGAGCCCGGCAGCGATTGCTGGCGCTCTCCTCCCGTCAGCACATTGAGGCCCATTGGGGCGCACTAGGTGCGTTGCCCGACCACCGCTGCGTGCGCGGCCCGGAAACCGGCATGGCGATGCTCAAGGGCCGCACCGGGGGTACCGGCAACGCCTTCCACCTGGGCGAGATGACCTTGACCCGGGCCAGCGTGGTGCTCGACGACGGCACCCTCGGCCACGGTTGGGTGTGCGGACGGGATCATCGCCACGCCGAGCTGATCGCACTGGCCGATGCCGTCGCCCAGCTTGCCGAATGGCAAGAGACACTCGAGACGCGGGTGCTCGCGCCGCTGGCCGCAGAGCTGGCCGAGCGCCAGCGCCGTGACGCTGCCACCGCCGCCGCTACCCGCGTCGACTTCTTCACCCTGGTGAGAGGGGAATGACGATGGACAAGATAGCTACGCTGGAGAACAGCGAGACGATGAATGCCTCCTGGCCCGCGCTGAGCGATCCCGCCCACGACAGTCAGCGCGTGTTTCGCCAGATTCTCGGCGTGCTTTCCGAACCCGGCACGCTGACCACGCTGGCGCTGCCGGCACCGCCCGAGCGAGCCCTCGGCGCGGCGCTGTGGGGCGTGGTACTGACACTCTGTGATCTCGAGACACGCGTGTGGATCGCCGCCGATCTCGACTCGCCGGCCTTGCGCAAGGCGCTGACCTTTCACACCGGGGCGCGAATCACCGACGACCCGGCGAGTGCTGATTTCGCGTTGCTGACCCACGAGTCCTTCGATCCGCAGACCCCCTTTGCGCTGGGCAGCGACAGCTACCCCGATCGCGCCACCACGCTGCTGGTCGCCGTCGAGCGCCTGGAAAATGATTCGAATGGCGAGCGCAACGGGCAAAGCGGCTGGCGGCTAAGCGGCCCCGGCATCGCCGAATCACGAGACCTCGATATCGGCGATTCCCCCGGCTGCCGGGCGCTGATGACCCGCCTGGCCGACAACCTGGCCCACTTTCCTCGGGGGCTGGACGCCATTCTTGGCTGTGACGCGCAGCTGGCGGCGATTCCCCGCAGCACCTGCATCACACGTACCGATTCTCAGGAGATGAACTGATGTACGTAGCCGTCAAGGGAGGCGAGCAGGCGATCGCCAACGCCCACCGCTGGCTGGCCGACCGCCGCCGCGGCGACCGTGATCGTCCAGAACTCGAAGTTGCCCAGATCGGCGATCAGCTGCGCCTGGCCGTCGACCGGGTGATGAGCGAGGCCTCGCTTTATGATCCCGAACTCGCCGCGCTGGCGTTCAAGCAGGCCAGCGGCGACCTCACCGAAGCCGTATTCCTGCTGCGCGCCTATCGCACCACGCTGCCGCGCCTCGCCGTCAGCGAGCCGCTCGACACCGCCAACATGCGTATCGAACGCCGCATCAGTGCCACCTACAAGGACATCCCCGGCGGCCAGATTCTGGGCCCGACCTACGACTACACCCACCGTCTGCTCGATTTCCTCCAGCTGGCCGGTGCCGAGGTGCCGCCTGCCGAGACCCGGGATGACGTGACCGACGCCGAGCCATGCCCACCGATTCTCGAACTGCTCAACGACGAAGGCCTGGTCGAGCAGGAGGTTGACGACGGCCGCGAGCCTTCGGATATCACTCGCGATCCGCCCGATTATCCAATGGAACGCGCCGCCCGACTGCAGATGTTGGCCCGCGGCGACGAGGGCTACCTGCTGGCGCTGGGTTACTCGACCCAGCGCGGCTATGGCCGCAACCACCCCTTCGCCGGCGAGATTCGCCTGGGACAAGTGGAGGTCGAGATCCACGTCGATGAATGGGACGAGACGATCTGCGTCGGCGAGATCGCGTTGAGCGAGTGCCAGATGATCAACCAGTTCGGCGGCTCGCGCGAGGCCGCGCCGCAGTTCACGCGCGGTTACGGCCTCGCCTTTGGCCACAACGAGCGCAAGACCATGGCCATGGCACTGGTCGACCGTGCACTGCGCGCCGAGGAACTGGGCGAGCCGATCAGCGGCCCCGCGCAGCAGGCAGAGTTCGTGCTGGCGCACGCCGACAGCGTCGACGCCTCCGGCTTCGTCTCGCATCTCAAGCTGCCGCACTACGTCGACTTCCAGTCCGAACTCGATCTGCTCAGGCGTCTGCGCCGCGAGCACGCCACCCGCCAGGCCGAACTCGACAGCGCCCGAGATACGGCCGGGCCCCAACAGGAGGAGCGTTAACGTGGACGGTTACAACTTCGCCTACCTCGACGAACAGACCAAGCGCATGATCCGCCGCGCGCTGCTCAAGGCGGTGGCGATTCCCGGTTATCAGGTGCCATTCGGTGGCCGCGAGATGCCGATGCCTTACGGCTGGGGCACCGGCGGGGTGCAGGTTACCGCGAGTATTCTGGGTGCCGACGACATTCTCAAGGTGATCGATCAGGGCGCCGACGACACCACCAACGCGGTCAGCATTCGCCACTTCTTCCAGCGTGTCGCCGGCGTTAAGACCACCACCGTGACCACGGTGGCGGACGTCATCCAGACTCGCCATCGGATTCCCGAAACGCCGCTGCGTGCCGGCCAGATTCTGGTGTTCCAGGTGCCGATCCCCGAGCCGCTGCGCTTCATCGAGCCCAGCGAGCAGGAGACAAGGCTGATGCATGCCCTGGAGGAGTACGGGGTGATGCACGTCAAGCTCTACGAGGACATCGCCTGCTACGGGCACATTGCTACCACCTATGCCTACCCGGTCAAGGTGAACGGCCGCTACGTGATGGATCCATCGCCGATCCCCAAGTTCGACAACCCTAAGCTCGATGGCAACCCGGCGCTGATGCTGTTCGGCGCCGGCCGCGAGAAGCGGCTGTATGCAATCCCGCCCCATACCCGTGTCGAGAGTCTCGACTTCGAGGATCACCCGTTCGAGATCCAGACCTGGGAGCACATCTGCGCGCTGTGCGGCAGCGATCACAGCTACCTCGATGAAGTGATTACCGATGACAAGGGCGGCCGGATGTTCGTCTGCTCCGACACCGACTACTGCCGGACCCGGCGAGGAGACGTGGCATGAAGAAGCCGACACTGGCGCGTCCAGTTCTGCTGGACGTGCAAGACATTACCCGCCTTTACGGCCCGGCCAAGGGTTGTGAGGCGATCGATTTTCAACTGCATGCCGGCGAGGTGCTGGGCATCGTCGGCGAATCCGGCTCCGGCAAGTCGACGCTGCTGCGCGTGCTCGCCGGGTTGGAAGCGCCGGATGCGGGGCGCGTGATCTATCGCCGTTCTTATAACGAGCCCGAAGTCGCTCGAACCGATTTCCACGAGCCCGAAGCCGCTCGAACTGGCACTGGCAACAACGAGGTTGGCGGCGATCCGAAGGAAAACGCAGAGAGCGAACTCGATCTCTATGCCATCGGCGAGGCGCGTCGCCGGGCACTGCTGCGCCTCGAGTGGGGGCTGGTACATCAGAATCCCCGCGATGGTCTGCGCATGGGCGTTTCCGCCGGCGCCAACATCGGTGAGCGGCTGATGGCCCAGGGCCAGCGCCACTACGGTCGGCTCAGAGCGACAGGCCAGGACTGGATGCACCAGGTCGAGCTCGATCCCGGCCGTATCGACGATGCGCCGCGCACCTTCTCGGGCGGCATGCAGCAGCGCCTGCAGATCGCCCGCACGCTGGTCACCCGGCCACGGCTGGTATTCATGGATGAGCCCACCGGCGGGCTCGACGTCTCGGTTCAGGCGCGCTTGCTGGACATGCTGCGCACGCTGGTGCGTCAGCTCGGCCTGTCGGTGGTACTGGTGACGCACGACCTCGCCGTGGCGCGACTGCTCGCCCACCGCCTGATGGTGATGCGCGGCGGTCGGGTAGTGGAGACCGGCCTCACCGACCAGATTCTCGACGATCCGCAGCATGCGTATACGCAGCTGCTGGTTTCATCCGTGCTGACCCCTTGAGGAGAGCAATTCCCATGCGTTTCGAGACTGGCGTTTCCCCCGCACGCTCCCTGCCTCGCCTCACGGTGGATGGGCTTCACAAACGCTTTCTGCTGCACGGCCAGGGTGGGATCGAGATCGACGTGATGCGCGATCTCTCGCTGACCCTGGATGCCGGCGAATGTCTAGTACTGGCCGGGCGCAGCGGCATCGGCAAGAGCACGCTGCTGAAGATGCTCCACGGCGACTATCGCATCGACCGAGGCCACATCCGTCTGCACTTCGAGGATGGCGAACTCGACCTTGAGACACTGCCGGCCTACGCCTGGCACGGCCTGCGTCGCGACGTGATCGGCTATGTCAGCCAGTTCCTGCGCGTGGTGCCGCGGGTCGCCGCCGTCGATGTGGTGATGGAGCCGCTGTTGGCGCGTGGCGCCGACGAACACGATGCCCGCCAACGCGCCGAGATGCTGCTGGCCCGGCTCAACCTGCCCGAGCGGCTATGGCGGCTGCCGCCTGGCACCTTCTCCGGTGGCGAGCAGCAACGCGTCAATATTGCCCGCGGCTTCATCGGTGAACATCCGCTGCTGCTGCTGGACGAGCCCACCGCGTCGCTGGACGCCGCCAATCGCGATGTGGTGATCGCCCTGATCGGCGAGGCCAAGGCGCGCGGTACCGCCATGCTCGGCATCTTTCACGACGAAGACGTGCGCCAGCGCGTCGCCGACCGACTGCTGCCGCTGGATGGCAGCTTGGGCCGTTTGCCCACTGGCCAGAATGTTCAGGAGAGCTTGTGATGAGCGCACAGGAACAGATTCTGACCCATGCCAGACTGGTGCTCGACGATGAAGTGATCGACGGCACCCTGGTGATTCGCGATGGCCGCATCGCCGCCATCGATCACGGGATCAGCCAGGCGTTGGGCGCCATCGACTGCGAGGGCGATATCCTGTTGCCGGGGCTGGTTGAGCTGCACACCGACAACATGGAGAAGTACTTCCAGCCGCGGCCCAAGGTCGAATGGCCGGGGCGTCAGGCGGCGCTGGCCCATGACGCCCAGATGGCGGCCAGCGGCATTACCACCGTGTTCGACGCGGTCTCGATCGGAGACATCGACGAGCAGAGCATGCGTCACCAGTCCCTGGACAAAATGTGCCATGCCGTGTCGCAGATCGTTCACGACGGCCTGGCGCGAGTCGATCACCGTCTGCACCTGCGCTGCGAGGTGAGCCATCCGAACACCCTGGCGCGCTTCGAGGCGCTGTCGTCGTCGCCGCTGCTGGGGCTGGTCTCGCTGATGGATCACGCTCCCGGCCAGCGCCAGTTCGCCAGCCTCGAGGCATACCGCGTCTACTATCAAGGCAAGTACGGTCTTGATGACGCCTCGATGGACGCCTTCATGGCAGCCCAGATCGACAACAGCCAGCGCTACAGCGACGAACATCGCCGTGCCATTGCAGCCCGTTGTCGGGAGCGCGGCCTGGCGATCGCTAGCCACGACGACGCCACCATGGAGCATGTCGTCGAAAGCCATAAGTACGGCACTCGAGTCGCTGAGTTTCCCACTACTCGTGAAGCGGCACAGGCCTCTCACCGTGTCGGCATGGCAGTGATGATGGGCGCACCCAATGTGGTGCGCGGCGGTTCCCACTCCGGCAACATCGCCGCTGCTGACCTGGTTGAACTGGGCGTGCTGGACATCCTGTCGTCGGACTACTATCCGGCGGCGCTGCTCGATGCGGTGTTCAGGGTGGCGGCGATGGATAACGGCTACACGCTGACGCGGGCGGTGGCCACGGCGACACGCATACCGGCCGAAGCGGTAGGCCTGACCGATCGTGGGCGCCTGGCGCCGGGGCTCCGTGCCGATCTGTTGCGGGTGCGATTGATCGACGATCATCCGGTGGTGCAGAGAGTTTGGTCTGCGGGTAGACAGGTCCATTGATGGCGTATTTTTCGAGAGGTCCGAGATGTCGCGTCTGATCTACGTCATGGGCGCCAGCGGCGTCGGCAAGGACAGCCTGCTGCGCGAGCTGGCACGACGGCGCCCGGACGCGCTGGTGGCGCATCGCTACATCACGCGCGCCAGCGGCGGGGCGGAGAACTGCATCGAACTCTCCCGCGAGGCATTTCACTGGCGGCGGGAGCAGGGGCTGTTCTGCCTATCTTGGAGCGCGCATGGGCTCGACTACGGCGTCGGGATCGAGATCGAAGCGTGGCTGGCGGCGGGGCACACGGTGGTGCTCAACGGCAGCCGGCGAGCGCTGGAGCGCGCCCGTCGACGCTTCGGCGCGGCCCTGATGCCGGTTCTGGTCGTGGCGGATGTCGAGGTGCTGCGCCGGCGTCTGATCGCTCGCGGGCGCGAGACGCCGGCCGAGATCGAGGCGCGGCTGGCGCGCGGCGGCGGTGAGGATGCGCTGGGCGATATTGCGCGAATCGACAACGGCGGCGAGCTGGCGCATGGCGTGAAGGCGCTCGAAGCCTGGCTTGACTCGCCGCACGGCCCGGATGAGACGTCATGAAGTTGCGCTTCGCCGGCACCGGCGACAGCGGTCAGGTACCCTGCTTCGGTTGTGACTGCCCGGCGTGTCAGCGCGCCCGGCTGCTGAGCGGCCACCGCCGCGAGCCCTGTTGTGGCGAGATCGAGCTCGATGGCGAGCTGATCCTGATCGATGCCGGCCGCATGGATCTGGCCGCGCGCTGCGAGCGTCAGCGTCCGGCGGCGATTGTGCTGACGCATTATCACGCCGATCACGTCCAGGGGCTTCTGCACCTGCGCTGGGGGCGGGGCGAATCGATTCCGGTCTATGGCCCGAAAGATCCTCAGGGCTGTGCCGACCTGCACAAGAATCCCGGCATCCTCGCTTTCCAGCCCGGCCTCAAGCCGTTCCGAGCGCTCACATTGGGCGGTCTCACGGTGACGCCGCTGCCGCTCAATCACAGCAAACCAACGCTGGGTTACGCTCTGGACGATGGTGCCCATCGCATCGCTTGGCTCTGCGACACGGTCGGCCTGCCCGCGGCCACCGAACGCTTTCTGGCCGAGTGGCGCCCGCACGGCATGGTGGTCGATGCGACCCATCCAGATTCGCTCCTCGCGCCCCGCAACCACAACAACCTCGCCATGGCGCTGGAGATCATCGAGCGTTTAGGCCCTTCACGCGCCTGGCTGACGCACATCAGCCACGAACTGGATGCCGACTTCATGGCGACGTCGCGAATCCTGCCGGGGGGCGTGGAATTGGCCACCGATGGTAGAGAGATACTTTTTTGAAAAACAGCGCATTCCGAGGACAACGTATGGCTTCACAACCCGCTTCCCGTCGTCTGAGTGATGCCCCCACCATAGCGCCCACGGCGAAGATCCACGAGAGCCAGCTGGGCGCCTGGACCGAGGTGGGCGATCGCTGCGTCTTCAATCACGTCATGCTCGGCGATTACAGCTATGTCGAGCGTGATAGCGATCTGATGTTTACAGAAGTTGGCCGCTTCACGTCGATTGCCTCAAGCGTGCGCATCAATCCCAGCAATCATCCCTGGTGGCGGCCGACGCTGCACCACTTCAGCTACCGCCCCGGCAAGTTCGGCTTCGCCGACAGCGACCAGAGCGTCGACGACCGGATCTTCGCCTGGCGGGCCGAGGACCGTGTCGTGATCGGTCACGATGTCTGGATCGGCCACGGCGCCATCGTGCTGCCCGGCGTCATCATCGGCAACGGCGCCATCGTCGGTGCCGGCAGTGTCGTCACCCGGGATGTCGCGGCGTATACCATCGTTGTCGGTAATCCGGCCCGCGCACTAAGGTCACGCTTTGCAGACCCCGAGACCGTGGCGCGCCTCGAGGCGCTGGCCTGGTGGGAGTGGTCCCACGAGCGGCTGGCCCGCATGCTGGTGCTGTTTCAGGGTGATACCGGGGCGTTCCTTGAGGTCGCCGAGCGCGAGTCGCGTCTGGGACCATGACCTCAGCCGGTGTTGTCGGCCAGTGTTCGATAGCATGGCCCGTCATTGGCAAGCTGTGATTCCACCAGGGCGAGATGGTCGAAGCGCCAGAGGATCGGGGTGGGTAGCCGTGATTGCGGTGCCGCGCGGTCAGCCTGACGTACCAGGCTGACGTGTGGGATAAAGTCGCGCTCAGGCGCAGTGAAGCCGTGACGGGACAGCGCTTGCCAGAGCCTGGTATCGAGCGTCAATAGTGTGTCATTCGGCGTCTGGCCGCCGACCCAGACGATGCGCGGTCGGGGGAAATGCCCTAGTCGATCCAGCGTCCACTCGCCCTGAAGCGCTGGCCAGCGCTGTGCGAGGGCCACGAGGGCTTCGATTCGGGCTTCGTCCACATCGCCCAGAAAGGCCAGCGTGATATGCAGGTTCTTTGCAGGGAGCGGATAACCGCCACAGAGCGGGGCCAGGCGCGCTGCCTCGGCGGCGAGGGCTTGGCGAGTAGCGTCGTCGGGCCACAGGGCGAAGAAGAGTCTTCTCATCGGTGATCCGATCGCTGATTCGTGGCGTGAGGTCAGGCTCAATCGCCGATGACCATGATCCCCTCCGCCTCGAATTGCGCGCCCTTGGGCAGCGCCTTGACGCCGATGGCGGCGCGGGCCGGGTAGGGCGTCTCGAAGAACTCCTCCATCACCTTGTTGACCACGGCGAAGTGCTCCAGATCGACCAGGTAGAGGTTGAGCTTGACCACGTCCTGCAGGGTGCCGGCGGCCTCTTCGCAGACTGCCTTGAGGTTGGTGAAGACCTGGCGCGCCTGGGCCTCGACGTCCTCGGAGACGAGCGCCATGGTGGCCGGGTCCAGCGGGATCTGGCCGGAGAGGTAGATGGTGTTGCCGGCCTTGATGGCCTGGGAGTAGGGGCCGATGGCATCGGGTGCCTGGTCGGTGTTGATCATGGCCTTGTTGCTCATGGTGATTCTCCTGGCAGTGCAGCGTCGTGAAATGGGAAAACGTCGTCCCGCCCGCCGCCCCATGCGACAGGCGGGTGGAGTGCTCTCAGTTGCCTAGCCGAGTGATTCGGCCTACATGGGCGAGATTGCGCAGGCGCTTGATGATGCGCGCCAAATGCACGCGGTTGCGCACCGCGAGAGTGAGGTTGACGATCGTCAGGCGCGCATCGCGCTCCTCGATGCCGATGCGCTCGATGTTGGCGCCTGCGTCGGTGACCAGGGCGGCGAGTTCCGCCACCAGGCCGCGGCGGCTCTCCATCTCCAGGCGCAGAGCGGCGGGGAAGTCCTCGTCGATATCGTCAGCCCACTCCAGGGCGAACAGCTTGTCCGGGTCGTTCCTGAGCTCGGCAAGGTTCTTGCATTCGGCGCGGTGGACCACGAGGCCTTTGCCCGCCGAAAGGTGGCCGACCACCGGATCGCCGGGCAGTGGACGGCAGCAGCGCGCGAACTTGATCACCATGCCCTCGGCACCGCTGATCACGATCGGCCTATGGGCGTGCGGTGGATACTGTACGGGCGAGCCGGTCTTGCCCTGCTGCAGGTCGACCAGCCGACGAGCCAGCACATGGGCGAGCCGGGTTCCCAAGCCGATGGACTCCAGCAGACTCTCCTCGCTCTTCAGCGAATGCTCCTTGAGCAGACCGTCGAGCAGCCCCTCAGGCAACTCCTCCAGGCTGGTATCGAAGCTTGCCAGGGCCTTGTTGAGCAGGCGACGGCCGAGTTGCACCGCCTCGGTGTGCTGCTGGTGCTTGAGGGCGTGGCGGATCGCCGAACGCGCCTTGGCGGTGATCACGAAGTTGAGCCAGGCCAGGTTGGGCCGCGCCCCGGGGGCGGTGATGATCTCCAGGGTTTGGCCGCTCTCCAGGCGGGTGGAGAGCGGGGCCAGGTGGCGATCGATGCGACAGGCGATGCAGCTGTTGCCGATATCGGTATGCACGCTGTAGGCGAAGTCGATTACCGTGGCGCCCTGGGGCAGCTCCATGATGTCGCCCTTGGGCGTGAAGACGTAGATATCATCGGGGAAGAGGTCGTTCTTGACGTGTTCGATGAATTCCAGCGAATCCCCGGCATGGCGCTGCATCTCCAGCAGGCCCTTGACCCATGCGCGGGCCCGGGCATGGCTGCCCTGGGCGATGGGGTGCTCGGTCTGGCCGGCCTTGTAGAGCCAGTGGGCGGCGATGCCGTTATTGGCTAGGGCCTCCATCTCGCGGGTGCGGATCTGCACTTCGATGGGCATGCCGCCGCGGCCGAAGAGGGTGGTGTGCAGGCTCTGGTAGCCGTTGGCCTTGGGGATGGCGATGTAGTCCTTGAAGCGCCCCGGCACCGGCTTGTAGAGATTATGCACCACGCCCAGGATGCGGTAGCAGCTGTCGACGTCCTCGGTGATGATGCGAAAGCCGAACACGTCCATGATCTCGGCGAAGGACTTCTGCTGGTCGCGCATCTTGCGGTAGATCGACAGCAGGTGCTTTTGGCGGCCGATTACCGTGCCCGGCAGGCCCTCGTCGTCGAGGCTCTGCTGCAGGCTGGTCTGGAGTTGGCGGATCGTCGAGCGGCGGTGGCCCCGGGCACTGGAGACGGCGCGCTTGATGCGCTCGGCGCGCATCGGGTAGAGCGCCTGAAAGGAGAGATCCTCGAGCTCCACGCGGATGGTGTTGATGCCCAGCCGGCTGGCGATACGGGCGTAGATCTCCAGGGTCTCGCGGGCGATGCGGCGCTTCTTCTCGGGACGCAGGGCGCCCAGGGTGCGCATGTTGTGCAGCCGGTCGGCCAGCTTGACGATGATTACGCGGATGTCGCGGGACATCGCGAGCACCATCTTCTGGAAATTCTCGGCCTGGGCGACCGCCTTGTCCTCGAAGGTGATCTGAGTCAGCTTCGAGACACCGTCGACCAGCTCGGCGACCGGCTTGCCGAACTGGTCGCCCAGCGCCTGCTTGGAGACGCCGGTATCCTCGATGACATCGTGCAGCATGGCGGCCATCAGGCTTTGATGGTCCATGTGCATGTTGGCCAGGATGTTGGCCACGGCCAAGGGATGCGTGACGTAGGGTTCGCCGGAACGGCGGCGCTGGCCGTCGTGGGCTTGTTCGGCATAGTAGAAGGCACGCTTGACCTGGCGGATCTCGTCCTGAGGGAGGTAGCCGCCGAGTCGGTCGGCCAGGTCATCGATGGTGAACATGCGGCGCCCTGACTGCTGCGTGATGGCCTTGGGGGAAGCGTTCCTGCGCCGGGAGGGGCAGGCTCACTCCTCGACGAGGCTACCCGGCTCGAACTCCGGCCGCACACGCACCGGCGCCGCCTCGATGGGCTCGTCGAGAACGCTGGCATCGATCAGCCCCTCGGCGATCTCGCGCAGGGCCATGACGGTGGGCTTGTCATTTTCCCAGGGCAAGAGGGCGTCGCGCGAGCCGCGCGCCAGCTGGCGGGCACGGTGAGAGGAGATCATCACCAGCTTGAAGCGATTTTCGACGTTTTCCAGACAATCTTCGACGGTGACACGTGCCATGGATGCCTTCCTGAAATAGTGCTGACGGGTCAAAATCCCGGCTGGCGTGGGAACGCCCCGGGAATTCCACCGATGGGTAGACCGGATAGATTACTCGACGCCTGCTTGCCTTGACAAGCGCTGTGGGGACGGCTCGGGCACCATGGCGGCACCGCGACGAGTGGCGCTGCTGCTTTTAGGATAGCAGCGCGGCGAGCAGTGGGGCGTGGTGCTCGCATACCTTCTCGCGGGTTAGACGACGGGCGATGACCAGCGACTGCAGCTCGCGCAGGGCAGTGGTGAAGTCGTCATTGATCACCAGGTAGTCGTACTCGTCATGGTGGGAGATCTCGTCCACCGCATCGCGCATGCGCCGGGCGATCACCGCGTGCTCGTCGGTGCCGCGGCTGGCCAGCCGGCGTTCCAGTTCCTCACGGGAGGGCGGCAGGATGAACACCGAGACTGCCTCGGGCAGCTGCTGGCGAACCTGGCGGGCGCCCTGCCAGTCGATCTCGAGGATCACGTCCTGGCCGGCGGCGAGCATCGCCTCCACGTTGTGACGCGAGGTGCCGTAGTAGTTGTCAAAGACACGAGCGTACTCGAAGAACTCGCCGTGCTCGATCATCGCCTCGAAGGCCGGCACGTCCACGAAGTGATAGTTGACGCCGTCCACCTCGCCCGCGCGGCGCTCGCGGGTGGTGTGAGACACCGAGACCTGGATGCCGTCGAGGCTTTCGATCAACTCGCGCACTAGGCTGGTCTTGCCGGCGCCGGAGGGAGCGGAAACGATGAACAGCGTACCTTGGGCCATGAGCGGTGGTCCCTTGCGGTGAAACACGGAGTGGTGGGCTGGAAGGGATGGAGTATCGCACACAATGATGGTGCGACTGTAGCCACCCCAGCCGTCGTTTGACCCGCTAGCAACGATCCGCGCATTGCCGGCCGGACTCTGGAATAATGGCGCTTCTTTTTCGCATCGCCCGTTTTCGCATCGCCCGTTGGCAGTGCTGGCCTGTCGATCTTCCTTATCCTCATCGCGCTGGCGGGGACGCGTGGCGCCGCTGCCTGCCTGAAGCGACGGCGATGCTGTTCATTCAAGGAGAGACCATGACCACTGCCGGCGATCGCCGCGCCCCGGAATCGGCGCTGCCTTTCCTGGGGATAGCACTGACCTTTCTGATCACCATGCTGGGCACCACCCTGCCCACACCCCTGTACCCGGTCTATCAGGCGCGCTTCGGTTTCTCCCAGCTGACCATCACGGTGATCTTCGCCTTCTATGCACTGGGAGTCATGGGGGCCCTGGTGGCCACCGGGCGCTGGTCGGATCAGCTCGGGCGTCGCCCGATGCTGGGCGCCGGGCTGGCGGCGGCAGTGATCAGCGACCTGATCTTCCTGTCCAGCGACGGCCTATCGAGCCTGCTGGTCGGTCGCTTCGTCTCGGGGGTGTCCGCCGGTATCTTCACCGCGACCGCCACGGTGGCGGTGATGGAGCTGGCCCCCTCGGCCTGGCCGCGACGCGCGGCCTTCGTGGCCACCGCGGTCAATATGGGCGGCCTGGGGCTGGGGCCGATCCTCGCCGGCCTTTTGGTCAAGACCCTGCCCTGGCCGCTGCACCTGGCCTACGGGGTGCATCTGGTGCTGGCCGCGCTCGCGATGCTGATGGTGCTCAAGGCGCCGGAGACCGTAATTCGGCCGGCGCGGCCGAGCCTCCGGTTGCAGCGGCTGCAGGTGCCACAGGAGGTTCGCGCGATCTTCCTGCCGGCGGCGATCGCCGGCTTTGCGGGCTTTGCCCTGCTGGGCTTCTTCTCCGCCACCGCGCCGGCCTTCATGATCGGCGTGCTCGGCCACGACAACCTGGCGCTTGCCGGGCTGGTGGCAGGCTCGGTGTTCTTCGCTTCGACCCTCGGGCAGCTCCTGCAAGAGCGCTTCCCGGCCTCCTGGCGGCTGCCGCTGGGTTGCGTCGGGGTGATCCTTGGTGCCTCGCTGGTGGGTGTCGGCATCGGGATGGCGTGCCTGGCGCTCTTCATGCTTGGCGCGCTGATCGGCGGTCTCGGCCAGGGCATGGCCTTTCGTGCCGGCCTGGGAGCCGTCGTGCAGGTCAGCCCCGCCAATCAGCGAGGCAGCGTCACCGCGACCTTCTTCATCGTCGCCTACCTGGCCCTGTCGATTCCGGTGGTGGGCATCGGGCTGGCGGCCCGCGCCTTCGGCCTGGCGACCGCCGGCATGGCCTTCGCCGGCGCCGTCGCCCTGCTGGCGGGCGTCTCGCTTGTGAGCCTTCTGCGGATTTTGCGCATTTTGAAGTAGCGTCTCAGCCCATGCCCTATCCCTTGGCTAATCTGATGGTGTTCGTCAACACCAACCGCTTCCAGCTCGACCAGCCGCAATACCGCAACAGCGTGGTGGTGCCGCTGGCACGGCCCACCGACGACACCCGCGACATTGCTCAGGCCGCGGCCCGGGGTCTCGAGGCGATCTTCCTTGCAGGCTACCGCTACCACAAGGCCGGCGTGATGCTGCTCGACCTCACCGCCGACGCCAACCGCCAGCTCTCCCTCGACGAGACCCCGCAAAGCGAGGCCGAACGGCAGCGCAGCCAACGGCTGATGACCACACTGGACAAGCTCAACCGCGAACTGGGCCGCGATGCCGTCAGGCTAGGCTTGCCAAGCCAGGGCAATGCCTGGGCGCTGCGATGCCAGCGGCACACTCCCAGGTACACGACGCGGTGGGAAGAGTTGGTCAGTGTGAAATCGTGAGGGCGAATGGTAGTCATCCGGTTAGTGAGGAAGGCCATGTGATAGGCGACCAAGGGAGAACAAGGGAATGGCCAATGACAGCTATCGATTCAGAGCGGCCGTTCCGGAAAATGCAGGCGCACGAATTTTGGATACGTAGCCTAATCTCAATTAAAGTCACGGAGAATCAAGAGCTTGCAATAGCTTTGGCAAGCAGCATTTTCCAGGAAAAGTACCGGCACGTTCATCCAGTCATAGAACGTGCCGCTTAATATCTGTTGGGCAGCACAATGAGCGACGATCACATGATCCAATGCGAGAAGCATGGTCCACAGCCAGAGACCTTCGTCTGTCAGCACATCGTCCAAAGCCTTGTTACCGGCCGACCTGTCGGGTTCCATTGGCCCGCCGATTCTGGTCAAGAATACCCTGACGCTTGGTGTTCGGGGTGTCACGAACGTTACGAGCACTGCGGGTTCGAGTGGGAGGGCGAGGCTGCCGAGCACCTCGGAGCCAAAATTCTCTGCGCCTGCTGCTATCTGCAAGCTCGTCACATGGCACTTGGTTACTAGGTGCGTGGGATGCCCAACAATGCGCTCGAGAGGGACAGGCCTACCCGCTGCGCGGCTTGCCCGGCCCCTCAGCGCGAGCGTTATGTTTCTTGACCGCACCTGTTAACTGGTGCTATTAATAGCACCAAATCGTTGACTAGGTCATCACTATGCAAGTGAAATTTTCCGAGGATGTCATTCCTCTATCAGACCTGAAGATCAATCCCGGAAAGGTGGTTGGTCGAGCGCAGGATACGCATCGCCCAATCCTGCTTACCAGTCGTGGCCGTGGCATAGCTGTTGTTCAGGGGCTCGAGGATTATGAGAGAACCGCAGAGGAATTGCGGTTTGTAAAGGCGGTGGCGCAGGGGCTTATGGATGTTCGCGAGGCCAACACAGTATCGCTGGAGGACGCCAAGAAAATGTTGGGCATCAAGTAAATGGAATTACGCATCGCACAGTCCGCTCTTGAGGACTTACAGGCTATTCAGGAGTATTACAGAGAGCAGGATGTGCCACATATCGGTGATGATTTCGTGGCTGCTATTCTGGAGCACTGTGGAATGCTGAAAATTCACCCTGATGCTGGCCGAGCTGTTCCTGAATTTAACCTTGATCATATTCGCGAATTGATACACGCGCCATTTCGGGTTGTCTACCTGAGGCAGTCTAAAGAGGTTGTACTCATACGAGTCTGGCGGAGTGAGAGGCTGCTCGAATTACCAGAAAACGAAACCGGTCATTCTTGTTGCTCTTGACATAGGGCTTCACGAACTGGGCCGCGATCAGCTTGATGTGATAGCCACGCGCCTGCAGCGTACGCGCCCAATGGTGCGATGAGGCACAGGCTTCCATGGCGATCTCGGCACTGATAGGGACACGGTTGGCGATCGCGTCCAGCCACTTGTCACGGCGGTACTTGCCGCGCCACTTCACCTGATCATGACGGCCGACGTTGTGAACATGAAAAATGGACTTTGCGATATCGACACCGACACGGTCAAGTTCATGGGGAGTTCTCCTCATCCTCAGGCTGGTAAGCGATGTTCTCACCCACCAGTGTGGCGCAACGACGCCGATGTAGGGTGGGGAGGACTCCATCCCATTACTTACTGATTATGTGATCAAGGGCTTGGCCAGGATTGTGTCATGGCTGAACTCGTTCGACGCCTTGTAAGGGCCATGTCACAAGGACGGACGGGTGACTCATGCGGGCGGCAGGATCTGACGTTTCAGCTTCTCCGGGCTATCCAGGCACTGGGCTACGCTGAAGACACGCCAGCCCTGTTCACGGGCCTGTTCTGCATCTTCGGGACCAATCGCGACGCCCACACGCCTCCCGGGCCATGCCAGTTCCAAGTTGGCGACAATAGCATCACGTGCATCCTGGATCTCCAGACCCACTTCCGGTAATGGCGCCTTGAGCGTCTTGAGATGGTGCAGCAGGCCATTGAGGCCAGGGTCGGCCAAGTCGAAAACCTGTTGCCAGTCGGCAGTATCCGCGCACTCCTGCTCGCGGCGCAGGTGGGTAATGGTGTAGCGGTTATCACGGGTAACCACCATGTGGTCATGGCCGGGTTGCTTGCTGTGGCAATCTGCACAGAGCGCCTTGAGATTACCTTCGGCGTTGTCGTTGCGCACTCCGTTGACGTGGTGGGTGTGCAGCAGATGGCGATGGCGTTTGAGTGTCACGTCGCAGCTTTCACAGATGTAGTCTTTTGAGGCTCTGTAAGCCTTTGATACCTCTGGCCAGTCTTGGGTATAGCCCTTTTCCTCGTGGGATCGTGGTTCTGGGGCCGGGTGCTCGCTGAAGAAGGATTCGTAGTGCTGAAAGAATTCTCGAAACGAGAAATAAGTAAACACGGCTTTGTTGCCGGGCTTGCTATATCCCTTGTAGTTGAGCTTGGTCAGACAGAGCATGCAGACGCGAAGGCATACATTGACCTCATGCGATGGCTTTTGGCGAGAGTAAATGCGAAACTCTCCGTCTTGGTCCTGTGTGGCAATATAGCGCTGAAAGTTGCCGGTTCGTTTCATTTCCTCCAAGTGACGACAGAAGGAAATATGCACCCTGTTTCCATTCAGAGGATCGACCTGCGCTTCTTCGAAGCGGTTCTGAGGGTGACCTGGCATATACAGAAGAATCTGCTGGCCCTTGTATTCCAGCAGATTGCCCGTCTTTTTGACCTCGTTGAACACCTTCCAGGTGATCTCCTCGCCACCTGGTTCAATTACGGGTGAGTCTCCGGAGTGAGGCCTCTCTGGGTCGTGAGGTAGCAACGGGTTCTTGAGGTCAAAAACGACAGGCAGCGGTAGCCCCATGCGACTGACCGCTGCACTCAGAGCGCTTAAGTCAATCTGGAGCTTCATGAACCCGCCTCGGAGAGAATTTCGCGGATCTGGCTTTCGGCATTGGTCAGGATGCGAAAGCTGACCCGGCGCGAGCGTTCATGGTCTTCATGTCCGGCATTGTTCAGCACCAAGTGTGAGGAAGAGAAGCCCACTGCGGCGGTCGTCTGTTTCACCCAGTCTTTCTGCGATTGGGTTTCCGGGAGACGGAAAAGATAGTTCAGTACTGAGCGAGTTCTGTCTTGGGAAAGCTGCATGTTGAGGAAATAAGCCTCGTCCTCACCTACACTGCTATTCCAGCGGCTAGAGGTGTGGCCCTCAATACGGATCTCATCAATGGACTTCCGAAAGGGCACTAGCACTTCGAGATAACGAGGATAGAAGTCGCTCAGGATGCTCTCGAAACGCGAGCGGAGCTGAGCAGAACCGGTGGCAAAGAGTACCTCTGGTGATTCGAAGGTGAGAGCCAGGGTATCGGCATTAATTTCAGCCTCCCAGGTTTCGAGGTCATCGGCGAACTCATCCATCAAGGCTTGATAGATAGCCACTTGGGTTTCCTGATAGGCCTCGGCTACCTGAGTGACACGATCTCGTTCTTCCAGGGCATGACGCATCAAGGCAATCGAGATCAACAGGAATACCATCATCAGGCCGGCCATCAGGTCCGAGACGCTTAGCCAGTGGTACTCTTCCTCATTACCCGCCGAGCTGCCACGACCGAAAATAGCGTTCAAGCGGCTCATTAGTACGACCCGTTATTGGCAGATTGCACTACCTTATGCATCTCTTTAGTGAGCTGCTCATAATCCTGGGTAAAGCGTCCGGTAATCTGGGCCAACTGGTTGCCCATCTGAGTTAGAGCGCGGGAGAGCTCTTCCTGCATACTTTTGTCAAGGGCATTCACCTGATCGCCGACAGACTTGCCGGTTTCCTGCACGATCTTCTCGAGCACTCCATTGAGCTGTTGCTGTGCTGCGCTTAGGTCGCGCTGGTATTGTGCGCTGGCCGTTTCCAATGCTTGGCGATGCTGGCTCTGAACGCTCTCAAGCAGCTCACGGGACTGACCATGAGCCTGACGCAGCTGGTTTTGGGTCTCCTCTCCTGCTTCGCTCAGAGTTTGGGTGAGCTTCTCACTATTAGTGGTAAGATGGGTGGTCATGTCCGAGATGCGGGCATTCAAGTCCTTATAAGCGTCCTCGAGGCTCTGGGCAATCTTCTCGGACTGGGCTGAGAGCTGGTCCGAGGTGCCCTGCAGGGATTCATGCACGCGGTTGTAGCGATCGTTGAGGCCGCTGGCCCCTTCGATCATTTCCTTGTTGATGTGCGCACTACCCTGGATCAGTTCATCCTTCATTCTGGCACTGCCTGTCACCAGATCCTGGGCGGCACTCTGGGCGGCCTGAGTGATTTCGGAGACGGTTTCCTCGACCTGACGGCGGATCTCCGGTACGGCCTCCACAGCGCGATCACGCATGTCCTGGAAGGCGCCTAGGTGCGATTCGAGGTCATCCAGTTGGCGCTGAGTAGCGGTGAGTAGGGTTTCGAGTCCGCTCATGGTCTCCGGAATTGCCGAAGCTTTATCGTTGATGGCCGCCACGCTGGCTTCTGTCTGTGTAATGGCGGTGACGCCTTGGGCGTACTGGTCGCGCATCTCGCCAAGCTGTTGGCGATAGTTCTCCTGCCACTCGACCAGCGACTTAACCGAGGCATCCAGTGCCTTGAAGTTCTCGCCGAACTGCTCGGTCAGCTGGTTATTGAAGTCTTGGATGACCTCCTTGAGGGCATTGATCACCTGTTCGGTGGCGGACTTCGACATCATTTCCGCGAAGTCTTGCATTTGGGTCGAAAGTTCACGAGCGAAAGCATCGAAGCGTTCGCGCTGGGCTTCTGCATGTTTACTAAGCGATTCGGCGGCCTCGGCCTGGCGACCGGCTTCTTTGGCAAGGGCCTTGTGGTTGTCGTCTTGATGCTGGCGCAGCAGGCGAATCTGTCCTGTCAGCGTATCACTATCATCACCGGCAATCGCTTGATGCAGGCTGGCGAGATTGTCGTTCTGTTCGCGTAGCAGCTGGTGGATATGTTCCGGGCCAATTTCATCCGGGCCGCTGGCAAAATTTGCTTTCGGCTGCAGCCAGGGCAGGCCAGTAATGATCTTGTAGATTATGGTCAAGGCCATGCCGAAGAGGCTTGTCATGAAAGCTGTCTGCAGGCCGCCGAGCAGCAGGCTGATGCTCCCGTCGATATTTTCCGGGTCGAAGTGCAATAGCCCTATGACGATGCCGATAAAGGTACCCAACATACCTAACGAGGTGAGCAGATTGGGGGTATAGTGGGTCAGGCTCCTGAGCTTGTCCGCCTTGTAGCAGAACAGCGCAATGATGAAGAAACCAGCGATCAGGCCGAAAAATACACTGGTGACCGCGCCGGCATCGGCGCCGCCGAGGTAGGTTTCCAAGCCGCTAGGACCGCGCGCGAGTGCCGTAAAAAATTCCATGCCTCAGTTCCCTTTTGACTTAGTGGGCCATTTCCCGTGTTGCATCGTCGTTTTTGTAACCTTTGTGAAAGGCCTTTCCACGTGTCAGATAGTTTGCCATTTCATAGGAGAACTTCGTGTGGCTTTCCATTGTTTCTGTCATGTCATTAAACAATTCCTGTTGTGAGCCAGGCTTTCTTGCTCTATACAGATTTGCCCAAACATTTTTACGCATGACTGCCTTTAATAAGAAAGAAGTTCTGCTGACTTTGCAATTATTCATATTTGCTCTGCAAACAAAGCTCCCATCCCAAAGCCAGATATCGATATACCCCTTTTTATCTTTTTGTGAGCCTTCCAAGATTTTTGTACCGTTCCTGGAAAAAACGGAATGAGTGAATGAACTGTTTATAGGTTGGTTCGATATTTCTGACAAGATCGTTCCATCGTTTCTCCAGTACCTTGACATGCCGCATAATATGCCATGGGAAAATGAAATTTCTTTTTCCTTTGTGCCATCCTCATACCAGAATTCGGACAGGCCATGGTTTTTTCCATCATAAAGCCTTGTCCTGGATTTCCTATCTCCGGAGAGATATAGGCTGGAGTTTTCTTCGTGCCTTTTTTCCTGGAGATCAGCTATTAATATAGTAATGCTGTTTAATTTATCCTGTGCTTTTTGGTGGGCGACATTATATTGACTTGATTGAGTAATTCTTAGCAGATGCTCAAGGTCTGCTTTTATATTTTCAAGCTTGAGTATCTCGGTGATTGCCAATTCAAAGTTATGAATAGAAAGAGCTTGCTCCTTGGTTTCTACGCTTTTCTCCATTTCACTGATGGATGAAAGTATCATGTCGCTTTGTAGCGACTTATTTTTACTTACGTAGTCATCTCGCTCAGAGTCTAAGGTTTTATTTATGAGTTCATCGTATTTTTCTGATAGATCCTGTCTTTTTTCTTGGATTTCTTTTGGATTTGCAGAGTTGTTAATCAGATGATGGATTTCTTTATCCAGTCCTGAGGCTTTAGTTTTTATGAGGAGTAGTTCTGAGCTTTTTTGTGCTCCCTCTGCAAGCTCATCCAGCAGCTCGACGCCATTGTTGATAGCTTTGGCTGTTGCTACTGTCATTCTCTTGATGTTCCTAAAAAATGACATGTAGCTTCCTTGGAAAAAGTGTTTTGATAGTATATCCCCGAGTTGGTGATTTGTTTAATAAAATCTCTATGCTGATGACCTCACTGCTGGATGAATTTTGGAGGTTTTAACGATCAAGTGCAAGAGGCCAAAAGAAAGGTATTCATTGACGATAGACAGGCGTATTGGTTGGCATTATTCGGCCCGCGCGAGAATCTCCCTGGCGGTGGCGATGATGTCCTCTCTCCATGCCTGCGGCTCGAGCACTTCCACATTGGCCCCCATTCCCAGCAGCCACCACAGCGTCTGCTGGTCGTCGGGTACCACTGCCTCGAGACGTTGCCACTCGCTTTCCGGTAGCGGCGAAAGGGTCTGCTGTGCGGAGAGCGGTGTCTCGTCGAGCAGCCAGCCCACCTGAGGGTGCACATTGGCGACCAATGTCACATCTTCGTCGCTCTGCAGGTAACCGAAGGCACCGCTGCGAATGTAGCCGTCCAGGTCGAAGTCCTCGACTTCCCGCCAGGATTTTTCACTGATTCGTGGTTCACGAATCCGGTGCAGGGCGAACTGACGGATGTCGGTGTAGTCGTTCACCGTGGCCAGCAGGTAGGTGACGCTGTGGCGGCTGACCAGCCCCTGGGGGTGCAGGGTGAAGGCCTTTTCCTCCTCTGTGCTGCGCGAGAGATACTTCACGTCCAGCGCCTTCTGTTCCAGGAGTGCCTGGGTTACCGCCTGCCAGGTGCTCTCCTCCAGCGGGGCGGGGATCAGCGCCTTGCCGTTGGGAATGGCCCGCACGCGCTTGGCCCATTGGCTCAGGTCATTGCTCTCCAGATCGTCGAGCAGCCGTCGGGCGTCGGTGAACTGGGGGGTCAGCTGACCCACCACCACCGGTGGCAACAACCCCTTCAGGTACTCCTCGGCCAGCACCAGCGTCAGCGCACTGGGGACATCCAGTGCCGGCAGGTTGCAGTGGAAGTCGCGATCGAAGTACCAGCGGTAGGGCTTCTGGCTATCGTCGCAGCCCAGCGGGAAGTGCAGGGCGATCTTGTCGCGCAGGTCACGCTGCAGGGAGCGGTTGTCGATCTGGAAGCCACGCTCGCGAAGCTTCTCCTGCAGCACCGGGGTGGCGATGCGCCCTGGGTGGCGCGGGATCAGCTGCAGCATCGTCAGGTAGCGAAAGAGGGTCTCGCGAATCTCGGCCATGGGACGTCCTTGTCGGCGCTTCGAGGGCCCGTTCACCATAGCCGATAATTTGGCCACCTTGTTCACTGCCGTGTCACCAAGAAGGCCGCCACATGACCAGATAGGTACGGTGTGCCCAGATACCGCTTGGCGACCTCCTGGGCCTTCTCTTGCCACCAGCGCAGGAGCGTGTCGTCACTGAGGTGGGAGGTCCAGGTAATCGGCGCCATGTCCAGGCTCCTCTCGCTCTCCAGCCCGGGAAAATGGCCGAGCCAGTCATACACCGCGGGCAGAGATTGACCGATGCAGGCAGGGAAGAGCACCGCATCGTCAGGTAGGGGGATGCCCAGCAATAACAGCAACGCATTGACCTTGTGATCGCAGGCCAGGTGCCAGCGACGCCTCTCCCAGTCTCGCGGCGCGTGCAAATGCCCCGCGACACAGTGCCAAACCAGATGCGCCTGCAGAAAGCGGCGGGTCCGGGTATCCAGCCCGGCACTCCAGGCCGCATTGAACAGCAGGTGGCGTCCATCGGTGGTCGCGGTGGGCAGGTGAGCACCACTGACCGTAGCCAGCGACAGGTGCGAAGCCAGCCTCGCGGTGACAGGCTGGTCGCGGGCCCATGCGGCCCGGTCGGCCTGCCAGAGGGCAGCTTGCTGTTCCTCGACTTCAACTCCCCTCGCGGCAGCCTCATGACAGATTGGCCGTCCCTCTCCCGAGAAACCCTCTCGTTCACTGCCCATGCTGACCTCCGCCGTTTCCATGAATGCCTGGAAAGTCTGGCATCACACAACGACATCCCGTGTCGCTAGCAGTTGGCGCGTTCTCTTCCACCGCGGCTGTTTGTCTGGTTGGTAGGTGGGCATTTGGTTACGCTGGAATCTTATCTGGAGATGTCCGACCATGCCGGCAGATAGGGAGGTGGGATGGCTGAGATCTATCCGCGGCTCAGTGAGGCCAAACTCGATGCGCTGCCGTCGCGTGCCGAGGCCAAGGTATACCGCCAGCTTCGCGACATGGCGTTTCCGGGCCTCAAGGTGATGCATGGGCTCTCCACCACGCCGCTTGACCAGCTCAAGAAACAGACTGGCAGCCTGCTGCAGGCCATGGACAAGGTGATCCCCGGTATCACGCTGCCCATCGCCCCTGTGCTGGTGTTTCCCGATAACCGCGAGTGGCAGGGCGAGCTGCCGGCGCTGGCCCTCAACCGTGAGCACCTGTTGCTCAAGGGGACCTGAAGAATCTGACCCAATCTGATCTGATCCAGCGCTTCACCAACACTATAGTGGACCCTGAAATCCAGACACTGGTTTAAGCTATCGCCTGGCCGATTTCGAAGGGATCGATGATGTCCAATCAGAAACGCAACACCCAC
>NZ_SNWH01000014.1 GCF_004361885.1 Halomonas ventosae
ATTCTACGTGATCGGCGTTGCCTGTCAACCCCTGATCTTTCCCTCTCCACCGCCGGCAACCTGTCCCGTCGCCGGCAGCGGATGCGTACTCTACGGATTTCCCCGGGGCCGTGCAAGGCCTCAATGAAGAAAAATGTCACGGTGATGATGATCCCGTGAACAGGCGATGACGACCCGCGGGCTGACACGACGACGCCCGCGCGGGGCGGGCGTCTTTCGGTGTGTCCTCGAATGCTCAGCGGGTAGGCGGTGTCTTGTTCATCTTGCGCATCATCGCCATCACCGGCCCCGAGGCGACATAGGTACCGAACAACAACAACAGCATCACCGAGGGTTCAATGGAAATCACCACAAAGCCCAACACAATGGCCAGCAGGAAGACGAAGGGCACCGGCCCTTTGAGATCCACGTCCTTGAAGCTGTAGTAGCGGATATTGCTGACCATCAGAATGCCGGCGGCACCTACCACGAAGAGCATCAGAAGTTTGAAACCGAAAGCCTCGGCATCGAAGCTGTGAAACGTCCAGACGCTCGCCGCGACCAGGGCTGCCGCCGAGGGACTGGGCAGGCCGATGAACCACTTCTTGTCGACACTGCCGATCTGCACGTTGAAGCGCGCCAACCGCAGGGCGGCACAGGCCACGTAGAGGAAAGCCACCACCCAGCCAGTCTTACCGATGTCCTGCAGTATCCAGGTAAAGGCCACCAGTGCTGGAGCCATCCCGAAGGAGATCATGTCCGAGAGGCTGTCGTACTCGGCGCCGAAGGCACTCTGAGTGTTGGTCATGCGTGCCACACGACCATCCAGACCATCGAGCACCATGGCGATGAAGATCGCCACCGCCGCCGCAGTGAAGTCACCGTTGATACCCGCCACGATGGCAAAAAAACCGGCAAAGAGGGCGGAGGTAGTGAAGAGGTTCGGCAACAGGTAGATGCCCTTGCGCCGCACCGCCTTACCATTTTCCACCGACTCCTCGATCACCTCCGTTTCGCGAACGAAGGCGGTGGCCAGGTCTTCCTCCGGGGAACACGACTGGCGGTCCGGCTCGGCACCGACCTGCGATACATCATGCCCGGTATTGCGGCTGTCCTGACTCATGCGTTTCGTCCATTGCCTGTGTGAGGTCGCCCTGGAGCGATAGGCTCATTCTACACACCAGCCAGACCCCCACAACGCTGCATGCCATGCTTGCTGCGACAACGCACCATGCACCAGGGCGCGGAAGACCGCGCCCTGGTGTCCGCCAGACGGCTCGGGATTAGTTCTTCGACTTGTCGACCAGCTGGTTGGCGGCAATCCACGGCATCATGCCTCGCAGTTTCTCGCCGACCTGCTCGATCGGGTGCTCGGCATTAAGGCGGCGACGCGCGGTCATCGAGGGGTAGTTGCTGTTGCCCTCGATGATAAACATCTTGGCGTACTCGCCGGTCTGGATGCGCTTGAGCGCATTGCGCATGGCGGCGCGTGACTGCTCGTTGATTACCTCGGTGCCGGTCACGTACTCGCCATACTCCGCATTATTGGAGATGGAGTAGTTCATGTTGGCGATTCCGCCCTCGTACATCAGATCGACGATCAGCTTGAGCTCGTGGAGGCACTCGAAATAGGCCATCTCCGGCGCGTAGCCTGCCTCAGTCAAGGTCTCGAAGCCAGCCTTGACCAGCTCCACTGCACCGCCGCACAGCACGGCCTGCTCGCCGAACAGGTCAGTCTCGGTCTCGTCCTTGAAGGTGGTTTCGATGATACCGCTGCGGCCGCCGCCGATGGCTGCCGCGTAGGAGAGCGAGAGCTCCTTGGCGTCACCGGAAGCGTCCTGGTGGATGGCAATCAGGTCCGGTATGCCACCGCCACGCACGAACTCGGAGCGCACGGTGTGGCCCGGGGCCTTGGGCGCGATCATCACCACATCCAGATCCTTGCGCGGCTCGATCTGGTTATAGTGGATATTGAAGCCGTGGGCGAAGGCCAGGGTGGCGCCCTGCGCCAGGTTGGGTGCGATCTGGGTCTCGTAGATCGCCTTCTGGTTCTCGTCCGGCGCCAGGATCATCACCACGTCGGCGTTCTTGCTGGCGTCCTCGACAGAGGCGACCTTGAGGCCGGCGGCCTCGGCCTTGGCCGCGGAGGAGGAGCCTTTGCGCAGGGCGACGGTGACGTCGACACCGGACTCCTTGAGGTTGTTGGCGTGGGCATGGCCCTGGGAACCGTAGCCCACGATGGCCACCTTCTTGCCCTGGATGAGAGAGAGGTCGCAGTCTTTGTCGTAGTAAACGCGCATGAGGGGTCTCCTAAAAGTCATAGCGTGGAATCGAGGTCAGCGTTGATGGCCACCCGCGCCGTCTGCCACGGCGCCGGATTGTGATATAGAGAATTCGTTGCCGTTGAAGGATCACCTTACGCCAGCGGTCGCGTTGCGTAAAACGCGATATTTGCAATGTCATGTCCCGAAATATGCAATACTGGCGACATGGACATGCGCCCCCTCAAGCACTTCCTCGCCCTGGCCGAGAGCCTGCACTTCGGCCGCGCCAGCGAAGCCTGTCACGTCAGTGCCTCGACGCTCTCGCGCACCATCCGCCAGCTTGAGGAGAGCCTCGGCGTAAGGCTCTTCGAGAGGGACAACCGCCACGTGGTGCTGACCCGCCAGGGCAGAAGCTTTCAGGCCTACGCCCGGGACACTCTGGAAGAGTGGGAGCGACTGCGCCAGGCGCTGATGAGCGAGGCGCGCACTCTCACCGGCGAGATCAGCATCTACTGCTCGGTAACCGCCAGCTACAGCTTCCTCTATGAGCTGCTCAGCGAGTTCCGCACCCGTCATCCGGGCATCGAGCTCAAGCTGCATACTGGCGACCCTGCCCAGTCCATCCAGCAAGTGCTGGCCGGCAACGAGGACATGGCGATCACCTCACGGCCACGGCAGCCCCCCGAGGCCCTGGCCTTCAAATCACTGACCCGCTCGCCGCTGGTGTTCATCGCCCCCCACGAGATCCATGACTGGATTCCCCCCACGCCCGAGTCACCCTCCGCCGAGCAGTGGCGCGAGGTGCCGATGATCCTCTCCGAGGCCGGCCTGTCGCGCCAGGTCAGCGACACCTGGTTCCGGGCCCTGGGCGTGACGCCAAGGATCTATGCCCAGGTGGCCGGTCACGAAGCCATCGTCAGCATGGTAGGGCTGGGGTTCGGCGTCGGTGTGGTGCCGCGCATCGTGCTCGACACCAGCCCCCTGGCCGAGCGGGTCAGGGGGCTGCCGGTGAAGCCCGAACTGCCTCACTATGATGTTGGACTCTGCGTGCTCGAGCGGCGTCTGAAGAGTCCGCTGATCGCCGCGCTCTGGGGCGAGGTCAAGGAGCGCTGACCCAGCGTCCCTGAGACGCCAAGGCCGCCCCGACGGGCGGCCTTGGTGTTTCGGTAGATGGCGAGGTTACAAGGAGAGGACTTTGTCCCCACGAGCAATCCCCGCCACCCCGGTGCGCGTTACCTCAAGGATGCCCACCGGCGCCATGGCCTGCAAAAAGGCGTCCAGCTTGCCGGCGTCGCCGGTGATCTGCACCGTATAGAGGCTCGGCGTCACATCAACGATCTGCGCGCGAAAGATGTCCGCAGTGCGCTTGACCTCGTCGCGAGCCGCCCCCAGTGCCTTGACCTTGACCAGCATCAGCTCGCGCTCGATATGGTTGCCTTCGGTCAGGTCCACCAGCTTGACCACATCGATCAACTTGTTGAGGTGCTTAGTGATCTGCTCGATCACCCGATCGTCCCCCACTGTAGTCACGGTCAACCGCGACAGGCTCGGATCCTCGGTGGGCGCCACGTTCAGTGTTTCGATATTGAAGTTGCGCTGCGAGAACAGCCCTACCACGCGAGACAGGGCGCCCGGTTCGTTTTCCAACAGAATCGAGATGATATGGCGCATCAGGTCCGCTCCGTCTTAGAAAGCAGCATGTCACGCATGGAGCCCAGGGGCACCTGCATCGGATAGACGTGCTCGTGCGGGTCGACGATGACGTCGAGGAACACCAGCTCGTGTGTGTCGGCAAAGGCGCGTTCCAGTGCCGGCTCGAGATCCGCCAGTGTCTCCACCCGTAGCGCGGTGAAGCCATAAGACCCGATCAACTGCTGAAAGTCGGGTAACGATTCCATGTAGGAGTGCGCATGGCGGGACTTGTAGTTGAGGTCCTGCCATTGGCGCACCATGCCCAGCGAGGCATTGTTGAGGTTGACGATCTTCACGCCACCGCCGAACTGCTTACAGGTCGATAGCTCCTGCATCATCATCTGGAAGCTTCCCTCGCCGGTGACGCAGATTACCTGCTCCTCAGGGAAGTGGTGCTTGATGCCCATGGCCGCCGGGAAGCCGAAGCCCATGGTGCCCAGCCCCCCGGAGGTAATGAAGCGGTTGGGCTTGTCGAACTTGTAGTACTGGGCCGCGAACATCTGGTGCTGGCCCACGTCGGTGGTCACGTAGGCCTCGCCGCGGGTCACCCGGCACAGCGCCTCGATCACCTCCTGGGGCTTGATCGGCTCGCCGGATGTCGAGGGCTCGTAGAGCTTGCCCACGCGCTCCTCACGCCAGCCGTCGATCTGCTTCCACCAGTCAGCCAGGGCCTCGGGATTGGTGATCTCCTTGTCCTGCACCATGCTGATCATCTCGTTGATCACGCTGCCGGCCGGTCCGACGATGGGCACGTCGGCCCGCACCGTCTTGGAGATCGAGCTGGGATCGATATCGACGTGGATGATCTTGGCGGTAGGACAGAACTTCGAAGTATTGTTGGTCACGCGATCATCGAAGCGCGCCCCGATGGCGATGATCAGGTCGGCATGGTGCATGGCCATGTTCGATTCAAAGGAACCGTGCATGCCCAGCCAGCCCAGGCACTGCCGGTCGCTCTGCGGGTAGGAGCCGATGCCCATCAGGGTGGTGGTGATGGGATAGCCGAGCCGCTGAACCAGATCGGTCAGCCCCTCGCTGGCGTTGCCGGTAACCACGCCCCCTCCGGTATAGAAGACCGGACGCCGGGCCTTGAGCATCAGTTCCACGGCTTTCTTGATCTGGCCGGTATGGCCACGGGTGACCGGGTTATACGAGCGCATCTTGACCTTCTTCGGGTAGACGTACTCGTAGCGCTCGGTGGGCGCGGTCATGTCCTTGGGAATGTCCACCACCACCGGGCCGGGACGGCCGGTCGAGGCCAGATAGTAGGCCTTCTTGAGGACTTCGGGAATCTCGGTCGGGTGGCGGATCGAGAAGCTGTGCTTCACGATCGGCCGCGTCACGCCGATGATATCGGTCTCCTGGAAGGCATCGTCACCGATCAGGTGGCTCATCACCTGGCCGCACAGCACCACCATCGGAATCGAGTCCATGTAGGCGGTGGCGATACCGGTGACGGCGTTGGTCGCCCCCGGACCGGAGGTGACCAGTACCGTGCCCGGTTTGCCGGAGGCTCGGGCGTAGCCATCGGCGGCATGGGTGGCCGCCTGTTCATGGCGCACCAGGATATGCTTAACCTTGTCCTGACGGAACAGCGCATCATAGATGTGCAGCGCTGCCCCTCCAGGATAACCATAGATGTATTCGACGCCCTCATCCTGGAGGAAGCGGGCAATCATGTCTGCGCCGGAAAGCAGTTCCACAGATGTATCTCCCCTGGAGGTCTCGAGTGCGCTCCATGCCCAACGCGTGGACACGAAGTCGAGTGCGGCGGTATGCCACTGCCGGCGGTGCCGGCACCTGATGCCAAACCCTGGCAATTAGCCCTGTTGGGGCCTGCACTCTTTTCGGGAATGCCGATTCATTGCGGCACACGACAAGACTCAACCTACTGTCGCACACGACATGAATCCGACATTCCCTTCGCGGCGGGTTGCCGCGTCGGGGGCGTTGGCCGACCCGGGCGGTTGACCCGGCGCCGGAAGTCCTTCGGCGGGTAGAGGCGCTCGGCCCACCCTTCGCACGGGAATGGGGGGTTGCCCGCTGGAATCCGCGCCCGTATCAGGAAGGTTCAAGATTCCATTAGCACTGGGGACGTGTCAACCGCGAAAACAGCATGGGTAGCCCATGACGGGCCATTCGGCAAGGCATCACCGTCCCTGCCAGCAATCAGGCAGGGACCGGCGCTCACTGATGCGTGCCCTGACATCACGTCAGCTCGGCGGGTTCCTCGACCGATTCGATGCGGACCAGGTCCTCGTAGGCGTGCCAGCTGGCATGCCCCAGTATCGGCAGGATCAGCGCCAGACCGATGTAGAAGGTCATCACCCCGACCAGCACGCAACCGGTGAGGATCGCCGCCCACAGCAGCATCGGGCGAAAGTTGTTCGACACTGAACGGACACTGGCTTCGATGCCCTCCATGAAGGTGAGGTCCTGGTCCATCAGGGTCGGAATGGCTACCACACTGATGGTGAAGGCGCCGAACGCCAGGACGGCGCCGATCGCGGTGCCTACCGCCAGCATCACCAGGCCATCGGTGGTGGTCAGCAGCGAGGCATAGAGCGTTTCGGGGCTGGGGGCCTCGAGGCCGAAGATCAACGCGAACAGCAGAGTAGCCAGGCGAATCCAGGCGAGGAAGAAGATCATCATCATCACGCCCATCATTGCCAGCTGCCCCGCATGGCCCTTCCAGCCGCCGAAGGCATCGCCCAGGTTGGGAACGCGACCCGCCTCCAGGGCGCGGCTGATCCCGTAGGAGCCTACGGCTACCAGCGGGCCGATGAACATGAACCCAGCGATCAGCGGCAGCAACCATTGCCAGAGCCCCAAGGTGAAGGCGCCGGTGGTGATGGCAATGCTCAACCCCACCCAGAACATGCCATACGCCAGGCTGATCGAGGTGGCCTGTCGAAAATCCTCGAAGCCTGCCGCCAGCCAGGCTCGCGGCTTGTCCATGCCCACCGACTGGATGTTGATCCTGACATTGGGCGCAGCACCCTTGTCCCGCGCTTTCGTCGCTGCTGCATTCATGGTCGTACCTTTGTTTGCCACCTGTTGAGTCCCGGTAATGCCGGGCCAGTCCGAGGCCACATCTCGGCACTGCACCGCGATGCGCCCTACGTCGCTTAATAGCGGGTTAATGTAGACGACGCCCGCCAATCCCGCAGAGCGTGTTGCGTTTCGGCACTCAACGCAAGTTCACCCAGCGACATGGAACAGCTGAGGGCCTGGCACAAGGTCATCCGTATACCACCGACTGGTAAAGCCATGCGCGAACGCTTCCGTCGAGAGAAGACGTTCACGGCTACTCCGTCAGAGCGGTCGCTTCCGCTCAGCGCACGATCATCACCGAGATCTTGGTGTGATGCACGACATGCTCGGCATTGGGTCCGAGCACATAATCGGCAAACTTTCGCTTGTTGTGGGAGGCCATGACGATCAGGTCCACCTCGAGCTTCTTGGCTACCTTGATGATAGCCTCCCAGGGTGAGCCATCCACGATCACACTTTGGGCCGTGATGTCCTCAGGCACGTGCTCACGGATGAATTCGTGCTGAGCCTCGGAGATCGCCTCATGGGCCTTCTTGGCGAAGTCCTTGGGAAAGTAGGACCCAACCAGCGGCATGCGGTAGTCCGGCAGCACTGTCACCACATGCAGCGACGCGCCGAAGCTGCGACATAGCGCCAACGCCGTGGGCAATGCCTTGCTCCAAGAGGCCTCCTCGTTGAGGTCCACCGGCAACAATATCTTCTGGTACATAAGGCTCTCTCCGTCAGGCTGATGCCGTGGCAGCGACACGATCACGCCGCCGGCGTTGCATTATTACGATCAGTCCGAATACCAGGAAGGCCGGAATCCACATCAACTCCTTGGTCCAGCGATCCACCGGAGCCAGCACTTCGATGATCTGCTGGTCGAAATCGAAGCCCAGTTCCGCGGCCTGGCTGCCGTAGGCCACCATGTCGACCACGGCACGATCATCCTCGATGATCAGCTCCAGACCCAGGTTCTCCAGCCGCTCCTGGCCAGTCTGGCCCTCGGGTACCGGCAGTTGCATGTAGAAGGTCAGCGGGTCGCCGAAATCATCTTCACCACGAATCTGCAGGCGCAGGGTACTCTCCGGGTCGACGCTGCCCAGCGCCTCGACGAACTGCGCCGGCGGCACTGACTGGTAGGGGTCGTGGATCATGTCCATCCAGAAGCCGGGACGGAACAGGGTGAAGGCCACCAGCAGCAGCACGATGGACTCGTACCAGCGGTTGCGGGTGATCATGAAGCCTTGGGTGGCCGCGGCGAAGATAAGCATCGCTACCGTGGATACCACGAAGATCACGATCCCCTGCAGAAAGGTCACGTCGATCAGCAGCAGATCGGTGTTGAAGATGAACAGGAACGGCAATGCCGCGGTGCGCAGGCTGTAGTAGAAGGCCTGGAAGCCGGTGCGAATCGGGTCACCTCCCGAGACCGCTGCCGCGGCAAAAGAGGCGAGCCCCACCGGCGGCGTGACGTCAGCCATGATGCCGAAATAGAACACGAACAGATGCACCGCGATCAGCGGTACCAGCAGCCCATTCTGCTCACCCAGCTGGACGATCACCGGGGCCAGCAGCGCAGAGACCACGATATAGTTGGCAGTGGTCGGCAGGCCCATGCCCAGTATCAGGCTGAGCACCGCGGTGAACAGCAGGATCAATAACAGGTTGCCCATAGAGAGGACTTCCACCACGTCGGCCAGCACCAGGCCGACGCCGGTCTGGGAAACCGCGCCGACGATGATCCCGGCGGTGGCGGTGGCGATGCCGATGCCGATCATGTTGCGGGCACCGGTCACCAGTCCGTTCCACAGGTCCATGACCCCCTCGCGAAGGTCCACTGCCATGTCGCTGCGACCACGGAAGATCGAGGTGATGGGACGCTGGGTGAGGATGATGAAGACCATGAAAACCGTCGCCCAGAAGGCCGACAGCCCCGGCGAGAGGCGCTCCACCATCAGGCACCAGATCAGCACGATCACCGGCAGGATGAACTGCAGGCCGACCATCACCGTGGGCCGCGTCTGCGGCAGCGTGTAGATGGGGGTGTCCGGGTCATCGAGCTCGAGCTCGGGATAGTTCGATGCCACCTTGAGCAGCGCCACATAGATCACCGCCAGCCCCACGGCGATAACCCAAGGCGTCGCGTCGCCGAGTACCGGCTTGAGCCAGCCCAGGCCGTAGTAGACCACGAGTGCCGTGATCATCATCAACAGCAGGCCGCCGAGGAAGCCGATCACCTTGCGCACCAGAGGCTTGGGGGGGTTGCTGCTCTCCAGCCCCTGAAGGCCGGCCTTGAGGGCCTCGAGATGGACGATATAGACCAAGGCGATATAGGAGATCAGCGCCGGCAGGAATGCATGCTTGATCACCTCGACATAGGAGATGCCCACATACTCGACCATCAGAAAGGCCGCCGCCCCCATCACCGGCGGCATGATCTGCCCGTTGACCGAGGACGACACCTCGACGGCCCCGGCCTTCTCGGCGGAGAAGCCGACGCGTTTCATCATCGGGATGGTGAAGGTGCCGGTGGTCACCACGTTGGCGATGGAGGAGCCCGAGATCAAACCGGTCATGCCCGAGGCCACCACGGCGGCCTTGGCCGGGCCGCCCTTGTAGTGGCCCAGCAGCGAGAAGGCGACCTTGATGAAGTAGTTGCCGGCGCCGGCCTTGTCGAGCAGGGCGCCGAACAGCACGAACAGGAAGACGAAGCTGGTCGAGACCCCCAGCGCGATGCCAAACACGCCCTGGGTCGTCAGCCACTGGTGGTTGACCAGGCCGAAGAGGCTGACCCCGCGATGGGACAGGATGCCCGGCATGTAGGGTCCGGCCAGCGAGTAGAAGATGAAGAGTGAGGCGATGATCGCCAGCGGTGGGCCGAGTGCCCGCCGGGTGGCCTCGAGCAGCAGCAGCAGGCCGGCCACACCGACGATCACGTCCTGCAGGATCGGCGCACCGGGGCGCTGGGCCAACTGCTCGTAGAAGATGAACATGTAGGCGCCGCAGAAGGCCGCCGCCGCCGCCAGAACCCAGTCCTGAATGGGGATACGGTCTCGCGGCGAGCGCTTGAGCGCCGGGTAGGCCATGTAGGCGAGGAAGAGCGCGAAGGCCAGGTGGATGGAACGTGCCTGGGTGGCGTTGAAGACGCCGAAGCCCAGCATGAACGGCAGCGGGGAGGCGATCCACAGCTGGAAGAGCGACCAGGCTGCGGCAATGCTGACCAGCAGCTTGCCTGGCATCCCGGCCGGCTTGCGAGCGCCGGTATCGGTCGAGGCGACCATATCCTCCAGGTCGACCTCATGCCCGGCAGTCCTTTTGTTGTTCTCTGTCATAAACGTACCCTGCTCTGTCACATTTGCCCTGGGAACCCCTGCTGGTGATGCCATTGGGCATCCCAAACAGAATGCGCGGCCCCCTCGGGTGACCGCGCATACTTCACCGAGGTGTCGTCACCTCGCCGGGAACACCTTACTCGATCCAGCCCTGCTCACGATAGTAGCGTGCTGCCCCTTCGTGAAGCGGAGCAGAGAGCCCCTGGGACACCATTTCCTCCGGGTTTAGATTGGCAAACGCCGGATGCAGTTGCTTGAAGCGATCGAAGTTGTCGAAGATTGCCTTGACGGTCTGATAGACCACCTCTTCGCTGGTATCGGCATCGGTAACGAAGGTGGCCGCCACGCCGAAGGTCTCGACGTCATCCGGGTTGCCCTTGTAGATACCGCCGGGAATGACCGACGTGGAGTAATAGGGATACTCCTCGACGATGGCCTGAATGTCCTCGTCATTGAGCGGGATCAGCTTGGCATCCACGGTGGTGGTCGCTTCCTGGATGGCCCCATTGGGGTGACCCACCACGTAGGCCATGGCGTCGATATTGTTGTCGGCCAGGGCAGAAGCCATTTCGGCGGCATCCAGCTGAGAGGCCAGCGAGAAGGTATCCACGGTCCAGCCCTTGGCGTCCATCACCACTTCCATGGTGTTGCGTTGACCGGACCCAGGGTTGCCGATATTGACGCGTTTGCCCGCCAGGTCATCGAGAGTCTCGATGCCCGAGTCAGCGCGCGCCAGGATGGTCAGCGGCTCGCCATGGACACGGAAGACCGCCCGCAACTCCTTGTAGGGGTCGCCCTCGAAGTTACCGGTACCGTGGTAGGCCTGGTACTGGACGTCGGACTGCACCACCCCCATGTCCAGCTCGCCGGACTTGAGGCCATTGATGTTGGCCACCGAGCCGCCTGTGGAGGGGGCGTTACACTTGATGTTGGCGTCTTCGAGACGGTTGACCAGCCGGCAGACGGACTGACCGACTACATAATAGACGCCGGTTTGGCCACCGGTTCCAATGGTGATGAATTTCTGATCCTGGGCGACGGCGGGCGAAGCGATCATCGCGGTGCTGAGAAGCGCGCCAGTGAAGGCGGTGGCAGTGAAAGCATGGCGTTTCATGAACACACCTCTTTGACTTTTTGGCAAACGAGCGGCGGGAGTCCGACTGATGTTTGCTGGTAGACTCCCCATTACCACTCTCTACTACTTTAGCGAAAAAGGCCACCCTCAGGGGGACCCGACGGCCATGGCCATTTCACTCATTCATCAACAGTCTAGCGAGCTTGAGCGTTTACGCGACGTTTATCTTGTGATGCAGCGCAGCACGAGCGAGCAGGCGGACGCGGTGACGCCGGACGGCACCTACGGCATAGCGAGTAGACTGAGAGACCTATGGCCGCATGGCTGCGCGCGGTGGACACTCCCGCTGGCCTCGTGCGTATCATGAGGGCTTGCTCGCCGCTCAGGAGTAAGGAACGCCTCCCTTTGATGATCTTGCAGTCCTGCCGTTCTGGGCGCCAGACTTGACCCGACAACCAGCAGGAGGAAGCGAGATGGCTACCATCGAATGCATCCAGGGCGATATCGCCCGCCAGGCCGACATCGACGCCGTGGTCAATGCCGCCAACGCGCAGTTGCGCAGCGGCGGCGGCGTGGCCGGCGCCCTGCATCGCGCCGCGGGCCCCGGGCTCGCCGAGGAGTGCCGCCCGCTGGCGCCGATCCGCCCCGGCCAGGCGGTGATCACCGGCGCCCACGGGCTGCCCAACCGCCACGTCATCCACTGCCTGGGGCCGGTCTACGGCGTCGACGAGCCCGCCGACGAGCTGCTGGCCGCCTGCTATCGCAACGCCCTGGAGCTGGCCGAGCGCGAGGGCATCCGCTCCATCGCCTTTCCGGCCCTCTCCGCCGGAGCCTTCGGCTACCCACCGGCCGAGGCCGCTCGCGTGGCGCTGGCCACGGTACTGCAGACGTTGCCCGAGTGCCCGGGCATCGAGCGGGTGCGCTTTGTGCTCTTCGATGCCGACAGCACCGCGCTCCACCAGCGCATCCTGGCCACCCTCGAGAAGGGCCTGGAACCAGGCGCCTAGCCGCCCATCTGCTAGCCCAGGTTGTAGCCCAGCATCCTCGGCAGCCAGAGGGCGATCTCGGGAAACACGGCGACCAGCGCCAGGGCGCCTGCCATGGCCGCTACGAACAGCAGCGCCCAACCCAGGGTCTGCTCCAGGCGCACCTTGGCGACCTCTGTGGTCACCATCAGGTTGACCGCCACCGGCGGCGTGAACTGGCCGATGGCGATGTTCATCGCCAGCAGGATGCCGAACCACACCGGGTTCCAGCCGAAGTGCTGCATCACCGGGATCAGGATCGGCATCATGATCAGGTAGATGGAGATGGCATCCAGCAGCATGCCGGCCACCAGCACCGCCAGCATGATCAGCACCAGCATCAGCGGGCCGCTGTCGGAGAGCCCGACGATCCCCTCCGCCAGGTGGCGGAAGGTACCAAGCATGGTGCCGGCCCAGGCGAAGATGCCGGCCATGGCGATGATCAACATCACCACGCCCGAGATCACCGCCGCCTCGCCGAGCAGCCCCCATAGCTCCCGCCAGCCCATCTCGCGGGTCAGGAAGAGGCCCACCAGAGCACCATAGGCGACCGCCACCACCGCGGCTTCGGTGGGGGTGAACAGCCCGCTGCGCAGCCCGCCGAGGATCAGCACCGGGGCGAACAGCGCCGGCAGCGCCTGCCGGAAGCTCTCGCCCACCCGGGGGTGCTCCGCCCCCTCCACGGGCGTTGCCCCTTCCCGGCCACTCCCTTCCCAACCATGGCGATGCGAGACCAGCAGAGCCGGCCCCAGCAGCGCCAGCCCGGCGAGGATGCCAGGGAAGAGCCCGGCGGCGAACAGCGCCCGCAGGTCAACCCCCGGCACCACGATCGAATAGAGGATCAACGCCACCGAAGGCGGGATCAGGATTGCCGTGGAGGCCGAGGCGGCGATCAGCGTCGCCGAGAAGGGCCGAGGGTAACCTGCCCGGGTCATGCTCGGCAGCATCACCATGGCCACCGCGGCGGCATCAGCAGGGCCCGATCCGCTCATCCCGCCCATGATCATGCAGACCAGCACCGCCACCACGGCCAATCCGCCATGGCGCGGCCCGATCAGCGCCTGGGCGAAGCGCACCAGCCGCGCCGCCACCCCGGCCCGCTCGAAGATCAGCCCGGTGAGGATGAACAGCGGGATGGCGATCAGCGGATACTTGGCGATGCTGTTGTAGGTGTTGGTGCCGAGTGTGGCCAGCATGGCCGGCGACAGCCCGGAAAGGATCCCCACGGCGCCGGCCAGCCCCAGCGAGAAGGCCACCGGCACCCCGGCGACCAGCAGCCCGGCGAAGGCCAGCAGCATCCACAGGTCAGGATTCATCCTCGAGCCTCCCACGCAGGCGGTCGCGGGTCTGCTGCAGCTGGCGAAGCAGCATCAGCCCCGAGAGCAGCGGCAGCCAGGCCAGGTACCACCACTGGGGCAGCCCCAGTCCCGGGGAGAGCGACCCCCACTGGGCCTCTTGCCATGTCAGCTTGCCCCCGTACCAAGTGATCAGCCCCAGCACGATGAGCCCACAGCCTCCCTGGAAGAGGATCAGCGCCTGGCGCGGTGTCCCGGGCAGGGCGCGCTCCAGCAGGCCGATGCGGATATGGCCATTGCGGCGCAGCGCCACCGCGGCGCCAGCAAAGGTCAGCACCACCAGCAGGAACACCGAGAACTCCTCGGTGAAGGCGAAGGAGCCGCCAGTGAAGTAGCGCACCAGCACGTTGGCCAGGCTGATGAGGGCGATGATCAGGATCGCCAGGGTCGCCAGCAGGCGCTCGAGTCGGGCATCGGGAGGAGTCATGGGCATCGCGGTGCATGGGGTGGAAAAACGCCATCGGCCCCTACGTGGGGCCGATGGCACGCTCGCTCGGCGAACTCACTCGCCCTGCATGTCGGCGCGGGCTGCCTCGACAAGCTCGCTGCCGATTTTGGGCACCCACTCGTCGTGAACGCTCTGGGTGGCTTCGACGAAGGCCTGGTACTGCGCCTCGTCGAGCTCGGTGACCGTGACGCCGCGCGCCTTGATCGCCGCCAGACGCTCGGGCTCCTGCTCGCGGGTCATGGCGATCTCCCAGGCACCGGCCTCCTCGGCAGCCTCGCGCAATAGGGTGCGCTCCTCCTCGGAGAGGGAATCCCACACCCGCTGGTTCACCGCGAAGACCAAGGGGTCGTTCATGTAGTTCCACAGGGTCAGGTATGCCTGGCCCACCTGGTCGATGCGCGCCACGTCGAACACCGAGAGCGGGTTCTCCTGGCCGTCCACTGCGCCGGTGGTCAGCGCCGGCTTGGCGTCGGCCCAGCTCATCTGGGTGGGATTGGCGCCCAGTGCCGTGAAAGTGTCTTGGAACAGCGGCGAACCTACCACGCGAATCTTCAGGCCGTCGAGGTCGCCCGGCTCGTCGATGGGTCCGCGGGAGTTGGAGAGCTGGCGAAAGCCGTTCTCGCCCCAAGCCAGCGGCACCACGCCGCGGGACTCGATAGCGGAAAAGACTCTCTTGCCGGCTGCGCCGCCGGTGACCGCATCCACGGCGTCCAGGTCGGCCATGAAGAAGGGCAGCGAGAATAGGTTGAGCTCCGGCACCTGGGGCGACCAGTTGATGGTCGAGCCCACGGCGGCGTCGATCAGCCCCGAGCGCATGGCGGAGAACTCCCGGGTCTGGTCGCCGTTGACGAGCTGGGAATTGGGGTAGACCCGCAGGGTCAGCTCGTCGTCGGAGCGCTCGGCCACCAGCTCGGCCCACTTCTCGGCGGCCTGGCCCCAGGGAAAGGCATCGGAGAGCACGGTGGAGACGGAGAGCTCGCGGGCCTGGGCGGAAGAAGAGATGGCCAGCGAGAGGGAAAAGGCGGCAATACCGGCCAGGGCGGCCAGCCGGGTCAAGTGACGAGACGGGTTCATGGCATGTCCTTGCTGTATCGGGCTCGGGCAGGTCCGTGTATCAACCTGCCCGGCGTTATTGTTGACCGGCATCATCGACATCGACGCCGCGAAACCCAAGATGCCCTGTCATCCCCTATGCATGCAAGACACGCCACCGTCCGGCCCTGTCCCCCGCTTCAACGCTCTTGCTGTGGTATGCCGTTTCGCGTCATCACGCGGGCTGACTTATTACTGGGCCGGCGCCCTGGCGCAGAGCCCGCCATCACCCGGCCAGCTGACGCAGTCACCCGGCGCCACGCCCATCGCTTCGAAGGCGCCGGCATTGACCTCCAAGGCTGCCCGATAGGGCGCGCCAGGGCGGGTCACCGGGCACTCCCCCGGCCGATCCGTCGTGCAGGGCACCATGCGGTAGATCTCGGCGATGCGGCCCGCCTCGTCGATGAAGGCGATATCCAGCGGAATGCGCGTGCGATACATCCAGAAGCCGTTGTGCGAGGGCTGGGCGCGGTCGTAGAGAAACAGCATGCCGGCCTGCTCCGCCAGCTGGTCGCGCGCCATCAGGCCGCGGCTGCGCTGGGGGATGGTGCGCGCCACTTCCACCTGGAGCCGCTGCGGGCCCTGCTCGCCATGGATCACCAGCGGCACGGTCTCGAGGGTCTGTCGGGCATCAGATGGATACCGGCAGCCAGCAGCGAGACGCCCACCGTCTCGCCGCGGGCCAGGCCGTTGCGGCGCGCCGCATGAGTGGGAAGTTCGAAGCGCAGGGTATCCTCGCAGTGATCGAAGGCCAGCGCCACGGAGGTGATCCCGCCCAGCACCGCCATCTCCACCACTTGGCCCTGGATGGGGTTCTCGCGCTCTCCTTGCGAAGGGCGGTCGCGACGATGAAGAACCACCTCCGAGGGCGGCAGGTACCAGCTGACCCGCTGCCCAGGGGCCAGGGCTGCCAGGCCGTCCGCCACCTCCAGGCACCAGGGACCCCACTGCAGGCGGCGCCCTCCGCCGCCCTCCACCACGGTCCCGGTAAACACATTGTGGCGGTCGAGCAGCCGCGCCACCTCGGGGCTGGACGGCCGGCGGAAGAGCTGCTCGGCCGGCGCCTGCTGCAGGCTGCGGCCGGCGTGCAGCACGCAGATCCGGTCGGCCAGGGCGGCGGCCTCGTCGAGATCGTGAGTGACCAGCACGATGGGAATCTGGATCTCTTCGCGTAGCAGAGCGAGTTCGCGCTGCAGGCGACGCCGGGTGACCTGGTCCACCGCCGAGAAAGGCTCGTCGAGCAGCAGCACCCGCGGTTCTCGGGCCAGGGCTCTGGCCAGGGCGACCCGCTGACGCTGGCCGCCGGAGAGCTCGGAGGGTAGCCGGCCAGTCAGGCCGTCGAGGCGCACCCGGGTAAGCCAGCGTTCGGCGGCTGGGCCACGCTCGGCGGCGGGCAGATGGTCCAGGGCTACCATGACGTTGGCGCGGGCATCCAGGTGCGGGAAGAGAGCATAGTCCTGGAACACCAGTCCCACGCGACGCTGCTGGGGCCGCAGCGAGCGCCCCGCCTCGGCATCGAACCAAGTCTCCCCGGCACAGCGGATCACTCCCTGCGCTGGCCGGTAGAGCCCGGCGATGGTCCGCAACAGGGTGGTCTTGCCGCTCCCCGAGGGCCCTACCAGCGCCAGCAGCTCACCGGCCTCGCAGTAAAACTCCGCCGCCAGCGGGATCGGCCCCGCCTGCTGCAGGCTGACCGTCAGGCGGACTTGGCGCTGAGAAGATGCCGACTCAACCACGGTGCCACCTCCGGCGACCGGCCAGCCCGTAGACCACCCCGATGGTCACGAAGGAGACCAGCAGCAGCATCGCCGACATGACGGCGGCACCGGACTCATCGAAGGCCTGGACCCGGTCGTAGATGGCGATGGCCAGGGTGCGGGTCTCGCCATCGATCGCCCCGCCGACCATCAGGATCACCCCGAATTCGCCAAGGGTATGGGCGAAGGTCAGCGCCAGGGCCGAGACCAGGCCCGGCCACACCAGCGGCAACTCGATGCGCAGCAGCGTGCGGCCGGGCGAGAGACCGCTGCACCAGGCGGCCTCCCGCAGGTTGGGGGGAATTGTCTCGAAGGCGCGCTGGATCGGCTGCACGGCGAAAGGCAGGTTGGCAACCAGCGAGGCGAGCAGGATCCCGCTGAAGGTAAAGTTGAGGGAGGTGCCAGTCAGCGAGGCCCAGAAGGCCCCAAGCGGGGCCTGCTGGCCGAAGCTTTGCATCAAATAGAAGCCCAGCACCGTTGGCGGCATCACCAATGGCAGCGCCACCAGCGCCTCACACAGCGGCTTGCCACGAAAGTGCGACAGCGCCAGAGTGCGCCCCAGCCACAGTCCCAGCGGCAGCAACAGCAGCGAGGTCAGGGCCGCCAGGCGCAGCGAGACCGACAGCGCCGTCCACTCCATCAACGCCCGTCCACATCACCCGGCGGCTGGAAGCCGAAGCGCGCGAAGACCGCCCCCGCCTCCTGCCCCTGCAGCCAGTCGTAGAATGCACGGGCCGAGTCACCCGGCGCAGGCATCAACACCATGCGCTGGCGCAGCGGGGCATGCCAGTCGGCGGGAATCAGCCGGTGCTCGGCCTGCTCGGCCACGGCCGGGGCCAGCGCCAGGGAGTAGGCCACCAGGCCGCCGCGTGCCTCATCTGCCAGGGCGAAGCGCGCAGCCTGGGAGACATTCTCACCGAGCAGGCGCAGCGGCGCTACCGCGTCCCAGAGCCCGGCATGCTGAAGGGCCTGGCGGGCCGCCACGCCGTAGGGCGCGTGCTCGGGATTGGCCAGGGCGATGCGCGGCCTGCCCTGCCCCGCCCGATAGGCATCGATGGCCTCCCGCACCGCGCTGAGTGGCGCGTCGCCAGGCGGCAGATCGCCGCGCTCGGCCGGCTGCAGCCAGGCCAGCCGGCCCACGGCATAGATCACGCCAGCCCCCTTGGTAAGACCTGCCTCATACAACGTCAGCACGCTCTGTTCGTCCGCGGAGAGAAACAGCGCGAAGGGTGCGCCCTGGGCGATCTGGCGACTCAGGTTGCCGGAGGCACCGTAGTTGACACGCATGGCTGCGCCCCCCTGCGCCTGGAAGCGTTCGGCCAACTCGGGCATCACGAACTGTAGCGACGAGGCCGCAGCCACGATGGGCGGCTCGGCAAGGACAGCAGGAGAGGTCAAGACGAGCCAGGCGAAAAAGGCCCAGCGCAGGAAAGAGAACATGCAGGATTTCCGAACGGCGAAAGGATCGTACCATTGTCGACCAGGCCTGCCCGGGGGACAAGGCGTTCGCCCCGCCGAGGCCACCGGCCTTGTTGCAGGTCAGGGGTGGCGGTGATCAGGCCTGTTCTCTGGAGTGTCGCAACAAGACCGCTCCTCCCGGCGGATAAGCATTTCGCATCACTGGCATGGCGACCCACACTGGAGACACGTCTTCCCAACGAGGAGCACCATCATGTTCCGTGATCGCCCTCATGCTGCCGAGCGCCTCGCGCACCGAGCGTGACTGAAAGTCGAAGAGGAGCAAAAAAGAACACGGGCGCCACCCAAGGGTGACGACCCGTGAAAACCGGCCGTGGCCGGCGCTTGCCATGCTCAATAATCAGTAGACTTTTTTGGCGGCCGGGGAGAGGACGTTGATACCGTCCTCGGTCAGCCTTCGGCTCTGATGGAAATACTCATGCCTCAGATTCATGAGTTTCAAGGCAGCTGCTAACCCCCGGAGCCTCCTCCTGTATTGCATTGCAACATAGCAGGCCTTCTTGTGCGACGCAACATGTGCATCGGTCATGACCCACAAGGGCCATCAACGACGACGCCCGGCCATGGCCGGGCGTTGCAAGAAAGGGGCGTGATGACATCGTTCAGCGATAGGCCCCCTCGATGTCGGTGACGCGCAGTGCCTTGCGCCCCAGGCCACCATGCTGGTCGAGCATCCGCTCGAGCCAGGCATGGACCGGGTCGGCGTTGGAGATCAAGTCGGCACTGGAGACACAGCGAGCCCACATGAAGTTGCCGAACACCAGGTAGTCGGCGCCGGCCGGCACCTCGCCGTCGAGGTAGTCGGCTTCCTGGAGCCGTCCGCGCAACGGCTCTAGGGCCGCATCCAACTGTGCCAGTCCCTTGGCCGGAGAGTGAAACTCTTCCAGAGTGCGACCGAAGCGCTTCTCACGGGTCTCACGGAAGTAGGCGCGATCGTCGGGGTGGACGGCATTGAACAGGTCCATGATGATGGTGCGCAGCATCCCTGGAGCCAGTGAACATTCGGCATAGTGCTTGAAGAAATGCCCTCGTGCCTCGCTCAGCCCCTCGCCCAGCAGCGGCGCCTCGGGATAGGTGCGATCAAGGTAGCGCAGGATCTCGTAGCTGTCGGTGACCACCTGTTCACCATCGACCAGCACCGGTACCTTGTCATAGTTAGCGAAGGCCAGGGCCTGTTTATCGGTGAAGTGCCAGGGGTGCGTCTCCACCTCCAACCCCTTGTGGGCCAGCGCGAAGCGAACGCGCCAGCAAAAGGGTGAAAAGCGCAGCCTATCGTCGATGCCGCAGAGTTCATACAGCACACGTTTCATGCTACCTCCTGGTGTCCGTTCATGGGTATGGCTCGATAGTGCCAGCCTTTGCGGCACACCGCCAACGCCGCGGCGGGCTACATGATCGACATCCACAACGTGGTGGTGACTTGGGCCACTCTTGCGCAGGTCTTCGATGGCCTGGTCAGAGAGCTTGCGCACCACTCGCGCCGAAGCCCGCCGATCAGGCATGCGCAAGGAGGTGATCAGCTCTCATGGTAGCGGGACATAACCGTCTCCTCAGGGGATGTCTCCATGTGGTGCGAGGGTTTACGTTGGAAATACTTTCCAGAATAATAACGACAACTGGTCTGACCAGCGAACCAGAGACTGGACACACCCGTCAAGAAAGCCCAGATTGAAGGCCATCATCGGTCATCTGCCCGGCCCGCACGGGGTCAAGGGCCATCTAGCGAGGAAGCCACATGAACATCCTCTATGACGAGCGCCTCGACGGCGAGCTGCCGCAAATCGACAAGGCCGAGGTTCTGACTGACCTGCAGCAGTCGGCGCCGGGGCTCACTCTGCTGCACCGCGAGGAGGATCTGCGCCCCTTCGAGTGTGACGGCCTCTCGGCGTATCGCGTACTGCCCATGCTGGTCGCGCTGCCCGAGACCCTCGAGCAGGTCGAGTCGCTGATGAAGCGCTGCCACGCCCTCGGCGTGCCGGTGGTGACGCGGGGCGCCGGTACCGGCCTCTCCGGCGGCGCCCTGCCGCTCGAGAAAGGGGTGCTGCTGGTGATGTCGCGCTTCAACCGCATCCTCGACGTCGACCCCGACGCGCGCATCGCCCGCCTGCAGCCGGGGGTGCGCAACCTGGCGATCTCCGAGGCGGCGGCACCCTATGGCCTCTACTATGCCCCGGACCCCTCCTCGCAGATCGCCTGCTCCATCGGCGGCAACGTCGCCGAGAATGCCGGCGGCGTGCACTGCCTGAAGTACGGGCTGACCGTGCACAACGTCATGAAGGTGGAGGTGATCACCATCGAGGGGGAGCGCATGACTCTCGGCAGCGAGGCGCTGGACGCCCCGGGACTCGACCTGCTGGCCCTGTTCACCGGCTCCGAGGGCATGCTCGGCGTGATCACCGAGATCACCGTCAAGCTACTGCCCAAGCCCGAGACTGCCAAGGTGCTGATGGCCAGCTTCGACGACGTTGAGAAGGCTGGCCGCGCCGTAGGCGACATCATCGCCGCGGGGATCATTCCCGGCGGGCTCGAGATGATGGACAAGCTGGCCATCCGCGCCGCCGAGGACTTCGTCAAGGCCGGCTATCCGGTCGACGCCGAGGCCATTCTGCTCTGCGAGCTGGACGGGGTGGAGGCTGATGTCGATGACGACTGCGCCACCGTGCGCACAGTGCTCGAGAAGGCCGGTGCCACCGGCATCCAGCAGGCCCGAAACGAAGCCGAGCGCGCCACCTTCTGGGCCGGGCGCAAGAACGCCTTCCCGGCGGTGGGCCGCATGTCGCCCGACTACTACTGCATGGACGGCACCATTCCCCGCCGCGAGCTGCCACGGGTGCTGAAGGGCATCGCCGACTTCTCCAACGAGTATGGCCTGAAGGTCGCCAACGTCTTCCACGCCGGCGACGGCAACATGCACCCGCTGATCCTCTTCGACGCCAACCAGCCCGGAGAGCTGGAGAAGGCCGAGGAGCTCGGCGGCAAGATCCTCGAGCTGTGCGTCGAGGTGGGCGGCTCGATCACCGGCGAGCACGGGGTGGGTCGCGAGAAGATCAATCAGATGTGTGCCCAGTTCGATCCGGGCGAGCTGACCACCTTTCATGCGATCAAGGCGGCCTTCGACCCCAAGCGACTGCTCAACCCGGGCAAGAACATCCCGACGCTTGCCCGCTGCGCCGAGTTCGGTGCCATGCACGTGCATAACAACCAACTCCCGCACCCCGAGCTACCCCGATTCTGAGGATTCCCCATGGCCCAGACACGTCCCCAAGCGACTGACCAGGACATCAGCCAGGCGCTCGGCGAACGCGTTCGCCAAGCCACTGCCGAGGGCAGCCCACTGCGCATCGTCGGCGGTGACACCAAGGCCTTCTATGGCCGCGCCGTCAATGGCGAGCCGCTCTCGACCCGTGAGCACCGCGGCATCACCACCTACGACCCCGTAGAGCTGATCGTCTCGGTGCGCAGCGGCACGCCGCTGGCCGAGCTAGAAGCCACCCTCGCCGAGAACAGCCAGATACTCGGCTGTGAGCCGCCCCACTTCGGCACGAACGCCACCGTCGGCGGCATGGTCGCCACCGGCCTCTCCGGCCCCCGCCGGCCCTGGGCCGGCAGCGTGCGCGACTTCGTGCTGGGTATCCGGATGATCACCCACGAGGGACGCCAGCAACGCTTCGGCGGCGAGGTAATGAAGAACGTCGCCGGTTACGACCTCTCGCGGCTGATGGTCGGTGCCCAGGGAACCCTGGGGCTGATCACCGAGGTCTCGCTGAAGGTGCTGCCCAAGCCTGGCGCCAGCCACAGCCTGCGCCTCGAGATGCCGCTGGCCGAAGCGCAGGCCAGGCTCGCCGAGTGGGGCCGGCAACCGCTGCCAATCACCGCCGCCGCCTGGCATGCCGGCGCCCTGTATCTGCGCCTTGAGGGCGGACCCAGTTCCGTCGCCGCCACCCGAGAGCGCCTGGGCGGCGACGAGCTGGATGCCGAGTTCTGGACGTCACTTCGCGAACACACGCTGGAGTTCTTCTCCGGCGAAGACAGCCGCGCCCTGTGGCGACTCTCGCTGCCCCACAACACCCCCTCGCTGGCACTCGACGGCGTCGCGGAAGCGGATCTTCTCCACGACTGGGCGGGCACCCAGCGCTGGCTGCGTAGTGACCTGGACGCCGATACCCTTCGCGAGGCATGTGCCCGTGCCGGTGGCCATGCCACCTGCCTGAGATCCCGCCAGGGCCCCCAGGCCGACCCCTTCATGCCGCTGGAACCGGTGGTGGCAAAATACCATCGAAACCTGAAGACCCAGCTGGATCCCCAGGGCATCTTCAACCCCGGACGACTCTACGCGGAGCGCTGAGATGCAGACGCACTTTACCGAGGAAGACCTAAAGAAGCCCCATATCCGCGAAGCCGATCGTGTCCTGCGCAGCTGCGTACACTGCGGTTTCTGCAATGCCACCTGCCCCACCTACCAGCTGCTGGGCGACGAGCGTGACGGCCCGCGCGGGCGCATCTACCTGATGAAGGAGATGCTCGAGAGCCCGGAAGACGACACCCAGGTAACCGAGGAGACGCGGCTGCACCTCGACCGCTGTCTCACCTGTCTTAACTGCGAGACCACCTGCCCCTCCGGGGTGGAGTATCACAAGCTGGTCAACATCGGCCGTGCCGAGATCGAGCGGCGCGTGCCCCGCTCATTGCCCGAGCGCACCCTGCGCTTCGGGCTGCGCAAGGCGCTGGTGGAACCCCGCCGCTTCAAGGCGCTGCTCAAGCTGGGCCAGACCTTCCGGCCGCTGGTGCCGGGCGCCCTCAGGGACAAGATGCCCCCGGCCCCCGTGGATGCCGGCACGCGCCCCGTGGGCAAGCACCATGCGCGGCAGATGCTGATCCTCGAGGGCTGCGTGCAGCCCGGGCTCTCGCCCAATACCAATGCCGCCACCGCCCGGGTACTGGATCGGCTGGGCATCGGCCTGACCCCGGCCCCCGAGGCCGGCTGCTGTGGCGCCATCGACTTCCACCTCAACGCCCAGGAGGCCGGTCGCGATCGTATACGGACCAACATCGACGCCTGGTGGCCGCATATCGAGAAAGAGGGCGAGGCCGGGGTTGAAGCAATAGTGCAAACCGCCAGCGGCTGCGGCGCCTTCGTTAAGGAGTATGGCGAGATGCTTGCCGACGACCCTGACTATGCCCACAAGGCCGAGCGCATCAGTGCGCTGGCCAAGGACCTGGTGGAAGTACTGCGCGACGAGGATCTCAGCACCCTGGAGGCGAAGGAGCAGCGCCGGCTCGCCTTCCACTGCCCCTGCACCCTGCAGCATGCCCAACGGCTGGGTGGCGCCGTGGAGCAGGTGCTCGGCCGGCTCGGCTTTGCCCTCACCCCGGTGCAGGACACCCACCTCTGCTGCGGCTCGGCCGGCACCTACTCCGTCACCCAGCCGGAACTTGCCACCCAGCTGCGTGACAACAAGCTCGACAACCTCGAGGCCGGCAACCCGGAGGTGATCGTCACGGCCAATATCGGCTGCCAGACCCACCTGGCCGGTGCCAACCGCACCCCGGTAAGACACTGGATCGAGATCGTCGACGAGGCACTAACCCCCTAAGGAGAACTCCATGCAGACCAAGCCCGTACTGACCCTGGATGACGTCAACGCTATCCTCGACGCCGCCCAGCAGGAAGCCCAGGCCAACGGCTGGGCTGTGACCATCGCCGTGGCCGACGACGGCGGCCACCTGCTCGGCCTGCGCCGCCTCGACGGCGCCCCACCCTTCAGCGCCGACGTGGCCAGCGAGAAGGCGCGCAACGCCGCCATCGGGCGCAAGGAAACCCAGGTCTTCGAGGACATGATCAACAACGGCCGCACCGCCTTCGTGACCGCCCCCCTGCAGGCCCTGCTGGCCGGCGGAGTGCCGGTACTCATCGATGGCCAGGTGGCCGGCAGCGTCGGCATCTCCGGGGTCAAACCGGACCAGGATGTGCAGATCGCCAAGGCCGGCGTCACCGCCATCGGCTGATCGCCTCGTTCCTCGCCCGGTCAGGCCAGTACCTGGTCGCCACCTGCAGATCAGGGTGACGCATCAGCTCGCCAGTTGATCGCCGACCGGTAGGCGCCGGATGCGCTTGCCGGTGGCAGCGAAGATGGCGTTGCACAAGGCCGGCGCGACGGGGGGCAGGCCAGGCTCCCCCGCTCCGCCCATGGCGTCATCGGCGTTGTCGATCAGGTGGACGCGAACGACCTTGGGCGCGTCGGCCATCTGCGGGATCAGGTAGGTATCGAAGTTATCCTGCTGGGCGACCCCATCCTTAAAGGTCACCTCGCTCTTCAGGGCGACACCGATGCCCATCACGCAGGCGCCTTCCAGCTGCGAGCGGATTCGCTCCGGATTGGCCTGCGGCCCACAGTCGAAGGCGATATCCGCCCGGTGAATCGTCACCTTGCCTTTATCGTCAACTTCCACGTCAAAGACCACGGCTGTGTAGGAGACGAAGCTGTGATGGAAGGCGAGACCCAGTCCACGCCCTTTCTTTGTCTCACGGCCCCAACCAGCCTCTTTTGTGGCCCGCTCGATGACCCTGCGCATGCGGGCGGTATCGATCGGATACAGGTCAGGGTCCTCGCCATAGTTCCAGCCGTCCCCCACGGTCAGGTTGTGAACTTCCCGGTCCGGCCCCAGCAGATCCAGCACAAAGTCCCGATGATCCTTGCCGGCCGCCACGGCCATTTCATGGGCAAAACTCTGAATGGCCCAGGCATGGGGCAGGTTGTACACCGAGCGGAACCAGCCGATGCGGACATAGGCCGGTGCCGGCGGGTTTTCCAGCCGGATGGCGGGAATGCTGAAGGGCATGGTATTGAAGCCCATGCCTAGTTCAAACTCCTGTATATGCTTTGGGTCCGGGGCAAACAGGGAGGCGATACTCGGAGACAGGGTACGGTGCCGCCAGCTGGTGGCCTTGCCCTGCGCATCCAGGCCGGCTTCCAGATGATCGACGGATACCGCGTGGAAGTAGCTGTGCTGGATATCGTCTTCCCGACTCCACTGCAACTTGATGGGCTGTCCCTCGAACTCCTTGGCCACCCGGGCCGCCTCGCTGACGAAATCCGGTTTGGATTTGCGCCCGAAACCACCGCCAAGCAGGGTCTGGTGAACGGTGACATTTTCTTTATCCAGCCCCAGTATGCCGGCAATGCCCTCTCGGGTTGCTCGCGGATTCTGAACAGGTGCCCAGGCTTCCGCCTTGCCAGCCTTGACTCTCACGACCGCCACCGGCGGCTCCATGGGAGACTGGGCCATGTGGGGCATGTAATAGGTCGCCGACACGCGCTTGTCCGCCTCTTTCAGGGCAGCCTCGATATCGCCTTTCTGGCGGATGACCTTGCCGGGCGACTGGGCGGCCTTTTCCAGGGACTTGCAGTAGGCCTCCGAGGTGTAATCCGCATTGTCCCCGGCAGGCCCCATGTCCCATTCGATCTTCAGCGCCTTGCGGCCCTGCATGGCGGCCCAGGTGTTGGACGCCACCACCGCCACACCACCGAGCGGTTTGAATGCCGCCGGTTGGCCGGTGCCTTCAATGCGAACCGTCTTCTTCACGCCCGCGACCTTCAGGGCCTCACTGTCATCGACGCTTTTAACTTTCGCGCCGTATACCGGTGGGCGGGCCACAACCGCATACAGGGTATTATCCAGATCCACATCGGCGCCGAAGACCGCCTTGCCAGTGACGATGTCCTCGCCATCGATGGCCTTGGGATGGGCGGACTTCAGCTCGCCGTTGATCAGGCCGGACTCCTTGCCGATGAAGCGCAGTTCGCTGTCGGATTTCAGAACCAGCGCGTTACGGTCGGGGACATCCAGCTTTCGCGCAGCTTTTGCCAGCGCACCGAAGCCAAGCTCCTTGCCTGACGGCTCGTGAACTACCTTGTGGACCCCCGCCTTCACCTCATGAACGGGAACTCCCCACTGATTGGCGGCGGCCTGCTCGAGCATGAGTCGAGCGGCGGCGGCGGCACGGCGCATGGGATCGTACCAGTGGCGCATGCTGCGGGAGCCGTCGGTATTCTGGTTGCCGTACTTGTCCTGGTCGGCATTCGCCTGCTGGACCCGAACCTGGCCCCAGTCCGCACCTAGTTCATCGGCGGCCACCATCACCAGGCTGGTGCGAATGCCCTGGCCCATCTCGGCCCGGTTGTTGACGATGGTTACCAGGCCTTCGGGATCGATGTGGATGAAGACGTTGGGGTTGTCCACCCAGCCGCCGGGCATGGCCCCGGCACCGAACTGGGCCTGTTCGCTGGCAAGTCCTAGATCCCAGCGGGCGGCCAGCAGCAAGGCGGAGGCCCCGGCCATTCCCTTCAAGAGACCGCGGCGGCTGACGTTGGCGAGCAGTAGTTTATCGTCTGATCGGTTCATGAGCTGGTCTCCTCGTCCGCGGCCCGTTCGATGGCCGCCAGGATGCGATTGTAGGTACCGCAACGACACAGGTTGCCGGCCATGACATCGACGATTTGCTGAGTATCCGGCTTCGGCGTTTTCTTGAGCAGCGAGGTGGCATTCATGATCTGGCCTCCCTGGCAGTAACCGCACTGGGCCACGCCCAGGTCGAGCCAGGCCTGCTGCACCCGCTGGCCCACGGCGTCGTCGGCCACTCCTTCAATGGTGGTCACCTCGCGCCCCTGGACGGCGGAGACCGGCGTCACGCAGGAGCGCGTGGCCTGACCGGCCAGATGTACGGTACAAGCGCCACACTGGGCGATACCGCAGCCAAACTTGGTGCCCTTCAGGCCCGCCACGTCGCGTAGCGCCCAGAGCAGCGGCATGTTGTCTGGAACATCGAGTTCATGTTCCTGACCGTTGATCGTCAAGGTGACCATGATGTTTCTCCTTGGTGGATGGGAGGCAGTAGCGCGAGCGCCGACACAATTGACCTTAACCACTCGCGGCCATTTCGTAACCAACGACAAGCAAGCAATGTCAAAAGCAAAAGGCATACCCTCGGCCTGCCGATCAGAAAATGCCGTTATGAAAAACCCGTTTTAGTCATTGTTCTCACGCGAAGGGGGAGCCATGAATTCGGGGCCCACCGGATTCTTGATGCATCGGCCAAGGATGTCATCCATGTCCTTGAACGCCTGCCGATCCAGCGACCAGCCCTCGATTTCGCTCACGGGATCGAGCTGCTCCGGCCCGCAAGCCCCCCACAGCGCAGTGGTAACCTCTGAGTGGTCAACAAGCCAGCGCAGGGCCAAGGCGAGAACACTCTTACCGTAGCGTTCCCGGGCGAATCGGTCCAGTTCAGCCATGGCATCCAGACACTGGCGATAGCGCTCGCCCTGGAACTTGGAATCGTTCTTTCGCAGGTCATCACCAGTGAAATAAGTGTCTTCGCGCATCTTCCCGGTCTGCAAGCCCCGGCAGAGGCCGCCGTAGGTGATGGTGGCAATCCCGTTTTCAGGCAGTAGGGCAGAATCTGCTGCAGGCTGTGAAGGCATCACCGCTGAGCGCTTAGGGCCTGTTGACGTTTTTCCTGGGCACCTATCGGCAGCTGGCGAGGGCCATGAGGGGGATGGGTATGATACCGGGCGGCCACCGCCCTCCCCGAGGCACATGCTAGACTGGGGGCTTTCATACTGATCGGGAACCGACGCTTCATGTCCCTCGACGACCTACACCTCAACCTGCGCAACCTGACCCCGGACGATTATCCCCAGCTACAGGCGCTAATGGACCGGGTTTACGACGACATCGGCGGCGCCTGGCCAAAGGCGACCATCCACAAGCTGATCAAGGAGTTCCCCGACGGGCAGATCGTCATCGAGGATGACGAGACCATCGTCGGCGTGGCGCTGACGGCGCTGGTCGACTACGACACCTTCTCCAACCCCCACCGCTACGACGACCTGATCGGTAAGCGCGAGACCATCCTCAACGAGCCCGATGGCGATGCCATGTACGGGCTCGACGTGCTGATCCATCCGGACTATCGCGGCTACCGGCTGGGCCGGCGCCTCTACGAGGCGCGCAAGGAATTGTGTCGCTCCATGAACCTCAGGGCGATCCTGGCCGGCGGGCGCATCCCCCAGTACCACGAGCATGCCCACGAGCTCTCCCCGGCCGAGTACCTCGACAGGGTCGCTCGCAAGGAGATCCACGACCCCATCCTCTCCTTCCAACTAGCCAATGACTTCCAGGTCAAGCGCCTGCTGCACAAGTACCTGCCGGAGGACCAGAAGTCCCAGGGCTACGCCACCTTGCTGGAGTGGAACAACATCCTCTACGAGCCGGCGGAGCGGGTGCTGGAGAACCGCCCCACCCAGGTGAGGGTGGGTGCGGTGCAGTGGCAGATGCGCGAGATCGACTCGGTGGAGGCGGTGCTGCAGCAGGTGGAGTACTTCGTCGATGCGCTGGCCGACTACCAGAGCGACTTCGCGGTCTTCCCGGAGCTGTTCAACGCGCCGTTGATGGGCCTTCAGGACCGTGCCGCCCAGCAGGATCAGATGGCCGCCATCCGTTTCCTGGCCGGCTTCACCGAGCAGTTCAAGACCGAGCTGTCGCGCATGGCGGTCTCCTACAACATCAATATCATCGCCGGCTCGATGATCGAGGTGGGCGAGGACGAGCGCCTCTACAACATTGCCTACCTGTGCCATCGCGACGGCGAGATCGAGCGCCAGGCCAAGCTGCACATCACGCCCCAGGAGCGCCGCGACTGGGTGATCGAAGGCGGCGACGAACTGCTGGTGTTCCAGACCGATGCCGGCCGGGTGGGCATCCAGATCTGCTACGACGTGGAATTTCCCGAGCTTTCGCGGCTGCTCGCCGATCAGGACATGGACATCCTCTTCGTGCCCTTCTGGACCGATACCAAGAACGGCTACCTGCGGGTGCGCCACTGTGCTCAGGCCCGGGCCATCGAGAACGAATGCTACGTGGTGCTGTGCGGCAGCGTGGGCAACGTGCCTTCCATCGAGAACATGGAGATCCAGTACGCCCAGTCGTCGGTCTTCTCGCCCTCGGACTTCGCCTTCCCCCACGATGCCGTGCTCTCCGAGACCACGCCCAACACCGAGATGATCATGTTCTCGGACCTCGACCTGACCCGCCTGACCGTGGTGCGCGCCGAAGGCTCGGTGACCAACCTCAAGGATCGCCGCAAGGATCTCTTCGACCTGCGCTGGAGAGACTGGTCCTGGAAGTCCGGTAGCCGGCCAGCCGGGGCCAACCCGGAAGACGGCTGACCCATGTTCGGCAAGCTATGGCGCCTGGGGCGGCGTGGTTTCGAGGCGCGCCACCCCTTTCCCGAAAAGAGTTGGCGCGAGGCCCGGGAGCGCGTGGCACTGCTCGCCGCGCTGTCCGACAAGCTGGCCGAGCGGCTCGGTCATCGCGCCTGGCGGTTCGTGCATGCCAAACGCCTGAGCCTGCATCCCGAACTCGCCGAAACCACCGAGTTCGATCCGCCCGCCCGGCTGGCCCTGGCGGCCCAGGTCTGCCTGCTGACGCTGGGCTGGGAGGAGGACGAGCACCGCGAGGCCTTCGCCAACGTCCACGAGATTCTGATCCTGCCTGAAGCCTTCCAGCGCCGGGTGGAAGAGATGGACGAGGCCGGTGTGGTCCATGCCTATGTCGACGAGCGCGCCGGCGAGACCTCCTACCAGGGGCCGGTGGTGGTTTCCTTTACCGATCTCATGGCCAGCGGTGACTTCACCGGCTTCAATGTGCTGATCCATGAGTTCGCCCACAAGCTCGACCTGGGCAATTCCCCAGAGGCGGATGGCTTCCCGCCACTCCCCCGGGAGATCGATCCGCAGGAGTGGCACCGCGTCTTCAGCGAGGTCTGGGAGGATCTTCAGGCCCGGCTCGCACGCGGCGAGCAGACGCCCATCAATGGCTATGCCGCCAGCCATCCGGCCGAATGCTTTGCAGTAGCCTGTGAATACTTCTTCACCGCCCCCGGCACCCTGCAGCTGGCCTACCCGGCGCTCTTTGCGCTACTCTCGCGCTACTTTCGCCAGGCCCCCGATACCTCACGTCGCACCTAGCAGCACTCTTAAGTCTATGATAAGAATCGCCGCGTAGGATCGGGCGTGGCGCGCCCACGATTGACAAAGCACGATTGACAAAGAAAGAGAGACCGTCGTAGTGACTCCCCCTCTAGTATCCGTGATCATCCCCGCCCGGGACGAATCGGGCAACCTGCCAAGCTTGCTCGAGGAGATCGCCGTCGCCCTGGCTACCATCGATCATGAGGTGCTGATAGTGGATGATGCCTCCCACGACGACAGCTGGGCGCTGCTCCTGGCGCGGGCCGCCGAGGATCACCGCCTGCGCCCGCTGCGTCATGCCCAGAGCGCCGGCCAGAGCACCTCGGTGTGGCAAGCAGCCCAGCTGGCGCGAGGTACCTGGCTGGCGACCCTGGATGGTGACGGCCAGAACGACCCTGCCGACCTGCCGAGCCTGATCGAGCGGGCGTGTCAGGGCGATGTCACCCTGGTCGCCGGTCATCGCATCACCCGCCATGACGACTGGCTCAAACGGCTCTCCTCGCGCATCGCCAATGCGGTGCGCGCCCGCCTACTGAGGGATGACACACCGGATACCGGATGCGGTATCAAGGTGATCCAGCGTGACGCCTTCCTTCGCCTGCCCTACTTCAATCACATGCACCGCTTCCTGCCCGCCCTGGTGCTGGCCCAGGGCGGGCGCTGTGTCTCGCTGCCGGTCAACCACCGTCCGCGCGGCGCCGGCCGTTCCCACTACGGCCTCAACAACCGGCTATGGGCCGGGCTGATCGACATGGCCGGTGTGATGTGGCTGCGACGTCGCTCGTGTCTACCGGCAGTCATCGAGGAGTATCGTCCCGCGTCGCTGACATCAACCACCGAGGAGCAGGGGAACGAGCCATGAATGTGGAATGGGTATGGCTGGGGGTCGGCTTTCTCGGCCAGGCCCTGTTCTCGGCGCGCTTTCTTGTGCAGTGGTTGGCCAGTGAGCGAGCCCGGCGCAGCATCGTGCCGCGCGCCTTCTGGTTCTTCAGCCTGGCCGGCGGGGCGACCCTGCTGGCCTATGCCCTCTATCGTCGCGACCCGGTATTCATCGCCGGCCAGGGCGCCGGGCTGTTCATCTATGCGCGCAATCTGATATTGATCCGCCGCGAGGTCCGAGAACAGCGAGCCAGGACATGATCGACTTCCTCACACGCCACCCCGCTCCCCTGCCGCGCCCTGCCTACCTGCATCGCCTGCCGTCGCTGCACTGGCTCTGGCTGCTGGCGCTGGCCGCGCTGTTCCTGGGCATTGGAATGGGCCTTCGCGATCCCTGGCCCGCCGATGAGCCGCGCTTTGCCCTGAATGCCCTGGAGATGCTGAAGACCGGACAATGGTGGATCCCCCATCGTGCCGGCGAACCCTATCCCGACAAGCCACCGATCTTCATGTGGGCCATGGCCGCCTCGATCCAGCTCACGGGATCGGTGCGCCTGGGCTTCCTGCTGCCTTCGCTGCTGGGCGCACTGGGCACCCTGGCGCTGGTCATGGACCTGGCCAACCGCCTCCACGGACGTCGCGTTGCGCTGCTCGCCGGCCTGGCTCTGCTCTCGAGCTTTCAGTTCGGGCTGCAGGCGCGTACCGCCCAGATCGATATGCTGGCTACCCTGTGGATCACCCTCGGCGCCTACGGCATGTTGCGCCACGCGCTGCTCGGCCCCGCCCGGCGCTGGTGGTTCCTGGGTTGCGCCGGCATGGGTCTTGGCATTCTCACCAAGGGCGTGGGCTTCCTGCCGCTGCTGATGCTGCCCACCTGGGGACTGCTGGCCTGGCGACGGCAGGCCGTGCCGCTGGCCTGGAAGGACCTCGCCCTGGGCGTGGGCGTGATCCTCGGTGTCGTTGCGCTGTGGGTGGTACCGATGGCCCTCTACACCAGTTTCTCCGACGACCCGGCCCTGACGGCCTATCGCGACAACATCCTGTTCAAGCAGACCGGCGAGCGCTATGCCGATTCCTGGCACCATGTGAAGCCTTGGTACTATTACCCACTCGAGGTGATTCCCTGGGCCTGGCTGCCGCTGGTGCTGGCGCTGCCCTGGCTGGTGCCCACCTGGTGGCATCGTACCCGGCGCCGCGATGCGCGGATCCTGCTGCCGCTCAGCGGCGTGCTGCTGGTAATCGTGTTCTTCTCGCTGTCACCGGGCAAGCGCGGTGTCTACCTGCTGCCCACCCTGCCGCTGCTGGTGCTGGCTTGTGCGCCGATGCTGCCCGGCCTGCTGTGTCGCCCGCGCCTGCACTGGCTGGGCGCTGGCGTGCTGGCCCTGTTCGCCGGCATGTTCCTCGCCGCCGGCGTGCTCGGCGCCCTGGGCCTTCCGGCCCTGGCACGCCTCGCCGAGCGCCACGCGGTCAGCCCCTGGGCCTGGTGGAGCCTGCTCGGGCTGATCGCCTTGGGGCTGCTGCTCTGGGGGCGAGCGCGACATGGCATGCTGGCCTTGGTCGGCTGGCTGGCGGTGTTCTGGCTGAGTTGGTCGACCTGGGGCTATCAGTTGATGGACCCGGCACGCTCGCCCCGGGACATGATGCAGCAGGCCGTCGCCATCACCGGCCCAGACGCCTGGCTGGCCATGCCGGCCTTCGATGAGGAGTTCCTGCTCCAGGCTCGCCAGCCGATGGTGCACTTCGGCTACCACACGGCCGATGACGCTCAGTTTCAGCGGGCCTTTGCCTGGCTAGCCGATACGCCGGAAGATCGCTGGATGCTGGTGCCCCAGCATCGTGACGAGGAGATCGCCTGCGCAGACCTGACACGTGCCCGGGATCTCGGCGTGCAGAACAGCGAGGCCTGGTGGCTAATCCCGGGTACGGCCTTTGCTGGGTGTCCGGGGGATGCCGGGGCTGCGCCGCTGTATGTCGCGCCCACCACTCTGGACGCCGCTTCCGCTGAGTGACACGACGCGCGCCTGACAGAAGCGGGAGAAAAACGGCAAAATGCGGACGAGGAGGAACACCGGGATGAGGGAAGCGGGTGTCATGAGGGTCTCCGGCGCCATCTTCGCCATGGCTCTGGGCGTGGCGATCATTCTCGCCCGAGTGGCCGCCCTGCCGCTGATGCCCATCGACGAGACCCGCTACCTGTCGGTGGCCTGGGAGATGTGGCAACACCAGTCCTTCCTGGTGCCCCTCCTCAACGGCGAGGCCTACTCTCACAAGCCACCGCTGCTGTTCTGGCTGATCCAGCTGGGCTGGTGGCTGTTCGGCACCTCCGACTGGGTGGCCCGGCTGGTCATCCCCACCGTGGGGCTCGCCGGATTCTGGCTGGTGGCCGATATCGTGCGCCAGCTCGCTCCCGATGCCCGGCGGGTCGCCTGGTGGGCGCCCGTGGTGCTGCTGAGCACCACCCTGTGGTTCCTTTATCTTGCCCTGAGCATGTTCGACATCCTGCTCAGCGTCTGCCTGTTGCTGGCGGTCGACGGCTGGCTGCGCTACCTGCGTACGGGGCATCGCCGCCTGCTCATCCTGGCCGGGCTGGCAGTCGGGCTGGGCGTGCTGGCCAAGGGTCCGGTGGTCTTTGTCTACTGGCTGCCGCTGGCGCTCGCTACCCGCTTCTGGTGGCCCGACAAGGCACTGCGCCAGGCCAGGATCTGGACGGCGCTGCTGGCGGCGAGCCTGCTGGGTGGCCTGATCGGCCTGGCCTGGGCAATCCCCGCGGCCATCGCCGGCGGCGAGGCCTATGCCAACGCCATCCTCTGGAGCCAGTCCGCGGGACGTGTCACCCAGGCCTTCGACCATGCCCGGCCCTGGTACTGGTACCTGCCGGCACTGCTGGTCGCCACCCTGCCCTGGCCCCTGATCGGCCTGTGGCAAAAACCCTGGACGGCGACACCGTTACAACGCTTCGCCCTCTGTGGAATCCTGCCGCCGCTGCTCCTGCTCAGCCTGATCAGCGGCAAGCAGGCTCATTACCTGATGCCAATTTTGCCGTTCCTGGCCATCTGGCTCTCCCTTCAGCTGGTGGCACGGCCACCAGGCAGGCAATGGGGCGTCGCCCTACTGCTACTGGCGATGACCGGCCTGATGGCGTTGCTGCCCGATATTGTGGTGCGCATCTTTCCCCAGGCGCCGCTGTCATCGTGGAGCCGCCTCGGCACGTTGATCCCGCTGGCGTTGACGCTATGGCTGCTGAGCCGTCCCTGCCGAGCGGCGCTGGTGCTTGCCTGGCCGCTGACCCTGCTCACCCTGCTGCTGTTGCTGTCACCGGCGATCCGGCACTACTACGACCTGGCACCCATGGCACGACGGCTAGCCGATCTCGAGTCCCGCGGCATCCCCGTGGCCTATGCTGGCGAGTACCACAACCAGTTCCGTTTTCTGGGCCGCCTCGAGACGGATCTAACAGAGATAGACGCAGACCGTGTGCTACAGGCGTGGTTGGCCAACCATCCTCAAGGGCGAGTGATCGAGGTGCTCCGGGAGCCCACTCAACGACAGAGCGAGATCGCCAGCTATCATCAGCCCTTCCGAGGACGGAGCTACCTGATCGTGCCGGGTGACCGCTGGGAGGCCTTCGTCGCCGCCTCGGCGGAACCGAGCGAGTGATGCGGCGCAACGCCTATTGGCCGTTGCCCTGCGCCACCGTATGCTGACTCCCTTTCCAGCCGCCAAGGCCTTGTGAATGCCTCGTCCATTGCTGATTCCGCTGGTCGCCCTTGTCATCCTTATCGCCCTGGCCCTCGGCTGGCAGTGGCTGGCCAGCCAGGAGTTGCTCACCATCGCCACGCTTAAGACCCTGCTCCAGGGTTCGCTGGCCTGGCGCGATGCGCCCTGGGCGGTGCTCATAGTGATAGCCGCCTACACAGGGGCCTCGCTGGTGATGTTCCCGCTCAGCTTGCTGGTGGCGCTGACCGGATTACTGTTCGGGCCCTGGTGGGGCTTCGTTTACGCCCTGGCCGGCACCCTCACTGCCTCGGTACTGACCTGGTGGGTGGGCCGACGCATCGGCCGGGAAGCACTGCTGCGCCACGGCGGGCCGCGTTTAAAAGGCCTGTCGCGTTACCTATCGGGGCGCGGCATCCGCACCATGACGCTGGTCAATCTGTTGCCGCTGGCCCCCTTCACCCTGACCAACATGATGGCCGGCGCCTTCCACCTGCGCTTTCGCGACTACATGATCGGTTCGACCCTGGGCATCGTGCCGGGACTCGCCGGGGTCACGCTACTGAGCAGCCAACTGGGGCAGCTGGCCACCGCCAACAACCGGCACGAGCTGCTGTGGGCCGGCGCCGGACTGCTGGCGGGCGTTATCATCCTGGTCGGCCTCAAGCGCTGGTCGGACCGGCGCCGCCGCGGGCGCTGACGGACACTACTCGCGTGGCACCTCGCTCTCATCTTGCGCCCGATTGCCCGGCCACCAGGCAGGTCGCTCCTGCTGCCACTCCTCCTGCACCAGATGGCGCAGCAGGCGTCCACGATGACACAGCATCTGCCACTCGGCCCCCAGGCGATAGCGCACCCGTTCCCAGCCCCCCTCGTCGGCATGGGTGAAAGGGCCGCCGCGGGCGATGGCGCGACGATAGACCCCCAGGCAACGCTCGGCACAGCGCTTCTCGTCATAGCTAGCGGCCGTTTCGAGTGCCGCCTCGGCGAGCGGCAGACGGAGGGTGGGGGCCGCCAGCGCGGCCAGCGCCCCGGCCATGATGTCGATGTCGTCTTCGGCCAGTAGCCGCCCATTGTGGCCATCAACCACCACTTCACGCACACCCGGGGCATCCACGGCTACCACGGGCAGGCCAGCTGCCATGGCCTCTGCCACCACCATTCCCTGAGTCTCGCTGTGGGAGGCGAAGGCGAAGATATCCATGGCGTGGTAGGCATCGATCAGGGCCTGGCCCTGCAGGCGACCGGTAAAGTGTACTCGCCTCGCCACGCCTCGTGACTCGGCCAGGGCCTGGATACTGCCGCGCGCCTCCCCCTCGCCCACCACCAGGAAATGGGCACCGGGCTCGCGCGCCAGAACGGCACAGACAGCCTCGGTCAAGAAGCCCAGATTCTTCTCCAGCGCTAGTCGGCCCAGATGGCCGATCACGTAGTCGGTGCGGGGAATGCCGAGTCGTTCGCGCCAGCCAGTGCCATCGCCGATGGCAAAGCGCGCGGTATCCACGCCGCTCGGTACCACGCTGATCCAGGGATTGGCCTCGCGGCGCAGAAGCAGTTCACGGATGCTATCGCTGGGCGCAATCACCTCGTCGCACAACCAGGTGTACTGGGTGGCGAGCGCCACCGCAAAGCGCTGCATGCGCGGCGAGCTGCCGGGCACATAGTGGGTGTAGTGCTCATAGAGGGTGTGGTGGGTGAAGACCAGCGGCAAACCGTAGGTCTCCGCTGCGCGGGCGGCGGTATCGCCCAGCAGGAAAGGGTGGTGGGCGTGGACGATGTCGGGGTCGAACGCCTCGATGGCTTCATGCAGCTGACCGGGGATCGGCACCGGCAACGAGAAATCGCTGCCATTGAAGTGCTGGACGGCCACCACTCGCACTACGTCGTGCTCCTCGCTCGGCTGCCCTGCCAGGCGCGGGGCCACCACCAGTACCTGGTGGCCGGCGATCTGCAGCTGATGCTTGAGACGCTGCACCGACTCGCTGACGCCGCCGACAATGGGCAGATAGGTATTGGTGAACATCAGCACATTCACGAAAACGAGACTCCTCGACTGGCGGTGGCAACATTCTGCCGGGAAGGCATTCGGCTGGCCATCTCCTGTTCAAGATAGGCGACAAAGGCGCGGCGTAAGGCATGATGGATAATAAGTTGAATGATATCCCGATTATCTTTTTCATGTGGAGAGCTAGCACCCATCATGCCCATAGAGGAGAAAATGCCATGACCCATCGCATCGCCGTCATCGCCGGTGACGGCATCGGCAAGGAAGTTATGCCGGAAGGGCTGCGCGCCCTCGAGGCCGCCGCCGCGCGCTTCGGCATCGATCTGAGCCTCGAGCACTTCGATTTCGCCAGCTGCGATTACTACGCCGCGCATGGCCAGATGCTGCCCGACGACTGGTTCGAACAGCTCAAGGACTGCGATGCCATCTTCTATGGTGCCGTCGGCTGGCCGGAGACGGTTCCCGACCATATCTCGCTATGGGGCTCGCTGTTACAGTTCCGTCGTCGTTTCGACCAGTACGTCAACCTGCGCCCCTGCAAGCTGCTACCGGGGGTGAAGAGCCCGTTGGCGGGCCGCGCGCCCGGCGATATCGATTTCTATGTGGTGCGCGAGAACACCGAGGGCGAGTATTCCAGTGTCGGCGGCAAGATGTTCGAGGGCACCGACCGCGAGGTGGTAATCCAGGAGACGGTGATGACCCGCACCGGCGTCGACAGGGTACTCAAGTATGCCTTCGATCTGGCGGCCTCCCGCCCTCGCAAGAAGCTCACCTCGGCCACCAAGTCTAACGGCATCGCCATTACCATGCCCTGGTGGGACGAGCGCGTGAGAGCCATGGGGGCGCACTATCCCGAGGTGGCGGTAGACCAGTTCCACATCGACATCCTCACCGCCAACTTCGTGATGCACCCCGACTGGTTCGACGTGGTGGTAGCCAGCAACCTGTTCGGCGATATCCTCTCCGACCTGGGACCGGCCTGCACCGGCACGATCGGTGTGGCGCCCTCGGCCAACATCAACCCGGACGGCGCCTTCCCGAGCCTCTTCGAGCCCGTCCACGGCAGCGCCCCGGATATCTACGGCAAGGGTATCGCCAACCCCATCGGCCAGATCTGGTCTGCGGCCATGATGCTCGAGCACCTGGGCCACCCGGCAGCCGGCCAGGCGGTCGTCGATGCCTTCGAGGCGGTGCTCGCCGAGGACGACAAGACGCTGCTGACGCCGGATGTCGGTGGCCAAGGCACCACCGCGACCTTGGGCCGCGCCATCGCCGCTAAGCTCGCCGGCTGATCCTCCCGCCAGCAACGATCAGGCCCCACCCTGCTCTCCTTCACGGAGCAACTGGGCGGGGCCTAATTCGTGGCAAGGCTTGGTGAGACGTCAGCCAGCGAGCTTAGCGGCGATGCGTGCCACGTGTTCACCCTGGAAGCGGGCGATCTTGAGCTCTCGGTCGTCGGGCTGGCGCGAGCCATCGCCCCCGGCGATGGTGGAGGCACCGTAGGGATTGCCGCCGCCGGCCTGGTCAAAGATGTACTGCTCGCCGATGCCATAACCCAGCGGCACGATCACCATGCCGTGGTGCGCCAGGGTGTGCCAGAAGGAGGTGATGGTGGTCTCCTGGCCGCCGCCAGTACCGGTGGAGATGAAGACGCTAGCCACCTTGCCACGGAGTTTGCCGCCCGCCCACAGGCCACCGGTCTGGTCGAGGAAGGTGCGCATCTGGGCGGACATGTTGCCGAAGCGGGTCGGGCTGCCGAAGATCACGGCATCGAAGTCGGCCAGCTCATCGGGGCTCGCCTCGGGGGTGTTGAAGGACTGGCCGCCGGCCTTGGCGAAGGCCTCGGGGTCCATGGTCTCAGGCACCCGCTTGAGAGTAACCTCGACGCCTTCGACCTCGCGCGCCCCTTCGGCCACCGTGCGGGCCAGGGTATCGATATGGCCATACATGGAATGATAGAGCACCAGTATCCGGGTCATTCGTTCGCCTCCTCTCATCGTTTTCGTCGTTTCAGTGGTATTGGTAGTGAATCCCCAGTGTAGAATCGCCGAAAACGAAAGAAAGCGAAGAAATTCGACGCGACCGGTCGAACGAAACGAAACATCACGCCCAGCGCCATACGCCCTCGAGAATCCGCACCCGGTCTGCGGTCAGGTTGTCGCGCCGGTTGCGCCCTCTCTCGACGAAGGCCTCGCCGAAGCTGCGCCCTGGCCCGGTCAGACGCGGATTTTCACCCTGGGGCCGGTCACTTTCATCCGGCCGACCCGCGAGCTTGAGTCCACCAACGACAGGCGCGAGGGTAAGAGCAGCTGCCACCATACCGACAACACCGATAATAGGTGCCATTATGCCCTCTGAGATGAGCCTCGAGCCGTTCTTCACCCGCCTGTGGGACGACTACACCGCCATGACCCCCCAGGCGATCCGCATCCATGACGCCCTGGTCGCCGATGGCGAGACCATCGTCAACGACCATGTGGCCTTTCGCACCTTCGATCGGGGCCCCATCCGCCTGGCCGATCTGGAGCCTCATCTGATGGCGCTGGGCTATACCCGACTGGAACCCTACGACTTCGAAGCCAAGAAGCTGCACGCCTGGGGCTATCTGCCGCCGCAGGAGAATCAGCCACGGGTATTCCTCTCGGAGCTGAAGTGTCGAGAGCTCTCGGCCCCGGCCCAGCGGATCATCGACGAGCTGGTGGCCCAGATCGATCCCACCCGTGTCGCCTCACCCGAGGTAATGTGGGCGGGTCGCCTATGGCAAGCGCCGACCTGGGCGGAGTATCAGACCCTGGCCGAGGAGAGCGAGTACGCCGCCTGGCTGTCGATCATCGGCCTGCGAGCCAACCACTTCACGATCAGCGTCAACCACCTGCGCCGCCACGATACCCTGGAGAAGCTGCTGGCACGCGTCGAGTCGCTGGGCCTGTCCATCAACGCCTCCGGCGGTCGCATCAAGGGCTCCCTCGAGGTGCTGCTGGAGCAAGCCTCGACGCTCGCCGACCGCATGCCCTTCACCTTCTCCGGTGGCAGGATCGAGGAGATTCCCACCTGCTACTACGAGTTCGCCCGGCGCTATCCGGATGCGGACGGCCGGCTCTATCAGGGCTTCGTCGCCGCCAGTGCCGACCGGATCTTCGAGTCCACCGACGCCAAGCCCGACCATGCTGGCTGAGTGGCTCGACCAGGGCCTGGAGGGGCGTGCCCCCTCCCGCAGCGAGGGCAGGATCGCCGGGGGGCGTTTCCGGCTGCTCGCCCCGGGGGTGCTCGAACTCGCGCCGGACACCCCCGCAACAGGGGCGAGGGCCTGCGTGCTCTCGGTCGGTATCCACGGCAACGAGACGGCCCCCATGGAGCTGCTGGGCGAGGTCCTGGCCCGGCTGGAGGCCGGGCTGCTGCGCCTGGGGGCCCCGCTGCTGGTGATCCTGGGCAACCCCGAGGCGATCCAGCGCGGCCAGCGCTGTGTCGCCACCAACCTCAACCGGCTGTTCCGGCGCGACCTCGATCAGGCCGGTGACGAGCCCGACCGGGCCCGGGTGCTGATGGCCGAGGTGGATGCCTTCTACGCCCGCCACCCCGGCCGGGAGCGCCTGCACTACGACCTGCACACGGCGATCCGCGACAGCCGCTTCCCGCGCTTCGTGGTCGAGCCCTTCACCGCGACGCCGACGCCTGCCGAGCAGTGGCGCTGGCTGGCGGGCGCCGGCATCCAGGCGGTACTGCACCAGCACCGCCACAGTTGGACCTTCTCGCACCACTCGAAGCACTACCATGGGGCGGCGGCCTTCACCCTGGAGCTGGGCCGCGCGCTACCGTTCGGCCACAACGACCTCGCTCCCCTGGCCCCCATGGGCCGGATGCTCGAGGCACTGCTCGAGGGCCGCGTGCCGGCTACCGGCGAGCCCGGCACCATGGCCTTCTTTCGCGTCGAGCACGAACTGCTGCGCCACAGCGAGGCGTTCCGACTCTGCTTCCCGGACGATACACCCAACTTCTCTGAATTCCCGCCGGGCACCCTGCTGGCGGAAGATGCCGTCGCCGGCGAGACACGCGTCGGTGACACCGCCCTCTCGGTGGTCTTTCCCAATGCCCAGGTCGAGATCGGTGCCCGGGCGGCGCTGCTGGTGGTACCGAGCCCGCCACCGGGCTGAGGCACCTCCTGCTCGACACCCCCGGCCATTTACAACATCAATTCATAACAACAACTCACAACAACAATCCCCAGGAGCCCCGTCATGACCCATGCCATCCCCGCCCCGGCCACGTATAGAATACCCGGCTCGCCGCGCCCCGCTGCCGAAGCGCCTCCGGCCTGCTAGAATCGCCCCCTTCCACGTCCCCGGCCGCGCCGGGCGACTCTCGATGCAGCGGACCGCCCACGATCTGGAGCCCGTTCCATGGCCGATACCCCCATTCCGCTGGAAGTGCGCCACATCACCAAGCGATTCGGCAATGCCGAAGTCCTCAAGGGCCTCTCCCTGAAGGCCCACAAGGGCGATGTGATTACCTTGATCGGAGCCTCCGGCTCCGGCAAGAGTACCTTCCTGCGCTGCATGAACCTGCTCGAGCAACCCGACGAGGGCGAGGTGATTGTCCACGGCGAGGAGATCCGCTTCAAGCAGACCCGACACGGCCGCGAACCGGCCGACTGGAAGCAGGTGGTGCGCATGCGCGCCAAGCTCTCCATGGTCTTTCAGAGCTTCAACCTCTGGGCACATATGACGCTGCTCGAGAACGTCATCGAGGCGCCGGTGCATGTGCTGGGCAAGCCGAAGAAGCAGGCCATCACCCATGCCCGGCAACTGCTCGAACGGGTTGGCCTGGCCGCCCATGCCGACTACTACCCGGCGCAGATGTCCGGCGGCCAGCAGCAGCGCGGGGCCATCGCCCGCGCCTTGGCCATGGACCCGGAGGTGATGCTCTTCGACGAGCCCACTTCGGCACTGGACCCGGAGCTGGTCGGTGACGTATTGAAGGTAATGCGCGACCTGGCCAAGGAGGGGCGCACCATGATCGTGGTCACCCACGAGATGGCCTTCGCCCGCGACGTCTCCTCCCAGGTCATCTATCTCCACCAGGGGCGGATCGAGGAAGCCGGCCCGCCGGAGCAAGTGCTGAACAACCCGCATTCCGAGCGGCTCAAGCAGTTCCTGACGCCCAAGCACTGAGATGGAACGCACGAGGAGGCTTCCATGATCGATCTGCATGGCTACGGCCCGCGCCTGTTCGAGGGTGCTATGGTCACCATCGAGCTGGGCATACTCTCGCTGATCCTTTCGGTGGTGCTGGGGCTTCTGACCGCCAGCGCCAAGATGTCGCGCAGCTGGATCCTGCACCACATCGGCACCCTCTACACCACCCTCATCCGCGGCGTTCCTGACCTGGTGCTGATGATGCTGCTGTTCTTCGGTGGCCAGATCGGCATCAACATGATCACCGACCAGCTCTACGAACACTTCGGCTGGGACATCTTCATCAATGTCAACGAGTTCGTCGCCGGCGTGGTCACCATCGGCCTGATCTTCGGTGCCTACATGGGCGAGACCTTCCGCGGCGCCTTCCTGGCCGTGGACAGCGGCCAGATCGAGGCCGGCCGTGCCTACGGCATGAGCCACTGGCTGGTATTCCGCCGCATCCGCTTCCCGCAGATGATGCGCCACGCCATCCCGGGCCTTTCCAACAACTGGATGGTGCTGCTCAAGACCACCGCCCTGGTCTCGGTGATCGGGCTCAGCGATATGGTCCGGGTAGCGGCAGAGGCCTCCAAGGCCACCCGTGAGCCCTTCACCTTCATGCTCATCGTCGCCGCCATCTATCTGCTGATCGCCACGCTCTCGGAGTGGGGCTTCGCACGGCTGCAGAAACGCTATGACGTCGGCTACCGGGAGGCAGACTGATGGACACCCTGATGACCTGGCTTGAGGCCCAGCTCGCCGACAACAGCATTTTTACCCTGCAGACCTTCGGCTACTATGGCGAGGGGCTGATCACCACCGTGCAGCTGGTGTCCCTGTCGCTGATCATCGGCCTGGTGCTGGCGGTACCGCTGGCCATCGGCCGCGGCTCGCCACATCGCTGGATCAGCCTGCCGATCTTTCTCTACTGCTATGTGTTCCGCGGCACGCCGCTGCTGGTCCAGCTCTACCTGATCTACTATGGCGTGGTGTTCATCGAGGGGATCCAGGAAACCTGGCTATGGGTGATTCTCGAGAAACCCTTTGTACCGGCGCTGATCGCCTTCACCCTCAATACCGCGGCCTACACCGCCGAGATCTTCCGCGGTGCCATCAAGTCCACGCCGCGCGGCGAGATCGAGGCGGCGCGCGCCTACGGCATGTCCCGGGGGTTGATGCTGCGACGCATCGTGCTGCCCAGCGCCTTCCGTCGCGCCCTGCCGGCTTACGGCAACGAGGTGATCTTCATGCTGCATGCCAGCGCCATCGCCAGCGTGGTCACCATCATGGACCTGACCGGGGCCGCCCGCTTCGTGTATGCCCGCTACTACGCACCCTTCGAGGCCTTCCTGTTCGTGGCGGCCATCTACCTCTGCCTGACCTTCGCCATCCTCTACCTGTTTCGCTACCTGGAACGGCGCCTGCTGGCGCACCTCAAGCCGGCCAGCGGCTGACCGACGACCACAAGGAGCGTAAGACAAGCGTTGGGAACCGCCGTTTGATAGCGACCGGCTGCCCCTTCCGACGACCCCGGACATCCGCTACCGTGGTCAGGTCGTCACCCACGAGGTGATATCCCCAACCACACGGGAAGACCCCCATGAAACTACACAAGATCCTGAGCCTCGGCCTGTTCGGCGTCGCCCTGGTGGCCGGCAGCGCGAGTGCCGAGGTACGCGACATTCGTATCGGTGTCGATGTGCCCTACGAGCCCATGGAATATCGCACCCCCGAGGGTGAGCTGACCGGCTTCGACATCGACCTGGGCAACGCCCTGTGTGCCGAGATCGGCATCCAGTGCGAATGGGTCGTGCAGGGCTGGGACGGCATCATCCCCGGCCTACAGGCGCGCAAGTACGACGCCATCATGTCGTCGATGACCATCAACGAGCAGCGTCGTGAGCAGGTGCTGTTCTCCGACCCCTACCTCACCCCGCCCTCGGCCTGGTTCGCCCCCAGCGACATCGAGATCGGCACCCCGTCCAAGAAGACCCTCGAGGGCCTCACCGTTGGCGTGCAGCGCGGCACCCTGCAGGACAACTACGTGACCGACCTGTACGGCGACGTGGCCGACGTCAACCGCTACGCCACCGCCGATGACATGGTGTTGGACATGGACTCGGGGCGCCTCGACGCGGTGTTCCTCGACTTCCCGATCGGCAAGTCCACCCTGCTCGACAGCGAGGCAGGCGACTACAAGATCGTCGGCGAGAAGATCACCGAGCCCCAGGAATACTTTGGAGAAGGCTTCGGCATCGCCTTCCGCCAGCGTGACCAGGAACTGGCCGAGGCCTTCAATGAGGCCCTGGCGACGCTGAAGGAGAACGGCACCTACGACGAGATTCACGCCAAGTATTTTGGTGAATAAGTACTTTGGTGAATAAGTACTTTGGTGAATAACGACGCTGACGAATGCCCGCATCCTCTGCTGTTTAAGCATGCGTGCCACAACAAGGAGTTGGCGCGGGGAAAACAAACGCCTAACCTGTGCGGATTCATGAAGACTCAGCGGGGACGTCGATGATTCGCACTTTTCAGCTCCACCACCACACCATTCATGAGGCCAAACCGGACGGGCGCTCGCTGACCGAGCGCCTCGCCGATGCGACCTGGATCGACGCCCACGAGCTGGACGAAGAAGAGCGGGAACGGCTCAACGCCTTTCTCGCCGACGAACTGCCGGCCAACGACGACGTCGAGGAGATCGAATCCTCGGCGCGCTACTTCGTCGATGCCGACGGCATCCACGTGCATTCCCTGTTCCTGTCGTATAGCGAGGGACGCCACGGCAACACCACCGTGGCCTTCATCCTGCAGCCCCAGCGGCTGATCACCTTCCGCGATACCGAGATCGCCGATTTCCGCCTGCTGCGCCTGCGCGCGCGCAGCGGCCAGGTGGAGACCACCTCCGCCCAGTCACTGATGCTGACGATCTTCGAACAGAAGGTGGAGAATCTCGCCGATACCCTCGAGGACATCCATCGCAAGCTCGAGCACGTCAGCCACATGGTGCTCGAGCAGGAGGATGCCGACCTCGAGGAGGCCATCGACCAGCTGGCGAAGCTCGAGGACAGCAACGGCAAGATCCGGCTCTGCCTCATGGACACCCAGCGCTCGATGCTCTTTCTCATCCGCCACCTACGCGATGAAACCGAGCTGCGGGAGACCGCCCGCGAGGTGATGAGCGACGTCGAGACCCTGATGACGCACACCTCCTTCCTGTTCGATAAGATCAACTTCCTGATGGACTCGACCCAGGGGTTTATCAACATCCAGCAGAACCAGATCATCAAGATCTTCTCGATCGCGGCCGTGGTCTTTCTGCCGCCGACCCTGGTGGCCAGCATCTATGGCATGAACTTCGAGGTGATGCCCGAGCTCTCCTGGCCCTTCGGCTATCCATTCGCGCTGGGGCTGATGGTGGTGGCTGGGGTCTCTCCCTACCTCTACTTCAAGCACAAGAACTGGCTCTAGGAGCCTGACTCCTCAAAGCTGAAGCGGGGCGCGGGGGCGTCCGGCAGCAGGGCCGCACAGGCGCGCACCCGCTCCAGCAGCTCGGCGTGGGTGGGGGCGAGCAGGTTGACGTGACCGAGCTTGCGGCCGGCTCGCTCGCGCTTGTCGTAGCGATGCAGGTGGGCGTCCGGCAGGGCCAGGACCTCGGCCGCCTCGCCCTCGCGGCCGATCATGTTGACCATGCAGGTCGGCATGCGCGCCGAGGTGTCGCCCAGCGGCAGGCCCTGGATGGCGCGCAGGTGGTTCTCGAACTGGCTGGTCACCGCGCCATCGATTGTCCAGTGGCCGGAGTTGTGCACACGGGGGGCCATCTCGTTGGCCAGCAGGCTGCCATCGGCGCACTGGAAGAGCTCCAGGGTCAGCACGCCCACATAGTCGAGCGCGTCGAGCAGGGCACGGATGTAGCCATCGGCGATCTGCTCGACCTGCTCGTCCAGGTCCGGCAGGGGCGCGATGGAGTAGCGCAGGATGCCGTCCACGTGCTGGTTCTCGGCCATGGGATAGAAGGCCACCTCGCCGTCACGACCGCGCGCGGCGATGATCGACACCTCGCGCACGAAGTCGACGAAGGCCTCCACGACCAGCCGCGGGTGGTTGATCGCGCGCCACGCCTCGTGGGCTTCGGCCGAATTCTTGAGTACCGCCTGGCCCTTGCCGTCATAGCCCTCGGTGAGCGACTTCGCCACTACCGGGCAGCCCAGCTCGCGGGCCGCGGCCTCCAGCTCGTCGGCGCTTTCCACCAGGCGGTAGGCCGGGGTGGGAATGCCCAAGCGATCGAACAGCGCCTTCTCCTCGGCGCGATTCTGACAGATGCGGATCGCTCGGCTTCCGGGATAGACCGGCCGGTGCTCCTCGATGGCCTGCACCAGCGAGACCGGCAGGTGCTCGAACTCGTAGGTGACCAGATCGACCTTCGCCAGGAAGGCGTCGAGCAGAGGCTGCTGGTCCGTGTACACCATCACATCGCCGATGCCGGCGCTGGGATGGCCGGTGGTATCGAGAAAGGTGAAACGGTTGGCCAGCGGGTAGCCGGAGAGGGCCAGCATGCGGCCGAGCTGACCGGCACCGAGGACGCCGATATTCATGGTGGGCTCCTTCATTTATCTCGCTGGATCAGACGTCGGGACGCGGATCAGGATGGTCGAGCACACTACGGGTCTGTTCGGCGCGGAATGCCTCCACGGCGGCGCGCACGGTTGCATCCTGCAGGCCAACGATCTGCGCGGCCATCAGCCCCGCATTGGTGGCGCCGGCCTTGCCGATGGCGAGCGTCCCCACGGCGATGCCGCCGGGCATCTGCACAATGGAGAGCAGCGAATCCAGGCCATTGAGCGCCCGGGACTCCACCGGCACGCCGAGCACCGGCAGCGCGGTCTGCGAGGCCACCATGCCCGGCAGATGGGCGGCCCCGCCGGCGCCGGCGATGATCACCGACAGGCCCCGCTCGGCCGCGCCCTTGGCGTAGTCGAAGAGCAGGTCGGGGGTGCGGTGGGCGGAAACCACCCGGCTCTCGCAGGACACGCCCAGCCGCTCGAGCATCGCCACCGCATGCTCCATCACCGGCCAGTCGGACGTCGACCCCATGATCACGCCAACCCTCGGCGCCTGTGTATCGGACTGCATGGCCTGCTCCTCGGCAACTGCCTCAGTACGGTAGGTAAAGAGTGCGGAAAGGAAAGCCGCACATTCTAAAGCTGCGGACCTGCACCGTCATCCCTATCCCCATCTCGAGGCCACGAGACATTGGACGATCAATCCTGCCTCTCGACTAGGTTAGCCATAGCCCCGATGCCAGCAGTACCAGCGTGGCCAGTAACGTGGCCACATTGACGGCCAGCACACTGAGCAGCAAGGCGGGATTCTCCAGCGCCTCGGACAGCCGGCGAACGACCCAGTAAGCGGCGGGCGCTGGCAGCCAGGCCAGCCAGACGCCGGCCGGCAAGACGCCACTGATCTGCCCCAGGGCAATCATCGCATAGGCACCCAGCAGCAACACCTTCACGACTCTCGAGGCACCGCGGAGACCCAGCACGATGGGCAGATGACGCCGACCGATGCGTCGGTCGGCATCCACATCGGGGAACTGATTGAGTAACAGCAGCTCACTAACCAGCAACAAAGACACCCCCGAGACGATCAGTGATGCCGCGTCGATCCGCCCGCCCAGTGCCACCAGCGTGCCCAGCACCATCACCGGGCCAAAACCCAGTCCCGGCGCCAGCAGACACAACCAGGGCATGCGGGTGATCCAGCGGGTATAGGCCACCACCAGGCCAACCCCACCCAGCCCAATGACCAACATCGGTAAGCCGCGCCACCACAGGAAATAGCCGCCGATGATGATAACGCCCATCAGCGCCAGCAAGGCGGCAAACCGCACCAAGGGGGCGGCCGAGGGCGTCTCGGGCAAGGCCCCGCTTCCCCCGGAAAAGGGGGTACGCAGGGTCATCAGGTCGAGTCTCGAGTGGAAATCCTCGTATTCGTTGAGCAGGTTTACCGCGGCATGGGCGAGCACGCCACCGACCAGCACCAGCACGATATCAATCGCGCAAAGCGTCACCGGTTGAAGGGCCACAAGGCCCAGCCCCAGCAGCACGCAAAGGGGGGCCAGCACCAGGAAATTGGGACGAGCGGCTCTTGCGATGGTACTGGTCGACATGAGGCCCCTGCACTGCAAGAAGATCACTGACCGGAACGTATGTGTCTGCCAGGGATACACCGGCAGTGGCGAAGCCCCGGGGCAAAACCCGGCCTCAACTAGCCCCGATGGCCTGCGACTCTCGTCGGCTGGCCAGCCAGTTGCCGGCCAGCCCCAGCACCATCACCGCCACCCCCGCCATCTCTACCACCAGGCTGGGGTAGAAGGCCGCGGCGATCGCCGGCAGCAGCACCAGGCGAATCGGCCAGGACATCCGGGTGAACAAAAACCCTTCCAAGGCGGCGGCGAAAGCCCCCAGGGCCAGGAAACCGATGAAGGCGGTCCATACCAGCACCGGCAGCGGCCCGCCCATGATGATCTCCGGGTTGTAAACCATGAACAGCGGGATCAGGTAGAGTCCCTTGGCGAACTTCCAGGCCTGGAAGCCGGTATCCATGGGCTTGGCCCCGGCGATCGCGGCGCCTGCGAAGCCGGCAAGCGCGATGGGTGGCGTGACATTGGAATCCTGGGAATACCAGAACACCACCAGGTGGGCAATCAGCAGCGGCACGCCGAACTCGGCGGTCAACGCCGGGCCCACCAGCACGATCAGCACGATGTAGCTGGCGGTGACCGGCAGCCCCATGCCCAGCACCAGGCTGGCCAGCAGCACCATCACCAGCGCCAGCAGCAGGTTGCCGCCGGAGAAGGCCATCATCATCGAGGAGAACTTCAGTCCCAGCCCGGTCAGGCCCACCACGCCGACGATCACGCCGGCCACGGCACAGGCCATGGACACGGCCACGGCATTGCGCGCGCCCAGCTCCAGGCCGCCGACCAGCTTGACCAGCCCGGCTTTCAGCGCTTCGCGCAGGGTCTCTGCGGTCACCCTCTGGCCCTCGCGCGGGGCGATGAACAGGAACCACACCGCGAAGCGCATCACCGCCACCGCCAGCATGGTGAGGATGGCGTAGTAGCCCACCCGCATCGGCGACATGTTCATCACCAGCAGCCACACCAGCACCAGCAGCGGCAGCAGGAAGTGCCAGCCGGCCCCCATCACGTCGCGCATCTGCGGAAGTTCCGAGCGCGCCATGCCCTGCATGCCCTGCTTCAGGGCGATGATATGCACGAAGAGGTAGACGGTGGCGAAGTACATGACCGCCGGCAGGATGCTCACCTTGACCACCTCGAGGTAGGGCATCCGCGTGTACTCGGCGATCAGGAAGGCCCCCGCGCCCATCAACGGCGGCATGATCTGCCCGCCGGTGGAAGCCGCCGCCTCGATGCCCCCGGCCTGGGCCGGCTTGAAGCCCAGGCGCTTCATCAGCGGGATGGTGAAGGCCCCGGTGGTCACCACGTTGGCGATGGCACTGCCGGAGATCGAGCCCATGCCGGCCGAGGCGATCACCGCCGCCTTGGCCGGCCCGCCGCGCTGGCGGCCGGTGGCAGCATAGGCCAGGTCGATGAAGAACTTGCCGGCGCCGGTGATCTCCAGGAAGGCACCGAACAGCACGAAGATGAAGATATAGGTGGCGGCTACCCCCATGGGCAGGCCGAAGATGCCCTCCTGGCCCAGGTAGAGCTGGCCCACCAGGCGGTCCAGGTTGTAGCCGCGGTGCTCGAGGATGCCAGGCAGGAACTGGCCGAGCCACGGCAGCTCGCCGCGCGGGCCGGCGAAGGCGTAGAGGATGGCGACCAGGCCGATGATGGTCATGCCCAGGCCCACCGCCCGGCGCGCCGCTTCCAGCACGGTGACGGTGGCAATGCAGCCGACCACGATGTCCGTCTGGCTCCAGAAGCCGGCACGGTTGATGATCTCGTCGAGGAACAGCACCAGGTAGCCCCCGGTGACCAGCGCCCCGGCGAGGAAGACCGTGTCGATGAGGCCACTGATTGGGCCGCGATCATGTTTAGGGCCCAGCAGCGGGAACATCAAAAAGACCAGCATCATGATCAGCATCAGGTGGATGCTGCGCTGGTAGAAGAGCCCCAGCGGCTGGATGCCGGCGGAGTAGAGCTGGAACAGTGACAGTCCCACCGCCACCAGGGTAATCAGCCACAACACCGGACGGGAATGGTTCGCCTGGCTGCCGGGAATGATCGGGGAGGTACCCGAATCGCTCATCGTGATTCTCTCGCAGGGTTATGGTTCAGTTGAAGGGGACTGTTCGCCGGGCAAGGTCAAACGCACCGTCACACGTCGGTTCTCAGCCAGCTGGCTCAAGCTGATCCGGGTGCCGTCGATCACCAGGCGATGGTTGACGCGCATGGCCCCGACTCGCAGCCGATAAGCGTTGCCCGGCACGGGTTCGTCGATATCCTCGATCCAGTAGCCGCCCTCACCATCGGAGACCTGGCGGCCACGCCCGGGGATATGATCCAGCCCCGCCGCGAAGTCGGGCAAGTGGCTACGCACCAGCACCATGCGCCCCTCACGATGGCGATAGCAGTCCAGTACCGCGAACCCCTCGACCGAGTGGTTCCACTCCAGGCACCAGCCCTGCCCCTCGGGCATTGGCAGACTCACCAGGCGCTCGCCCTCGGCGTCCAGCACTTCCAGCCGGGCCGCCTCCTGGCCTGCCGCCGGGCCGGCCAGGACGAGACCCACACACAGCAGCAGGGCGGGCAGCCAGGCCCGCCCTGCCTTCAGGCGCGAGTCACCCATCGCCTCAGGGGCGCTGGTGATCCTGGACATCGGCACCCACTTCCTTGTAGTAACGCAGCGCCCCCGGATGGAAGGGGATCGGCGTCGACTCCACGCTGAATTCCACGGTAGTGTCGTTAGCCGCTGGATGGATGGCGATCAGCTCGTCAGTGTACTCGAAGAGCACCTTGGTAATCTGATAGGCCAGCTCCTCGTCCATGGCGCTGTTGACTACTAGCACGTTGGGGATGCCGATGGTTTGTACCGCATCGTCCATGCCCTCGTAGAGACTGGCCTTGAGGGTATAGGCGGCGAACACCGGCTCGGCGGCCTTGGCCTTAGCCACCTCCTCGTCGGTCAGGCCGACCAGGCGGATGTTGCGGGTGGTGGCGAGGTTCATGATCGAGCTGGTGGGCGGACCCACACTCCAGAAGCCGGCGTCGATATCGCCGTCGCGAATGGCGTCGGCGGTCTCGTTGAAGTTCAGTCGCCGCGGGTCGAAGTCGTCATAGGTGATGCCGTTGGCCTCGAGCAACGCGCGGGCGTTGAGTTCGGTACCGCTGCCTGGCGCGCCCACCGAGACCGTCTTGCCCTCGAGGTCGGAGAGCGACTCGATGCCGGAATCGGCCAGGGTAACGATCTGCACGGCGTTGGGGTAGAGAGAAGCGAGTGCACGGATGTTCTCCAGCTGGCGTCCCTCGAAGTCACCGGTGCCATGATAAGCTTGGTAGACGGTATCGGCCAGCGCCAGGGCGAGGTCGGAGTCGCCGCGCCATATCAGCCCCATGTTCTCCACGGAGGCACCGGTGACCTCGGCCACGGCGTCGTAACCTTCGATGTGATTGCCGATCAGCTCGGCCAGGCCACCCCCGTAGGGATAATAGGTACCGCCGGTACCGCCGGTGGCGACGGAGAGTTGCTCGGCAGCAGCCAGAGGGGCCGTCGCGATCAGCGAGGCGGCGACGGCATACTTGATGACTTTCATGGCGTTCCTCCGATCCTGGAACCAGTTGGGATGTTGTCGTTGTCGACGCCGTGGTTGACGTCCTTCATCAAGCTAGCACGCCTGCTGCGTGAGAGACCAATGCCATAATTTCTACGCTTTTCGAGAATTTCGGCAATGCCACCCGCGTCGTGGCCGTCATGCGGCGACTATCTTACGCACCTTGTCGACGATATGCGCCCCGATAGGGATCGCCGAGGTGGCTGCCGGCGACGGCGCATTGCCCACGTTGACGGTGCGCGGCGTGTTGACGAACAGGAAGTCGTCCACCAGCTTGCCGTCGCGGGAGACCGCCTGAGCCCGCACCCCGGCCGGGTAGGGCCGAAGATCGTCCAGGGTCAGACTGGGACAATACTTGCGCACCAGTTCGAGATAACCCCGCTTGTGCAGTGAGTTCTTCAGCTCGGTCAGGCCCGGACGCAGGTTGCGCCCCAGTACCCGGAGTATCCCGGGATTGGTGAGCATCTGCGCCAGGTCGCGAGGCGAGACATCGCGCTTTCGATACCCTTCACGCTTGAAGGCCAGCACCGCATTGGGCCCCACGGTCACCGAGCCATCGATCATCCGCGTCAGATGCACGCCCAGGAAGGGCATGGCGGGATCGGGGATGGGGTAGATCAGGTGGTTGACGATGTCGTTACGCTCAGGGGGGAGCCGATAGTACTCGCCACGGAAGGGACAGATGGTGAAACCGGGGTTCTGGCCCAGCATGCGCACCACCCGGTCGGCCATCAGCCCCGAACAGGTCACGAGATAGCGCCCGGTGAACTCGTCGGCGGTGCTGGTCACGACCACTTCCCGGCGACGCTCTGCCATCGCGGTAACCTCGGCGTTGTAGCGGATCTCGCCGCCCATCCGCTCGAACTCGTCGGCCATGGCCCGGGTCACCGCGGCATAGTCGACGATGCCGCTGGACGGTACGAAGATGCCGCCGATCCCGGTAATGTTGGGCTCACGCTCGGCGAGCGCCTCGGGCCCCAGCCACTCGCGCGAGAGGCCATTGGCCGCGGTGCGCTCCCACAGCGCCTGCATGCGCTGCATCTCCAGGTCGTTGGTGGCCACCAGCAGCTTGCCGCAGCTCTCGAAGGCGATAGCGTGGGTCTCGCAGAAGGCCTTGGTGGCGCGGTTACCTTCCAGGCAGAAACGCGCCTTGAGGCTGCCTGGCGTGTAGTAGACCCCGGCGTGGATCACGCCACTGTTGTGGCCGGTCTGGTGGCACGCCGCCTCGCGCTCCTTCTCCACCACCAGCATGCGGCGGTCGGGCCAGGCCTGCTTAAGCTGCATGGCGGTGGACATGCCCAGGATGCCGCCACCGATGATGATGAAATCGTACATGCCGTCCTCGCTCCTGCTCCAATAAGACGGCCACGCCGTGGTCACGGCGTGGCCTGGTCAGTCTAACCCCGTCGGTCGGGTCGCGGCGCCTCAGCTCGCTCTACGCAAGACTGGCGCGGGTTACTCAGGGTCTTGGCTTGAAGCCTCGAATAACACCAAAGAATCACCGAATCGATACTGGCAAAAACGCCGGATAGCCCCCATAGTGTGACTGTCGAAACCGCCCACTGGAGCATCATGAGCACGGCACGTCACACCGCCTACGCGGAACTCACCGCCCCCCCGCGAAGCTGCCCTGACCTCGACGTCAGGGATCTGGAAAAACGGTCACGCCTCATGCGCATCATCACGCGGCTGATCGCCGTGTCGGACCTCGGCAGCAAGGACATTGCCCGCCGCGCCGGTCTGCCGATGCAGAAGATCAGTGACCTTCTCTCGGGGAAGCTGGAGCACCTCTCGGTGGATGAGCTCCACCTTGTCTATCGCACCATCGACCCGAACGGCTCACCGCCCTGATCGCCCCTCTCGTCGTCCATCTCGCGAGAGGCCGACAGGAAGACGAACAGCGAACGCCCCGCCCCTCCCGGCGGGGCGTTTTTTCTTGCCCGCCAGGCATCCTTAAAACCTTTTAGACTCAATGACTTGCACTAACATTACGCCAGGATTAAGAGATTTCTAACGATCCCTTGATCGGCGTCAAGTGCCTGGACCTTGGTCGCAGCTAGCCTTCCGGTATCAGATTTACCTCTTGAATGCGCGGAAGATCCCGCCCCACCCAGGCCACCGGAGGCGCCATGGACCCCATTCGCCGCTCCCTTCTCGGCCAGCTGGCCCGCCTCAGCGCGGGCGCCGCGATGGTGCCGCTCTCGAGCGTCGCCAGCGCCGGCATCAACCAGCAGCCACCCCGCCGTGAAGGCGATCCCAGCAAGCGCTACGGCATGCTCATCGACCTACGCCAGTGCATCGGCTGCCAGGCCTGCACCGTGTCGTGCCATATCGAGAACGCAGCCCCGCTGGGCAGCTTTCGCACCACCGTTGCCCAGTACGAGGTGGAGCACCAGGAGACCGGTGAGGTCGCCACCTTCATGCTGCCGCGCCTGTGCAACCACTGCGAGAACCCGCCCTGCGTGCCGGTCTGTCCGGTGGAGGCCACCTACCAGCGCCAGGACGGCATCGTGGTGGTCGACAGCGACCGCTGCGTGGGCTGCGCCTACTGCGTCAACGCCTGCCCCTACGATGCCCGCTTCATCAACGGGCGCACCCAGACCGCCGACAAGTGCACCTTCTGCGCCCACCGCCTGGAGGCGGGCCTACTGCCAGCCTGCGTGGAGAGCTGCGTGGGCGGCGCGCGGATCATCGGCGACATGCGCGACCCCGAGAGCCAGATCAGCCGCATGATCGAAGAGCATCGCGACGAGCTCATGGTGCTGCAGCCCGAGAAGAACACCCGGCCCCAGGTCTTCTACCTCGGCATGGACGAGCGCTTCGTCACTCGCCCCGACGCCGAGCCGGTGGCCCTGGACGTCCTCGACCCCCACGGCAAGGAGTTGGGCTATGAATTCCACCATTGAGCTGCTCGCCCCACGCTATGACATCGCCTGGTACCCTTGGGCGGTGCAGTACTTCTTCCTGATCGCCCTCTCCTACGCCACCCTGTGGCTGGCCGCCCCGGCGCTGGTATTCGGCAAGCAGCGCTGGCTGCCCACCGCACGCCTGGCCCTGCTCGCCTGCCTGACCACTACCCTGGTAGCCCCGGTGGCCTTACTCGCTGATTTGCACCAGCCGCTACGCTTCTGGCACTTCTACGCCTACGCCAACAGCCACTCATGGATGTCCGTCGGCAGCCTGCTCCTGCCGCTCTACGTGGTGAGCGTGGTGGTGCTGGCCTGGCTGGCCTGGCGTCCGGCGCTGCAGGCCAACCGCCAGGCGCCCGGCATCGCCGGTTTCGTGGCCCGCTGGCTCTCCTTCGGCTCCGCCCCCACCCCGCGCGCCCTGGTGGCGCTGGTGGGGCTCGCCACCCTGGCACTCTCCACCGGCATCATGCTCTATACCGGCGCCGAGGTGGCCATCGTCAAGGCCCGCCCGCTGTGGCACACGGTGTGGCTGCCGCCGATGTTCGTGGCCACCGGCTTTATCGCCGCGGCGGGACTGGTCATGATCCTGAATCGGGTCGACGGCACCCGTGACGTTACGGTCACGGGCCAGATGCTCAAGGTGATGCTGGGCGCCTGTCTGGTCGCCGGGCTAGTCGCCGGCAGCTGGTTCCTCGACGGCATCAACGCCAATGTCGGCTCGGTGGCCGCGGCCATGGAATCGGTGCGCGACAGCGCCGAGTGGCGCAGCACCGCCTTGTGGGGTGGGCTCACCGGCCTGGTGCTGTTCGGTGCCGTGCTCTACCTGCTCACCCGCCCGGTTTCACGCCGCCCGGCGCTCTATGCCTGGGCCTGGGTGCTCGGCCTGGTGGCCTTGCATGTGGGCTGGATGTTCCGCTGGGTGGTGTTGATGGACGTGCAGACCATCGCCCGCAACAGTGCCGGCTTCCACCACTACGGCATTCCCGCCGGCTCCTCCGGCATCCTGGGCATCGTCGGCACCTTCGGCCTGTGGCTCGCCGCCATCCTGTTGATCGATCTCTTCGTGCCGTGGCGCCAGGCCCGCCAGGGCGGCAGTGCCGCCGACATTCCCCCCGCACAATCCGACGCCCAGAGCGCTGCGGAAACCACTGAAGGAGCCCCCGGCCATGGCTAAGTTCCCTGTCGATACCTCACGCCGTCGCTTCATGAAAGGTGCCGTCGCCGCCGGCGGTGCCGCCACCTTCGCCGCCGGCTACGCCGACCCGCTGCTCAAGATGGGCAAGGGGGTCACCGGCAGCGCCGGCGAAAAACCCGAGCACCGCATCCACGGCAACTCACTGGCGCCGGAATACCGCGTTGATCCGGAGAGCGGCGAGCTGACCCTCAACCCGAACCAGCGCCTCGCCTTCACCGTCTGCTACGGCTGCACCACCAAGTGCGGCGTGCGGGTGCGTATCGACAACGACACCGACCAGGTGCTGCGCGTCGCCGGCAACCCGTACAATCCGCTCTCCGCCGACGAGCACCTGCCCATGCGTACCCCGGTGGCCGATGCCCTGCGCGGGCTGAGCGCCTATGGCGACCAGGGTCAGCAGAACCGCTCCACCGCCTGCGCCCGGGGCAACGCCATGATGAGCCAGATCGATAGCCCCTTCCGCGTCACCCACTGCCTCAAGCGGGTGGGTGGGCGCGGCGGCCGTGAATGGCAGAAAGTGCCCTTCGAGCAGGTCATCGAGGAGATCTGTGAGGGCGGCGACCTATTCGGCGAGGGCCAGGTGGACGGGCTGCGTGCCATCCACGATGTCGACACCCCCATCGACCCGGAGAACCCCGAGTACGGCCCCAAGGCCAACCAGCTGATGGTGATGGAGGCCACCGACTACGGCCGCTCGGCGCTGCTCAAGCGTTTCACCTTCAACGCCTTCGGCACCCGCAACTATGGCCACCACGGCTCCTACTGCGGACTGGCCTTCCGCATGGGCTCCGGCGCGGTGATGAACGACATGAAGAAGTTCGCCCACGTCAAGCCGGATATCCAGAACGCGCGCTTCATCATGTACATCGGCTGTGCACCCAGCCAGGCCGGCAACCCCTTCAAGCGCCAGGGGCGGCTGATCGCCCAGGCACGTGCCGCCGGCACCCTGGAGTACGTGGTGGTGGACCCGGGCCTCAACGCCTCGGTCTCCCACGCCACCGACCGCAACCGTTGGGTGCCGATCCGCCCGGGCACCGACAGCGCCTTCGCCATGGCCGTGATCCAGTGGCTGCTCGACAACGAGAGTTACGCGAAGGACTTCCTGGCGCTGCCCGGCCAGCCCGCCGCGGACGCCGCCAATGAAGCGACCCACACCAATGCCACACACCTGGTGATCGACAGCGAAGGCCACCCGCGCCGTGGCCGCTTCCTGCGCGCCAGCGACCTGGACCTGGCCGATGCCGACAGCGAGAATGACCTGCCCATGGTGGTCGCCGACGGCGAGCTGGTGGCGAGCGACACGGTAATGGTCGCCGAGTTGTTCGTCGACCGCGAGGTGGAGCTTGCCGATGGCGACACGGTGCGCGTCAAAAGCAGCATGACACTGCTGCGCGAGGCGGCCCACGAGCACAGCCTGGCCGACTATGCCGAGCACTGCGGTATCCCCGAGAAGACCATCGTCGAACTGGCCCGGCGCTACGCCAGCCACGGCCGCCGCGCCGCGGTCAACTGCCACGGCGGCATGATGTCCGGCAACGGCTTCTACGCCGCCTTTGCGGTGCAGATGCTCAACGTGCTGGCCGGCAACCACAACCGCAAGGGCGGCAGTGCCCTCGGCGGCGGCCAGTTCAACGGCGTGGGCGAAGGCCCCCGCTACGACCTGGCGAACTTCCCCGGCAAGCGCGGCCCCCAGGGGATCTTCCTCTCCCGCTCGCGCTTCCCCTACGAGAAGTCCTCCGAGTACCAGCGCAAGGTGGCCGCCGGCGAGAACCCCTACCCGGCGCGGGCACCGTGGCGCTCCCTGGCGCCGCCCACCCTCACCGAGCACCTGCCCTCGGCACTGGACGGCTACCCCTACCCGATCAAGGCGGTGATCGGCTGCATGGCCAACCCCATCTACGGCCAAGCGGGCCTGGAGGCACTGATCGCCGACAAGCTCAAGGACCCGAAGCGCCTGGGGCTCTTCGTCGCCGTCGATGGCTTCCTCAACGAGACCAACCGCTATGCCGACTACATCGTGCCGGACTCGGTGATGTACGAGGTATGGGGCTTCACCGGCGCCTGGAAGGGCGCCCTTGGCAGGATGACCACCGCCTGCTGGCCGGTGGTGGAGCCGCGCCAGCAGAAGACCAAGGAAGGCGAGCCGGTCTCCATGGAGAGCTTCTTCATCGCCACCGCCAAGCGCCTAGGGCTGCCCGGCTTCGGCGAAGGCGCGATCCCCGACGCCGACGGCAACCTGCACCCGCTCAACCGTGCCGAGGACTTCTTCCTGCGCGCCGCCGCCAACGTGGCCATGCAGGGCGAGCCGTTGCCCGACGTCGACGAGAGCGATATCGCCCACGCCGGCCTGGCGCCGCTGCTGCCAAAGCTTTCGCGCACCCTCAAGCCCGAAGAGCGCGGGCCGGTGGCCTACCTCTATGCCCGCGGCGGCCGATTCGAAGATTTCAAGGACCACTTCAAGGGCGATAAGCTGACCAGCGCCTGGAAGCGCACCCTGTGTATCTACAATGAGCAGGTGGGTACCAGCATCAACACCCAGAGCGGTCAGCACAACCGCGGCGTGCCCTGCCACGGCCTACCGCCGCTGGCCGATGGCCGCGCCATGCGCGAGGTGTTCACCGAGGAGGAGTGGCCGCTGCTGGCGTTCTCGTTCAAGTCGAACCTGATGAACTCCTACGCCATCGGCCTCGAGCGGCTGCGCATGATCAAGCCCTACAACCCGGTGATGATGCATCGCCAGGACGCCGAGCGCTTCGGCATCCAGCACGGCGATACTATCCGCATCGAGAGCCCCGGCGGCAGCGTGGTCGCCCTGGCGCTGGTCGGCGAGGGGGTGATGCCGGGGACTTTGGGTATCGAGCACGGTTACGGTCACCGCGACCTGGGGGCCACCCCCCATGTGATCGACGGCGAGTCCCAGCCCGACCTCGACTGGCTGCGCGCCGGCATCAACATCAACGACCTGGGCTTCAAGGACCCGACCCGCAGCGTGGACGGCACCTGGCTCGAGCCCATCAGCGGCGCCGCCGTGCGCCAGGGCCTGCCCATCCGGGTGACCCGCCTGGAGGCCTGACGTCGAACCAGGCGACGACGCCATGCCGAGCACCGGCATGGCGTCGCGTCATCGATTTCGCTTTAGACTGTGGCGGCAACGCCTCATCACTCTAATGCCCCACCAATCTAGAGCGAGCCTGACCATGCAGCAACCGCAGCAGCCCCCGGGGTTACCAGCGCTACGGGATATCGTCCTCGTCGGCGGCGGGCACACCCACGTCGGCGTGCTGAAGCGCTTCGCCATGAAGCCCGAGCCGGGCGTCAGGCTCACCCTGATCTGTCGCGACACCCATACCCCCTACTCGGGCATGCTGCCGGGCTATGTCGCTGGACATTACACCTACGACGAGGTGCATATCGACCTGCGCCGGCTGGCCGAGTATGCCGGGGCACGCTTCTTCGGCGACGAAGCCGTCGGCATCGACCACGATGAGCGCAAGGTGTTCTGCCGCTCGCGTCCTCCGGTGCCCTACGACTGGCTGTCGATCAACATCGGCTCGACGCCCTGCGTGGAAGCGGTCAACGGTGCCGGCGAACATGCCATCCCGGTCAAGCCGATTCACCGCTTCAACGACCGCTGGCAGACGCTGCTCGCGCGCATCGAGGCGCACCCGGGCCAAACCCGCGTCGCGGTGGTCGGCGGCGGCGCCGGCGGGGCCGAGCTGCTGCTGGCCATGCAGTACCGGCTGAGCAGGGAGCTGGCCGCCCGGGGACGCAACCCGGCCGAGCTCTCCTTCGCCCTCTTCACCCGCAGCGAGCGGATCCTGCCGACCCACAATGCCCGGGTGCGCCGGCACTTCGAGGCCACGCTGCGCCGCCGGGGCGTCGAGGTGCATACCGCCACCGAGGTGGTCGCCGTCGAGGCAGGCCGCCTGCAGGCGGACGACGGCCGCTGGCACGGCGCCGACGAGATCGTCTGGGTGACCAACGCCGGCGGCGCCGGCTGGCTCAGGGACACCCGGCTCGAGCTGGATGACGACGGTTTCATCAAGGTCGGCGACACCCTGCAGTCGCTCTCGGACCCGCGCATCTTCGCCGCCGGTGACATCGCCCACCAGGTCGACCACCCCCGCGAGAAGGCCGGGGTCTTCGCCGTGCGCCAGGGCCGCCCCCTGGCCGACAACCTGCGCGCCGCGGTGACCGGCCGCCCCTTGAGGCCCTACCACCCCCAGGCGAAATGGCTGGCCCTGATCAGCACCGGCGACCGCCACGCCGTGGCCTCCCGGGGCAGGCTGTGCCTGGCCGGCGACTGGGTATGGCGCTGGAAGGACAGCATCGACCGGCGCTTCATGGCCCGCTTCAACGAGCTGCCGCCGATGGAAGAAGGTGCCATGCCAGTGTCCCGGCCCAGCAAGGTGGTGCTGGACGAGGAGGAGCACGCCCAGGCGATCTCGGCTATCGCCATGCGCTGCGGCGGCTGCGGGGCCAAGGTGGGCGCCTCGGTGCTCTCCCGAGCCCTCTCGACCCTCGAGCCGGTGGCGCGCGAGGAGGTGCGAGTCGGCCTGCATGCCCCGGACGACGCCGCCGTGGTGCGGGTGCCACCGGGCAAGGACATGGTGCATAGCATCGACTTCTTTCGCGCCTTCATCGACGACCCCTATGTGTTCGGCAGGGTCGCCGCCAACCACGCCCTGGGCGACATCTTCGCCATGGGTGCCGAGGCGCAGACCGCCACCGCCGTGGCCACGGTACCCCCGGGGCTCGAGGCCAAGGTGGAGGACACCGTCTACCAGATGATGTACGGCGCCGTGGAGGTGCTCAACCAGGCCGACTGCGCCCTCGTCGGCGGACACACCGGCGAGGGCAGCGAGCTGGCCCTGGGCTTTGCCGTCAATGGCCTGATCGATGCCGGCGGCGACAGCGCCCTGACGAAGGGCGGCCTGCGCCCCGGCCAGGCGCTGATCCTCACCAAGCCCATCGGCACCGGCACGCTGTTCGCCGCCCATGCGCGGCTCGGTGCCCGCGGGCGCTGGATCGATGCCGCCCTGGCCAGCATGTGCCAGTCCAGCCGCCAGGCGGCGAGCTGCCTGCGCGAGCACGGTGCCACCGCCTGCACCGACCTCACCGGCTTCGGCCTGCTGGGGCACCTGGTCGAGATGACGCGCCCCTCGGGGGTGGATGCCGAGCTCGACCTGGCGGCCCTGCCGCTGCTCGAGGGGGCGGAGGAGACCGTGGCCGCCGGCATCCTGAGCTCCCTGCAGCCCGCCAACGTGCGACTGCGCCGGGCCATCCGCGACCCGGCGGCCTGGGTCGAGCACCCGCGCTACCCGCTGCTCTTCGACCCCCAGACCGCCGGGGGGCTGCTGGCCAGCGTGCCCGCCGAGCGCGCCGAGGCCTGCCTGGAAGCCCTGCATGCCCTGGGCTATGCCCGGGCCAGCGTCATCGGCCGGGTCCTCGACCCCGGCGAGGCGCTGGAGCCTATCCGGCTCACGGGATGACGGTGAGGATGACCTGCCGAACGGCGGCATCAACATGTTCACTCTGGACGTCCTGATCAACCTGACGGCGCCGGCTCATTTCCCCCTCGAGCGGGAGATTGAGGACGAGAAGGAAGTAGCGGCCTGAGAGCGATCAAAACGCCCGTTTTCTGCACAAGCCTCATGTTGCATGTAACGAAGAGGCACACTAGCATGTTACATGACACAGAGCGGAGGCATCGCCATGGTGGCAACCAATGACGTGAAAAACCGGGTGAAGAAGCACCGTGCTGCCCTTCGTGCGGCCGGCCTGCGCCCGATCCAGATCTGGGTACCCGATACCCGACAACCCGGCTTTGCCGAAGAAGCCCGCCGCCAGTGCGCTGTCGTGGCGGCTGCCGACGCCGGGGATCGCGATCTGCAGGATTTCATGGACGCGGCACTCCTGGACCTGGACAACGACGAGGGTGACGCATGAGGCGCGGAGACCTGGTGGCCATTGCCCTGTCGGGTGACTTTGGGAAGCTTCGTCCCGCCCTCATCGTCCAGTCGGATCAGTTTGCCGGAACTGGCAGCGTAACGGTGCTGCTGCTATCCAGCACTCTGGTCGATGCGCCGCTGATCCGCCTCGATATTGAGCCCACCCCCGAGAATGGCTTGCAGCGACGCTCCCAGATCATGGTGGACAAGCCCATGACGGTGAAGCGAGAGAGAGTTGGGGAGGCCTTCGGCCACCTCGATGACAGCACCATGGTCGCCGTCAACAGAGCGCTGGCCGTCTTCCTGGGCTTTGCGTGAGCGAGACTCGCCCCATCCCGTATGACCCTCGCCTCAAGGCGCATGCCGTTTACGGGTGAAGTGCCTGCCTTTATGCGACAGGACGACCTGGATCAGGCTGCATGAGCTAAACAGTTAACATCAATGAAAATCTGATTGCTAAGTGCCTAGGCAGAGTTTTTCGTGCATATTTCTGTCAAGGCTCTCATTCAGGATAAAAGCATGACAAGGCGCTTCGTATTGCCTCTCACGGAAGAGGAACAGCGAGATTTGACAGAAGCCCATCAGTACGGCGAGAAACGAGCCCTACGGCGGCGTGCTCACGCGATCTTGCTCAGCGAGCAAGGCTATACGATCGACCAGATCAGCGACATCCTGGACGTTCGACGAAACACCATCTCGATCTGGTTCAAAAAATGGGAAGCCTCCGGCCTTGGAGATCTCATCGATAAACCTCGCAGTGGCCGGGTTCCCATTCTGGATGAAGACGATCGAGAACGGCTGCAAGCGTTGGTTCAGGATCACCCTCATCAGATCCGAACCCTGCAGGCACGGCTGCAGGAAGAGACAGGAAAAACGTTCAGCTCGGACACATTGCGTCGGGCCTTGAAAAAAATCGGAATAGCTTCAAGCGCATTCGACACTCACTGAAAGGGCGGCGTGATGAAACGGATTTCCGTAACACTCAGGGACTTATGAAGGCGCTCCAAGAGAGGGAAGATCAGGGCGAGCATGAGCTCTACTACTTTGATGAGTCAGGGGTTTCACAGTCCTCATCGGTGCCCTATGCGTGGAGTCCTATCGGTCAACCCTGGGAGATCCCGGCCTATACTCACAGTCAACGGTTGAACGTCCTGGGATTCCTGAGTCGGCAGGGCAAGCTGGTCTACCATACGACGACCAAGTCGGTGACCACGGCGACCGTGATCTCCGCTTTCGATCAGTTCATTGCGCAGAAAGACCCGGATACCTTCGCCATCGTCATCCTGGATAACGCCAGCATGCATCGCTCCCGTGCCTTTGCGCGAAAGCGGCTTGAGTGGCTGAATCATCGCCTTCACATCATCCACTTGTCAGCCTATTCGCCGGAGCTGAACCTGATCGAAATCCTCTGGCGTCGCGTCAAGTACAGCTGGCTGCCACTGACCGCCTACGAGAGCTTTGCCACGCTATGCAGCGAGGTACACCGAGTGCTTGGTGGCTATGGCAACGAATATACGATTACATATGCATAAGCACTTATGTTGCAGGAATCAGCCCCTTGACAGGCTCATTGCGAATAAACCGTGCTACATTGGCTGCTGCTTTTTCAATACCCATCAGGAAGACGTTTTTGACCATGGCTGAGTTATGGGGAGAACCCAGCAGGTTGGGCAGTTCGAAAAACGGATAATGAATCTCGAACGTACCGTATCTAAACGGTTCTATCCACCAGGCATCAATGCCGGCGTAGAAATCCGGATGGGTTTTCAAATGGTTGAAAAGATCCTGTTCATTGATGACAGGCCCCCGGGCCACATTGATCAGAATCGCATCCTCTTTCATCAGCTCCAGCTTCTGCCTGTTAATCAGTCCTTCTGTTTCTTTATTAAGGGGAGTAGAAATAAACACGACATCAGAGTTTTCAAGAACATAGTCCAGATCATTTAATGTTCCGACAAACTCAACATTTTCTTCCGTTTTTCCACTGGTATTCAGGGCCATCACGCTAACTCCAAAAGGCTTCAGCAGTTTAGCAGTGGCTTTCCCGATTGATCCAAACCCGATGACCCCGAGTACGGAACCGTCGATGGCTTTGGTTACGCTGCTCAGCTGATTAAAATTTCCGTTGGACAACTCCTGATGGTAGATTATCAGCCTTTTTGATAAAGCCAGGATCATGGCGACAGCATGTTCTGCCATGGGTGCGGCATAAGCTCCCTGATTGGAAGCAATCATGACACCCGAAGGAAGTTTATCCCTATTAACATGATCATATCCGGCTGAAAGCAGTTGAATAAATTCAGTTTCCCTGTATGAGATTTGCAAATTATAAAGTCCTTCTTTCTCCGGGTTCCACGACAGTAGAATTTCAGACGTTGAAATGAGACTTTTTTTCTCCTCTTCGGGATGATCATCCAGAAAATGGATGTCTGCCGTGTTTTCAAAAAATTGTTGCAGAAATTGTTTTTGTTCTGGTGTTGTCTGAAAGGTTACGCATATTTTCATCGTACACATCCTACTTTCCTCTGTTCTCCGTGCAGACACACTCGCGCCCGCACATCCGACGGCGTTCCCTCTCCGGCCCGAAAACGAACGTCACCAACTTACGCCGGTCGGCGCCCGCCGGATGGCCGATGGTGCAGCCTGGCTGCTCGACCAGGTGTTGCCGCAACGAGCAATTCGGCAGTGAGTTCTGAGCCTTCCCTTTCCCATGCGATTTCTGTTGGCCACGCATCCGGCGCTCATCGGCCGCGTGCTCGGCATTGTCTACCGGGTCATTGCCGCGCACCTGATCCGTCAGGCCGGCTACACGCGGCGATGCGCTGGGCGCAACGCCTCAAGTGAGTTTTCAAGGTGAACGTCGAAACCTGCCCGAGTTACGGTGGCACGGGAACGAGCGAACCACTACCGTTGGTGATCGGTGCGACCAGGGGCGTACCCATGGCGAGATTGAAGGCGTCCGGTTCCACGATCAGACGCCCGTGATCGACCTTGATCTCGACTTGAGAGCCAGCGTGCAGATGCAACTGATCGAGCAGTGCTCGCGGCACCGCCATCATGATAGAACCGCCGACGCGGCGAAGACACCACACAGCGCAATCGCTGGTAACCATTACCCTGTCGGGTAACGTCGGCAAGCCTCGTACCGCCCTTATCGTGTTGTGGGGCCGCGATGGACGACAAGCGCTCTCAAGGACGGCTGGCAACGCCCGCGACCCGCAAGATGAGTCATGCCGTGTCGCCCAGCGACACGGACACGAATGACACCGCTTGCTAACCGGTCAGGGAGCATAAAAAGGCGCCGCAATTTCTCATCCAGATTGACGCGCTACAGGCCTCAACCACGCAGGCCAATGATCATGACAGCACGGCCGGCCTCACTGCGCGGTGTAGCCACCGTCAACCAGCAGTTCGCTACCGGTCACGAACTTCGACTCGTCCGAGGCGAGGTAGACGACCGCGAAGGCGATGTCATCGGGCTCGCCTACATGACCCAGAGGATGCAGGCCGTCGAGGTGACGGCGAAATGCCTCGACCCCCTCCTCGGATTGCTTGGCGATCCCTTCCACCAAGGGCGTCCAGATAAAGCCGGGATGCACGGAATTGACCCGGATCCTGTCCTTGGCGTAGAAGAGCGCATCGTTCTTGCTCATCACCCGCACGGCGCCCTTGGAGGCATGATAGGGCGGTAGGTCGGCGGCCCCCACGATGCCATAGATGGACGAGAGGTTGATGATGCTGCCCTGCCCCGCCCGCTGCATATAGGGAATGGCGTGCTTCGTGCAGTAGAAGACACCATTGACGTTGACCGCCATGAGGGCGTCCCACTCTTCAGCGGTCACTTCGTGGGTTGGCTTGTTGACGCCGGAGATTCCGGCATTGTTGACCAGCACATCGAGGCTGCCGAAGGCCTGTGCCGTTTCCTGGAAGACCGCCTTGACCTGGTCTTCGCTCGAGGTATCGAGATGCCAGTAGCGGGCCGTTCCCTGGTGGTTCTCGATCTCCTCGACCAGCGCTCGTCCTGCGTCATCGTCGATATCCGTGACCGCCACGCTCGCGCCGGCCTCGGCCAGGCGCAGGGAGATGGCCCTGCCGATGCCATGTACCCCGCCTGTCACCAGCGCCACCTTGCCTTGCAGCCGCTTGGCGATTGCTTCACTCATTTGATATCTCCTCGTTACCGATGGATGGGGTCGGTCAGGCGCGCTCGGCGAGTGCAGAGTGCGCCGCACTGCACTCACTCCTCGCGCTGCTCGTACTCTTCCGCGGCGCGGATAGCCTCGGCTTGCGTTTCATGCTCGGAGACGGCGATCTCGTTTTGCGGATCCGTCTCGTCGATGACATGCCAGCCGACGACCGGCAGGTTCTGGTCCTCGGCTTCGCGAATCGGCTCGACTCGGGCTTGCTTGGGTCCGGATTTGGGCATGCTGCCTCCTGTCGCTGGTGCCATCGTGGCGCTTTCGCCGCGACGACGTGGCATGGAAAGACGGCGGCCGACGGCAACTCGAGGCACATCGGCCGCAGATCGTCATTACCCAGCATAGAAGGCTAACCGTGCATGGCAAAAGCCTCCCGCCTGATAAGTATAATCCTGCTGACTCACCCTCACTCCGGCAGATCGGTCACCGCTCCGGTGGAGGCCGAGCTGACCGTCCGCGCGTACTTGGCCAGCACCCCCCGCGCGTAGCGCGGTTCGGGCTGGCGCCAGGCGGCACGGCGACGCATCAGCTCCTCGTCGGGCAGGTCGACGTCGATGGTGTCGGCCTCGGCGTCGATGGTGATCAGGTCGCCATCCTCCACCAGCGCCAGGGGGCCGCCGTCGATGGCCTCCGGGGTGACATGGCCGACCACGAAGCCGTGGCTGCCGCCGGAGAAGCGTCCGTCGGTGATCAGCGCCACCTCGCTGCCCAGCCCCCGGCCCATGATCGCCGAGGTCGGGGTAAGCATCTCGCGCATGCCGGGGCCGCCCTTCGGCCCTTCGTAGCGAATCACTACCACATCGCCGGCCACCACGGTGCCGTCGTTGATTCGCGCCTGGGCCTCCTCCTCGGAACCAAATACTCGCGCCGAACCAGAGAAGCGTGTGCCCTCCTTGCCGGTGATCTTGGCCACCGCTCCTTCCGGCGCCAGGTTGCCGTGCAGAATGCGCAGGTGGCTCTCAGCCTTCACCGGGCGATCCAGCGGGGCGATGATCTGCTGGTCATCGGGATAGGGGGGGACATCGGCCAGGTTCTCGGCAAGCGTCTGGCCGGTCACCGTCAGGCAGTCGCCGTGGAGCAGGCCGGCCTCGAGCAGGGTCTTCATCAGCGGCTGGATGCCGCCGATCGCCACCAGCTCGCTCATCATGTAGTGGCCGCTGGGACGTAGGTCGGCGACCACCGGCACGCGCCGGCCGATCTCGGTGAAGTCGGCAAGCGATAGCTCAACACCGATGGTGCTGGCTATGGCGATCAGATGCAGCACCGCGTTGGTGGAGCCACCGAGTGCGATCACCACGGTGATGGCGTTCTCGAAGGCCTGGCGGGTCATGATGTCGGAGGGCTTGAGGTCGCGCTCGAGCAGCGCGAGCACCGCTGCCCCGGCCGCCTCGCAGTCGTCACGTTTCGCCTGGGAGACGGCATTCTGCGCCGAGCTGCCGGGCAGGCTCATACCCAGCGCCTCGATCGCCGAAGCCATAGTGTTGGCGGTGTACATGCCGCCGCAGGAGCCGGGGCCGGGGATCGCCGCCTCCTCGATCTGCTTGACCTCGATCAGGTCCAGGTCGCCGCGGCTGTAGGCGCCCATGGCCTCGAACACCGAGACGATGTCGGTGTGGCCTTCGCCCGGCAGGATGGTCCCGCCGTAGACGAAGACGCTTGGCCGGTTCAGGCGCGCCAGACCCATCAGGCAGCCCGGCATGTTCTTGTCGCAGCCGCCGATAGCCACCAGGCCATCGAAGCCCTCGCAACCGGCCACCGTCTCGATGGAGTCGGCGATCACCTCCCGCGACACCAGCGAGTACTTCATGCCCTCGGTGCCGTTGGCGATGCCGTCGGAGATGGTGATGGTGTTGAAGATCACGCCCTTGCCGCCGGCCCCATCGGCACCATCGCTAGCCCGCCGGGCCAGCTCGTCGATATGGCTGTTGCAAGGCGTAAGGTTGCTCCAGGTGGAAGCGATGCCCACCTGGGGCTTGGCGAAGTCCTCATCACGAAAGCCCACCGCACGCAACATGGCGCGGCTAGCGGACTTGCCGACCCCATCCACCACCTCGGCGGAATGGCGGCGTCGGGGATCCTGGGATGTCTCGGTCATGCGGGCCTCTCCTGGTAGATGACTCTTGGGGTCGCCATAGAGTACCCGCTGTCAGGCAGCGACGGAACGCCTCGGGCGGCGCAGCCGCGCTGTGCCTGTCCGAGAGGGACATGCCAGGCTCCTCAGGATGCCAGCTCCTCAGGATGGGTGGACGGCATCGTGGAAGCGTCGCTCCAGCGCCACAGTCTCGCGGAAGCGCTCGGCCATGCGGGTGAAGGAAGTATCATCGAGCCCTGCCGCTTGCTCATCCAGTCGGCGACGCAGCCACGCAACGAATTCCTGGAAGGCGTGATTGTCGTGCAGGGCGATCCACTCCCCCATCAGCGGGTGAAGCCCATCGACAGGCGTGATGCGCAGCGCCCACTCGAGGTAGAGCCACTCAGTCACCACCAGCACCGCCAGGATCTCGGCATAGCCGCCGTGCTTTCCTGTCTCGTCCAGCAGGCGGCGAAACGCCTGCGTGGCCTCGAGATAGACCGGTGCCTGGCGCTGGGCAGCCGAGACATCGAAGGCGTCGAAGGTGCGCTGGAAGACGCTGTTCTCGTCGCTGGTCAGCATGCCCATGAACTGCCCCAGCACCACCCGGTCCGCCATCACGGGAGCATCGCCGATGGCATGCCCCAGCAGCGCGGTGAAAGGGTCGACGAATCCGTAGTCCTGGACCATGTAAGCGGCGAAATCGCCCTCCGACATCTGCCCTTCGGCCAGGGCATCGAAGAGCGGATGGTTCACGGTGGCCGACCAGTCGGGCTCGCTGATCTCGCGTAGCCAATCGCTGATGCGCGCCTCGGGACGCCCCTCGGCCCAGGCGTCATAGGCATGGCGTGTGGTCATGGGATTACCTCGCGTTGGGCTTATTTGTTGGCGTTGGAAAGAGCCTGGGGAGCGGGACGACACCAGGCGATCAGCAGGCTGACCAGGGTGGAGGCCAGCAGCGCCACCAGGAAGGGGGCAAGCGTGGGGATGCTGTCGGGAAAGCTTGCCGCCAGGATACCGGCCGGTAGGCTGCCCCCGGCAACCCAGCCCGGCAGGATGGCGCCAAACATGCCCGCCATACCGCCGGCCACCGCAGCTAGGGCGCTCATCCGCGACCAGATTCCCAGCAATACCGGCACCACAATGGAAGCACACAGCAGGTCGGCGATCAGGAAAAGACGCAGCACAGAGTGCCCCTGCAGGGCCACGATCACCACCGGCACCATCAGCGCTACCGTCACCCAGCGGGCCGCAGTAATCGACAGGCCCCGCCTGCCGGAGCCTGCCACCACCAGGGTGGCGATGCCGTTCTGCAGGCTGTCCACGCTCGAGACCACCAGGGAGACCGCCAGCACCAGCGCCGGCAGGGCTAGCCAGCCGGGTGCCTCAGCCAGCAGGGCGAAGAAAGGGATCGGTGGCTCGCCAAGCGCTAGGCCACTCATGGCGGCGAGCATGCCGAGCACCCCGACCACGGCAACCACGACTACCGTAATGGCACTACCCAGCCAGGCCCCGAGGCCGAGCGCCCGGTCGTCCCGGGCCGACCAGACTCGCTGCCAGTAACCCTGGTGGAAAAGGTTAGCCGCGGTCACCGCGATCACCAGGGTCAGGGCCACGCTCAGCGCGCTGCCCAGGGGCACCGATGGCAAGCTCGCATCGGCAGGCATCGTCGGCAGCCGGTCAAGGGCCACCACGGTGACCAAAAGCAGCAGGCCAAGCAGCAGCCAGGCCTGCCAGCGGTCGGTGGCCAGGCTCGCCCGCAGGCCGCCGACCGCGGTGTAGATCAGGGTCGTCACGGCCACGCCGAAGACCACCAGTGCCGGCGGCACGTCCGAGAGCAGTGCGGTAATCGAGCCGATGGCGGTGAGCTCTGCGGCCAAAAAGCAAGCCATGTAGAGTATTGATATCAACGACACCCAGCGGCGCACGCCGGCGCCGTAGCAGGCCTCGGCAAATTCGCCGATGCTGCGCCCGGCCGGCAGGTGTCGGCGGATGGCGGGGCCGTAGCGCACCAGGATCACCAGCGGCAGTGCCGAGCCGATGGCGTAGCCAGCCAGCCCCACCGGGCCGACGAAGGCGCCGATCTCGGGTGGCGCGAAGAGGATCCAGGCGCCCATCCCCGAGGCCAGGAAGGAGAGGCCCAGCGACTGGGCGCCCTGGGAGTTGCGCGCGGTGACGTAGTCATCGAGGGGGCCATCGGCCCGGCGGGCCCGCAGGCCCAAGAAAGCAAAGCACAGCAGCGCCGCGCCGAGCACGGCAGACGTTAGGTAGGGCATGTCGCACTTCCTCCGCCGGTATGAACCGGATCAGGTTCCAGGGTCAGCGTGATGCTCTCTCAGCCCTCGCCGACACGAATACGGCGGGGCTCCCCTGGCGACAAGTGAATGGATGGTAGGATCGCGCCTCAAGCCGGGGCCGGAATGGCCGATAGAGACAGGATCGAGGGGCATCATAACGCCACCTCGCCGAGACGACTACCCGTGCCGGAGCCCTGTGATGCCCTACAACGAAGCCAAGGAACATGCCCCCGGTCGACTGCATGGGATCTTCGTCGATCCCTACAGCGCCTTCGACAACACCGCCACCGAGCGCCTGCTGCACCTTAGAGTGGCCACCGAGGCGCTGGTGCTGTCCCCCATGCGGCGCGGTGACTTGGTACTGCGCGTCATCCACGGCTGGGAGAACGGCAACTTCGCGCCCGCCGCGCTCCTTCACCGCGATCACCGAGCGGGATCGCTGGCGGCGCTAGGCCAGGTGGCCGACGACTTCCGGCACGCCTTCGAGCAGCAGCAGCCGCTGCCCCGCGACAACGCCTCGCTGCTGGCAGAACCCCTCGAGCAGGCCATCGCCGCCGCCGAGGCCAGCGGCCAGACGCTCGATGAAGAAACCCGCACCATACCCGCCCGCTGGCCCGCCTTCCCGCAGGGCCTGACGCTCTACACCTTCTTCAAGGTCTACCACCGCCTTATCTACAGCGAGGACGACCCCTACCGCTCGATTTTCTGCCAGACACCGAAAGGGCCCCGCGAGATCCACGAGTTCCATCTGGAGGAAGGCGAGTTCGCTGTGGTTACCCCCCTCGCCAGCGAAAGGGGCGACAGCGTGCTGCTGCTGCACGAGAGTCAGCTGGCACCGATGCTGCAGCTATTGAAGCAGAGCGCCAGAGAGTGATTGAGTGGCTTCTCACTTATCGCGCGGTACCCGCCCCATCAGGTAGAACTCCTCGTTGGGCGGCGTGCCGGTCAAGGTAACCAGGCGGTTGGAAAGGGCGAAGAAAGCCGCGATGGCAACGATGTCCCAGATATCGTCGTGGCTGAACCCAACCGTTTTCAGGCGGGCCTCCCACTCGTCGGTGAGCTCCCCCACCTCCAGGCCGCAGTACATGGCGAAATCCAGCATGGTGCGATGGCGCTCACTGATCGGCGCGGTGCGGTGGTTGATGGCCACCTGGTCGGCCAGCAGCGGGGCCTTGCTGTAGATACACACCAGGGCGCCGCGGGCCACCACGATCATCTCCTTCTCGGCCTTGGTGAGCGTATCGGACTCCCGCTCGATCAGGGCATCGTGGATTGCGACCTACGGGTAGCAAGACTAGCATTACCGTATTACTTCAAAAATTCGGAAGGAGGGTCGTCATGTCCACCGCCAGCAGTCGGCTGACCACCAAATACCAGGCGACGATTCCCGGCAACGTCCGCAAGGCACTGGACCTCCACGCCGGCGATACCATCTGCTTCGAGATCGAAGACGGTGAGATTCGACTTCGCAAGGCATCACCGCTCGACCTCTGGCGGATCCCCACGAATTTTGTGTTATTCGTCGCATAATGCCTGCTCTTTGACCTCTTCGCGAAGGCTCTCTCGGAGGATTTTCCAGGAGGGC
>NZ_SNWH01000015.1 GCF_004361885.1 Halomonas ventosae
GAGGGCTTAATCGTTCTTCGTGAACCGCCGTGGTACGGAACCGTATGCCCGGTGGTGTGAGAGGACGGGGGAGGCGACTCCCCCTCCTACTCGATGGTGCCGGGCTAGTGGTGATCGGCCTGGCGGGCGGCCGGCTTGAAGGCGCCGGGCTCGAGCTCGTGGCGGGCCAGCAGCTTGTAGAAATCGGTGCGGTTGCGCCCGGCGATGCGCGCCGCCTGGGTGACGTTGCCCTCGGTGATCTTGAGCACCTTGACCAGATAGCTGCGCTCGAAGCCGGCCCGGGCGTCGTTGAAGGTCGGCAAAGCACTCTCCTCGGCAGCCAGCGCCTGGGCCACCAGGCCCTGCGGGATCATCGGCGAGGTGGTCAGGGCCACGCACTGCTCCACCACATTGACCAGCTGGCGGACATTGCCGGGCCAGGCCGAGGCGGCCAGCAGGTTAAGTGCCTCCGGAGAGAAGCCCTTGACGAAGGGCTTGTGCCGGGCGGCGGCCTGGGCGAGCAGGTGCTTGGCGAGCAGCGGCACATCCTCGGCGCGCTCCTTGAGCGGCGGCAGCCGCAGGTTGACCACGTTGAGGCGATAGAAGAGATCCTCGCGGAACTCGCCCTCGTGCATGGCGCGGTCCAGATCGCGATGGGTGGCCGAGATGATGCGCACATCGATGGGGATCGATGAGGTGGAACCGAGGGGGCGAATCTGGCGCTCCTGCAGGGCGCGCAGCAGCTTGACCTGCAGCGCCAGTGGCATATCGCCGATCTCGTCGAGAAACAGGGTGCCGCCGTCGGCCGCCTGGAAAAGGCCGCGATGCTCGCTCACCGCACCGGTAAAGGCGCCCCGCGCGTGGCCGAACAGTTCGCTCTCCAGCAGCTGTTCGGGCAGTGCCCCGCAGTTGATCGCCACGAAGGGCTTGGCGGCCCGCGGACTAGCCTTGTGGATGGCCTCGGCCAGCAGCTCCTTGCCCGACCCGGAGGCGCCGGTGATCAGCACGCTGACGTCGGCCGCAGCCACCATCTGCGCCTGCTCGAGGATGCGCTCCATCTCCGGATTACGGGTGATGATCGCCTCGCGCCAACGATCGTCGCCCTCGGTGGCGGGGGTAGAGGTCTGGGCCAGGGCGTCGTCGATGGTGGCGAAGAGCTCATCGCGGTCCACCGGCTTGGTGAGAAAGCCGAACACCCCCTGGCGGGTGGCGCTCACCGCATCGGGGATCGAGCCATGGGCAGTGAGGAGGATCACCGGCAGGCCCGGCACCCGGCGCTGGAGTTCCTGGAACAGCGCCAGGCCGTCCATCTCGTCCATGCGCAGGTCCGAGAGCACCAGGTCGGGGCGGGCGACGTCCAGCCGCTTGAGAGCCTCGCGGCCACTCTCGGCGGTGGTGACACGGTAGCCGCGGCTCTCCAGGCGCATGCCCAGCAGTGTCAGCAGGCTGACGTCGTCATCCACCAGCAGGATGTGCGCGCGCTGCCCCCCGGCATTGGGCTGGCGTCCGGTCTGCTTCATGTCGTCTCTCCCGTTTCATTCATTCTGCTGTCGCAGGTTGATGCTCTGTTCGATGGCGGTGAGCTGATCGAGCTTCTCGGCCATCGCCTCGAGCTGCGCGGAGAGGCGTGCATTCTCCTCCACGGCGGCGTGGTGCTCGTGGCGACTCTCGGCCAACTGGCCGGCCAGGCGACGGCGCCCCTCCAGCTCGTTGAGCCAGTAGCGCAGCAGCGGTTGCAGCCGGGCAGGCGCCGCGTGGAGATCGGCCTTGTAGAGCTCCGAGGCGCGCCTCCACTGCTGCGCATTTCCCCAACCGAGCAGCACGGCACGGGCCAGGCGTCGCTCCTTGGCATCACCCTGCAGGCGGGCCAGGGTGGCCTGCCGCCATTCGCGGTCGCCGCGCTGGGAAGCCAGGCCGAAGGCGACCCAGTCGTCAAGAAGGCAGGATGCATTGGCGAAGTCCGGCAACTCAGCATGACAGGCCGCCGATCCCTCGGCGTCGCCCGGCAGGGACGAGGAGGCGTCGGGTAGCGGCAGGCGTTCGGGCAGGTATTGGCAGCCGGCCAGCCAGGCCATGGACAGACACAACAGCAGCAGGCGCGCGGTCATGGTATGTCACTCCTTGCCTGGGTAGCGGCCAGGGCGAGCATGGGCGGGGCGTCATCCGGCTGGGGCAGCGGGCTCTGCCGCGGCAAGGTCAGGCGAAAGCACACTGCCAGCCGCGGGTCGTCCACGAGCTCAAGGCTACCCTGCTGGAGCCGGGCACAGTCGGCCGCCACTGAGAGGCCGATGCCGGAGCCCTTGAGCGGCCCCTTGCGACGCAGACTGCCCTGGAAGAAGGCCTCGAAGAGCCGCGCGCGATCCTCGACGGCGATCGGTTCGCCACTGTTGGCCACCTCGATCACCAGCCGGTCGCGCAGCGGTCGGGCACGGATCTCCAGCACTCCGTCATCCTCGCCGTAGGCGATGGCATTGGAAATCAGGTTGTCGAGTACCCGGGCCGTGGCGGTGCGATCGAGACCCCAGGACAGGGGGCCATCGAAGCAAATGACGCGCATCTGCTTGTTATCCAGGGCCAGGCGGTGCTTGGCTAGCACCTCCTTGGCCACGGTGGCGACGTCCAGCCATTCGATATCGGCTTGGCGATGGTGCTGGAACAGGTGGTAATCGAGCAGTTGCTCGATCAGCTGCTGCAGCTCGCGCCCGCTGGCATCGATCAGCTCGAGTATCTCACGCTGGCGCGGCGTGACTTCACCGGCCACGCCGTCGGTGAGCAGCGATGCTCCCTCGCGCACGCTGGCCAGCGGCGTCTTGAGTTCATGCGACATGTGGCGCAGAAACTGTTGCTTCTGGGCCTCGAGCTCCTCGAGCCGCAAGGCCAGCCAATCCAGCCGCTTGTCCAGGGTGACCAGTTCCGCCGGGCCCTTGAGGGGCCGCGGCGTTTCCCGCCTATCGCCCCCCACGCTGCCAATCCCCAGGATGCGTCGCTCGAGCTGGCGAATCGGCTGGATGATCAGCCGGGTGACCAGCAGCATCAGCACCAGGCTCGCCGAGACCAGCGCCGCGGTCTGCCACCAGAGGCGCACCTGCACGGCCTCGGCCCGGGCACGGATGCCTTCGATGCGCGCATCGATGCGCCGGTTGGTGGCGTGGCGCATCGCCTCGGTATGCTGGGCGAAGGGCAGGAAGTCGGCGAGCCGGTCGTTGAATGCCTCGCGCGGCAGGTCGGGTAGCTCGGCGAGCGCATCGAGCTTCTTCTCCAGCGCCGCCACATCGGGATCATCGGACAACAGCTGGCGCTGCTGGGCCAGCAGCTCACGGAACTCCGTGAGACGCTCGGCGAAGATCGCCAGCAGGCTCTCATCCCCGACCACGGCATACTGGCGGGCGCTGCGTTCCATTTCCAGCGCCAGGGCGCCCAGCGAACGGGCACGCCGGGTCTCCTCCACCGCCTGGCGGGCACTGACATCGGCCAGGCGCGACAGCTGCGAGAGGGCGTGTCCGGCCTGGATCATCAACACCGCCAGCGGCAACATCACCACCAGGAAGGCCAGCAGTACCAGCTGCAACAGCGAACGTGGCCGCCAACGGCGTGTAACGGCTGAGATCATGGACAGCGTTCTTTGCAGGGGAGTAACGGGAACCACCATTGTCTTCTTCCCAGGATACCAGAGTTCCGCCGAGCGCCCCGCCAACCGGCGCCATCCGCCGGGCACAACCCGCCTAAAACCGCCAAAAAAAAGGCCGGCAGAGCCGGCCCAATACGCAGGGAACTAAAGGGTCTGGGCACTCGCTCAACCGACGACCTGGTCCGTCCGTTGCCCGAATGTCCATGGGCCGGGAAGGCCCCGAAGCCATGAGTCGCCATCTGCCACCAGGGGCTGGTCGTCCTCATGTGGGTGACACACCATCGCGTGGTGTGCCGCCCTGCTCCGTTCCTGGCACCACCGCCTCGGCCGCGGGCCGATGGCGATGCTACGCGATTCGATCCCCCGCGGCGGGGGAGAGGCATCCCTGCCAGGGCGTCCTTGCCCTCTCGATACCGATCCTTGCCTGGCGGCGGTATCGTCTCATCGCAACCTACGTCACACATCGCTGGGAGCAGACACTGGCCGCTTCGCGGCGCGGGCGCACGGGGTCGTGAAATCCCGCCTTGCCGTCGGCGACCGGGGAACGGTTCGAGCCGAATGAACCGTAACCCCTTGCTTGCTCACCCCGAATAATGCCAAGGGCGTGCCAAAAACCGTGTAACACCTTTTATATCAGGAGGTTGAAAACCTCAGGAACGAGGTGGTGCAACAAACAAGCGAAGTGATAGCCGGAAGATGGACGTCATGGCGGCGATAGTGTCGCTCGATGGCGACACCATTCATCACTCGCGACGGAAAACGCAATTTTTCAATCGCTTAGCGTGTCTTCGCGTGGCGACGCCGGCTCCCTGTCGATGTCGCCCGGCAACAGCACGCCTCTCAGGCGAGGGGCTTGACGAGGATCTTGGACTTGCGCGCATGGTTGTAGGTATCGCGACGCAGCGGCGGCAGCGCCTCGATATCGGCGAGGCGAAAGCCATGCTCGAAGAACCAGTGGGTGGTGTGGGTGGTCAGGGCGAACAGCGCCGAGAGCCCCAGGCGGCGGGCGCGGCGCTCGATCTCGGCAAGCAGTAGTGCCCCGCGTGCCCCACCCCGGTAATCGTCGTGGACCGCCACACAGGCAAGCTCGCCCATGGCAGCTTCGTCGAAGGTATGCAGGGCCGCGCAGCCGATGATCATGCCGTCGCGTTCGATCACCAGGTAGTCGTCGATCTCGTACTCCAGCCGCTCCCGGGAGCGCGGCACCAGCATGCCCCGCCGCTCGAGCGGCTCGAGTAGCTCGAGCAGACCGCCGATGTCGCCGAGCTCGGCGTTACGTAACTGCTCGTAGCGATGCTCGGTGATCATGGTGCCCACGCCGTCGCGGGTGAACAGCTCACCGAGCAGAGCGTCATGGTCATGCCAGGAGAGCAGGTGGGTACGGGCTACACCATGTCGCGCCGCAGCACAGGCCGCACCGAGGTGACGGGCCAGTTCACTGGACGGGGCGGCCTGCTGAAACAGCGGCTCAGCCTCGTCCGGCGTCAGCTGACGCTGCAGCTGTCCGCTGCGATCGAACAGCCCACAAGATTCGCCGAGCAGGATCAACTTGTCGGCGCCGAGCGCCGTGGCGGCGTGGCAGGCCACCTCGGCGGCATCCAGATCGAAGACCTCGCCGATACTGGAGAAACCCAGCGGTGGCAGGACCACCAGCGAGCCACCCTCGAGCAGCCCCTCGATGGCCTGTGCCCTGACCCGACGCACCTCGCCACTGTGGTCGAAGTCGATGCCATCGCGCACGCCCAGCGGCTTGGCCATCACCAGGTTGCCGGAGACCACGGTCATCTCGATGCCATGCAGCGGCGTGTTGGGCAGCCCCGGCGAGAGCCGCGCCTCGAGCCACAGACGCTGCTCGGCGGCGATACGCTCGACCCACGCCATGATCGTCTCGTCGGCGACCCAGCGGCCCTGGTGGTGCTGGGGCACGATGCCCGCCTCGTCGAGGGCCCGCCGCACCTGGGGGCGGATACCGAACACCACCACCAGCCGCACGCCCAGGGTGTGCAGCAGCGTCAGGTCCTGGACCAGCTGCTCCCCTCGCCCGCTGGCCATCGCCTCGCCCTCGATCAGGATCACGAAGGTACGCCCGTGATGGGCATTGATGTAGGGAGAGGAATTGCGGAACCAGTCGACGAAGGGGAAACGAGTATCCAAGGCCGCACTCCGGCAGCAGGTGAACGAAGGGGAAGCCTCGCCACTATATCAGAGCGACGAAAACGGCGGCACCGATCTTGCCCTGGCCCCTGGCCTGGACCACGCTGCTTATCGCTGCCAACGCCCCCACGGCATTGGCCGCATCGCTGGCCCCACACTCTATGGCCTTGACGATATGGGCCTACAGCGGATGGAATGGCCAGTGACCGAACCTCATGGCCATGACAAATTCATCGAAGATACATTAATAAAGAGGTGACACCCCCGATGGCAGACGAGATCGAGCTCAAGCTGGCCCTGGGGGACGAGGCGCCCGAGGCCCTGCGCCGCCATCCCCGCCTGGCCGGCCTGACCTCCACGGTTACGCGCCTGGGTAACACCTACTACGATACCCCGCAGGGCGAGTTGGAGCGGGCACGCATGGCACTGCGCCTGCGCCGTGCCGACGACCGGCTGCTGCAGACCTTGAAGACCCGTGGCCAGGGCGGCGGCGGTCTCTCGACCCGTGGCGAATGGGAGTGGCAGGTGCCCGGCCCGGGCCTGGATCTCGAGGGGCTAGCCGCGCTGCCGCCCATGGCCGAGCGCGATTTCGGCCTGCTCGAGCGCCTGGTGCCATGTTTTACCACCGACTTCGTGCGCGAGACCTGGTGGCTGGAGGCGGAGGGGGTGGCCCTAGAGGTTGCCCTGGACCTGGGTGAGATCCGCGCGGGGAATCGGGCGGTGGCAATCCGCGAACTGGAACTGGAGCTCAAGGCCGGCGAGCCGGCGGTGTTGTGGTCGCTGGCCGAGGCGCTGGCCGACACGGTAGCACTGCGCCCTTCGGACACCAGCAAGGCGGCCCGCGGCGGGGCGCTGCTCGACGGCCGTTGGACACTGCCCAAGGGCACCACTTCCACGGCCTGGCTGCATCGCGCCACGGTGGCACTGGATGCCCTGGCCGATACCGGTCAGCCGGCCTGGCGTGGCGAGGCGAGGCGAGCCTTCCAGCAGCTGGCGGAACTGGGCGATGATGCCCTCGACGATGGTGCATTGCGCGACGACGCCCGCGCCCTCGCCGCGGCCCTGGGTGGCGAAGGCTGGCTGACCCCGGCCTTCGGCCGTCGGATGCTGCGGCTGGCCCGCCGGGTGCCCGGCGACATCGACCTGGCCTGACCGGACCTCCCCAGGCCCGGGCCCGTCACCACAAGGACAAAACCGTGAACCATCTTCCCAAGCCCGCCGGCGAAGGCCTGCACACCCGGGTCTTCCAGATCATCTTCGAGTCCGACACCCCGCTGGCCAAGGGCTTCGACATCGCCCTGATCGTGGTGATACTCGCCAGCGTGCTGGTGGTGCTGCTGGAGAGCGTGGCCAGCCTGCGCGCCGAGTACGCTAGCCTGTTCTTCTGGCTAGAGTGGGCCTTTACTCTCGCCTTCACCCTCGAATTGGCGGTACGCCTCTACTGCCTCGAGCGTCCCTGGCTGTACCTGAAGAGTTTCTACGGAATCATCGACGTGATCGCCATCCTGCCCACCTGGCTGACGCTGATCCTGCCCGGCACCCAGACGCTGGTGGTGGTGCGCCTGCTGCGTACCCTGCGCATCTTCCGGGTGCTGCGCTTGATGCAGTTCGTCGGTGAGGGACGGCTGCTGATGGATGCTTTGAAGCGCAGTAGCCACCAGATCCTGCTGTTCTTCTTCACCATCTTCATGCTGGTGACCATCTTCGCCGCCGTGATGTACCTGATCGAGCCCCGGGAAGCCGGCTTCACCAGCATTCCCATGGCGATCTACTGGGCCATCGTCAGCCTGACCACGGTGGGCTATGGCGACATCGTGCCGGTGACCCCGCTGGGCCAGGCGATCACGGTGATGCTGATGCTGACCGGCTATTCGATCATCGCCGTGCCCACCGGGGTCTTCTCCGCCCAGGTGATCCGCTCGATCCGCGAGGAGCGCTACTCCGAGGAGGCCTGCCCCGGCTGTGGCCACGAACGCCACGAGAAACGTGCCCGCTACTGCCTGAAGTGCGGCACCTGGCTCGACGAGACCACTCCCGACCCACGCCTGCCCGAGGAGCAACGTAAGGCCTGGTGGCGCCGCCACCATAGCGGCAAGAAGAACGACGATGCAGGGTCACCGCCGGCAAGCTGAGCCGGCGGCGGGCAGGGATCAAACCTGGAAGGGAGTAACGTCGCCTCGCCCCTCGCGAAGGATCTTCGGCGGCAGGTCACGCAGGTCGATCACGCTGGTGGGCTCCAAGTGGCAAGCGCCGCCGTCGATGATCAGCTCGAGGTGGGCGCCAAAGCGCTCGCGAATCTCCTCGGCATCGGTCATCGGCAGCGCCTCGCCGACCGGAATCAGGGTAACGCTCATCAGCGGCTCGCCCAGGGCGGCGAGCAGCGCCCGGGTGATGGCATGGTCCGGCACGCGCACACCGATGGAGCGGCGCTTGGGGTGCAGCAGCAGCCGCGGCACCTCGCTGGTGGCCTCCAGGATGAAGGTATAGGGTCCAGGCGTGTGGGCCTTGAGCAACCGGAAGACGTCGTTGTCCACCTTGGCGTAAGTGCCAATCTGCGAGAGGTCGGAACACACCAGGGTGAAGTTGTGCTTGTCATCCAGCGAGCGCACCCACTTGATCTTCTCGATGGCCTTCTTGTCGCCCAGGTGGCAGCCCAGGGCATAGCCGGAATCCGTCGGGTAGGCGACCACGCCGCCATTGCGGATGATCTGGATCGCCTGGTCGATCAGGCGCTTCTGGGGATTATCGGGGTGAATCTGGAAGAACTGGCTCATGCAAGCTCCCTGTTCGGTGGCCGGTGGAAGGTATCTATCACTATAGCGAATCCCGCCCCCGGACTCAGGCGGCCGAGGCCGGCAGGCTGACAAGGGCCGCCAGCCGCGGGTGGGTCCACACCGGCGGTGTCGCCGTGCGTGGCACCGCACCCATGCTGCCGGGCGCCAGGTGACCGCCAGGGAAGTGGAAGTCGCTGCCCACCGAGCCGTAGAGGCCGCGATCCTGGAGCTGGCGGGCCAGGTCGCGGGTCAGGTCGGCATTCTGGAAGCCGCTGACCAGCTCGGCGGCCTGCCCCCCGGCGGCGGCAAAGTCGTCCAGCAGCTGGCCGCGCTTGCGCCGGGTCAGGCCGTGGCGCAGTGGATGCGCCAGCACGGCCACGCCGCCGGCATCGAGGAGCCAGCCCACCGCCGCGGAGAGAAAGGGCCAGTGGGCCTTGATGTCGCCGGGCTTACCGTTGCCCAGGTGCTTGGCGAAGGCGGTGCCCATATCGGGCACCAGGCCAGCCGCGACCAGCGCCCGAGCGAAGTCCGGGCGGCCCAGCGGGCGCGGCGAGCCGGCCTGCTCACGGGCGCGGGCCAGAGCATCGGCGAGCCCGACCTTCTCCATGCGCTCGGCAATCGCCAGGGCCCGCCGCTCGCGGGCCTCGGCCTGGGCCACAAGGCCCGCCACCAGGTCGCCTCTAGGCCCCTCGGGCAGCAAGCCCACCACGTGGATGTTGACGCCGCGCCATTGCGTCGAGAGCTCGGTGCCGGGAACCAGCCGGATTCCCTCACGGCGTGCCGCTGCCTGCGCCTCGACGATGCCGTCCATGGTGTCGTGATCGGTCAGCGCCATGTGGGTGAGCCCGCGGGCGCGGCACAGCGCCACCACCTCGGCCGGCGGCAAGGCGCCGTCGGAGGCCGTGGAGTGCATGTGCAGGTCGATGGTGAGGGGCTCGCCCTCGAAGCGCAGGGGAAGTGCTGGCATGGGCATGACGCCGGCAGGTGACTTTGTCAGAATGAGCGTCCATGTTGCGTGCCCGACCGGTGACGGTCAATGCCGGGCCCGGTCGCACCCGCGGCGCGAGCCGCCCATCAGCGAGGAAGATACGAGATGCTCTACGCCATCATCAGTGAGGATGTGAACGACAGCCTGGAGCGGCGGCTTTCCGCCCGTCCCGACCATCTAGCCCGTCTCGAGATGCTGCGCGACGAGGGTCGCCTGGTGCTGGCCGGTCCCTACCCCGCGATCGACAGCGAGGACCCGGGCGAGGCCGGCTTCACCGGCAGCCTGGTGGTCGCCGAATTCGATGACCTGGAAAGCGCCCAGGCATGGGCAGACGCCGACCCCTACATGATCGCCGGCGTCTACGCCAAGGTGACAGTGAAGCCGTTCAAGAAGATTCTGCCCTGAGCCCTGCCCTAAGCCCTGCCCCCGGCGTCCTGCCTGCGCTCGCCGGCCTTGAGCGTGCCCGCCTCGACTGGCGAAGAGACGACATTGGTGAGGAAGTGCCACATTCCACTGCCTTCGATGACGTCTACTTCTCGCGTCATGACGGCCGCGCCGAGACCGAGCATGTGTTTATCGCCGCCAATGACTTGCCGCGCCGTTTCCGGGAGTGGCGTGAGTCACGCCCTTTCGTGATCGGCGAGACCGGCTTCGGCACCGGGCTCAACATGCTCTGCGCCTGGGCCTGCTTCGCTGCCCATGCCCCGCCGGAGGCCCGGCTGCACCTGGTCTCCACCGAGAAGTTCCCGCTTGACCGCAACGACCTGGCCCGGGCGCTGGACGCCTGGCCGGAGCTGGCCGAGCGGGCCGAGCGCCTGATGAGTCAGTGGCCCGAGCCGGTGGCCGGCGTGCATCGGCTATGGCTCGATGACCGGGTCACCCTGGATCTCCACCTCGGCGACAGCGTCGAGCGGCTGGCGCTGCTTGACGGCCAAGTCGACACCTGGTTCCTTGATGGCTTCGCCCCGGCGAAGAACCCTGAGATGTGGCGACCCGAGCTATTCGCGGTGATGGCGGCCCGCTCGCGGCCCGGGGCGACCCTGGCCACCTTCACCTGCGCCGGGGTGGTCAAGCGGGGACTCGCCGCCGCTGGCTTCCGCTGGCGCAAGGTGCCAGGCTTCGGGCGCAAGCGCGAGATGCTGGCCGGGGAGCTCGCCACGCCCGTCGTGGATCGCCGACGCGCCGCCACCCCCTGGTTCCTGCCCCCGCCCCCGCGACCGGCGCGCCATGTCGCGGTGATCGGTGCTGGCATCGCCGGGGCGGCCACCGCCGCCGCCTTGGCCCGGCGCGGCGTGGCCGTGACCCTGATCGAGCGGGAGACCCCCGGCAGCGGCGGCTCGGGTAACCGTCAAGGCGCGCTCTACGTCAAACTGGCCGCCGAGACCAATGTCCAGAGCCGGGTGTATCTGGCCGGCCTCCTGTACAGCCGGCGCTGGCTCGAGGCCCTGGACCCCGAACGCACACTATGGGACGACTGCGGCGTGCTGCAGCTGGCGACGAGCGAGAAGGAGGCCCGGCGGCAGAGCCGGTTTTTGGCCCATCACTCCCTGCCGGAGAGCGTGGTGCATGGCGTGACCGCGGACGAGACCTCGCGGCTGGCCGGCACACAGATCTTCCACGGAGGGCTGGAGTACCTTGGGGCGGGCTGGGTGCGGCCGGCAGCACTCTGCGCACGACTCGCCGCCACGTCGGGCATCACCCTGCGCCGCGCGGAAGTCGTCGATGTTGCGCCGCACGAGACGGGCTGGTCACTGATGCTGGCCGACGGCGAGTGCCTTTCGGCCGACCAGGTGGTGGTGGCCACTGCTGCGCTGGCCAACCGCTTCATGCAGACCGCGGCGTTGCCGCTGCAGCCGGTGCGCGGCCAGCTCAGTTGCCTCCCCCTGCCACCGGGTGCGCCCACCCTGGGCCGGGTGATCTGCGCCGGCGGTTATGTGTCGCCGGCGCTGAACGGCGTACTCAGTTTTGGCGCGAGCTTTTCACCCCACGACACGGACACCGGTATCCGCCAGGCCGACCACGCGGCCAACCTGGCCGAGCTCGAGGCCACCCTGCCGGCCTTCATGGCCGCTCTGCGCGAGGCAGGGGCCCGGCTCGACCCGGCACACCTCGATGGCCGCGCCGCGGTGCGCGCCGCCAGTCCCGACAAGTCCCCCTATGCCGGCCCAGTGCCCGACGCCAAGACCTGGCGGCGCGACTATGCGGTGCTGGCCCGGGATGCCACCCGGGTCCCCGACACGCCGGGACGCCACCATGCCGGGCTGTGGATCAGCGCCGCCCATGGCGCCCGGGGGCTGGCCAGCGCGCCCTTGTGCGCGGAGGTGATCGCCTCACGGATCTGCGACGAGCCGATGCCCCTGGAGGGAGCGCTGGTCGACCACCTGCATCCGGGGCGGCGGCTGATTCGCGAGCTGATCACGCGCCAGACGAACGGCTAACGGGTCAGACTGTCGCGTGCTGGGCCCACACCACATACGGCAAGCCCGCCTGATGCACCAGGCGGGCTTGCCATGGCGGGATAAACATAGAAGGTCACCCTCGGCCGGTGCCAGGCCGAGGGCGCGAGGGATAGGTGATCAGCCGAGCTTGGGCATGCCAGTGATGTAGCCTACCGCTGCGCCATAGAGGTCCTTGTAATTGGCGCGCACGTAGGGGTCCAGGGTCTCACGGACCTGGTCGTGCAAGGGGCTATCCCAGTCGCCTGGATGCTGGAAGTTGCTCATGATGTAGGTCCATCCATTGATTGCATCGACGGCCTGTAGCCCGGTGGACTCAGCGCCGGCGGGACAGGACAGCAGGCGCGTCAGATCACCGCTGTCGACATTGTAGGCCCACAGGAAGTTATTGACGTGATTGCCGCTGTCCTCGCCGATGAACAGCGTGCGCAGCGCCTCGGAGTACTTGATGTTGTCGGGGTTGGCGATGCGCTCGGCATGCGCGGTGTTGCCCAGGGCGTCGGGCTCGGCTAGATCCTCGCCCACCAGATTGGGCGGTGGCGCCATATGCACCGACACCCATTCGCTGTCGATGGGCTGGCCATCGCTGTCGCGCTGGCCACCGCGCAGAGTGTGCTCGTAGACCGCGCCGGCGGCCGGGCCTTCAACGTGGATTTCGTTGCTACCGTCGGTCATCGTCTTGTAGATGTAGGACATGGCCGAATAGGCTTTCTTGTCGGCAGCATTGACGGTAGTGCCCTCCATCTTGGTAAAGCCCATCGAAGCCCCCACCAGAGCCGCATAGCGATGCGTCTCGAGGAAGGCGGCGGCCTTTTCCATCCCCGGCTTCAGCTTGACCCAGTTGAGCTTGCCGCTAAAGGGGATGCGGGTGAAGCTGTCGTCCTGGGGATCCTCGCTGCGGACGTCCATGATGTCCGCCACCTGGATGCCATCGTCAATCAGCGTCTTGATCTCGTCACTGCTGGCGTGACCCAGGCGGATCCAGCCGATGTCGCCGGCGCCGGGGCCCTCGCCCGAGACCTGGGTCCACTTGCCCACGTACAGAGTGCCGGATGACAGATCCCGCGGCCTATCGGCGACGAACATGAATAGACCGCCGTTGGTGGCATCATCTCCCATCAGCACGGTGCGCTCGTCTGGCATGACCTGAACCAGCTCATGAGAGATGCGACCCAGGTTGTAGTGCTTGACAAGGGTACCGCTGCCGTCGGGGTTCACCGTCACTTCCGGCAGGTGGCCATAGTGATAGGGATTGCCGCGACTCTCATCGCCGAACAGATGTTTGCAGAAGCTCTTGAAGGTCTCATCGGGCGCGGCGGCATCCGGCTCGTACTCCTCGCTGGACAGGTGGGTGCCCCAGGGGGACAGACTGGCACCGCAGGTGATCCACAGGCCGTTGACCGGAGAGGTGTCGATATTGTGGTACTTGACCAGCGTCAACTGGCCGGTCTCCGGGTTCTGGTCCAGCGTCAGCACCGCGATCGGCGAAGGCAGCTGGCCGTACATCGATTCATCGGCGCCGTTGCGGGTGACGTACTCGAACTGCACGACGGCGAACACCGGATTGCCGTACACGCGATCCACCTGGGCATTCTCGACTGTCAGCAGGCTGGTACCGTCCGGGCAGTCAGAGAAGAACTGGCGGTTGTCGGCCGAGGGGTCAAGGATCGGCCGGTTATCGATATCGTAGTAGCCGCCGGCGACCACGGTGCCACCCTGGCCGTCCGGCACACGATCGCCGGTAATGAAGAAGGGATGATAGGCCAGCTTGACCTCACGGCTGGTGCCGTCGGTCATCTTGAGCTGCATGGCCGAGCCGATGGTGGTGGTCGCCATGGCCGCCGGATTGCTCAGGGAAGGCGCCGGCATGGGCAGGAAGTTGACCGACGCCAGGCTGGCCTGGCTCGCGGCGAAGGTGGAACCGCTGGCGCCCAGGCTGGCAAGACCACCGGCGAGCGGCAGAAGGGGGGCGCCCGCCATGAAGCCGAGAAGACGGCGGCGGTTTGTGTCAATGGAGTGCGTCATCGGAGCGTCCTTGGTCATCAAGTGGAGTCGAGCAACAATGCCCTCGCCGACTGGCGAAGGCCGACATCATTGATCGACTCCGAGAATGATCCCTGGTTTGGATGACATCTCGCTGACAGTTGCATGTCCGACGGTGGCCATCCAGCCGACCGGGCTTCGATCCGCGCTTCGCTACGGACGATGTCGGTGGGTCAGACCCTCAGCCCTCCTCGTCGTCTGCCAGGTTGCGGCCGAAGGCCCGCCACTGGGCAAGCGTCATCACCTCGGTGCTCTGGGTCTCCAGGTCATGGACGATCAGCAACTCGTTGCGCGCGAGCTGGGCCTTGAGCTCAGCAACCCAGCCTGCCATGCCCTCGCCCGTGTCGGTGGTATCGTAGCCCTGACGGGTGACGAAGGCCTCCAGCAGGGCGTCGAGGGTCTCACCCGGCAACATGCGGAAGGGCACCTCGATGAAGCGTTCGCTGTTCATGGGCTGCCCTCCCCCTTCTCCCAGCGCTCCAGGCGCTCCAGGAAGGTCGTCTCGTCGATGATCTCGACCCCCATCTGCTCGGCCTTGTCCAGCTTGCTGCCGGCGGCCTCGCCAGCCACCACGCAGGCCGTCTTGCGCGAGACGCTGCCTGTCACCTTGGCGCCCAGGGCCTGGAGTCGTGCCTTGCCCTCGTCGCGGGTCATGCTCTCCAGGGTGCCGGTGAGCACCCAGCGCTGCCCGACCAGCGGCTGGGGGCGTTCGCCGACTATCTGCTCGTCCTCCCAGCTCAACCCGCAGGCGATCAGGTCGTCGATGGTCTCGCGGTTGTGGGGCTGGCGGAAGAAGGTATGCACATGAGCGGCGACCACGGGGCCCACGTCTTCCACGGCCTCCAGTGCCTCGATATCAGCCTCCATCAGCGCCTCCAGGGTACCAAAGTGGCGCGCGAGGTTGACGGCTGTGGCTTCCCCCACCTCACGAATGCCCAACGCGAAGATGAAGCGCGGCAGCGTCGTGCGCTTGGCCTTCTCGAGTGCTGCCACTAGGTTCTCGGCGGACTTCTGGCCCATGCGCGGCAACTCGGCGAGACGCCCGGCCTCGAGCCGGAAGAGATCCGCCGGACTCTTCACCCAGTCGCGCTCGACCAGTTGGTCGATCAGTTTCTCGCCCAGACCATCGATATCCAGCGCCCGGCGAGAGGCCAGGTGCTTGAGGGCCTCCTTGCGCTGGGCAGGACACGAGAGGCCCCCGGAGCAGCGCGCCACCACCTCGCCTTGCAGATGCTCGATCTGCGCCCCACAGGCCGGACAGTGCTCGGGGAAGACGATCGCCCGCGCATCGGCCGGACGGTACTCCTCCAGCACCCGGATCACCTGGGGAATGACTTCAAAGTGTCGCCATGGCATCGATTGTTCAACTAGAGACATTGAGAAAAAACCTCTATTAATCAATTGCGTATCAAAGAAAACTCTTGCATTATCAGTATTTGAAAGGTTCATTAAGGCAAAAAAATGACATATGATGAAAAAATAGACTTTTTGTCCACGATAATGCATAAAAAAACACTGGACCTAATTGTCGGCAGCTTGAGTGAACACAATAAAGCATACCGCTCAAGCCTGCTTAAATTAATGTGCCAGTTTCTCCCATATCTAATGGAACGGTCCACAGAGAATGATAATGCAATCGAAAGAAAAGTTTATCTAATTTGCTCGCATATTTGCCAAGCACATACTTACAGTACCGCGCACGCTAGGCTTATGCAACTTGACGTCGCGCTTGGGCAGGCATCAAAACTAGGCCTTATAAAAACGACAGATTCTCTTAAAATTAAAATTTATAGTGAAGAAGAATATTTCAACTATCGAAAAACTCTCATACCACACGAAATAAAGAGAAAACTGTCTACCTCTCCTCGTGCTGGAGATGTTTTTTTAAATGTCCTAAAAAAATGCTGCACTAAAGAAATCGCCCAACGTCTCGTTGAGCACATTTCATCTAAGAAGAACCCTAAACATCATCGCCTACCGCTATCTGAATTCCTACCACAAATACATTCTTCTTCCGAACACTGGTATAACAATCCAGATTTAATCAGAGGTGAGCTTTCAGCATTTAGGGACAGCCTTCTCGACAAATACCAAAGGAATACTGCATATGGCCTTTTTCAAAATTTAAAAAATTCGTTCAGAGTCCTTATAGAGCACAACCTACTACCGAATGAAACCGAGTTGCCCGGAAACATGAAACGTGGTGTTGCGACTCAAAGGATTCGCGCAAACAACCCAATAATATCTAAGATAGATATCTACACAAATTTGCCACGACGTCCTCACAAAAATTCACATGACTTCTTAGACAATCTCCAGAAGGATATTTCTAAAAATTTAAGTGGGCTTGTAAGTTCAGCACAAAAAGTAGTCCATGGAGAGTATGAAAAATTCCTAAAGAAAGATGAAATAATAAACCTTAGCGAATGTCGCGAATTTTTGCCTCACCCTCACCATTTATTAAAAGACAATCCAGGCGGAAAAAAAAGGAATGGCGTTAGTCCATTTAATCCAATACGCCCCTTGTATTTTGAGAACACGATTGCAGCATTGGATTTTTATTTCGACCGACTACTGGTAAACACCCCTTTACCCAAAGTACCTTACTTAAAAAAGAAACCTGAACACCTCCCCTATCTCGGCTTGACATCCAAGACTGCCTCCGCAATGCAAATAATAATAACGGAAGAACTAGGAATCAACCCATATTCTTTATACAGAGTAAAGATAAACAGCGACAACCGTGGCAAAGAGTATGTCCAGGTAACTAATGAAGGAACAGTTCGGTTAAGGGCCTTAAAACCAAGAGCGAGAAAAATTCAAACGAAGGAAGCTTATGGAAGCCTGGATGAGCTGAACAGGCTAGCTCCGCACGAAATAGATGCAGCTGCTTGTTTACGAATGGCTCTTGAAATGACTGCTAAAATTCGCAAAATCTTAAGCAGAAATGAGCTATGGTTATGTCTAACAAAAGATGGTGCGACACTGCCAACTCCTGAAGCATTCCAATACCAGTTCAACAAAATCTGCGTAGAAGCAAGGCTATCGCACCCTTCTCTACCAGATGCAACACTTAAGAAAATCCGAACATCAAAAGCAATACTACTATATATATCTTCACGTGGAGATGTTTTAAAAACCGCTTCTTACTTAGGGAATAGCGTTAAAACAACTCTAGATAGATACATCCCTCCCCAGCTAACTGAATTAATATATAGGGTTAAGATAAGGTCTTTTCAGAACATGCTCCTTATACTTGCGTCTGACGCTGACAATGAAAAGAGCATTGCCAAAGCCCTGGGCATATCTAGTGAAAGACTAGAGAATATGGCCGAAGCCTTATTCAACAACCCAGACATGGGAGGAGTTTTATTTGACTCCATGTCAAAAAAAGAAAAAGGCACCGAGGACGAAAAAAAAGTTTATTTCAAAGTGTCTGAAAAAAATATTGCCATCGCACTTAAATATGCAAAAAAAGGCAAAGATGATGAGCTTAAAGAAAAATGCCAAACAGCAATAGCCAAGATTTCTGAAGGCTCGATCTTGTTTAAGCAAATGCTCAGAAAAGCACACATAGCCATTCAGGAAGAACCAAAAGGAGAGCAAAAATGAAGAATGAAGAAAGTGCTTTTAAAGAATTATTAAATCATAATGAAGAAGATAAAGCCATTGCTCAAGAGGATTTTCCAAAGCCCCGCTGGATGATTAATAACAGTGTAAAAGATGATGTTTGGACGCTAGCCAGGACAGGTTTTCCTTTGTCCAATGAGGACAGGTCAGGAAAAACAGATAGCCTATCGTTCCATAGGCTTATTGCACCTGGAGTCTACTTGACTGACTCAAGATACATCACCCTAAATAAAGATATTCGAAACAGTATTCTTTACTTAAATTTGATAGGAAGAATAACTCGCCCTTTACGTGGCCGAGCAATATTAATTACTGCCACAAACCTTGTGCTTCATGCAAATGAATTACGACATAAAAATAACTCTCCATTAATTATTAACCTTAGCGAGATCACAATTGATGATATAAAAGATTACTTATTATCATTTAGTGTCACGCAAATCGAGTTTGATGCGTGCCTAAATATCATACACGGTAGTTACACGAAAAAATCAGATGTGGACTGGGAGTACATCCAAACCAGACTTGCAGTCACTACGAGAAAACTCAAAAGCATCAAGCATAAAGTAACAATGTACTTATCTAAAAACTACGTGCCATTCAGGTCACTCATATGGGAGAAACGAGAGCACTTTCAAGCATCACTTGATAATGTGCATTTTTCCTTAGACCCTAAGGAAAAAACAATTTCTAACACTATATCTCAAATAGAATCTCTTTATGTAGCTAAAAGAGCGCAAAAATATAAGTTTAGTCATTCAGCAATGACAATATTTTCGTCTGGACACGCAGTGTTCAAAACTATGCTGGAGCCGCAAAAAACTAAACTAATCCCAGTTGATATTGCGCTGCATTCGTTATCAAATTCTTTGAGTTTTGTTCGTAGATTCGGCCCTGGCCTCAGAGAGTATGCTTCAAATCTCATGAGCAATGAAAAAAGGCTTATATCTCACTATTCATATACAAGGGATACCAGTACACACCTTCTTAAGAAGCTTCAAGATGAGTTATTTTCGACAACTAATCAACCATCTTCTCTAATCGATCTTAACATCGTATCAGTTCGAAATTTAGATTATGGTAAACCTTTCAATAAATGGAAAGACGGTTTAACCTTTGCCCAAGCAATATCACTTTACTGTGCAGCCATGTGGATAATTCTTGCTAGCTTTTCAGCTGGAAGAAGCACATCACTACGATCTCTACGTAGAGACTGCTTTATCTGCTCACCCATTGATGGTTTATTTGACTTAAAAATAAGAATACCAAAAAGCTCTGAACGCTTTGATCTTGAAGAAGTTTATCGACCAATTCCAGATATTATTCATGACTATGGATTAGAATTTGCAGCTCTATCATGTGAGCTTGAGAAATGGAAATCTGAAATTACTCAAGATACTGAGGCATATTTATTTAACCAACTATTGTCAGCGAGGGCAGTACATTCTTACAGTCACACTAAGAGAATTTTATACAGCGCGCTTACGCCTTTAGGTCTTGACACAGCAAATTCCTACATATGTTTTTTTCAGGACTGGATTGACTCCCCCACTAAAAATGGAGAAAGATGGTACCCATCAACTCATCAATTCAGGCGATTATTTGCAGTGCTATACTTTAACTTCTCACATGACCTTGGACTCGAAGAACTTTCATGGTTTATGGGGCACGCACACCTAGATCAAACATTTCATTATGCGGAGATTTCACCCACTGATGAGTGGTTAGAAGAAGCCAAAAGGACAATTGCCCGCATCGCTTCCAACCTGCATAAACAAATAAATTCAGACGAAACGATTAAAGAAATAGTCACGAATGCTAGAGCACAAACTAATGTATCAACAGTTCTTGAAGAGCTCGTTCACCATATGATTGAGGAGCACCAAAAGAATACAGGGCAAGAAGTAAGGTTCCATAGGATAGATGGAGAAGATATATTTTTTTATTTCAGTAACGCACAGGAGGAACAATAATGGCTATGTTTAAAAGAGGGGAAACCTCAGGGCATGTCATAGAACGCAAAAGGGCAATAACAAAATCTATCCTTAGAAAAGCTAAGCTGTTAAATGAAATTCAGTCTATTGAAGAAATCCCAGAGGCCATAAAAGGAAAAAGTGGGAAAGTTTCGGAAGTCGCAGTCCATAGTTGGCATGACGAAAAAATTCAGGTTCTAGGTTACTCGAGAAATACAGCATATGCTAATCACAACCAGATGGCTTTAGAGCAGTTGCTTGCTGCCATTAAAAAGGTTAACAACATTACCTATAGAACTATGCCCCCCAAGGGGCTATCGAATAACCCGTTGAGGGAACGAATAAAAGAGCTTGAAAAAGAGAACAACTTGCTTCGTAACGCTCTTGCCGAGGTATATAGGTCTTATATGTATATCGCCGAAAAAAACACTGAGCAAACAAGCATTCAACTATCCAAGCAAGAATTTATTTCTGAACAAGCTGCAATATTAGGTGAAAACAGGCTAAAATCTATAGATAAAAATGATTAGTTAGGATTTTTCGGATAGAAAACAATACCGCACATATTGTAGAATTATTTATAATGGGTATACGGATTTAATGGTTGATGGGGCACCTTCACCCCATCAATCTGATACCACCCTCAGATGGTTGATAGATCGACTCCGTAGTTGAGTTCCTCTGCGAAGTCCGGCAGTCCGTAACCGATGGTTTTCTTGTAGAAAGGAGAGACCTTCGCAGTCGGTGCCTTCTTCTTCTTGTGCTTCGTGGTGTAGAGCATTCGTGCCCGCATCACCTCGAAGGAGTAACCGCGCCCTTCACGGTTCTTGTCCTTGGCCAGTCGGTTGATGGACTCCGTGTAAGCGTTGGTGACGGGCATGTCCGTCTCGAAGTAGGTCATGGTCTCTTCGCGCCAGTTTCCCACTGCCCTGACCAGATCGCTCCAGACTTCCTTTTGGCCCTTCGGGATGGTGGCTATCGATGCCTGTCACGCTTCTTTCCGAAGAACAGATACTTGGCGAGCGCGGCGACGCCAAGCACCAACGCAATAATCAGCAGGATGGAAATGAGCCCCATCCCCGCCATCCCCCACGTGCATGCTTCGCTTCCCATCATCCTGGTCTCCTGTTGACTTTCGCTGCTTAGGCCTGGTGGACTTGACCTGTCTGGGGTTCACCGCTCGTCACCGGCGAAGCGTCATCGATATCCGGCGTGAAGCGGCGTAGCCGCAACGAGTTGGTCAACACGAAGACGCTGGAGACGCTCATGGCGGCTGCCGCCAGCATGGGGCTGAGCAATACGCCGATGAACGGATAGAGCACGCCCGCCGCCACGGGGATCAGCGCCACGTTGTAGCCATAGGCCCAGACGAAATTCCCGATGATGGTCCGGTGGGTACGCTTGGAGAGCGCCACGGCATTGACGATTCCCCTCAGGTCGCCACGCATCAGCACTACGTCGCCGGCCTCGATGGCGATATCCGTCCCGGTACCGATGGCGATGCCCACGTCGGCCTGCGCCAACGCCGGGGCATCGTTGATCCCGTCGCCCACGAAGGCGACCTTGCCGCCCTCGGCCTGTAGTCGCTTGATCTCGTCCGCCTTCTGGTCAGGCAACACCTCGGCGAATACGCGCTGAATGCCAACTTGACGAGCGATGGCGTCGGCCGTACCACGGTTGTCGCCGGTGAGCATGGCCACCTCCAGCCCCTGCGCCTTGAGTGCTGAAATGGCTTCGACCGAGCCCTCCTTGAGCGGATCGGCCACCGCGATGACCGCGGCGAGTCGGCCGTCCACCGCGGCATAGAGGGGGCTCTTGGCATCCTCGGCAAGCGCCTTGGCGCGCTCTTCCGCCTTGCCGAGCCCAATCCCGAGCCGGTTCATGTAGCGATCGGCCCCTATGTGAAGCCGGTGACCGGCGACGTCGGCTTCGATGCCGTAGCCCGGCTCGGCGCTGAAATGGCTGACGGCCGGCAGCTCGAGTCCACGTGCTCGGGCACCACGCACGATGGCCTCGGCGATGGGGTGTTCGCTCTGGGCTTCCACCGCCGCGACAAGGCGAAGCACCTCGTTCTCGTGCCCCTCGATCACTTCGAAGTCGGTCAGCTCGGGTCGCCCCTGAGTCAGGGTGCCGGTCTTGTCGAGCACGACGGTATCCATCTTGGCCAACGTCTCAAGCGCCGCGCCCTTGCGAAACAGCACTCCTATCTCGGCCCCCTTGCCGGTACTGACCATGATCGCGGTCGGGGTGGCCAGGCCCATCGCGCAGGGGCAGGCGATCAGCAGCACGCTCACCGTGGTAACGAAGGCGAAGGACAGCGCCGGGGCCGGCCCGAAGGCGAACCACACCCCGAAAGTGATCAGGGCGATGACGATCACTGCGGGCACGAACACCCCGGCGATCTTGTCGGCCAGTTGCTGGATCGGGGGCTTCTCGGCCTGGGCCGCTTCCACCATCTTGACGATCTGCGACAGCACGGTGTCGGCACCGACCCGCGTGGCGCGGAAGGTAAGCGCGCCGTTCTTGTTGATGGTGCCGCCGACGACTTCGGCATCCTGCTGCTTGGCAACCGGTACCGGTTCGCCACTGATCATCGACTCGTCGACGAAGGAATGGCCTTCCTCAACGATGCCATCCACCGGGATGCGCTCGCCCGGGCGGGCCAGGATGCGATCACCGGGCACGACGGCCTCGATCGGCACCTCGACCGCTTCACCATCGCGAATGACGCGGGCGGTTTTTGCCTGCAACTGCAGGAGCTTCTTGATCGCCTCGGAGGTGCGGCCTTTGGCGATGTGCTCGAAGTAGCGTCCCAACAGGATCAGCGTCACGATCACCGCTGCCGCCTCGAAGTAGCTCACGGCGGTACCAGCCGGGAAAAAGCCGGGCACCAGCAGGGCGGCGACCGAATAGAAGTAGGCGGCGCTCGAGCCGATCATGACCAGACTGTTCATGCCCGGGTTGAGATGCCGGAGTTCGGCATAGCCACCGCGATAGAAGCGTGCCCCGGCATAGAACTGCACGGGCGTGGTCAGCAGCCACTCGACGCCCATCCAGCCGCGATGCGGCATCATGCTCGCCAAGAGCGCATCAAAGGCGGGAATCACTTTTCCCATGGCGATGATGACCACCGGGATGGTGAGCACTGCCGCGAGCATGACCCGGTGGAGAAGCTGTCGTCCCTCGCGATCCTCGTCGTCCGCCTGCTGCTGCGACTCGGTTTCCTGCGGTTCATAGCCCGCCTCGCGGATGGCATGCTGAATGCGTGCCAGCGATACGGTCCCCGGCAGGAAACGGACGAAGGCCTTCTGGGTGGCGAGATTGACACTCACCTCCACCATGCCGGGCAGCTTGCCGAGCGCTCGTTCTATCCGCGAGACGCAGGATCCGCAGCTCATGCCGGTGACGGGAATCTCGAGGCTCTCCACCACCGGCTGATAGCCCGCCGTTTCGATAGCGTCGAGCAGGCTGGCCGTCGTGGAGCCTCCCTCCATCTGGATCGTCGCCTTCTGGGTGGCCAGGTTCACCTGAGCGTTAATCACGCCCGGCTGCTGGCCGAGGGCCCGCTCCACCCGTCCGACGCAGGACGCACAGGACATACCCCGAATCTCGATATCGACGTTTTCCGTCATTACTGTGGTCTCCTGGCTTAGTTACCTGCCGGCCCGGCGTGCGCGCTTCGGGACTCCGGCGTTACACTGCCGGAGGCGACGATGTCGCTCATTCGGCCTTCTCGGCGATGGCCTCGACGATCGGGCAGCCTTCCTGCATCGGCCCTTCGCCCGCACATTCGTCGAGTGTTTTCGACAACACGGCCTCGATCCGCGAGAGATGTCGAATTTGCTCGCGGATCTTGTGCAGTTTCTCTCCGGCGATGCGCTTGGCCTGCGCCCGGTCGCCGTTGGCATCCTGGAGGATCAACAGCTCACGGATTTCCTCGAGCGTGAAGCCCCACTGCTTGGCATGGACGATGAATTGCAGCCTGGCCACGGCATCCAGGGGATAACGCCGATAATTGGCGTCCGTCCGCTGGGGGGCGGGCATGAGTTTCTCTTTCTCGTAGAAACGAATCGCCTGGCTGGCGACCCCGCTGCGTTCGGCAAGCTCGCCGATACTGAGTGTTTGCATGGCTTCACCTCACGACACTGTGAATCGGAGCTTCCGACAGGCCGTCTGGGACAGGCGGCCTGATTCGCGAGCCGTGGCTCCGTTAGTCCGGTTGACGCACGACTCGCAGGTAGGACGTCTTGGCGTTCCAACCCTCGGGGAAACGTTCTTTAGCGTCGTCATCCGAGAGCGACGGCAAGATGATGACATCGTCACCGTTTTGCCAGTCGACGGGTGTGGCCACCTTGTGCTTGTCGGTTAGCTGGAGCGAGTCGATGACCCGCAGGATCTCGTCGACGTTACGCCCGGTGCTGGGCGGGTAGGTCAAGGTCAGGCGGATTTTCTTGTCGGAATCGATAATGAAGACGGTACGCACCGTCACCTTGGGGTCGGCTTTCGGATGGATCATTCCATACAACTGAGCCACCACCTGGTCCGCGTCCGCCAGCAGGGGGTAGTTCAGGGCCGCGCCCTGGGTCTGCTCGATATCCTCCGCCCAGTCGTGGTGAGAAGCGAGGGGGTCGACCGACACCCCCACCAGCTTGACACCACGCGCGGCGAACTCGTCCTTGCGCCTGGCAAATGCGCCCAGTTCCGTGGTGCAGACTGGCGTATAATCGGCGGGGTGCGAGAACAGCACGGCCCAGTCCTTGCCCAGCCACTGATGAAAGCCAAGCGTGCCTTCGGTGGATTCGACCGTGAAATCGGGAGCTATCTCCCCTAGCTGTAGGGTCATCTCGCTATCCTTATCTATGGCAAGTGTCGGATGATGCACTACGCACGATAACCTTGAAGTCAACTTTAAGGTCAAGGGCTTTCGAAGGAAGGTGGGTTATCTCTTTAGATTATATCGATAGTCATTTATTCGTGATTGACCTTGAGGTAGACACAACCTTTAGAATCATCCGCCGAACCAAATGCGAAGCAGGCGGCTGGCCCCAGGCTGCTTCGCGCCCAGCACCTTGCCCCCCAGGAAGCGTAACGCCTTGGAATCTCTCTCTTCTATCGGTCTGATCGGTGCCTTCGCCGGCGGGTTGGTCTCCTTCTTCTCGCCCTGCACCTTGCCGCTGTTGCCGGCCTACCTGTCGGTGGTCACGGGCGGGAGTGCCGGCAAGGCCGATAGACGCCTGGAGGCATTGATCCTCAGTGCCTTCTTCGTCTTCGGCTTCAGCATCGTGTTCATCCTGTTGGGACTCGGCGCCAGTGGTATCGGCCAGCTGATGCGGGGGTATCGCCAGGAATTCAACTGGGTCGCCGGCTCGGCGGTGATCGTGCTGGGCCTGTTCATGACCGGTGTGTTCCGGTTGCCGCTGTTCCAGCGCACCCTTCAGTTCACACCGAAGGTCCAGGGTGGCTCCCCGCTGTCGGCGACGGTGTTCGGGGTCTCCTTCGCCATCGGCTGGACGCCCTGTATCGGCCCCATCCTGGGCGCCATCCTGATGGCCACCTCCAGCGCCGCCAGTGCCCAGGCCGGCATGCTCTATCTCAGCGCCTACTCGGCGGGCCTGGCGCTGCCTTTTCTCGCCAGCACCCTGCTGATCAATCGATTCGCCCTGCATCGGCAAAGTCTGGGTAGGTGGAGCGCCTATGCTCGCCCAGTTGCCGGCACGATCGTGATCCTGATGGGCATCGCCATCGTCTCGGGCACCATGACGCGGCTTTCCAGCATCATGGTCGACTGGTTTCCCTCGCTGGCGACACTGGGGTAGTCGGGTCGGCGGCGGTGGCAAGGTGTAACCTGTTCATATCAGCGAGGAGAAAGGCCACCGACCACGCAACAGGAACCTTTTGTACAATGGAGGGTTCGTCATGGAAAAAGACCCCGTTTGTGGCATGAGCGTCGATCCCGCCTCGACGGAGAGCGTCGAGCATCGCGGTGAGCGTTACCATTTCTGTAGCAAGCAGTGCGCCGAGCACTTTCGCGGGGATCCGGGCGTCGTGCTTGCCGCCACCTCGGCGGCTGCGTCGAAGCCCAGTGGCAAGGCCAATTATTTCTGCCCCATGTGTTCTGGCGTGGAGAGCGACGAGCCGGGGGAGTGTCCCAAGTGCGGCATGGCGCTGGAACCCGTCAAGCCGCAACCACCGTCGAGGGTCCAGTATACCTGCCCCATGCATCCGGAGGTGCGGCAGGATGAGCCCGGCGACTGCCCCAAGTGTGGCATGGCACTCGAGCCCACCCGCGTTTCCGGAGAGGAACGCAGCGCCGAGTTCCTCGACATGTTCCGACGTTTCTGGGTGGGCGGCCTGCTGACGCTGCCGGTACTGTTCGTCGCCATGGGCAGTATGCTGCCCGGCATCGGCCCTGGGTTGGACGAGGTGCTGCCCGCCGGCGGCGGGCACTGGATCGAACTGATCTTTGCTACGCCCGTGGTGCTATGGGCCGGATGGCCATTCTTCCTGCGTGGCTGGAGGTCTCTCGTCTCCCGCAACCTCAACATGTTCACGCTGATCGCCCTCGGTGTGGGGGCGGCCTATGGCTACAGTGTCGTCGCCACGCTCGCCCCGGCGGTCTTCCCGGCCACTTTCCGTGACGCCGATGGCTCGGTCGGCGTGTATTTCGAGGCGGCGGCGGTGATCGTCGTGCTGATCCTGCTCGGTCAAGTGATCGAGGCCCGCGCCCGCGAGAAGACCGGCAGTGCGCTGCGCGCGATCCTCGATCTCGCGCCGCCGACCGCACGACGCATCGATGCCGAGGGCAATGACGAGGAGGTCTCGCTCGACGAGCTGTGTACCGGTGACCGTCTACGGGTACGCCCCGGTGACAAGGTGCCGGTCGATGGCGAGGTGCTCGAGGGCCACAGCACGCTGGACGAGTCGATGGTGACCGGGGAGTCCCTTCCCGTCGAGAAGCGCGAGGGCGACACGGTCATCGGCGGCACCGTGAATGGTCAGGGCAGCTTCGTCATGCGCGCCGACAAGGTCGGCGAGGACACGGTGCTTTCGAAGATCGCGGAGATGGTGGCCGAAGCGCAGCGTTCGCAGCCGCCCGTGCAGCGGCTTGCCGACGTGGTCGCCGGCTATTTCGTCCCCGCGGTGGTTACCGTGGCGATCCTGGCATTTATTGCCTGGGGGATCTGGGGGCCACCGCCGGCGATGGCCTACGCGGTGATCGCCGCGGTATCGGTGCTGATCATCGCGTGTCCCTGTGCGCTCGGCTTGGCGACGCCGATGTCGATCCAGGTTGGGGTCGGTCGCGGGGCCCGGGCGGGCGTGTTGATCAAGAATGCCGAGGCACTGGAACGTTTCGAGAAAGTCGACACCCTGGTCGTCGACAAGACCGGCACCCTCACCGAGGGTAAACCCCGGGTCGTATCCCTCGAGCCCGTTTCCGGCAGCGATGAAACGCAGTTGCTGCAACTTGCCGGCAGCCTCGAGCGAGGCAGCGAACATCCGTTGGCCGAGGCCATTGTCAGTGCTGCGCAAGAGCATCATGTCGAGCTGAGCGATGCCAGCGATTTCGAGGCGGTGACCGGCATGGGGGTCACCGGTCGGGTCGAAGGACGCGAGCTTGCGCTTGGCAATGCCCGGCTGCTCGAAACACGTGGTGTGGAGGCGCGGGAATGGACGCAGCGTGCCGAGACGCTGCAAGCCGAAGGGCAAACCGTGATGTTCCTGGTGGCCGATGATCAGGTCATGGGACTCATCGGTGTCGCGGACCCGATCAAGGAAACCACCGCACAGGCGATCCGGACGCTCAAAGAGGATGGCCTGCGCCTGGTTATGCTCACCGGCGACAACCGTACCACCGCCGAAGCCGTGGCGCGCCAACTTGGTATCGACGAAATTGAAGCGGACGTACTGCCGGAAGATAAGGGGCGTATCGTGCGCGAGCATCGCGAGGCCGGGCGCGTGGTCGCCATGGCCGGCGACGGCGTCAATGACGCCCCCGCCCTGGCCGAGGCTGACGTCGGTATCGCCATGGGCACGGGGACCGATGTCGCCATCCAGAGCGCGGGGGTGACCCTGGTGAGAGGGGATCTCTCCGGCATTGTTCGCTCCCGCCATCTCAGTCGCCGGGTGATGCGCAATATCCGCCAGAACCTGTTTTTCGCCTTCGTCTACAACAGCCTGGGGGTGCCTCTGGCCGCCGGGGTGCTGTTTCCGTTCACCGGCTGGCTGCTCAGTCCCATCTACGCCGCCGCCGCGATGAGCCTGAGCTCGGTCTCGGTCATCGCCAACGCACTGAGGCTACGCGCCGCCAAGCTATGAGCCGGGGCCGCCGACAACCATAGAAGAGGGGGAGCATCATGGCTTATGTCGACCTGCAGCGACGTAGCGTATTGCGCCGCATCGGCGGTGTGGCGGCGTTGTCGACCCTGGTGGGGGCCGGGGTATGGCTCGGGGGATATCGCCCCGCTCTGCGGGCGGCGTCCGCGTCGACGGCCATGGAGGGGCCCTTCGACGTCGACCTGCGTGTGCGAGCCCACCCGGACAAGGTGGCTATCCTGCCCGGTGCGCCCAGCGACGTCTGGCGCTACACGGCCGAGCGAATCGTCGGGCCTGAAGATACCCTGACGCCCGTGGGTGAGAGTTATACGGGGCCATTGATTCGCCTGCGTCGTGGTCAGCGCTTGCGGGTACGCATCGACAACGATCTCCCCGAAGACACCACCGTGCACTGGCATGGGCTGCACGTGCCGCCAGAAATGGACGGTCAGCCGCGCCTGCCGATCGCTCCGGCGACGAGCACGACGCTCGCCTTCGATGTCGTGGATCGCGCCGGTCTGTACTGGTACCACCCCCATCCTCACGGCCCCAACGGTGGCCGGGTCGGCTTTCAGAGTTACGCCGGCCTTGCCGGTCCACTGATCATCAACGACGACGCCGAGCGTGCCTTGGAGCTCCCCGACGGAGAGCGGGAACTGGTCCTCATCCTGCAGGATCGCACCTTTAGCAATGGCAATGAGCTTCAGTACATCGACGATGGTGGCATGGGGGCGATGATGACCCGCATGCAGGGCTTTCGCGGGGAGCGGGTACTGGTGAACGGCCACCCGGACGCGCGACGCGAGGTGTCCACGCAGCCATATCGATTGCGCCTGCTCAACGGCTCCAACTCGCGCATCTACAAGCTGGCCTGGAGCGATGGCCGGGCGGTGACCGTCATCGGCACCGACGGTGGCCTGCTCGCCAAGCCCGAGCGGCGCCGCTCGGTCACACTGGCGCCGGCCCAACGGATCGATCTGTGGGTCGATTTTGGCGACACCGAGCCGGGAGAGTCCGTACAGCTGGTGAGCGAGGAGTACCAACTCGGCATGATGGGCGAGCGAATGGGCGACATGATGGACCGGGGCATGATGGGCGATCGAATGGGCGGCATGATGGATCGAGGGATGATGGGTGATCGAATGGGCGAGATGATGGATCGAGGCATGATGCGCGACATGATGGGAAGCGAGCGGCTCTCGCTAGTTACCTTCGCCGTCGTCGCACGGGCGAACGATGCGGAAACCCTGCCGGAACGCTTGGCTCAAGACCTGCCGGCCTCCCCGGTTCAGGCCGATACGCCAGTACGCCGCTTCGAGCTGGGCATGCGCATGATGCAGGGGTTCACGATCAACGGCCGGCAGATGGAGGGCGCGACGGTGGCAGATGACGAGATCGTCCGGCTGGCGCAGACGGAGATCTGGGAGTTCGTCAACAACACCATGATGCCGCACCCCATGCACGTTCATGGACTGCAATTCCTGGTTCAGGAGCGGATATCGGCGGGCGGCAAGACGGACCTGCACGATGGGATCATCGACGCGGGATTGCATGACACGGTGCTGGTGTTCCCAGAGGAACGGGTGCGCATCGCTCTGACCTTCAAGGACTTCGAGGGGTTCTACATGTACCACTGCCACAACATGGAGCATGAGGATGCCGGTATGATGCGCTACTTCAAGGTGGTGGCATAACGAACCGGTCTGGTTTCGATCACACCGTATTTCGATCACCTGGCAACCACACGGGATGACGATACAGATGTCCTTCTACGAGAATCGTGTTCTGCCGCATTTCCTCCACCTGGCGTGTGGCAACACGGTGGTCGATCGTCAGCGGGCGGCCGTGGTGCCGCAAGCCCGGGGCCGTGTTCTGGAGGTGGGTATGGGGTCCGGGCTCAATATTCCCCACTACGATCCGGACCGGGTCGAGCTGGTCTGGGGGCTCGAGCCTTCCGAAGGCATGCGACGCAAGGCCCGCCACAACGTCATCGGCGCACCGTTCGAGGTGCGCTGGCTGGACCTGCCGGGCGAGGAGGTTCCTCTCGACGACAACAGTGTCGATACCGTGGTGCTCACCTACACCCTTTGCACGATTCCGGACTGGCACCGGGCGCTGGAGCAGATGCGTCGCGTGCTCAAGCCGGGTGGCCAACTGCTGTTCTGCGAACACGGCACGGCACCTGATGAGGCCGTGCGCCAGTGGCAGGATCGCGTCAACCCCCTGTGGCGCAAGGTGGCGGGGGGCTGCCATCTCAACCGTGCCATCCCCGAGCTCATCGAGCACGCTGGCTTCCGTATCCAGCGAATGGAGACGGGCTATCTACCGAAAGTTCCGCGGTTCGCTGGCTTCAATTTCTGGGGAGCCGCTGTTCCCCTGTGATCGAGCCCTCATGTAAGGACGCAATCAGCGGGCAGGTGATACTTCCCTCCTGTTCATGACACGCCTGTACAAGTTCGTCCAGTGTCCGCTCGATACGCTGGAGGCTGGCGACCTTCTCACGGACATCCCGCAGTTTATGCTCGGCGAGGGTGCTGGCCTCCTGGCAATGAGTGCCATCCTCCAATCGCAACAGCTCGGCAATCTCGTCCAGGCTGAAGCCCAGCCGCTGCCCGGTTTTGACGAAGGTCAGCCGCGCGACGTCGGCTGTGCCATAGCGGCGAATACTGCCGGCAGGACGTTCGGGCTCTGAGAGTAGCCCACGGCGCTGATAATACCGGATGGTCTCGACATTGACGCCAACCGCCTTGGCCAGGCCACCAATGGTCATAGTGCCCGCTACTCTATCCCCCTGTCTCTTCATGACGCTTGACTCCGTATCTGACTACGGATGTAACCTTATCCCAGTAAACAAGGTCATGAAAGGTGCAAGCGCAATGTCTACATCGAAAACGGGGAAAGGGCCTCTGGCTGCCGGTGGGCTTGCTGCCCTCCTTGCCTCGGTCTGCTGCCTCGGCCCGCTGGTGCTGATCATGCTGGGGATTTCCGGCGCCTGGATCGGCAACCTGACGGCCCTGGAACCCTACCGCCCACTCTTCGTCGGTATGGCGCTGGTGGCACTGTTCTTCGCCTGGCGCCGGATCTTCCGGCCAGTGGAAAAGTGCCAGCCAGGTGAGCTTTGTGCCGTGCCACGCGTCAGGACGGGCTACAAGGTCATGTTCTGGATTGTGTCGCTACTGGTACTGACTGCGCTGGTCTTTCCCTACACCTTGCCCTGGTTCTATTGAGAGGAGGTTCTCCATGAAAGCTCGTTTCGCCCTCATCGCGATACTCGCCCTGCTCAGCTCTCCCGCCATGGCGGCCCTGCAGACCGTGACGCTCTCAGTACCGGGCATGACCTGCGCCGCCTGTCCGATCACCGTCAAGGCTGCACTCAACAAGGTGGACGGCGTCTCGCAAATCGACGTGAGCTATCCGGATCGTGAGGCCGTGGTCACCTTCGATGATGCCAAGACCACGGTTGAGGCCCTGCTCCAGGCCACGGCCAATGTAGGTTATCCCTCGACGGTGAAGGAATAAGTGTGAAAGGTCCGAGGAAATTTTCAAACGTCGTGCTTGGCAGCATGCTGATGGGATTGTGTTGCGCCGTGCCAATAGTCCTGATTCTGTCCGGCACGGCGGGCCTGGCCGCGCTGACAGGCTATCTCGACTACGTGCTCTTCGCTGCCCTGGCCCTGGCCATCGTCATCGGCTTGCCTCTCTACGCGCGACACCACAAGCGGAAGCAGGATGCCGGCTTTACTCATAAAGACTCGGAGAAACGTGATGATTGAACTCAACGTGAGTGGCATGACCTGTGACCGCTGTGCGGATCATGTCAGGGAAGCCTTGGAGAAGCTGCCCGGCGTACAGTCGGTGGAGGTCTCCTATCCTCAGGGGACGGCATCGGTAGCCGTTGATCCGGGCACACCGGCCTCGGCGTTGACGTTCGCCGTGACCCGACTTGGCTATCAGGCCCGACTGGCCAACAGTGAAACACCCTCCCCGACAGGCGCATCGGTTTCCAAGGGCCGTGATGAAGACGCCCCGCACATCGCGGTGATCGGCAGTGGCGGCGCTGCCATGGCGGCGGCCCTGAAGGCCGCCGAACGCGGCGCCCGGATCACCCTGATCGAACGCGGCACTCTCGGCGGTACCTGTGTCAATACCGGCTGTGTGCCCTCGAAGATCATGATCCGCGCGGCGCATATTGCGCATCTGCGAAAGGAGAGCCCCTTCGATGCCGGCTTGAGCGCCCAGGCACCGGTGGTGGACCGGGCACAGCTGCTCAGGCAACAGCTGGGGCGTGTCGAGGAACTGCGTGATGCCAAGTACGCGGGGATTCTGCGCGACCACCCGGCCATCACGGTCCTGCATGGCGAGGCCCGGTTCGTCGATGCCCGCAGCCTGACGGTCGAGCTGAATGAGGGCGGCGCGCAGACCGTCCGCTTCGATCGCGCCTTCATCGGCACCGGCGCTCGTCCGACAGAACCGCCGGTGCCGGGGCTGGCCGAGACCCCCTATCTCACGTCCACCAGTGCGCTGGAACTGGACACCCTTCCCGAGCGGCTGATCGTGATCGGGGCCTCGGTGGTGGCCCTGGAACTGGCCCAGGCTTTCGCCCGTCTGGGCAGCCGGGTCACTGTGCTGGCCCGCAGCCGAGTGCTGTCCCAGGAAGACCCGGCGGTGGGTGAGGCCGTGGAAGCGGCGTTTCGCCGTGAGGGCATCGAGGTCCTCAAGCAGACACAGGCCAGCGAAGTGAGCCACGACGGCCAGCTGTTCACCCTGCAGACCCACGCCGGGACCCTGCAGGCGGAGCAATTGCTGGTGGCCAGTGGCCGCACACCCAACACCGAGGCCCTGAACCTGGCGAGCATCGGCGTGGAGACCGCGCGTGGCGCGATTCTGGTGGATGAGCATCTGCAGACCACCGTACCGGGCCTGTATGCCGCCGGTGACTGCACCGATCAGCCGGAGTATGTCTACGTCGCCGCCGCCGGGGGTAGCCGCGCCGCGATCAACATGACCGGCGGCGAGGCCACCCTGGACCTCAGTGCCATGCCGGCGGTGATCTTCACCGACCCCCAGGTGGCCACCGTCGGCCTGACGGAAGCCGAAGCACTGGAGCAGGGCTTCAGCGTAGAGTCCCGCGTGCTCGAGCTGGCGAACGTGCCACGTGCGCTGGTCAATTTCGACACCGGTGGGTTCATCAAGCTGGTGGCCGAACGCGACACGGGGCGGTTGCTGGGGGTACAGGCGGTGGCCGGCGAAGCCGGCGAGCTGATCCAGACGGCGGTTCTGGCGCTGCGCGCGCGCATGACGGTGCAGGCCATCGGCGACGAACTGTTCCCCTACCTCACCATGGTGGAAGGCATCAAGCTCTGTGCCCAGACTTTTACCAAAGACGTGACGCAGTTGTCATGCTGTGCCGGGTGAACGGGCTGAGATTGAGCGAACCGTACCGGGATTCCCGGAGACTCCAAACCTTGAGAGAATGGAACCATAAGCACATGAAAGCGATACTCCCCTGAAGTCCGTGAGCGCGCGGTCCGCATGGTCTTCGATCACGAGGCCGACTACCCCTGCCAGTGGGTGGCCATCGGTATTATCGCCCCCAAGATCGGCTGGACACCGGAAACGCTGCGTAGCTGGCCCGGCAGACCGAGTGTGATTCGGGTCGCCGTGAAGGCACCACGACGTCAGAGCGTGAGCGAATCGAGGCGCTGGAGCGTGAGAACCGAGAGTTGGGGCAAGCCAACGGGATACTTCGCGAGGCGTCTGCCTATTTTGCCTAGGTGGAGTTCGATCGCCGCGGCAAGAGATGCTCGACTTCATCGTTGGTCACCGGGCGTCGTACATGGTCGAGCCGATCTACCGGATGCTGCTGTTTACCCCATTGAGGTACTACGAGCATAAAGGCCGTGAGACGAGACTCAACCTGACCGTGCACCGCCCCGCGTCCAGCGGGACTGTTGGCTGCGATAAACTACACGGCTGCCTCCTCACTCGATAGCCTCTTGGTAATTCGTCTCCAGAACGCGCGCTTGGTATCCCGCAGATTGACGTCCGGACCGCCAGGCGAACGCATCGGTGCCCCCGTCTGTTCAGCGCCCCAGCCAGGTGATCGTCCCATGCAACACCTCCAATATCGAGATGTTGCAACGGCCGATTGAATATGCCGTCGACTGGTTCAACCACCGGCGGCTCCTGGAGCCGGGCAACATGCCACCGGCCGAGCGAGAAGATCTGTATTATGAGCAGCAGGGTCAGGCCAAGAAGGCGGCCTGACTGAAACCAACGGGTCTCCGAGAAAGCCAAGGCGGTTCACAGGGCTGCGCTGAGCAGCCCTGCTAACAGTGGCGCCGCTTGATTCGCCTTATCTCGACCTGATAATGTTCGCACCCTTTGGGGAGTAGCCTGCTTCTGAACCGCTCAGAAGCGTCCGTATCAACATACTCGGTAACTTGCCGTGGTACGGACACCTTCGGTTGGCGAGACCATCGGTATACCCACGTCAAAGCCGGGCGTGTGGAGATGCCATGGACTCTATGCCCGGCTGGAAGTGTTTATGAATCCGTTCTCACTGGTAATGCTCGCTATTGCCATGTCTACAGATGCCTTTGCCGCCGCTGTCGGTAAAGGATCGAGCCTAGACAAGCCACACATTACCGAAGCTCTGCGCATGGGTATGATCTTCGGAATTGTCGAAGCAACTACGCCCGTCATCGGCTGGCTGGTCGGCCAGGCCGCTTCGCAATTTATCGAGAACTGGGACCATTGGATTGCCTTCACGCTGCTGCTAATCCTCGGTTTATACATGATGTACAACGGTTTCAAGGTGCCTGAGGAAGAGGCCGAGAAAACCAAACAGCATTCCCTGTTACTCCTGATGGTCACCGCCATTGCCACCAGCATCGATGCTCTAGCAGTGGGTGTGAGTTTGGCATTTATTGAGATCAACATTCTTGTCGCTTCGCTGGCCATTGGCTTGGCCACAATGACCATGGTGACTGTCGGCGTGCTGCTTGGAAGGGCTATCGGCACGCTCGTCGGGCGCTGGGCAGAGATTGTAGGCGGCACAGTGTTAGTCTTTGTGGGTGCGATCGTTCTCTATGAGCATTTAGCTTGATAAAACCAGTACATTCCCAGCGATCACCCTAACTACCTACGCCCGCAGAACGCTGAGAATCGACCGGAGCTTAGAATACGTTTTTTCCGAATTTTGGGGCTTCCCACGGTTTTCGCTGTCATGCTGGTTTGCTTGTCATGGTCCATCGGCTAAGCCATCGCCTCGGTCACTTGATTCTGCTGCTGTTCATGACCCGGTGAGCGAGGCCGGCGTCGGGGCGTCATAACAGGCGAGGTAGAAGGGCGATTGATGAGATTGGAAGCCACCTCAAAGAAACGGCACATCGGCTCGCGGCGGGGTGAGGCCCTTGCTCCTCTATTCCGTGGTGCTCTGTGGATATACCTTGTAAACCAAGCAGCTATCAACCAATTAATCCGGATACCCTTTTTTTTGCAATAAAAAATACATCAACCAGGTATTCCTTATACCCTTCAATTTCTGGGGAGTCGCTGCTCCCCGTTGATCGAACCTCGTGTAATGAGGCGATCAGTGGACAGGTGGCCCCGAGGTCACACCTGCACGAGCAGTGCCGTGGCGTACATGATCCCGACCCCGGCCGTGACACCCAGCACTGAAATGCCGGAGACTGGCGACATCGCCTCAGCCACGGCGGTTCGCCGTAGATAATCTGCGACTTCGACGCAGACCTGTAGAATGGCGCCGGCTCCCAGCCCCAGGAACAGCGCCGACCAATGCGGTGCGAAGGCATAGGCCCCCAGCCAAGTGCCGAGTACCGCGGGCAAGCCGGCCAGGGCCACTAGTCCGACCCACATCCAGGCAGGTATGGACAGGCGCGTCAGGGGAGCAGCGATGGCGACGCCTTCGGTCAGGTTATGCAGCGTAAAACCGATCACCAGGAAGGTGCCCAGCGCCCCGGCACCAGCGGCGAAGGCGCCACCGATGGCGAGGCCCTCGCCCAGGTTGTGCAGCCCGATGCCCAGCGCGATATACCACGCCAGAATGCGACCCTCCGGAGGCAGGCCGTGGCGCCGCCCCACCCCCAGCAGCGCCAGGAAGGCGACCAGCGCCGTCAGCCAGACCAGGGCCGGCCCTTGGAACAGCGACGCCGCCTCGGCCGCGAGTTCGAGCCCGGCCTCGAGGGTGTCCACCAGCAGGAAGGCCAGCAGCCCCAAGGTCAGGGCCAAGGTGAACTGGAACCCCTTCGCGCCGGCATGCTGTAGCGCCGGCAACAGGCACATGCCCAGCGCCACCGGCAGGACCCCCACAAAGAGGCCGAGCACGCCATAGCCGGACAACTGCTCGATGCTCGGCTGTGGGGTTGGCTCCGCCACCTCGATGGTGTGCCCGAAGGTGACCCCTGTGCCGGTGACCAGGGTGACCTCGTGCAGTTCGTCCTCCACCCAGGGATAGGGGATCTGCAGCCATGCGGCCTGCCCCCTGGACAGCTCACCAGCTGGCTCCTGGTGGAAGCGCCAGTAGGCACCATCGACCTGCACCTGGGCGATGCGCATGGGTTCCGATCCCCCCGCGCGTACCTTCAGGGCGAGGCCGTCGTCGTCGATGATGGTGCGCTCGACGGTCAGTTCCTCGAGCGGCGGTGGCGATACGCCGAGCCATTCGAGTGGCTGCGTCATCTGGAACCACAGGAGCGCCAAGCCGAGCATCAGCGGGGGGAGCAGCAACGAGAACCACAGTCGCGGGTGCATCAGACCACCTCGAACAGACTCATCCAGCCGAGTTCCACGAATTCGCTCTGGTGGGCATGGAACATGTACTGCCCCGGCTCGTGGTCGGCGAAGGAGAATTCCAGGATGCCCCGCTGCGCCTGGCACTGCATCACCGTATCCACGGTCCTGAGGGTCGGCGTCAGGGTCGTGCCATGATCGTAGTAATCGAAGAAGTTGGCATGCAGGTGCAGGGAGTTCACTGGATCGAACTCGGTGACGTTAATCAGGTATATCCGTGCCGGGCGAGCCCGCTCGAGGCGAATGGGCCGATTCACGTAGGCATGCGCCACCGAGTTGACCGCGTAGATCTCGTTCTCCTCGTCGAAATTGGTGTCGAAGCCATTCATCACCATCACGAACTCCTGCCAGCGCGCGTTCGCCTCACTGCCCAGTAGGCGTGAGCGAGCCGCCGGCTCATGCTCGGGATGCCGTTGCGGATCCGGGTCGACGATAAAGGCACCGTACAGACCCTTGTGGATATGGCGTTTCAACGGCAACGAATGACAGTGATACAGGTGGCAGCCGAAGGGCTCGGCATCGAACTCGTAGGTGAAGGCTTCCCCAGGTGCTACCTCGCCGGCGCCTGGCACGCCATCCATCCGCGCCGAGTGGATGCCATGGAAGTGCAGAGTGTGCACATGGCTGCCGGCGTTGACGAAGCGAATGCGTATCCGGTCGCCCTCGGTGGCCCTCAGCGACGGCCCCGGCACCCGACCATTGTAGGTCCAGGCCGGGAAGAAGAGCCCTGGTGCGATCTCGATCTCCTTGTCGATGGCGGTGATCGTGTACTCGCGCAGCCGTTGCCCGTTCGCCAGCCGGCTGACCCTGCCGGTATCCCAGTCGGTGAGCATGGCGGTCGGATCGAAGCCATTGCGTGCATGGTCGACCTCGCCTTGGGTGATCATGTTGCCCGTCATAGCCCCGTGGCTTCCGGCAGGGGAGGAAGAGGTCGTCACTGATGCCGAAACGGTGGCTGCGCGGGCCGACGACAGGCCTATCGCTGACATCAGGCCCCAGCCCCCCGCCTTGAGGAAACCCCGGCGGTCGAAACGCCGTCCTGTCATCGCTTATCGCTCTAAGGTGAACAAGGATGCTTCTGATAAGCATTGTAGTTTATCGCGCTCGGATTAGCGCACTCGGCTCTTCAATCATCACTTCACTTTCGCTGAAGGCTCAGCACGGCTGCATGATCCGCGCAGCAGGTAAGAGCAGTAGCTGGAACAGCTGGTCCGGTTTTGCCCACGAGGCGTAGGCTCGCTAGGACGGCATCTCAGCCACTTCACCCGCACCAGCCGCAACCGATACAGGAACTGCTGGTGGGATCGCATGTTGCCCGGTCGCGGCCGGAACTGGGTTATATGCAAAGTAAAGCCGTAGCGAGAAACGCCTGGGGAGTACCTAAAGCACCTCGAAGATATCGGCTTCATTGTTCAAATAAAGCGCGGCATCATCGGCTAAATGCCCCGAGAGTACGCATCTTATCAGTCATGGTTTAAGGTTTTTTATAACCACTCATCCAGCACATAGTTGGGGTTGATCTTTACCAAAAAGGGAGAGATCAAAACGGCAACAACATAGCAAAATCACGCCTACATTGGGCCCTGGGAAGGCCTCGATGTTGCTTGAACCATGGCTTTGCAGGAACGTGCCCTGTGGCGTGGGAGCTTGACAAGAAATCAGCCATTGGGGCACAAAAAATTGAACTAAAACACCGCCGGATGGTTGGCGGTACTCTTTTAATGAGTAGGCCACCTAGCTGCGCATTAGAATGCACGAGATTCTGAAGAAGCGCCCCAGCGATCCTACTCGCCAGGGCGCCGCTGTGCTGATGTATTGAACGCTACTCAGTCGCGGTCAGTCACCATTGCCCACTCGCAGGGCCACGAAATAGGCACGGCCGTCGCGGTTGAGAAGAACCGGCACCGTTTGGTCGTCCGGCAGGTTGGTAAGCAACTCCGTCAGCTGTTCCGGGCTCTCTATCGGTTGCTGGCCCAGGCTGACCAGCACATCGCCGGGGCGAATGCCGGCGGCAGCGGCATGGCCGGTCGGATCGACCTTGGCGATGCGCACCCCGTGATCAATGCCAAGCCGGCGCTTCTCCATGCTACTCAGCGGCTGAACCACGATCCCGAGGCGCACCGGGTCGCCCTCGGCCTGATCGGCACCGGCATCCGGCCACTCGCCAACTTCCACCGTGATGGTCTCCTGCTGACCATCGCGCAGCACCCTGAGCTCGACCTCTTCCCCCGGACTCGTCTGACCGACCAGGCGCGGCAGCGTGGTGGAGTGGTCCACTTCCTGGCCGTTCACCTCAAGGATGACATCACCGGCCTTGAGGCCGCCTTCCGCCCCAGGGCTGCCGGGCTCAAGCTCGGCGATCAAGGCACCCTCGGCCTGTTCCATGCCGAAGGACTCCGCCAGGTCCTTGGACACCGGCTGGATGCTGACCCCCAGCCAGCCGCGGCTCACGTAACCCTCTTCGCGCAGCTGGTTGGCGACATCCAGTGCTACATCGATGGGGATGGCGAAGGAGAGGCCCATGTAGCCACCGCTGCGGGTCAAGATCTGGGAGTTGATGCCCACGACTTCACCATCCAGGTTGAAGAGCGGTCCTCCGGAGTTACCCGGATTAATCGCCACGTCGGTCTGGATGAAGGGGACATAGACGTCCTGAGGCAGGGTGCGGTTGATGGCGCTGATGATCCCGGACGTCACCGAGTGATCGAAGCCGAAGGGGGAGCCGATGGCGGCGACCCACTGGCCGACCTTGAGATCGGTGGACTCACCGAGCTCCAGGGTCGGCAGATTGTCCGCCTCGACTTTGAGGACCGCCACGTCGGTTTTTTCATCAGCACCGACCAGCTCAGCCTCGAGCTCACGCCGGCCATTCAGGCGCACCAGGATCTTATCGGCGTCCTTGACCACGTGGGCGTTGGTCATGATGTAGCCGTCTTCATCGAAGATGAAGCCCGATCCCAGTGACTGACGTGGCTCCTCATTGCGATTGGGCGCACCGCCGGGTGGCATCGGGATGCGGTCGCCGAAGAACTCTCGAAAGATCTCCGGCACCTCCTGCCCCCCAAACTGCCGAGAGGATGTCATGGACCTCTCGATCTCCTGTGAGGTGGAGATGTTGACGACGGCTGGCGCGGCCTTGTCGACCAACTCTGTGAAGTCTGGCAGCCGTGGTTCGGCGAGGGCTGGCGTCGCCAGCATCAAGAGTAAAGCTAGGCTCATCAGCCAGGTGTGCGGGTGAGGCTTAGGTATCACAATGGGCTCCTTCCGGGGCATGGGAGATGGTAACCATGTCTGGTACAGCGCCCACTATGCAAAGTTCCATACGCTTAGCCTTGGCTCGGTCTTCATTAGAATTCGGGCTTGAAGCTTGAGTTGCTATAGGTTTTATACTGCCGGGTCTCCAGGTGACACCACAAGGATGACGCATGGGACATCATCACGATCATCCCCACCTTGACCCCACCTCTGGTGACCGTCGGGTGAGCATCGCCATCTGGGCCAACGGGATATTGACCGTTGCTCAGATAGTGGGGGGTATCCTGGCGGGAAGCCTCGCGCTGATCGCGGATGCGCTGCATAATTTTTCCGACATGGCTGCCCTTGTCATTGCCTTTGCTGCCCGCAAGATCGCGAGGCGACCACCTGACTCTCAGATGACGTTTGGCTATGGACGAATCGAGATTGTCGCAGCGCTGATCAACTACACTACTCTCATTCTTGTTGGGTTTTATCTAATTTATGAAGGCGTGATGCGCATGATCGACCCGCCAGAGATTCAAGGCTGGATAGTCGTCATCATCGGGATTGTCGCTCTTCTTGTCGATGCGCTAACGGCCTTGCTCACCTGGTCGATGCAAAAACATAGTGTCAACATTCGGGCTCTCTTCCTGCACAACCTGTCTGATGCGTTTGCGTCCATCGCTGTGATCATTGGGGGCTCGCTGATTCTGCTATACGATATGCGCTGGGTAGACCCCGCGATCACGATCGGTATTGCACTCTATATTCTCTATCTTGCCTTTACGGAAATAGGTACCCCTATCCGGACACTGATGCTGGGCTCGCCTCCCGATGTCGATGGTCAATCAGTCATTGATCTCCTGCGCAGCGTCGAAGGGGTTGAGGATGTGCATCATGTTCACCTATGGCAAATGCAGGAGAATACCGCCGCACTTGATTGCCACGTGGTGACGACGGAAGCAGGCTGGCAGCAGCTCGAGGCGATCAAGGCGGATATCAAGGCGCAACTGAAAGCGCGCTTTGACATTGGCCACTCCAGCTTGGAATTCGAGCATATTGATCATGCGCATCAGGGAGCCAATCTTTATGGGCATGGATAACACGCCACTATTCGCCGACTTAGGCACCCAACAGCGGTTGAGATCCACTCAGCAGTCCTCTGGTCTTGCTTTCCGTTTAACCACTTGAATTGGAGAAGTCAATGTACAAAAAAGCGACGTTTATCCTGGTTGGCGCGTTGATGCTGACCGCCCTCATCGTGATCGTAGCGAGACCCTCGTTGTTGGGCATGGGCGCCGAGGCGGCCAGCCAGGATGGCGCTCAGGCCGAAAACTCTCTGGTGCGCTCACACTCGCCTGTTCTGGGGCCGGAAGAAGCGCCGGTGACCATCGTGGAGTTCTTCGACCCGGCCTGTGAGGCCTGCCGTGCCTTCTATCCGCTGACCAAGCGCATCCAGGAAGAGTATCCCGACCAGGTGCGGTTGGTGGTGCGCTACACGCCCTTCCACGGAGACCTGTCCGATACCGCCATTCGCGTGCTGGAAGTCGCCAGGCGCCAGGACGTCTTCCAGCCGGTGCTGGAGGCGTTGCTGGCCCGGCAGAGCCAGTGGGCGGCTCATGGCAGCTTCGATGAGGCCGCTATTCTGGATATCGCCAGCGAGGCCGGTCTGGACAGGGCTGCAGCAGAGGAACAACTTGACTCCCCCGAGGTACAAGCGGTCATTGACCAGGACAAGGAAGACGTCAAGGCCAACCAGATCCGCCAGACGCCGACCTTTTTCGTCAATGGTGAGCTGTTGGACCCCTTCGGCATGCAGGAACTGGTCGACGCCGTCAATCGTGAGGTGACCGAGGTCGCTGGCGAGGACGATGCGTCATGACACGGCGCTGGTTGCTGCTAGGATTGGTGGGTCTGGGCCCTCTGCTGGCCGAGGCCCATTGGCAAGAGAACACCTTGCTATCCCCGAGCGAACCGGCATCGACCAGGGCACAGGCTCTCACACAGAGGGGCTCAGCGCCCTTGGCCGTTCAGCCACCCGAGAGCGTCGCCCAGGAGCTAACCGTGGCGCCTGGGGATACCCTGAACGCACTGCTGCAGCAGCTTGGCGTGAATGCCGAGACGCGCACCCAAGCGTCGACATCGCTGGCGGAGAGGTTCGACCCAAGACGCTTGCGGCCTGGAGACCGTCTCACTGTCACCTCTCTGACGACCGGACAGCCGGTGTCGGTGGCCATCGAGCGTGACTCGGGTATTCAATACGTCGTTACACTGGGGGAGCGGCCGTCGACGCGGATTGTCCCGCCTCGTCTCGACACCCTGACTCTGGGCCGTGAAGTGGACATCGAAACGTCACTTTATGCCGCCTTGGCGGCAGAGGGGATACCCACGCGTTTCGCCATGGACCTCGAGGTGCTGCTAGGCGGACTCATGGACACAGCCCGAGATATCTCGGGCGCGGAGCGCCTGCAGTTACTGTGGGAAGAGGATCGCCGAGAGGATAGCACGCGAGTCGGGCCTCCCCGTCTGACCTATATGGGATTGGCTGACCCGTCGGCACGACTGGAGATGGTATGGCCGACGGACCAGAGAGCCACCGTGATGCTCTTCAAGGACGGTAGCCTTGTGGAGACGAAGCGGTTCCCGGTGCTCGGCGCACGCCTGACGTCCGCCTTCGGCAATCGACGCCATCCCGTTTACGGTGGGGTACGTCGTCATGACGGCGTCGACCTTGCCGCCCCTCGCGGCACCCCAGTCATGGCGACGGCGCCGGGGCGGGTCTCCTTCGTCGGTCGCCGGGGAGGTTATGGTCGTGTCGTGGAGGTAGAGCACGAGAGGGGCACTCTCAGTCGCTATACGCATCTCAGTCGCTTCGCCTCCGGCCTGTCGGTCGGGGACGCCATCAATGCCGGCGACACGCTGGGTGAAGTCGGGGCCTCCGGACTCACCACGGGGCCCAACCTGCACTACGAAGTGAGAGTGGGTGACCGACCTGTCGATCCCCTGGAGGAGGGGCAGCGCATCATTCTGGGGGAGTCACCGACACCCCAGGATTATCGAAGCGCGCTCTTCGAGGCTCGTGGTCGTCTGAAAAAAGCCATCGGTACGTCTGGTCTGGTCGCCTTGGATAATCGATAGGCCGCCAGGCTGGCTTGTTGTATGAGACGCAGCGGTGGCCATGTAATGGCTATCGTCGTGTGACTCAACATTCCCTGCAGTACCAACCCTCCAAAGGGGAAGGGTCTATGGAAGGTGTCTCTCCAGTCACGCTGGGGTTTTTGGGTAGTCTTGCCGCCGGTTCGATGACCGCGATCGGAGCGCTACCTATCCTGATCAGCAAGGCGCCCGATCGTGCCATTCGCGACCTGGCACTCGGATTCGCCGCCGGTGTCATGCTGGCGGCGTCCTTCTTTTCACTGATCATTCCCTCCCTGGAAGCCTCTGGACTGCGCTATGGCGGTAGCGTCTTGCCTGCCGTCATTGCCTGCGCGTCGATACTGATGGGGATGGGGCTGGTCGCCCTGCTGAATGAGCGACTCCCCCACGAGCATTTCGAGCAGGGGCGTGAAGGGCCACAGGCAGCATCGCTTCGCCGAATCTGGCTGTTCATCATTGCCATCACGATCCACAACCTGCCAGAGGGTCTGGCGGTTGGTGTGGCTTTTGGAGCAGGGGGAAGCGAAGGGGGACTTCCCCTTGCCATCGGTATCGGCCTGCAGAATGCGCCGGAAGGCCTGGCGGTGGCAGTGGCACTGCTGGGTGAAGGCTATTCACGCTGGCGATCCTGGACCATTGCCTCCCTCACCGGGCTGGTAGAGCCGCTGGGTGGCCTGCTAGGTGCGGGAGTCGTCAGCATGTCACAAGTGCTGCTCCCCTGGGGGCTGGCCTTCGCCGCCGGCGCCATGCTCTATGTCATCAGCCATGAGATCATTCCCGAGACCCACCGAAGTGGCCACCAGAACAAGGCGACGTTGGGGCTCTCGGTGGGGTTGGTACTCATGCTGTTCCTGGATGTCTCGCTGGGCTAGCTTGCCGACCCTTCCAGGCGCCTACCCCAGGTCGTGAGCGCCTCCGTGGGCCTGGTCGCTGATACAAAGCTGATGATCGCTCAACACTTCGATGATCCGGCAGCTTTCGACCTTCCCCCCGGCACACTGGCTGACCATCCGTTTGAGCTCGTCACGCAGTGCGGAGAGCCGCTGCAACCGCGACTCGACCTCCTCCAGGTGGTGCTTGGCAATGGCGTCGACCTCCTGACACGGCATGTCGGGCTGGTCTGACATGGCCAGCAGTTCACGCACCGCTTCCACCGAGAAGCCGAAGTCCCGAGCATGGCGAATGAAGGTCAGCCGCCTGACGGCCTCCTCTCCGTAGCGGCGTTGACCGCCCTCGGTACGTGTCGCGTCGCTCACCAGCCCGATGCTCTCGTAATAGCGAACCGTTTCGGGCTTGCAGCCGGCACGCCGGGCCAGTTCGCCGATGCCGATTGCATCGCTCGTCTCCGCCATCCTGAAGCCCTCCTGAATGGCTTGAATCTATAGTTGCTACAAGGTTTATCCTTCAGAAGATAACCCATCGCCAGGAGTGTCACCATGGAAAATTCGACATCCACGGCAACGTCAGTGGGCTTCACGCTACGAGTCGAAGGCATGGACTGTGGTGGCTGCGAGCGCAAGGTCGAAGCCGCGCTGGGCCGCCTGGAGGGCATCGAGGCGGTATCGGCCAGTTCGGTGACCGGGTCGGTCACCGTACACCCCCAACCACACTCGGCCCCGTCTCACCAGACGATCGAACGGATCCTTAACGAGCTTGGCTACCGGCTTGCCGCCGATACCGAGAAGGATGGGTCAGATACCCCCCCAGCGCCCTGGTGGCAGACCGCGAAAGGACGCCTGGTGCTCGTCACGGGGGGCCTGCTGGCTCTGGCCTTGGTCCTTCGCATGACCTGGCCGGTACTGGGAGGCTGGCCCTTCGTCGCCGCCACCCTGGTGGGTCTGGTGCCCATCGCACAGGGCGCCTGGGGCGCACTGAAGATGCGCAACCCCTTCACCATCGAGATGCTGATGAGCATCGCCGCCCTGGGCGCCCTGGCTATCGACGCCGCCGCCGAAGCGGCGGTGGTGGTCTTCCTGTTCGCCGTGGGCGAACTGCTGGAGGGCGTGGCCGCCTCACGGGCGCGACGCAGCATCTCGGCCCTGGCGGACCTGACGCCGTCCACGGCGAGGCTGATGGAGGATGGGGATACTCGTGAGGTCTCGGCCGCCTCGCTCACGCCTGGGCAGCGAGTCCTGGTGCGACCGGGCGACCGCGTGCCCTGCGATGGGCGTATTCTGACCGGCGAATCCGACCTGGATGAGTCACCGATCAACGGGGAGTCGGTGCCCCGCTCGCGTGCCCCGGGGGACGACGTCTTTGCCGGCACGGTCAACCTCGATGCCGCCCTGGAGGTGGAGGTAACCCGCGGCGCCGAGGACAACACCATCGCCCGGGTGATCCGCCTGGTGGAAGAGGCCCAGGCCGCCAAGGCGCCGGTGGCGCGCTTCATCGATCGCTTCGCGTTCTACTACATGCCGGCGGTGGTGGGGCTCGCCCTGCTGATGGCGGTGGTGCCGCCGCTGGTCTCGACCATGGCCTGGTCGGAATCGGTCTATCGCGCCCTGGCCTTGCTGTTGATCGCCTGCCCCTGTGCCCTGGTGATCTCGACCCCCGCGGCGATCGCTGCCGGCCTCTCGGCGGGCGCCCGGCGGGGCCTGCTGATCAAGGGCGGCGCGGTACTCGAACAGCTGGGCAAGCTGCGCACGGTGGCGTTGGACAAGACCGGCACCCTCACCGCCGGCACTCCCCGTGTCACAGACGTGGAGGACTGGGCCACCGGCCAGGGCGAAAACGAGATCCTGAGGCTGGCAGCCGCGATGGAACGTGATTCTAGCCATCCCATCGCCACGGCCATCCTCGCCCATGCGCAGCAACAGGGCCTGTCGCTTCCCCTGGCCAGCGAGAGCCGCGCCCTGTCGGGCTTGGGCGTCGCCGGCCGGGTCGAGGGGCGCGAGCTGGGCCTGGTCACGCCTCGCCACCTGGCCGAGCGAGTCACGCTGGATCATGACCTGAACGTCCGGATCGCCGAGCTGGAGGGTGCCGGCAAGAGTCTCGCCCTGCTGGTCGAGAGCGAGCGTCCCCTGGGACTGATCGCCGTTCGCGATGAGCCGCGTGAGGACGCCCGGGAGGGGCTCGCCGCCCTGTCACGTCTCGGCGTCGAGGCCGTCATGCTCAGTGGTGACAATGCGCGTACCGCCGCTGCCATCGGTGGCTCGCTGGGCATCGAGGCCCATGGCGAGCTGATGCCCGAGGACAAGGCCCGGCGCGTGCAGCAATGGCAGGCCACCGGACGCGGGCCGGTCGGCAAGGTGGGCGACGGGATCAACGATGCCCCGGCACTGGCGGCGGCCGATGTCGGCATCGCCATGGGCGGCGGCACCGACGTGGCACTGGAAACGGCGGATGCGGCCCTGCTCAAGAACCGCGTCACCGGCATCGCCGAGCTGATCGACCTGTCTAGGGCCACGCTGCGCAACGTCAAGACCAACGTCGCCCTGGCGCTGGGCCTGAAGGCTATCTTCCTGGTGACCACGGCGCTGGGCATCACCGGCATGTGGATCGCGGTGATGGCGGATACCGGTGCCACCGTGCTGGTGACCCTGAACGCCATGCGGCTGCTGGGCTATCGCTTCTCACCAGGGACCGCCATGAGCGGCTCGGCAAGCCCGCGCTACCAGGCAGCCACGTCATGAGAACGAAACGGATAGCGATGGCGCCGCAGAGCCGCTACTGGTTGGCACTGGCCGTTATGGTCGGCCTGGCCGACCAGGTCATCAAGGGACTGGTGCAGGCGCTGATGCCGTATGGCCAGACCATCCCGCTGACCCCATTCTTCAACTGGGGTCACTGGTGGAACACGGGGGCGGCCTTCAGCTTCCTCGCCGATTCAGGTGGCTGGCAGCGCTACCTCTTCCTCTGCCTGACAGGAATAGCGGCTATCGTGCTGACGTTCCTGTTGTGCAGGCCCAGGCCCCGCCTGGAGGCGCTGGGGTACAGCTTGATGCTGGGTGGCGCGCTGGGTAATGGCATCGACCGCCTGGCGCGAGGGTATGTGGTGGACTACCTGGACATCTACTGGCGAGAGTGGCACTGGCCCGCCTTCAACCTGGCGGATATCGCCCTGTTCCTGGGTGTCATTACCTTTGCGATGGCGGCCTTGCATGAACGTCCCTCCCCCAGGTTGTCCGAGTGACGGCATGGATGCACAGAACCCGCCAGTCCGGGACATGACGCTTTTCGGACGGCTCTCTCCGGTCCTCGGCTGTTTGCTGGCCCTGACCGCCGGAGGGTTGACCACCCTTAGTGCCGCGCCCTTCACGCTGTGGTGGCTGGGCCCGGTGGCGGTGGCCCTGGTCTATGTCGGCATCCATGCCCTGACACCCGCTCAAGCCGCCCTCCGCGGTTGGTGCTATGGCGTGGGCCTGTTCGGCTCCGGTACCTCCTGGGTCTTCGTCGCGATCCACGACTATGGCGATACGGGGGCGCTCCTGGCGCTCTTCCTCACCGGTGTGTTCGTGGCCAGCCTGGCGCTGTTCTATGCCGTGCCCTTCTGGCTCTATCGCCGCGTCACGGGCCCACGCCTGGCCTTCCTCAGCTTCGCCGGCGCCTGGGTACTCAGCGAGTGGCTGCGCACCTGGCTGTTTACCGGGTTTCCCTGGCTGCTGCTGGGCACGTCCCAAGTGGACTCGCCGCTGGCGGCCTGGGCCCCGGTGGGCGGCGTCTATTTCCTGTCGCTGATCACCGCCCTGACAGGCACCCTGGGCGTGGAGCTCCTGCGCCGCCGCTGGTGGGCCGCGGCGCCCATCGCCGCTCTCTGGCTGACTCCCCTGGCCCTGCCGTCCCAGTGGACCTCGCCGGCCGGCGAGCCGCTACGGGTCGCCCTGCTGCAGGGCAACCTGGCTCAGTCGATCAAGTGGACGCCCGAAGGCCAGCGCGAGGCGGTCAACATCTACACGTTGTTAGCACGAAAGCAGCCCGACGAGCTCGACCTGATGGTCTGGCCGGAGGCGGCCCTGCCGATGTTCGAGGAGAAAGCGCGGCCCATACTGGAGCGGGTACAGTCCAACCTGTCGCCCGACACCGCCCTACTCACCGGCATCCTGCAGCGCGACGGCGGCGACAACTACAACGGCGTGATCGGCCTGGGTAACGCCGAGGGCCAGTATCGTAAGGTGCGTCTGGTGCCTTTCGGCGAGTACCTGCCGCTGAAGCGCCTGTTCGCCGACACCATCGCCTTCTTCGACCTGCCCATGCCGACCATGACCCCCGGGGCCGAGGCTCAGGGGCCGATCCACGCCGCCGGAACCACCATCGGTAACGCCATCTGCTACGAGATCATCTATGCCGATCGTGTCGCCGAGCAGGCGCGCGATGCCGAGCTGTTGCTGACGGTCTCCAACGACACCTGGTTCGGCCGCTCCATCGGCCCCCTGCAGCATCTGCAGATGGCCCGCCTGCGTGCGCTGGAGAACGGCCGGTACCTGATCCGCGCCACCAGCAACGGCGTGACCGCCATCGTCGATCCTCAGGGCCGTGTCATGGCCCGTGCACCACAGTTCCAGGCGACGAGCCTTCGCGGTGAGGTGCTGCCCATGGTGGGAAACACGCCGTTCACCCGAACCGGTAGCTGGCCCACCTGGCTGTTGGCCGCCTTACTGGTGCTGCCTGGATGGCGATTCAACACACGTCGGTCTGGATGATAAGGGTCCAGCCGAAAAGGGAGAGAATGATGGCGTTATCCGAATCCCACTCTGGCACAGCGAGGAAATCTCCATGGTGGCAGCTTCGAACACGCACACTGGTGGGAGCGCTGGCAGGCTGGCTTGCGTTCATCGGCGTTGCTCAGGCCCAGGAGGAAAACAATTGGCCCCTCGGCCACTATCCGCTGCCTGAACAAGGCAATGTGATCGGCGACACCTACCGCATAACGGTGGAGGATCGAGAAGATACCCTGCTCGATATCGCCAGGCGGCACAACCTGGGGTACAGGGAGATCGTGCGCGCCAACCCGGACGTGAGCATCTGGATTCCCGGCGAGGGTGCCGAGGTGACCATACCCGGACGCTTCATCCTGCCCCCTGCAGAGCGCACTGGCATCGTCATCAACATCGCCGAGCTGCGCCTTTATTATTATCCCGAGGTGGATGACGACGAGACGCCACGTGTCGAGACCTATCCTATCGGCATCGGTCGCGAGGGCTTCGATACGCCCCTCGGTGTGACCAAGACCACCATGAACATCAAGAACCCCGCCTGGTACCCACCCGAGTCGGTCCAGCGTGAAGCCAGGGCACGTGGTGAAGAGGCACCCAGCGTGGTGCCCCCAGGCCCGGACAATCCGCTGGGAGACCATGCCATTATCCTTGGATTCGATGGCTACTTGATCCATGGGACCAACCAGCCGGATGGTATCGGCATGCGTGCCAGTCGTGGCTGTATTCGCATGTTCCCTGGGGACATCGAGTCGATCTTCGACCGCGTGCCCGCCGGCACCCAGGTCCGAATCGTCAACCAGCCCATCAAGATCGGCTGGCATGAAGGGCAACCGCTGGTTCAGGCATTCCCGCCTCTGGAGGGGGAGGGGAACAGCATGTCCACGTTGGTAGAGACCATCACCCGTCTCAACCAACACAAGGCCGAGGGCTGGAGCTTCGATTATGAACAGCTTCGCGGCCTGTTGGATGACCCCAGCGGTCGCATGGTAGCCCTGAATCCCAAGCCGGAGCCCGCGTCGGATCCGGATAAAACGCATGACACAGACTACCAGGGTATCTACGCAGAAATCGCGCTGAGCAGGCCATGACGACGACAACATGGCGAGTCTTGTCAGTCTCGTGACGCTGACGTCGGTCGCGGATGATCCAGGATCTATAGCGCTCTACATGACCATTGGCGTTGCGTTTATAGCCCCACCTTGCCGCATGGCGCGGTGGGCTTCTAGTCTCACCGTTTGCATGCCGATTCTGGGGAGGGACGGGCTATCGACCTCGACGTTGCTCTGGGCTACCTGCTGCCGTGGGAGTTCTCGCTGGCCTGGTCGGGGGCCTGCCTGCTGGCCATCGTGCTCTACCTGCGTGGCCTCCGGCAGCGCCGACGGCGAGGCGAGGCCACAGGCGCAGGTCGAGTCCTTGCCTACCTGCTGGGTGTCGCCACCATCTATGGCGTCACTCAGACCCATTACGACTACCTCGCCCAGTACATGTTCTTTACCCATCGGGCACAGCATCTGGTACTGCATCACGCCGGCCCCTTCCTGATTGCCCTGGCCGCCCCCCTGCCGGTACTGACAGACGGCTTGCCGACCCGAATCAGGCACTTTTCAGGATGGAGGCCGGTCGCGCGCCTGCTGCGCCCTGTATACCGGACGCTTCAACATCCACTGATCGCTCCCGTACTGTTCGTCGGGCTGATCTATTTCTGGTTGATTCCCGAGGTCCACTTCGATGCGATGCTGAGTACCGACCTGTATCAAGTGATGAACTGGAGCATGGCGCTGGATGGGTTGCTGTTCTGGTGGTTGATCTTGGATCGCCGCACGCCGCAGCAGGGCGGCCTCGGTTACGGCAAGCGCATCGCCATCCTGCTGGTGGTGATTCCGCCGCAGATCGTGCTGGGGGCCTATATCGTCTTCAGCCGGAGTGTCATTTTCGATGTCTATGAGGTATGCGGGCGCGCCTGGCCGCTGGACCCTCTGACTGACCAGCTCCTCGGTGGCCTGTTGACTTGGGTACCGGCCACGATGATGAGTGCCATCGGGGTTCTGATCATTCTCAGCTTTCTGTTCCGTGATGCCCGCAAGGAGGATGCCGCTGATGTCTCTCACGCCACACCCTAGTCTGCCGCGCCTGGCGAAACGCTGGTGCTCGATTTTCCTCCTGCTGATCGCGACGACCGGCACGCTGGCGGCTGCCGAACTGGAGGTCAGCGAGGCGCGGTTGCGGCTCCTGCCCGGGGACCTGCCCGCGGCAGGCTACTTCACCCTCACCAATACCAGCGAGAAGGGCGTCACCCTGACAGGAGCGGATAGCCCCGCTTTCGGTAATGTCATGATGCACCGCAGTGTCAATCAGGATGGCGTCACCCGCATGGAGCCCGTCGCCCAACTGGAGCTGGCGGCGGGGGAGCAGGTCGAATTCGCCCCTGGTGGCTACCATCTCATGCTCATGAAGCGGGTTCGCCCCCTCGTCGTTGGTGACGACGTCGAGGTGAATCTTCATTTCGCCGGCAATCAGCGACAGGGTGTCACGTTCCGCGCCGTGGCGCCGACAGCACAGTAGGGGGAGCAGGATGCGCCAATGCATCATGGCACTATTCGTGACGCTATGGATTGCAGGCTGCAGCAATCCAGACTGGCAGACCAAGGATATCTCGGGGCTGATGCCTTCCCTGGCGTTCGAACTCATCGACGAGAACGGGAGTACGGTGAGCGCCGATCAGTTCCTCGGCAAGACGACGCTGCTGTTCTTCGGCTTCACCCATTGCCCCGATGTCTGTCCGACCACCCTTTCGCGTCTCGACGCGGCCACCCAACGCATGGATGAAACCGCGCGTGATGAAATCCAGGTGCTCTTCGTCTCGGTGGATCCTCGCCGCGATGACGCCGAGACACTGGATAGCTACACCGACGCCTTCGGCCCCCAGTTCATCGGCCTCACGGGGGATAAAGCGGCACTCGATAAGCTGACACGCCGCTATCGGGTGACCTACGGGTATGGCGAAGAAGACAGCGAAGGGAACTATGATGTGTCGCACTCCAGCGCTGTCTTCGCCTTCAATGCCCAGGGAGAGGCGCGCCTGCTGATCCGCGACAGCGACCCCATGGAGGCCGTGGTTGCCGACCTTGGAAGGCTTGCCAGCGGTGCCTGAGTAGTCACCGTCCATCGCCCCTATCTTCCGTCGAGGATCGGGATGGGGATTACCTAGGAGTACGGTGCAAGGTTCGTCGTTGCGCCTTGAGGCAGCTGAACACCACGTTCGATCACCTTTCACTCCTGGAAATTGGGTCAGAGAGCTGCAAGGGCTATGTGTGAGAGGAGTTATTGGTCGGGTAGACCGGACGATTGCTCGTTCCGGCCCCCCACAGATCCGAGCGTGCGCGATTGACGCACTCGGCTCCTCAACCGTCAGGTTCACACGAAGGACGCTCGGTGCACGATTCTCGCTCGCGGTAACGGGAGTGTCAGCAACAGTTGCCTTGCCTTCTCCCACGGGAACCATCCTCTCTGCGATCGCCTCCTGAGCCACTTGATCCAGGTTGTCTGAACCCTGTATTGGAAGCGTTGCAGAGACTCGATGTTGTGGGTTATCCCGTAGTACGCATAGTGCCCCATAACCTTTCGACAGAGTTGGCGGTGCTGATCACGCAGGGGCAGGTGGCGGTTGGCTCGGCACCACAGCGAAATTCGCTTCAGGCCTCGCTTGAACCGGTCCTTGGCCGTTTTCTGCTTGATGATCCAGCGTCCACGCAGGGACTTCCCCCAGTAATAGGTAAAGCCCAGGAAGTCGAAGGTCTCGGCCCGTAGCTCGCGATGTGGCCGAAACCGTACCAGCCGAGTCTTGGTCGGGTGCAGGGTAAGGCCGAAGCGCGCAAAGCGCTTGGCCAGTACCTCCAGCACCTTGCGGGCATCAGCTTCGTTGCTGAAGGCGAGCACGGCATCATCGGCGAAGCGCACCGAGAATGCTCGTCCGCGCAGGCGTGGTTTGACGTCTTGCTCAAACCACTCATCCAGCACGTAGTGGAGGTAGACATTCGCCAGCAAGGGGGAAATCACACCCCCTTGTGGGCTGCCTATCTCGCCCTTCTGCCATTGCCCGGCGTCCAATACCCCGGCCTTGAGCCACTTGCCGATCAGGCGGAGAATCACGCCGTCCTTCACTCGTTGCTGCAGAAACGCACGCAGGTGCTGGTGGTCGATCGTGTCGAAGAAGGCTTTGATGTCCAGATCAATGACCCAGCCTCCGCCCATCGACATCAGGCCATTCCTCACCGTTCCGATGGCCTGATGCGCCGAGCGCCCCGGCCGGAAACCATACGAGCACTCGTGAAAGTCATGCTCATAGAGCGGCTCCAGCAGGGCCACCACGGCACGTTGCAGGACCTTGTCTTCGAAGGTAGGAATGCCAATCGGCCGTGTGGAGCGCCCGTCTCCCTTGGGAATATTGACGCGCCGCACCGGCGGCGCCCGGTAGCGACCGCTCTTGGCCGCTTCCAGCAGACGCTGGACGTTAGCCTCGAAGTCGCGCGCGAAGTCGTCCGCCGTCTGGCCGTCGATCCCGACGGCGCCGTCACGGCGCGTCATCAGGTAGGCCGTCCTCAGCCACTGGGCGTCGATATGATGCGCCAGTGACGTGAAGGCACGCTGCGGGAAGCGCTCTGCCAGCGCTGCTATCCGCACTTGTTTCGTGGACATGACCTCAGGTTCCTGTGCACCTGTCATGTTGCCCTCGTGAAGTTCTGATGATTGGCCGCCCCTTCCCTCCAGCGGGTCCCGTCGAGTAGGTTCCCCGCCTTCTTCGGTACTATGAGCGACTCCGACTCCCGCCCTTCCATCCGGCTGGCTCCTTATGGTCGCCTGGCCGTACCCCCTGAGTGCCTGTTGTTTGCTTCCGGTACCGTCAGGCACGACAGCACCGGACCGGGAGCTTTCGCCGCAGGCAGCCCCATGCCTGTACCTTTGTCGTTCAGAGGAGAAGGACGGGCCTCCCAGGTTCCTGGGAAACCCCTGTATGGACATGCCCTGCTCTTCGACCCCGGCGGCCCTTCCCTGCCAAGCCATACGGCAGGGTCGTGTTGCCTTCCAGCATTTGAAAACTGTCGGCGACTGCCACTACCACAATTTCGGGGCTCTATCACACGGCCTATCCACTCGCTGTGTACGCTTCGCAGCGGCGGTTACCCGACACCACGCAACACTCGCTGCCGGCTGGTGGCTAGCCTTGGCCGGGTGGGACTTTCACCCACTGGGTTTCACGACATCCTTTCCACCTTCTCGGTTTCCCGGATGTCCAGGCTTTGCCTGGCGCACTCAAATTCTGTGTATGGCCGGTCAGGCGGCAGTCCTGTCTGACTGATCGGTCAAGGGTTCGCCGTCCTTGAACTGGACGTTGTTCACGACCAGCTCCAGCTTGTTGAACCCCTTGATCCGCTTCCAGCGCTTCTGGGCGCTCTGAAGCAGCTTGAAGACCATCGCCAGGGTCGTCGCTCTGGAGCCGCAGTTCCGGCTGCGCTTGCTCCGCAGGCGGACCGTGGCGAAGGTCGATTCGATCGGGTTGGTGGTGCGGATATGCACCCAGTGTTCTGCCGGGTAGTCATAGAACGCCAGCAGCTCCTCCCGATCCTTGGCCAGGCACTCCATGGCTCTGGGGTACTTGGCCTCGAAGCGTTTCACCGTGCGATCGAAAGCCTTGTGCGCCTCATCGCGGGTCTCGGCCATCCAGATCTCATGGAGGTCGGCCTTGACCTTGGGCTGCACGGATTTAGGCAGTTTATTCAATACGTTGGCAGTCTTGTGGACCCAGCAGCGCTGGTGCTCGGTCTCTGGATAGACCTTGCTCAACGCCGCCCAGAAGCCCATGGCGCCGTCGCCAACCGCTAGCTTTGGGGCCGTCGTCAGCCCGCGCTCGCGTAGCCCCGTGAGCAGCTCTTTCCAGCTGGCCTCTGACTCACGCTGCCCATCCTCGACGACGACCAACTCCTTGCGGCCCTGCTCGGTGACGCCGATGATCACCAGCAGACACAGACGGTCATCCAAGCGCACGTTGCTGTACACGCCGTCTGCCCACCAGTAGACGTAACGCTGGTCTGCCAGGTCACGCTTTTGCCAGTCGGCATGCTCGTCCTCCCACTGCTTCTTGAGGCGAGACACGGTGTTGGCCGACAGTCCCTTGGCCTGGTCACCCAGCAGGGCCGACAGGGCCTCCTGGTAGTCGCCGGTGGAGACTCCCTTCAGGTAGAGCCAGGGGATCAGCTCCTCGATGCTGCGGGCCCGCTTCAGGTAGGGCGGCAACAGCGCGCTGCTGAAGGTCACCCCGTCGCCACTGCGGTCACGGACGCGGGGCACCTTGATCTCGACGTCGCCGATACCGGTTTGCACGGTGCGCTCCGGCAGGTAGCCGTTGCGGACGACGGCACGGCGGCCGTCTTCCAGCATCTTGTCGGCATATTGCTCCAGAAACGTGCTCAACTCCGCCTCCACGGCCTTGGCGATCAGGTCTCGGGCCCCTTTGCGCAGCAGCTCATGCAACGGATCAGTAGCGCCGGTGTCTGGCTGCGTCACGGCTTGGAGAGTAGAATTGCTCATGGCGTATCCGTCCTATGTTGGTTGTGATCTGGCGAGATCAATCAACAGGATACGCCACCCTCTCTACTGCCCTCCATACACAAGAACTGAGCTTAACTCGGCGTCGGCCAGGGCATCCTCACGCAGCTGGAAACGCCCGGCGACGAGCTTGAGCGGAGCGTCCTGCTCCTCTGGGGGTACGCGCTTGAGCCGGTAGCTGCGCCCCAGGTAGAGGAAGCCCTCGCCATTGACGCATTCCTTGCGGGGCAGCCGGCGGCGGCGCTCGGCCTTTTCGGCCAGTTTCCGGTAGATCCACAGCCGCTTCTCGAGCACGAAGTCGCGCAGGAGCCGCTCGTCGGTGCCGCGAGGCGCGGCGATGACCAGCTCGCCGTCGCGGTCCACGGTGATCTCCAGGGTCTTGCGGCGCGAGCTCTCGCGCACCTCCAGAGTCAGGTCGTCCACGGCGAGTTGGGTCATGCGTTCACCAGCTTGTCGTGATTGCTGCGGGCGAGATCGAGCAGCCGCTGGGCCACCTCGCTGGCCTGGTCGAAGGGCACGAGCCGCTTGATCATCAGGGTGGTGAAGAGGTGTTGGCGCAGCGCCTCCTGGTCCGGGATATGGGAGGGCTTCCAGAAGTCGGGGATGGCGATCTCCTGCTGGATCAGCCCGACCAGCTCCTCGGTAGCCTCGAGCAGCTTCTGGGCGCTGGCCTCGTCCAACTCCTCCACGGAAAGGCCGCTGCTGGCCACCAGCTCTCGCCAGAAGGGCTCGGCGTGGGCCGGCATCTCGGGGATCGCCTCCCCCTCCACCCGGGCGCCATCGCGCAGCTGCTGGATCAGCGTCCTGAGGGCTTCTACCTGCTCGGCCCACTGGCCATCGAGCTGCTCCAGCAGCTCCTCCAGGCGCTCGCTGAGTCGGCCGTACTTCACCGGGTCCTCGTCCAGGTGCTTGCGGACGTGAGAGCGTACCGCGTGCTCCATCTCCGAGGCCTTGGCCCGGTCACCCACCTGGCGGCCGAGGTGCTCGTCGAACTCGGCGTCGGTGAGCTGCACCGGCGGGATGCGCGGGTCGATGCCCAGCGAGATCACGTAGTCATCGATCAGCTTGCGCACCTTGTTGCCGATGTCGCGGCCGAGCTCCGGGGTGTCCCTGTAGCGGTTGCGGGCCAGGGCATGGATGTAGGCCAGCCGCTTGGCGTCGTTGACGAACTCCAGCCCCTCGGGGCGCGGCAGCACGTCGTCCAGGCCGCGGTTGAACTCCTTGAGCTTGACCACGAACTCGGCGCGCACCCGTTCGTCGGCGAGCGCCTGCACCGCCTCCTCGGTGTCGTCGAGGTCATCCACCCCCTGGCCGCGCAGCACATCGACTACCCGCAGGTGGCGGTCGCGCAGCAACGGGATCTCGTCCTTGAGGCTCTGCAGGGCGCCCTCGATGTCCTCCTCGCTGTAGGCGGCCAGCGCCTCCTTGAGGTGGTTGGCCACGCCGAAGTAGTCCACCACGATGCCGTGGCTCTTGCCGTGGCCGGTGCGGTTGACCCGGGCGATGGCCTGCAGCAGCTCCGCCTCGCGCAGGGAGCGGTCCAGGTACATCACCCCCTCGATGGGGGCGTCGAAGCCGGTGAGCAGCATGCTCTTGACGATCAGGAAGGCCAGCGGGTCGTGCTTGGCGGGGTCCTTGGGAGGCGTCCCGTCCAGCGGCGGCAGTGGCTTCTTGAAGCGCTTGATATGGCTCTCCACCGCGCCGCGGTCGCTCCAACGGGCATAATCAGGATCATCGTTGTTACCACTGCTGAACACCGCCGCGAACTCCAGCTGGCGCAAAACGTCGCGATAGCGCCAGGCCTGGATCGCCGCCTTGACCCGGGGCGGGCGCGTCAGCAGCTGAGTGTCGTCCAGGGCCTTGTCCTCGGGGGAGAGCGCCAGCGCCTCTTCCAACAGCTCGGCGCGGGCCGCCTCCAGGGCCTCGAAGTAGCGCAGGGCCGCCCGGCGGCTGTAGGCCACCAGCTGGGCCTTGTAGCCGTTGGGCAGGATATGGGTGACGTAGTGGCGCAGGATGTCCTGGGCCTTCTCCTGGATCAGCTGCGGCGCCTCGAAGATCTGCCCCTTGGTGGCGTACTTCTTCTTGATCGCCTCCAGCTCCTCCTTGCTGTGGTCGCGGAACAGGTCCTCGAACAGGCCGTCGAGGCTGGCGCCGTCCTTGATTGCCCCCTTGGCGGTGCGCCCCTCGTAGAGGATCGGCACCGTAGCGCCGTCCTGCTCCGCCTCCTTGATGGTGTAGCGGTCGATGTACTCGCCGAAGATGTCGTGGGTGCGCTTCTTGTCGCCCATGATGATGGGCGTGCCGGTGAAGCCGATGCGGGCGGCGTTGGGCAGGGCGCGCATCATGTTGGCGTGCAGGTCGCCGGCCTGGGTGCGGTGGGCCTCGTCCACCAGGATCAGGATCTCCTCGCTGGTGTTGAGCACCTCGAAGGGCTCGCTCAGGGTCGGCTTCCTAGCAGTCTGTCGGATTAGAGGGCATGAAGCGTAGAAGCAACGTCCCCTCTCTGGTTTCTTCGCAGGGTAGTCGGTCATGTGGCGGGAGAGTCGCTGTTGGCCCTCCCTGCCTCGCCTTGCACCGCTCCTGACCCCGGTGACGCGCTACCCGGTGAGGGATCTCCCCTCATCCGGCAGCCAGGCGGTGCATCCGCTTGATGTTCCAGGCCAGGGTGGCCAAGCACCATTCACCACTGACGTTGTCGAGACCACGCAGCGAGAACTGCCGGAACCCCATCACGTGCTTGATGATGCCGAAGACCGGTTCCACCGTATGCTTGCGCAGCGCATACAGGGCGCGTCCCGCCCGGGTCTTCAGGCGGTGCGCCATCTGCTCGACGGGATCCTCACTCGCCGGGGCGGGCGGATCCGCCGCGAAGCGCTCGAACACGGGGAGATGATGGACATCGCGCTTCATGGCCAGCAGCGGTTCGATGCCATGGGCATGGCAGGCATCGACATTGGCCGCACTGAAGTAGCCCGTGTCGGCCAGCAGGCAACTGGGGCGCCCCAACGCCTCGGGGTAGCCCTGCCATGCGGTCAGTAACGGCATGACCTGCTGCTTGTCGTTGGTCGCCTGGGTGACATGCACGTGGGTGACCAGCAGGGTGTCGGTATCGACGGCCGCCTGGGCGTTGTAGCACTGATCGAAGGCCTTGCCGGTGACCGGCATGATGCGTGATTGTGGGTCGGTGAGGTTGACCTGATCCTTGTCGCGGGGGCCGCCCGTCGGTGGCTCGGGATCCCGCCCACGAGGCGTCTTGCCGGCCTTCCGCTGCGCCTCACGGCGCGCCACCTTTTCCTGGTAGGCGGCTTGTTCGACGGCGTCTCGCTCCTCGGCCCGCGCTTCGATCTTGGCCTTGGCCTCGGCGATCGCCGCCAGACGCTGTTCGCGACGGGCAATCTCCGCCGGGATATCCATGCCATCGGCGGCGTCATCCCGATCCGCGGACTCGGCCCGCTGGGTCAGCGCTTTTACCTCGGCCTTGAACTGCGTCTCCAGCTTCTTGGCATGGCCATACGACAGCGCCTTGTGCTTGCTGGCGTTGGCCTTGAGTTTGGTGCCATCCAGCGCGATGGTGCCGAGCTTGAGCAGCTTCATCTCGCGGGCCAGCAATAGCACCTGGACGAACAGTTGCTCCAGTTCGGGCAGGAAGCGCCGCCGGAAGGTGGCCAGGGTGTCGTGGTCGGGATGGGTGTTGGCGGCCAGGTAGCGGAACGCCACCGAGTCATAGGTGGCCCGCTCGATCTTGCGGCTGGAATACACCCCGGTGGCATAGCCGTAGACCAGCAGGCTCAGCAACACCGCAGGGTGATGGGCCTTGTGCCCCCGACCGGCGTACCGACGCGTCAGCGCGGAGAGGTCCAGTTGCTCGACGACGTCCACGACGAAGCGCGCCAGGTGGTCATCGGGCAGCCACTCGTCCACGGAAGGCGGCAGAAGATAGTCGGTCTGGCGGTCAACGGGGATGAAGCGGCTCATGGCGACGTTCCGGTGGTGGCAGCTGGAAGCGAGTATCTCACGACGTTATCGAAAACCCGACAGACTGCTAGGCGTGCCGTTGGCATAGGGAGTTGGCTCGGCGGCATCACGGCGGCCGGTGTCGAGCCCGGCACCGGCGCCAGCCTCCTCGTCGCCCTGACCCTCCTCCCCCTCGGCGTCCGGATCGCGGTACTTCTGGATCGTGCCGAACACCAGGCCGGGGCCGTCGCGGCCCAGCAGCTTCTTGAGCTGGGCAGTGTTGCCGGCCTTCTCGACGCTCTCGCCGGTGAGCTCGGCGGTGGCGGAGAGCTGGGCCTGGAGATCCTTGCGGTCGGTGATCACCACCACCTTGAAACGACGCAGCGTTGGGTCGGTGCGCAGCTTGCGCACCAGGAAGACCATGGAGAGGCTCTTGCCGCTGCCCTGGGTGTGCCAGACGATGCCGCCACGCCGGTCGGCCTCACCATCCTGGCGGCGGGTCTTGCCGCTCTTCAGGCGCTCCATGGCCCGGGTGACGCCGCGGAACTGCTGGTAGCGGCACACCAGCTTGATGGTCTGGCCGCCGACGTTCATGAACAGGGTGTAGTGGCGCACGATGTCGAGCAGGTTGGCCCGGGTAAGCATGCCGGCGATCAGGCGCTGCTGGGCAGAGAGGTCCGCCACGCCGAGATCGATGGCCACCTCCGCCTCGCGCATCGGCGCCACCGTCTTCCAGCTCAGGTAGTGGGCGAAGCGGGCGCCGATGGTCCCGACTCGGGCCTCGTCGAAGTTGCTGGCCACCAGAAACTGGCTGGTGGCGAACAGCGCCGGGGCGCCCTCGTGCTCGCCGACCTCGCCCTCCAGGAAGCGCTGGTCGTGGTAGCGGCGCAGCTGGTCCACCGCCTGGCTGAGCCCCTCCGGCACGCTGCGGCTCTTGCACTCCACCACCACCAGCGGGATGCCATTGACGAACAACACCAGGTCCGGGATCACGTGGACCTTGGCGCCATCGTGGCCGGGCGGGCACTTCACCTTGAACTGGTTGACCACCGTGAAGAAGTTGTTGGCGGGCTCGTCCCAGTCGATATAGCGCAGGGTCTGGCCGCGGCCGCCGTCCCAGCCCTCCAGCCCCTCCACTGGCAGGCCGCCCAGCAGTAACTCAGTGGCCTGCTGGTTGGCCTCCAGGACCCTGCTGGCCGGCAGCCGGGTGATGGCGGCGACGGCCTGATCCAGGCGCGCCTCATCGAGCCAGGGCTCGCCGTCGCGCAGGTTGATCCGGCGCAGCCGCTCGCGCAGCAGGGGCTCCATCACTACCTGGGCGAAGCTCTCGCGGTGGGTCACGGCGGGATCGTCCACCGAGCCGGCCAGGAACTCCCAGCCCTGACCGACCAACTGGTCGATAAAGGGCTTCTCGACATCCGTGTACTCGGGTCCTGCCATGCCGTAGCTCCAAGGTGCTGTAGGGTGTTTGATGCAGGGGGCGCGGTATGCGCGTAAAATGAGCATATCAGCAAGGAGAGACAGGCATGACCACATCCCGCCCCCCCAAGCAGCGCCGTACCGTGAGCCGTGACGCCCTCCTGAAGAGCGTTGCCTCCTCCACCGCCGTGGAGACCGGCGAGGCCAGCCGCGGCATCGAAGCCCGGCTTCGCTCCGGCAAGTCCCGCTTCAAGTCCCTGCCGCTTGCCTGACCCGCTCCATCATCGGCGCATAGTCACCGTCGAACCCAGCATGAATGGCCTGGATATAGGCCTCCTTGTTCACTCTCCAGTCATCGTAATTCAGTAGCCCCAGCCCCGCCTGATAGGCCATGGCATCGGCCAGTAGACGGGCGATGCGGCCGTTTCCCTCTCTGAAGGGATGCACCAGGATCAGCTCGACATGGACCTGGGCGATGGCGTCTATCGCCTCCTCGCGGCTCATGCCGCTGCAGGGCGTCAGCCGGTTCAGCCACTTCTGATCCAGCTCGCGCAGCAGAAAGGGCAGCTGTCTCGCGGCAGCGAAGGGGAAGCCATCCTTCTCCAGATTGACCTGGCGCTCTTCCCCCGCCCAGTCGTAGAGGCTGCCGAGCCAGCGGTGATGCCAGTGCTTGAGCAGCGCGGTATCAAGCGGCTGATCTTCCGCCAGCGAACCGAACACCTCCTCGTACAGCTTCAGCAGCAGCTCGGCTTCGGCCTCGTCCAGGCTCTCCTGGTCGGTGATGCCGAGCCTGTTGGCCATTACCCGGCCACCTGAGCCGGGCTCGGCGCTGCCCTGTGATCCTGTGGTGCGATACCGGTTCATCCAGTTGCTCCCCCGGCGCAAAGCCTCGTCAGTGGCCCATCGCCTTCAACCGCGGGCGCAGGGCGTTGACGAACTGGTTGAGCTGCTGCGCCAAAGCGCGAGCGCGGCGATGACCGCGCAGGCGACGACCGCGATACGGCGGCGACGCGGCTGTCCCGCCGGCCCGGGGAGCGGCAGCTCCAGGTATCCCCACAGCCAGCGCAGCAGCACGCCCAGGCCGTAGCCGGCGGCCAGGCACATGCCCGACAGCACCGCCTGCGCGACCGTGATCCGTGGCGTGAGGCTGGGCGTGAGCGAGGCGGCGAAGAACAACGTCCCCAGCACGAGCCCGGTATTGCCAAGGCGCGCCAGCAGCGAACGCCGGAGCCGGGTGAACCAGCCATCGGATGTAGTACCGGAAGCGAGTGCAGCGTCGTCGTCCTGTCGCATCAAGTATCCCCTGCGAGTGGTCCCCTTGGGCCAATATACCGGACACGGATAGGCGTTTTAACCGCATGAGGCCAAGTATCGCACCGCGGAAGCGCCATCAAGCCGGCTGAGACACTCGATTTTCCCGCCCAGGTGTCAGGTTCACCACCAGGGTTTGGCGTTCAGGAGAGTGATTTGCGGCGCTCGGCGTGTACCGGGCGCAGAGCCAGTTCGCGGCAAGTCAAAATCGCCGCTTTGTTCATTCACCAACTGATGCGCTGATCGACCTCAAAGTCCGGTGCCGGTTGCGCCGCTAGGTCCCAGTCTGCTGGCTCGGTTTGCGCCCCGTCATCCATCTGCGCATCACTACAGTCATCCCACAGCGGTGGCCCGCGCGCCGGGGAGATGCGGGGTGGCTCTGAATCTGCCCCGATGTGGTCCAGGATGTGCCGGATGTCAGCGCTGTGCGTAATGAACGCGATGATGCGCATATGCCCGCCACACAGCGGACACAAGAGGGGGAACACCTCGTAGATGCGGGCGATCAGCACCGCCCACAGGTAGTGCGCTGCACGCTTGGGCAGCACCGGCTCGCTCTGGGATGGCAGCGCGCTGCTCATCGGTACCACACCAGGCGCGCACTCCCCCGTGCTGATCGACGCGCCCAGCACGGGAGCGGCTTGCGCCGGTGTCGCCAGCGCCGTCACCGCAGCCCTGAGCGGCGAGTTGGGTGCCAACACGCCAAAATAGCGGTGCCGGTGGGTGCGTGGCGGGGGAACCAGCGCGGCAATGCGGTCGATCAGCTCCAGCGGTGTGAGGTGCAGCTCATAAAGGCCGATATGAACCGGCCGGGGCGGGCGCAAGCCTGAGCAGCCATTCCCTGCACCGGAGTGTTTCGTGCCGCGCCTCGCCGCGACCGTGTCGCAGCTGCAGGATGCCGTGGCGCACGCAACGTCGCCGGCAGCGCATCTGCCCACGGCTCGCTATGCGCCTCACCGTCCCGAGCGCACGCTGCTGTATTCGCTGGTGCAGGCGCATTGGCCGGACTTTCTCGCGCGCCGTGAGGTAGAAGACCGCCCGCTGCCCGAGTATGTGCGCGAGGAGTTCGAGACCTACCTGCGCTGCGGCGTGCTCGAGCACGGCTTCCTGCGCGTGGTCTGCGAGCACTGTCGTGCCGAGAGGCTGGTGGCGTATTCCTGCAAGAAGCGCGGCTTCTGCCCCAGCTGCGGCGCACGGCGCATGGCCGAGTCGGCGCGGCATCTGGTGGACGAGGTGTTCGGCCCGCGGCCGGTGCGGCAATGGGTGCTGAGTTTTCCGTACCCGCTGCGCTTCCTGTTCGCCAGCAAGCCTGAGGCGATCGGCCCGGTGCTGGGCATCGTGCATCGTGTGATCGCCGGTTGGCTTGCCGATCAGGCCGGCGTGCCACGGGATACGGCGCAATGCGGCGCGGTAACGCTGATCCAGCGCTTCGGCAGCGCGCTGAACCTGAATGTTCACTTCCACATGCTGTGGCTCGACGGCGTGTACGACGCGAACGTCGAGCCCCCGCG
>NZ_SNWH01000016.1 GCF_004361885.1 Halomonas ventosae
ATGTTCACCACAAACGTCTGCTCACGGATACCGCCGTTGCCATGGATGCTACCCCGCTCTGCCTGTTCTGGAAAGGTTTCACCGTCGCCCATCACAAATTCCTGGATGAGCAAACGCTACGGCTCCAGTTGACGCCTGATGACCGAGTCCCGCCGGTCTGCAGCGGCTGTGACCATGCCTGCTTTCTCGTCCATGACGTGCATCACCGCCGCGTCCGAGAGGCCCCGTTGCTGATCTACCGGGTGGAGCTGGAGGTGCCGGTACGTCGCCTTCGCTGCCCCGTCTGTGGCCCGACACGCGAGCGCATTGACTGGTTGCCGGGCCGTTCACCAGTGACCACCACGTTGCGCCAGTGGGTGGAGCGGTTGGTCACGTTGCTGCCGATCCGGCATGTCGCCGACCTGGTCGGCCTGCACTGGCATACCGTCAAGACCATCGACAAGCAGCGCCTTCAGCGTGACTTGCCGGCGCCGGATCCGACACGGCTGCGCCGCCTGATGATGGACGAGTTCGCCCTCCACAAGGGACACCGCTACGCCACGGTGATTGCTTGTGCCGACACCCAGCAGGTGGTGTGGGTCGGCGAGGGCCGCTCCCGTGAGGCGATCCGCCCGTTCTTCGAATGGTTGGGTGATGCGCGACAGCAGATCGAGGCCGTCGCCATGGACATGAACGCGTCATTCGATCTCGAAGTGAAGGCCCAGTGTCCCAACGCCGAGGTGGTCTACGACCGCTTCCATGTGGTGGCCAAGTACGGGCGTGAGGTGATGGACCGGGTGCGCGTCGATCAGGCCAATCAGCTACGCGACGACAAGGCGGCCCGCAAGGTGATCAAGGGCAGCCGCTGGCTGCTGCTGCGCAACCAGGACAATCTCAAGCCTGAGCAGGCGGTGAAGCTGGAGGAGCTGCTGGCTGCCAATGCCTCACTGACCAAGGTCTATCTGCTCAAGGACCAGCTCAAGACACTGTGGTTTGCCGAGGACGAGGCGACGGCACGCAGCGGTTGGCAAGAGTGGGCCGGTATGGCGTTGAGCAGCGGCATCGACGCCCTGGTGCGCTTCACCAAGAAGCTGGAGCCCTACCTGGATGGCATCGTGTCCAGTGCTCGCCACCACCTGAACACCAGCGTGCTGGAAGGTATGAACAACCGAATCAAGGTCATCAAACGGATGGCTTATGGGTACCGCGACACGGAATATTTCTTCCTGAAGATCCGTGCCGCATTTCCCGGCAAAATGCGATGAACCAAAAAAACGACTCAGAGCACCGAAGCCATGGGGAAATCGCGTGGGGGATTGAGCACCAAGATCCACGCGGCGGTCGATGCCCTCGGCAACCCGGTACGGCTAATCCTCACACCGGGCCAAGCGTCTGAGTACGGAGCCGCCCCAGCGTTACTGGCGGGCTTTTCTCCAGCGGCGGTGCTTGGCGACAAGGGGTATGATTCCACCGCTTTGAGGGACATCATTCGAGCGGTGGGCGCCGAGCCGGTGATTCCGCCGAGAAAGAATCGCTTGGAATGCCCCGAGATAGATTGGCACTGTTACAAGGATCGCAATCTGGTAGAAAGGTTCTTCCAGAAAATCAAGCAGTTCAGGCGGCTGGCAACACGCTATGAGCGATTGGCGAGAAACTACCAGTCGCTACTCAACCTTGTATCCGCCGTCATATGGCTAGCCTAATTGTTAACGCTCCCTAGGGTATTGCACATCACTGCTCCTCGGCGATTCCATGAGGGCAGGTTGCTATGCATAACTAAGTCCTATCGATATAATTATCTGACAGACGGAAGTGATTGGAGATCATACCACTCTTCAATCATGGCAGCATGGTTCATGAGCGAGTCATATGCTTCCCCAAAAGTTGGATTCTCATTCCTTTCCTCCTCTACCACTGCCTGCCAGGCCTCGTGCATTTCAGAAAGAATTTCATCTGAAAAGCGCTCAACATTAACCCCTTGAGCTCTCAGATCATCCAGCACTTCCATCTGCCTCGGAATAACACTGCTAAACTCCCGCTGGATATTCGCACGACAGGCTGTTTCAAATTGTGCCTGCTGAACATCGCTATAACCATCCCAAACAGACTGATTAATCAGAAGCGCCAGCCAGCCAGCACCTTGGTGCCATCCAGGGAAATAGTAGTTTTCAGCTATTTCACTAAGCCCAAGGGCATTGTCAACTTCTGGGATGGAGAATTCGGCAGCATCAACTCGCCCCCTCTCCAGTGCAAGATACACTTCATCACCAGCGATTAGCTGGGTGGAAGCTCCAAACTCATTAAGCACCCTGGCACCTAAGCCAGATATCCTCATCGACAATCCCTGGAAGTCTTCTGTAGAGTTAATTTCCTTGTTAAACCATCCGCCAGGCTCCTGTGGTATATAAGAGCAAGGTAAAACTTTTATCCCATACTGATCGAGTGAGCTTTGAAGCAACTCTCGCCCGTCACCATCAAATGTCCACGAGAAAACAGCTTCTGCGGTTGGGCTAAATGGCAGAGCACCATAAAGGTTAGCAACAGGAATGGTGCCACCGAAATATGCAATAGTGGACCATCCTGCAGGAACAGCACCAGAGGATACTGAACTGAGAATGTCAAATGCCGGGATCAGCTCGCCAGGATCATACACCCGCATTGACACATTTCCGTCACTCATTGCCTCTAGATCACCGGACACATTCTGGGCACTCTTTCCAAAGAACGTTTGAGTGGAAAATGCACTCGCAACATCTAGTTGCACAGCTTCACTTGCAACTACAGCACTCGAAAATGCCGTCACAGAGATCGCCAGGAGGGTTTTTTGGAATTTCATATTTTTAACTCCGAACACTATTAAAAGTTACTTATTTTTTAACATTTTCAATATATGATTTCTTATACCTTAGCGGTTCCGGCCAGCTGGCTGGCCTGGTCCTGCTCGTCTTCCTTGGCACGCGGGCGGGCGTGGCGAGTCTGCAGCTCGGGCTTGTCGGTCTTCGACAGCTCGACGTCGAACACTACCTCGGAGAAGGGGCCATCCAGCTCGCGCTTGGCGATCTCGCCCTGATCCTCGATGCGGTTGGCCGGCACCACCAGCTCCTCGCGGGTAGCGAAGGCGAAGTCATCGAAGGTGTAGGGGTCGCCCGCCAGGTTGATCTGGGTGGTCAGGTGCTGGTGACCCGGCGCGGAGACGAAGTAATGGATGTGCGCCGGACGCCAGCCATGGCGGCCCAGGGACTTGAGAATCACGTCGGTGGGGGCGCCTTCCGGCACGCCATAGCCGGAGGGGATGATGCTGCGTGCGGTGTAGCGCCCGTCACTGTCCGCGTAGATGGTGCGGCGCATGTTGTATTCGCTCTGGGTCTGGTCGAAGAAGGAGTAACCGCCCTTGGAGTTGCAGTGCCAGATCTCGACCTTGGCCCCGGCGATCGGGTTGCCATCGACGTCACGCACCTGGCCGGTCAGCCACATCACCTCGGCATCCGGGTCGCTGCCGTCGTCCATCCGCGCGAAGCCCTCGGCTTCCGGGGCACCGGCCACGTAGAGCGGACCCTCGATGGTGCGCGGCGTACCCCCGGTGCGCTGGGCCTCGGCATCGGCCGCGTCCTGGCGCATGTCGAGGAAGTGGTCGAAACCCAGGCCCGGCGAGAGCAGGCCGAACTGGGTCTGGCTGCCCAGGGCGTTGAGCAGGTTGACGGCGGACCAGTACTCCTCCTCGCTGACGTCGAAATCGTCAATCAGCTTGAACAGGTCGGAGAGCAGGCGATGGACGATCTGCTTGCTACGCTCGTTGCCGCCCTCCTGGTCGAAGCCGGCAACGGTCTTCAGAAAATCCTGCACTTCGGGAGTATCGAAAATCTTCACGGTCATGGTCGGTTATCCTCGTTCGTTGTCTGGTGCTGACCCGCGGGCGGGAACTGGCGTGCTTCTACCGCGACTCAGGTGTCGTCATCACGGATGGAGGACGGGTGACGGCACAGCGGCTTGACGCTGATCTCCATGTAGGGAAAGAGCGGCAGGTTGCTGACCAGCTCCTGCAGCTCGGCATTGTCCTCGACGTCGAAGATGCTGACGTTCGAGTAGCTGCCGGCCACGCGCCACAGGTGACGCCACTTGCCGGAGCGCTGCAGCTCCTGTGAGTAGGCCTTCTCGGTCGCCTTGATCTCGGCGGCCTGCTCGGCCGGCATGGACGTCGGCAGCTTGACGGTCATTTCCACCTGAAACAGCATCTCGTTCTCCTCAAATCAGCGCTGGCACACCTCGGTGCTGGCGCGTCTCGGTGATGGCGCGACTCAGTGCTTGCGAGCGTAGTGCGCCAGCTTGTCTTCATCCAGAGTGATACCCAATCCCGGGCCCTTGGGAAGCGCTACCCCGAACTCACTGTAGTTCAGTGGCTCGACGACGATGTCGTCCTTGAGCAGCAGCGGGCCGAACATCTCGGTGCCCCAGGCCATCTCGGGCAGGGTCGCCCAGGCGTGCAGGGAGGCGGCGGTGCCGATGGTGCCCTCGAGCAGGGTGCCGCCATACAGGCCGATGCCCGCGGCCTGGGCCACGTGGGCCAGCTCCAGCACGCCCTGCAGACCGCCTGACTTGGCGATCTTGAGGGCGAAGGCGCCGCTGAAACCGCCGCGGACCAGGTCGAGGCCGTCGCGGGCGTCCTGCACCGCTTCGTCGGCCAGCATCGGCACGTTGAAGCGGTCGGCCAGGCGGATCAGGCCGGCGTGCTCGCGGGCGGGAATGGCCTGCTCGATCAGCTCGATGCCGGCGTCCTGCAGGGCCTGGATGCCGTAGACGGCGGTAGACTCGTCCCAGGCCTGGTTGACGTCGACGCGCACGCTGGCGCGATCGCCCAGGGCCTCCTTGATGGCGGCCACGTGGCGCACGTCCTGTTTCACCGGGTTGGCGCCGATCTTCAGCTTGAAGTCGCAGTGGCGGCGCTGCTCGAGACGCAGCCGCGCCTCCTCGATATCCTTGGCGGTATCGCCGCTGGCCAGGGTCCAGAGCACCGGCAGGTGGGCCTGGCGGGCGCCGCCCAAAAGCTCGGCCACGGAGAGGCCCAGGCGCTTGCCCTGGGCGTCGAGCAGCGCGGTCTCCAGCGCCGACTTGGCGATCATGTTGCCGCGGGCGTGGCGGTTGAGCAGGGCGCGCAGGGCGTTGACGTTGCCGGAGGGCTGGCCGATCAGCAGCGGCGCCAGGTAGGCGTCGATGTTGCACTTGATGCTCTCGGGGCTCTCGGGGCCGTAGGCCAATCCACCGATGGTGGTGCCCTCCCCCAGGCCCTCGATGCCGTCGCTGTGGCGCATCCGCACGATGACCATGGTCTGACAGGCCATGGTGGTCATGGAGAGCTTGTGGGGACGGATGGTCGGCAGGTCGACCAGCAGCGTCTCGATGGACTGGATAGTGGCGGTCACGGGCAGTATCCGGTTCGGGTATGTGGTAATACCGTGACAGTCTTAACTGCGCCGCAACCTACGAACCAATGTTGTTTGCTCACACTGCCATACCCTGGGAGGTATGATGGACCTGCACGAGCTACGTACTTTTTGTGTGGTCGCTGAGGAGCTGAATATGACTCATGCAGCTAAACGTCTACATATGACGCAGCCACCACTTTCAAGGAAAATCAAAAGCTTAGAGAACAGCTTAGGCTCTCGCCTGTTTGAACGCAGCCCCCGAGGGCTAGCCCTAACAGCTACTGGCCAGTTCCTCTACCAGCAGGCACAACAGCTACTGGACAAGGTAGAAAGCACTGCTGCCACTATTCAGCGCATGGAGCGCCATCAACGCCCACTGCTCGGCATCGGCTTTGTGCCCTCGGTTTTCTACGATCAGCTGCCGCTGTTGGTGCGCGAGCTACGACAAAAGGATGAGATGGAGCTGAATCTGGTTGAAATGACCACGATACAGCAGGTTCAGGCACTGAAGGCGGGGCGCATCGACATTGGTTTTGGCCGCCTGAAGATAGATGACCCTGATATTGAGCAAATAAAACTATTCGACGAGCCACTGCTTGCTGCCTTACCCACCGGTCACTGTTTGGAGGGCTCTACTCCCACACTCGAGCAATTAGCCCACCATCCATTGATACTTTTCCCTGCTCGGCCACGCCCCAGCTTTGCAGATTTAGTCCAAGGGTTTTTTCATCGCCGAAGCATCAAGACACGAGTCGTTCAAGAAACCAACGAACTTCAGACTGCGCTTGGACTTGTAGCGTCTGGACTTGGAATTACTCTTGTTCCCGAGCAGGTCATGAACGTACAGCGCAGTGGTATCACCTATGCCCGACTAGCGGATGGAAGCATTTTCACACAGGTAATTTGCAGTCGTCGAAAGGGGGACCCCAACACTCCTTTGACGAAAGAAATAAATAGAATTATGACAAGGCAAATCGAAACATAGTATCTCCATCTTCCAAGGCATCAGAATATCCCACGATTATGATCAAGGATTTCAGAGAGTTTTATTACCGCCTCGAGCTCCGAGCAGCCCTGCTCGCGCATCACGCGCATGCGCTCGGCCTTCTCCTCGCCCTCGGTGCCGGCTAGGGCCAGGTAGAGGCTGGGGGGCACCACCCGGAACAGCGCCTCCAGGCGTCCTGACAGCACCACCCCCTCGGTATATTTCTTGGAGACCTTGGTGGCGGAGGCCATCAGCTTGCGCTGGGTGGCGGTGAGTTCCTTGAAGCGGCTGACCTGCTCGATCTCGTCAGGCGGCATGTAGAGACACAGCCAGAACTCGATCATGTTGAGTAGCTTGCGGGCTGCGTCCGGGAAGTCCTCGAGGTTCTGGGTAGCCATCCAAATCCAGTGGGAGAGCTTGCGGCCCATCTTGCCCACCTTGACCAGATAGGGGCTGAGTAGCGGGTTGACGGTGAGCAGGTGGCACTCGTCGATGACCTGGACGATGGGCCGCCCGCTGTACTGGTCGCGCTCGGCCAGGTTGGTGATCATGTTGGTCACGCTGATCACCGCCAGGGCTAGCTGGGCCTCGTAGCCCTCTCGGGCGAAGTGGGCCAAGTCGATGATGGTCACGTCGCACTCGGGCCAGGCGGTGCCGGGGCGGTTGAAGACCTCGCCGTCGAAGCCGTCGCAGAACAGCCCCATGGCTTCGCCCATGTCATAGGCGCGGCGCTGCCGCTCCTCCGGGATCTCGGTATCGCGTGAGATCGCATAGAGCGCCTCTCGTACGTCCTGGGTCATGCAGTCGCGGCCCTCTTCCCGACAGCGCTCCGCCGCACGGTAGATGGCGTCGCGCACCATACGCCGGTCGGCGCGGCGAAACTCCCGCTCCTCCTTGGGATCCCCGCCGGTGATCATCAGCCGGGCGGTGATCTCCATCTCGCCCAGCAGGTCGCGCTCCTCGTCGGGCTGCTCCTCGTCCTCCTCCAGGGGCGCCTCCTCGAAGGGGTTGACGTCCTCGGCATCCCGGGCCAGGCGGCGCTCCTCCACCTCATTCTCCAGCAGCCGCGTGGCCGCTGCGAACGGCGGCAGCCTGGCCCCGCAGCCCGGCGACAGCTTGACCTGGTTGACGTTCATCCCCTTGCGCTCGAAATACTGGCCCAGCAGCCCGAAGCTGTTGCCCACCTCGATAATGAACAGCCGCGGGCGGTGCATAGCCATGACCTGGCTCAGCACGCCGTTCAGAGTGGCCGACTTGCCGGCCCCGGTGGGGCCGAACACCAGCATGTGGGCGTTGGCCGAGCGATCCTCGAGGTTCAGCGGGTCGAAGCTGAAGGTCTCGCCGCCACGGTTGAAGAAGGTCATCCCCGGCCGGCCGGTACCGCGGCCGCGCCCGAACACCGGCGCCAGATTGGCCAAGTGGTGGACGTAGTTGAACTGGGTGTACCAGCGGTTCTTGCGATCCTGCTCCGGGTCGAAGTTCATCGGCAGCCAGCGCAGGTAGGTGTTCAGGCCGGCGACTTCATCTTCAGGATCCACCGGCGAGAGGTTGACCTGCAGAAGCTGAGTGGCCAGCGCCATGCTGCGCTGCTGGAGGTCCTGCTCGTTCTCACCCATCAGGAAGAAAGCCAGGGTGCTCTGGTAGAGCTTGTGGTTCTGACCCAGGTAGCGGCGGGCGGTCTCGCAGTCCTCGCGGACCTGTCGGGCTAGCACGCTGTCGCCTACCGCCTTGCTGTGCAGGCGGTTGATATGGTCCTCCAGGGGCTCCTGGGGTGTCGCCACAATGGTCAGCACCGCCTCGGTGCCCTCGGGCAGCTTGTCCATCAGGGCATTGCTCGCCTGCCCGTCGGAGCGGCGCACCTCGCCGGTGAGGTGGCCCACCACCGGCGCCCGGCGCATCTCCTCCACCACCACACAGCACTGGGGTCGCCCATCGAACCACCAGAGCCCCGTCTCCACATCGCCCCGGGGCGAGTTGAAGAGCATTCCCTCGGCCAGGTCGTAGTTCCAGGCCACGTCACCGGCGTCCTCGGGGTAGTCGCACAGGGCGTAGAAGCGCGCCGGGTCATCGGGGGCCAGCCGCGGCCGCGGGTTGAAGCGCGGCAGCAGCCAGCGGTGAAAGGCGCGCCCGTCGTAGCGCTCCAGGCGCAGGCCCGCGCCGTGCAGCGCGGCGGCCAGCCGGTCGTAGACCTGATTGGCGGCCTGCTCGGGGGAGAGCCCCCGCTGACGCTCTCCCGCCTGGCGCTTCTTGCCGAGCCAGCGGTAGAGCACCAGGCGCGTGCGACGGGTCTGGCCCCGCCAGCGGGTCTGGGTCACGCCGTCATCCTGGAACAGCCCACCCGGTTTGGAGATCGCCTTGAGGTGAGCGCCCATGCTCGCCAACCAGTCCTGGGTGAACTCGGTCTCCCGGGCCCGCGGCCGCACATAGTCCCGCATGCGCTCCAGGTCGGGGCGGGCGTCGACTTCATCTTTGACGAAGAGCTGCACCACCCAGGGGTGCTGCTCATACTCCGGCAGGCTGTCCTGAAAGGCGGCCTCGATCTGGTCGCGAATCGCCTCCAGAGACTCCGGAGCGCGGCCCTCGGTGGCGATAGGGAAGACCTCGGCCACTACCCCCACCGAAACCCCATCCTCGAGCAGAAAGCAGCCCGACTCGGGTAGGAACTCCACCCAGGGCAGGTAGTTGCTGAAGGACGGCGCCCGACGGAAGTGCGAGCGTAGCTCGGCCACGGAGGGCGCCTTGCCCCGGGGCAGAGCCAAAGGCCGCCCCTGGATATCATGGCTCAGGGCAGCGAGGGCATCTGGCTCGATCGACTGGGCTTCAGGGTCTCGCGCACAAGGCGACGCCGATAGCAGCTCATCCAGTCCTTGTCCTTGGTCGCTATCATCGGCCTTGGCACTGCCGAAGAGGCGATTCATCAGCGCATCGAACTGCGACATCAGAGAGCCCTCCCGTCGACCCAGTCCGCAGTGGCTCGCGCACTCTCACCGGGCATGGCGTACTGAACGCGTTGATAGAGGGGAAACACCGTCGAGTAGCCGGGTACCGGCACCTGCTCAGTTCCTGCCAGGTGGGGAAAGACGTACATCACCAGGTCCGGGTTGGGCAGGCGGCGGAACTGGCTGTAGATCTCGTTGCCTACATCGCGGCTGTAGCGCAGGTGCTCCGTTACCATGTCGTCACTCTTCAGCGGACGGCGAAGCTCGCTGCGCACATCCAGCGGGCGGCGCTCACCAGTACTTTGGCCGGCCTGGTTCTGCCAAATCTCCATCATGGTGGTGTCACCCACCGGCATCAGCTCTTCCTGAGAGGTCGCACACCCGGTCATCGTCAGGCTCGTGAACATGACCGCCATCGACATGGTGGCGCTACGGCAGATCGAGATTGGCCGCACTCGAGCGGTCATATCGCACCCTCCTTCCTTGGGTTTCATAGTCGATGGGCAGCTCACGCTCGATATGGATGGCGACCGGCTGACCCGGGGGAACATAGACAGCATCAAAGGTCTGGCCGAAGCGCTCCTGCACCCACTGGCGCACGCCGGAGACGCCGCCGGCCAGGGCCTGGCTGGCGGCATAGCGACCCGAGTCACCGGTCAGGCCGCTGACCACGCCACCGCTGTCCACACTGGTGGTGACTTCGTTCATGGCCATGGCATCGGCGCCGGCCTCGGCGGCGCCCAGGATGAAGCTGGTGAGCAGGAACTGCTGAGCATTGGTCTTGCGATCCCCGGGGATGCAGGGCAGGCCCCGCGGGTCGGAGAGCCAGCCGAGGATGGTGCGGTTCGAGCCGTCTCCCGAGTTGACGTCATCGGGAGCCGGCAGGGTGCGCACAGTGCCGTCCTCGAAGACGAAGGTCATCGAGTTGACCTGGCCACGCACGCAGGAGAGCGTCCAATCACCGGTGGCGGTGCCGCTGACGATGGCGCTCTCCACCTCGGGCAGGGTGACGCCGTTGGCGGTAAGGTTCTCGCGGCCGATCACTACCTTGAACGGATAGGGGTCGTTGACGGTGCCATCGATGGGCACCCGGCCCAGCAGCGCCGTCATCGCCACCGAGCCCATCAGGGTGGAATTCTCCGGCAGCGTATAGACGGGCTCCACGCTGGATTCATCGGGACGTCCGGTCACCCGGCTTTCTGCCGCGCTGGAAGCATGCTGGGCCGCTTCGCCCAGTTCCTCGGCGGCCTCACGGAAGCCGGTCGGGAAGGTAGTCTCGCCACGCCCACGCTCATCCTCCTGGGCGTCCAGGGGCTCGACCCAGGTCAGCGCATGCTCCGAGCCAGGGCCCGAGTAGGATGTCCCATCAGGGCCACCACCTCCCTCAAGCCCCAGGCCGATGGGCAGGTCATCATCACGTTGCCCATCCACCTGGCGGCGCAGCTGATCCAGCTGACGCTGCAAGGTGCCCAGCATGGAGCTGTCCGGCTTGGACCGCGCGATCTCCTGACGTAGCCGTTCGCGCTCACGGCGCAGTGCTTCATCGATGGCACCGTCCACATCCTGGTGGCGGCTCATCAGCTGCTCGTTCTGGTCGCGCAGCGCCTGTGTTTCCGCCTGGGCTTGCTCCAAGTCGCGACGCATGGCCTGCACGTGGCCGACCAAGGTGGCCACGGTATCCCGCGGGGTATCCCCCTCGATGCCCAGCGCCTGCAGCTCGTCATCGGTCAGGCTTAGCGTCGGGTCAGTCTCGGCGATTTCTGCCTCAGAGTCGGCTTCGCCTCCGCTCAGGCTGCGCACCAGGATCAGCAACACGATCACCAACAGCCCAGGCACCAGAATCTTCAGCAGGGTATTGCTACGCAGGGTCATGAGGTGCCCTCCTCGACCTTATCCTTCTCCTCCAGCGGGATCAGGGCCCTGTCCAGGCCGCCGCGCTGAGTGACCAGAAAGACCGTGGTGGTGTCCTCCATGGAGCCTCGCGGCGCCAGATAGGGGTGCATGAAGGTCGCGGAATAGAACTCCCCCTGCAGCCAGCGCGGATCCATCTCGAAGGCGCGCTGCCGATCGTTGTTCTCGAGCTTCACCGCGGTGACCGTCCAGCCATCGAGCCGCCAGGCGCTCAGGGGCGTGGCGGTCACCGGCAGCGACGGCAGCAGAGTGCTCAGCGACTCGGGCAGCCGCATGGGCACGCGAGAGACGCCGCGCAGGGGCTCGATGGTGCGCTGCGGCGCATAGAGGGACTGGGCGGCATGCCGGGTCAGTAGCACCGGCACAGGAGTGGTGGACGCGCGCTGTGCAGCACTGCCTGACGCTTGAGCCGACGATGGCGGGGTCGACACTGTGTTCGCACCGCCGCTGTCCGAGGAAGAACTGGCCGTGGATGACTCTCGGCTATCCACCACCAGGATCTCCTCGCTACTAACGCCCTCCCCGGCCGACAGGTCCAGCAGCAGCACATCCCCGCTCTCCACGTCTTGCACGCGAACACGCTGGGTTTCGAAGGTCTCGAAGGCCTTCAGATAGAGTACGCCCCCGGCGCTTTGTACGCGCAGTACCTCGGGATTGGCCAATGCCGGTGGCAGGCCCACGCGAACGTTGCGGTCCAGGGTGACAATCCGCTCCTCATCCACCGGCAGCGGTATCGCCAGCGGTCGACGTTCCCAGTGCATGACCTCCACAGCCAGCGCCTCACCGACGAACACGGCGGTGACCAACCAGGCCAGCATCACACGCTTCATGAGGAGCCTCCTTGCTTCTCTGCATCTGGTACCGACAGCCGCTGAGGAATGCCATCGAAGCAGTCCACCTGCAGGCCCCAGGGGTTGCGCTGAGGGTCCACGTCGGCCTTCACCACCCGCAGCGGGTAGCGAATGAACAGATCGCGAACCGGCGTGCCGGCGTACTGTTCGTCGATGGCCATATCCAGGGTAACCACCCAAGCATCACGACTAAGGATCTCCACGGAATCGGCGCGATAACCTCGCCCGGGAATTTCGTAGATGCCGCGTACCCGGCCGGAAAGCTCCTGGCGGCGATCGCGGTCCTCGTAGTCCTTGGCCAAGTAGCGCTGACAGGAGGGGGTAAGAAAGGGTGAATAGGCCCTCAGGTTGCGGCGGTAATCGGCTTGACCATCCGCGGGCCAGCGGTTGATCTGCTGCCAGACGTAAAACCCGAAAGCGTAGACGCTCGATGGGTCGACCTCCCACCAGGCGCGGGTGCTGCCTGAGCGCAGGTCGGGCGGGTTGTGGATGGTCAAGTTCTCGGGAGCCGACTTCCAGCCCCACCACAGACCAGCGCATAACAAGGCCAACACCAAGATGACCAGGCGCAGGGTGGTGATATGGGCATCCCGTGCGCTAAGGGCGTGACGAAAGCGGCTCATGGGCGTCCTCCCGGTTGGTAGCGCATCCGCCGCCGTGAGAAGGGACCGGAACGGGTGATCAAGGCGTCGGCTCCCCTGAGACGGATGCCCTGCCGAGCGAGACGAAACTGTAGGCTGCGGTAGAGCCAGGAGGCGGGACGGCCGCGACGTAGCCGCCGCATCACGGCGCCACCGACGTAGAGCGCCATGCCGGCACAGGCAAACGCCACGGTCGGCACCATGGCGATGGCTCCCAGCAGCCAGGCGCCGATCGCGCCCGGAAGCAATCCCGCGGCTACTCCGCCCAGAGCCATCATCCCAACCTCGTGCCCGGTCATGCCCCGAAACACCACCGGTGCGGCATTCAGGCGAGTCGGCAGAAAGTCGAGACGGTTAACCATCAGAGGATCTCCGCGGCCTTGGTCGCCAGCCAGATAATGGCTACGATCAGCACTACCCCCACGACGACCACTACGCCGAACTTCGACCACTCGCCGCGAACCCGTGCCTCGTTGAAGGTGGCAATGGCGGCAATCGCGACGATCAGGAACGCCACCGTGGCCAGTATCAGGCCGCCCAGGGCGCCGAAGTCATAGAGATAATTCTGTAGCGTGGTGAGAAGGCCATCGCCCTCCCCCCGTGACGGCGCCTCCATGGTGGGAAGCCCCTGCGCCATGGCCTGAGCCGGCACAAGTCCTGCCGCGGCCATCATGGCGAGGCCTCGGGTACGAACACGGGAGCAGAGTGAACGCACGGTAGTCATAACGAGCTCCTTCTTGAGTAACGAATTGTTGAATGACGCAGAGTGCGAGGCCGGCGACCTCAGAGGAAAACCCAGAACATCACCACGACCAGGAAGACGGCGCGCAGCGCGGCAAAGCCGAAGTCATCGCCGCTGACGCGCCCCTTGGCGTAGCCTCGATAGGAGGAGATGGCGCTCCAACACGCCCAGAGCAGCACCACGGTGCAGCCCACCCCGGCAATAAGGACTCCCAGGGGTGGCGCCTCGAAGCCGGCACCGGCGGCGAAGGCCTCCATTAGCGCAACTCCCGCAGGTAGTCCCCGGCGAGGGGCACCGGCTGGCGGGGCGGCAATCGAGGCGGTTCGAGTACGTCATCGATGCCCTTGTCCACGGCTTGGATATCCCGGCGCAGGCGCGGCACATCCAGGAAGACGCGGGTGGTCTCAGGGTCGAACTCCCCAACGCGGATCTCGAGCCGATCCACAATGCGCTGGATCTGGGCCAGCTGATCCTGGATCAGCGCCAGGTCCTGGCGGGCGATCTCATCGCGCACGCCGTCGCGGTCGTTGGCATAGGCGGAGTAGGTAGCGCCGAACTGAGCGGTCAGCAGCGTCAGAAGCAGGGGCGACAGGGCTCGTGGCAAGCGGCGAAACGTCATGACAAGACAGTCCATCCGTTGGCTGGCATTGTCCTCATCCTGTCGCCCGCCAGGGTGCAGCGCAGCAGGAAACCATAAGCGCCGCACACGACGTTTATCTTCGCCTGCTCAATACCCTAGACACGCAAGCACCGGAGCCCGCACCGGCTCCGGACGATAGCGGCGAGGCCGCGGAAGGCCTGCGATGTGGAGTTTCAGAGGTACTTCTTGAAGCTTCCCGTGGCGATGCTGATCAGCAAGCCAAATAGGGCCGCGCAGGGCAGCAGGAAGGCGTTGGGATGAATAGCGAAGGGCACGCTCAGGTAGAACAGCCAGCCCACCACGAAGACCGGCGTGATGGCCCGCTTGGCATGGTGGTAGATGAAAGCGGACTCTCGCCCCGCACCGAAGCGGCGCAGGTCGCGTCGCACCAAGCCGTCGACGAAACCAACCAGGGCCGCCAGAGCAAAGAGCGGCGAGGTCAGCAGCAGAATGACCACACGGGTCAGGGTCATCAGCGTGACGTAGAGCGCCGCCTGCACGTAGACATGCAGGGTGCCGAGCCAACCCCCGTGATGGGCGCTGTTCTCAAGCCAGTCCGCTATCCCGCTCCTCACGAACAGCCACTCGTGGGCGCTGGTGACGGCTCGGGTCGCCAGGGCGACCGGGTCCGAGACCAGCAGCGAGCGCGTGAAGTGGGTATCCAGTCGGGCCACTTCGGTTTCCAGGGTCTCCAGCGCATGCTGGGCCCCGGGCTGGCTCCACCACTGCCAGTGGATTCCCGCCCACTCGACCAGCACCGACATCAGGAGCGACACGACCAGCACCGCAATAATCTGAAATGGAAGGCCGAATAGCGTGGAGAACCAGCCGCGTCGAGTTTCCTGGGCACGTTCCGCCGTGGCCATCTCAGTGCACCCTGACTGGCGTCAGCGAGCAGAGCAGCGACCAGCGGCGATCGTGGTAGTGCAGGATCAGCCGCCCCTCATGAGGGTGCTCGCCCTGCTCCCATACTGGCGAAAGCCCCTTGCGATAGGCGTGCTGGGTCAGCTCGACGCGGTCGATCCCGATGACCACGTAGTCGAGTAGCCCGAACAGGGCCTGAGGCAGCTCACTCAGGGAGCCGCTCTCCAGGGCAACACTGGAGACGATGGCGGTTGCCGCGGTATCAGGCGTCATGGGCGTTGTCTCGATGTTCATCACGGTTCTCCATCTCTTGGGCCAGCGGCCACTCGTTGAGCAGCTGATCCTCAGCCTCCTCCCCCTGCCGGCGCGCCTTGGCCTCGTCTTCCCGCGCCTCCGCTCGAGCTTCTGTCCGCGCAGGCGGCGGCTCCTGGGCATCGCGGGCCCGCATCGGGAGTTCAGCCCCTAGCTCGCCCAGATCCAGGTTCACCGGCGGCGGCATCACCGCGGTCCACCACTGCTCGCCGGTGGTGTAGTCGCGCTTCATGCGCTCGGCGAGCTCGGCGATGCTGCCGGGGATGTCCTCACCCTTATCGGGTAACGGTAGCGGCATGCGCACCTTCCAGAGCTGGCCGCCCTCGAGCAGGGCGAAGGCCTGCCCCTTGGGCAGCGAGACCACGTCCGCCGGCTCGATCATCGGCACTTGCACGGTGCTGATGCGGTCGCCGCCGGAGCTGGTGAAGTCGATATCGTTGGCGATGTCGCTGGAGTCGGAGGCCATGCTGACCAGCATGCGAGTGGCCACGTTGACCTGGCGCAGCTGTCGGGTCAGCAGCTCGGCGGTCTTCTCCTCGCGTACCCGCAGCATCACCAGGTTGTTGAAGTTGCCGACCACCTGACCGGCCTTGGCGGCGTTGCCGATGCGCGCCTCGATGTCGGAGAGGGTCTGGGTATAGGCGGTGACCTGGATGCCGGCGCCGCCCCCCTTGTTGATGAGCGGGATGAACTCGTCGCCCATCAGCTCGTTGAACTCGTCGCAGTGCAGGTTGATCGGCACCTTGCCCATGCGCTTGCCGTTCACCGCCGGCAGGCCGTCATCGATGCCGTGCTTGTAGATATGGCCGGCCACCGAGACCAGGTCGGCGAACATCGAATTACCCACCGCCTGGGCCACCTCGAAATCAGACATGGCATCCAGGCCTACGTAGACGATGCCCCGTTTGCGGATGATCTGCTGCCAGTCGATGATCGGCCGGGGGTCTTCGATATCGTCGTAGTCCGGCGAGAGCAACTCGGCGATACGCCCGGTGGTCAGCTTCTCCAGCAGCGGCAGAAGGCTCGCCACGATCTTGTCGAAGTAGGTTTTGTCGTAGCGCACGGCGCTGCGCAGCCCCTCGAGCACGGCGTCCACCACCTTGACCTGCTGCAGATACTGCTCGATGGCCACCACCCGCTTGTCACGCCCCTGAAACTGGCGGGGGATGTTCTTGTCGTTGAGCTTGCCCTCGATGGTGGTGATGCGCTCCCAGGCGTGCTGGTCATGGCGCGTCAGGGTCTGCTGGGCGTACTCGATCATCAGGCCATCGATGTTCACCACATCCGAGAGGATCTGATCGTAGGTGGGGCGCTGCCCCAGTGCATGACGGGCCCGGGCCACGATATTGACGAAGCGCCAGGCGAACTCGCGGAAGGCGGCGCTGTTGCCCTCGCCGGAGAGCTGGCCGGCAAGCCGGGTGGCCACTTCCGAGATGCGCCCGAAGCGGCCCACGGCGTTGTAGCGCGCCGAGATATCTGGCCAGCCCAGATGAAAGACGTAGAAGGCGTCGCCGCGGCCCGCCCGCTGTGCCTCGGCATACATGCGGATCATCAGGTCTGCATCGCCCTTGGGGTCGAAGGCAATCACCACGTCACCGCGATGGATGTCCTGGGTGATCAGGATCTCGGCGAGCCGGGTCTTGCCAACCCGGGTGGTGCCCTCCACCAGGGTGTGACCCACCCGCTCCCCGAGGGGCAAGTAGACATCGCGCTCCTTCCACTCCACGGCATGCAGTGCTGCCATGCCGCCCACCGGCGGCAGCGGGCGCACCGGATTCCAGGGCACATCCGACGCGAACAGCTTCACCAGCGGCCGACCGGCAGCATGGCACTCCAGCCGGTTTTCCATCTCACGGGCCAGGCGGTAGGCCGGCCCCGGGCGCAGATAGCGCTGCACGTGGGGCTGCTGGCTCTCATGCAGCCGCTGGGTGTGGCGCGCTTCCCACTTGAAGCCCTTGCCCATCCACAGCAGCCGCTGGCTAACCGGAATCTGCCGGCTGCGCAGCGCGAAGCGCGGCAGGCGCTTCATGTTGCGACGGTAGCGCAGCACCACCCAGGCCTGCCGAGCCCGCCACAGCCCAAAGGCAGCAAAGCCTGCGGCCATGCCGTAGCCCACGCTGGGCGACAGGGCCAGAGACCAGGGCGCCATGATGCAGAGTACCGCGCAGGCCAGGCAGACCAGGGCGGTGTTGAGCTCTACCGACGGGCGCAGCAGCGCCTCCAGGGGGTGTGTCTGGTTCATTGCGCGCTCCTACTGCTCCAGCCCCTGAGACGTCACCAGCACCGGGTAGTGGGCCAGGCCCAGCCGACCGGCCAGGTCGTCCCCCGGCGTGGGGCGCAGCTCAAGCCCCGGCACCGCATCGCGCAGGCGCTCAAGCCCCTCGGGCGTGGCCACTTCGACGATCAATCCCACCGCGTTGAGCTCACGCAGGGCCTCCCCGCGGGCCTCCAGCCAGCGCAGCGACAGCGCATCGTCACCGACCAGGAAGAAGGGCGTCATGCGGCTAGGCAGCTCCAGCGGGCGGAAGCGCACCTCGCCGGGCGATAGCTGCTCGCTGGTCACCGGCAGCATATCCGCCTCGCTGAACGGCACCGGCGCACGCGTATCCGGGGCATAGCCCTCCTCCTCCGGCACGTCGGCCATGCCGATGGCGACGAAGTAGGGGCGGGCCGGCTCGCCGCCATGATCGGCGAGCACCTCCAGGGCAGGCCGCTCGGCCAGGGACATGCTCGGCATCGTCTCCGCCTGGGCGCCGGCGGCAAGCAACGCGAAGAGCCCACTGACCAAGGCGGGTAAAGCTCGGCAGCGACCGTCACGCATCAGGCACCTCCCCCGACGTATCTTCACCGTACTCCCCCAGGTACTCCTCCCAGGAGCCATGGGCCTCTTCATGGCAGTAGTCGATTGGCGGCTCGATCTCGTGGGGCTCGCGCCAGGCCGTTGCCCCGCAGTAAGGGCAACGATAGGGGGCAGAGTGAATCATCGATGGAACCTCCCTTAGTTAGCCGCCAGCTGCCGCTGGCGAGACGTTTTCAGCCGCTCGAGCTCAGTGGCAACGATGCGGCGGTAGCGGGCCGCCGGCTCTCCCCCAGCAGGACGGTGGTAGCGCCCGGCCGCCTGCACCCAGTCGCCAGTGGCATCGAAGTGGCCGCGCAGCAGGCGGGCCGCCTCCTCCAGGTTGGCGTAGGGATTCAGGGCATCACAGGGATGGGAAAAGCGCTTGCCGGCGCCGAACAGCTGCGGCTGCCAGCGCACGTTAAGCTGGGTGATCCCCACGTCTACGAGGCGGGTCTCCTCGAGAGCCAGCAGCAAGGCGTCGCAGGCGGCCTCGCGGGTCGCGAACTGGAAGCCCTCCCCCGCCACGTTCAGGGTCCAGGGCCAGGGCCGGCGCCCCACCTTCAAGCTGACTACCGATTCCGCCGTGGCCACTGCATAGAGCACTTCTGGCGGGACCTGGTGCAGGCTTGCGGCGTCGAAGTACGCAGGCGGTACTACGGTGGCATTCGCCAGCGATGACAACACCGCCAGGCTGCAGCCGAAGGCACAGCCCATCACCATGCGCCGATACGCTTTCAGCCCCCATATCGTCGCCCTCATCTCGGGTAGACCTGAGGCAGCGACCCCACGGCGATGCCACGCTCGGGGTCCGACTGTCCGTGATTCAGGGTAATGTCGCGTGCGCGCACGCGGTCGGCCGGCACACCCACACGTCGCGCCCAATCACGTATCACCGAATCGTCGCCGTCACTGTCGAGCACGAAGATGTCCATCTGCGTGCCCTGGGCCAACAGCTCGCGGACGGTGCTGTCACAACGCTCGCAGTCGTTCACTGCCACATGCACCGTCAAGCGCGCCTGAAGTGCACCTTCATCGGTGAAGTGAAAGGCATTGCGTGGCCTAAGCGTGAACTCATCCACCGGCATCTCGTTGGGGTAGAGGCGCTGCCAAGCCGCGTCATAGGCCCGCTGGAACGCCAGCTCGCGCTCGGTGCGGGCGCGCTCCACCTGTACCAGCAGCTCCGCATAGCGGCGGCGCTCCTCGGCGCTGCGCGCCTCTACGCCGAGTGCGGTGATGGGATCCAGGTTGGGCGACCAGACGCCCCGTGGCCCCTCCATCAGCGCCTCGTAGCGCTCCCAATCGCGCTCGGTCAGCCTCCAGGCTTCGGCCTGCTCCGTGCGCGTGCGAGTACGCTCGCTCTCGAGCATCCGCTGCGCCTCCTGAATCACGGCGGAGGCATCGGGGCGGCTCTCCGGGGTGGTCTGGGCAGCGGCCTGGCTGGCCAGCAGCGTCATGGCAAGGGTCATTGTCACAACCGGCAAGACAGCAGGTTTCTTGGTGATCATCGCGAGATCTCCGGTGGCCTCAAGGAATCTGGACGTCGACCGAACGGCCATGGCGACTGAAGACGGCATGAGTGCCTCGGATCCTCGTCAGTTCCCAGCCATCCTGACGATCCCCGACTCCCAGCAGATGGACATCACGCAGGCTGGACAGACCGTTGGGCGAAATGCCCACGTAGGGGCGCCCGCCCCGGGACTCGACGCCAGTAACCTGGAACGAGGGCGACGGCGGAGCCGCTGGCCGCGGCGCCTGGCGCGCAGGTGCCGGGCGTGACGCCGCCTGTTGGCTCTGCTCAAGGCGCTCCTCCAGCGTCTGGATCTGCTCGTTCTGGGCGGTAACGCGCAGGTTGAGCTCGCTATCCAGGTGGCTCAGCGCCTTGCCCAGCTCGGCCAGGCGGGGCTCAAGCGGATCCCGCTGTTCCAGCTGCGCCTGTGCGGCGGTGATGGCGGCGGCATTCTCCTGCTCTCGCTGCTCGGCTCGCTCGAGACGCTGATCCAGCTCCGCCAGGCGCTGCTCCAGTGCCGCCTGCTGCGATGCCACTCGGGCGAGTGCCTCCTCCAGCGGCACCACCGCCTGCTGCACCTGGGACTGCACCAGAGATTCCATTGGCACCTCCCCGGGCGTCGGCTTCAACAGCAGCGCCCCTGACACCACGGCGCCGGCCAGGCTGACCGCCAGCAGGCCGTAGAGGGCCTTCCTGCTGCCCTTCCCTGCCCCACGCTTGCGGCGATGCTGCGGCTCCGTCGGCTTGTGGTCGGGCGACAGCTCGGTAGGCTCACTCATCGCTCACCTCCGCCACCGCTGCAGCGCTCTCGTCACGGCTGTCGTCGCCGTGCCCCGGCGCATAGCGGATATCCCGCACCTGGTAGCAGACCTCTCTGGCCACCGGGTCGACCTCCAGCTCCCAGGCATCGCCGCCCAGCACCTGGAGGGCTTCGCGCAGCGGCATGGGGCCCAGCCGGTAGTGGGCCGCCGGCAGCGGCTTGCGATAGAGGGTGCGCTGGGCGGGACCGGGCGCGGGGCAGAGCGAAAAGCCGGTATGACGCAGGGTGTGATGCAGCGCATCTTCCACGGTAGTGGTCATGGATGCCGGAATATGCACGTCGATGGTCTGCTCCAGGAGGTAGCGCTGACCCAGTGAGGCCTGAGTGGCCACCAGCTGGTAACGCCCGGTGCGAATGACCTCGACGGAGGGCAGTTCGTCGCTGTAAATGTCCGGGGTCACGGCCTCGGTCGTCGGCGGGTTGGGGCCGGTGACCACGGCCCGATGCCGCTCGCCGTCTACGTCGAAGTACGGCAGCGAAAGCACCAGAGAGTCGGCGTTCGAGGGTTCGGGAGCCTGTTGCGGCTGATGCGCACAGCCCGCCAGCAGCGTAGTGGCGATCAGCGCAACGGTCGAGAGGGTGGAAAGGTTGAGCATGCGTTGCCTCAGGGAGTCCATTCAATGGCGTTGAGGCAGGAGGTTCTCGGGTTTGCGGGGGCGGGTCGATTGGAAAGCGTAATCAGGCGGGGAAAGGAAAAACGCCCCGGGGTGAGGCGTTCTTCGCAGGTTAGGAATCGTCAGTGCCGAGGCATGACGTGGCGGGGTCACTCCCCGCCAGGGTAGGGTCGATCGAAGCGCTGTGGATCAGTGCATGGCCGGCGAATCGAAGGAGCCGGCCGCTTCTCCCGCGTGGGCAGCGGCGTAGCCGTTGTCTGCTTCAGGCGGCTCCGCTGAGGCAGCGGATCTGACGTTGCTGGCACCTTGCTCGTCGCGGGGAGGCGCCTGGTAAACCATCTCGCCGTTCACCTTGATCCAGCTGATGAACAGCAGGCGGGCCTTGAGACTAACGCCGGTCTGGCCAGCCTTGTCGCCCTTGGAGTAGACGAAGGTGTCCGTCCAGAGGTCGCCCAGCTTGAAGCCCACCAGCACCTTGCGGCCCTGGTACACCGCCTGACGGCAGCGTTTGACGAGTACTTCGGCATCGCGGCCGCTGATTCGGCAGTCGAAGCGAGTGTAGCCCACATCGTCTGCGGGGCCATTCAGGGCCGCGATATCGCATGCCCAGAACGCTTCCCCACGCTTCGGTTTCACCTGCCGGATTCGGTTGAGGTAGCCCAGGCCGGTGATATGCAGGTCGAAGAAGCCAGTGGTGGCACTCTGGTGAGTGGTGGTCTTCATGTGTGTCTCCTCGGTGGATACAAATGAGCCCCAGGGAAACACTTCGCCCCCTCAGGGAAGTCGAATGGATTCCCCGATGGGCGGTAGATTCAGGCGTTGGCTCAGGTCATCAGCACGCAGTGGTGCCGAGAGCCGGCCAGAGTAGTTTTGCAGCAGTCGCAGGACGCCGTTGAGAACTCTTCGTCTCGCTCGCTATCGCCGACGACTATGTAACTCTCGTCGCGCTGCGCTGCCGCAATGGAGAGACGCACCTCCCGCTCGCGGGCGGCTGCGCTCTCTTCATCCAGGAAGTGATCCAGCCCGGTGGCATCGTCATTAGCGATGATCATCAGGCAGTCGGCGCAGACCATGAAGTGGTCGTCAACAATCGTGGCCATGGGGCATTCCTCCAGATTCCAGGGGTCCGCCCCCCTGGGGAGGCATCTCCCCGAATGGGTGGTAGCAGTGGCATCCAGCCCTGGCGGGCGGCCTCGTCTCGGGATGCTCGAGGCCTTGGGAAATGGCGTGCCGCCAAGCGGCGCACCCTTGAAACGCCTGGGTGCCTGGGGTGTCTCGGTTGGAGCCGGTCGAGACCACCGGGCCGCCAGCGGCGGCACTTGCACACTGGGAGGCTGCCCGTCAGCTCGGCAGCATCTCCTCGATATCCTCACTCGCAAGACGCGGCACGCCACGTCTTGGGATTGAAGACCATAGAGGGCATCAACAGGGTCGTCGCCGTATCGACAAGTATCAGGATGTCCGCCATGCAACTGGAGCCAAGGCATGTCCCTCGTTGCCATGCTTCGCTCACGGTGGCACCCGAATCTCTTCGCGGACGCATTCGGTCGATCAAGCACAGATCCCTGTACAAAGGGCTCCCGTTGGTGATGCGGCGGGCTCCGCAGAAGGGCAGGCGTTTCCAGCATGGAAACGTCAACCGGCCTGCCCACTACCCTGGATCAAGGTAGCCGGCAGGCCGGTCGTCGTATGAGATAGGTGGCCAACCAACCAAGCTGGCCTGGGACTAATGAACCTCGAACCCCGACTGTTGATGATGCAGTGTGAGCCGTATAGGCGGGATGGGGCGTACTCGTCTCGCGAGGTGCGAATACTTTGGGGGATTGAGCGTTGGCGCTCAAAGGGCGTTGCGTGATGACCGTCAGCAACCAACGGGGTACGGCTTCATTATTGAGCCTACCCCTCTTAGGGTCAAGATGATGACGCCTTGCGCCGGCTACCGACGTCTTTTCCTGGCGTCTTTCTCTTCGGCTGAGGCATCGTCACCGTGGACGCTCGCGCATGCTGCACCAGCTTCTCCACCATGCCGGCCTGACGGCCCATGAACTCCTGCAGCGCCCGGCGTCCTGCCGCAACGTCATCCAGCGCCTGCTCCCAGAGCGCCGTCATGCCGGGGTTGGTGATGACGGAAGGCAGCACATCGATCAGCTGCTGTCCGGTCGGCGTCGAGACCAGGGCACGCTTCTGCCGCTTGATGAAGCCCCGCTTCAGCAGCGTCTCGATGATACCCGCCCGCGTTGCCTCGGTGCCGATCCCGGCCGTCTCCTTGAGACGCACCTTCAGGCGCTCGTCGGTCACGAACCGAGCGGCATGCTTCATGGCAGCGATCAGGGTACCCTCGGTGAAGGGCTTGGGTGGTGTCGTCTGCTTGTCCAGCACTTCAAGCTGCCGGGCCTGGCAGCACTCCCCTTCGCTAAGCGACGGCAGCGGAGGCGCTTCCCGCTCCTCCTCACCCTCCTCTCCAACCGCCGCCCGGGGAAAGAGTTCGCGCCACCCTTCCACACGCACCTGCCGCCCTGAGGCCACAAACGCTTCGCCCTCCAGGTCCACTCGCAGATCGGTCCGATCATACTCGTGATCCGGCAGAAACTGGGCCAGGTAGTGGCGACGAATCAGGTCGTAGACGTTGCGCTCAGCATCATTCAGCTTGGTCAGGTCGCAGGCTGACGTCGGGATGATGCCGTGGTGTGCGGTAATCTTGCTGTCGTTCCAGACACGGCTCTTGCGGCTCGTGTCCAGGCGCTGGCGAAGCGCCGACAGCGCCTCGTCCGAGTGCAGAAGCAACGTCACGATGCGCTCGACATCCTCGTACTGCGACTCCGGCAGATACCGGCAGTCGGTTCGAGGGTAGCTGGTCGCCTTGTGGACTTCGTAGAGCGCCTGGGCGATATCCAGTACCTGCTGGGCACCGTAACCAAAGCGGCGCGAAGCCTCCTGCTGCAGCGATGACAGGTCCATCACCAGTGGCGCCGCCTCCTTCTTGCGGCTCGTCTCGAGGTGGCTGACACGCCCCTGCTGCCCGGTGACTCGCTGAGCCAGCGACCGGGCGGCTTCCTCGCTGATGCAGCGCCCCACGGCGTCGTGGATCGAGGCATCACTCGGCCGCCACTTCGCCTGAAAGGTCCCGCTCGACGCCTGCAGATGCGCCACGACTTCCCAGAAGGGCTGGGGAACGAAGTTGGCAATCTCCCGGTCGCGATCCACAACCAGGCGCAGTGCAGGCGTCTGCACACGTCCCACCGAGAGTATTCCCTGATGGCCCTGTCGCTGGGCCAGTACCGTATAGGCCCGGGTCAGGTTCATCCCGACCAGCCAATCGGCCCGGCTACGCCCAAGGCCAGCCAGATATAGCGGGTAAGTCGCCTCGCCGGGCCTGATGCCGGCCAGGGCCTTGCGGATCGAGGCATCATCCAGGGCCGAGAGCCACAAGCGGGTGACCTTCCCCCGATAGCCGCAGTGATCCAAGATTTCGCGGGCGATGGTTTCCCCTTCCCGGTCGGCATCGGTGGCCACTACCACCTCGGTCGCCTGGCCCAGCAGCTTCTTCACCACCCCGAACTGCTTGCGGCCGCTCTTCTTGATCTCCATCTTCCAAGTCGAAGGCAGAATCGGCAGCGCCTCCAGCGACCAGCGCTTGAGCGCCTGGTCGTACTGCTCCGGCGGGGCCTGCTCGAGCAGATGCCCGAACCCCCAGGTCACGACACACCCCTCGCCCTTCAGAAAGCCCTCGCTGCGCTGGCCGGCACCGATCACGCGGGCAATATCTCGGGCCTGCGAAGGCTTCTCGCATAGGAATAGACGCACCGGCTCAACTCCCTCATGAATTTGAAGGCAGCATGGCAAGGCGATGGGTGCAAACGAAGAGAGAAAGGGAACGTCGGCAACGAGGCTTTGCGATAACGGAACGCCCTGCGGAAACGCTGCTCGAGAGCCGCGCTCATGGCACCACCCTAGTGCCCGGCATTGGGTTGAACGTACCGGCGTTCTCGGAGACCCGTTGGTTTGCGTCAGGCTACCAGCCCGTGGGGCGGGGATTAGCCCGCTGAGCCAACTCTCTCATTGACTCGATGGCCGGCGCGATAGATTCAGCGAGGAGATATGGCGTCTGAACAGGGTCGCGAGCCGCTCGGCACCGGGGTGGAGGGGCACGCCGCGCAGCTTGAGCAGGCCGATAGTATAGGCCGGAAAGGTGGCCAGGGTGTCGAAGCAGGCCAACCCACGGCCGGAAAGCGGATCGTCGACAAAGAACCGCGGGCCGAAGCCGATCAGATCAGTGCGTCGCATCAGCTCGACCATCATGATTGGAGAATCGCACTTTACCACTCGCTGCGAGATCGAGATGTCTTGAGCCTCGAGCCAGTCGATCAGCCGCTGTGCCGAGCTGCCGACCGCCAGGTTCAGCACCCAGCGCGCCTCAGCCATCTGCGACCAGTCGGTGGCACCCAGCAATGCGTGACCTTCACGCGCCATGGGTTCCGAGAGCAGCTCGGTCAGCGGTTCGAAGGTGATCTCGTGGGGTAGCTGATCCGCCTCGGCCACGGCGATGGCGAAGTCGATGCGTCCCTCCATTAGGCCCGGTAGCACCGTGCTCATCATGCCTTCCTCCAGGCTGAGGCTAGCATCAGGCTGCTCGCGCTCGAACTCCCGAAGGACGGCGGGCAGAGACGTGGTCGCGATTGCGGTGGTCACCGCCACCGTGACCTGCAAGCCCGAGCCGCCTCGCAGCCAACGTATTTCGTCCCTGGCCTTGTCCAGGGTGGAGAACGCCAGGCGCGCCCGTTTCAGTAGCACCTTGCCCGACGGTGTGAACTCGACGCCGCGGTAGCTGCGTATCAGCAGCTCCGATCCAAGGTCGGCCTCCAGTTCGCGCAGCGCGCGGGTCAGGGCGCTCTGACTCAGGTGCAGCGCCCTGGCGGCTCCTCGAATCGACCCTTCTTCGGCCACCTTCAGCAGGGCCCTCAAATGGTGATTTTTCATCTCAAGTGAACACCTATGCGTGTCATCAAGTAGATTTTATCGTCTTTTCGATATCAGTCACCACTGACAACATCGGTTTTATTGACGCAAATTCCAATGCTAAGAGGCGAAGCCGATGACAGCCCATTCGACGATCACGCCAGATATCGACCAGATGCAGGCCTGCCGCCGCCATATCCATCAGCACCCTGAGCTCGGTTTCGAGGAGTTTGCCACCAGCCAGCTAGTGGCAGAGCGGCTGGAGGAGTGGGGCTATGAGGTTCACACCGGCATCGCCACTACCGGCGTGGTCGGCGTGCTGCGCTGGGGCGACAATTCGGGCCCGCGACTCGGCCTGCGCGCCGATATGGATGCCCTGCCCATCCAGGAGGAGACGGGCTTGCCCTGGGCCAGCCAGGTACCCGGCAAGATGCACGCCTGCGGCCATGACGGCCACACCGCCATCCTACTGGGTGCTGCCGAGGCCCTGGCCCGCCAGCATCGCGAGCAGGGGCTGCCCGGCAGCGGCACCCTGAACCTGATCTTCCAGCCCGCTGAGGAGCTGGGTGGCGGCGGCGGCGCCAAGTGCATGATCGAAGACGGCCTCTTCGAGCGCTTCCCCTGCGACGCCCTCTTTGCGCTACACAACTTCCCCGGCAAGCCCGTGGGCCACCTGTGTTTCCGGGAGGGTGCCTTCATGGCTTCCTCGGACACGGTCACGCTGACCTTCATTGGCAAGGGCGGCCACGGGGCCCTGCCGCAGCTGGCCGCCGACCCCACTCTGCCAGCGGCTGCCACCGTGCTGGCACTGCAGAGCATCGTCGGGCGCAACGTCGATCCCAACCTCGTCTCTGTGATCAGCGTAGGTCGGATGCAGGCCGGCACCAGCGCCAACATCATTCCCAACAGCGCTGAGCTAGAACTCAGCGTGCGTACCCTGGACCCCGAGGTACGCGATACCCTGGAGCGCCGCATTCACACCCTGGCCGAGTCCCAGGCAGAGTCCTTCGACTGCCGCTGCGAGATCGACTACGTGCGCGGATATCCCGTGCTGATTAACGCCCCGGCCGAGACCCAGCTTGCCATCGACACCGCCCGAGAGATGTTCGGCGACGAGCGAGTCGAAGCGCCCACCGCGCCTCTTACCGGCAGCGAGGACTGCGCCTACTTCCTCGAGGAGGTGCCTGGCTGCTACTTCATCGTCGGCAACGGCGATAACGGCCACGACGAAGGGCTGCCCCTGGGACCATGCAGCGTGCACAACCCGCACTACGACTTCAACGATGACTGCATGGGACCCGCCGCCACCTTCGTGATGGGCCTGGTGTCCCGCTACTTCTCACAGGGGACTTCCCGCTCCGAGTGATCCACAACCCACGACAACTCCAACGAGATCGCATAGCGATCCAAAGGGTGACCATGAGCCAACAACAGTCCGATGACCGCAAGCCTGCCGCTTCCCGCAAACGTCAGTGGTTCCGAGAGTTTCCAGACCCCATGGTCCTGATCTTCATGGTGCTGGTGGTCGTCTATGCGATGACCTTCTTCGTGCCCGCCGGCGAATTCGCGCGGGAAGTGGTGAATGGCCGGAGCAGGGTAATTCCAGGCTCCTTCGAGTACCTGTCCGATATTGCCAATTTGCACTTCTTCCGTGTCTTCGTGGCCATTCCCGAGGGCATGATCAACGCCGCCCAGTTCCTGTTCATCGTGTTCATCGCCGGCGGACTCTTCCACATCCTCAAGGGCACCGGGGCGCTGGAAAACGCCATAGGCATTGCTGCCTACAGGATGGGCGCGGGCAACAGCATCAAAAGCCGCAACCTGATTATCACCGCAGGCACCTTCATCTATGGCTTCTTTGGCATGGCCGTAGGCGCCGAGAACAACATTGCCCTGGTGCCCGTCGGTGTGCTGATCGCCGCGGCCATCGGCTGCTCGCGCCTGGTCGGTGTGACCATGGCCGTGGGCGGTATCGCCATCGGCTTTGCGCTTTCTCCCATCAACCCCTACACCGTGGGGGTGGCACAGAGCATTGGCGAACTGCCGCTGTTTTCCGGCTGGTGGCTGCGCAGCCTGATGATGCTGACCTGCCTGGCGACGCTTGCCGCCTATATCTGCCTGCGCGTGGTCAACATCGAGTTCAAGGACGACCAACCGGTGGAGATGAGTCGGAAGCTCAAGGACTACGCCCTGTCGCGCAACAACCTTGCCGTCCTCGGCATCTTCCTGGCCGGCCTGGTGATCATGCTCTTCGGCGTCTTCACCCGCGGCTGGTACATCAAGGAGATCGCCGGCAACTTCCTGCTCATGGCCATCCTGATCGGGCTGGCCAGCGGTCTCAGCGCCAATCAATTGGTACAGCGGATGATGGAGGGCGCCTCCTCCGTGACCGCCGGGGCGCTGGTGATTGGCCTTGCCGCTTCGATCCAGGTCATCCTCAGCGATGCCCACATCATCGACACTATTGTTCACTCGCTGAGCGCCATCGTGGGGGACATGCCGGTGGCACTGGCCGCGGTGGTGGCCAGCGTCATCCAGGGTGTGATCAACCTGTTCATCCCCAGTGGCTCGGCCCAGGCGCTAGTGACCATGCCGATCCTAATCCCGCTGGCCGACCTCGTTGACATGAGCCGGCAGCTGATGATTACTGCCTTCCAGGTGGGCGACGGGCTGACCAACCTGTTCACTCCTACTGCCGGTGGCATCCTGGCCATGCTGGCCCTGGGCCGTGTTTCCTATGCCCAGTGGCTGCCCGTGATCCTGCCGATCATGGTGCCACTCTACGCCATGTGCTGGATTGCCCTGATCGTGGCTCACTACATCGGTTACTGAGGCCATGCAATTTCTTGCCGACGCCGACCTCTCGCTTTCCCAGGCCCTTCGGGATATTCACCGGCGGGCCGTGGAGCAGCCTATCGAGGGCCGGGTAGCCGACTACATCCCAGCCCTGGCCACGGTCGACCCTATACGCTGCGGCATCGCCTTCGCCACCCTGGATGGGGAGGTCCATACCGCCGGCGATGCCGAGCTTCCCTTCTCGATCCAGAGCATCTCCAAGGTGTTCGGTCTGGTGCTGGCGATGCAGCGGATGGGCGACGGTCTGTGGCGCCGGGTCGGCATGGAGCCATCCGGTCAGCCGTTCAACTCCATCGTCCAACTGGAGTGGGAGCACGGTATTCCCCGTAATCCCTTCATCAATGCCGGCGCCATTCTGGTGGCCGATACCCTGGTCTCGCATTTTTCGTCCTCTCGCCAGGCCTTTCTTAGCTTCGTGAGACGCCTGGCAGGCAGCGAGTACTGCGACGTAAATGACGAGGTGCTGGCCTCGGAAACCCGCCACGGCAGCCGCAACGCCGCCCTGGCTTACCTGATGAAGAGCTTCGGCAACCTCGAGGCCGAGGTGGACGAGGTGCTGGCCCACTACTTCTTCCAGTGCTCGGTGGAGATGAGCTGCAAGGAGCTGGCCACCAGCCTACTGTTCCTCGCCAACCAAGGTATGCATCCGATCACCGGCGAAAAGGTAACCTCGCCGCGCGATGCCCATCGCGTCAATGCCATCCTTTCCACTAGCGGTATGTACGACCAGTCCGGCCAGTTCGCCTTTGCTGTGGGTCTGCCAGCCAAGAGCGGCGTCGGCGGCGGCATCGTGGCCATCGTGCCGGGCCATGGCGTTATCGCCGCCTGGAGCCCGCCCCTCAACAGGCATGGCAACTCCACCCGCGGGCTCTCGATGATCACCGAGCTGGCGAGCCGTCTGGGGCTGTCGATCTTCTAATCACACAATTAGGGCCAGCGCATATAGAGACTGATTTTCACTGCAGGCCAAAGTGGATCACTCGGGCCGCCTTGCGCGAGTGAATATATGCTCAGTCTTACGAAAGTTCGGATCAGCGAGACCAGCATCTGCCGACCTGGCTGCATTAGTACAACTGGGATCGTCCGCATATCAGATCGAATTATCGGCCTCTGGTCAGTCAGCTGGGCTTTTCCGTGAACCAACTGGTGGCTTTACACAGCTAGCTCCCTGAGCCTTCCTGGCGCTCCTCCGGGGTGCTGGCATGTTGCTCCACAAGCTGCTGATGGCTATGAGGGGCATCCATGATTACCTGAGCCACCCGGTGAGGTAAGATAGCGACCCGGTCTGCCTGCACCTTGAACGCCGTGCGCGTCTCGCCGTTCTGCTCCCAGCTGTCCTGAACCATCTTGCCCACTACTACAATCCGCATGCCCCGCTGGTACAGTCGCGACCAGCGCTCGGCATCACGGTGCCACCACTCCACATCGGCCCAGAAGCCACCACGATCCACGATCTCTCCGTCCTTGGGGACCAGGTTATCGAATCGCACATTGAGCCTGAGCAGCGTGCGGGGCGGCTGGTTCTCACGCACGGGGAAGGTCCGCACCTCCGGATCGCTGCCGATATTCCCCTCACCGTAGAAGCGTGTGCCCATAAGTCTCCTCCTTGGTCGTTATCGCTGAAATGAGACGGCATGCTCGATATCGGCCAGCGCCTTGCCGATTCGCTTGATCGACCAGTTGATCGTGGCCGCCTTGGCATTGAACACGCAGCGCTGCACCTCGAGATCGATGACGGACTGCCGCATCGCCTCGGATATGTCGTCGCGAGCCAGGAACGTTTCCAGCAGCCAAAGCCCCATGCTTCTCTGCCTGTTATCGCGCCACTGCAGTGTTCTGGCAGGGACGCCTGATTTACCCCATGGGGTCAGCCAGAGGTCGGTCGACTTCAGCAAGCCCCCATTCGCCTGCGAGGCTATATCGATCGCCTCTTGCCGCGCCGCTCTTGCTGACTCCTCCAGCTCGTCACGGAGCCGAATCAGCTCCCCCTTACCCTTAAAGGGTTTTAAAAAACCCTTTGCGTAGCTGTTGAATGCGTCGTTGCCATAGCTATTCGATGCGGTATCCAAACTGCCCCCTCACGCACTTGCCGTGATGCCACTGGCATCACCTCGAAGCCCCCTCCTGAACCTCCGCCCAAATGATTCCAGTGGAATCACCCCCAGAGCCCCTTCGGCACCGCCGCCCAAGTGATGCCACTGGCATCACCTCGAAGCCCCCTCCTGAACCTCCGCCCAAGTGATTCCAGTGGAATCACCCCCAGAGCCCCCTTCGGCACCGCCGCCCAAGTGATGCCACTGGCATCACCTCGAAGTCCTCCTCGGCACCGCCGCCCAAGTGATTCCAGTGGAATCACCCCGGAGACCTCATCGGCACCACAGCCCAGGTGATTCCACTGGAATCACCCTCGGAGCTCTCCCCGGCACCGCCGATCAAGTGATTCCAGTGGAATCAGGTCGAGGGAGCGTCTCCTGGCTCCCCAGCGGAAGGCGGTGAGTCTCCTTTCGACTCGCCGTCGCTGCCGGCCCTCGCGGCCTCAGCCGGCTTGGCAATCGGCGGTGCAAACTCGCTGCGCCGTTTGCCGGAGAGCACATCGTCAGGCAGTGCACCGAACTTCTCGATGGCATTTCGGGCCTTGGCATTGTTGGCGGCAAAGTCGTCCCGGGTGGCGCCGCTGAAGCCGGGGTACTTCTGAGTGCTCGCGCAAAGGCTGCGCAGGAGGTGACCACCCACCCGGACGTACTCCTCCATCTGTCGACGGCCAATCAGGGCGATATGGTGGGCAAGCATGACGCGCCTGACGAAGCGGTCGAAGTCGATCAGCAGGCGCAGGGCGAGCCAGCCGTGCTGACCGCCGGTATAGACGGGAATCTTGAGGGGCTGCTGGTTGAGGTTCTCTTCCACGTCCAGCTCTGGCGGCAGCTGAGCCAGCAGGCCATCCAGCTCCTGGAGGCGCTGATCCAGCTGAGTTCGCGTCTCGGCAAGCTTGGCATCCAGCTGCAGCAGCCAGTGATCCGCGTATGGGTCATCCTTGGCGGCGTTCTGCTTGATCGCGCCGCAGATCAGCAGGAACTGCCGCATACCGATTATCTGCGGACGTCCTGTCTCGACGCCTCGTCCCTTCCAGATCCGTGCGGCGTGGTGGGTATGAAGCGTCAGCTCGATCTTGCTGCGCAGTGCTCCCAAGCGATCAACGGCCATGTCGCGTTGCCCTCATGCTGATGTGTGTCCGCGGTACGGCAGGCACTGTCAATCAGTTGATGTGGGCAAGACAGGGGAATCGTTAATGGCCGCTGAGTGGGTTTTCCCCGCCTTATGGCCACAAACCCAGCGAGCGCAGACACTGCTCTCGGGCTGCTTGGGCTACCTCGGGCGAGGTGGTACTCGGCTCGGTACTCGACGGCTCCGCTGTCTGGTAAGAGGACGGTGACACGCTTCGAGCTGCCGGCCGCTTGGTGGCAGGGGGAATCCCCTGTGGTGCCCTTCCCGCCCGACGCTCCGCCTGAGCCTGGGCATAGCCGGTCGCCACGAACTCGCCGCCGATGGCTCGCTTGATCAGCCCTCGCAGGAAGCCCTTGGGGTTTCGCACCGAGCCACCGCTCATGCGCCCTGCCGCTTCGTCGAGAATCGCCTGCTGGGTGTCTCCGGCCAGGTCCGCCATGAGGAGCTGAGTGGCCTGACGCTCGCTCTCATCCATCGCGAGACATGCCGGCCAGTGCAGGTTCACGGCTGGGTTACCTGTAGGTTTTACACAGTGTGAAGTACGTACTGTACGGGAAGAACTGCCCGAGTTTTCATCGAGAACCGCCTCGACAGCCCGGTAAGCCTTTGATTCCATACTTAGTTCTCTCTGGAAACCAGGGGAGTTCTCTCGGCGCACTCGGCCGGGTTCTCGCTGAGAACTCGGCTGCCTGCCCTGGTTCTTCTGGTCAGTCACGGTAGAGAACTGGGCAGCGTCATGCCTGTCAGGCGACCGGCGCTGGGCCTGCCTGGGCCGAGAGGCCATGGTATCGAGACGCGTCGGCAGCTCATGCAGGGCTCCCGCCTCCTGGAGCTCCTCGAGCACCATGGCAGCAACGGCCTTGACCACCTTGTTCTGGTGATCCAGGCAGCGACACACATACTCCACGTAGTCGGCATCCAGCACCGAAGCTTCCGCGGGCGAGAGCGGCTCGTCGTGCAGGATATAGACGTTGCCGATAATGCGGCCGTTCTGCGCGTTGCGCGCCCGGTGCCCGAGGCTGACCCATCGGGTCAGGCGAAGCACAGCGATAACGCGGGCGACCGTGGCCCTCGACGCCTTCTGGCCCGGCGCCCCCCGCAGCAAGGGCTGCAGCTCGTCGTAGGTCGGCACCGCGGTGGTTCGGTCCGGATTGACCAGCATGCGCATCATCTGCCAGCCAAGCTTGTCGACGTGCCCGAGGCGCGGATCCAGCAGCAACGACCGCGGCACGGTCTCATGGGGGTTCCCGAAGAACAGCAGGCCATCGAGGCCCGAGGATGCGGCTTCTCCAGACTGCCCAACCTCACCGTTCACAACGGAGGACGCCGGGGACTCGCCCCGGCGCTGGGTCAGCTCGGAAGCCGCCTGGCCAATCAGGCGATCCAGCCCCTTCCGAGTGGCATCGCGTAACTGCACCATCACCACTCTCCTTCAGGTGACGCCCACTCTTCGGCCGGCGGCGCCGTGCGCGGTTGGCCGGGGTCGACCCACTGCTTGACCAGGTGCCACACCACCGCCAGCGGGATATCGGTCTCCTCGGCGAGGGTCACCATACCCTGCAGGTCATCGGTCGCCTTGGGATCCAGGGCAATATGCTGCCAGCGCTCCCAGGCATCGTGCTCAGCCTGCTCCGACGGCATCGCCAGCCGCCCCTGGCGAGGTGCGATGCCCAATAGCTGACGGCGCGTCGAGCAGTCGTTGCCGGTCAGCCCGAAGAAGGCGCCCATCATGCTGACGCTGGCCCCCAGCCTCAGGCAGCGGTCAATCAGGGTCTCACGGTCCTGATCACGATCGATGCGCGCCAGGACGCCGCGCAGTGCGGCATGATCCACCGAGAAGCGCGCTACCACTGGTCCTGCGCAGGCCAGCGAGTCGATATCGCTCGCTCTCAGTCGCCGCAGGGTGCGCAGCTCATCCTCACTGAAGCCGAGGGCCAGCGCACGGCGCATATTGCCCTCACGAAGAAACCCCATGACCTGGCTGAGCAGCGCCTGATTCAGGTTGGCGGATGAAGAGCTCATGACTGGGCCTCCTGTTGTTCCTGCAGGTGTTCACGAAGGCGGCGAATCAGCCGCACCAGACGGAAGAAACGAAGCAGTACCGCGTCGTCCCAGGCGTTCTCAGCGCCCTCTTCCCGATGAGTACCCAGCAACGCTCCCCACAGGGTGGCATCGGCGGGGTACTCGGGATTGAGCTCGCCGCGCAGGCTGGCCAGCGCCTGCCAGGCGAAGCGGGCACGGCGGTCGGCCGACTCGGGCAGCGGGTTGAGGTCGAAACCGATGCCATCGTCATCGGCGATCACCACGTCGCTGCCGCCGAAGCCGCCCCAGCGGGCGATGACCTGCACCAGTTCACGGATACGAATACGCAGTGAGCGAGGCTCATCCTCGACGCCTTCGATAAACCAGACGTCGGCAATGGGCGGGGTGGTCTCACCGGAGAGCACCGGTGCTGCCAGGGGGGCCAGCTGCTCGAAGTCGAAGCTGGGCACGCCGAGCTCGCTGGCCAGGTGGTGACGGTAGCCGCGCTTCCCTGGAGTCTCTTCCCAGCGGGACTGGGTCAGCCCTTCAAGGCGGGCAGCACGCTCGGCCTCCGTCCGCGCTGCGCCCTCTGGCCAGTCACCCTCCTCTTCTGCGGGTGCAACCATGGGCCCTGGGTCAGCCTCCGATGCCGACTCGCTGAATACCGGCACCGAGGGAGACGGTGACTCGTTCAGCTGCTGCTTTTCGCGCTCCAGCGCGGCTACTTGCTCACGTAGCCGAAGCAGCTCGGTGCTCTCTGCTCTCTCATCGTCGGTAGGCGCGTCTCTGCTGAGGGTCCGAGGCGATGGCAGCTGCTCGGCCTGGGGGGCGGATTGAGGCTGAGATTGAGGTTCACGGTCAGGATCTGAAGCGGGCACCTTCAACACCGGCGCACCGCCCGTGGCGGGCTCGGGCAGCGGTGGATAGAGCGAGGGTGGCTGGGCGTTAGGGTCGCGCATCTGCTGCAGCTCCACGTCCAGGGCTTCGAAGGCCTGATGCTCTTCCAGGTCCCAGCGTCGCTTGCGGTAGGTGACGATGTTATCGAGGGTCAGCTCGCAGACGTTGAAGTGCACTCCGGTGTGGTCCGCTAGCATGCCGCACAGCCGGTCCACCACTATGCTCCAGTTCATCTCGGTCTGGCCCTCATCATCGAACCAGGCCATGGTCTGGTGCCAGGCCTCGCCAAAGCCCTCGGGCGTGACCTCCTCGGTGCAGCGCTCCCAGAGCAGCCGGCAGGCTTCACGGTAGCTGATCAACTTCTCGACCTGTGGCCGGCCAAGGCCGCTGTAGAGGGTGTTGGGCAGGGTAGGCAGCAGGTGCTCGACAGTGTAGAGCATCTTGCTGATATGGCTCTGAGCAACCTGGTAGCCGTCCTCGGCCAGACGCTTGATCAGTTCCCGCTGCGAGAGCGTGTTGCCGCTCTCCTCTTCATACATTGCCCTGGCGTCCACCACACCCTTGGCGCGCTCGATCCAGAGCAGCTGGCCGCGGTTGTCGTTCTCGCTGAGGTGTCCCGTCAGCATCTTCACTTCCGACTGCCAGGGTCGGTACAGGGCATAGAAGGCATGGAAGCGCGACTCACCGGTCTCTTCATAGAGCTCGCGCAGGATCTGCAGGCGGGTATTGCCACCGTCGCAGATGGTGTAGTGCTTCTCGCCCGGCCGTTGGGTGACCGGGGGCTTGTGCTTGAGGCCCGCGGCACGGATCGACGCCTTGATCTCCTCGTACTTGGGGTTCTGGACCTGCCGGGGGTTGTGCTCGTAGGGCTTGAGCACGTCCAGGGTGACCCAGACGGCCATCTCCTGATCGGGCGGAGTCACTGCATCCACAGGCTGCCCCTGACGCTTGGGGCCGGGCTGCATCAGGCGCTCGCGAAGCTGCTGGTCGGTCGGGCGTTTCATCGGCGGTATTCCTCGGTGACGAAGCGGGCAGAGAGAGCGCCGGCTAGCGGCGCCTGGGTGCTGATGACAGTGGCATCACTCGTCATGGCGGAACCTCTGCTGCCACTCCGCGCGGCGCAGCTGGGCGCGTGCATTGAGCTCGGCGCGGCGGTCCTTGGTGGTGAATGAGGTGAAGACCGGCGCACAGCCGGGCTTACTGAACCTCAGGTGCCCGCCGCTGGTTCGCTGCACCTCCCACCCCCGGGTGGCGGCATAGCGCACCAGGCGCTGCATCCCCTTGCACCCTCGTGCTGCCGACAGCGACTTACTCATCGTTGGCCTCCTCGATCTCCCAGAAGCGTGTCAGCAAGGCATCACCACCCTCGATGAAGGTGTGGATCTCGTGGCCGCTATAGGTGGCCATCTGGATCACCGCGAGAGCATCCGCTTGTAGCGACGCGTCGAGCCCGCGGAGCCGCTGCATCTCGAAGGGCCAGCGGTAGCCGTTGTAGAGCGCGAGGAGGAGGCGGCGCAGGTGGTGGGACTGGCCGCTGTGGCCCTGTGCCACACGGATCAGATGCTCGAGGGATAAGAGCCCCTGCTGCTCAGCCTCAAGCTGACGCTGGCGAGTCTCGTTCATGACCTGAGCCAGCGCCTTTGAAAGTCGGGAGCGGGGCTCGGGTGTGCGCACGCGATACTGGCTCATGGGGTCACCTCCTGATGCTGCCAGGCCAACGGCTTGAAGCGCGCCGACGCTCCCTGGAACGCCAGGTGCACGGTGCCGGTGGGCCCATTGCGCTGCTTGCCCAGAATCAGCTCGGCCAGGCCGTGGCTATCTTCGTTATCGGGGTGATACACCTCGTCGCGGTAGATGAAGGCGATGAGGTCGGCATCCTGTTCCAGCGCGCCGCTGTCGCGCAGATCAGCCATGCAGGGGCGCTTGTTGGGGCGGGTCTCCAGGGAGCGGTTGAGCTGCGACAGCGCAATCACTGGGGTGCGCAACTCCTTGGCGGTCTCCTTGAGGATGCGGCTGACCTTGCCCACCTCGAGGGTGCGGTTCTCGCTGCCCGGCTCCTGCAGCAGCTGCAGGTAGTCCACCAGGATCATTGAGGGGCGGCCGAAGCGGCGGGTCATGCGGCGAGCGCGGGCCTTCAGGCTGGAAGCGGTGATGCCCGAGGCATCATCGATCAAGAGCTTCCCGTCCAGCTGGGTGAGTCGACTGACCGCGGCGGTTACCTTGGGCCAATCCTCGTCTTCCATCTTTCCGGTGCGCAGCTTCTGCAGGGAGACATTGCCCAGGCTGGCGATCAGCCGCAGCATCAGCTGCGACTCGGGCATCTCCAGGGAGAAGATAAAGACCGGACCGGTAGCCTCCTCTGCCATCAGGGCATGCTCCGCGAAGCCGAGCCCCATGGCGGTCTTGCCCATGGAGGGGCGGCCGGCCAGGATGATGAGGTCTCCGGGCTGCCAGCCCGCGGTCATGGCGTCCAGCTCGCTCAGGCCACTCGGGACCCCTGTCACCCCACCCTGTGCATTGAAGGCCTGATCGATGACGTTGATGGCCTCCCCCAGCATCTCCTTCATGGAGCTCAGCCGGTCGTGGCGCTCCTCCGTCAGGGCGAAGAGCTTCTGCTCGGCCTCCTCGATCAGCTCGGCGGCCGTGCGGCCCTGAGCGTTCAGGGCCTGCTGGTTCAGCGTGAAGCAGGTGTGGATCAGCTGCCGCAGCGCATGGCGGTCCTTCACGATCTCGGCATAGGCCGCCACATTGGCCGCGCTGGGCGTATTGCGGGCCAGCTCAGCCAGAAACGCGAGCCCTCCCACCTGCTCCAGCTGGTGGGCTTCCTCCAGCGCTTCGGAGACGGTCACCACATCCATCGGCTGGTCGCGATCTGCCAGCTCCCGGATCGCCTGAAACACCAGACGGTGGGCCTGCTGATAGAACATGGCAGGGGCCAGGCGGTCGGCCACCTCGTCCCACATGGCGTTATCCAGCAAGAGACCGCCCAGCACCGACTGCTCTGCTTCCAGGCTATGGGGTGGCAGATAACCGGCTTCCGGGCGCTCCTCGGCCACCCGGAGCTCGACCAGGTTCTCAATGGCACTCATCGTGGCAACCTCCCTGCATGGCGGTGGTGCTGACCATGGCGTCGATCAACGGCTGCCAGTCTGGGTTGAGCTCACAGGCCATCGCCTTGACCTGGTCGGCAGCGGCGGGCGACTTGCGGCCGACGGGCTTGCGCGGCTCGAACTGGTGAGCCGGCAACCCGGCACTGGCCGCCTGTCGGAAGGCGACACCGGCGCGGATGGTGCTCTGCATGACGGTGACGCCCTGCTCGCCGGCGGCGAACATCTCTGCCAGCGTCTGGTGGATGCCCCGCGCATCGGCGGTTTCATCCAGGCGATTCACGAGTACGGAAACGGGGGGAACGGAAAGGTGGGTGAACTGGCTGAGCGCCTCGAGATCGCGCAGCAGGCCAACGGTGCCACGCACGAACTCACGGGCAGAGAGCAGCTCGGGAGTGATGGGAGAGAGAGCGTGATCGGAAGCCAGGACCGCCATCTCCAGCGTGATGGAGCGCGCCCCCTGGGTGTCGATCAGGATGAGGTCATAGCCCGACAGATTGGAGAGCAGCTGGGCAAGCCGGAAACGGCCGTCCGGGGCGTTGAGCAGCAGCTGAGGAAGCTGGCCGGCATGATCGTTGGAGATCACTACATCCAGATTGGGATGGGCCGTCTGCGATATGACGCGGTCGGGAGCCGTGTCGCTAAGCGCGATCAGCTCATAGGTGCCGCCGGGGGCTTCGGTGCGAAGGGGGTAGTAGCTAGAGAGGGTCGGCTGGCTGTCCAGGTCGATGAAGAGGACCTTGAGGCCCGCATCGGCCAGAAGGCCGCCCAGATTTGCTGTGACGGTGGTCTTGCCGACCCCGCCCTTGGTCGAAATAACAGATACAACGCGCATAACCTCACCTCGGTTCCAGATGGAAACAAGTGTGAGGCTGATGATCTGTCTCTATTTCACGAAGCTGTCAGGTCTACTGACACGCCAGGTGGGGATTCCACTCTTGCTCGTAAGTAGCTGATTTCGCACTGCTTGAGATGGTGCCGGCACCAGGAGTCGAACCCGGGACCTACTGATTACAAGTCAGTTGCTCTACCAACTGAGCTATGCCGGCTCGGGAACCGACTCGATTCACAGAATCGGAAACAGGGTTGGCGTGGCTGGGGTACCAGGATTCGAACCTGGGAATGCCGATACCAAAAACCGGTGCCTTACCACTTGGCTATACCCCAGCAGATTGGTGGCCAGAGACGGAATCGAACCGCCGACACGGGGATTTTCAATCCCCTGCTCTACCGACTGAGCTATCTGGCCGCTGCCAACGGGGCGTATTAAACCCCAGCGGGCCGTTTCCGTCAACCCCTTCCGTTTCAGAAACATGGCCGGAGATCGACGCCCCCGAGGGCTACTCGCCACGGGGCACGTAGCCCTCCGCCTGATCGGTCTCGCGGTTGTCGAAGAAGCGCTCCATCTGCTCCATCAGGTACTCTCGCGAGGCGGAATCAAGCATGTTGAGGTGCTTCTCGTTGATCAGGCGGGTCTGCAGCGCCTGCCACTCCTCCCAGGCCTGGCGCGAGACGCTGGCCTGGATCTCCTGACCCTTCTTGCCCGGCAGCGGTGGGAACGGCAGGGCGTCCATTTCCTTCTGGTACTTGCGACAGAATACGGTCTGGCTCATCGAAGTCTCTCCTCACGGGGCTCATGGCCCCACGCTGGTGGTCAGTGAAAAGGGCGCCAGGGATGCCAGCAGCGCCTTGACCGGCGCCGCCAGGCCGATGCTGGCGGGATCGCGGGGATCGTACCAGCAGCGCGCCTCGCCCACCGCGTCCAGCCGCTCGATGCGCGCAGGCTGCGGAGTAATCTCGAGACGAAAGTGGCTGAATACATGGGTGAAGGGCGTCCAGGCGGGCGCGAGCTCGCCGCCCGGCGCATGGACGTCCAGCCACGCCTGAAGCGCCTCGACATCGTCGAACTGGGGCAGGCTCCAGAGCCCGCCCCACAGCCCGCTCGAGGGGCGCTGCTCGAGCAGCACGCGCCCCTCGCGGTCCTGCAGCAACAGCATGGTGGTGGCGCGGGTCGGCACGGCATTCTTCGGCTTCGACTCGGGAAATTGCTTCTCCTCGCCGCGGGCATGGGCCACGCAGACATCGGCGAAGGGGCAGCGAGCGCAGTCTGGCCTGCCGCGCCGGCAGAGGGTCGCGCCCAGGTCCATCATCGCCTGGGTGAAGTCGACCAGCCGCGCCTCGGGGGTGTAATGCTCGGCCAGGGCCCAGAGGCGACGCTCTACTGCCGGCCGCCCCGGCCAGCCCTGCACGGCGTGCAGGCGCGTGAGGATGCGCTTGACGTTGCCGTCGAGGATCACCGCGCGTCGCCCGGTGCTCTGGGCGATGATCGCCCCGGCCGTGGAGCGGCCGATGCCAGGCAGCGCCGCCATCGCCTCGAGGCTGTGGACGGGAAACTCGCCGCCATGCTCCTCGACCACCACCCGGGCGGCCTTGTGAAGGTTGCGCCCCCGGGCGTAGTAGCCGAGCCCGGTCCACAGATGCAGCACCTCGTCCTGGTCGGCCGCCGCCAGCGACGTCACATCCGGAAAGCGCGCCATGAAGCGCGTGAAGTAGGGGATCACGGTGGCCACCTGGGTCTGCTGCAGCATGATCTCGGAGACCCACACCCGGTAGGGACTGCGCTCCTGCTGCCAGGGCAGGTCGTGGCGGCCGTGGGCATCGAACCAGGCGAGCAGGCGCTGCTGGAAGCGCTCCGGCGACAGGATGGCTGGCGGCATGTCCATCATGGGGCTCTCCCGTCACGAAGATCTTACGGCGCACCAAAAAAGCGCCGACTGGGGAAGTCGGCGCAGGGACTGGTCGTACGTGTTGCTCAATCAAATAGACCCTTCAGGGCATCGCGAAGTTCCTTGCCGGCCTCCTCGCCCAGGCGCTCGTCGATCTTGCCGGCGGTCTCCTCGAGGCGCTTCTCGACCGCCTGGCCGGCGCGCTGGGTGACCGCGTCGCGCAGCAACTCGGCCAGCGTGTCCTGGAAGGCCTGACGGTCGAAGCGGCACCACTCGGAGCTCACGCCGCTCAGGGTTCCCTTGCAGCGCACCGGCAATGGCACCCGCTCCAGACGCGGATTGACCTCGCAGGGGGCGTTGTCGGCATTGACCAGACGGACCTCGGCGCGCAGATCGAACTGCTCGCTGACCAAGTCCAATTCGCCCTTGCCGTCCACTTCCATGCCAGGCAGCGTGACCAGCAGGTCATTGCTGCTGGCGGTTCCCTCGTCCAGCATCAGGGTGGCACGCATGTGCTCGAAGCGGGTCTCGTCGCGCCACTCGCGGTCGAGCTGCTCACCTTCCAGGGCGGCCGCCGCGGTGCATAGTTGCTTGGAGATGTTGGTGCCGGGAATCGCCCCCTCCTCGACGCGGGTGGCGAACCTGCCGCCCAGATGGCGCCTGAGCTCCATCAGGGTATTGCCTCGGGTGGCGAGCTCGCCCTCACCGCTCAAGCGTCCGCTCAGCGGCGCGGGCGGGTTGCCGAGGGCCTCGAGCAGCGACTCCAGGCGCACCCGCTCGACCTTCGGCGTCAACTGCCAGCGGGCCGGTGTCTCGCGCAGGTCGAGAGCACCCTCGGCGGCCAGGCGACCGTCGTGGAAGCGTGAATCGAAGGTGACCAGGCGATGCCGACCGTCGCGCCCTTCCAGGTTCAGGTCGACGTCCTGGAAATCGAGCCCCGCTAGGCGCAGCTCGGCCAGAGCCAGGTGTGCGTCGAGGGTGAGCGCGGACAGCCACTGCGTCGGCAACAGCCCCTGCGACTCGGCAGCGAGGGCCTGGCGGATGCCCGGCAGGCGCCACAACCAGGTGCCAGCGTCCTCCACCCCCGGTGGCGGCAGGTAGCCATCCAGATCGAGTCGGTCGCCCTGCAGGTCGGCGGCGAGCTGTGTGCCGTCATACTCTCCCGCCAGCTGACCGGTGAAGGTACTGCCGTCCAGCAGCAGCGTCAGGCCGGCGAGCTCGACGTGCTCGAGGTCACCGCTGACGGGGCTGGTCAGTGCCACATCGGAGAGCGCCTCGCCATCGGCCATGGCCGGCATCATGTCGAGTCGCGCCAGCCAGGGGCGCAGCGATAGCGGTGTCAGGCGCAACTGGCCGGTATAGGCCGGCGCCTCGGCGAGCTGGCTGAGGTTGAGGTTGCCGTTAAGCACCAGGCCATCAGGGCCGGTGAGGGCCAGGTCACGCAGGCGGGCGCTCTGCTCGCCGAGGTCGGCGTCCAGAGTGAAGGCCAGTGAGAGCGGCAGCGCTTTCTCCCCCAGGCGCGGATGCTGGAGGTTGGCGTCGAGCTGCCCCTCCTCCCACTGCACGCTGCCTTCGGCGACATCCAACACCAGTTGGCTACCCTTGAGGTTGACCTTCTGCACATTTTCCAAGCCCGCGAGGCGGTTGACCGTCTCCAGATTCAGTCCTTCCAGCACATGCCGGCCATCGGCCAGGCCCAGGGCCACCTGGCTCTGCAGCGAAATGTCGCTGACCAGGCGTGCCTCACGCTCCTCCTGCCGCCCCTCGAGGCCGTCGTAGGCCGACAGTCGAAAGGAGGTGGTGACCGGGAAGGCCCGCCGGGGATTGACGTTGCTGCCGCTGATCTGGAGCTTTTCGAAACGCAGCTCACGGTCGTTCAGGGCATCGCGAAAGCGAACCTCAGCCTCCCGAACCTTGACGCTGGCGACGTTGAGCGCCACCGTCAGGCCGGCATCGATCGCCGGGGCGGGCCCGGCACTGGCCGGTGCCAGGGCGGCTTCGGCCTGCTCGCCGCGCTCGCCCAGCCGCTCGAGCAGCACCTCCCAGTTGCCCTGCCCCTGGGCGTCGCGCTTGAGGTCCAGATAGAGGCCATCGAGGGTCAGGCCATCGATAGCGATCTCGCCACGCAGCAGCGGCGTGAAGGCCAGGCTGACCTCGGCATGAGAAAAAGCGGCGAAGGGCGTCGAGTCCTGTGCCTGGTTCGGCAAGCGGGCCTCAGCCTCCTCCACGCTGACCCCCAGGCGCGGATAGAAGGACCAGGTGAGGGGCCCCTCCAGGCTCAGCTCGAGCCCGCTGTGATCGCGCACTACGTCGACCAAACGGGGTTTGAGATCGTTGGGGTCCAAGAAGGTGGTGACATAGACCACCGCACCGACCATTACCAGGCCGAGCACACCAATGGTCGCAAGCAGGGTCCGCAGCAGTCGCTTCATTGCTGGCCTCTTCGCGGGGGTAGGTCGAGTTCGAAGTAGTCGCCACCCTGGGTGAGTCGGGGCGGCGGGGTTGCCACCCCTGTCACGGGGTTACCACCACGGTCATGAGCCGCATTGTAGCGGATGGGGCGGGCGATTCACTATAATGGCAGGCTGGTGGCGTCAGGCACAGTTCCCGGCGTCCTTCGTCTTGCCGGCCGCTATCACCAACCGGCCCCCCCTCGACACGCGCCCCGGCGCTGGAGACCCGACATGTCCGAGCGTATCGCCACGGTCACCCGCAACACCCGGGAAACCCAGATCACGGTGACCCTCAATCTCGACGGCAAGGGGCGCTTGGCCTGCGAGACCAGCGTGCCGTTCCTCGACCACATGCTCGACCAGGTGGTCCGCCATGGCCTGATCGACCTAGACATCCAGGCGCTAGGCGATCTACACATCGATGATCACCATACCGTCGAGGATCTTGGCATCACTCTGGGGCAGGCCTTCCACCAGGCGATCGGCGACAAGCGCGGCATCCAGCGTTACGGCCATGCCTACGTGCCCCTGGACGAGGCACTGTCGCGGGTGGTGGTGGACTTCTCCGGGCGCCCGGGACTATTCATGGACGTCGATTTCACCCGCGCCAGCATCGGCCGCCTGGATACCCAGCTGTTCTGGGAGTTCTTCCAGGGCTTCGTCAATCATGCCCGGATGACCCTGCACATCGACAACCTGAAGGGCTTCAACGCCCACCACCAGGCAGAAACCATCTTCAAGGCCTTCGGCCGCGCGCTGCGCATGGCCGTGGCGCCGGACCCGCGCATGGCGGGCCAGATGCCGTCTACCAAGGGTAGCCTCTGAGGCCGCCGCACGATCACACGAGGAGCGCTCCATGACCATTGCCGTCATCGACTACGGGATGGGCAACCTGCATTCCGTCGCCAAGGCACTGGAACACGTCACCCACGAGCATGTGGTCATCACCCGGGATCCGCGCCGCATCCGCGGCGCCACCCGCCTGGTGCTGCCCGGCCAGGGCGCCATCCGCGACTGCATGGGCGAGCTCGAGAAGACCGAACTGCGTGGACTGGTCGAGGAACTGCTCGCCCGCCAGGCCAAGCCACTGCTGGGCATCTGCGTCGGCCAGCAGATGCTGCTCGACCACAGTGAGGAGAACGGCGGGATCGACTGCCTGGGCTTCCTGCGCGGCGAGGTGAGGAAGTTCCCGGTCGACATGCGCGATGACCGGGGCAACCGCCTCAAGGTGCCCCACATGGGCTGGAACCTGGTGCATCAGCACCACGACCACCCGCTGTGGGCAGGCATCGACCAGGACGAGCACTTCTACTTCGTGCATAGCTACTACGTCGACGCCGCGGACGACGCCACGGTGTTCGGCACCACCGATTACGGCCAGATTAGTGCCCACGTGGCCATCGGCCGCGATGCCATCTTCGCCGTGCAGTTCCACCCGGAGAAGAGCTCTCGGGCTGGCCTCAAGCTGCTGGAAAACTTCGTTCAGTGGATGCCCTGAGCGGTGCCACACTACAGGCGCCCGCCGCCGCGCCACACTCCAGGCGCCCGCGGCTGCGCCAACCGAGGACATTGACATGCTGGTAATTCCCGCCATCGACCTCAAGGACGGCAAGTGCGTGCGTCTCAGGCAGGGCCACATGGACGACGCCACCACCTATGGCGACGACCCGGTGGCCATGGCCGCCCGCTGGGTCGAGGCCGGCGCCCGTCGCCTGCACCTGGTCGACCTCAACGGCGCCTTCGAGGGTGCGCCGGTCAACTTTGATGCAGTCACCGCTATCGCCCGCGCCTGGCCCGACCTGCCCATCCAGATCGGCGGCGGCATCCGCTCGGCCTCGACCATCGAGCACTACCTCGAGGCCGGAGTCTCCTACGTGATCATCGGCACCCGGGCGGTCAAGGAGCCGGTCTTCGTCGGCGAGATGTGCCAGGCCTTCCCCGGCCACGTGATCGTCGGCCTGGACGCTCGAGATGGCTTCGTGGCCACCGACGGCTGGGCCAAGGTCTCCACGGTCAAGGCCACCGACCTGGCCAAGCGCTTCGCCGACGACGGCGTCTCCAGCATCGTCTACACCGACATCGCCCGCGACGGCATGCTGTCCGGCGTCAATGTCGAGGCCACCGCGGCCCTGGCCCGCGAGGGGGGCCTGCCGGTGATCGCCTCCGGCGGAGTGACCGACTTCGACGACCTGCGCGCCCTGATGGCGGCCGGCGAACCTGGGATCCTGGGCGCCATCACCGGGCGCGCCATCTACGAGGGCAGCCTCGACTTCGCCGAGGCGCAGCGGCTGTGCGACGCACTCAGCCAGGACGAACTCAGCCACAAGGGGAACTGAGCCATGGGACTCGCCAAGCGCATTATTCCGTGCCTGGACGTCGACGCCGGCCGTGTGGTCAAGGGTGTCAACTTCATCGGCATCCGCGACGCGGGTGACCCGGTAGAGATCGCCCAGCGCTATAATCAACAGGGCGCCGACGAGATCACCTTCCTCGACATCACGGCGAGCCACGAGGACCGCGACACCACGGTGGAGATGGTCGAACGCATCGCCGGTGAGGTGTTCATCCCGCTCACCGTGGGCGGCGGCATCCGCACCTGCGACGACATCCGCACCATGCTCAACGCCGGCGCCGACAAGGTGTCGATCAACACCGCCGCGGTCACCAATCCCGACTTCGTGCATGAGGCCGCCGAGCGCTTCGGCAGCCAGTGCATCGTGGTGGCCATCGACGCCAAGAAGGTCTCCGCGGAAGGCGAGCCGGAGCGCTGGGAGATCTTCACCCACGGCGGACGCCGCCCCACCGGGCGGGATGCCGTGGAGTGGGCGAAGAAGATGGTGGCCTACGGTGCCGGCGAGCTGCTGCTAACCAGCATGGACCGCGACGGCACCAAGGCCGGCTTCGACCTGGGGGTGACCCGCGCCATTGCGGAGGCGGTGAGCGTGCCGGTGATCGCTTCCGGCGGGGTCGGCACCCTCGACCACCTGATCGAGGGCGTCATCGAGGGCGGCGCCGACGCGGTGCTGGCGGCCAGCATCTTCCACTTCGGCGAATACACCATCCCCGAGGCCAAGCGCTACATGGCCGAGAGAGGGATCGAGATGCGTCTCTAGTCGGCAGAGAGCCCCAGATTGCTGACGCCATCGTTGCGCCCCAGCCAGCGCAGCGCCTTGAGCGCCTCGCGATCCAGCGCTCCCGTCTCCACGGCCTCGAGCACCGCGTCCTGGAAGTCGTTCTCGTCCGCCATCAGCGGATGGTCGCGCACCAGCTCACCCAGCCGCGCGGCGTCTTCTTCGCCCTCGGTGAGCTCGATATAGGCGCGCACCCCGCTGCGGGAGGTACGGCTGACCTCGAGCACCGCCTCGGGGGCCTCGCCGCGCAGGGTGTCGAGCAGCGCCGAGAGCGCCACCACCGTCTCCAGTGCCCGCCGGGCCCCGAAGCTATCGTCCTCGGCGGGGGGCTCCAGTTCGGCCAGCTTCTCGGCCTGACGGTCGAAGTCGATGCGCGCCGCCTTCACCACCAGCCGTTCCCAGACCAGGTCCAGGGTCACCTTGATGCCATGCGGGTCCCCCTGGCCGGTAGTCTCGGCGTAGAGGCGGTAGTTGGGCAGCAGCCGCTCGCAGAGTGCCGCCATGAAGGCCTGCTGGCGACGCGGGTCGAGTTGCTGGAGGCGCTGGAAGAAGCCGCTCATGGAGTCTCCTCAGGATATGGGTTGTCTCAGGGCCAGAGGTACTCTTTCGCTACCCGCCCGCGGGTATCGAAGAGCACGCCCTCGGCCATCAGCCGCCGACGCTGCTCCTCGGCCCCGCCGTGATCGGCCAGCTTGCGCGAGGCGGTGATGACCCGGAACCAGGGCAGGCCGTGGCCGGCGGGCAGATCGCGCAGGGCCCGGGCCACCAGGCGCGGCGTAGCGCCTTCGGTCATCGCGGCGATGCGCCCGTAGCTGGTCACCCGACCGGGCGGGATCTCGGCCAGGATGGTCAGTATCTGTTCGCGAAGCTGCGGCTTCATGTACCCTGGCGCTCCGTCCCGTCCGTCACTCGGCATTCCACCAAGGCGAGGCTCGCATGCACGTTCATGTCCTTCAGCACAGTCCCCACCAGGGACCGGCCCGCATCGCCGACTGGCTTACCAGCATGGGCCACAGCCATACCGTCTTCCACCTCGATGTGGGGGAGCTGCCATTGCGGCTGGCTGACGGCGATGCCCTGATCGTACTCGACGGCCCCGAAGGCATTGCCGACGAGGCCGAGCGCCCCTGGCTCAGGGCCGAGCGCAAGCTGATCCACCGGGCGCTGGACGCCAACAAGCCCCTGCTGGGGATCGGCTACGGCGCTCGGCTGATCGCCGAGGCGCTGGGGGCGATGGTGGCCCGCGGCACCGTGGCCGAAACCGGCTGGCACCGGGTGGACCTTGCCCCGTTGAGCCCTGTCGACCTGCCCGACACCTTCGAGGCCTTCATGTGGCACCGCGAGGTCTTCGCGCTGCCCGACTATGCCCTGGCGCTGGGACGCAGCACGGCCAGCCCGCTGCAGGGCTTCACCTGGGACGACGGCCGGGTAGTCGGCCTGCTCTGCCACCTGGAGACCACCCTGGCGAGCGTCACTGAACTGCTCGATCATCAGCCACCCCCCGAGGGCAGCGAGACCAGTCCCCATGCCCAGGATCGGGCGGCAATACTCGACGACCCGAGGCGCTTCGACCGGCTAGCGCCGCTGCTCGACCGCCTGCTCAGCCAGTGGCTCGCCAGTACCAACAGCAGATAATGGCTCAGGCCGACTGACGCGGCGACCGGCCGTCCTGACGCACCTCGGCCGACCACTCCCTGGCGACCTGCAGGCAGCTTTCCCAGTCGCCGACATGGAGGAAGTGGCGCTCGGGATGCTTCTCCAGCTGATGGCGATAGAGCGGGTCGTAGTATTCGGTCAGTAGCGGGGCCAGCCAGGCCTCATGGGCCTGGCGATTGCCTCGTTCATGCTCGCGGAAAGCCAGCGACTGGAGTCGCCGCAGGCGCGCCAGGCGTTCGCTGCCCAGGCGCTTGCGCAGACGCCCCAGAGCCGTGGTGAGCTGCTTGCGCATCAGCGCCCAGCCCAGCCAGTCACCGAACTGATGTCGATGGATCTCCCACAGGTCATCGATGTAGTCCTTGCGGATCTGCGCCAGCCGCCAGTCCAGCGGCATCTCGATGCGGATGCGCGGCGCCGACACCATGCCTTCCCAGAAACGCAGCGGGATGTTGGCCGCCCCGATACGTCGCGACTCATCCTCCACCACCAGCGGCCCGGGCAGCTCCAGCAGGCGCCGTCCCATGGCATGCTCGAAGTCGATCTGGCTGGGCGCCGGCAGTGGATGGCGCCCGAAGGCCGAGCCCTTGTGGCGGGCACACCCCTCCAGGTCGAGGCCATTGTCCAGTGCCAGGATCAGCGGCGTCTTGGCACAGCCGGTGAGGCCGCCCACCACCAGCAGCGGCTGCTCGGCCGCGGCGTCGATGCGCGCACAGAGGGCCTGGCGCATCGCCTTCCAGCCGCCACGGATACGCGGACGCAGGATACCGGCATCCGCCAGCCACTGCTGAGCGACCTGGGAGCGCAGCCCACCACGGAAACAGTAGAGGATGGCATCAGGATGTGCGGCGAGCAGCCGCTGCCAGGCGGCGACCCGTGCGGCCTTAATACCACCGCTGACCAGCCGCTCGCCCAGGGCGATGGCCGCGTCCTGGCCCTGCGTCTTGTAGGCGATTCCCACCTGGCGACGCTCTTCGTCGTCCATCAGCGGCAGGTTCACCGCCCGGGGCAGGGCACCCTGGGCGAACTCCACCGGGGCGCGGACATCGATCAGCACGCGCCCTTCCCGCAGCAGAGCGAGGTCGGGCTCGACCAGCGGCAGGCTCATCCACGCACCTCGATCAGCGCCGGCCCGCTGGCCTTGACGACCTCACCGAAGGGCGTGAGCTCGATGCCGTGGTCACGGCCGATGCGCTCCACATCGTCCTCCCAGGAAGGGTGCACCGAGAGCAGCAGGCCACCGGAGGTCTGCGGGTCGCAGAGCCACTGCCAGTGGGCCTCGTCCATCTGCGGCAGGCTTTCGCCCAGCGCCTCGCGGTTGCGCTCGGTGCCGCCGGGCACCGCACCCTGGCGGCGATAGGCCTCGGCCTCGGCGAGCCGTGGCAGGCGGCGAAAGTTAACCCGGGCGGCCACGCCACTTGCCGCGCACATCTCGGCCAGATGGCCGGCCAGGCCGAAGCCGGTGACGTCGGTCATGGCATGCACGCCCTGGACCTTGGCCAGCGCCATGCCGATGGCATTGGTCTTGAGCATGGTCTCGCGCGCCAGTCTCTGGTGCCCAGGCTCGATCAACCCCTGCTTCTCGGCGGTGGTCAGCAAGCCAACTCCCAGCGGCTTGGTAAGGAACAGCAGGTCGCCAGGCTTGGCACCCTTGTTGAGCTTGAGATGCTCGAGGTCGACAAAGCCATTGACCGCCAGGCCGAAGAGTGGCTCGGGGGCGTCGATGGAGTGACCGCCGGCCAGCGCCAGACCCAGCTCGCGGCACACCGCCTGGGCACCGGACACCACATCGCCGGCAATGTCGGCGCCGAGCGTGCCCAGTGGCCAGCCAAGGATGCCCAGTGCCAACACCGGCTTGCCGCCCATGGCATAGACGTCGCTGATGGCGTTGATCGCCGCGATGCGGCCAAAGTCGAAGGGGTCGTCGACGATGGGCATGAAGAAGTCCGTGGTGGCGATCAGGCCGCGACCGTCGCCCAGATCGTAGACAGCAGCGTCCTCGCGCCCCTGGTTGCCGACGATCAGCCGCGAATGGCTGGCTCCGGGACCAGCCTTGGCAAGGATGGCGTCGAGCACGTCGGGGGCGATCTTGCAGCCGCAGCCAGCGCCGTGGCTGTATTGGGTCAGGCGGATGGCGCTCATCTCGTTCTCCTTGGCTTGGACTCCCCCATTCTACATCAGAGCCTCCCTCTTAGAGGACGTCGAGGGCCTCGGCGAGCTTGCTCACGGCGACCACCTCCATGCCCTCGGGCGAGCGTTTGGGGGCATTGCCGCGGGGCACGATGGCTCGCGTGAAGCCGTGCTTGGCCGCCTCGACGATGCGCTCCTGGCCGCTGGGTACCGGGCGGATCTCGCCGGAGAGTCCCACCTCGCCGAACACCACCAGCTCCCGCGGGAGCGAGCGGTTCTGCAGGCTGGAGACCACCGCCAGCAGCACCGCCAGGTCGGCGCTGGTCTCCAGCACCTTGACCCCGCCGACCACGTTGAGAAAAACGTCCTGGTCCCCGGTGAACAGCCCACCATGGCGATGCAGCACCGCCAGCAGCATCGCCAGGCGGTTCGGGTCGAGGCCCACGGCGACGCGGCGCGGGTTGCCTAGCGCCGACTCGTCGACCAGCGCCTGGACCTCCACAAGGATCGGCCGGGTGCCCTCCCACACCACCATCACCAGGCTGCCGGCACTCTGCTCCTCGTTGCGCGAGAGGAAGATGGCGCTGGGGTTCTTCACTTCCTTGAGGCCATGCTCGAGCATGGCGAACACACCGAGTTCGTTGACTGCGCCGAAGCGGTTCTTCTGACCGCGCAAGGTTCGAAAGCGCGAATCCGCCTCGCCCTCGAGCAGCAGCGAGGCATCGATCATGTGCTCCAGCACCTTGGGGCCGGCCAGGCTGCCGTCCTTGGTGACGTGCCCCACCAGCATCAGCACGGTATTGCTCTGCTTGGCGAAGCGGGTCAGGGCCGCGGCGGACTCGCGCACCTGGGCGACGCCGCCGGGGGCCGAGGCGATATCCTCCAGGTGCATGGTCTGGATGGAGTCGATGATTAGAACCTCAGGGCGCTCGCGCTCGGCCACCGCGAGGATGGTCTCGATGCTGGTCTCGGCCAGCATCTTCAGACCCTGTACCGGCAGCTGCAGGCGGTGGGCGCGCATCGCTACCTGAGAAAGCGACTCCTCGCCGGTGATGTAGACCACCCTGCGGGACTGGGCCAGCTTGCAGGCCGTCTGCAGCAGCAGGGTCGACTTGCCGGCCCCGGGGTTCCCCCCGAGCAGCACCGCCGACCCCGGCACCAGGCCTCCGCCCAGCACCCGATCAAACTCGGCGAAGGTGGAGGAGAGTCTGGGCACCTCGCTGAGATCAACGCTGGCCAGGTCGACTACCTCGCGGGACAGGTCGCCGGCGTAACCACTTCGCGCGGAGGCGGCGGCGCCTGCACCGGGGCGCACCGCCGAAAGACGCACCTCGCTCAAGGTATTCCACTCCTGGCAGCTGCTGCACTGCCCCTGCCACTTGCGGTACTCGGCACCACACTCGGTGCAGACGAAGGCGCTCTTCGCTTTGGCCATGCGGTACGTTCTCCCAGGTTCAGTATCCTCCTTCCAGCAGGCACCAGCCAACAGCCGATGGCACGCCCACAACGACAAGGGGCGACCCTCAAGGGCCGCCCCGGGACTGCGCATTCAGAGGCTTACTGGCGCTTGAGTCGCAGCATCTCGCTATTCTGGAAACGACGCAGGTTGGGATCGATCAGTTCCAGCGTCTGTGGGTCGATGCGCAGAAAGTAGTAGGTTTGCCCTTCGCCATCGGGCGTCAGCTCGTAAACAGTGGCGGTGGGATCCTGCTCGGTCCCTTGGAGGACTTCCCAGTTGCCTGTGTAGTTCTCGTCCGGCGGATTCTGTGGGTGTGCGCGGTAGGAGGCCTCCAGCTCGAAGTTACGCTGCTCGGCGGCGCCCTGCGCCTCGCCGTTCAGGGTCACGCTCAGATCGATACCGTCGCAGTTTCGACACGGCAAGGTTCCCTCATAGGTCGCCGTAGTTGCTTCTCTTCCGGGGGCGGCAGTCTGATCAGCGGGTCCGGTGGCGCAGCCGACCAACAGGGCGACCATCGCAGTGCCGGCCAGCAAGCTCCTGATTTGCATTTGTGTCCTCCTAACCAATGAGCATGACGCCGTGATACACGGCAGCCTGAGCGACAGCATAACCTCTCGTGCCCTCAGCGGACAGCTTCGTACCATGCTGTCAGGCCGGCGGATGGACATGGGTGAAGATCAGTGCCAGCACCAGCGGCATGACCACCAGGCTGCCCAGGTTGCCGATCAGCACCAGCGAAGCCACCTTGTGGGGCTCCTGGCGATACTGCTCCGCCACCAGGTAGTTCAACACGGCCGGCGGCAGGGCGGCAAACACCCAGAGGGCCGCCGCCTGCAGGCCCGAGAGGTCAAGCCACCAGATCAACGGCACGGCGAGCACCAGGCCCGATAACGGGCAGAGCACCGCACCAAGGATGCCGGTCCTCCAGTCGCCGAAGTCGATGTCCAGCATCCGCACGCCTAGGGCGAAGAGCATCAGCGGGATGCAGACCCCGCCCAGCATGTGCAGTGCCTCGAGGAACCAGCCCGGCAGGGGCACGCCGCCTAGATTGACGGCGAGCCCCGCCAGGCTCGCCAGCACGATGGGCATGCGCAGCAGACGCCACAACGGGGTGTGCGGGCTTAGCATGTAGAGCCCCACCGAGAAGTGCAGCAGCATCTCGATGATGAACAGCACCACCGCCGCCGGCAGGGCCTGCTCACCGAAGGCCAGTACCAGCAGAGGGATTCCCATATTGCCAGAGTTGTTGAACATCATCGGCGGCAGGAAGGTCTTGGTCTCGAGCTTCAACCACTTTGCCACCGGCCAGAGCACCAGCCCCGAGCCTAGCACCACCACCGCCCCGGCGAGCGCCAGGCTCGTGTAGTCCGCCAATGGCGCCTGTCGGTCGGCGAGCACGGCGAACACCAGCATGGGCACGAAGAGTTCCATGTTGAGGGTATTCAGACTGCGGATATCCGGCGTGCGGAAGCGACCATAAAGGGCACCGCAGCCGGCGATCAGGAAGACGGGCAGCAGGGTAGCGAGGATCTGGGCGGTCATTGCAGGGTTCCGTAGGCAGCGAATGATCGATGGCGGCCCCCGAGACTAGCATGGCCGCGGCTTGCGCGGTCAGGCCGCTCGGGTCACCATGACCAAAGTCCACCCCCCGAGCGAGTGACCATGAGCAAGTTCTGGAGCCCCGCCGTTCGCGAGCTAACCCCCTATGTCCCCGGTGAGCAGCCCCGCGAGCGCCTGATCAAGCTGAACACCAACGAGAACCCCTATCCGCCCGCCCCCGGGATCGAGGCCGCGCTACGCGAGTTTTCCGCTGATCATTTGCGGCGCTACCCGGACCCGCAGTCCATCGCCCTGCGCGAGGCGCTGGCCGAGGTGCTCGGGGTGACGACAGAACAGGTGTTCGTCGGCAACGGCTCCGACGAAGTGCTGGCCCTGGCCTTCCAGGCCTTCTTCCGCCAGGGGCGGCCACTGGAGATGCCGAGCATCTCCTACAGCTTCTACCCAGTCTACTGTCGCCTCTACGACGTGGAGCGCCGCGCTCTGCCACTGGACGATGAATGGCGGGTTGACCTGGACGCCTTCACACTCGAGTCCGCCGGAGTGATCTTCGCCAACCCCAATGCCCCGACCGGCCATGGTCACAGCCGTGCGGCCATCGCCGGACTGCTCGAGCGCATCACCGAGTCGGTAGTGCTGGTCGACGAGGCCTACGTGGATTTCGGCGGCGAGAGTGCCGTGCCGCTGGTCGAGCGCTTTCCCAACCTGCTGGTCACCGGCACCTTCTCTAAGTCACGCAGCCTGGCCGGCCTGCGGCTCGGCTATGCGGTGGGCTCCCGCGAACTGATCGAGGGGCTGGAGCGGGTCAAGGACTCCTTCAACTCCTACCCTATCGACAGCCTGACTAGCGCCCTGGGCATCGCCTCCCTGACGGACCGCGAGCACTTCGAGGCTTGCCGCGAGGCGGTAATCACCACCCGCGAGCGCACTCGGGTGCGACTCGAGGCCCTTGGCTTCCAGGTGTTGCCCTCGCAGACCAACTTCCTGCTGGTCAGCCACCCGAAACTCGATGCCGCTCAACTCTTCGTTGAGCTGCGCGAGCGCCGCGTGCTGGTGCGACACTTCAACACCGAGGTGCTGCGCGACTACCTGAGGATCTCCATCGGCACCGATGACGAGATGGATAGCCTCATCGAGGCGCTCGAAAGCCTGTGTCGCTAGTTTGAAACCTGCGGTCCTGATATACGCCCCCTGATTCAGGATTTCGAGGCGTGACGTAAAGAAGGCACCACCCATAAAAAAACCCCGAGCTCAAATGAACTCGGGGTTTTTTTCGGGATAAGTGCCTGACGATGACCTACTCTCGCATGGGGAGGCCCCACACTACCATCGGCGCTGAGCGGTTTCACTGCTGAGTTCGGCA
>NZ_SNWH01000017.1 GCF_004361885.1 Halomonas ventosae
TTGCGGCGCGCCTTCGTGGTGTGGATACGTCGGGTGCTGCTGCCCAACCGAGCACCGGGGATGGAGCTTCCCGAGTTCAACGAATTGCAGGATCTTCACGAGGTACATGACATGCTGGCCGAACGCATCAAGAAGTGGCCCGAGCGGTGGGTTGAGGAAGGTCGTGAGGAAGGTCGTGAGGAAGGTCATGAGGAAGGCCGTGAGGAAGGCCGTGAGGAAGGCCGTGAGGAAGGCCGCCTGGAAGCCAAGCAAGAGACGGCGCGACACCTGATCAAGCTGGGCGTGCTGAGTGACGAGCAGATCGCCGAAGCCACGGGTTTGACGGTGGCCGAGGTCGACGCCCTGCGTGGCGAAGACAGGCACTGATCTTCCACACCGGAGCAGCAAGCCCAGCGCCGCCCCGTGCGGCGTTCTATGCTGAAGAAAGGACACCCACTTTGTTCTTTAAGAAAGGACACCCACTTTGTTCACTTTGTTCTTTAAGAAAGGACACCCACTTTGTTCTTCACTTTGTTCTTCTTCGGGCGACCCCGAGCCCACGACCTTCCGCTATCAGCGCTGGGGGTGCGAGCTGACCTTTACCTTCCCCACGGCTAAACTGATCGACTGGGAAGCGCGCTGAGCGGAGCTGGAAGCCAGTGACAACGTCTTCGCGCTGGTGGTGATGGCCCATATCCACGCCAAGCGGGTGAAAAAAGGGGCCTCGCGCAAGGATACCAAGGTGGCGCTGACGCGATCGAGCGTTACGCGATGTCGTCTATCAAGCGCAACGCATTTGGGTCAAATGGTTGAGGCGTCGTTCCCAGAGAGACTACTTCTCCTGGGCGAAGGCTAACCTGCTGCTCAAGCGCCTACCGCTGCCCAAGGCAAGGATCGTACATCGGCAGGTCTTTCAGTGAAGCTGATGATTGAGGAGCCGAGTGCGTCAATCGCGCACGCTCGGATCTGTGGGAGGCCGGGACGAGCAATCGCCCGGTCTACCCGACCGCTATCCCAAGGCCGCGCCATGCTGACCGGGCGATCCTGGCGGAGAATCAGCAAACCGACGCTGCCACACTGGCCGGCGGGCAAGGCGTGCCTGGCTGTCGCAAATGGCGGTGAAAGGGTAGTAAAACAGGCCGTCAAAGGGGGGCAAGGAGGCCGATATCGCCCTGGTCAGTCATCACCAGCACCGAGAAAGGGGATGCCGGTGATTAAAAATCGTTCGGGAGGTGAGATAGGGAAGACTTGGGGTTCGGGATCACGGACTCAGGTAACCCAGAAAAAGTGCATCGAGTTCATTGAGAGCCAGGTTATGAGCTGCCATAGTCGTGCTATTATCCGGCGGTGGTGGGTACCGTGCATGTGATGTATCCAATCGGAGGTGAAAAGGTATGGTAACTGTCACCCGCGATCCTTATCGTTATCGGGTGCTGCCTGGGGAAAGCTATGACGGTGTTGTCCAGGTTTCAGCCGAAGGATTTTATGGTTCTGGTGTCCTGCTGAACGGTGGACGGGCTGTGCTGACGTCTGCGCATGTGATAGAGGGCTCTGGTGACGTAACAGTACGTTTTGACACGCCAAGCGGGCGCATTTCTGTGCCGGCCTCGCAGTACGTGCTTCATCCTCTTTTTGATACTGCCAATGGCGATGGCGATGGCGATCTGGCCCTAGTGTGGCTGGTTGAGCCAGGGCCCATAAGTGCTAAGCGAAGCACCCTCTACCGCGATAGCGATGAGGTAGGCAGTGACATCACCCTGGTTGGTTATGGCCTCCCCGGCGATGGCCTTAGCGGGTACGTGGAAAGCGCTAGAGTAGCGCCCACCAAGTATTTTGCCGAGAACCGTTTCGATACCACAGGGGAGGTAATGAAAGACGCCTTGGGAGGTGGTATTGCCTGGGATCCCTTACTCGATTCCCAGCTGATTATCGACTTTGATAACGGCAACCCTGAAAACGACGCGCTGGGTGTTCTGATGGGTCTGCATGACGCCGGAAGAGGGGTAATGGAAGGGCTAATTGCCCCCGGTGATAGCGGCGGCCCGGCGTTTATTGAAGATAAGGTGGTGGGCGTTGCCACCTACACGGCGTCGTTTAATCGTAACGGCCAATCTCCTGATATCAATGATGTTCTAAACAGCAGCTTCGGCGAAATTGCCTCGTTTCAGCGAGTCAGCTATTATCAGCAGTGGATCGACCAAAGCCTGCGTGCGGCCGATCCTGACTCACCTGCTCGGCGAGAAGACGTTGAAACCACGATTCCTGAAGGCGATATCGGCACCTCTTTGGTGTACTTCCTTTTGGAATTTAACGGCGTACGCGACCACTCGGATCAGTGGCTGAGTGTTGACTATGCTACACGTAATGGTACAGCCACCAGCGGGGAAGATTACTTGCCCGTGGCTGATACACTGATTCTCTATCCTGGTGAAAGGCAAGCAACGATCGCGGTGGAAGTGATCGGCGATGATATTCCCGAAGCCGATGAAATGCTGTATCTAGACGTTTTTAATCCGGTGGGCGGGAGCTTTGGAGAGGGTGTGGCTCAGTTGACGGCGGTGCGCACTCTCATCGATGATGACGGTTGGATGGCGTAATCAAGTATCAAAGACTTTCTTGTGCTGCCCCGTTCGACGTTTCAGAAAAAATAAAGCAGAAAAAGAAAGGCTACTTACTTTGTTCTTCGGAACTAAGGGGTGGAACTAAGGGGCAGCCAAACAGAGTGTCGATGATCTGCTCGAATCCGTATCCCCCCAGTGTCAGCATGCCTGTCGATGTCGGCAATATGATGGCGGTCATCGACGATGCGCTGAAGGAGGAAGCTGAACGTCCGCCATGAGCGCGAACACGACGATGAAGACAAGGAGGGAATGTTTAAGCTTCCTACCCTGATCGCTGCTACGCTGATAAGTTACGCGAAACTCTGTCGGCTTCGTTAACGTATTGTGCCTGAAGTGCCGAGAGCGTTTCGAAATGTTTCAAGACGATGTTTACGACAGGACATCACAAGGAGAGTTCGATGAAGGTTGTCACATTACGCCAGCCCGGCGGGCTGGATCAGTTGGATATCACCGACCAGGCCGCGCCCGGTGAGCCGGGGCCGGACGAGATCCGCGTGCGCATCCACGCCAGCTCGCTTAACTATCATGACTACGGCGTGGTCTCCGGCGCTATGCCTGCCGCTGATGGACGCATTCCTATGTCCGACGGGGCCGGCGTGGTCGAGGCGGTCGGTGAGAATGTCGAGGAGTTTGAGGTCGGCGATGCGGTCGTCTCCACCTTCTTCCCGCACTGGCTGGACGGTCCTGCCCGGATCGGGGACTTCACTACCGTGCCGGGCGATGGCGTCGACGGCTACGCCCGTGAGCAGGTGGTGCGCCCGGCCCACTGGTTCACCCATGCCCCCAGCGGCTACAGCTACGCCGAGGCGGCCACGCTGACCACCGCCGGTCTCACCGCGTGGCGTGCGCTGGTGGTCGATGGCGGGCTCAAGGCGGGTGATACGGTGCTGGTGCTGGGGACCGGCGGGGTGTCGATCTTCGCCCTGCAGTTCGCCAAGATGATGGGCGCGCGGGTCATCGCGACATCTTCGTCGGACGAAAAGATTGAGCGCCTCAAGGAACTGGGTGCTGATTATACTCTCAACTACAAGGCCGAGCCGGAGTGGGGCAAGCGTGTACGCGAACTGACCGAGAGGCGCGGCGTCGATCACGTTATCGAGGTCGGTGGGCCGGGTACCTTGCCGCAGTCCATCGATGCGGTGCGTATCGGCGGATACATCTCGCTGATCGGCGTGCTCACCGGGCGCGGCGGCGAGATACCCACCGCCAAGCTGATGGCCAAGCAGGCCCGGCTTCAGGGGCTGATCGTGGGCAGCCGTAACCATCAGCAGGAGATGGTGCGTGGCATCGAGGCCGGTGGCCTGCGCCCGGTGATCGACCGCTCATTCGCACTCGATGAGATTGCTGATGCCTTCCGTCATCAGGAAGCGGGACGCCATTTCGGCAAAATTTGCCTGGAGTTCTGAATCCTGGTGGCAAGCAAGGCACCGCGCTGCCCGTAGCCAAAATAAAAGCGAAAACCACAGGACCGGAAAGGACAGCCGCTTAAATGCTTAGATGATGATCTCGGATTCCAGTGCTCCCCTGGGACGGCCCGTGGGGCGAGAAGCCGCCTCCAGGAAGGATCGTTGACGTTGGTGCCGATCACCACACACGGCTTGGTCTTCTAGTAGATTCTTCGCAAGCTGGCGTGAAAACAACGCGAATGTCGCGTATGACGTATACGCTGGATGCGCGTCCGGCATGAGGATGAGGGCCTTACCATTCCCGCTGCGCTGAGCCTATCGGTTCAGAGGGTCAGCCGGTTCGTGCGCTCAACGAACACGATGAACCTCCCAGTAGCGGGTCGGGTCAGGCCGCGGCTACCGCCAGTGAGGATGGTGACCTTGAGCTTTCATTAGTCGCCAATCAGCGGTTCAGGGCCTGCATCTGGGGTGCCGCATAGCGCTCTCCGGCGGCAGCTCCGGGTGGCAGGATGCGGTCGATCCGAGCGCAATCCTCGGCCGTGATCTGCACGTCCAGCGCTGCCACGTTCTCTTCAAGCCGTGTGCGCTTCTTGGTTCCCGGAATTGGCACGATGTCCTCGCCCTGGGCGAGAAGCCAGGCGAGCGCCAGTTGAGAAGGCGTGCAGTTTTTCTCGCGCGCCATCTTTTCAATTTCGGCGACCAGATCGAGGTTCTTCTGGACGTTCTCTCCCTGGAAACGCGGCGAGTTCCGGCGATGATCGTCCTCGGCGAGATCCTCGATATGACGGATCTGCCCGGTGAGAAAACCGCGCCCAAGGGGGCTGTAAGCCACATAGCCGATGCCGAGTTCACGCACCGTCGGCAGGATCTCGTCCTCAGGATCACGACTCCAGAGCGAGTATTCGGTCTGCAACGCCGTGATCGGGTGGACGGCATGGGCGCGGCGAATGGTGTCCGGCGCCGCCTCCGACAGGCCCAGGTAGCGGACTTTGCCGGCCTGGACGAGATCGGCCATGGCGCCCACCGTCTCCTCGATGGGTGTGTCCGGGTCCACCCGGTGCTGATAGTAAAGGTCGATGTGGTCGACCCCCAGGCGTTTGAGTGAGGCATCGCAGGCCTGGCGCACATAGTCGGCGTCGCCACGAATACCGAGAAACTCGCCATTGCGACCGCGGACGTTGCCGAACTTGGTCGCCAGCACCACCCGGTCGCGACGGTCGGCGATCGCCTTACCCACCAGAATTTCGTTGGTAAAGGGGCCGTACATGTCGGCGGTGTCCAATAGGGTGACACCAAGCTCGAGGGCGCGATGGATGGTGGCGATCGCCTCCGCCTCATCGCGCCCGCTATAAAATTCCGACATACCCATACAGCCAAGGCCAAGGGCCGAGACCTCCAGCCCCTGTGAACCCAGTTTTCGCGTGTTCATCGTCATGTGCTACTCCTCCTGTTGATCCGGTCAGATGAAGTTTTAGCCTTATTTACCAAAACGGTCATCATTTTAGCCTTCAAGAAGGGCTGGAAAACATCGCGTTACTCCATAGTAATTTACTATGGAAATCCTGAGGAAAACGTCAAACATCAATACAGGCACAGGGCGATCTCAAGAACAGAGTAGTTAATGTCGGGGGAAAGCGCTTTCGTCCTGATGGGAGCCCTATCCATGTGTAAAAAGCGGTGATGTTGCAGGAGCACAGCTTGCTGCGCGATATATCAGCGATACCCGGGTGCCTGGCAGCGCCAATCGCTCAGTAAACTGAGCTCCTGCATGGTGGTATCGCTCGACGTTTGAGAATCATTATGGATGTGTGATTGCCCTGAGTCCAATGCGTTGTTGGGGAACCTTCTGCCGTGAACACGGTCTGATGCGACGGGCAGTTTGTCTGAGTTTGCCGTAAGCGAAAGGTCAAGGCTGTCTTGACGTTGGGCTCCACTGGATGGATCTCGATGTAAGTTGATGGAATTAAAGTAAATTTAATGAGCGGAGGCTCTTATGGCTACACTTACCTTTCCTGAAAAATTTGCCACTCAAGGTGACGACAACGTACGCACCGGCGGTTACCAGGTTGTCTACGGCTTGAGCGGTGACGATACCTTACGCGCCGATGCCGACAGCGAATACAGCTTTCTAGCCGGAGGCGCGGGCAATGACACCTATGTCGCTGGCCGCGACTCAGCGATCACGATGGTCGACAGTGGCGGGTTCGATACCGTTGTCGCCGACGGTATCGGGCTGTATAGCAATAACACCTATGCGCGAACTGTCGAAGGGCGGCATCTTCTGTTGCAGAATACGTTAACGGACCAGCAGTTAGCGATCACTGACTGGCAGGATCCGGCACGTCAGATCGAGTCGTTTCAACTTGGTGGCGACACCTTTTCGCTGGCGCAGATACAGAGCGCCGTGACGTCTAGCTCCAATTTCCTGGGGGATGTGACGGTTGAGCAGATTGTCGGAGAGGACTTGTTGCCCAGCGGCACCTCATCCGACGACCTTCAGGCGCTTCTAGTGAATATTGAAGCTCGCGAGGCGGGTCAGCCCAGCGCCCAGTCAGCGGCTTCTGAGGTCGTGGGGCAGGGTGATGCCTTTTTTATTAGTCACGAAGAGGATGATACAGTCAACGACATAAATGATCGTTATGATGACCGTTATGATTGGCAAGAGGGGCCTAACTCCGATGACTGGTTCGATAGCGAGGGGTACCTTAACCGCAATCCAGATGTCGCGGCGGCTCGTATCGATCCACTTGAACACTTTATGAACTATGGAATCAATGAAGGCCGAGACCCAAATGACTGGTTCGATGTCGACTGGTACCTGAGCCAGAATACAGACGTCGCCAATGCTGGAATTAACCCGGTGGAGCACTACTCGCGCTATGGATGGAAGGAAGGCCGCGACCCCTCCGCCGAATTCGATACCGATGCCTATCTGACGGCCAACCCGGATGTCGAAGCGGTCGGTATTAACCCGCTGGAGCATTGGCTGCAATATGGCCAGGCTGAGGGACGCGAGCTGGGTTGAGGCATGTAGCCATTTTCGCGGCCCGCTTGCGACGTTTCGGGGGCGGGCCGTGCTTGGCGTTTGAACGTGCTGTTTGACATAGTGGTGATGAGACGTTGATGTTTGCGTCGAGAGGTAGGTCAAGATGCTAAAATCACCGTTTTTGTCCTTTCTTAACCGGAGCCAACCGGAGACATTATGCCGCAATGGTCCGCCATCTCTCGCACCGAACACGCCGATAGCCATTATCTGCCGCGCCAGGGTTATGGCTTTGCCGCCCGGGATCCGGTGGTTCCTATCCTGATCGCGGAACTCACCAAGCTGCTGCCGCACTATGCGCTGGGTTTCATCCAGCAGGACGAGGATTCTCGTCAAGATTACCAACCGGTAGCGCTGACCAGCTTGGGGGGGCAGCAGAATCTTTACGTACATCCCGATGGGCGCTGGCTGGGTAGCTACGTGCCGGCCGGTCTGCGTGGCTATCCGTTCACCCTGGCCAATACGCAAGACCGGCAACAGGTGCTGTGTATCGCGCAGGACCATCTGCTGGAAGGTCACCAGGGCGAGGCACTGTTCGACGACGACGGCAACCTTACCGACAAGGTTCAGCAGACGCTGAACTTCCTCACTCAATGTGATCAGAATCGCCAGGTCACCCGGGCGGCCAGCCAGCGACTGGGCGAGACAGGTCTGATCGAGCCATGGCCGCTCAAGGTCGAACGTGGCGAAGGCAAGGAGCCGCGGGCCGTTCAAGGGCTCTATCGCATCAACGAAAAGGCCCTCAACGAGCTTGCCGCTGACGCCTTCGCCGACCTGCGCAAGCACGGCGCACTGGTGCTGGCCTACGCCCAGCTGTTCTCGATGAGCCAGCTCGCACAGTTGACCGAGCGGGCGAGGTTTCATGAAAGGCACCACGCACAGCAGGCCGGCGAGCCTGTCGGGCAAGACATCGATAGCTTGCTGGAAGGAGGCGATGACGACCTGACCTTTGATTTTGGTGATTGATCGTATCTAGCTAATGGATAAAGGGCGTTATACTGACGAAGGGTAGGGTCTGCGCCGACGCCACTGATCGGCGTGTTCGTTTGCCGTAGTTTGTCGCAGGTGCTTGGGTTTGTCGTAGGTGCCTGCTGGTGATATGTCGGCGGGTGTGTCTCGGCGCTTGGGATTGACGAGTATCAGTGAGACACTGCGCTGTGCAACATCTTCTTGTAAGCCAAACACCCTTCATCAGGAGAAGCCGTACATGACGGATCAGCCGCAAGTCACCGCAGAGCAGGACCAGGCTAAACAGGCCATCACTATCGATGGCGTGGAATATCAGCTCTCCGAGCTCTCAGAGGAAGCTCGTGCTCAGGTCGTCAACCTGCGCATCACCGACCAGGAAATTGCCAGGCTCAATCAGCAGTTGGCCATCTATCAGACGGCTCGTGCTGCCTATGCGCGTGCGCTTGCCGAGAAGCTTCCCTCCAAGCAGGCTCACTGAGCCCAGCATTAATCCATGGGTCCCCAAGGCGCTGTTCCTTGACACGGCCGTGATGAGCCTTTAATGACACTACCTCGGTAAATGGCGAATTCGCAAACTGCCATCGTCCGAGGTCGTTATCGAGGAGCAGCGTTCCGACTTGCTGAAGGCTGCGCTGGTCGCTAGATGCAGCGTTATTCGTCGTTCATTTGACCAAAAAGGGTGTAGTCGATGGCGCTGACAGAAGAGGACATCACCTTCATCAAGACTCATATGGGCGACTGGCTGGCCGAGCAGAGCCTGGCTCGACCACCGGCTGTCTACGAGATAGAACTGCGCGAGCGCATGGTGCGGGTCGAGGAGGAGTTGAAGCATCAACGTGAATTGATGCGCGAGGGGTTTGCGCAGATGGACAAGCGCTTCACGTTGGCGGAGAAACGCCACGAGGAGCTGCGCGAGGATATGTTGGCCAGATTCGAGCAGGTCGACAGGCGCTTTGATCAGGTCGATAAGCGCTTTGAGCAGGTTGACAAGCACTTTGATCAGGTCGACAAGCGCTTTGAGCAGGTCGACAAGCGATTCGAGCAGGTCGACAAGCGATTCGAGCAGGTCGACAAGCGATTCGAGCAGGTCGACGACCGATTCGACGAGATGCTCCGTCGCCATGACCGCCACTTCTTGTGGCTCATCGGTTTTATCACGACGGTGGGGGGGCTTGTCATCGCCGCCGGGAAGTTTCTCTAGAGGCGTCAGGAGCGCGGTGAGCCCATCATCGCCTCGAGGCTCGCCGCGTCGGGTGCTCCTTCGATCTTTTTCAGGCGGCCGGCCTGGTTATGGTAGTAGCTGGTGGGCGTGGCCATTAGCCCCAGGCTTTCGAAGAGCTGGTTGTTGGCGTAGACCTGCTGCTCGATTTCGCGGGGTTGGGCAGCGGCGGCGATGCCGCTGTCACTGGATTGGTGTGACTGCAGCGCGGCGGCGGGGTCTTCGGCGCCGAGCAAGGCAGCCGCCTTGGCCGGGCTATCGCTGCGCAGGATGCCGACCATGATGTGGCGCAGCTGCACCTCGCCGGCCTCGATCCAAGGGCGGGTTTGCTCGTGAAAGCGCGCGCAGTAGGGGCAGTTGGGGTCGGTAAAGGTGTAGATCACGCGTTCTGCTTGCGGGTCGCCGTCCTGGATCCAGTGGCTCTCCTTGAGCCGCTGCCACACCTCGGCCTCCTGGCCGCTGCGTAGGTGCTCATCCAGGGGGGCGGCGGAGAGGTCCTTGCCCTGGGCATCGAGCAGGGTGCCGACCACGACATGGTTGCCGTCCGGCGTAAGGTAGACGGCCATCTCGCGCCCGCGGTGGCTGGCCGCATAGCCGCTGAGCCCGCCTGGTGCCGCGAATTTGCCATGGATTTCCAGGCCCTGGTCCACCAAGGCCTGGACCGGGGCCGGCCAGTGCTGGTCGGCGAAGAGCAGCGAGCTGAAAGAGATCGTGACCAGGCCGGCAGCCAGGGAGAAGGAAAAAGGGCGCATGGCGGTATCCTGTCGATAAGACATTATCGTGGGGTTGTGAGAAGGACCTGCGGGGGAGCCTGAGAGTTCCCATCCGGTCACGGCCCATTAGCGGTGGATGACGCGTCATGCAGATGCCCCCGGGGCGAGGCGATTCCCCTGCCGGTCAATGAGGCCGTGCGGCTGGGTTCGGCGCCTTTCACTTCGAGTAACTGCGATTGCCTTGTCCGCAGCTGGCCGCCGCTGTGCGCGCTTACTGTGAGCCGTTACAATGCGGCAACAACCTTTCCAACGACCTCGGGTTTCATCCCTATGCATTGCCCCTTCTGTGGCGCTAATGACACCCGCGTGACCGACTCGCGCCTGGTGGCGGAGGGCGACCAGGTTCGGCGGCGGCGCCAGTGCGCGGCCTGTGGTGAGCGCTTCACCACCTACGAGGCCGCCGAGCTGGTGATGCCGCGGGTGATCAAGTCCGACGGCACGCGGGAGCTGTTCGACGAGGCCAAGCTGCGTGCCGGCATGCTGCGGGCGTTGGAGAAGCGCCCGGTCAGCGCCGAGTCCATCGAGGCAGCAGTGGAGCGCATTCGCCAGCACCTGCGCGCCCGGGGCGAACGCGAGATTCACGCCCGGGATATCGGCGAGGAGGTCATGCAGGCTCTCAAACGCCTCGACCAAGTAGCCTATATCCGCTTCGCCTCGGTCTATCGTAGCTTCCAAGACATCGACGAGTTCCGTGCCGAGATCGACCGGCTGGCCCAGGAGCCGAGCTTTTCCATGGACCCTGGGGAAGCATCGTGATGGCGCAGCGCTGCTTCCCCGAGGCCTGGATGGCGCGCGCCCTGACACTGGCGCGTCGTGGGCGCTATACCACCGACCCCAACCCTTGCGTGGGTTGCGTGCTGGTCAAGGATGACCGAGTGGTCGGCGAGGGCTGGCATGAACGCGCCGGCGAGCCCCATGCCGAGATTCATGCCCTGCGCGCGGCGGGGGGCCGTGCCCGCGGCGCCACCGCCTACGTGACCCTGGAGCCCTGTTCCCATCAGGGGCGCACCGGCCCCTGCGCCCTGGCGCTGGTCGAGGCCGGTGTGGCGCGGGTGGTGGTGGCCATGCAGGATCCCAATCCCCGTGTCGCCGGCCAAGGCATCGCCCGGCTGCGCGAGGCCGGTGTCGAGGTGGCAGTGGGGGTGCTCGAGGAGCAGGCGCTGGCACTGAATCCCGGCTTCGTGATGCGCATGTCCCACGGTCGCCCTTTCGTGCGCCTGAAGATGGCTATGAGCCTCGATGGTCGCACCGCCATGCGCTCCGGTGAATCCCAGTGGATCACCGGGCCCCAGGCCCGCCGCGAGGTGCAGCGCCTGCGTGCCCGCTCCAGCGCCATCCTCACCGGGGTCGAGACGATCATCTTCGACAACGCCCGGCTCACCGTGCGCCCTGAGCAGCTTGAACTGCCCGCGGGCGAGGCGCTCACGACCCGCCAGCCGCTGCGCGTGGTGGTGGACTCACGGCTGCGCTTGCCGCTGGCCGCGGCCTGCCTGCGCGAGCTCGGTCGTACCTTGGTGGTCACCTTAAAAGGCCACGACCCCGAGCGGTGCGAGCGGCTCCAGGCTGCCGGTGCCGAGGTGGTGGCGATGCCCGCGGGCGCCAATGGCCGCATCGATCTCGATGCTCTACTGCGCCACCTGGCCGCGGCCGAGCAGGCCAATGAGGTGCTGCTGGAGACCGGGGCGACGCTGGCCGGGGCCATGCTCGCCGCCGGGCTGATCGACGAGATGCAGCTGTTCGTGGCGCCGACCCTGCTTGGCGGCGAGGCGCGGCCACTCTTCGCGCTGCCGGGCCTGACTCTCATGGCCCAGAAGAAGGGACTGGATATCCACGATATCCGCGCCGTGGGCCAGGATTGGCGGATTACTGCCAGGCCCCGACAAGGTTCGAAAGAGCGGTAGGCACATCGTCCGCAGGCTGGGTAGGCCCGATAAGCCGGAGGCGCATCGGGCGAGGCAGTCGTTCAGGCTCCGATGGCTTACCGGGCCTACGGCCGGCGCCCGACGACGCAGCTGTTTACTGGCGCCCGACGACGCGCCACGGTACCCTGAGGCGGTTTCAAGGTGGCGACGCTCGATGGCGACTCGCGCGTCGTCGGATGACGACAGCCACCACGCTGAATCAATGGAGATTCCATGGAGCACTCCTCCTCCGGGGGCCTGGCCCCCATCGAAGAACTGGTCGAGGACATCCGTCAGGGGCGGATGGTGATCCTGATGGATGACGAGGATCGCGAGAACGAAGGCGACCTCATCATGGCCGCCGAGAAAGTCGAGGCCGAGCACATCAACTTCATGGCGCGCCACGCCAGGGGCCTGATCTGCCTGCCGATGACTCGCGAGCGCTGCGAGCGTCTCCAGTTGCCGCTGATGGTGCGCGACAACGGCTCGGGCTTCGGGACCAAGTTCACGCTCTCCATCGAGGCCGCCGAAGGGGTGACCACCGGCATCTCCGCCGCTGACCGGGCGCGCACCGTGCGTGCCGCGGTGGCCCGTGACGCGGTGGCCGCCGACATCGTCCAGCCTGGCCACATCTTCCCGCTGATGGCCGAGCCGGGCGGCGTGCTGCGTCGTGCCGGCCATACCGAGGCGGCCTGTGATCTCGCCGCCCTGGCCGGCCTCGAGCCCAGCGGGGTGATCTGCGAGGTGATGAACGAGGATGGCAGCATGGCCCGCCGGGCGCAGCTTGAGCGTTTTGCCGTCGAGCATGGCCTGAAGATGGGCACTATCGCCGATCTGATCCACTACCGCATCCACAACGAGCAGACCGTGCAGCCGGTGGAGTCGGTGCCGGTGCAGACCGCCTTCGGCGAGCTCAACCTGCACGTCTTCCGCGACAGCATCCAGGGCGTCCATCACTTGGCGCTGGTCAAGGGACATCCGCACCCCGCAGCGCTGACCACGGTACGCGTGCATCTGGCCAACGTACTGCGCGACCTGCTAGCCCTTCAGCAGGGCGACAAGCCGAGCTGGACCGCCCAGCAGGCGGTCGCCGAGGTGGCGCGCGCTGAGCAGGGAGTCTTCGTGCTGCTCGATGACGGGCGTCCGCGCCAGGATCTCCATGACCTGCTCGAGGTGTTCCTCGAGCGTCGCCGACCGCCGCGCACCAGCGACTCCGACGGCGCGGGCAACTACCTGACCATCGGTACCGGCTCGCAGATCCTGCGCCACCTGGGCGTGGGCAGGATGCGCCTGCTCAGCTCGCCCTGGAAGTTCTCGGCCCTCTCCGGCTTCGACCTCGAGGTGGTAGAGCGTCTGGAACCCGGCGAGCAGGCGACTGCCGGGCAGGGCGACGACTAGCGCTGTCGCTTTTCATATCCTGGCCTGGCCGCCGGACCAGCCCTTCCGGACCCTCAAGCCCCGGACCTTTCAGGACACCGAACCATGCAACCGATTTCCCAAGTCGAAGGCAGTTTCGTCGACGTCGATGGCCGCTACGTGATCGTGGTCGGCCGCTTCAATCATCATGTGGTGGACAGCCTGGTCGAGGGCGCCGTGGACAGCCTGGTGCGCCATGGCGTCGACCCGCTGGCCATCGATATCGTCCACGTGCCCGGCGCCTGGGAGCTGCCGCTGGCCATCAAGCGCGTGTTGCAGGTGGCACGCCCCGATGCGGTGATCGCCCTGGGGGCGGTGATTCGCGGCGGCACCCCGCATTTCGAGTACGTCGCCGGGGGTTGCAACACCGCCATGGGCACCCTGCAGCTGCAGTTCGATACCCCGGTGGCCAACGGCGTGTTGACCGTGGAGTCAATCGAGCAGGCCATCGAGCGCGCTGGCACCAAGGCCGGCAATAAAGGCGCCGAGGCGGCCATGGCGGCGATGGAGATGGTCTCGCTGCTGCGCTGCTTCGGCGATGATGGCGGCGAGGGGAGTGAGGCATGAGCGGCGAGCGTTCGCGGGCCCCATCGAAGACCCAGCAATCCCGCCGTGCGGCCCGTGAGCTGGCGGTGCAGGGCCTCTATCAATGGCAGATGACCGGCAAGTCGATCAGCGCCGTGGAGGCCGAGTTTCGCAGCCAGGTAGCTGATGATGATCTCGAGGATCACGAGAACTGGCTCAAGGTCATGGAGATCGCCGACATGGCGCTGTTCCACGAGTTGCTGCACAGGGTGGTGGGCGAGTGCGGTGAGCTCGATGCCGCCATCGCGCTGCTGCTCGACCGTCGCCTCCAGGATCTCGACCCCATCGAACTGGCGATTCTGCGCCTGGGCGCCTACGAGCTCTCGCGCCGCCCCCAGGTACCCTATCGCGCGGTGATCAACGAAGGGGTCGAACTGGCCAAGTCCTTCGGGGCCACCGACGGCCACAAGTACGTCAACGGCATCCTCGACAAGCTCGCCGGGCGGTTGCGATCCGCCGAGGTCGCCGCTCGCCGCCGCTGAAGGCCCGCCCCAGATGCACAGCGAATTCGAACTCATCACCCGCTTCTTCACCCCCGACCCGCCGGGGGCGGAGGCCGGCGTGACGCTGGGCGTGGGCGACGACTGCACCCTGCTGGCGCCGACACCCGGTCAGCGGCTGGCGGTCAGCGTGGATACCTCGGTAGCCGGTAGCCACTTTCCTGCCGATGCCCCGGCCGCGGCGGTCGGCCACCGGGCGCTGGCGGTCAGCCTGAGCGACCTCGCCGCCATGGGGGCCCGCGCCCGTTGGTGTCTGATGTCGCTGACCCTGCCGGCCGCCGATGACGATGCCTGGCTGGGGAACTTCGCCCGCGGCTTCCATGCCTTGTGCGCTGCCACCGGGACCGCACTGGTGGGCGGCGATGTGACCCGCGGCAAGCTGGCCATCGGCGTAACGGTGATGGGCGAGGTGCCTGACGGGCAGGCGCTGACTCGCCGCGGCGCCCGGCCGGGCGACCTGCTGGCGGTGACCGGCGCGCTGGGCGGTGGGGCTGGGGGGCTGCACGCATGGCGGCGTGGCGAGCGGGACCTCGGCCATCCGCTGCTCGAGCGCTACCTTCAACCACAGCCACGCCTCGCGGCAGGCGTGGCCCTGCGCGGCCTGGCTAGCGCCGCTATCGATATCTCCGATGGCTTGCTGGCCGATCTCGGGCATGTTCTCGAGGCTTCGAGCGTCGGGGCCGAGCTAATCACCGATAGCCTGCCGCTGGCCGAGGGCCTGGTGGCGGCACTGGGCGAGCCGGGCGCCCGCGAGGCGGCGCTGCACGGTGGGGATGACTACGAGCTGCTGCTCGGCCTTAGCCCTGACCACCTGGAGACAGCCCGCGCCCGGCTCGCCGCCCAGGGCCTGGCCCTCAGCGTGATCGGCCGCGTCAGCGACGAACCCGGCGTGCGCGGCGTGCCCCTTGAGGGCGAGCGAGGCTGGCAGCACTTCACGCGAGGCGCTGCCCCATGAATCGGGCTCCCGCCAGCGTCTGGCGGCGTCCGGTGCATTTCCTGGCCTTCGGGATGGGCAGCGGCAGTGTTCCCTTCGCGCCCGGTACCTTCGGGACCCTGGCCGCAATTCCCTTCTATTGGCTGCTGTCCGAGCTGCCGCTGGGCTGGTACCTGGGCCTGGTGACGGTGACCTTCTTCTGGGGCATCTGGCTGTGTGACAAGAGCTCCCGCGACCTGGGGGTCCATGACCATTCGGGCATCGTTTGGGATGAGTTCGTCGGTTACTGGCTGACCATGGCCGCCGTGCCCTTTTCCTGGGATACGGCCCTGTGGGGGTTCGTGGTCTTTCGGGTCTTCGATGTCTTCAAGCCCTGGCCGATCCGCTGGGCGGACCGGCGGGTCGCCGGCGGTTTCGGCATCATGATCGACGATGTGCTCGCTGCCGCCTATGCATGGAGCACCATGCATCTGTGGTTCTGGCTCCATTGATAGTATTGGGGCATCGCGAGTCGGCGTGAAAACGATGATGAGGCGTGGGCCGGATAAGCCGTAGGCGCATCCGGCGCGATGGTGCCCTTGCCACGCCCGGTGCGCTGGCGCTTACCGGGCCTACAGGGGTTGGGTGGCCAGAGTCGGTATCCTGCGGTCAACGCCCATGCAAGTCTGCGAAGAACGAAAGTTTTCCAGCGTCTCGGTGACACAGGGGTGGTTCGGACAAGGCGCGGGTAAGGAATGCCATGATGCGCAAGGAACGATTGATTGTCCCGCTGCTGGTCGGGCTGGCGCTGCTCTGGGGCATCGCCCAGTATCTCTCCAGCCTGCTGTTCGAACGCGAGCTGGCCCGCGGCCTCGTGGATCTCGCCGCCCGTGGCGAGCTCAGGGTGTCGCGTCGCGACGTCGAGCAGGGTTGGCTCGAGTCCCGCGGCACGCTCCACCTGGCCCCGCGCTTCGGCCAGGCCTGGCATCTCGAGCTGCCCTATGTGGCGCGGCATGGCGTAATCAGTACCCGCATCGACGGCGAACTGAAGCCATATCTCGGGCCGGATGGACGCCGCCTGTTTAGTGATGTCCTGACGTCAACCCCCCCTCGCTGGCAGGCCCGCTACCTTACTTTCGGCGCGACCCTGGAGGGGCGTCTCAAGCTGGCGCCTTTCCTGATCAGCCAAGCTGGCCGTGAACTCGACTTCGGCGGGGGGCGGATCACCTTCGACGGCGTCTATGGCGACTGGCGGCTGCAGGCGAGCCTCGCCCCCTGGCGACTCAGCGACGGGCCGACCACTCTGGAAGTGGGGCCCACCACCCTGGAGAGCCGCTACGCCTATACCGAGGGCGCCTATCATTTCAGCCAGCAGGACCTGCTCAAGGTGGAGCGGCTGGCCTGGCACCAACCGGAACTCGAACTGGATGCCTATCAGCTGGTCCTGCATAGTCGCACGGTGCTCGACGAGCAAGAGCTGCGCTTGGTGAGCCAGCTGAGCCTGGATCGGCTGGTCACGGCGGAGCAGGTGCTGCTCACTGGCCGCGTGATCCTGGAGCTATCGCGAATCAACGCCGACGCCCTGCGCGGCGTGCTGGCGGCGCTACGCGACGAGGCGCGTGGCGATGCTGCCCAGCACGGCCATGCGTTGCCCGCACGTCTGGAGGCGCCATTGCGGGCCATGCTTCAGGATTCGCCTCGGCTGGACATCCAGGAGGTCGTGCTGGATAGCCCGATGCTGGGACTCGCCGCGCGTGCCGACGGCGCGCTGTTTTTCGACCCGCGCGAGCTCGCCGAGCTGAGCCCGCTCGACCTCGACGCCCCCCGCGAGCAGGCGCGCTGGCGCGAGCGTCTCTACGGCGACCTCACCTGGTATCAGGTGCCCAAGGTGGTGGTTCTGTGGCTTGGCCTGCCACTGGATACCCAGGATCTGGAAATCGACGTGGTGCGCGGCCGGGTGCGGATCAACGGTCGCCCGTTGCCGCCGGCGCTCGAACGTCTGCAGTGACTTGAAGTCGGCCATCGCTGCCCGCATTCACAGCACAGACACGGGAACTCATCCCGACGATTAGCAATGAGGAACGCATGAGCGACGATCACCAAGCACCGGAGGGTCTGGACTGGATCCAGGCCAACAACGACGAGCAACGAGATACGCAGCCGGCTGAAACACACCACCACGCGGTGGTGCCCGCCAGCGATTCGCTGCCTGAACGTATCTACCTGCTGCCGATCCATAACCGTCCCTTCTTTCCCGCCCAGGTCCAGCCCCTGGTGGTCAACCGCGAGCGCTGGGAGGAGACCATTCGCCGCGTCGGCAACACGCCGCATCATACCGTGGGCCTGGCCTTCGTCGGCGAGACCGGGGTCGAGGAGCTCGGTGACGAGGACTTCCCCGAGATCGGCACCGCCGTGAAGATACACAAGCTGCAGGGCGAGGAGCAGCAGATCCAGTTTATCGCCCAAGGCATGCGCCGCTTTCGCATCCAGCGCTGGCTCTCCCGCAAGCCGCCCTATCTGGTGGAGGTGAGCTACCCCCGCGAGCCGGTAAACGTCGAGGAGGACGAGACCCGCGCCTATGCCATGGCACTGATCAACGGCATCAAGGAGCTGCTGCCGATCAACCCGCTCTATGGCGAGGAGCTCAAGCACTACTTGAACCGCTTCAGCCCCCATGAGCCCGGCCCGCTGAGCGACTTCGCCGCCGCCATCACTTCGGCCAAGGGCCCCGAGCTGCAGGACGTGCTCGAGACCCTGCCGGTGATGTCGCGCATGCAAAAGGTATTGCCGCTGCTGCGCAAGGAGATTGAGGTCGCCCAGCTGCAGAGCGAGATCAGCGACCAGGTCAATGCCCAGATGCAGGAGCGCCAGCGGGAGTTCTTCCTGCGCGAGCAGCTCAAGGTGATCCAGCGTGAGCTGGGCATCTCCAAGGATGACCGCGAGAACGATGTCGACACCTTCCGTGGCCGTCTCGAGGGACGCGTGGTGCCAGAGCGGGTCATGGTGCGCATCGACGAGGAGCTCGACAAGCTATCGGTGCTGGAGACCGGCTCGCCGGAATACGGCACCACACGCAACTACCTGGACTGGCTCACCGCCATGCCTTGGGGCGTGCATAGCCAGGACCAGCTCGACCTGGTGCATGCGCGCCAGGTGCTCGACCGCGATCATGATGGCCTCAAGGATGTCAAGGAGCGCATCGTCGAGTTTCTCGCCGAGGGCACCTTCAAGGGCGACGTGGGCGGCTCCATTCTGCTGCTGGTGGGCCCTCCGGGGGTCGGCAAAACCTCGGTGGGGCGCTCCATCGCCGACGCCCTGGGCCGCGAGTTCTACCGCTTTTCGGTGGGCGGCATGCGCGACGAGGCCGAGATCAAGGGCCATCGCCGTACCTACATCGGTGCCATGCCCGGCAAGCTCGCCCAGGCCCTCAAGGAGGTCGAGGTCGAGAACCCGGTGATCATGCTCGACGAGATCGACAAGATGGGCCAGTCCTTTCAGGGCGACCCCGCCTCGGCGCTGCTCGAGGTGCTCGACCCGGAGCAGAATGTCGACTTCCTCGACCACTACCTCGACGTGCGCCTGGATCTTTCCAAGGTGCTGTTCGTGTGTACTGCCAACACCCTGGATTCGATTCCCCCGGCGTTGCTGGATCGCATGGAGCAGATTCGTCTGTCCGGCTACATTGCCGAGGAGAAGATGGCCATCGCCAAGCACCACCTGTGGCCCAAGCTGCTCCAGCGCGACCGCATGCCCAAGAAGCGCATCAACCTCACCGAGGCGGCGCTGCGCCAAGTGATCGAGGGCTACGCCCGAGAGGCGGGGGTGCGCCAGCTCGAGAAGCAGCTGCACCGCATCGTGCGCAAGTCGGCGGTGAAGCTGCTGGAGAACGACCAGCAGTCCGTGAAGGTCTCGGTGAATAACCTTGAGGAGTACCTGGGGCCGCCGCTCTTCCGCAAGGAGCAGGTGATGAAAGGAGAGGGCGTGGTCACCGGCCTGGCCTGGACCTCGATGGGTGGCGCCACGCTCTCCGTCGAGGCCGGCAAGGTGCATGCCCTGGACCGCGGCTTCAAGCTCACTGGCCAGCTTGGTGACGTCATGAAGGAGTCGGCCAACATCGCCTACAGCTACGTGCTCGGCCACTTGGGCGAGTACGGCGCCGATGCAGACTTCTTTGACTCGGCCTTCGTCCACCTGCACGTGCCGGAAGGGGCCACGCCAAAGGATGGTCCCTCGGCCGGCGTGACCATGACCACGGCATTGCTGTCGCTGGCCCAGCACCGCGCCATCGAGCGGCCCATGGCGATGACCGGCGAGCTGACCCTGACCGGCCAGGTGCTGCCGGTGGGTGGCATCCGTGAGAAGGTGATCGCCGCGCGGCGTAGCGACATCTTCGAGCTGATCCTGCCCGAGGCCAACCGGCGCGACTACGACGAGCTGCCCGACTTCCTCAAGGAGGGGGTGACGGTGCATTTCGCCAGCCACTACCGCGACGTGGCCAAGGTGGTGTTCGGCTGATCAGCCTTCCCGAGGGGGTGGGTGAACTGCCCGGTGCGCTATCGCTTACCGGGCCTACCCGGGGCGGTATGCTCGGCATGAAGCTGGTTACCTGGAGTGTTCCAGTGCCTCCAGCGCCTGGCGGCCGAAGTCGAGCATCGTACGATAATAACCATCGGCGATGACGCTCTCGATGATCTCAGGGTCGACGTCGAGATAGTCGTGAACCAGCACGTTGCGCAGGCCAATGATCTTTCGCCAGGGAGTATTGACGTCGATCTTGCCGGCATCCCGAAGCCGCTCGAAGCCGGTCACCGCATCCCGGCTGACCCGCCCGGTCTCCTGGCGGGTCCAATGCTTGGCCAGGCCGATACAGGCCTCGATCAGGATCTGCAGGGTACGTTCGGCCCCGTGCCGCTCTATCCGGCTCCAGGCGCGCTCTCGCAGGATGGCGGCGAGGCTGGCAATGTCGTGTTCGCACTCGTCGAGATGCTGGCGCTGGGCATTCAGATAGGCGCTTTGGTGGGAACTGTCAGGCATGAATGCCCTCCGGGTGCAGGTAGTCGATCTCCCAGCGTGACAGGATCCGCGATTCCTGGCGCATGCGAATCTGTGGGTGGAGATCGACCAGCAGACGGCCCTGATCGAGAATGCTCCAGCCCAGGGGAATCGGGGCGATGGCCAGGTCCACCACACTCAGCATGTCCTCGCTCATGCCCAGGGCATGTTGCCAGTCCAGGGCAAGCAGCTCGGGGCGCAGGCGCCGCTCCAGCGGGTCATTGAGCCAGGTGGTGAACGCCACGGCCAGGTCGAAATCACTCGCGGCCTGGTGCTCGCCCCGAGCCCGTGAGCCGTACAACCATAGGGCGGCGATATCCTCTCTCACCATTGCCAGATGGCGAATGGCGTCTAGAGTGTCTTCCGACGTGGTGCTTTGCTGATGCATCGCAATGGCTATTGGTGGGGGATGACACGTTGCGTCAATCTTCATCTTTGATCGAGGGGCGTGCAAGCCGTGGCACGGCCCGCTCTGCCGGATCACTGGTCTGGCGAGCTTTGAGGCGCCGATGATCCCGGGCGACTACCCCGCCTTCTACGCCGCCAATACTCGCCGACCGGCGTCGGGCTCACCAGAGACCGGCATCCATCGGCGCCTCGCTGCGCAGCTTGTCCCGGGCGATGAACAGTGCGGCGATGGCGCGCGCCTCGTGGAAGTCCTCCCGGGCCAGCAGGGCCGAAAGTTCGTCGATGGCGTGGGTCTCGACGATCAGCGGCTCTGGTTCATCGCCGGGCAGGCGCTTCGGGTAGAGATCGCTGGCCAGCACGACCTGCATGCGGTGGCGCATGTAGTTGGGGGCCAACGACAACTCCACCAGCGGCTCGATGCGGTTGGCACCGAAGCCGCACTCCTCCATCAGCTCGCGATTGGCCGCGGTGACGAGATCCTCACCCGGATCGACGAGCCCCTTGGGCAAGGTCAGCACATAGTCCTCGAAGCCGGCGGCATATTCACGGATGAGCAGCACATGCTCTGGGTCGGGCATGGCCACCATCATCACCGCGCCGATGCCCTGGCCGGTGCCGGTGAGCCGCTCGAAGGTGCGTTCAGCGCCGTTGGCAAAGCGCAGGTCCAGTTCCTCGACGTGGAACAGGCGGCTTCTCGCCACGCTGCGCCGGTCGAGGATGTGCGGCTTGACGGGCCAGGGCTGGGAGGCGTCTTGCTTGTCGGACATGGGCGGGATTCCGTGTTGGTGATTCGCTACAATACTACGTTTCAAACGCTCTCGACTCACCCTTGGAGTAGCGATGATCGACTGGCGCGCCATCGATACCGTCCTGCTGGACATGGACGGCACCTTGCTGGACCTGCATTTCGACAGCCATTTCTGGCTCGAGCATCTGCCGCGACGCTATATGGAACTGCATCGCCTCGACGAGACGACCCAGGAGGCGCTGCGCGCCCGGATCATCCGCGAGCAGGGTACCCTCAACTGGTACAGCCTGGCCTACTGGAGTCGCGAGCTGGGGATCGACGTGGTGGCACTCAAGCGCGAGGTACAGCACTTGATCGGCCTGCGCGGCGATGCGTTGGATTTCCTGCGCTGGCTCAAGGCGGCCCACCCCCGGGTGGTGTTGGCCACCAACGCCGACCGCGCGAGCCTGGCGCTCAAGCTGCCGCTGACCGGGCTGGAGGCGTATCTGGATGCCATCGTCTCCTCGGAGGACCTCGGTGTGCCCAAGGAGGAACAGGGCTTCTGGTTCGCCCTGCAGGAGGTCGAACCCTTCGACCCCACACGGACACTTTTCATCGACGACAACGCCGCAGTGCTCCAGAGTGCCCGGGAGTTCGGCATCCGCCACCTGCTGGGCATCAAGCAGCCCGACAGCCGCCGGCCGGAGCGGGAGCTCGAGGAATTCATCGCCCTGGACCGCTTCGCCAGCATCCTGCCCGATAACCTGCCGCCCGCGGCGGGCGAAGGAGATAGCCATGGATAGCGTCAGGCTCGACAAGTGGCTGTGGGCGGCGCGCTTCTTCAAGACCCGGGCGCTGGCCAAGAAGGCCATCGAGGGCGGCAAGGTCCACTACCAGGGCGGGCGCGCCAAGACCAGCAAGGCCGTCGAGGTCGGCGCGCTGATCCGTGTGCCCCAGGGCTGGGACATCCTGGAGGTAGAGGTGCTGGCGCTCTCCGACCAGCGTCGCGGTGCCCCCGAGGCCCGTGCGCTCTACCGCGAGACCGAGGAGAGCGTGGCGCGCCGCGAGCGCGAGGCCGAGGCACGGCGGCTCACCCACCAGGCGATGCAGCACCCCCTCAAGCGTCCCGACAAGAAGCAGCGGCGGGATATTCGACGCTTCAAGGAAAGCGGCGAGGAGTAATGTTTTCATGACCGATCAGATCCAGCGTTTTCTTTTTGATGGCACCAACGTGCGTGGCGAAATCGTCAGCCTGGAGCACGCCTACGGCGAGGTGCTCGAGCGCCATGACTATCCCCCCGCGGTGAACCATCTGCTCGGCGAACTGCTCGCCGCGGTGGCGCTGCTCACCGATACCGTGAAGCTCGACGGCACCCTGAGCATCGAGGTGCGCGGCCAGGGGGCCCTGGCCCTGCTGATGGCCGAATCCAATCCCGGCGGCGAGCTGCGCGCCATCGCCCGCCTGGCCGAGGATGCGCCGATCCCCGGCGAGCATGCCGGCTTCCGGGAACTGGTGGGCAACGGGCAGATCATGATCACCCTGGACCCCACCGATGGCCACCGCTATCAGGGTATCGTGGCCCTCGAGCACGACAGCCTGGCCGGCTGCCTGGCCGCCTACTTCGCCCAGTCAGAGCAGCTGCCGACACGACTGTGGCTGGCCGCCGACGGGCAGCGTGCCGGCGGTCTGCTGCTCCAGCGTCTACCCGACGATTCGCGTAACCAGGATGCCGACGCCTGGGAGCGCACCGTGTTGCTGGCCGACACCTTGAAGGATGCGGAACTGCTCGATCTCGCCCCCCTCGAGGTGCTGCGACGGCTCTATCATCAGGAGACGGTGCGGGTCTTCGCCCCCAAGCCGCTGCGCTTCGGCTGTACCTGTTCGCGTGAGCGTATCGCCTCGGCGTTGATGACCCTGGGTTCACAGGAGCTGCGCGAGGTGCTGGCCGAGCAGGGCGGTATCGAGACCCAGTGCCACTTCTGCCACACCCGCTACCATTTCACGGTGGCCGACGTTGAGGCGATGCTCAACGACGGCGAGGGCTCGCCCCCGATCCTGCACTGAAGGCGTGATGTACTAAGGCCGCAGCGCAGCAGATGCCGCGGAAGTGCGATGACCAACGGCTGCGATGTTGTAGAAAAACTACAAGAACTTCGCCCATTAGCGGCGTTTCCCGGCAGCGGCGTTTTTGTCATAATGGTGTCGTTTATCATCGGTCGACCGCCCACTTCCTAGCTAGACGGCAATGACCATGTTGCGTCACAGACGCCCCTGCACACGAAAGAAAAGCGGCCGCAAGGCCCAGGATACGACATGACCACGACCCAAGCCGTCCCCCAGCAAACCGCCATTTCCCACGTCAACCTCTGCAGTGCCGAGCTGATCGAGCGGGCAGTGACCAATGGGGAAGGGCGTCTGGCCGCCAATGGCGCGTTGGTGGTGAACACCGGCGCACGCACCGGCCGCTCGCCCAAGGATCGTTTCATTGTCGACGAGCCGAGCACCAGCGGTCAGATCGATTGGGGCAGCGTCAATCGCCCGTTCGATGCCGAAAGGTTCGATGCGTTGTGGGCCCGCGTCGATGCCTATCTGGCTGGCGCTGAGCACTACCTGTCCGAGCTCCACGTGGGCAGTGATCCGCAACACTACCTGCCGGTGCGCGTCACCACCGAGACCGCCTGGCACAGTCTGTTCGGCCGTACCATGTTCGTGCGTCCCGAGGCCTACAATCCGGCCGTCAAGGAGGAGTGGACCCTCCTCAATGCGCCGTATTTCACCTGTGACCCGGCCCGCGACGGCACCAATGCTGATGGCTGCGTGATCCTCAACTTCGCCCAGAAGAAAGTGCTGATCGCCGGCATGCACTATGCCGGCGAGATGAAAAAGGCGATGTTCTCGGTACAAAACTTCCTACTGCCAAGCGTCGGCGTGCTACCCATGCACTGTAGCGCCAACGTCGGCGAGGATGGCGAGACCACGCTATTCTTCGGCCTCTCGGGTACCGGCAAGACCACCCTCTCCGCCGACCCGGCACGCTACCTGATCGGCGACGACGAGCACGGCTGGGGGCCTGGCACCGTGTTTAACATCGAGGGCGGCTGCTACGCCAAGTGCATCGACCTCTCCGAGAAGAACGAGCCGATCATCTGGCGGGCCATCAAGTTTGGCACCGTGCTGGAGAACGTGGTCCTCGACGATCGCCGTGAGCCTGACTACGCCGATGACAGCCTGACCCAGAACTCGCGTGCCGCCTATCCGCTGGAGCACGTCGAGAAGCGCGTGCCCGAGAATCGTGCCGGCGAGCCGAGCGCCATCGTCTTCCTGACCTGCGACATGTCCGGCGTGCTGCCCCCGGTTTCCGTGCTTTCCAAGGAAGCCGCCGCCTACCATTTCCTTTCCGGCTACACCGCCAAGGTGGGCTCCACCGAGGTGGGCTCTTCCGCCGGCCTCGAGGCAACCTTTTCTACTTGTTTCGGCGCGCCCTTCTTCCCGCGCCCGGCGCGTGAATACGCTGACCTGCTGATCAAGCGCGTGGCCGAGCAAGATGCCCAGGTCTATCTGGTCAATACCGGTTGGACCGGTGGCGCCTACGGCGAGGGCGGCGCGCGCTTCTCGATTCCCACCACTCGCGCCATCATCAGTGCCATCCAGGCGGGAGTGCTGCGCGATGTCGAGACGCGCCAGGTCGAGGGTCTGAACCTGGCGGTGCCCACCGCCGTGCCGGGTGTCGACTCCCGCCTGCTCGATCCGCGCCAGACCTGGGAAGACAAGGCCGCCTATGATCGTCATCTGGGCGAACTGGTAGCCAAGTTCGTCGACAACTTCAAGAAGTTCGAGGGTGTCAACGAGGCGATCATCAAGGCGGGCCCCAGCCTGACCTGAGGCGAGCAGCGGAGGAGAGACAAGGCGAACCGGCGCTAAAAGCGGCGGTCTGAGCGGGGGAAGGACGCACGTCCTTCCCCCGTTGGCGTCCTGCGCCATGGGGGGAGCGTCTGAATCTGACCACCAACGGAGAGAGACATGAAGCGACGGCATTTTCTCGGTGTGCTGGGGGGCGGCAGCCTGGCTGGCCTGCTGCCGGGGCTGGCTGCAGCACGACCCAAGCTGGATCTTTCGCGTGCCGAGGGGCTCGAGGTACTCAAGCTCTCCGAGGCCGAGTGGCGGGAGCGCCTGAGCGATAAGCAGTTCGAGATCCTGCGCGAGGGAGGCACCGAGCCGGCCTTCTCCAGCCCGTTGGACAAGGAGACCCGCGAAGGCGAGTACCGCTGTGCCGGCTGTGATCTGCTGCTGTTCACCAGTGACATGAAGTACGACTCCGGGACCGGCTGGCCGAGCTTCTTCGACCACGTCGAGGGGCACCTGCTGACCGAGCGCGATTTCGTGCTGCTCATTCCCCGCACCGAATACCACTGTGCGCGCTGCGGCGGCCACCAGGGCCACGTCTTCGACGACGGACCCGAGCCCACCGGGCTGCGCTGGTGCAATAATGGCCTGGCGCTGACCTTCGTGCCGGCCTAGACGGGCACCCCCAAGGCTCTCAGTTACGCATAGAGAGAGGCGCTGGAGGCAAGCCGAAGAAGAGGTCCTATGCCATGGATGGCATCGGTAGCGTACAGGGAAGTATTCACAGCGCCTCCTCGCAGGCTTGCCGCCGGATCAGCCTCGAGCGATAGAACTATCTGTAATAGCCCTGGCGGCGCCTCGATGGCGTTTGTGGTACATTTTCGCGATCATCTGGACGTTTGATGGCCAAGGATTTCATGGACGCACACGACAAGATCATCCGTCGCCTCGCCGAGGAGCTCACCGTTCGCCCGCCGCAGGTCAAGGCGACGGTGGAGCTGCTCGACGGCGGAGCTACTGTGCCCTTCATCGCCCGCTACCGCAAGGAGCTCACCGGCGGGCTCGATGACATCCAGCTGCGAGCGCTCCACGAGCGTCTCGCCTATCTGCGTGAGCTGGAGGAGCGCCGCGCGGCGGTGCTTTCCGCCATCGACGAGCAGGGCAAGCTCAGTGACGCGCTGGCCGCCCAGATCCAGGCCGCGGACACCAAGCAGCGCCTGGAAGACCTCTATCTGCCCTACAAGAAGAAGCGGCGCACCAAGGCGCAGATCGCCCGAGAGGCGGGGCTCGAGCCGCTGTCTAAAACCCTGCTGGCCGACCCGACCCTGGTCCCCGAGGATGAGGCGGCCAAGTACCTTCGCGCCGCCGAGGGCGACATCCCCGCCGTCGAGGACGCCAAGGCGGCCCTGGATGGCGCCAAGCAGATTCTCATGGAGCGTTTCGCCGAGGACCCCGAGCTGGTCGGCCAGCTGCGCGAGCGGCTGTGGCGCGAGGGTGAGCTCTCCTCCCGGGTGATCGCCGGCAAGCAGCAGGAGGGCGCCAAGTTCTCCGACTACTTCGAGCACAACGAGCAGCTCTCTAAGGTGCCCTCGCACCGTGCGCTGGCGATGTTCCGCGGCCGCAACGAGGGCGTGCTGGCGCTCTCCCTGCGCCTGCCCGGCGAGGACGAGGCACCGCTGCATCCAGCCCAGGTGGCCATCGCCCGGCACTTCGATATTTTCAACGGGAGCGGCGACCAGGGCCGCCCCGCCGATCGCTGGCTCGCCGAGGTGGTGCGCTGGACCTGGCGGGTTAAGCTCTACACTCACCTGGAGACCGAACTGATGGGCCGGCTGCGCGAGCGCGCCGAGCGCGAGGCCATCGAGGTGTTCGCCGCCAACCTCAAGGATCTGCTGCTGGCCGCTCCGGCGGGCCAGAAGGCCACGCTGGCCATCGACCCGGGCCTGCGCACCGGCTGCAAGGTGGCGGTAGTGGATGCCACCGGCCAGTTCCTCGAGCACGCCACGATCTATCCCCACGCCCCGCGCCATGCTTGGGAGGCGTCGCTTGCCGAGCTTTCCAGGCTGGTGGAGAAGCACGACGTGGCGCTAGTCGCCGTGGGCAACGGCACCGCCAGCCGCGAGACCGACCGCCTAGCCGGTGAGCTGGTGAAAGGGTTCGCGGGCAAGCGCGCGCTCTCCAAGGTGATGGTCAGCGAGGCGGGCGCCTCGGTCTACTCCGCCTCGGAGTATGCCTCCCGGGAGTTACCGGAGCTTGATGTCACCATCCGCGGCGCGGTCTCCATCGCTCGGCGCCTCCAGGACCCGCTGGCCGAGCTGGTCAAGATCGAGCCCAAGTCCATCGGCGTGGGCCAGTACCAGCATGATGTCTCGCAGCTGCAGCTCTCCCGGAGCCTGGAGGCGGTGATCGAGGACTGCGTGAACGCCGTGGGGGTGGACCTCAACACCGCCTCGAGCGCGCTGCTCTCGCGGGTCGCCGGCCTCAATGCGGCGCTGGCCGACAACATCGTCGCACGTCGCAACGCGCAAGGACCCTTTACCAGCCGCCGGGCGCTGCTCGAGGTCAGCCGCCTGGGGCCCAAGACCTTCGAGCAGTGCGCCGGCTTCCTGCGTATCATGAGCGGTGACAACCCGCTGGACGCCAGTGCCGTGCATCCCGAGGCCTATCCGCTGGTGGAGCGCATCGCCCAGCGCAGTGGACGCGACCTGGCGGGGCTGATTGGCGACAGCGCCACCCTCAAGTCACTCAAGCCGGCCGAGTTCGCCGATGAGCGCTTCGGCGTACCCACGATCGTCGATATCCTCGCCGAGCTCGACAAGCCGGGCCGCGATCCGCGCCCCGAGTTCAAGGCGGCAGAATTCCGCGAGGGGGTCGAGTCCCTCAAGGACCTCGAGCCGGGCATGATCCTCGAGGGTAGCGTGACCAACGTCACCCACTTCGGCGCCTTCGTTGATATTGGCGTCCACCAGGATGGCCTGGTGCATATCTCGGCGCTCTCCGATCGCTTCATCGAGGACCCGCGCACGGTGGTCAAGGCCGGCGACATCGTGCGGGTCAAGGTGATGAGCGTGGATCTCGCGCGCTCGCGTATCGGCCTCACCATGCGCCTTGACGACCAGCCGGACGACCACGGGGAGCCGGGTGGTGGGAAAGCACCGCGTCGCGGTCGTGATGACAAGGGCCGGGGGCAAGCGGCCGGCAAGGTAACCGAGACGGCCAGCCAGATGGGCGCCCTGGGCACGGCCCTGCTCCAGGCAAAGAAGGGTCGCTGACAAAGGCTGACAAAGGAAGCAACGCTGAGCTTGAAGCGTCGCCTGACGGCAGCATAATCTGACGATTACCGGGCGCCTTGGCGCCCGCCTTTTCACATATGGGGTGACCATCTTGTCCGAATCGTTCACCAGCCGCGTCGATCGACTCATTTCCCTGGCCGACCAGGGGCGGGTCGGGCGCCTGCGTCGCGGCATCGAGAAGGAGGGGCTGCGGGTCGACGGCGAGGGGCGCATCGCCGCCACCCCGCATCCCGCCGCACTGGGCTCCAAGCTGACCCACCCGCACATCACCACCGACTACTCCGAGGCGCTGCTGGAGTACATCACGCCGGTCTATTGTCGACCGGTCGATGCCATGGACTTCCTTGCCGACCTGCATCGCTTCAGCTATCGCCACCTGGGCGAGGAGCTGATCTGGCCGGCCAGCATGCCGGCGCGCCTGCACGGCAACGACAGCGTGCCCATCGCCGACTACGGGTCTTCCAACGTGGGCACCATGAAGACCGTCTATCGTAAGGGCCTGGACCTGCGCTACGGGCGAATCATGCAATCCATCGCCGGGGTGCATTACAACGTCTCGCTCCCCGAGGAGCTCTGGCAGCTGTTGCGCGAGCTCGAGGGTGACTTCGACACCCCCTTGCAGGACTACCGCTCGGCGCGCTACTTCGGTCTGATCCGCAACTTCCGCCGTCACAGCTGGCTGCTGCTCTACCTGTTCGGCGCCTCGCCGGCGCTGGATCGCAGCTTCCTGCCCGACGGCGAGCTGCCCGACAAGCTGCAGCGCCATGGCGAGCAGACCCTGGTGTCGCGTTATGCCACCAGCCTGCGCATGTCGGACCTGGGTTACCAGAACAAGGTTCAGGAACAGCTCAAGATCTGCTTCAACTCGCTCTCCAACTACGTTAATACCCTGCGCCACGCCATCGCCACGCCCTGGCGGGACTATCAGCGGCTGGGGGTGAAGGTGGACGGCGAGTGGCGCCAGCTCAACGCCAATATCCTGCAGATCGAGAACGAGTACTACAGCGACATTCGTCCCAAGCGGGTGACGCACCATGGCGAGACCCCCAGCCAAGCGCTGGAGGCCCGCGGCGTGGAGTACATCGAGGTGCGCTGCCTGGATCTCAACCCCTTCCTGCCGCTGGGGCTGGACGAGCCGCAGATCCGCTTCATCGATACCTTTCTGATGTGGTGCCTGCTCAGCGAGAGCCCCTGGATTCCCGACGACGAGTGTGACCGGCTGGACGACAACCGCCGCCTGGTGGTGGAGCGTGGTCGCGACCCGGCGCTGCGGCTGCTGCAGGATGGTCGGCATCGCTCCATCGCCGACTGGGGCGGCGAGATCGTTGCCGAGATGAGCGCGGTGGCCGAGTTGCTCGACCGTCTGGAGGCGGGCAGCCCCCATGCCGAGGCGCTGGCCGCGCTGACGCCGCGTCTCGACGACCCCGCTCTGACCCCCTCTGCGCGGTTGTTGGCGCGTCTCGAGTCGAGCGGAGAATCCTTCCTCGAGGCCATGCTGGGCCTTGCCCGGGAACAGGCGCAGGAGTTCCGCGATACCCCCATGGACCCCTCCCGGGAGGCGCTTTTCGACGAGCTGGTGGCGACCTCGCTGGCCCAGCAGCGCGAGCTCGAGGCGGGGGAGACCGAGGACTTCGAGGCCTTCCTGGCGCGCTACTTCGCGCATGCCCGCGAGGTGCGCACCCTCTCTCCGTTGCCCACCGGTGAGGTGTCATGATCGACGACCTTCGACGCCTCTCGGTCCGCGAATGGAGCCTCGCGGGCCTTGCCTTCTGCGTGCTGATGATGGCCGTGGCCCTGGGGCTCGAGCATGTCGTCGGGCTGGCGCCCTGTCCGCTGTGCATCTTCCAGCGGGTGGCCGTGCTGGCCGCCGCCGGGGTGTTTTTGGTCGCAGCACTCCATGATCCTGCCGGTCGCGCGGGGGCGGTGATCTACGCCCTGCTGTCGCTGGCCGCCGTGGGCAGCGGCATCGTCGTGGCGGGGCGCCATCTGTGGCTGCAGTCGCTGCCTGCCGACCAGGTGCCGAGCTGCGGCCCGGGGCTCGGCTACATGCTGGAGATCCTGCCCCTGCAGCAGGTGCTGGCCCAGGTGCTCTCCGGCTCGGGTGAGTGTGCCGAGATCAGCTTTCGGCTGCTGGGTATCTCGCTGCCCGGCTGGACCCTGGCCGGCTTCCTGATACTCGCCCTGGCCCCGGTGGGCCTGCTGCTGGCGGCCAATCGCCCGCGCCGCGGCTATCGCTGGCAGGGCTAGGCCCTACGGCGTTGCTCGAGGCGGGGCGCACACGCACGCAATGCTCGTTTCGTCAGCGCCCGCCGCCAGTGAGCCGGCCATCAACCCAGCAGGACCGAGCCCGCCGAGCTGACGGCAGGAGTGGATTGACAGCAGGCCCGGCAGACGCGAGTCTGTCACCTCCCGGGGTCGAGTGCCCCGAGTGGCTGGCCATGTCGAGCGAGCAAGGGAGGCATCCATGCTGGAAGATTGCAACAATGCCCTGGAGCGCTGGGGTGGCGTACACGAGTTGATCGATCGCTGGCTGCACGAGCGCCGTGAGCTGTTGATCCAGTTCGCCACGCTGAAGCAGACCTGTGACGCCGAGCTTGAAACGGTGAGCCCCAAGCGCGTCGATGCCTTTGGCGAGCGGCTGATGGATTACATCAGTGCCGGGCACTTCGAGATCTATCCGCAGTTACGGGAGGAAGCCAAGGCCTTTGGCGACCACCAGGCCCTGGAACTCGCCGAACGCTTGCTTGAGCGCCTGGAGATGTCCACCGAACTGGTGCTCTCCTTCGACCGCGACTACGACAGCCCCGCCCGCGCCCAGCACCATATGCGTCGTCTCCCCGCCTGGCTTGAGCGCCTGAGCCGCGGGCTCAGCAAGCGCTTCAACCTCGAGGATCAGCTGATCGCCCGCCTGCATGCGGCCCATTCGCCGGCTGCCGCTCGCGCCGAGGCCGATACCCGGGCCTGAGCGCAACGCCCTCCCGCAAGACAACGCCCCATCGGCTGCCGAGGTCGATGGGGCGTTGTCGTTGCGGGTGCCGTATCCGCCTGGTGCGAGGCATGACGGCGCTAGAGCCGGCGGTCCAGCCGTGACCCGAGCACCAGCATGCAGGGCGTGAGCAGCAGGGTCAGGCCGGTGGCGAAGGTCAGGCCGCCGGCGATGGCACTGGAGAGCTGGGTCCACCACTGGGTCGAGGGTGCGCCGATGCCCAGGCTCGGAGTGATCAGGTCGACGTTGACCCCCAGCACCATGGGAGTGAGGCCGAGCACCGTGGTCACGGCGGTGAGCAGCACCGGGCGCAGGCGCAGTCCGCCGGCTTCCAGCGCCGCCGCGCCGGGGGGGAGCCCCTCGCCGCGCAGCTGGTTGTAGGTGTCGATCAATACGATATTGTTGTTCACCACGATGCCCGCCAGGGCGATGATGCCCATCCCCACCATGACGATGCCGAAGGGCTGGGCATTGATGAGCAGGCCGAGCAGCACGCCGGCGGTGGAGAAGACGATGGCGGAGAGCACCAACGCCGCCTGGTAGAGGCTGTTGAACTGGGTGACCAGGATCAGCGTCATCAGGCCGATCGCCACCAGGAAGGCCATGGCCAAAAAGCGCATCGCCTCCTGCTGGTCCTCCTGCTCGCCGGCCACCTTGATCCTCACACCCTCGGGTGGCGCCGGCATGGCGGCCCTCAATGCTGCCAGGCGCTCATCGGGACGCTGCTCGGCGGTGACATCGGCCTCCAGGGTGATCGCCCGGCGCCCGTCGATACGGTGCAGGGTGCCCACCTTGGGGGCCGGTTCCAACGAGACGAAGTGCGAGATCGGCACCTGCCCGCGCTGAGTGTTCAGCGTCAGCCGGCCCAGCTGGTCCAGCGACCGGGCGCCCCGCGGTAGTCGCACACGGATATCCACCTCGTCGTCGACGCCGGCAGGGCGATAGGTGGCCACCTGCAGACCGGTGGTGATCAGCTGTACGGCACTGCCGATGCTGGCCACGTCGGTACCGAAGCGTGCAGCCTCTTCGCGATCTACCTTCACGCGCCACTCCACGCCCGGCAGGCTGCGGTCATCCTCGATATCGCGAAAGCCGCCGAGCTCACTCATGGCCCGGCGCAGCGCGTCGACGGTCTGATCGGCGAGGGCCGGGTCCTCGGCACTGATTTCCAGCACGATCGGCTTGCCGCCGCTGGGTCCCTTATCCTGCTCGCGGAATTCCAGCCGGATGCCCGCCAGGTCAGCGGTGCGCGCGGCCATCTCGGCGAGGATCGCGCTGGCATGGCGACGCTGCTGCCAGTCGATCAGCTGGAACTGCAGCACCCCTACCACGTCGTCGCCGAGCTGCTGGTCGGGCATCGCGAAGGAGCGTGCATAGAGCGCCTGAACCTCGCTCATGCCGGCAAGGCGCGCCTCCACCCGGCGCACGATGGCGTCAATCTCGCGGGCGGAGTAATCGCCCCGCGCATGCACCAGCACTTGCGCGGTATCGGGCTCGACGCTGGGGAAGAACTCGACGCCGTGATTGAAGCGGGCATAGGCGGTATAGATCAGTGCCATCAGCAGCAGCGTGAGCAGCAGGGTCAGGCCCGGCCAGGCCAGCAGGCGCGCCAGCACGCCCCGGTAAAGCCGTCCGCCGGCGGTGATCAGCTCGCTGTCGTGGCTGGCCGCGGCGCTTTGCACGCCGAACACGCCGCCCAGGGTGGGCAGAAACACCAGTGCCATGGCCAGCGAGGCCAGCAGGCAGAGGATCACCGTGATCGGCAGGTACTTCATGAACTGGCCTACCACCCCCGGCCAGAACAGCAGCGGCAAGAAGACCGCCAGGGTGGTGGCGGTGGAGGCGATCACCGGCCAGCTCATGCGCGTGGCGGCGTGGATCCAGGCCTCCCGGGGTGGCTGTCCCTGGCGCAGCTGGCGGTCGGCCAGCTCGCTGACCACGATGGCGCCATCCACCAGCATCCCGGCGACCAGGATCAGCGCGAACATCACCACGATGTTCAGCGTGTAACCCAGCGCCCAGATCAGCAGGATGCCGGTGAGAAAAGCCCCGGGAATGGTCAGTCCCACCATCAACGCCGGGCGCAGGCCCATGGCGGCGAGTATCAGCACCAGCACCAGCACCACCGCGGTGACCACGTTGTTGAGAAGCTCCGAGAGGATGTCGCGCACGGTCTCGGACTGGTCGAGGATGGTGGTGATCTCCAGCTCCTCGGGTATCCGCTCGGCCGCCTCGTCGAGCAGCGCCTGCACCTGAGTCACGGTGGCGATGATGTTGGCCCCGGCCCGCTTGGAGATCTCCAGCACCAGCGCCGGTTGGCCATCGATGCGGGCGAAGCCCTGCGGGTCCTTGAAGGTGGGGCGGATCCAGGCCACGTCACTAAAGGTCACCACCCGATCGCCGTCGATCTTCACCGGCATCGCCATCACGTCCTCGAGTCGCTCGATCACCCCCGGCACCTTGAGCGGCTGGCGTCCGGCCCCGGTATCCAGGCTGCCCGCCGCTACCAGGCGGTTGTTGCGGCTGACCAGGTTGAATAGGGTATCGAAGTCGATCTCGTAGCTGTCGAGTACCAGAGGGTCGACGACGATCTCCAGCAGATGCTCGCGGTCGCCACCGATCTCTACCTCCAGCACCTCAGGGATGCCCTCGATCTCCTGTTGCAGGCGGCTCGCCACGGCCAGGCGCTGGCGTTCCGCCAGGGGGCCGGCCAGGCCGATCGAGAGCACCGGGAAAAGCGACACGTTGACTTCCATGACCCGCGGCTCCTCGGCTTCGGACGGCAGTTCGGCGCGGGCGATGTCGACCTTCTCGCGCACGTCGGTCAGCGCCTGGTCGGGGTCAAAGCCGGCATCGAACTCCAGGGTCACGGCGGCATGGCCTTCGCTTGACTGCGCGGTCATCTTGCGCAGCCCCTCGATGCTGCGCAGTTCCTGTTCCATGGGGCGCACCAGCAGGCGTTCGCCATCCTCGGGGCTGACCCCTTCCAGCGACATCGACACATAGATGATGGGAATGGTGACGTCGGGGTTGGCCTCTTTGGGGATCGCCTGCCAGGCGGCGAGCCCCGCCAGCAGCAGCGCGACGAGCAGCAGCAGGGTTGTGCGGGAGCGATCCAGTGCCGCTTCGATTAAGGTGCGCATCTCAGAGGGCGTCCCGCTGCTCGCCCGGTATGCTCTGCGCCGGAGTCGACGGGGCGCTGACCGCCGTCACCCGCTCGCCGGGGTCGACGAAGCCACCCCCCAGGGTGATCAGCCTGACGCGGTCGGGCAGCCCGGCTACCCGGGCGACGTCGGCATCGGCGCTGACCAGCTCGACCGGAGTGAGCAGAACCCGGTCGTCGTCGTTCAGGTGCTTAACCGCCAGTTGGTTATCCTCATTAAGCTCGAGTAGTGCCGGGGAGAGCCGATGCACCTGGCGTTTGGGCAGCTGGATCATCAGGCTGGCACTGGCACCGGCCAGGCGACGGCGTTCGGGGTTGGCCGCGGTCACCTCGACGGGGAAGCTGCGGGTGCTGTCGTCGGCGCGGCTGGCTACGTAGCTCAGCACTCCGTCGAGCTGGCTGCCATCGAGCAGCCGGATCTTGGCAGCTAGCCCCGGCACCAGCCCCAGCGCCTCCCGCTGGGGTGCGGCGGCGATGGCCGTGAGCCGCGAGTCGTCGACCAGGCTGCCCCAGGTCTCGCCGACCTGGACCAGGTCGCCGAGCTCCACATCGAGGCGGTCGAGCACGCCGTCGAAGGGCGCTTCGGGGCGGGTGTCGTCGAGCTGGCGGTGTAGGCTGGCAACCTCGGCCAGGGCCTGGTTGACGCTGCTCTTCAGGCGCAGGTAGTCGGGGTTGGAGATCAGCTCGCGACGGCGCAGTCGCTCGGCGCCTTCCAGCTCGCTTCGTGCCAGGGCCAGCTCGGCCTCGGCCTGTGCCAGCCGCGCGGGGAGTTCCTCGCGGGCCAGCGCCAGTAGTGTCTGCCCGCGGCTGACCCGCTCGCCCAGCGCAACGGGCAAGGCCTCCACCCTGCCCATCTGCCGAGCGCGTAGCGCCACCTCGCGATAGGCCTCGAGCTGGCCCTGCAGCACCAGCCGGGGCGCGTGGGCCTGCGCCTGGCGCTCGACCACCTCGACCCGGGTCGGTGCCGGCCCCTCGGCCTCGTCGCCCTCGGGCGGAGTATCGCGGAAGCCCTGGATATCACCGAGTACCAGCCAGACCAGCAGCAGGCAGGCCAGCCCAATAGCGAGCAGGACGGGGAACGGCGGCAGACGACGAGACATTCGGACCTTCCCTGGTGTAGTGCGAGGTTCGAGAGTGGAGCTGGGTAAGCCGGGTCGGCAGGCGGCCAGCATAGCCCAGGGTGGGCTGTGGTGTCGCCGGGGTAGCCTGAGGTCGAATTGAGTTTTGTGCAGTGCAGGCCTACCATCTTGGCGATTCGGATTATGGCCAGGGCAGGCGGCACGCCGCCCGGCAGAGCCTCACGGCGACAACCCGCGCGTTGCAAACCCAAGGAGCCACCATGAAAGATCCCGTCCGTATTGCCATCACCGGTGCTGCCGGCCAGATCAGCTACTCGCTCGCCTTTCGTATCGCCTCCGGCGACATGCTGGGCAAGGATCAGCCGGTCATTCTCCAGTTGCTCGAGATCCCGCCGGCCATGGACGCCCTCAACGGCGTGGTGATGGAGCTCAACGACTGCGCCTTCCCGCTGCTGCATGACATCGTCGCCACCGACGACGCCAATGCCGCCTTCAAGGATGTCGACTTCGCCTTGCTGGTGGGCGCCCGCCCGCGCGGTCCGGGCATGGAGCGCAAGGACCTGCTGGAGGCCAACGCGGCGATCTTCTCCGTGCAGGGCAAGGCCATCAACGACAACGCCAGCCGCGACGTGCGCGTGCTGGTGGTGGGTAACCCGGCCAACACCAATGCGCTGATCGCCTCCTGTAACGCGCCGGACCTGGACGCCGGCCAGTTCACCGCGATGATGCGCCTGGACCATAATCGCGCCAAGACCCAGCTGGCCCAGAAGACCGGCAAGCACGTCACCGACGTCGAGTCGATGATCGTCTGGGGCAACCACAGCGCCACTCAGTATCCTGATCTGTCTCACTGCAAGGTCGCCGGTACCCCGGCCTTCGAGCTGGTCGAGCGCGACTGGTACGAGAACGACTTCATCCCCACCGTGCAGCAGCGCGGCGCCGCCATCATCAAGGCGCGTGGCGCCTCCTCCGCGGCCTCCGCGGCCTCCGCGGCCATCGACCACATGCGTGACTGGGCGCTGGGCACCGACGAGGTGGTGAGCATGGGCATTGCCGCCGACGGCAGCTACGGCGTCGAGCCCGGCATCATGTATTCCTACCCGGTAGTGTGCAAGAACGGCGGCTACGAGATCGTCCAGGACCTCGAGGTCGACGACTTCAGCCGCGACCGCATGAAAGCCACCGAAGACGAGCTGCGCGAGGAGCGCGCCGCCGTCGAGCATCTGCTGGGCTGAACCTCAGCACCAAGCGCCGAGCTGAAAGAGCTGAAAGCACCAAGGTGAAAGCTAACCCCGGGGGCCGTGGTCTCCGGGGGTTGCTGTTGTTGGGAGGCCTTCGTCGTAGGCTCAATAAGCGCCAGCGCACCGGGCATGGCGAGGGCACTATCGTCACGCCGGATGCGCCTCCGGCCTGTCCGGCCTACACGACTTGGCCTCTTGTCGCTCAGTCCCTCAAACTGATGATCTTCCAGCCGCGTGCCTCGGCCACCTCGCGCAGGCTAGGGTCAGGGTCCACCGCTACCGGATGGTCAACCTGCTCCAGCAGCGCCAGGTCGTTATGGGAGTCGCTGTAGAACCAGCTGTCGTCCAGAGTCAGCTCCTTGTCGGCAAGCCATTCTTCCAGGCGCTGAACCTTGCCTTCGCGGTAGCTGGGGATGCCGGTGGAGCGCCCGGTGTAGCGGCCGTCGACCATCTCGGGCTCCACGGCGATCAGCTCGTCGATGCCCAGGCGCTCGGCGATGGGGCCGGTGATGAAGCGGTTGGTGGCGGTGATCATCAGCAGGGTGTCGCCGCGGGCGCGATGACGGGCCACCAGTTCCTCGCCCTTGACCAGGATGTGCGGCTCGATCTTGCTGGCCATGAACTGCTGGTGCCAGGCGGCGAGCTGCTCGGGGCTGTGCTCGGCAAGCGGGCGCAGCGCCACGTCCAGGAAGGCCTGGATATCCAGGGTGCCGGCCTGATAGTCGGCCAGGAAGCGGTCATTGGCTTCGCGGTAGGCCAGCGGGTCCACGGCGCCCTGTTCCAGCAGGAACTCGCCCCAGGCATGGTCGCTGTCGGTCGACAGCAGGGTGTTGTCCAGGTCGAAGATGGCCAGGCTCACTGAAGTTACCTCTGTAATGGCGATCAAGCGTGATTCAAGGTCGATACACGGTCGGGGAGTATGGCAGAAGTGGCGTGGCGCTTCGAGCCAGCGGCGAGCTAACAGCTTGGTCGTATTGATGCCCTTCGTGGCCTTGTGGAAGAATGGCGTTAATACTCAATTCATAAGGTGAAGTCCGTGATCGACGCTGACGGCTTTCGCCCCAATGTTGGCATCATTATTGCCAACGAGCAGGGGCAGCTGCTCTGGGCGCGTCGGGTAGGACAGAACGCGTGGCAGTTTCCCCAGGGAGGCATCAAGGCGAACGAGACTCCGCAACAGGCACTTTTTCGCGAGCTGCACGAGGAGATCGGCCTTACCGCCGAGGACGTCGAGCTCCTTGCCTGCACCCGGGGCTGGCTGCGCTACCGCCTGCCGCGACGCATGGTTCGTACCCACTCCCGGCCGGTATGTATTGGCCAGAAACAGAAGTGGTTCCTGCTGAGAATTCGCTGCCAGGAGAGCCGGATCTGCATGGACATGTCTGGCAAGCCGGAATTCGACGGCTGGCGGTGGGTCAGTTACTGGTATCCTTTGGGGCAAGTCGTGCCCTTCAAGCGGGAGGTTTACCGTCGCGCCCTGCGCGAGCTCTCCCCCCGGGCCCAGCGGCTGGCCCTTGGCCATGGATAAGCCGCGGGTCTAACGGCCGCGCCATTCCTCAGCAAGGCGAGAGACCACCACAATGGAAAACAAGACGCCGATGCTCGAGGTGTTGCGACGCATCATTCAGGAGGTTAACGGGGCACGTAACCTGGATGCGGCCCTGGCCACCATGGTGCGGCGCATCCGCAAGGCGATGCGCACCGACGTGTGCTCCTTCTACCTCTTCGACAGGACCATCGAACGGCTGGTGCTGATGGAAACCATCGGCCTGCGAACCCAGGCCGTGGGGCGGGTCAGCGTGGAGGTGGGCGAGGGCCTGGTGGGGCTGGTGGCCAAGCGTGAGGAGCCACTCAACCTCGAAGACGCCCAGTCCCATCCCCAGTTTCTGTATTTCGAGGCCACCGGCGAGGAGCGCTACTCGAGTTTTCTCGGCGTGCCGATCATCCACCAGCGGCGCATGCTGGGCGTGCTGGTGGTGCAGCAGGCCGACAAGCGGCGCTTTGACGAGGAAGACGAGGCGTTTCTGGTCACCATGGCCGCCCAGCTGGCCGGGGTGCTGGCCCACGCTCTGGCAACGGGCGGGCTCAACCGGTCGAGCATGTCCGGCGAACAGGCGCGCTTCACCGGCGTGGCGGCCTCGCCGGGCATGGCCATCGGCGAGGCGGTGGTGATCGCCGCGCCGGCAGATCTCAATAGCGTGCCTGATCTCATCCCCACCGATGTGGAGTACGAGATCACCCGTCTCAAGGAGGCCATCGGCCGGGTGCGCGACGAGATCCGTGCCGCCGGCGAGCGCTTGGCTAGCCGCATCTCCGCCCAGGAGCTGGCGCTGTTCGATGTCTACCAGCAGATGCTCGGTGAGGCAGCGCTCTCCCGGGAGGTTGAGAAGCGCATCCGTGAGGGCCAGTGGGCGCCCGGCGCCCTGGCTGACGTGGTGCGTCGCCACGTCCAGTACCTGGAGCGGGTCGACGACAACTACCTGCGCGAGCGGGCGGCCGACGTCCGCGACCTGGGACGACGGGTGCTGGCCCACCTGCAGGAGGAGACCCCCCAGACCCCGGCGGTCTACCCCGAGAGTACCATCCTGATCGGCGACGAGATCAGCGTGGCGATGCTCGGCGAGGTGCCTCGCGAGAAGCTCGCCGGCCTAGTTTCGGTGCGCGGCTCCAGCACCTCCCATCTGGGCATCGTCGCCCGGGCCATGGGCATCCCCACCGTCTCGGGCATGGTTGACCTGCCGCTGCCGCGCCTCGGCGGCAGCCGGGTGGTGCTAGACGGCCACCGTGGTCGCCTCTTCGTGCATCCCAGCCCCGAGCTCGAGAGCTACTATCAGAGCCTGATCGACGAGGAGCGGGCGTTGATGGCGGTGCTGGAACACGAACAGGACTTGCCCAGTCGCACCCCGGATGGTCACGATATGCCGCTGATGGTCAATACCGGCCTGTCGGTGGATGCCGTGGCCTCGCTCAAGTCGCGGATCGGCGGGGTGGGGCTGTATCGTACCGAGGTGCCCTTCATGATCACCGAGCGCTTCCCCGGCGAGCAGGAGCAGACGCGGTTGTACCGTGACCAGCTCGAGAGCTTCGCGCCCTTGCCGGTGGTGATGCGGACCCTGGATATCGGCGGCGACAAGGACCTGCCCTACTTCCCCATCGAGGAGGCCAATCCCTTCCTGGGCTGGCGCGGCATTCGCGTCACTCTCGACCACCCCGAAGTGCTGATGGTGCAGCTGCGCGCCATGCTGCGGGCCTCCCAGGGGTTGGAAAACCTCCGGGTGCTGCTGCCGATGGTCACCAACGTCGACGAGGTCGACGATGCGCTGCGCCTGCTCGACCGCGCCATCCTCGAGCTCGGCGAGGAGGGCGTGCCGGTCAACCGGCCCCGGGTGGGGGTGATGCTGGAGGTGCCTGCGACCCTCTACCAGCTCGATGCCCTGGCCCGGCGGGTCGATTTCTTCTCGGTGGGCAGCAATGATCTGACCCAGTACCTGCTGGCCGTGGACCGAAATAACCCGCGGGTTGCTGACCTCTATGACGCCTGCCACCCTGCCGTACTCTCGGCCATGGCCCAGCTTGCCGAGGATGCCCGACGCCTGGACATGCCCACTTCGGTGTGTGGCGAGATGGCCGGTGACCCCGCCGGCGCGCTGCTGCTGATGGGCATGGGCTTCGATGCCTTGTCGATGAATGCCCCCAACCTGCCGCGGGTAAGGGCGGCGATTCGCCGGGTGCCCCTCGATAGCGCCCGCGAGCTGGTCGCCGAGACCCTTAGATTCGACTCACCCGCTGAGGTGCGCCGTCACCTGGCAGAGCGCCTTGCCGGCTGGGATCTCGCCCATTTGCTGCCCCCCCGCGATTGACCCGGCTTCGTCGGTTGCAACTTATGGCGCCAAGCAAAGCTGGGTCTCCCCCAGTCTGACTCCTTCCGGCCCGAAGCGTCGCTCGCCGATCTCGATCCGCCCGTCGTCGTGCCAGGTTAGCCAGGTGGTGGCGCGGGTGCCGTAGTCCTGCCCGAGGATGAAGGGCGGCGACAACCGGCGCTCGATCTCGAGCCCCACGCCGGTGTCCGGCAACTGCGAGTCATCGGCGGGACGCGTCTCGGCGAGCACGGCCAGCGCATCCTCGGGCCAGCGGACATGGCGCAGGCTGGCGGCCAACCCCTGTCGGGCGGCGACCAATTTGGGCCAGGGGGTATCCAAGCTGGCATTGGAGAGCCCGTGCAGGCCCGGTGGAACGCGCTTGATCCAGATGCCGTCGAGGCCCCGATGGAGGTGCCAGAGCGTCTCGTCGTCGCCCGCCAGCAGATTGAAGCCCGCATAGCGGCCGGCATCTCCTCCGGCCAGCTGCTCCAGCCAGGCCGGCAGGTCATGGCACTCCAGGGCTTCGCGTACTAGGGTGCCGCGACTGGGGGCCGTCGCTGGAACCTTGAGGCGCGGGTCGCGCACATTGGTGACGGCGGCAACGCGGCCACGGCGATGCACCGCCAGCCAGGAGCCGCCGGCCTCCAGGTCGCGGCCACCGAGGATCTCGGGGGCATCCTGCCAGACGCCCAGCGGGGCGGTCGGGCGGGCATGGAACTCGTCACGGTTGGCCACCAGGCGCAGCGGATAGGCACTGCCAGGGCGATGGTCGAAGGCAATCAGGCACATGGCACCAGCTTAGCCGGCCCGCCGGCCGGAGGGAAGGCATCGCCATGACAGGCTCGGCATCGCCGCGTACACTCTGTTCACCATCATGATCTCACAGGGATGACCATGCAGGACCACACTCGTCTCGACCGCCTCTGGTCGCGCCTAGTCTGGCCGGTCCTCTGGCCGGTGCTGCTCGCCCAGGGTGCCTTGGTGGTGCTGTGTCTGGTGGTTGCCGGCATGCTGGGGTCGATGGTGCCTTCCTACGCCTCCTGGAGGGCAACCTTCGGGTTGTTACTGGCGCTGCTGGTGGGCAGCAGCCTCAATGGGGTGGTCTTCCTGGCGCTACTGAAACCACGCCTGCGCAGGATGCAGCGCGAGGTCGATGACGCCCTGGCCAGTATCGAGGGCTGGCTGGCCCGCCATCAGTGCTCCATCTCCGCCGAGGCGGTGCCGCTCCCCAGGCGCCTGGCGGCCCTGTCGGAGGTCTGCGAGTCGTTGCTCGAGGGCTGGAAGCGCGAACTCGAGGTGCGCCGATCGACTGAACAGCGCCTGGTCGGCGACCTGCAGGCCCGGCGCGATCAGCTCGAACGGCTGGAGGCCGGCCGGATGCGCGCCCGCGAGGAGTCGCGCCTCAAGTCCGGCTATCTCTGCCACCTGCAGCAGTCGCTGGCCCCGCTGATGAGCACGCTCTCGGAGGTGCTCGAGAGCGAGACCCTGCGCCAGTGTCGCGGCGCTCGTGAGCATGCCACGCTGCTGATGCTACGCGAACACCTCGCCGATGCCGTGGTGCTGCTGGAGAATCTCGACGAGTCCCGCGCCACGTCCGTGACCTCGCTGCCACTTGTTTCCGGCAAGGGTCGGGTGCTGATCGTCGACGACGGCCCGGTGAACCTGATCCTGGCACGCCAGGTGTTGGAGCGTCAGGGGTTTGATGTCGAGACGGCGACCAGCGGCGAGCAGGCCCTGTCGCGGCGGAAGGGGGCCCCCTTCGACCTGGTGCTGATGGACATCTTCATGCCAGGTATGGATGGCATGGAAACCAGCCGCCACTGGCGCGAACGGGAGGCCGAGGACGCTGCCGGTCGGCACAGCATTCTGGTGGCGCTGACCGCCAACGCCAGTGACGAGGATTGCCAGCGCTTTCGCCAGGCCGGCATGGACGACTACCTGACCAAGCCCTATCGTCCCCGGGCGTTGGTTGACATGGTGCAGCGCTGGCTGATGGGTACGTCGGAGCAGCGGCCGGCATGAGCCTGCTGGAAAGCCTGGCAGGCTACTTGATGTTGGGCATGCTGGCCGGCACCATGGCCGGGCTCTATGGCGTGGGCGGCGGCCTGATCATCGTGCCGTCCCTGGCCTTTGTCTTCGGGCTGCAGGGGGTCGCCCCGGAGGTGACCATGCATCTGGCCGTGGGCACCTCACTGGCCACCATCGCGGTCACCTCAGCCTCCTCGGCCTGGGGGCATTACCGTCGCGGCAGCATCCGCCGCGACTGGTTGCTGGCCCTACTGCCAGGACTGATGTTCGGCGCGATCGCCGGGGTCTTCGTCGCCGGCAGCCTCTCCGGCGGGCGGCTGGGAACGCTGTTCGGCCTGTTCGTGCTGCTGGTCGCCGTGAAGATGGCGCTGGGGCGTGGCCCCAAGCCCGGCAGTATGGCGCCCGGCCGTGCCGTAATGGGCCTGGCGGGCGCGGTGATCGGTGGTGTCTCGGCGCTGTTCGGCATCGGCGGTGGTACCCTCAGTGTGCCTTGGCTATCGCGCTGCGGGGCCACCATGATCCAGGCCGTGGGCACCTCCTCGGCCTGCGGGCTGCCCATCGCGCTGTTCGGCGCGGGCACCTTCATGGCAGTAGGGTGGGGCAACCCGCGGCTGCCCGCCGGGGCCATCGGCTTCGTGATGCTGCCGGCCTTCCTGTGCATCGTGCTGGCCAGCGTGCCCTTCGCACGCCTCGGCGTGCTGCTCGCCCATCGCTTCTCGGCGCGCACGCTGCGCCTCTCCTTCGCCGTGCTGCTGACGGCGGTGGGCCTCAAGTTTCTCCTCTGACCGCTGATCCACACAAGGGCCTTGCATGCTGAGCTATCCCGACATCGACCCCGTGGCCATCTCGCTGGGCCCCTTCCAGGTCCACTGGTACGGCCTGATGTACGTCGTCGGCTTCATCGCCGCCTGGTTGCTGGGACGCCGGCGGGCCGAGCGCATTGGCCTGAGCCAGGACGACGTGGGCGATCTGCTCTTCTATGCCGCCATCGGCGTGGTGGTCGGCGGCCGGCTCGGCTACGCGCTCTTCTACGGCCTGCCCCAGTGGCTCGCCGACCCGCTGTGGATCTTCCGCGTCTGGGACGGCGGCATGAGCTTCCACGGCGGCCTGGTCGGGGTGTTGCTCGCCTCGCTATGGTTCGCCAGGAAGAAGCGGCTGGCCTTCTTCACCCTCACCGACTTCGTCGCCCCGCTGGTGCCCATCGGCCTGGGGGCGGGGCGCATCGGCAATTTCATCAACCACGAACTGCCCGGCCGCGTCACCACGCTGCCCTGGGGCATGCCCTTCCCGGGGATGGACTCGGCACCGCGTCATCCCTCGTCGCTCTACGAGGCGCTGCTGGAGGGCGCGGTGCTCTTCGTGGTGCTGTGGTGGGTCTCGGCCCGGCCGCGGCGCCGCGGCCTGGTCTCCGGCCTCTTCCTGCTGCTCTATGGGGTGTTCCGCTTCCTGGTGGAGTTCGTGCGCCTGCCGGATCCCCAGCTCGGCTTCATCGCCTTCGGCTGGCTGACCATGGGCATGCTGCTGACGCTGCCGATGATTGCCGTGGGCATCGCGCTGATCGCCTGGTCGCGTGGCCAACCGGTGGATACAACGTGTTAGCCACATGGTGTAAGGGTGGCCCGGCATGTCGATGATGGAAATGGGGGTTGAGCATGCGGCTTTCTGCCGAGCAGATCGCGATCATCAAGCAGACTACTGCCGAGGTATTTGGCGATGAAGTGAACGTCAGAGTCTTCGGCTCCCGACTGGATGATGACGCCAGGGGAGGGGACATCGATCTCCTGGTGGAAAGCCCTTGCGAGATCGAGAGCAAGGTGGACAAGATGTTGACCCTGACGGCTCGACTGCAACGGCGTATCGGGGATCGGCCGATAGACATTCTGGTGATCGACCCCTCTACCGCCTTGAATCCCGTTCATCGCCACGCCATACAGACAGGGCAACGGTTATGATCCACGACAAGAAACAGCTGCTGCCTATCGATCGGTTTCTCTGGTCTCTGGATATCGTCGAGCGCGAGGGACGTCATCTCCGCTACAGCTGGGAGACATTGTTCGGCGGTGGTAACGTTCTGGACAGTGACTGGGTCGCTGGCCTCGACCAGCATCCGGAGGAGGCCGTCAGGCTTGAGGCGTTCGTGTCGCGCTTTGGCCGCATGCAGGACACCATCGCCGACAAGTTGATTCCTCGCTGGCTGCAAAGCCTGGCGGAGCGGACCGGGAGCCAGATCGAAAACCTCGACCGTGCCGAGCGGCTGGGCGTCCTGGAAAGCACAGAAGCGTGGCTGGTGGCGCGCAAGCTCCGCAATCAGTTGATTCACGAATATATGCAAGACCCGGTTGCCTTCTCGGAAGCGCTGGATTCAGCCAGTCGCTTCGCGATGATGCTGATGGCGACCTATAACCATCTCCGGGATTATGCGCAACAGCGCATGTCGCTGAATGCCTCGCTGCCTGAACCGTTGGTTCTCCCGGATCAACATCCTCAGTGAGTTCCTGTAGAATCCTCTGCCCATTTTCCAGCCTCGATGCCCCGTGACCTACGATACCTTGCCCGCCCTTGAACAGCCCTATCTCGACCTGATGCGCCAGGTGCTCGACCGCGGCGTGGAGCGTGACGACCGCACCGGGGTCGGCACCCGCTCGCTGTTCGGCCACCAGATGCGCTTCGATCTGTCTCGCGGCTTCCCGCTGGTGACCACCAAGAAGCTGCACCTGCGCTCGATCATTCATGAGCTGCTGTGGTTCCTGGCCGGCGACACCAACATCGCCTACTTGAAGGCGCACGGGGTGCGTATCTGGGACGAATGGGCCGACGAGCACGGCGATCTTGGCCCGGTCTACGGCTACCAGTGGCGCAGCTGGCCCGATCCCCGCGGCGGCCACGTCGATCAGATCGCCCGGCTCCTCGAGCAGATCCGCGACAACCGGCACTCTCGGCGGCTGATCGTCTCGGCCTGGAACCCGGCGCTGGTCGACGAGATGGCCCTGCCGCCGTGCCACTGCCTGTTCCAGTTCTACGTCGCCGAGGGGCGGCTCTCCTGCCAGCTGTACCAGCGCAGCGCCGACATCTTCCTGGGCGTGCCCTTCAATATCGCCAGCTACGCGCTGCTCACCCGGATGATCGCTCAGGTCTCGGGGCTTGCCCCTGGCGACTTCGTGCATACCCTGGGCGATGCCCATCTCTATCTCAATCACCTCGAGCAGGCCGAGGAGCAGCTCTCGCGCACGCCGCGCGCCGCGCCGCGCCTGGTGCTCGATCCGAGCGTCGACGAGCTCTTCGCCTTCCGCTTCGAGCATATCGCCATCGAGGGCTACGACCCGCATCCGCCTATCAAGGCCGAGGTGGCGGTATGAGCCAGCCCCATGGCCTGATCGACGCGACCCTGGTGCCGGTGGCGATGATCGCTGCCATGGCCCGCAACCGGGTGATCGGCGTGGACAACCAGCTGCCCTGGTACCTGCCCGAGGATCTCAGGTTCTTCAAGCGCATGACCCAGGCCAAGCCGATTATCATGGGACACAAGACCTTTGATTCTATCGGCCGGCCGCTGCCCGGGCGGCTCAACATCGTTTTGACCCGCGACCCCGACGTCCAGCCCGAGGGCGTGCGGGTCTGTCATGACCTCCCCTCCGCGCTGGCGCTGGCCGACCAGCAGGCCACTATCGATGGCGTCGAGGAGATCATGGTGATGGGCGGCGCGCAGGTCTATGAACAAATGCTGCCCTTCGCCAGCCGGCTCTACCTCACCGAGGTGGATATCGAGGTGCAGGGCGATGCCCGCTTCCCCGCGCTCGACATGGCCGAGTGGCAGGAGGTGCAGCGCCTGCCCGGTAAGCCCACCGAGGGCCAGCCGGCCTACGATTTCGTGCAGTACCGTCGATATCGAAGGGATCGTCACTGACGACGTCGCCGGCTGGCGACATTTGTCACCGCGCCACGCCTGGCACAGACTGAGCAGCAAGTGCCGAGGCCGGCCACAGTCGGCCGTGGCCCGAAGAATCACCGGGAAGGCGCACTGCTGGAGGACCAGGACGTGAACGAGGAACGCTCAATCCGCCTGCTGGAACAGCTGGAGAGCCGCGCCGCGGCCTTGCTGGGCGACTTGCGGGAATCCCGCCTCCAGCAGGACGCCCTGGCGACGCGCTGCGGTGAGCTGGAGGCGCGGCTTGTCGAGCTGGAGGCCATCCGCCGGGAGCTCGCCGAGGAGAACCGCGAACTCGAGGAGCAGAACCGCGAACTCGAGGCGCACAATCATCGCCTGCTCGAGCGCGAGCCCGTCGAGGCCTCTACGCCGCTCTTCCATCGCCAGGCGCGCCGCGCCCAAGGGCTCTCCGCGCTGATCGGCCACCGTCCCCGACAGCCTGACGCCGGCGAGACCGCTAGCGAACCGCCTGCTACCCACGAGAAGCCCGCCCCGGCAGCGCTGCAACCGCCACAGGCCGATCCCGAGCCCGCCGTTGAAGCGAAGCCTGCGGGCGAGGCGTCCTCCGAGGAGGTGCCTTCCCCCCAGGCGCTGCTCGACCAGTGGTACCAGCGCTACGCCTCGACCTTCTTCAAGGGCCACACTCGGCCGCTCAAGGTCGGCATTCACGCGGAGCTGGCCGCGCGCGAGCCCTGGCCCGAGAAGCTGGTGCGCCGGGCGCTGGCCTGCTATGTGAATCTGCCGCGCTACCTCAAGTCGGTGCGCGAGGGCGCCGAGCGCCTCGATCTGGCCGGCGAGCCGGCCGGGCGGGTGGATGCCGCGGCCGCCGAGCATGCCCGCAAGAAGCTCGAGCGATTGCAGGCCGACCGGCGGCAGAAGGGCCGCCCGGCCCGGCCGCGCGGCAAGGGGCGTGATCCGGCCAAGGCAGACAAGCCCTCGCACGCGGCGAGCCGCCCTGCTGGCGAGAGGGTAGACTCGTCGCGGCCGGACCCCGCGCCGGCGCCGCCCGGCGGTGCCGGGGAGACCGCCACGCCGGGCCGCGAGCCCGCCACCCTGGAGGAGAAGCTCTCCGCGCTGCTCGCCAAGCACACCCCCCGTTGATCGCCTGACTTGTCTTTGTCATGTTCGCGCGGCATGATGCAAGCGCTCATCGAGCCAGGTGCCTGATTCGCTTGTCGGATCGTCTCGGCAGGCCGGCCGGGCAAGGGCCTCGCCGGAATGGCGCAACACTTTCCAGGGCAGCAAAGGGCAGCAAGAGGTGCCCAGGAAAGGCGGGGCGCAGCGAAGGAAAACAGTGTTTTTTCTTGTTGCGTTCCTGAAAATCCCGGTATAGAGTTCTTCCTGCGAGCATCGGACTATAACAAGGTTTCGCCGAGGTCTGGCTCGCGTCCTGCCACCTCCCGTGAGGGAGCCTCGCAGGCACGAGAACCGGCACCAAGACCGGCCAAACCCGCTGACCCGCTCACCAAGAACGGGCAGCCACGATCGAAACAGCAAGCTAGTCAATAAGGAACCATCGCAATGAAAAAGACACTGTTAGCGACTGCTATCGCTGGTGCCCTGGCTGCCTCCGGCGCTCAGGCCGCCACCGTCTACAACCAGGACGGCACCAAGCTCGACCTCTACGGCAACCTCCAGATTGCCTACTTGAGCGAGAAGAGACTTCAGGATGATGGCAGAGTCGAGACCGAAGACGAGATCTTCGACAACGGCTCAACCATCGGTGTGACCGGTGAGCACGCCATCTCCGAGGGCCTGACCGGCTACTTCAAGGGCGAGTGGGAGTTCACCGCCGATGAAGCCAAGGGAAACGGCCGTGGCGTCAACCGCGGCGATCAGGCCTACATGGGTCTGAAGGGCAACTTCGGTGATGCGCGTCTGGGCTCCTGGGATGCGCTGATCGACGACTGGATCCAGGATCCGCTCACCAACAACGAATACTTCGACGCCAGCGACTCCACTGGCCGCATCGTGGGCATTGAAGATTCGCGCGAAGGCAACAAGCTGCAGTACATGTCGCCGTCCTTCAGTGGCTTCCAGTTCGCCGTGGGTACCCAGTACGAGGGCGATGGTGAGTCCAATGGTTCTGCGGATGTTGACATTGCTAATGGCGGTAGCGTGAATGTCGATCAGGATACCGGTAGCAACGCCTCCTTCTTCGGTGGCGTGAAGTATACCGCCGGCGCCTTCTCCATCGCCGCAGTCTACGACAACCTGGACAACAACGAGGGTAGCTACAGCGGTGTGGATGCTGATGGTAACCCCATCTCTGGTAAATTCGATTCAGGTGAGCAGTACGGTATCACCGGTCAGTACACCATCGATACCCTGCGCGTGGCCTTGAAGCTGGAGCGCTTCCAGTCCGACAACGATTATGTTGCCGACACCAACTTCTATGGCCTGGGTGCCCGCTACGGCTACGGCATGGGTGACATCTACGGCGCCTACCAGTACGTCGATGTGGGTGGTGACAACTTCCTCGATACCACCGATAACATTGTTTCCAACAATGACTGGCCGACCGAGAGTGAGGACGAGAGCTACAACGAAGTTGTTGTCGGTGCTACCTACAACATCTCCTCGGCCATGTATACCTTCGTCGAAGGCGCCTGGTACGATCGCGAAAACAACCTGGACGATGGTGTTTCCGTGGGTGCCGTCTACCTCTTCTAAACCTCGTGGTCGCAGGGCCTGACCCTGCCCCCTGGGTTTCGATACCGAAAGCCGATCCTCCGGGGTCGGCTTTTTCATTGAATGCTAACGCAGCCAAGTGAGGTTTCATGAAACAGCCGATTATCACCGTCAGTGTGTTGATCGTAGGCCTGGCGCTGTCGAGTACGTCGGCGCTAGCTAGCGAGAAGGAGGAGCGTTTCCGTGAGGAGGGCAAGCAGCTCGACCTGACGGGCTTCCTGCAGGCTGAAAACGATGCCCGTAGCCGCAGCTTTCTCTACGGCACGCCCCATGAACACGACTTCACAGTCAACAAGGCCGGCACCTACCTGTTCGAGAGCAGCGTGCCTGCTGCTGAGTCAAGTGACTACCGCGTGGCCGCCGTGTTGCTGGACGATCAGGGGCGTGAGATTGCCCGTAGCGAGGCGCTGGGCCAGAACGGAGGCCTGGCCATGCGTCAATACCTTGAGCCTGGCGACTACACACTGCGCGTGGAGGGCCGAAAGTTCGGCACTCGCAGCAGGAGGGGAAACAGCTTCTATATCACCGTCGCTGGCTTGAACGATCAGGGGCGACCCATTGAGGATGCTATCAGCGAGGGCCAGGGGCTGGTCTTCATCGGCAACGGACGGGAAGGCAGCCGCAGCGTCTTCGTTCGTAATACCGATAGCGTGGCGACCCTTGGCGCATCGAACCAGGCGTCGTCAACCGACACGCCGCAGGCCGCCGATGAGCGAAGCGGGGAATCACCCTCTGCAGCCCAGACAGCGCAAGCGCCTGCATCCCAGCAACAGAGCGCCTCACAGCGCCACTTCGAAACCATCGTTACCGACGTCAAGATACTTACGCGTGGTGAGGTGCTGACCTTCGAGGTGGCTGATCGCGGCACCGTCGCCATCACCACCTCGACTTACCCGACCGGCTACGAAGACACCTACCGGATCGAACTCGAGGTGCTCGATGAGCAGGGTCGTGTGGTTGCCAAGGATGCCGGCAAGGGCTTCGATGGCGACGTCGACCTGACCACCGAGCTGGCACCCGGTCGCTATCGCATCCGTGTGGATGGCCAGAAGTTCGGCTCCGCGATGACCGGCGTCAACAACTATGAGCTCAAGGTGCAGAAGTTGGATCGTCGTTAACCCTTTCCTGCGCCACGACATGACAAGGCTCTCGGTGCGAATACCGGGGGCCTTGCAGTTGGGTACTGGAGGGGTGCTCAAGATGTGTTGCTATCTGGCATCCTCTTCCTCGAGGATCATCTAGATCTAGATCGTTGTGTGGCAGGGCCGTGGATAGGTCGTGTTCCTCTCGGCGGGCCGCCGCCTCCCGAGCGCTGGACATCAGCGCGGCTTTCCTGCCGGGTTCGCGGGAGGGCACCGCGATGCGCGCGCAATAATCGGCGATCTCGCCTTTGGTGACGTCTTTCGGCTCGGGGCTCGTCGTTTCACTTTTTTATTGCGGCTGATTTCTGATCGTCTCGCGTATAGGGCTTTCAGCAAAATCCGCGTTAACCCTCGTACTCGGGCGGGGATGTAAGTGTAAATCATTGATATCAAAGAACTGGTGCCCCCATCAGGATTCGAACCTGAGACCTTCCCCTTAGGAGGGGGACGCTCTATCCAGCTGAGCTATGGGGGCGCGACGGGGCCGCATTATAAGCGCCTGAACCGTCGAGATAAACCCGCTGTGGCTCGCGGCCCTGCCGTGGGCGATGAGTCCGGCGGGATTCCCAGGTAGAATTCGCGGCAAACCCGCGACCGGTGGCCGGCATGTCAGACTCCGCTTCTCCTCTTTCTCCGGCTGGTGACCGTCACTTCGATGGCCTGGCCGACAAGTTCGCCGCGAGCCTCTATGGCGGGGTCCGCGGTGAGCTGCGCCTGGCACTGCTTGACCACCTGCTGCCCGAGATGCTCGAGCTGCGAACACAGCCGCTGCTCGATGTGGGCGGTGGCCTGGGCCAGCTGGCCGGCTGGTTCGCCGCTCGCGGCCACGCGGTGACCCTGGCCGAGCCCTCCGGCGAAATGCTAGCTCGGGCGCGGGAAGCGCTGGCCGAGCATGAGGTAAACCTTCTGCAGGCGCCGCTCCAGGCGCTGCCCGAGCTCGCGCCCGGCCCCTGGTCGCTGATCGCCTGCCATGCCGTGCTGGAGTGGCTGGCGGACCCGCGCCTTGCCCTGGCGACTCTGGCCAGCCTGCTGGCGCCGGGCGGGCAGCTCTCGCTGATGGTCTTTAACCGCGATGCCCTCAGGTTCTCCAACGTGGTCAAGGGTAACCTGGAGAAGGCCCTGGCCGACCGACTCGAGGGCAGGGGGCTGCGCAAGCGCCTGACGCCGATCTCACCGCTGACCCATGGCCAGGTCGTGGCCTGGAGTGCCGAGAATGGCCTGGCGATTCGCGAGGTGGCGGGCATCCGGGTCTTCGCCGACTACCTGCGCGCACCGCCCGCAAACAAGGCCGACCGGGAGCGCCTGTTGGCGCTGGAGCAGTGTTATTGCCGCGTCGATCCTCATTGGCGGTTGGGCCGCTACCTGCTGTATACCCTGGAGTGCCCGACACACCCTCCTGAGGAGGCCGTCGCATGAGTGCCGAGACCCCCGTCTGCCAACTGCTGGAACGCCAGGGTGTCGACTACCGCGGCTGGCTGTGGGTGGCGCCGCCCCGGGATGCCTGGCTGGAGGCCGGGCAGGGGAGCCTGCTCTCGGCCGACGAGGCCGTGCTCGCCGCCTGGCGGACCCGGGGTAGGCCGGCGCACTCGCCCTTCGAGGATGTCGAGCCGATCCCGCCGGGGGCGGTGCTGTTCTGGCCCAAGAGCCACGCCCTGGGAGAATGGTGGCTGCTGTGGCTGTGTGCTCACTTGCCGCCGGGCATCCCGCTGCAGCTGGTGGGCGAAAACCAGGGGGGCATCAGGCGCGTTCTCAAGACGCTGGCGGCCCTGGGGCTGGGCTGCCGCAAGCGGGACAGCGCCCGACGCTGTGCCCTCTACGCGACCCGCCTGGACCGGGTGGGCATCGACCCGGACGACGCCTGGACCACCTTCGAGGCCGAACTGGGCGACGAGAAACTGCGCCTGATCAGCCACCCGGGCGTGTTCGGCCATGGCAAGCTGGATGACGGCACCTGGCTGCTGCTGCAACAGCTCAGGGTTCTTGTGGAAGGGCGCTCGGCGCTCGGCGATGTTGTAGATATGGGCTGCGGCGACGGCATTCTGGCCGCCTGGCTGGCAGGGCATGGAGCAAGGGGCACGGCAGTGGACGTCAATCACTTCGCGGTGGAGGCGACCCGGCGCACCTTGGCAGCCAATGGTCTCGAGAGCGAGGTCGTGGCCAGCGACGTCTACTCGGCGCTGGGGGGGCGACGTTTCGACGCCATCGTTAGCAACCCGCCCTTCCACCAGGAGCGGGCGATCGACTATGGCCCGGCGGGGCGGCTGATCCTCGAGGCCCCTGAGCACCTGCGACCCGGCGGCCAGCTGCTCCTGGTGGCCAACGCCTTCCTGCCCTACCCGGACCTGCTGGAGCGCGCCTTCGGCACCTTCGAAATCCTGGCCGACGATCGGCGCTTCCGGGTCTATCGAGCGGTCAAGGTTCGATCGACGGGCTGATCAGGCCTGCGGGTCGCGATAGGCGATCTCGGTGATCACGTAGGTGGTCTCGCCGCCCGGGGCGGCCACCGTCACCTCGTCGTCCAGCGCCCTGCCGAGCAGGGCCTTCGCCAGCGGCGCGTCGACGCTGATCCAGCGCTTCGTGGTGTCGGTCTCGTCGTGGCCGACCAGGCGGATGCGCATCTGCTCGCCTTCCTCGTCCTCCAGGGTGACGAAGGCGCCGAAGTAGACCTTGTCGGTATCCGCTGGCAGGCGGTCCACCACGGTGAGCTCGTCGAGGCGCTTGGTCAGGTAGCGGATGCGCGCGATGACGCGGTTGAGCTCCTTCTTGTTGTAGGTGTAGTCGGCGTTCTCGCTGCGGTCGCCCAGTGCCGCCGCCTCGCCCACCTTGGTCGAGAGGACCGGGCGCTTGACCCGTGAGAGGTGGTCGAGGATGCCGCGTAGCCGTTCGGCCCCCTCGGCGGTGATCAGGTTGCTCTTGGGTTCCTGGCGCGGATCCTTGGCAGGATCCCGCCAGCGCGTCATGTTGCGGCCTTTCATGGCGTTCCTCGCGGGTGGGTATCTGGCGGCGAACATACGCCAAGCGAGCGTTGTGGCCAAGCCGGCGCGCCCTGGATGGCCAGGCACGAGCCGGTGAGGGGCCTGCGGTCTGGCACCCCCCGAGCAGGCTGGGCATGGTGGTGAGCGCGTCTCTGCGGTCCGGTCCGGGAGCACAGCCGTTGGCATTCTCGCCTCTGGTCCCGATAATAGGGTCTTTGCGGAATTTGATTACTCATGTTGATCAGCCACCATTCCGCCAGCTTGTCCTATACTGAGGTTATATCCAGTAGAGGAGGTAACGTCATGGCATGCAACCCGATCCAGTTTCAGCCCGGCCTGTCGCTGCCGGCCTTCCTCGAGCAGTACGGCACAGAAGCGCAATGTCGGGCGGCGCTCTATCAGTATCGCTGGCCCAAGGGGTTCGTCTGCCCCGACTGCGGCAACACCACCGGCTGCCAGCTGTCGCGGGGGCTCTACCAGTGCCATCGCTGCCATCATCAGACCTCGCTGACCGC
>NZ_SNWH01000018.1 GCF_004361885.1 Halomonas ventosae
ACATCAGGCCTTGTCCCATGTGCTTCATTGGTCGGACTGGCGACGAAAACACCAGTACCGGGCTTGGCAGTGCCACTGTCGTCAGCAGCAAGCCCGGATGGCAACGCATGAACGATCACAGCATTAGTTACGGCTGTAGTACTAGGCTGCAGGGATTCAACAAGACGCACGCGCCTCGCCGGGCATCAGCTCGAGGCGATCTGTCACCGCCACCAGCCGCCGGCTGAGCCAGGCTAGCAGCACGCCATAGAGGGGCAGGAAGAACGCCAGGCTGAGACCGAGCTTGATCAGGTAGTCTACCCAGGCAATCTCCGGCCAGTTGGCCGCCATGAAAGGGTCGGGGCTCTCGTAGAAGGCGATAGAGAAGAAGGCAAAGGTATCGGCGAGGTTGCCGAGCAACGTGGAGACGGCCGGTGCCACCCACCAGGCCTTCAGGGCGCGCAGGCGATCGAAAACCTGCACGTCCAGCAACTGCCCCAGCACATAGGCCAAGAAGCTTGCCAGCGCGATCCGGGCGACGAAGAGGTTCCATTCGCCCAGCCCGCCGAGTCCGGCGAAACCACCGCGCGGGAAGACCACCGAGACGACATAGGAGATCACCAGTGCTGGCAGCATCACTCGCAGCACGATGGCACGCGCCGGTTGCTTGCCGAAGAGTCGCACGGTGAGGTCGGTGGCCAGGAAGATGAAGGGGAAGCTGAAGGCACCCCAGGTGGTCTGCAGCCCGAACAGGGTGAAGGGCAGCTGGACGAGGTAATTGCTGGCAGCGATGACCAGGATATGGAAGGCGACCAGCAGTGCCAGACAGCGACGATACTGGGTCTTGGAAAGCACGAACATCACGGCATCCTTTTTGGGAGAGGGGTGAGGGAACCCTCATGGCACGAAAACCGCCCGCAGGCGAACAGGCCAGGCATTATACGGCCTGACCCATTGGCTGGCCATGGTGCGGCTTGGCGAAGGACGCCGCCGTCACAAGGTGGGCGGCGGCGTCCTGACGCGAGGTCGGCGGTATCGGTGTGGGGTCTCAGCACTGACGGGCCTCGTGGGCGGCCCCCACCGAGCGCTCCTTCATGGCCTCATGGACGTCTTTCAGGCTTGCCGGATCGTCGATGGTCGAGGGCACACCGAACTCCTTGCCATCAGCGATGTTGCGCAGCAGCTTGCGCAGGATCTTCCCGGAACGGGTCTTGGGCAGGCGGTCGACCACCAGCACCTGCTTGAAGCAGGCGATGGGACCGATCTTGTCGCGCACCAGGTCGATCAACTCCTGCTCGAGAGCCACCTCGTCGCCATCGAAGCCGTCCTTGGGAATCACCAGCCCCACCGGCAGTTGCCCCTTGAGAGCATCGTGAACGCCGATCACCGCGCATTCCGCGACGGCGGGATGGTCGCCGACAACCTCCTCCATCTCGCCGGTGGAGAAGCGATGGCCGGCAATGTTGATGACATCGTCGATGCGCCCCATGATGAACAGGTAGCCATCCTCGTCGAAGTAGCCACCGTCACCGGTTAGGTAGTAGCCGGGGAAGGCTGCCATGTAGGCGCTGTGGAAACGCTGCGGATCCCGCCACACACCGGCCAGACAGCCAGGCGGCATGGGTTGCTTGATCACCACGCTGCCCTGTTCCATGGGGCCGAGCGGTTCACCCTCGCGATCCAGCACCTGGACGTTGAAGCCGGGTACCGGCACCGTCGCGCTCCCCGCCTTGGTAGGCATCGGCTCCAACCCCTGAAGGTTGGCAGCGATCGGCCAACCGGTCTCGGTCTGCCACCAGTGATCGATCACCGGCACATCCATCAGGTCATCGAGCCAGTAGAAGGTGGGCGGATCTAATCGCTCGCCGGCCAGGAACAACGCCTTGAGGCAGGAGAGGTCATACTGAGCCATCAGCTTGGCGTCCGGGTCTTCCTTCTTTATAGCGCGGAAGGCGGTGGGCGCAGTAAAGAAACTCTTGACCCGGTACTCGCTGATCAGCCGCCAGAAGGCCCCGGCATCGGGGGTCTTCACCGGCTTGCCCTCATAAACCACGGTGGTGCAGCCGCGCAGCAGGGGGGCATAGACGATATAGGAATGACCGACCGCCCAGCCCACGTCGGCGGCCGAAAAGAAGACGTCTCCAGGGTCGACATCGTAGATGGTATCCATGGAGTAGCTCAGTGCCACGGCATAGCCGCCGGTATCCCGCACCACCCCCTTAGGCTTGCCGGTGGTGCCGGAGGTATAGAGGATATACAGCGGATCGCTGCCCTTGACCGGCACGCAGTCGGCCGGCTCGGCCTGCTCGGCCAGGGCCGCCCAGTCATGGTCGATTGCTCCCAGCTCAGCGCGGTGCTGGTCACGCTGGAACACCACGCAGGCATCGGGCTTATGGGCACTCTGCTCGATGGCCTCGTCGATGATCGGTTTGTAGGGCAGCACCCGGTCGACTTCGACACCGCAGGAGGCGGCCACCACTACCTTGGGTTCGGCGTCCTCGATGCGCACAGCCAGCTCATGGGGAGCAAAGCCACCGAACACCACCGAGTGTACGGCCCCCAGGCGCGCGCAGGCGTACATGGCGATCAGTGCCTCGGGCACCATGGGCATGTAGATCACCACCCGGTCGCCCTTTTCCACGCCCAGCTCGCGCAGCGCGCCGGCGAAACGCGCCACCTGGTCGCGCATCTCGGTGAAGGTCAGGGTCCGCTTGCTGTCAGTAACCGGGGAATCCCAAAAAATAGCTGGCTGATCGCCGCGCCCCTGCTCGATATGATGATCGAGAGCGGCATAGCAGATGTTGAGCTCGCCATCCACGAACCAGCGCGCATGATCTTTCTCGTCGTATTCGAGAATGGTGGTAGGCGGAGTGAACCAGGGAATGCGCCTGGCCTGCTCGGCCCAGAACGCCTCAGGGTGATCAATAGAACGGCGAAATTCGTCTTGGTACATGCTCATCTGCATCCTGTCAGCAATCGAAGGGAGCTTGATTGTTGACACTCTAGAGCAATCTTTCCGCTACAACCTCATACTATTGGCTAATCATCGACAAAAGTGTAAGACTTTCGCCTGCTGTTGTCGACAATAGTCGCAGATTGATGCTACTGAAGGTTGGTATTGCGAACGCCATGCCCCTGAGCAGATTCGGCGACTGACGCCAAGCTGAGCTATAGTTGAGGATACGCTGAATCAGGATGTGCATGAACAACAGATGCCATCTGCGAGCGATGGTCGCATGTCAATGCATTCAATAGCGCAGGCCAGCGGCACCCGCTTGCCGGGCCTGCTCTGCAGGAGAGATATCATGGTCAATACCCGCGATGCTTCAGCGCGTCTCCTGGCTGGCGGTGCAGCCGTCATCGACGAGGCCAGCGCCCTACTCAAGGCGATGGCCAATGACAACCGGTTGCGCATACTCTGCCTGCTCGACGGCAACGAACTCTCGGTGACCGAGCTCAACCAGCGCCTCTCGCTCAGTCAGTCGGCATTATCCCAGCACCTGGCCATCCTGCGTCGCGAGAACCTGGTAAGCACCCGGCGGGAGTCCCAGACCATCTACTACTCGCTGCATGGTGAGCGAGCGCGAACCCTCATCGAGGCTCTCGGCAGCCTGGAGCTGGAAGGCAGGCCCTGACAGCTCCGGTCAGCGCTTCTGCCAGCGTCCAGCATCGAGCATCTCGAGCCCGCGCTCGATGCCCCTCTCCACACCCCGCGACACCGTCATGCCGAGACGCTCGCCGAGCGTGTGCTTCTGCTCCAGCTTGAGGCTGATTACTCGCGCCTGCTGCATGCGCTCGACCAGATAGGCCTCGCTGGTCCCCACGGCATCCACCAGGCCCTTGTCTAGGGCATCGCTGCCATACCAGATCTCTCCGGTGGCCACCGCCTCGATGTCGAGCCCCGGCCGCCGCTCGGCCACATGGCGTTTGAAGAGCTCGTGGGTGGTCTCTAGGTCCTCACGAAACTTCTCGCGGCCCTCTTCGGTGTTCTCGCCGAAGACAGTAAGCGTTCGCTTGTAGCGCCCCGCCGTGAGCAGCTCCACGTCGATGTCATGACGCTTGAGCAGACGATGCAGGTTGGGCAGCTGGGCAACCACGCCAATGGAGCCGATCACCGCAAAGGGCGCGGCGCGCAGCTGATCGGCGGCGCAAGCCATCAGGTAACCGCCGCTGGCCGCGACCTTGTCGACACACACCGTGGTGGCGAGACCCGCCGCGCGCAAGCGATCCAGCTCGGCGGCCGCCAGGCCGTAGCCATGCACCAGGCCGCCAGCCGACTCCAGGCGTAGCATCACCTCGTCCCCCTCGCCGGCTACCGCCAGCACGGCCGAGACTTCCTCGGCGAGCTGCCCGGTGCCACTGGCCTTGATGTCGCCATGGAAATCGAGCACCCAGACTGTCGACAACGCCTCGCCTTCACCCTTGCGGCCGCAACGGCCCTGCTCCTTGTCATCGCGACGGAAGGCCTTGACCAGGCGCTTGCGAGCCCCAGGCTGGCTGGCGGCCAGCTGCATGCGTCGGCGACGATGGCGACGTATGCCGTTGAGCTCCTCGAGCCGCAGGCGGCTGCGCTCTCCCGTCTCACCTCGAAGGCGCCGTATCATCGCCACTGCCAGGACGAGAACCACCACAAAGGTCAACAACTGCGCTACGAACATGCCGAATTCCGTCAGCCACTCGTTCACTGCCTTCTCCTTGATGTCACTGGTTATCGCCAGGCTAGCCCCAGGTTGGACCTGCCGACCCCGGGTGCTTGAAGCACGCTCCTGATTCCCCTACGCTGCGACGCTGGATGTCCGGCTCACCCAAGGATTCCCATGTCAGATGCCCTCATCGACAAGCTTCGACGCCGTTTCGACCCTCTTGCCGCCAGCGGCATGTATGAAGTCTTCCAGTTCCACTTCACCGATGCCGACGACCATTACCTAGTCGTGGACGACGGCCGGCTGGAGATCCACGAGGGTGAGCACGACAAACCATCGGTCAGCCTGAATATGAGCAGCGCGACCCTTAAGGGGGTGTTGAGCGGCGAAATCAACGGCATGAATGCCTTCATGACCGGCCGGCTCAAGGCCACCGGCAATGTGATGCTGGCCACGCGGCTGACTCGCCTGTTTGCAGACTACAAAGATTCCGAACGCTGAGGCCGTGCCCTCGCGTGGGACCCCGACGGCGCACTTGCTAGCCGCGAGGATCGACCTCCCTGAGGTGGGTCTCGATCAGCGCCCGGGAGATCGAATACAGCGGCGGCAGCTGGGGCAGACGCCTGGGGCTGAACCAGGCGGCATCGGCAATCTCGACGCCGTCGATGTGAATCCGACGGCTGGCCGCCTCAGCGAAAAAGCCCAGCATCAACGAGTGAGGGAAGGGCCAGGCCTGGCTCTTATAGTAGCTGATGCGCCCCACGCTGAGCCCTACCTCTTCGAAGATCTCCCGTCGCACGGCCTCCTCGGCCGACTCGCCGGGTTCGATGAATCCGGCCAGGGTCGAATAGCGCCCGGCGGGGAAACGCGGGCTACGGGCCAGCAGCAGCGCCTCGCCATGGGTCACCAAGGTAATGATACAGGGCGAGATGCGCGGATAGTTGCGGTGGCCGCAGCGCTCGCAATGCATGGCAAACTCGCTGTCGAGTCGCTTCGCCGGTGCCCCGCAGCGCCCACAAAAGCGATGGTTGTCGAGCCAGGCCGCCACCTCCAGCGCGGTGGAGAGCAGCGGGAACCAGGATTCCGGCAGGCAAGCCAGCCAAGTCCGAGCATCGAGCCAGTCCTCTCCCGGCGTCTGCTCCACCGAGAGCGCCACCGGCTCGTCATACCACCAGCACAGCGGCTGCATCCATTCATGCCAGGGCTGGAAGGGCTGCAGCGGGCTTTCGTCAATGCCGGGGGCAATGCGTCCCTCCGCCAGGCGAATGACCCGTCCGGCCGTCTCCTCGCTGGGCAGTTCCCGTCGCAGCATCAAAAAGCCCCCTCTCCACTCGGAAGGTCGGGATGTGCATCCCAGCGACACTCACCAGCGGCATCGCGGATGCGCGCCAGTTTGGCCCGGTGGGCCGTCAGTTCGGCTTCGTCAGGGAGTACCACCCGCAACTGCCCCGGCGAGAGGCTGAGCCGTCGAATGGCTAGCCCCTGCGGCTCACCATCACGCGCTTGCGAGGTCGCCGAGGGATCCAGGGAGAGCAGGGTCTGGCCTCCGGTCATCGCCAGGTAGACGTCGGCGAGGATCTCGGCGTCGAGCAGCGCGCCGTGCAGCACGCGATGACCATTGTCGATCTCGTAGCGCTTGCATAGCGCGTCCAGGCTGTTGCGCTGACCGGGATGCTTATTGCGGGCCAGAGCCAAGGTATCGAGAATCCGGCAATGTTCGGCCACCGGACCGAGGCGAGGCTCGCCGCGCCGGGCATTGAGCATGCCAAACTCATGGTCGATGAAGCCCACATCGAAGGGGGCGTTGTGAATCACCAGTTCGGCTCCCTTGATGAAGGCCCAAAAGGCATCGGCGATCTCGGCGAAGCGCGGCTCCTCGGCGACACGCTCATTGGTGATGCCATGCATGCTCACTGCCCCGGCCTCGATCTCCCGCTCGGGGTTGATGTACTGATGATAGCGGTTGCCGGTGAGGCGGCGGTTGATCATCTCCACTGCCCCGATCTCGATCAGGCGGTGGCCATCACGCGGATCGATGCCGGTGGTCTCGGTATCCAGGATGATCTGACGCATGCGTCTCTCTCGTCGGCTCTCAGGAAGGTGGGTGGTCAGGCACGGGCGCGGTGCGCGTCGATGGCGTCGTTGGCCAGCGCATCGGCCCGCTCGTTGCCGGCATGGCCACTGTGCCCCTTGATCCAGTGCCATTCGATCTGGTGGCGCTGGGTCTCCTCGTGAAGCTCGCGCCACAGCTCGGCGTTCTTGACCGGCTGGCGGGCGGCGGTCTTCCAGCCACGCTTGATCCAGTTGTGGATCCACTCGGTGATCCCCTTGCGCAGGTACTCGGAATCGGTCCACAGCTCGACCCGACAAGGGCGTTTGAGCTCGCGCAGCGACATGATCGCCGCCATCAGCTCCATGCGGTTGTTGGTGGTCACCGCCTCGAAGCCCTTGAGCGCCTTCTCGTGGCGGCCGCTGACCAGCAGAGCGCCCCATCCGCCGGGGCCGGGATTACCACGGCAGGCCCCGTCGGTATAGATGGTCACTGTCGGGAGGGGCTCAACGCGGCGTCTGTCAGTCACCCTTGCGGTTCCTTTCCGGTTGTGGCCCGACGCGCCTCGCACTGCCCATTGCCGGCCCGGCCAGGGGGCGAGCCGGCGCGAAGCGCGAAGGCTGAGACTGGGCCAGTTGCGCCCGGCGGCGGGCGTGGATCATGTAGCTGTCACCCAGCGGCAGGTTGTGGCGCCGCCCCAGGGTCTCCAGCACACTATTGCGCGGCAGACGGCAGGGCAGATGAAAACCGCAATAGTCTACCCGCTCGATCTCGAAATCGACAAACGCTAGCCAGTCGCCGAGCCGTGCGGGCGAGCGCCAGTGGCCTCGCCAAGGCATGCGGCGTCGTCTGCCCGGCCAGAGGCGCGACAGGCCGCCGGCGCTCAGCGGGTTCCAGCCGAAGATGATCAAGCGGCCGGTGTCGGCGGTAACACGCGCCGCCTCCTGCAGCATGTGGTGAGGTTCGGCGATCACCTCCAGCAGGTGGTGGACCACCACCAGGCTCAGGCTATCATCTGGAAGAGGCAGGGCATCCGGCGGGCACACCAGGGTCGAGTCGTGATCCGCCATCTCGCGATTCGGCGACCACGCCAGGGCATGGCGAATCGAGCAGATATCGCTGAGCACCGGGGCCATGCCCAGCTCCAGGCTGTGTCGGCCGACAAGGCGCTCGCAGACCGGCCCCAGGCAGGCGCGCTCGGCCCGCCACAGCGACTGGCCAGCCGGTGACGCCCAGTAATGGCGCCCCGCGCCGACCAGCCGAGCCAGGGCATAGGGGTCCCGCGAATTTGACATGGTGCCGTTTCCTCTCCACTGTCACTAGTTTTGTAACCCATATCGCAACGAATCGCGGCAACGTCTGGCAATGTCTATGTACAAGGATGCTGAGCCCATGTTGAGCGTGACCCCAATACCCGCCTTTAGCGACAACTATATCTGGCTGCTGCGCCAGGATACGAGCCAGGCAGTCTGCGTGGTGGACCCCGGCGATGCAACGCCGGTGATCGACTGGCTAGAGCGCGAGAGACTGGAACTCGACACGGTATTGATCACACACCACCACCACGACCATACCGGTGGGCTGGCGGAGCTGATCAAGCGCTATTCGCCGCGAGTGATCGGCCCGGACAATCCCGAGATCCATGGCATCGACGAGCGGGTCGGCGATGGCGACAAGGTCAGGGTGATGGGCAGACTCTTCGAGGTACTCGCCCTACCCGGCCACACTCTGGACCATATCGGCTTCTTTACGCCAGGCATTCCTCCTTTGCTGTTCAGCGGCGATGTGCTGTTCAGTGCCGGCTGCGGCCGGCTCTTCGAAGGCACGCCGGAGCAGATGCATGAATCACTCGGACGTCTCGACGCCCTGCCGGCGGATACCCTGGTATTCGCCGCCCACGAGTACACCCTGGCCAACCTGGCGTTCGCCCGCGCCGCCGACCCGGATAATCCCGATATCGCAGAGGCCGAGGCAGAGTGCCAGCGCGCCCGCGAGCTCGACCGCCCCACCCTGCCTACCACGCTGGACCGCGAACGTCGCATCAATCCTTTCCTGCGCTGTGCCTCGGACGGCGTGCGTCAGACCGCCTCGGCGCATGGTGACACTGGCAGCGAACTGGCGACCTTCACCACGCTGCGCGCCTGGAAGGATGATTTCTGAACTCGCCATTGACCGATGACACCAGGCCTGCCCGAGACGGCAGGCTCACGCCTGAGCAGGAGATCACTTCACGATGATCTACCACATGACACGCCAACAGATCCTGGGCTTCACCAGCTGTCTCGCACTGATGGGGTCATTGATGGCCACCGGCGACAGCCACGCCTCACCGCCCCCCCAGCACGGCCTCCAGGACGATTCGGCCAGTCATGCGTCCTCACTCCCCGCGAGTCGGACCTTCTGGAATGCCCTAGCTCTCGAGCCGGCAGACGCCTGGTCGCAGCTTGCCGAGGCCTTCCAGTGGCAATCGGATGCCGATCGTCCGCGCGTCCAGGCGTGGATCGATCACTATCGCCAGAGCCCGCACAACATCGTCGAGATCACCGAGCGCGCCAGGCCCTGGCTGGCCTGGATCACCGAGCGGGTAGAGGAGCGCGGCCTGCCTGGCGAGGTCGCCCTGATCCCCTTCATCGAGAGCTCCTTTGATCCCTCCGCCCGCAGCCATCGCGGGGCAGCCGGCCTTTGGCAGTTCATGCCCGGCACCGCGTATGCTCTGGGGCTTCACCGCGGCGGTGGCTACGATGGTCGTCTGGACGTGGCACGCTCCACGCGTGCCGCCCTGGATTATATCGAGATGCAGGCCGAGCAGTGGTACGAGGGCGACATCGAACTCTCCCTGGCGGCCTACAATGCCGGTGCCGGCACCGTGAACCATGCCCGAAGCGCGGTGCTCGCTGAGGGCGGGTCTGGTCATTACTGGGATCTCACCTTGCCGGGTCAGGCCATGGACTATGTTCCCAAGCTGATCGCCATCTCGGCAATCATCGCCGAGCCACAGCGCTACGATGTCGACCTGCCGGACATCGAGGCCACGCCAGCCGTTGCCGCCATCCCGGTGATCCGCCCCATCAACCTCGACGAGGCGGCCCGCCTGGCGGGGGTCTCGCCCGCGGCCCTGGCCGACCTCAATCCTGGCCTGCTGGGCAACCGGGCCGATCCCCGCCACGTCAGACGGCTGCTGGTCCCCGCCGACAGCGCCGAACGCCTGATGGCTCGAATGACCAGCGAAGGGCCGAACCAGCCACCGGCCGGTAGCGACGAGATCTATGTGGTCCAGCGGGGAGACAACCTCTCGGCGATTGCCTCACGCCATGCCGTGGCGATGCGTGACCTGGCACGCTGGAACGACATCGAGCGACTCGATGCTTTACAACCGGGACAACAGCTGACACTTTCCGGTAGATGATGACCGCGGCCTGCGGCCCCACCGGCGGCTATCTCAGCTATCTGTTTATAAGGAACCTGATTGATGCGACACGCTGCCCTTGGCCTGCTGCTGGGAACTCTGCTCGGTGGGCCGGCGCTTGCCGCCGACGTGGCCACCGTGCATGGCCTGTCCCTCTATGGCGAGCCGGCCCTGCCGGCGGATTTCACGCACTTCCCGTATGCCAATCCCGACGCTCCGGTGGGCGGCAGCCTGGTGCGCTCGGCCATCGGCAGCTTCGACTCCACCAACCCCTTCATCGTCCGCGGGACACCGGCCACCGGCCTGACCGAGATCTACGATACCCTGCTAGCCCAGAATCCCGACGAACCCTTCTCGATGTATGGCCTGCTTGCTGAAGGCGTGCGGCTGGATCCGGATCGGCAGTGGATTGAGTTTGACCTTGATCCCGACGCCCGCTTCCACGATGGCCAGCCGGTCACCGCCGAGGACGTGGTGTTCAGCTTCGCGACCCTGACGGAGCAGGGTCAGCCCTTCTATAGTGCCTACTATGCGGACGTCGCGGGAGTTCGCGCCGTGGACGAGGATACCGTGCGCTTCGACCTCGCCGACAGCGAATCGCGAGAGTTGCCGCTGATCATCGGTCAATTGCCGATCCTGCCCGCCCACTTCTGGCAGGATCGGGACTTCGAAGCCACCACCCGCGATGCGCTGCTCGGCTCCGGCCCCTACCGCATCGCCCTGGTCGAGCCTGGACGCCGTATCGTCTACGAGCGGGTCGAGGACTACTGGGGGCAGGATCTGCCGGTCAACCGCGGCCGCCACAACATCCAGCGTCTTGTCTACGACTACTACCGCGACCAAACGGTCGCCCTCGAGGCCTTCAAGGCCGGCAATCTCGACATGCGCATCGAGACCAGTGCCCGCAACTGGGCGACCGCCTACGACTTCCCGGCACTGGAAGCAGGGTTCGTCAAGCGCCTCGAGGTCCCCGACGGCCAGCCCGCCGGCATGCAGGCCTATGTGATGAACCTGCGCCGCGACAAGTTTCAGGACGTACGGGTTCGCGAGGCCCTCAACCTGGCCTTCGACTTCGAATGGCTCAACCGCAACCTCTTCTATGGTGCCTACCAGCGCACCCGGAGCTACTTCGCCAACTCCGAGATGGCCGCCGAGGGCTTGCCGAGTGAGGCCGAACTGGCCCTCCTCGAGCCCCACCGCGAGGCCTTGCCCGAACGGGTCTTTAAGCAACCCCTGCCGATCACGCAACCCGAGGCGATGCGCCCTCGGCTTGCCAAGGCGTTGGCGCTGCTCAACGAGGCCGGATACGTGGTGCGCGATGGCGTCATGACCCATCTCGATTCCGGGGCGCCACTGAGAATCGAGGTACTGCTCTTCGACACCCAGTTCGAACGGGTCGTGCAACCGCTGCTCCAGAACCTGGCCAAGCTCGGGATCGAGGGCGATATTCGTATCGTCGACATCAACCAGTATCTCAACCGGCTGCGCAGCTTTGACTTCGACATCATCGTCGGCAGCTTCCCCCAGTCGGTCAATCCTGGCAACGAGCAGCGCGACTTCTGGACCAGCGAGTACGCCGAGGTGCCGCAGAGCCGCAACCTGATCGGGCTCAGCGACCCGGCGATCGATGATCTCGTCGATGCCCTGATCGCCGCCGACTCGCGAGAGGCGCTGGACACGGCCGCCAGAGCGCTGGATCGGGTGCTGCGCTGGGGCTTCTATGTCATTCCTCAGTGGCACCTCGGGAAGACACGCATCGCCCTGTGGGACAAGTTCGGCTGGCAGGAGCCCTTCCCCGCGTACAACCTGGATCTGAGCGCCTGGTGGGTGGACCCCGAGCGTGGCGCCGAGATCGAGGCTCGCCAACGCAATCGCTAAGGAGCATGATCGGGACCCTATCCGCCGGGTTGCCTTCATCCGTGGAGTAAGGATACGCCGTGGCCCGCTATGTACTGCGCCGCCTGCTACTGATGATTCCCACCCTGCTGGGGATCATGCTGCTCAATTTCATCATCGTCCAGGCGGCTCCCGGCGGCCCGATCGACCAGGTGCTGGCACGCTTCCAGGGCCTCTCCAGCCAGGCGAGTACCCGCATGGAGGGAGGTGGCGGAGACGTCGCCTCGGGCAGCGGCGAGTCGCGCGGCGCCCGTGGCATCCCGCCCGCCTTCATCGCCAAGCTGGAGACGCAGTTTGGCTTCGACCAGCCCGCTTATGAGCGCTTCATAGGGATGATTGCCGACTACGCCACCTTCGATTTTGGCGAAAGCTTCTTCCGCGGCGAGAAGGTCACCACACTGATGCTCGAGCGACTGCCTGTGTCGATCTCGCTGGGGCTGTGGACCACCCTGGTGGTCTATCTGGTGTCGATCCCGCTGGGCATTCGCAAGGCGCTGAGCCACGGCTCGCGCTTTGACGTCTGGAGTTCGGGCCTGGTGATCGTCGGCTATGCCATTCCCGGCTTCCTGTTCGCTATCCTACTCATCGTGCTGTTCGCCGGTGGCAGCTACTGGGATCTGTTCCCGCTGCGCGGCCTCACCTCGTCGGATTACAGTGAGCTTTCGGCCTGGGGCAAGGTCAAGGACTATCTCTGGCATATCACCCTGCCGGTGATCGCCTCGTCGATCGGCAGCTTCGCGACCCTGACCATGCTGACCAAGAACAGTTTTCTCGACGAAGTGCATAAGCAGTACGTGCTCACCGCGCGCGCCAAGGGCGCCAGCGACCGTCGGGTGCTCTACGGCCACGTTTTTCGCAACGCCATGCTGATCATCATCGCCGGCCTGCCGGCCGCGCTGGTCGGCATTTTCTTCACCGGCTCGCTGCTGATCGAGGTGATCTTCTCGCTCAACGGGCTGGGCCTGCTCGGCTTCGAGGCAGTGATGCAGCGCGACTATCCGGTGATCTTCGGCACCCTCTACCTGTATACCCTGATCGGGCTAATCCTGAAGCTGATCTCAGACCTGACCTATGTGTGGGTGGACCCGCGCATCGACTTCGAGACACGGGAGTCCTGAGCCGATGTCACTGCTCTCGCGCAAGCTCTCTCCCATCACGCGCCGCCGCCTGGCGGTGTTCCGCGACAACCGCCGGGCCCGACTCTCGCTGTGGCTGTTTGCGATCCTCTTCGTGCTCAGCCTGGGAGCCGAGCTGATCGCCAACGACCGCCCCCTGATCATGCAGTACCAGGGAGAGTGGTACGTCCCGGTGCTGGTGGACTACCCCGACACCGAATTCGGGGGCTTTCTGCCCAGCCCCGCCGACTACCATGACCCTTTCGTACGCGACGAGATCCTGGCCAACGGCTGGATGCTCTGGCCACCGATCCCCTTCTCCTACCAGACCCTGGACAAGAACCTGATGCATCCAGCCCCCTCACCACCCTCGCTGCGGCACTGGCTGGGCACCGACGACCAGGGCCGCGACGTCCTGGCGCGGGTGATCTACGGCTTCCGGCTCTCGGTGATCTTCGCGCTGGTGCTCACCACCGGGTCCCTGGTACTGGGGGTGCTGGCCGGCGGCATCCAGGGTTATTTCGGAGGCAAGGTCGATCTGATCGGCCAGCGCTTCACCGAGATCTGGTCGGGGCTGCCGATGCTGTTCCTGCTGATCATCCTGGCCAGCCTGGTGGAACCCAACCTCTGGTGGCTGATGGGCATCATGCTGCTTTTCTCCTGGCTGGGGCTGGTTGATGTGGTGCGTGCCGAGTTCCTGCGCGCCCGCAACCTCGAGTACGTGCGCGCCGCCCGGGCCATGGGGCTGCCCTCGCACCTCATCATGTGGCGCCACGTGCTGCCCAATGCCATGGTGGCGACCCTGACCTTCATCCCCTTCCTGTTCACCGGGGCCATCACCACCCTGACCGCCCTGGACTTCCTGGGCTTCGGCCTGCCCCCGGGCTCGCCCTCGCTGGGCGAGCTGGTCGCCCAGGGCAAGAACAACCTGCAGGCGCCCTGGCTTGGCATCACCGCCTTCGTCACCCTGTCGCTGATGCTCTCGCTGCTGGTGTTCATCGGCGAGGGTCTGCGCGATGCCTTCGACCCCCGCCATATCCAGCATGCCACCGCCGCTGCTCCCCTGGCAGCCGACCCATCGCCGAGGAGCGGCCCCGATGCCTGAGCCAATAACCGCCCCTCTGTTGCAGCTGAGCGAGCTGACCATCGCCTTCGACGATGTCACCGTGGTCCAGCGTCTATCACTCACCGTCCAGCGTGGCGAGACCCTGGCCCTGGTCGGCGAATCGGGTTCCGGCAAGTCGGTCTCGGCACTGGGTACTATGAACCTGCTGCCCCCCAATGCCCGGCTCGAAGGCGGACGCCGGCTGGGCGAGACCGACCTCGCCCGCCTTTCCGAGCGCGGCTGGCGGGGGCTGCGCGGCAGCCGGGTGGGTTTCGTCTTTCAGGAGCCCATGACCTCACTGAACCCGCTGCACCCTATCGGCAAGCAGATCGGCGAGACCCTGCGCCTGCACCAGGGGTTGACCGGGAAAGCCGCCCGGGCGCGCACCCGAGAGCTGCTGGAACAGGTCAGGCTGCCCCGTGCGGACGAACTGCTGGATGCCTGGCCGCACCAGATCTCCGGTGGCCAGCGTCAGCGGGTGATGATCGCCATGGCCATTGCCAACGGCCCCGAGCTGCTGATCGCCGACGAACCCACCACCGCGCTGGATGTCACCGTGCAGCAGGAAATCCTCGCCCTGCTCGCCGAACTGCGCGATGCCCAGGGCATGGGCATGCTGTTCATTACCCACGACCTCAACCTGGTGCGCCGCCACGCCGATCGCATCTGCGTGATGCACGGTGGATGTGAGCAGGAGAGCGGCCCGGTGGCCGAGGTATTCAGCCACCCCCGCAGCGACTACACCCGGCAGTTGCTCGCGGCCGAACCCACGGGACGCCCGGTTCCCATCGGCCGGCTCGCCCCGCTGCTCAGCGCCCGCGGCGTCGGGGTCAGCTTCCCGCGTCCGACACGCCTGTTCGCCCGACGCCCGCCGCCGTTCGAGGCGGTCAAGCCGCTGGACCTGCATGTCGCCCCCGGCGAGACCCTGGGTATCGTCGGCGAGTCAGGTTCGGGCAAGACCACCCTCGCCCTCGCCCTGCTGCGACTGGGTCAGGGCAGCGGCGAGATCGACTTCGATGGTACCCGCCTCGACCAGCTGACCGGCAATGCCCTGCGACGCCAACGGCACAGCCTGCAGGTGGTGTTTCAGGACCCCTATGGCTCGCTCTCGCCGCGCCTGCCGGTCTTCGATATCGTCAGCGAGGGGCTGCGCTTCCATCAACCGGAACTCACCACCGCCGAGGTCGACCGCCGCGTGCGGGCCACCCTGCGCGAGGTGGGCCTGCCCGAGGAGTGCGCCTCCCGCTACCCCCACGAGTTCTCCGGCGGCCAGCGCCAGCGCATCGCCGTGGCCCGGGCGATCATCCTCGAACCACGCCTGGTGGTCCTCGACGAGCCCACCTCGGCGCTCGACCGCAGCGTCCAGAAGCAGCTTGTCGAGCTGCTGCGCGACCTCCAGGCGCGGCGCCACCTCAGCTACCTGTTCATCAGCCATGACCTGGCGGTGGTGCGGGCCATGGCCCACCGGGTGCTGGTGCTCAAGGACGGCGAGGTCATGGAACAGGGCGACTGTCTTCAGGTTCTTGAGAATCCCGCCAGCGACTATACCCGAGCCCTAGTGGAAGCCGCGGGGCTTGCCCCGCGCGAGTGAGTCGATCACCGAACCCACCTCCTGCCTCTTGGTAATGTCAATTTTCTTTCGGATGTTTGGTTTTGTGTGGGTTTTGTGATTATGGCAAAAAAAGATAACGGTATAAAAGTGTACGAACCAAGCATTCCATGCGCTCGGTATCGGCCGAGTCAGCATCAAGACCTACGCCTGGCCTTCTAGGTAGCGGTTGATCACGGCCTGTCAGAACAGTGCCACCTCAGCCTTGGTGAGTTCACGCCACTCGCCAGGCGCAAGCCCGTCGAGCCCGAGCGGGCCAACCGCCTCGCGGTGCAGGGCCACCACATGGTGGCCGATGGCCGCGAACATCCGCTTGACCTGATGGTACTTGCCCTCGTGAAGGGTCAGTTCGGCCACCCGCGGTGAGCGCATAGCCAGCTCCGCGGGACGCGTCGGCTTGTCTTCACCGTCGAGCCATAGTCCCTCGGCGAAACGCGCTTCGGCCTCATCGCGTGCCGCTCCATCCAGCGGCTCGGCGAGCGTGACCGCGTAGACCTTGCCGTAACGCCGCTTCGGCGAGGTGACTCGATGGGACCACTGGCCATCGTCGGTAAGCAGCACCAGGCCGGTAGTGTCGACATCCAGCCGGCCCACTGTCTGCAGACGTTCAACCTGAGGCAGGTCGACCAGCTCGCGGACCAGCGGATAGAGGCCACGACGGGCACTGCATTCGACGCCAGCGGGCTTGTGAAGCATCACGTAGCGCAGGCCGACCAGCGACAGTCGCTCGCCGTTCCAGGCAACCTGGCTGTGCTCATCGACTTGGGTGGCGGGATTCTTGACCACATCACCATCCACCTCGACCTCTTCGCGGTGCAGGGCCTTCTTGGCCAGGCTGCGCGTCAGGTCGGTGGTCGCGCAGAGGAAGCGGTCCAGGCGCATCAGTACCCCACTCCATCGGCGAGGTCGAAATGGTCGGCATCACGCCAGGCGGGGAACTTCTCACGGAAGCGATGCAGCTCCTCGAGCGAGAGGCTGCCGGTCTTCAGGAAGGGGGTATCACGCGGCTCATCGATCAGCGTCTCGCCCTTGGCATCGATCAGCATAGAATCGCCGGCATAGGCGAGCCCCTTGGCATCCTCACCGACCCGGTTGACGCCGATCACCGGACACAGGTTCTCGATGGCCCGTGCCTGCAACAGCACCCGCCAGGGGTGGCGGCGTGGCGCCGGCCAGTTGGCCACGCAGAGCAGGGCGTCATACTCGAAGTGCTCGTCGGGACCTGGCTGCTGGCGCAGCCAGACGGGGAAACGCAGGTCATAGCAGACGCTGAGCAGGATCCGGAACCCCTTGAGCTCGACGATCACCCGCTCGTGACCCATGGCGTAGCGCTCATGCTCCCCGGCCATACGGAACAGGTGGCGCTTGTCGTAGTGGACCAGGCTGCCGTCCGGGCGCGCCCAGATCAGCCGATTGAAGTAGTCGCCGTCCTCCACCACGGCGACGCTGCCGGTGACCATACAACCACGGCGAACCGCCTGCGCCTTCAGCCAGGCCACGGTCCGGCTCTCGGCCATGGGCTCGGCCATCTCGCGAGAATTCATGGTGAAGCCGGTGGCAAACATCTCCGGCAACACAATCAGGTCGGTATCATCGCTTCCCAGACCGCCCAGCGTCTCCTCGAGCATCCGGCAGTTGGCATCGGGGTCTTCCCAGCGCAGGTCGCACTGCACCAGGGTGGTTCTCAGGTCGCTCATGCAGGGAACTCCGCTCCAGGTGGATAAGGTATGGCGTCAGCGTAACTCAGCCCAGGCGTGACGTCAGCCGCCATGGCCAGCAGCTCAATAGGCTGCTAAATTACTGCTTTTGTTTCATCGAGGCCGACATGACCACCATCGCTACCGCTCAGGAAACCGGCAGGGGCGTCGCCTTCGGCCTGACCGCCTATGTCATGTGGGGCTGCTTCCCGCTGTTCTTCGCCCTCTTCCAGGGCGTGCCCGCCTTCGAGATCCTGCTTCACCGGGTGATCTGGTCATGCCTCTTTCTGGTCGGGCTGGTCACCCTGCTCGGTCGCTGGTCTCCCATCCGCCGGGCCCTTGCCGAACCCAGGCGCCTCGGCCGGGTACTAGGCTGCGCCCTGCTGATCGCCTTGAACTGGGGGCTCTACATCTACTCGGTGGAGACCCGGCATGTGCTGCAGGCGAGCCTGGGCTACTTCATGACCCCGCTGGTCAACGTGGGACTGGGCATGCTCGTGCTGCGCGAGCGCATGGCGCGGCTGCAGGGGGTGGCGGTGGCACTCGCGGTCCTGGCCATCGCGATCCAGCTGGTGATGCTGGGCGAACTGCCCTGGATCAGCCTGGTCCTGGCCTTCTCCTTCGGCACCTACGGCCTGCTGCGCAAGCAGGTGCCACTGGACGGCCTCTCGGGACTCTTCGTCGAGACCCTGCTATTGCTGCCCCTGGCCCTGATGGCGCTGGGCTGGCTCGCCCAGGCCGAGCTCTCCCACTTCCTCGACGATGGCAGAACCACCAGCCTGCTGGTGGCCAGCGGCGTAATCACCGCCCTGCCCCTGCTGGCCTTCGCCGGGGCCGCCCGGCGGCTGCGACTGGCCACGCTCGGCTTTTTGATGTACCTCAATCCGACCATTCAGTTCGTCATCGCCCTGCTGGTCTTCCACGAGCCCCTGGCAGTGCCACAGCTGGTCACCTTCGTGTTGATCTGGATCGGGCTGGCCCTCTACTCCTGGTCGGCCTGGCAGTCACGCCCCAGGGAGGCGCGCGTCTCCACGGCTTCATCGCGCTGAGCGACGCTCGGCGCCCCTGTCACCTGAACCGCACCTTTCGGCGCGATGACCCTTACCAGCGCGGCCACGCGCTGCTCGAGCACCGCACAGGTGAGGTTCATGATCCATGAGAAGATGTTGCCCTCGACTTTAAGGTCGAAGAGGTCCGCGGCATGCTGGGCGCTATGCCTGAACCCGGCGATCAATATCGTTTAGTCTGGTCGCCATACCCCGGGACCGCTCCCCTCGCCCCTGCTAACGATTTGGCGAAAACGGATGCTCAAGCGCTACCTGCCGATCCTCACCTGGCTGCCCCACTACAATCGTCGACTGATTGGGGCCGACCTGTTGGCCGGGGTGATCGTCACCGTGATGGTGATTCCCCAGTCGCTGGCCTATGCCCTGCTCGCCGGCCTGCCGGCCGTGGTCGGCCTCTATGCCAGCATCCTGCCGGCCATCGTCTACGCCCTGCTCGGCACCAGCCGTACCCTGGCCGTGGGGCCGGTAGCGATCATTGCGCTGATGAGCGGCGCGGCGCTCTCGGGAGTCGCCGACCCCGGCAGCCCGGCCTATTGGCAGGCGGCGCTGGTGCTCTCGCTGCTCTGCGGGCTGATGCTCACCGCCATGGGCCTGTTGCGGCTGGGCTTCTTCGCCAACTTCCTGAGTCATCCGGTGATCGCCGGGTTCCTCTCCGCCTCGGCGGTGCTAATCGCCGCCAGTCAGACAGCTCACCTGCTGGGCATCCAGGCCAGCGGATTCACGGCGCTGGAGCTGGCCGTCAGCCTTGCCGATGCACTGGGACAAACCCACGGGCCGACTCTGCTGCTGGGCCTGGGATGCCTGGTGTTCCTGATCGGATTGCGCGTGGTTGGAAAACCTGTGCTGAGGGCGCTGAAGCTGCCAAAGGGGCTCGCCTCCCTGCTGACCCGGGCCGGCCCGGTGATCGCGGTGATCGTCACGACCCTGCTGAGCTGGCGGCTGGGCCTCGCCGAGCGCGGCGTGGCCGTGGTCGGCGCCATTCCCGGCGGACTGCCGCCGTTGAGCCTGCCACCGCTGGATCTGCCGCTGTGGCACTCGCTGCTGGTCCCGGCCCTGCTGATCAGCGTGGTGGGCTTTGTCGAATCGATCTCCATGGCCCAGATGCTAGCCGCCAAGCGTCGTGAGCGGATCTCGCCCAACCAGGAGCTGGTAGGCCTGGGCGGTGCCAACCTCGCCGCGGCCTTCTCGGGCGGCATGCCGGTCACCGGCGGGCTGTCGCGCACGGTGATCAACTTCGAGTCCGGGGCGCGCACGCCCATGGCCGGACTCTTCGCGGCGCTGGGCATCGGCGCGGCGACCCTGGCGCTGACCCCGCTGCTGCAGCACCTGCCCATCGCCACCCTGGCGGCCACCATTACCGTCTCGATCCTGACCCTGGTGGATATTCCCCTGATGCGCCAGACCTGGCGCTACTCGCGCAGCGACTTCTCGGCCATGGCGGTGACTATCGTGCTGACCCTGCTGGAGGGCGTCGAGACCGGTATCATCGCAGGCATTTCGCTCTCCATCGCGCTCTTCCTATACCGTACCAGCCGCCCGCACAGCGTGCTGGTGGGACGCATCGAGGGCACCGAGCACTTCCGCAGCATCCAGCGCCACGCCACCGAGAGCGTCAGCCACCTGGCCATGCTGCGTATCGACGAGAGCCTCTACTTCGCCAATGCGCGCTATCTCGAGGATACCGTCTATGCCCTGGTGGCAAGCCGCCCAGAGCTCGAGCACGTGGTGCTGATCTGCTCGGCGGTCAACCTGATCGATGCCTCCGCGCTGGAGAGTCTCGATGCCATCAATGCGCGCCTCGAGGATGCCGGCGTCACCCTGCATCTGGCCGAGGTCAAGGGGCCGGTGATGGACCGCCTGAAGCGTAGCGACTTCCTCGACGACCTCACCGGACGCGTCTTCCTCAGCACCTACGCTGCCTGGCAGGCACTCAAGCGGCCGCCGGAATCGACCTGAGGCACACTCCTCAGCCAACCTCCAGCCGCTGCTTCAGTTTGTCAACGACTCCGCTGAATATCCATGATCCCGGCTTGTTTTCATTTTTCGACATATCACACATCGATTCACCAGAGTAGCGATGATTGGGTATCATGGCAGCGACTTTCTCAGCGACTGAGCGCCATGGATACTCCTGCGAAACAGAACCTGGGCATCAGCGCCTACCACTGGCTGAAACGCGACATCATCCACGGCGTCCTCACGCCAGGCGAGAAATTGCTGATGAGCGGTCTCAAGGCGCGCTACGGGCTGGGCATCGGTCCCCTGCGTGAGGCACTATCGCAGCTGGTCGCCGAGCGCCTGGTGGTCGCCATCAGCCAGCGGGGCTATCGGGTGGCGCCGATGTCGCTGTCGGAACTCGCCGACCTCTACGACGCCAGGGCCCAGCTTGAGGGTCTAGTCCTAGAGCTCGCCATCCAGCGCGGCGGGGACGACTGGGAAGCCGACATCCTGGCCAAGGCTCATACGCTGGCCAAGGTGACCGAGGTCAATAGCGCCGAGGAGCTACTCGACGTCTGGGACACTCGCCACAAGGCCTTCCATAGCGCCATCGCCGCCGGCTGCAACTCCCCCCCTCTGCTCAAGGTTCGCGAGAGCCTGTTCGACCAGGTGCAGCGCTACCGTCACCTCTGGCTGCGCGAGACGGTCTTCTCTACCGAGGCCCTGGAGCGCAAGCGCCGCGAACATGCCGCTCTGGTGGAGCTCATCCTCTCCCGCCATGCAGCTCTCGCCGCCGAGAAGATGCGCGAACATCTAATGACGCCAGTACCCATCATCACCGAGGTTATGCGTCAGCGCGGGCTAGCCTAAAAGCTCACCAACCCATTCGATGGTGCATCTCGAGAGTGCATCGCCATGGCGGAGTTCAGCGCCGTCATGCCGACGTCATCACCAGGCATGAAAATTCTCGATAGACATCGCGGATGAGGTGGCGATGTTACACTCGGGATACCTTCTACGCGGCCGGAAAGCCGGCGCCAGCCCAGGAGAGAGACCATGCCCCATCTAGTGAGATTCCCCCGCGACCTGGAAGCCCGCCTCGAGCGTGCCAGCCAGCACACCGGCATCGCCAAGGCCGAGTTGATCGAGCGCCTGGTGCAGGACAGCCTGACCCAGCTGGAGACCCAGCTGCTGCTCGAGGAGTGCGCCTCGCCCCGCGTCGAGCGCAACATCGACCAGCTGTTGCGCGAAAGTGGCCTGGGCGCCTGACCAGAGAGGCCAGCCTGCTTGACTCATGAGGTGCTGGACTCATGCTGAACTCATGAAGTACGGGCAAGCTCATTGAACGCGGCACGGATCGCCTTGATGGCGGCAATCGACTCTGGGTTGTCACCATGCACGCAGAGGGTGTCAGCGGCCAGCACCAGCTCGCTGCCGTCATTGGCGATCAGCGCATCGCCCAGCGCGATGCGCTGCGCCTGGCCGACGATCACCTCGGGATCGTGGTGTACAGCCCCCCATTCTCGTCGTGAGACCAGTCGTCCCTCGCCATCGTAGGCGCGATCGGCAAAAGCCTCAAACCACAGCGTCACACCATGCCGCGCTGCAAGCTCACGCTGCGCCGAGGGATCCCGGGTGGCCATCACCATCAGTGGCAAGCGGGCATCGAAAGCCACCAGCGCCCGCATCACCGCATCGAGGATCTCGGTGTCACGCATCATGTCGTTGTAGAGCGCGCCATGGGGCTTGACGTAACCGACCTCCAGGCCCTCGGCCCGGCAGACCCCCGCCAGAGCACCAATCTGGTAGAGCACCAGGTTCTCGACTTCCTCGGCAGAGCAGGCCATCGAACGCCGACCGAAGCCGACCATGTCCGGATAGGCGGGATGGGCGCCCACGGTGACACCATGGCGCTTGGCCAGTCGTACCGTCATGCGGATCACATCGGGGTCAGAGGCGTGGAAACCGCAGGCCACGTTGGCCAAATCCACGTAAGGCATCACCTCATGATCCAGCCCCATGACCCAGGGGCCGAAGCTCTCGCCCATATCGGCGTTGAGCAGTAGGGTTTTCATGTTCCCCTTCCTCCAAGCGGTGTTTCGTTCAGCAGCTGTCAATGTACTCCTTGCCGGATACCCTGTTTAGTTAAGGCGCTTATCGCCGCCGATCAACGCTTGTTTCGACAGGCTGGCCAAGAGCGTTGATTGGCGAGGTATCACACGCCGGACCTTCTTGGTCCACACTCGCTAGACTCTAGCTGGACGGCCCGCTCACTGAGCTTTCGCGTCGCCTTGCGCCGTCTGGCGTCACAACACGAGCTGACTCAAGGAGCCACAACATGACAGCCCGCTTCTCCCTTCTGCCGCTGACCGCGGCCATCACCATCGGTCTTGCTACCCTGGGCAGCACCGCACAGGCGGCGACCGAGTGGGACATGCCCACGCCCTACGGCGACATGACCTTTCACACCATCAACATTCGCGAATTCGCCGACGAGGTTCGCAACGCCACCGATGGCGAACTGGACATCACCGTGCATGCCAACGGCTCGCTGATCGGACACGCCGAGATCAAGAACGCGGTACGCCGCGGCATCGTGCCCATCGGTGAGCTGATCATGTCCCGCCTGGCCAACGAGAACGCGATCTTCGAGGTCGACTCGGTGCCCTACCTGGCCTCCAGCTACGCGGATGCCCAGACCCTGTGGGAGGCCTCCCGCGAGGTCATCGCCGAGGAGCTTGCCGAACAGCAGCTGCGTCTGCTTTTCGCTGTCCCCTGGCCGCCCCAGGGGATCTACACCAACCAGGCCATCGAGTCCGGCGACGACCTCAAGAACCTCAGCATGCGCGCCTACAACACCGCCAGCGAGCGGATCGCCCAGCTGGTCGGCGCCGTGCCGACCCAGGTCGAGGTACCGGACATCCCCACCGCCTTCAGCACCGGTCGCGTCGATGCCATGATCACCTCGCCGGCCACCGGCGCCGACACCAAGGCCTGGGACTACCTGAGCCACTTCAACCACGCCCAGCTTTGGCTGCCCAAGAACATGGTGATCGTCAGCGAGAAGGCCTTCTCGCGCCTCGATGAGGCCACCCGCCAGGCGGTCCTGGACGCCGCCGCCGAGGCCGAGACGCGCGGCTGGGAGATGAGCCGTCAGGAGACCGACGAGGCCCTCGCGGTGCTCAAGGAGAACGGCATCGAGGTCAGCGAGCCGACCCCCGAACTCGCCGAACTGCTCCAGGAGGTCGGCGAGACCATGACCGAGGAGTGGGCCGGCCGCGCCGGCGACCAGGGGGCCGCCATCCTCGAGGCCTACCAGGCCGCCCGCGACTGAACCCGCCACCCGCCGAGGTCTCGCCCCGGCCCTGCTTCCGGTTTCCCGCCATGACCTATCGTCTGCGACCGCTCTACAACCTGGGCGGCTACCTCGCCGCCCTCTGCCTCTGCCTGATCTGCGCGCTGATCACCGCCCAGATCCTCGGGCGCATCGTCGATCGCATCGCGACCGGGATCGGCGGCGACCGCATCGGCCTGGCGATTCCCGGCCTCTCGGAAATCTCCGGCTTCCTGCTGGTGGGCGCCAGCTTCCTGGGGCTCGCCTATACCTTCGTGCATGGGGGCCATATCCGCGTGACGCTGCTGATCGGCCGGCTCCCCGCCGCGCCTCGCGCCTTCGTCGAGCTCTTCTGCCTGAGCATTGCCCTGGTGCTCAGCCTCTATCTCGGCTGGTACCTCTACTGGCTGCTGGACGACAGCATCGCCTTCAACGAGACCTCCTACGGCCTGCTGAGCATCCCGCTGTGGATTCCCCAGTCGGCCATGCTCACCGGGGTCTTGCTCTTCTGCCTGGCACTGGCCGAGGCCTGGCTGGCCACCCTGGTGACCGCCGTGACCCGGCCCTCCAGCTTCACCATCGACGACAGCGGCCAGGAATGAGCCCGGGAGACATACCATGCTCGTGATGATGACGGTACTGTTCGCCACCCTGCTGCTGCTGCTCGGCAGCGGCGTCTGGGTGGCCTTCTCGCTGCTGGGGCTGGGCTGGCTCGGCCTCTCGCAGTTCACCTCGGTGCCCACCGGCGACGTACTCGCCTCCAACGTCTGGGGCGAGAGCTACAGCTGGGAGCTCACCGCCCTGCCGATGTTTATCTGGATGGGCGAGATCCTCTTCCGCTCACGGCTCGCCGACGACATGTTCACCGGCCTCTCGCCCTGGATGCAGCGCATCCCGGGCCGCCTGCTGCACACCAACGTGGTGGGCTGCGGGCTGTTCGCCGCCGTCTCCGGCTCCTCGGCGGCCACCTGCGCCACCATGGGCAGGATGACCATTCCCGAACTCACCCGCCGCGGCTATGACGAACAGCTGGTCATCGGTACGCTGGCCGGCTCGGCGACCCTCGGCCTGCTGATCCCGCCCTCGATCATCCTGATCGTCTACGGCGTGGCCACCGACCAGTCCATCGCGCGCCTCTTCATGGCCGGCATCTTCCCGGGCCTGCTGCTGATCTCGCTGTTTGCCGGCTACCTGATGCTCTGGGCCTGGCGCTTCCCGGACAAGATACCGCCCGCCGAGACCGGCCTGCCGCTGGGCGAGAAGCTGCGTCGGGCACGTCGCCTGATTCCCCTGCTGGCCCTGATCGTGGGGGTTATCGGCTCGATCTATGCCGGCCTGGCCTCCCCCACCGAGGCGGCGGCCGTAGGGGTGGTGCTCTCGCTGCTGCTGGCCAGTACCCAGGGCAGCATGGACGGCACGGTGTTCCGCGACGCCCTGCTCGGGGCGGTGCGCACCTCGACCATGATCGCCTTTATCCTGGCAGGCGCCGCCTTCCTCACTGCCGCCATGGGCTTCACCGGCCTGCCCCGGGAGCTCGCCGCCTGGATCGGCACCCTGGGGCTGTCACCCGTCATGCTGCTCGCGGCGCTGACGGTCCTGTTCATCCTGCTGGGCTGTTTCCTGGACGGCATCTCGGTGGTGGTGCTGACCACCTCCATCATGCTGCCCATGGTCGAGGCCGCCGGCATCGACCTGATCTGGTTCGGCATCTTCCTGGTGATCGTGGTGGAGATGTCGCAGATCACCCCGCCGGTCGGCTTCAACCTCTTCGTGCTGCAGGGCATGACGGGGCGCAATATCCTGTCGATCGCCTGGGCGGCCATGCCGTTCTTCTTCCTGATGATGTTCGGGGTGGTGCTGATCAGCCTCTTCCCCGGCATCGTCACCTGGCTGCCGCAGGCCATGGGCAATTGATCATGGAAAGGCGCGGCGCCGTGCCCGAGAAAGCAAGAGAATGATCTCTGCGCCGCGCTGATCGCGCTACTCGGCGGCCTGCCGAGGATTGCGCGGATAGAAGCGCTCCGGCTGGCGCTCGATATGAGCAAAGAAGCGGGTGTCCTTGTAGGGCATCTTCATGAAGCCTGACACCCCGAGCCCCTCGATCAGCCCCACCGCCTCGAGGATATCATCCAGGCGGCGCCGAAACTCCGCCTCCCGGGAGGGGTCGAGCAGCCGGTAATGGCTGTGAATCTTGAGGTGCTGGGCCAGCGCCTCGAAGATGATCATGCCGGTATGGTGGATCTCGTTGAGTGCCTCCAGCGAGACGATGATCGCCTCGGGCAGCACCAGGAACTCCTCCGGGTCGGGACCATCCTCGAAGTAGCTGTGCAGGCGCGAGCGGTCCTCCAGCTCCGGCACGGCATTGACCTCATAGTGCAGGCGCATGCCCGGCAGGGGCACGAAGGGCTCCTCGACGCTCTGCCGATCCAGGTGCAGGGTGTCGCGGGCATTGAACAGGCAGCTCTTGAAGATACCGCGACGGTGGATCGCCCGGGCCAGCGTGACCATGTTGTTGACCGCAGTGATGAAGGCGGTGCGGCGCTGGGGATCGTGCAGGTTGAGCGAGGTGTCGATGTAGACGCCTTCGGCCTCCCAGCGCACCGCCAGCCCACCCACCACCGGGTACTTGCCCAGCCGGCTCACCGCCGCCAGGAAGGCCTTCTCGGTCTCGCCCATGTTCTGCATGAAGTTCTTGTAGTAGCGATCGAGCTGGACGTCGTTGACGTCGTTGAGGGTCTCGCGCCCGCCCTCCTCGCGCAGGAAGGACTTGCGCGAGCTGTAGACCACGGTGTCGATCTCGCGCCCGGCCGGCCGGCTCCAGACCGGCACCAGGGGGGCCTCCTGGGGCGTGGGCAGGTCGAGCATCACCAGGCGGGCGAGCCTTGGCATCTCGCGGATGAAGTGGTCGCCGGCGCGCATGCGGGTGCGCGGGTCGGGGTCGAGCATGCCATCGAGCATGCGCGCAAACTCCATGGGCAGCCCCAGCGAAGTGGCGGGAATGGCCCGCTGGCCGAAGCGACAGGATTGCGCCGAGGCCAGGGCGTAGAGGGTGGCCGCCGCGCCCTGCTCGTCGAAACGCGGCGAGGAGAGCGCCCCGTTGAGCTGCTCCTCGCCGATGAAGTAGACATCGCCCAGCCGCGCGTTGGTCTGCTGCAGGTTGTCCGACATCAGCTCCATGACGTTGGTCGCCACGAACTGCAGGCTGGCGTCAAGCTGGGCGAACACCGAGGAGCCCCAGTCGATCAGCGCGATGGTCTCCTGGGCATCGTCGAAGACCAGGTTGGAGGGCTTGATGTCGCCATGCACCACCGGCCTGCCGGCCGGCCCGCTCTCGCGGCGCAGGGTGCGCAGGATATCGGCCAGCTGGTCGGCGATGCGCACCAACAGCCGCGGAGACAACCGTCCCTCGCGCAGCGAGACCTCCTCCATGTTGAAGCCCGGGGCGCGCTGCATCACTAGGATCGACTGGCTGCGCACCCGCTGGAAGACGATCAGCTTGGGCACCCGAGGGTGGTCGACCTGCTCCAGCATGAAGGCCTCCTCCTCCAGGCGGTCCTGGAGGTGCTGGGGCAGGTTGACGCGGGTGAACTTGAAGACGTACTCCTCGCGGGGGCTGGAAACACCCGCGGTCAGCCCAGCGAAGACGAAGCCGTAGGCGCCCTTGCCGATCAGTTCGATATCCCGGTAGCCCAGCTGCTCCAGCTGGGCCTGACACAGCGCCACCCACGCCTTGAGCTTACGAGCATCGTCGTGGCTGAGCAGGTAGATCGACTGCTCTTCCGGAATGTAGAACTGCTGCAGGGACGCCTGGGTCATGATGGCGCACTCATGGCTTATCCAAGGTGAAGAAGCATGGTCTCCGGCGCTTCGAGATAACCCTTCCAGGCGTTGCAGAAGCGTGAGATGGTGCCGCCATCGATCAGGCGGTGATCCCCCGCCCAGGTGACGGTCATGATCGCCCGCTTCACCACCGCATCGTTGCTGTCGAAGCGCGGCAGCCACTGGCTCTTGCCGATGGCGACGATGGCCACCTCCGGGGCATTGATGATCGGCGCCGCATAGGTGCCGCCCAGTGCGCCGATGTTGGAGATGCTGATGGTGCCGCCCTTCAGGTCGGCGGCCGCCACCCTGCCCTCGCGGGCCTCATGGGTCAGCCGCTGGATCTCGCCGGCGATCTCCAGCAGGGTCAAACTCTCCACCCCCTTGACGTTGGGCACCATCAGCCCCGCCTTGCCATCCACCGCCATGCCGATGTTGCAGGACGGCAGGTAGTGGATCTCGTCACCTGCCTCGTTGAGGCGACTGTTGAGGATCGGGAAGTCGCGGATCGCCAGCGCCATGGCCTTCATGAAAAACGGCATCAGGGTAAGCTTCGTACCTTGCGCCTCGGCCACCGGCTTGAGACGCTCGCGCAGCGCCAGCAACTCGGTGACATCGAGCTCCTCGCCGTACTGGAAATGCGGAATCGTCGACGCCGAGGCCACCATCTGGCGGGCCATGGCCGCGCGCACGCCGCGCAGGGGCTCGACGCGAACCTCCGCCTCGCCGGTCGAGGACGCCGTTTCGCTGGCAGGCGCCGACTCCGCGGCGGCAGTGCCGCCGCGCTCCAGGAAGGCCTGGATATCCTCCTTCAGCACCCGCCCCTGCTTGCCGGAGCCCGGCACCTGCTCGAGACGCAAGCCATGCTCGCGCAGCAGGCGCCGCACCGCCGGGCTCGCCGGAATGCGCCCATGGGGGCCGAGTCCAACGGCCGGCGGGGTCTCGGACGTCGAGGCCGCAGCCGGGCGCGGGGCAGGTTCGGCGGGCGCGGGGGCTGTCCCGGCGGACTCGCCCTTAGACGCCTCCGGTGTCTGCGGCGCGGCCGTTGACTCGCCTTCGGTCTCTGTCTCTATTTGAGCCTCAGCCTCATAGGCGAACAGCGGGGCGTGAACGCGGGCGATCTCGCCCTTAGGCACGTATAGCCGGGTGACCCGTCCCGCCTCCGGCGCGGTGATCTCGACCAGCGCCTTGTCGGTCATCACCTCGACGACCGGCTGATCCTCCTCGATGACGTCACCCTCCTTGATGCGCCACTCCACTACCTCGCACTCCACGATACCTTCGCCGATATCGGGCAGCTTGAACTCTGTCATCTCGTCTCTCCTGTCCTGAACCCGGTCGTCAGAAATTCACACTGGCGCGGATGGCCTCGACGATCTTCAGGTGATCCGGCAGATACTCCTTCTCCAGCGTCAGCGGGAAGGGCGTATCCAGGCCGGTCACCCGAGCAATGGGCGATTCCAGGTACAGGAAGCAGCGTTCCTGGATGGCCGCGGCGATCTCGCCGGCAAAACCCCCGGTGCGCGGCGCCTCGTGGGTGACCACCAGCCGGCCGGTCTTGAACACCGACTCGGCGACGCTATCCTGATCCCAGGGCAGCAGGGTGCGCAGGTCGATCACCTCGCAGGAGATGCCGTCCTTCTCCGCCAGTTCCACGGCACGCTCGATCACCTCCATCTGGGCCCCCCAGCCGACCAGGGTCACATCGGTTCCCTCCTTGGTCACCTCGGCCTCACCGATGGGCAGCTGGTAGTCCTCCTCCGGCACCTCGCCGACCGCGGCGCGGTAGAGACGCTTGGGCTCGAAGAAGATCACCGGGTCGGGGTCGCGGATGGAGGCCAGCAACAGGCCCTTGGCCTGGTAGGGGTCGCGGGGCACCACGATCTTGAGACCGGGCGTGTGCGTGAAGTAGGCCTCCGGCGACTGGGAGTGGTAGTGGCCGCCGGAGATGCCGCCGCCGTAGGGCGCGCGGATGGTCAGCCCTCCAACATTGAAGAGATCGCCGGAGCGGTAGCGGAACTTGGCGGTCTCGTTGACGATCTGGTCGAAGGCCGGAAAGATGTAGTCAGCGAACTGGATCTCCGCCACCGGCACCGAGCCCTGGGCGGCCAGGCCGTTGGCGAAGCCGATGATGCCCTGCTCCACTAGCGGCGTATTGAAGCAGCGTGCGCGGCCGTACTTCTCCTGCAGGTGGCTGGTGGCACGGAAGACTCCGCCGAAGCTGCCCACGTCCTCGCCGAAGCAGAGCACCTTGTCGTCCTCGCCCATGGCGATGTCCAGGGCGTTATTGATGGCTTGCAACAGGTTCATGGTGGGCATCTCACTCCCCTCCCTTGGCCGCGACATCGTCACCGGCCTGCACGTCCGGATCCAGGGAACGCGCTCCCTTGGGGTAGGCCTCAGGGTAGTGGCGAATATGCGTTTTCAAGGCGTCGAGCTGGCGCTGCAGCTCCGGGGGAACGTCGGCATAGACATCGGTCACCAGGCTGTCCAGCGGCGGTGGCGGACGCTTCTCGGCTCGCTTCATGGTCTCCAGCACCTCGCGGCGCAGGCTCTCCTGAAGGGCTTTCTCCTCGTCCTCGCTCCACCAGCCCAGGTCGATTAACCAACGCTGCATGCGCAGGATGGGATCCTTCTCGCGCCACGCCTCCTCCTCCTTCTTTGAACGGTAGCCGGAAGGGTCGTCCGAGGAGGAGTGGGCGGCCAGGCGATAGCTCATGGCCTCGATGAGCACCGGCTGGTTGTGCTCCACGGCAAGGCGGCGCGCTTCCCGGGCGGCCGAGTAGACCGCCAGGATGTCGTTGCCATCGACACGGATCACGTGCATGCGATAGCCGAAGGCCCGCGGTGCAACGCCGTCGGCGGCAAACTGCTCGATGGAGGGGGTGGAGATCGCATAGCCATTGTTGCGACAGAAGAAGATCACCGGCACCTCGTGGACCGCCGCCATGTTCAGGGCGGCATGGAAGTCGCCCTCCGAGGCGGCGCCCTCGCCGAAGAACACCGTGGTGCAATGGCCCTCGCCGGCGAGCTTCTGGCCATAGGCGTAACCGGTGGCCTGGGGGATCTGGGTGGCCAGCGGCGAGGAGATGGTCATGTAGTGCAGCTTGCGCGACCCATAATGGATCGGCATCTGGCGCCCCTTGCCGTAGTCCAGTTCGTTGCCGAACAGCTGGTTCATGAACTCGTCGAAGGTGAAGCCGCGATAGACCAGGGCACCCTGCTCACGATACTGGGCCATGATCATGTCGGCATCGTCCAGCGCCGCCGTGGCCCCGATCACCGCCGCCTCCTCGCCGGTGCACTGCATGTAGAAGGAGAGGCGTCCCTGGCGCTGGGCGGCCAGCATGCGCTCGTCGAGCACGCGGGTGGCCACCATGGCGCGATAGATGGCCAAGGCCTTGTCGTGTTCGAGGTCGGGTGCCTTGGCGCCCTCGTGGAGGGTGCCGTCCTGCTTGAGCAGCCGGAAGGTGGGAATGCTGAACTCGTCACCGGCCAGGAAGGTCGGCTCGTGGATATCCTGTGTTGTTGTCATCGTCGTGATCCTGTGCCCCTTTTGGGGGCAGTGTTGTCCTTAATAGGCCGCTCCGCCAGGGGATCGCCCCGGGAACGGTCAACGCAACAGGTTTGACGTTAACGTAAGCTGAAGCTGTTGGGTAGTCCCCGAAACGTCACAGAAAAGATCCACTCGCCACCACCGCTCAGTGAGCGCTGGCCAACGGCAGCCGAGCAAAGAAGCTGTCCACGCTGATCGCCAGCAAGCCGATCAGCAAGGCCCCCTGGACCACATAGGCGGTGTTGCCGTTGACGATCCCCGAGATGATCGGATCGCCCAGGTTGCTGGCCCCCACCGTGGCGCCGATGGCCGCCGTGGCGATGTTGATGGTCACCGAGGTACGCACCCCAGCCAGTATCACCGGCGCGGCTAGCGGCAGCTCCACCTGGCGCAGGATCTGGCTGGGGCTCATGCCCATACCACGCGCCGCCTCCATCACCCCGGGGTCGATGCCCTCGAGCCCGGCCAGGGTGTTGCGCACGATCGGCAGCAGGCCGTAAAGCAGTAGCGCGACGATGATCGGCAGGGTACCGAAGCCCAGCACCGGCACCGCCAGCGCCAGCACCGCCACCGGCGGAAAGGTCTGGCCGATGGAGGCCAGCTGGCTGACCAGCGGCAGGAAGTCGCGTCCCCAGCGGCGAGTGGCGGCGATGGCCCCCCCCACCCCCACCAGGATGGCCAGCACGGCGGCCACGCTCACCACCAGCAGATGGCGCCCCAGCAGGGTCAGGAAGTCGGCCCGGGCATAGATCACCTGGCGGCTGTCCGACTCGATCCAGCGAAACACCCCCTCCAGCTGCCCCATGCCCAGCGTGGCCGCCAGCAACAACGCCAGCCAGCCCAGCGGCACCCGCCAGCGACGCCACTCAACCATCGCTGCGTGCTCCCACCAGGCGACGCAGGGAGAGTTCGCCCACCGGCAGATCGTCATCGTCGACCACGGTAAGCCGCTCGGCATGGCGCCACAGCATCAGCGAGAGCGCCTCGCGCAGGCTGGCCTGCTGGCCGATCCGTTCACGCGCCAGCAGCCGCGGCCCCAGCGGCAGCATCCGCTGGCTAACTGGCAGCAGCGCCGCCTCCTTGAGGCCGCGGTCCTCACCGCCCAGCAGCGACTCAACGAAGCCGTCCGCCGGCTCGCGCAGCAGCTCCAAGGGCCGCCCCTGCTGCACGATCCGCCCCTGGTGCATCACCACCAGGCGGTCCGCCAAGCGCAGCGCTTCGTCCATGTCGTGGGTGACAAAGACGATGGTCTTGTGCAGCCGGGCCTGCAGCGTGCGCAACTCATCCTGCAGGCTCTCCCGGGTGATCGGGTCCAGGGCGCCGAAGGGCTCATCCATCAGCAGGATGTCGGGATCGGCGGCCAGCGCCCGTGCGACCCCGACCCGTTGCGCCTGCCCCCCGGAGAGCTGGTGAGGGTACTTGCCGGCAAACGCCTCCATGGAGAGCCCCAGCAACGCCATCAATTCCTCAACCCGCGCCTGGACACGCGCCGCCGGCCACTTGAGCAGGCGCGGCACCAGGCCGATATTGCGGGCCACCGTCCAGTGGGGAAAGAGCCCGGTGCTCTGGATGGCATAGCCCATTCGCCTGCGCAGGGTCTGCTCGCGGAAGCGGCGGATCTGCTGGCCATCGATATGGATCTCACCTTCGCTGTGCTCGATCAGGCGGTTGATCATGCGCAGCGTGGTCGACTTGCCGCAGCCGGAGGTCCCCACCAGCACGCAGAGCTCACCCTGCGCCACGCTGAGCGAGATGTCGTCCACCGCGGTAGCGGCGCCGAAGCGCTTGGTGACATGGATCAGGTCGATCATTCGGCCACTCCCGGGCGCAGGATGTCGGTCAGGGCGCCCAGCAGGGCATCCACCAGCAGCGCCAGCACCAGGATGGGCAGCGCCCCCAGCAGCACCAGATCCATGGCGGCCTGGCCCAGCCCCTGGAAGATGAAGGTACCGAGGCCGCCGGCACCGATCAGCGCGGCCACCGCGGTCAGCCCGATGGCCTGGACGGTGGTGATGCGGATGCCCTCGAGGATCACCGGCAGCGCCAGCGGCAGGCGCACCTGGCGAAACACCTGGCTGCGGCTCATGCCCATGCCGCGCGCGGCATCGATCACCCCAGGGTCGACCGCCTCTAGGGCGACGAAGGTGTTACGCACCATGGGCAGCAGACTGTAGCCCACCAGCGCCAGCAGCGCCGGTGCCCAGCCGATGCCGCTGACCCCCAGCGCCGCCAGCCAGCCAACCTGGGCCGACAGCCAGGCGAGCGGTGCCAGCAGCAAGCCGAAGAGTGCGATGCTGGGGATCGTCTGCAGAAAGTTGAGCACGCCGAAGCCGACCCTCTGAAGACCGGGCCAGCGGCGCATGGCCAGCGCCAGGCCTACGCCAAGCACCAGGCTCGCCCCCACCGCCGCCCCCACCAGCAGCAGATGCTCACCAAGGGCCCCCAGGAACTGGTCGCTGCGACTGCGATACTCCTGCCACAGCGCCAGCGCAGACAGCCAGCGCGCGACGCCAAGCCCCACGATCGCCACGGGCGGCAACAGCAACGCCCAGCCAACCAGCCGCGACAGGGCCAGGCGGGTGCGCAGCTCAATCATCGCCAGCAGCAGTAGGAAGAACACCACCCAGAGGCCGGCAGCGATGCCCAGCCGAGCCTGGCCACCCTCGACCAGCATAGCGGCCGACAGCGCCAGCCAGGCGGGCAGCGCCGAGAGCATCAATACCACGATCACCAGGGCCACGATGAAACGCGTGCGCGAGGGCCGCCAGGCAAGCCCGGCGAGGGCCAGCCAGGGCAGCGTGGTGACCAGCAAAGCGCCGCCTCCGATGACCTCGACGACCCGATAGCCGGTCCCGGGCACGATGCGGTTGGCCGCCACGCTAACCGACTCCAGCCCCAGCCAGGCCGTCAGACCGACCAGCGCCAGGATGAGCAGGACCACGTTGGGGGCGGGTCGCGGGGTGCGCAAGATGGCCTCAGTCGCCCAGGGTGTCGAGGAAGTCGGCGGCCACCGCGGCAGGTGCGCGGCCATTCACTGCCACGTCGCCGTTGAGTCGCTGCAGGGTTTCCAGGTCCAGGGCCCGGAACACCGGCTCGAGCAGCGTCTCGATCTCGGGATAGGTTTCGAGCACCTCCTTGCGCACCACCGGAGTGGGCTGATAGACCGGCTGCACGCTAAGGGTATCCTCCATGACCACCAGATCCAGGGCCTGCAGGCCACCGTCGGTGGCGTAGGTCATGGCGGCATTGACGCCATTGGTCTGCTGGGCGGCGGCGCGCATGGTGGCCGCCGTATTGCCCCCGGAGAGCACCAGCAGCTGGTCATCGGAAAGCTCGAAGTCATAAGCCTCCTGGAAGGCCGGCAGAGCCTGGGGCGATTCAACGAACTCGGCGCTGGCGGCCAGCTTGAACTCGCCGCCCTCCTCGAGATAGGCCGCCAAGTCCTCGAGGCTTGCCAGGTCATGCTCGCGGGCGAGCTCACCGCGCACGCTGATCGCCCAGGTGTTATTGGCCTGGGCCGGGGTCAGCCAGACCAGGCTATGCTGGGCGAGATCCTTCTCTTTCACGGTCTGGTAGGCCTGCTCGGCATCGTTCCACACCGGGCTGTCGGCCATGTCGAAGAAGAAGGCGCCGTTGCCGGTGTACTCGGGGTAGAGGTCGATCTCGCCGGCGATCAGCGCCTCGCGCACGATGCTGGTGGCCCCCAGCTGAAGACGATCCTCGACCTCGATACCGCCCTGTTCGAGGCGCTGCAGGATGAGCTGGCCGAGCACCGAGCCCTCGGTATCGATCTTGGAGGAGACCACCACGGGCGCCTGCGCCTGGACCGAGAAGGCCATCAACGTACCTGCGGCCAACGCTGCACAACGAGACAGGAGAGGAATCATCATGTTCACCCGCTTGCTTGAGAATGTATCCCGAGTATAAGGCCTGTACAGATTACCTGTCAGATGGTCCATCAACGCCGAAACGGCGCATGGCTCCTTCTGCCCGCGAATGGTTCACGCAGTGCCACCCCCTGATGGTTGGCGATCCAGCCTGGCTGCTTTACCCAAGACGAAGATCGCCGAGCAGGATGTCGATCAGTTGCTCCTCATGAACCGCCCTGCCCCGCGCCTCCAGGGCAGATCGCAGCTTGGGATCCCAGCGCGCCTCGCGCGGGCGTCCCGCCAAAAGCCTGCCACCGAGATCCGCATACTCCAGAAGATCCCCGACTCCCATCCGCCAGGGCCGCATGGCGAAGCGCTCAAGCAGAGCGTTGGCGATCCTGATGCCCGCCCAGTCGAAATCGCCATGATAGTGAAGCACGGCGCCGGCGGCCTCCAGCTGCTCCAGCAGGGTGAGTACGGCGGCACCCGGCTGGCCCCAGGTGACCACCAGTGGCGCACCTGCGGCTCCCAGCCGCTCGGCGGCCTCGGCCAGCACGGCGGGATTCTCGCAGACGAAGACATCCCGCCCCGCACACGCCCACGCCGGGGGATGGCGCAGCAGTTGGCGCAGGGTCAGCCAGCTCGGCTCCGCCTGTTGGCAGTAACAGGACAGGGCCCTATCCAGAGACTGCCCGGGGCGCACGGGAAGCCGCCAGGTCAACACCGCGCTGGTGATATCACCGCCCATCAGTACGCCGGCATGGGCCCAGAGGCTGCGCTCGTCGGAATCCACCCGGGCGACCCCGCCCCGCCAGTGACGCGCCAAGGCCCGACGCACCAGGGCGGCTACCGGCCTGCCGGCATCCAGGCCATGGGCATCGCCCAGACACTCGGCCGCCAGGGCGCTCAGGCTCAGGCCCTGAACCGGCAGGCGCTCCAGCACGCCGAGTGCTTGTTCGAGAAGCCTCTGGCCCTGGGATTCATTGCCCCTCGCCAGCCGCTTGAGCAGCCCGTTGGCCTGCAGTGCCTCCAGCCAATCGGCCACCCCGAGAAGCTCGGCCCTCCGGCGATAGCCGTCCAGCATTTCCTTCCAGCGCCGCCGTTCGGCCTCGCGCTCGGCACGCGCATCGATCAGAGGGCCATCGAGCGCTTCCAGGGCAACGCGAAGGTCGGCCGCCACGCCGGCTCTGGCCAGCGCCCGGGACAAGGCCTCCAGCTCCACGCTCAGCGACTTGCCCTGGCGGGGAGAGCGCCCGATCAGGCGCTCCACGGCGGCCCGTTCGGCGTCGCTGACCCGGCTCAGGGAGAGCCGCCCGCCACCATCACGCAACAGCTTGCGCGCCAGCTTGTGGCGCAGGCGTGCGAGTTCGTTTCCGCCCAGTAGACGCTGCAGGCGTTCAGGCTCCATCAGAACAGGCTGTCCATGCCGCCACCTGCTATTTCATCAGCCGCCAGGGGAGCAGACTCGCGTGCCTGGGATACCGGCTCCTCGTCGCGCACCCGGCGGCGTCCATCCCACTGCCAGCGGGTGACGTGGACCGCCTCGACCCCCTCGCGACGCACCAGCTGGGCGATGGCCAGGCCCGGCACGTCCGGGTAACAGCCCCACTCGCGTTCCGAGGTCATGATGGCGTCCAGGTCGAACTGGGCCAGCAGCCCCATGCTCTTCGCCCGGGCATCGTCATCGATGCCGGCGAAGACCTCGTCGAGCATCACCATTCGCGGGGCAAGATAATGCGCGCTGCTGTAGTGGCTGGCCGCGGCGGCGAACAGCGGCAGGGTGATCACCAGCGCCCGCTCGCCGCCGGAGGCAGGTCCATAGGCCGGACGCCACTGGCCGTTCTGATGGCGGTCGACCACGAAGCGGTGCCAGAAGCGGTAGTCCAGGGCACGCTCGAGGATCTCCTGCAGGGCACCGCCCTCATCGCTGGCCCGGGCCTCCTCGATGCGCCGGCGCAGGAAGTCACCCACCACCTCGCGATCCTCGGGGGACCAGGCGTCCAGAGCCTGGCGGCGCAGCCGCTGGCAGACATCGGCCAGCCCCGCGGGGGCCGTCAGTCCGCCGGCGCTCTGGCCTTCACTCAGCGGCTCCCAGCGGATGCGCAGGCGCATGCCGGTGCTGGTGGGGCGACTCTCCAACTCGCGGTTCATTCTCATGACATCGCGCTCGGTAGCGGTGATGCGCTCCTGAATATGGCTGGCCACCTCGTCGATCAGGTAGTTCTCCAGCAGCTCGCGCTCCCGGGCATTGAGCAGTGCCTGACGCTGGGTGATCTCCTCGCTCAGCTGACGCCCCAGGGCATCGGGGTCCTGGCGCCGCCCCTGGAAGATGATGCGCACCAGCAGCAGGTCGTCACGCGCCTCGGCCAGGCAATCGTGGCCGCCACGCGACAGGACGTCGGTGAGCAGCTTGATATGCTCGTGCAGCCTGCCCTGGTGGGCATGCCAGCTGTCATCGTCGGCATTCAGGTGGTGTGTGGCCTGGGCGGCGGCCCGGGCCAGACGCACGGCGGGATCCGGCGCCCAGGAGGCGGGCGGCTCGCGCTCGGCGAAGGCCTCGGGGGCGGCGACGCGCAGCAGCCCCTCGTCCACCAGGGCGCGGAAGGCGTCGATGGCCTCGAGGCGTCGCCCGTCCCACTCGGCCAGGCGTTGCTCGTCGTTGTCGACCTTCTCCTCGAAGCGCGCCACCTTGCCGAGCAGCTCGCTGTGGCGCTGCTCGAGCTCACGCTGTTCGTGGACCAGCCGCTCACGCTCCAGGCGAATCGCCTCCAGCTGGTGCTCCAGGGCCTGCACCTCGGCCCCCATGGACTCGCGCAGGGTATCCCGACGCACCGCGGCTTCCCTGGCCTGCTCGGTGGCCTCGGCGTGCTCCCACGTCGCCTGTTGTAGTGCTTCCCGGGCGGCCTCGGTCTCCTCGCTTCGCTCGCCATGGCGTCGCCGGGCCTCGTCGCTCGCCCTGACGGCCTGGAACAGCTCACCAATGGCCAGCCGATAGTCGCCCAAGGCAGACTCGACCCGCCCCAGTGCCTCACGCTCGGCGGGCAGGCACAGATCCTCGGCGGCCTGATAGAGCTCGCCGCGCAGCGCCTCCAGCGCCTCGCGGGCACTATCCAGCGCCTCCCGGGCCCGCTCCAGGCGTTCGGCCTGCAGATCCCGGGCACGGCGCGCCGCTGCCTCAGTGGCATGGGCGTCGCGCAGCAACTGGGCGGTGGGCCGCTGCCGCCACTCCTGCTCGGCTGCCGCCAGGCGCGCTGCCAGGGCCTCCAGCTCGGCGGCGATCTCGGCCCGCTGGCGGGCCAGCGCGGAGAGCTCCTCCTCGATGGCCGCCAGGCGCCGCTGTCGGGCGGCCTCCCGCGCCGCATGGCCGATATGCACCGCCGCCGGCTTGCCCCACTGGCCACGCAGCGGCCCCAGCCGCCAGTGGCCAGTCTCGCTGACCCAGGCGAAGGCCACGGAGTCGCCTATCCCGATGCTCGCCAACAGGCGCTCGACCACCTCACGGGCCACCGGCGGCTCGCCATGAAGGTCGGGACAGAGCGCGTCCGCCAGGCTGGTGCCCGGCGCCTCGGCCTCGGGCACCAGCAGGCTGTCCCAGGTCTCGGCCGCGAGCAATTGGCCGTCGGGCATCAGCCAGGCGTCCAGCAGGCCGGCGGCCTCCAGGGCCGCCTCCAGGCCGGCACGCGGCGCGTCGGCCAGCTCGGGCTTGAAGTCCACCAGTTGCCACAGCGGCGCGCCCGGCCGCCCCTCGCGCGCCGCCTCGCCCCGGGTGTAGGGCGCGGGCGGTGCGGACTCGCCACCGGCCTCCAGGCGAGCACGCTCCTCCTCGAGTTCGTGGCGCACCGCCTCGATCTCCTCGCCTGACTGCTGCAGGGTGAGACGCTGTCGGCCCAGGCGTTCGCGCAGCGTATCCCGCGCCTTGGAGAGCCCCGCCTCGGCGGGATCAGCGTCGCCCAGGTGAGCGCACCAGCCCTCGAGCTCGGCCAGCAGCGCCTCCGTGTCCTCCGGTGCCAGCTCGGTCAGCCGTTCCAGGTGACGGCGCCAGGCCGACTGCAGCGACTCGGCCACCCCGGCCCGGGCCTCGGCGGCCTCCTGCAGATCGTCCTCGCGGTTGGCCAGGGTCTCCTCTTCGCGACGCGCCTCATGCTCGGCCTGGTGAAAGCGCCGCTCGGCCTGTTCCACCTCCGCGAGACGCCCCTGCAGGTGCTGGACGCCTGCCAGACGACGACGCTGCAGCTCACGCAGCGCCTGCTGCAGCGCCTCGCTATCGACAGCAGTGTGCGCCTCGAGCTCGCCGGCATGCCGCTGGTGCTCGGCGGCAAGCCCGGCGGCCCCGGCCACCTCGGCACTCTCAGCACACCGCTGGCGCAGGGTCTCGGCGGATTCTTGCTGCGCCTGCTCGGCCTCCTGCAGACGAGCCTCGGCCCGCTCGCGGTCGCGGCGCGCCCTTTCCCACAGCGTCGCCTGCTTCTCGGCGTGCTGGGCGCGCTGACGGGCCTGCTCGTCGGCATTGGCAAGCGCCTCGGCGGAGCGCATGGCCTCGCTGGCCTCCAGGGTCCGCTGCCGTGCCGCGAGGTCCCGCAGCGTGCCCTCCTGGGCCTGCCGGGCCTCGGCCAGGGTATCGCGTTCGGCCTCGGCGGCGTGAAGTTCCTGGCGATCCTTGCCCAGCTGCACGCGATTGCGCTCATGCTCGGCGTGGGCGCCGGTCAGGGTATCGGCGCGGCGACGCACGGCGATGCCGGCATAGTGGCGATAGTGCCCCAGGAAGGCCTCCACGGCGCGGGCGGTCTCCTTCAGGCCCTGAATCTCCTCGCGATAGGCGTCCAGGCTGCGGTAGGCCTCGGCGACCTCGCCGATCAGGCCGCGACCCAGCGGCGGCAGGGCATCGCTGAGCGCCAGGGAGAGGCGGTTGGGATCGGGCTTCTTGGCCAGCTGCGGTTGGCGCAGCTGCAGCAGCAGGTCGAGCAGGGCACCGTAGCGCTGCTCACCCAGGTGGAACAGCGCCTCGTCGATGGCACGCCGATAGTCGGCGGCGCGATCGAAGAGCTGTCCCTCGCTGTCCAGCGCCTGGATCAGCCGGTCGCGGCTGAGGCTACGTCCATTCTCGATCAGGAAGAGGTCACGCCCGACGCGCTGCGGGGTGGTGAAGAACCAGGAACGCACGGGGCGCCCTGCCACCGCCTTGAGGCCGCAGCCCACCGTGAAGGTCTCGGACCCCGCCTCGCCCTGGCGGCCGAACTCCAGCCAGGTGTAGCCCAGCCGCTCCTGGTACTCGCCCACCAGCAGGTTCCACTCCATGCGCTTGGCGCTGTCGCCGTCGGGTTCCACCCGGGAGGGGATCAGCTGGCCATCGAGCAGGAACGGCAGGGTCAGTGCCATCACCTTGGACTTGCCGGTGCCGTTGTTACCGCGCAGCAGCAGGCGGCCATCGTGGAAATGGAAGGTCTCCTCGTCGTAGTAGAAGATCTCCACCAGGCCACAGCGCAGGGGCTGCCAGCGCTGGCTGCGCGGTTCGGGAAGCTCACTCATCGCTCAAGGGGTCCGCCAGGTCGGGTTGTCGGGTCGGGTTGTCGCATCGTTTGCCCGGAAAGTTGCTCGCCATCGTCGTCGGGCCTGGCCGCCGGCTGGACGCGGAAGCGCCCCAGGGCCGGCAGGGGCAGGATACGCTCCCCTTGGCGTGTCACCAGGCGCAGCGACGCCAGGCGCACCAGGGTCTGTCGGCATAGGCCATGCGCGGCGCCCGGCTCGCAGGCCGACTTGCGCCAGTAGCGGCGATAGTCCTGCTGCCAGCCCCGAATCCAGGCTTCCGCCTCGTCCAGGCTGACGCCATCGGGACCTACCGCGGCCAGCCGTTCGGCCATCAGCAGCGCCAGGTGCCCCTCGGTGCCTTCCGCCGGGATCTTCTCGTCGGTCAGCTCGCCGTCGGGATCGACCAGTGCCACCCCTTCGGCCCGCGCCTCGGGCACCAGGCCGGTGGCCTGTTGGAGGCGTCGCAGCATGACGCCGCGCTGGTTGGTCAGATAGGCCGCCTCGTCCTCGTCGAGCTCCTGCCAGTAGACCACGGGGTCATCCAGCAGGCGGCGCGCCAGTCGGTGGCGCAGCTCACGATTGCGACCCTCCGGGGTGTCGGGCACGAAGGTCTCGGCCAGGGCGTGCAGTCGCGCCTCCAGGTCGAGCTCGCCATCGGCGCCGTTCAGGGCCACCAGCGAAGGCCCCCGCGCGGTGACCAGCAGGGCCGACAGCACGCGCCGGTCGACGTCATAGAGGACGTCGCCCTCCAGGCCGCGGCGCAGGAACTGCTCTTCATCGCCGGCCACCCGCACCAGCACGCCCAGTTCCATCAGCAGACGCACCACGACCACGAGATCGCGGCGCGCCTCCTGATGATCCAGGGTGAAGGCCAGGCCGCGTTCGGCGAGTGCCGGGTCGCTCACCGCCTGGCCCAACCCCTCCCCCAACCGGCCCAGGGTGATCTGGGCATCACCACGCTCGAGGTCGGCCAGCAGCAGGCAGAACAGCGCATAGCGGCGGCGGTTGAAGGTCTTGCGCTGGGTGCCGCGACCGACCCGGGCCGGACGGGTGGCATCGCGCCTGTCGGCGGGACGCTTGTGCAGGCGCACGAAGTCGCGCTCGCTCTGCAGGTGCCAGCCGGTCTCGCGGGCCAGCCAGTCGCGCAGCGCTGCAGCATGGCGGCGCACCAGGGGGAAGGCCGCGTCGTCGGCACGAATCAGCGGCCTGGCCAGCAGCGCCCGCAGGGCACGGCGCTGCTCCTCCAGGCGCTGGCGCTCCAGGGTATCGCTCAGCTCGATCATGCGCTCTCCTCAAGGTCCAGGATCTCGAGGCGATAGTCACGGCCACTCAGGGCGCCGGCGGTGGTACGGATGGTGGCCGAGGTCTCCGACCCCAGCGGGCTCAAGGTGATGCGCAGGCCGCCATCCGCGGTCGTGGTGGTGACCGGGGCGTCATCGCCCTGGCTGGCCGCCAGGGCATCTCCCAGCAGGTTGAGCAGCAGGCGAAAGGCGCCATCATCCAGCTCGCCTCGCTCACACAGCTCGGAGAGCCGCTTAGCGCCTCGCTCCACCAGCTGCCGCCGCGCGGATCGGGCGGAACTGGCCTCCTCGGCCAGCTGGCGGGCGAGCAGTTCGCGCTCCCGCGCCCGACTACGTAACTTGGGCGGGGGGCCGGCTTTCTGATAGCTGCCGGTGGCGCGCAGGCGGGGCTGCACCTGCATGCCGGGTGCCTCGGCCCAGGGGGTGCTGGCCGGCACCGGCTCCTGCTGCCATCGCTCGCTGGTCTCGGCATCGATGACCAGATGACGCGCCGGGGTCAAGCCGAAGGCGGTGCGCCACAGGCGGTGGGCCTCGCCGTCATCCTCACACTCGAGAAACCAGCGCGCCAAAGTGCGAAAATCCGCCGAGCGATCGCTGCGCGCCATGCGCCGCTCGTTAAGTCGAGCGACCATCTCCAGCAGCTGGGTCACGGCACGCCGGGCACTGCTGCGCAGCAGCCTAGCCTGAGCCTGGCGCCCGGGTTGATCGAGGAACCAGGCGCGCAGCCCCTCCCAGTGGCCGTGCCAGCGCCGCCAGGCCTCGGCAAAGTCACGCTCGCGCTGCTCGCCGTCATCCAGCGATTCGCCGGGCGCCAGATCGGCCAGTTCCCGTTCGGCCGCCTGGCGCAGCAGCCGGTCCACCGGCGCCTCGCGGCGCTCTCGGTCGCCATCACCGTCGCCGCTCAGGGTGCGGATCAGCTCGGCGATCTCGCCGGACGCGGTGGTCAAATCGCCAAGGAAGCGCTCGATATAGCCGATCACTCGCTCCTTGTAAAGCAGGAAGGCATCGGCATCGCTGTCCTGGCTCTCCAGGGAGCGGTTCAGGCCGGTCATGAAGGCGCGAGCATTCTCGGCCAGATCGGTAAAGACACCGGCCAGGTCGCGCAGCAGCAGCTGGCTCTGGGTGGCATCCGGCGCCTCGCTCTGGGCTAGCGTCAGCAGCGCCCGCAGCCGGGCACGGATATCCTCTAGCGCCACCCTCTGCAGGGCGCCGCGCCGGCCCAGCTCCTGATCATAGGTGGCAAGCGCCGCCTCCACCGCCTCGCCGTGGCGGGTGATCTGGTAGACATAGAGGGCGCGGTAGTAGTCCTCGACACTGGTGACCCGGGCGTTGTCGCGCTCGGCATCCAGGTTGCCCCAGATGACCAGCTGCGTCAGCGCCGCCTGTACCGTCGCCAATTCCGGCTCGTTGATCTGCTGCTGGACATCCTCCGGACGCAGATGCACCAGGAAGTGTGACTTGGCCTCGACGAAGGTGTGCATCACCTCACGATAGAGGTCGGCCTTCTCGGCAGTGACGTAACTGAAGGGGGTGTAGTCCAAGATGTCTCCCGGTTACTCGGTTGGCGAAACGCCCGACACACCTGCTTGGTGAGTCGGGCGTCTTCCAACGTCAAACTTATGACTCACCGCTCATGTTCGGGCTTTTCGAACACCCAACTCGTGCCCTCGCGGGAATCCTTGAGGAGGATGCCCTGCGCGGCGAGCTCATCACGGATGGCGTCGGCGGTGGCAAAGTCCCGGGCCTGCTTGGCCGCAGCGCGCGCGTCGATCCTGGCCTGAATCTCGCCTTCCGGGAGCGGCAGGTCGTCGGCCCCGCCCTTGAGAAAAGTGGCAGGGTCCTGTCCCAGCAGCCCCAGGATGCCGCCCAGACGTCGCAGTTCACGGGCCAGCGCCGGCGCCTCGCCGGGGGCTTCCTGCTTGGCTCGGTTCAGTTCACGAGCCAGCTCGAAGAGTACCGACAGCGCTTCAGGGGTATTGAAATCGTCGTCCATGGCCGCCGTGAAACGCGCAGCGAAGCGGGAATCCAGCCCCATGACGGTGCTATCGACCGCTTCGTCGAGGCCCCATCCTTCCAGGGCCGTGTAGAAGCGTTCCAGCGCCTTGCGGGCATCAAGCAGCGACGCCGGTGCATAGTTGATCGGGCTGCGGTAGTGGCTGGCCACCAGCAAATAGCGCACCACCTCCGGATCGTGGTGTGCCAATACCTCGCGAATGGTGAAGAAATTGCCCAGCGACTTGGACATCTTCTCATGATTCACCCGCACCGCCCCGGCGTGCATCCAGGTATTGACGTAGGCCTGGCCGGTGGCCGCCTCGCTCTGGGCGATCTCGTTCTCGTGGTGGGGGAACATCAGGTCCGGCCCGCCGCCATGGATATCGAAGGTCTCGCCCAGGCAACAGGTGGACATCGCCGAGCACTCGATGTGCCAGCCGGGCCGCCCCTCGCCCCACGGCGAGGGCCAGCTGGCCTCGCCGGGCTTGACCGCCTTCCACAGCACGAAGTCCAGCGGGTCCTCCTTGTGCTCGTCCACATCGATGCGGGCGCCGGCGCGCATCTCGTCGGGGTCGCGGTTGCTGAGCTTGCCGTAGCCAGCGAAGCGGCGCACCCGGTAGTAGACGTCGCCGTTGTCGGCGGCGTAGGCGTAGCCCTTGGTGATCAGCGTCTCGATCATGGCGAGGATCTCGTCGATATGTCGAGTCGCGCGCGGCTCGTGATCCGGGGGTAGCACCCCCAGACGCGCCTCGTCCTCGTGCATGGCCGCGATCATGCGCTCGGTGAGGGCAGCGATCGACTCGCCGTTCTCCTCGGCGCGCCGGAGGATTTTGTCGTCGATGTCGGTGATGTTGCGCACGTAGGTGACGTTATAACCCTGGGCCCGCAGGTAGCGGGTGATGACGTCGAAGGCCACCATCACCCGGGCGTGGCCCAGGTGGCAGAAGTCGTAGACGGTCATGCCGCAGACGTACATGCGCACGCGGCCCGGCTCGATGGGGGTAAAGGGCTCCTTACGACGGGTCAAGGTGTTGTAGATCTGCATGTCGGTGCTCACCTTCACCCCTTCTTGGTATCTTGTGCTTTCTTCTGGACTTCCTGCTTCTGAACCTTGGCCCAGCTGTCCTTGAGCCCCACGGTGCGGTTGAACACCAACCGACCTTCACGGCTGGCATGGCGATCGGCGCAGAAGTAACCGACCCGCTCAAACTGGAAGCGACTCTCCGCCTCGGCCGCCGCCAGGCTCGGCTCACCGATGGCCTGCACGGTGACCAGCGACTCGGGATTGAGGTGCTCGAGGAAGTCGGCATCCCTGTTCTTATCGGGCTGCTCCTCGAGAAAGAGATTGTCGTAGAGGCGCACCTCAAGGGGCACGCCATGCTCGGCGCTGACCCAGTGGATCACCCCCTTCACCTTGCGCCCCTCAGGGTTCTTGCCCAGGGTGTCGAAGTCCACCGAGCAGCGCAGCTCGCTGATCTCGCCGGCGGCGTCCTTGATCACCTCGTCGCAGCGGATCACGTAGCTGTTGCGCAGGCGTACTTCCTTGCCCGGTGCCAGGCGGAAGAACTTCTTGGGCGGCTCCTCCATAAAGTCATCGTGATCAATGTAAATTTCACGAGTCAACGGCACCTTGCGCACCGCCATATCCTCGCGGGCGGGGTGGCCGGGCACCTCGTAGCGTTCTTCATGGCCCTCGGGCACGTTGGTCAACACCACCTTCAACGGCCTGAGCACGGCCATCGCGCGTGGGGCGTTATCCTCGAGGTCCGCACGGATGGCATGGTAGAGCATGGCGATATCCACCAGGCCGCCATCGGCACGGGTCACGCCAATCATCTCGCAGAACTTGCGGATCGAGGCCGGCGTGTAGCCGCGACGCCGCATGCCGGAGATGGTCGGCAGGCGCGGGTCATCCCAGCCGTCGACGATACCCTCGTCCACCAGCAGCTTGAGCTTGCGCTTGGAGGTTAGGGTGTAATTGAGGTTGAGTCGCGCAAACTCGATCTGGCGAGGCTTCGTCGGTACCGGCAGGTTATCGAGGAACCACTCGTAGAGCGGGCGATGATCCTCGAACTCCAAGGTGCAGATCGAGTGGGTCACCCCTTCGATGGCATCCGACTGGCCATGGGTGAAGTCGTAGGAGGGGTAGATCTTCCACTTGTCGCCGGTCTGGTGGTGGCTGGCGTGGCGGATGCGGTAGAGGATCGGGTCGCGCAGATTGATGTTCGGCGCGGCCATGTCGATCTTCGCCCGCAACACCTTCTCGCCCTCGGCGAACTCCCCGGTGCGCATGCGCTCGAGCAGGTCGAGGTTCTCGTCCGCGCTGCGCTCGCGATAGGGGCTCGGCTTGCCCGCCTCGGTCAAGGTGCCGCGGTACTCGCGGATCTCGTCCGGCGAGAGGTCATCGACATAGGCCTTGCCCTCGCGTACCAGCAGCTGTGCCCAGGCGTAGAGCTGGTCGAAGTAGTCCGAGGCGAAGCGCACCGGCCCCGCCCACTCGAAGCCCAGCCAGTGAACGTCCGCCTTGATGGCGTCGATGTAGGCCTGCTCCTCCTTGGCCGGATTGGTGTCGTCGAAGCGCAGATGACAGTCGCCACCGAAGTGCTCGGCGAGCCCGAAATTCAGGCAGATCGACTTGGCGTGGCCGATATGCAGGAAGCCGTTGGGCTCGGGCGGGAAGCGGGTCACGATCTTCCCGCGACGACCGGCCTCGATCTCCTCGCGGATCTGGTGGCGGATGAAATTCGGCGCGCTGGTGGTATCGGTGGACATGTCGGAAAAAACGACCTCTGGTTTGGGAGGGGCGGATCGGTGCTGCAAGAAAAGCCTGCACCGCTCGTGGCTGATCCGGCGACAAGCCCCGGGGTGCCGGACCATCGAGGAGGCGCTGTGAACCCATCCCTGGGCGCTACCGACGCCATCCCTGGCGTAGGACCTCCTCTTCGGCTTATCCCCAGCGCCCCTCGCCGCAGGCCTCCAGGAACACTTCCGGTTCGAGTGGACTCGCTTCGCGCATGGAAGCAAAACCGCTATTATAGCGCCACAGCCATGGGCAACGCCAAGGCAACGCCCCCTTACCGCACAGGAACGTATCGATGATCGTACTGCAGACCAACTTCGGCGATATCACCATCAAGCTCGACCACGAGAAGGCGCCCAAGACCGCCGCCAACTTCGAGCAGTACGTCCGCGATGGCTTCTACGATGGCACCCTCTTTCATCGCGTGATCCCGGGCTTCATGGTGCAGGGCGGCGGTTTCGACACCGACTTCAACCAGAAGCCGACCCGTGACCCGATCGACAACGAGGCCGACAACGGCCTGAAGAACACCACTGGCACCCTGGCCATGGCGCGCACCCAGGACCCGCACTCCGCCACCGCCCAGTTCTTCATCAACGTCGCCGACAACGACTTCCTCAATCACAGCAGCAAGACCATCCAGGGATGGGGCTACTGCGTGTTCGGCGAGGTGGTTGAGGGCATGGACGTGGTCGAGAAGATCAAGCAAGTGCCCACCACCCGTCGCGGCATGCATGCCGACGTGCCCAGCGAGGACGTGGTGATCCAGAAGGCCTACGTCAAGGACGAGGCGGAGGCCTGATCCTCGCTCGCCCTGCCCCATGCCCGCCTCGATCGGAAATGTTAGGCGGGCGTGGGGCGTTGCATCGCCTGACGTGTTTCCTCCTCCAACAGGGCCGCCCATGACCACCCTGCTGATTTCCGACCTACACCTGCATCCCGGCTCCCCCCGGGTCACCGAGGGCTTTCTTCACTGGCTGGAGGCGCGCGCCCGGGTCGGTGATGCCCTGTATATCCTCGGCGACTTGTTCGAGGCATGGATCGGCGATGACCTGCTCGATCTGGCTGAGCAGGATTCCACCGGTAACGCTGCGCTGGCGGCAGGCATTGCCGCCGCCCTCAGGCGCCTAGCCGAGGGTGGCACGGCCATCTACCTCATGCACGGCAACCGCGACTTCCTGGTGGGCAGCCGATTCGCCGCGGAGGCCGGCGCCTCCCTACTGCCAGACCCCACGGTGCTCGAACTCGGCGGCAAGCGTGTCCTGCTGATGCATGGCGACAGCCTATGCACCCGGGACGAGGCCTACATGGCCTTCCGGCAACAGGCCCGGGACCCGCAGTGGCAGGCGCAGGTGCTCGCGATGCCGATCCAAGAGCGCATCGCCCTGGCGGGGCAACTGCGCAAGCAGTCCGGTGAAGCCAACTCCAACAAGGCCGAGGACATCATGGATGTGACCCCGGGCGAGGTGGTGAACGTCATGGCCGAGCACGGCGTCACCACGCTGATCCATGGCCATACCCACCGGCCGGCCGTTCACGAGATCGAGGTCGACAGTCGGCCGGCCAGGCGCTATGTGCTGGGCGACTGGCAGCCCGCTAAGGGCTGGGAGATCGCCATCGAGGACAGCAGTGAGCCGCAGCTGCAGGCGTTCCCGCTTCCCTGACATGGCGCCCTGGATGGCGCTTGTTGCTGCCTTGAAAAGCAAACCCCGAGGCCAAGACCCCGGGATTTGCTTTTAGCTCGGCGCTGGGCGGCTCCTACAGCCGCTTGATCTCCGCCTCCTCGCGCAGCTTATCGATCAGCCCCTGGAAGATTACCTGGGCCCGCAACCGTTCGACCATGCTGGCCACGAAGGACTCGATCTGCGCGTTGGGTTCGCCGGGCTGCACTTCGTCCAGGGCGATCATCACCACGCGCTGACCATCCACCGCATGGCCATAGACCGGGGCGTTACTCTGGGGATGCGGCAGACGAAAGACCGCCTGGATCAGGGCATTGGACAGGTTGTTGTTGCTCTGGCGGCTGATGGACTCGACCTGCTGCCACTCGATCTGCTGCGACTCACCGGCACGCAGGCGCTCGACACGCTCGGCGGCCAGTTCGACTAGCGCTTCGCGGGTCTTCTCGCGGCGCACCGCGGCCTTGACCTCATCGCGGACCTCGTCCAGCGGCAGAATGGTCGCCTCGCGATGTTCGGTCACGCGCAGCACCAGGCGGCGATCCTCGTCGAGCTCGATCACCTCGCTGTTGTAGCCCTCTGCCAGCACATCGTTGCTGAAGGCCTGTTCCATCACGCCAGGCTCGGAGAGCACACCCTCCTCGGCGCCATCGCGCCCCACCCAGTCGCTATGCTGCAGCTCCAGGCCCAGATCCTCGGCCACGCTAGCCAGGTTCTCGGCGGCGAAGCTGTCATCGATCAGCCGCTGCACCTTCTCGTTGAAGGCATCGGTGACCTGCTCGCGAGCCAGCTGCCGGCGCAGCTGGTCACGGCTCTCCTCGAAACTGGGACGATCGATATCGGTGACCTTGATCAGGTGCAAGCCGTTGTCGGTCTCGACGATCCCCGACACTTCGCCCTCGCCCAGCGAGAAGGCCGCTTGTTCGAAGGCATCACCGAAGAAACCGCGCGAGATCACCCCCAGGTCGCCACCGTCATCGCTGGTCGAGGTATCCTCGGAGACCTCGGCGGCCAGCTCGGCGAAGGCCTCGCCCTCGGCGAGGCGCTGCTGGACCCGTTCGAGAATAGCCTCGGCCTCCGCGCGGCTTCGCGCGTCACCATACGTCACCATAATGTGCGAGACCCGGCGGTCGGCTTCGGCGGCGCCGTCCTGCCAGGCCGCGCGAAGTGCCTCCTCGCTGACCTCGGCATGCTCAGCCATCTGCTGACGATCCAGTACCACATAGTTGAGCTTGACCTGCTCCGGACGCCGGTAATCCTCGCGGTGAGCTTGGTAATAGGCGTTGATTGCCTGCTCATCGACCTCGGGCGGCGATGCAAGGTCCGACGGCCCCAGGACATGGTAGCGAAAGCTGCGGGTCTGACGTTGCAGTGCAGCAAGGCGCTCACGCTCCTCCTCCAGGCTAAAAACGCTGGTCGCCAGGCCCTGCTGAAGCTGCTGGCGCTTAACGTCGACACGCAGCTGCTGGCGGAACGACAGGGGCGTAAAACCGGCACTGGCCAGGCGATTGCGGAACAGCTGCCGATCGAAGCGGCCGTTAGCGTCCTGGAATTCCGGCAGGTTAACGATCAGCTGATCAAGCTGCTGTTCGGAGACGTAGAGACCACCCCGTTCGGCATACTGGGTGAGCAGGCGATCAATAATCAGCGTGTCGAGCATCTCGGCGCGCAGCGCCCGCTCCTGTTCGGGCGGCACCTGCCCGCTGCGAATCGCGCGCTGGACCTCCATTTCCAGTTGCTGGCGGGTGATGGGCTCGCCATTGACATCGGCGACCTCGTCGCCACTGTTGCCAAGCAGCCCGACCAGTGACTCCACACCGAACAGCGCCATGGTCACGACGATGGCACCGATGATGATCTTCGCGCCCCAGCTCCTGGAGCGGTCACGAATACGTTGCAGCATGCAGGCCTCTGCGGATCAAATGAGTCGGGTCGCGGCACATTATACGCATCAGCGCGTCTCACGCGACGCCGGTGGCGGTAAAGGTTGCCAAAGAAACCTCAACGAAAAAAACGACCGATATCGAGTAGGAGGGGGAGTCGCCTCCCCCGTCCTCTCACACCACCGGGCATACGGTTCCGTACCACGGCGGTTCACGAAGAACGATTAAGCCCTC
>NZ_SNWH01000019.1 GCF_004361885.1 Halomonas ventosae
GTCATCACGTAGCATTAGCCGAGGCATAGATCACCGAAAAATGCTGATATTCTAAATCAGCCCGATCTCCATCAGCAATTGTTAACGCACCCTAGCCCGGCCTTTGGTCGGGCTAGGGCTCGTGGTAGGAAGACTAACAAGCTGGCTTGTGTTGTTGGTTATGGCTGCCGTGCTCATCACTGTGTTAATGAATTTTTTTGGGGTAAATGTAATCGCTCGGTGGGACGAAAGAGTTCTACTTTTTGGGAGAGGCATAACCATAAATAGCGTCACAGAGTTGCAGTGGCATATCTTTGGCGTGCTGACTCTGTTTGGCGCAACCTATGCCCTCCATCTAGACAATCATGTTCGCGTTGATGTTGTTTACAGTAACTTGAGCTTGAGAAGCAGGGCTGTCGTTAATGTTGTTGGGCATTGTGTGATGCTTGTTCCCTTCTGTTTGATCATATCCTGGCTGTCGAAAAGTTTTGTGGAAATGTCCTACATTTCAGGTGAGCAGTCGAATTATGGTGGCCTTACAGATAGATATCTCATTAAAGCCATGCTCCCATTTGGGATGATGTTTTTGGCACTCGGGGCGCTGGGGCAAGTCATTAGAAACATCGGCGTAATCCTTGATCCGTCAATTGATAGTGATCCCCCGCGCAATTAGGAGTCGATGATAATGGTTGAATTTTTTGTACAGTACTCGCTTCCCATTGCGATGGTGGTGGCGTTGCTTGCCGGAATTTTCACAGGGTACCCAGTTGCCTTTTTGCTTGGGGGGTTGGGAATATTGTTTGCTTTTATTGGCGATATTCCTTTTCCTTTTTTAGGTGTGGTAGGTTCAAGGATATTTGGTCAGGTCATAGAAAACTGGCTCATGATTGCCATCCCTCTATTTGTGTTTATGGGTATTATGCTCGAGGTCTCAGGCGTTGCTAAGAGACTCCTTTTGACATTGCAGCGGCTGTTTGGAAGAACTCATGGTGGCTTGGCTATATCAGTAGCTCTTCTAGGTATTGTGATGGCTGCTAGCACCGGGATAATTGGTGCTTCAGTTGTAATGCTTGGGCTTCTTGCCCTGCCCGTAATGATGAAGCAGGGGTATAAAGCCGAGCTGGCATGCGGGGTTATTGCTGCATCGGGAACTCTTGGTGTTTTGATACCTCCATCTATTATGCTGGTGCTTATGGGTTCAATACTTCAGGTTTCAGTTGGTGCTCTTTTTAAGGCTGCTCTGTTGCCGGGTTTGCTTCTTGGTATTCTGTATGTGTTGTATTTGCTTGTTGTTTCTAAGGTGCGCCCTGAGTGGGCTCCGTTAGCTGATCCAGATTCTCTCGATCATGACGGCTCACCCCTTTGGCTCGCACTTATGAGAGATTTGTTTGGCCCTGTCATGTTGATGGTTATTGTGTTGGGTTCAATTATGGCGGGCATTGCGACTCCAACTGAGGCAGCAGCGATCGGCGCCGCAGGAAGCCTTTTATTAGCGGCTTCTACGCGGAGTCTTAAGTTTAATATTTTGCAGTCTGCTGTTCGGGATACTTCAAAAACTTCGGCAATGATTCTTTTTGTTGTTGTAGGCGCCACATGCTTTTCAGTAGTTTTCAAAAGGCTTGGTGGTGACTACATGATTGCTGACTTGGTGGCGAGCACAGGGCTTGGTCCATATGGGCTTTTGCTGGTAATAATGGCAATGATATTTGTTCTGGGCTTTTTCTTGGAGTGGATTGAGATTAGTTATGTGATCTTGCCACTTGTTGCGCCGGTTGTTCAGGCTCTTGATTTTGGCTTAGGGCTTTCTTCTCAGGCAGTCTTGATTTGGTTTGCTATCTTGGTGGCTATAAACCTCCAGACAAGTTTTTTAACGCCACCTTTTGGTTATGCACTTTTTTATCTCAAGGGGATAACCAAGGGAGAGATTGGTGTAGGTACAATTTATAAATCCATAATTCCGTTTGTTGGGCTTCAGCTTGTGGGTTTGATTGCATGTATAGCTTTTCCTGCTATTATTCTTTGGCTTCCAGGGCTCATCTGAGCTGACAAACTTGAGCCCGCCACTTAGGGCGGGCTCAAGTTTTTACTTTAAGTGCGGCCACTAAAAAATGATTCTTAGAGCATGGTGAAGCTCGGCAATTTTTAGTGAGTTATTGGTCCTCAGTCCTCAGTCCTCAGTCCTCAGTCCTCAGTCCTCACCAGCCAACCCTCAACGGTCTCGGCTCCGTACTCCTCCTTCCACGCCTTCAGCGTTTTCTGGTTGCCACCGCGGGTCTCGACGATTTCGCCGGTGTTGGGGTTCTTGTAGATCTTCAGCTTGCGCTTGGCGCGGCCGGTGCTCGTGGTGCTGGCGGCCTTGGCGGTGGCCGGCTTTGGGTCCAGCAGTTTGATGACGTCAGCGGCTGACTTGTCGAACTCACGCATCAGCGCCTCAAGCTTGTCCTTGAACTCCAACTCGGCCTTGAGGCGGTCGTCGTTCTTCAGCTTGTCGAGCTCTTCCTGGAGCTGCTTGAGCTGCTGTTCCTTCTGGATATAGGTGTTGAGAATGGACATGCGTCTCCTCGCATTGGGTGAGTGTTGGAGGCAAGTATGGTGGCTTCCGTGATTTGAATCAATGGATCTCTTCAATTAACCGTGGCAGTGACGGTTGCCAGCAGGGTAGTGGGTGCGCTGAGATATTGATGGGTGCTGCTTAAGAAAACACCCCGCGGCCGAGTTAACATTTCCTGATGCAGCTCAAAGCTGACTTCGTAATGCTGTGCCAGTTCCTTGTTCTACTGGAGTGGCAAGCATGGAGAGACACCACCCGCGCCGCTGGCTGGCCGCCTTTGGCCTATCTGCCTGCCTGGTAGGCCCCGTACTCGCTGAGCCAGCCATCGAAGTCTTTACCACCGCTGGTGAGCCGGTCGTCAACGTGCCCTCGGGCGTAGCGGTCATCGAACTCGATGTGCCTGGACGACTGGATGCCCTGCTGTCTCAGCAGTTGCCCGCGGATCCTGACGTTGCTGCAGCCTTGATGCGCGAGCGCATGACCACGCCCGCGTGGCAGGAAACTGCTGACCGCTATGCCGATAGCTATCTCGGGCTGGCCAGGGCCTGGCAGCTGGGTGTCGAGAAAGTGCCCGCCGTGGTGATCGATGGTCGCCATGTGATTTACGGCCAGCCGGACGTCGCGGGGGCATTGAACGAAGCCGATCGCCTGCTGAGTCAGGAGAGCCGCCCATGATGCGCTACAGGACCTTGGGCGCTCTGTTGATTGGCGCTGTGCTGAGCCTGGGCGTAATTGAGAGGCCCGCCCAGGCGCTAACAACACCAGAGATTGTGGCGTCGTCGATTACTACTCAATGCCTGGACTATCAGGTCATCGGCATCTGTGTCTGGCTCAACTGTTCCTGGTCGGGCTGCTCGATACGCACCTCGGTGCAGGTGCGTCATTACATCCCCGAGTTGGTGGTCTCCAGTTACGAGAACACTGGCGACAACCCGTGGTGGGAAGTGGCCACCCTCTCGCCACCCTTGGGTAAGGCCTTGGCAGGCGGGCAGAGCACCTCGGATGTCAGCCGGGCTCAGCACGAGCACCTGCGCTTCAAGAATGTGGATGCCATCGGCCACCCGGCCGGCGAGGCCTTCAGCAGCTTCGCCAGCGCCTTCGGCATGACCTGCGCCGGGGCAGCGACGCCCTTCCAGCCCTACCACCTCTCGACCCTGGACGCCCTGGCGTGGCGCAGCGGCATTCCCGAGTCGCTCTACCCCGAGGCACTCACGCCCGGCATGCGTGAGCTGGGCCAGCCCGGCGACCTGTGGGGCAACATCTACCCGCGCAGCGGCTTCCTGACTCAGGTACACGACTACAAGACCGCGGCGACCACCGCCCAGCGCTCTGCCGATGTCGTCACCCGCACCGGACAGCCCCACGTCTACACGCCGCTGGTGGCCGCCAGCCGCGACGGCTACTGGCCGCCCGGGCCGGTCAAGGAGGGCGATGCCTCGACCCACCGCTGGCAGCGCCTCACGCCCGGCATGAGCAAATCCTGTCGGGTGTGGCCGGACCGTGGCGTCACCGACACTTACGGTGACCGCCTGGATACCGGCGGTGACTACGCCTGGTCGTTGTGGCGCCCCTATCGTTGCTGCAAGCGTCGCGGCCAGACCCTGCTGTATGCAGTCCCCTGAAGGAGAGAAGCCGATGAAAGGAATTCGTATGCGACGCTTCGCCCTTGCGCCGCTGGCCGGCGCCCTGGTGGTGGGGCTGCTGTCTACCCATGCTGCCCAGGCTCAGGCGCAATCCGCCGATGCCCTTTACTACCAGATCGGCGGCGCCTCGCCTTTCAGCGTCTCCGCCGGACGGGGCTACAACCCCAACGTTCGCGGTATCGGCATCAGCTGGAACATGAATGCCACATGCGGCAACTTTGATATTGGCGCCACGGTCTCCAACCAGCTCAACGGCGTCACCGACGGCTTCCAGAACCTGATGGGGACGGTGGTTCAGAACGCCCAGGGTGCCGTGGCCTCGCTGCCCGCCATGGTCATCCAGCGGGCCAACCCGGGGCTCTATGACCTGCTAAGCAACGGCGTGCTGCAGGGGCGTGTCGACTTCGACCGGGCGTCGATGTCCTGCCGCCAGATGTCCGAGCGCATGGCCGACATGGTCACCGGGCAGGGGTGGCAGCAGATGGCCGCGGCCGAGAGCTGGCAGAGCGCGGCCCAGTCCAACGCCGACGTCGTCGCGGCTCAGGAGCAGGTCGACCAGTCGGGCGGCAACCAGGGCGTGACCTGGGTGGGAGGCCAGCGCCGCGGCGGCCAGGATCAGGCGCCGATTCGCGTGGTGCAGGACACCGCCCGGGCCGGCTACAACCTGCTGCACGGCCGTGACGACACCACCAGCACGGCCCCCATTGGCGGGGGCGGTGGCGGCTGGGGGTCGGTAGCCACCAACGAGGGCTCCTGGATCGGTGGCGGTGGGTTGGGCGGCGCCTCCGGTGGGAGCGGTGGCGGCGCAGGGTCAGGTAGCGGGGCTGGGAGCTGCCTGGGCGGCATGTGCACGGTCTGGCAGAGCCCGGAGGAGGCCGCCGAGTGGACTCAGACGGTGATCGGCGAACAGTCGATTCGCACCTGCGACGGCTGCGAGCGCAGCGAGACCCAGGCCGGCAGTGGCCTGGTCCGCGAGCTGGAGCGTGAGCAGCAGGAGGTCTACGGGCTGCTGCAGGGGCTGGTCGACGGCAGCGAGCCGCTGACCCCGGAGAACCTGCGCCAGGTCTCCGCCGGGGACGGCCTTACCGTCTCCCGCGGGGTGATCGAGTCGCTGCGCAGCGACCCCGAGGCCTCGCTGCTGATCCATCGCCTAAGCGGTGAGATGGCCCTGGCCAGGACCCTGACCAAGGCGCTGTGGGCGCGCCGGCTGCTGCTGGCCGGCAGCAGTGACCCGGGCATCGCCGACAACGAGCAGGGCATGTCGGCGCTGGATCGCAAGCTGGTGGCCCTGGATCGGGATATCGAGTCGCTGCGCTCCGAGATGGAGATCCGCCAGGCGCTGGGCAACAGCGCTGCCGGCATCGCCCTGGAGCGGGCCGCCCGGCGCAGCCAGGACGCCTCGCAGGGCGAGACCTTCAGGCCGGATGCGGCCCTGGACGGCCGCGGCCGCCCAGCCGGCGAGGAGGGCGGTGACTGATGACTCCACGTGCTTTCACCTGGCTGAATCCGGCCCGCTGGCCGTCGCTGCTGGTCGCCATGGCGGTGCTGGTCGTGATGTTCCTGCTGAGCGGCGCCATTCTCGCCGTCAGCGTGCGCCTGCTGGGCGGGCTCGAGGCCCACCATAGCGCCTGGCAGGCCGCCTGGCCGTGGCTGCTGGCCTGGCGGCTGAGCCTCTACGCGGCGCTAGCCCTGGTCTGGTGGCGCAAGTTGCGCCCACGGGCGGTGGCACGGCTGCGCCAGGATCATGACGACGGCCGGCAGGCGCTCGCCAAGCTCCGGCGACTCGAGGTGATGGCGCTGGGCATCCTGGCCCTCATCGAGGTTACCAACCTGATCAATCGGCTGGGAGGTGCCTGATGGGAGGCCTGCTCACCGCGCCGCTGGTGGTGTTCGACTACTTCTCGAATGCCATGACGCTACTCGGCTGGATCATCAACAACGCCATCTGGAACGTCATGGTCGGCACCGGCATCGCCGCGGTGCCGTTCATTACCCTGGTTCTCTCCGAATGGTTCAAGGCCCGCCAGGAGGGCGACGAGGCCGGGACCAAGGGCATCTTGACGGTTAACCGCATCGAGACCCGGCTCTACGCCATGATCCTGGCCTATGCATTCACCTGTTTGCCGTTGCTGCAGGTCCAGCTGGCCACCGCCGATATCGACGAGAACCGCTCGATGGAGTGCGGTACTCGACAGTTCGCCTCTGGCGGCTGGTCCGAGGGAGCCTTCGGTGCGACCGAGAATAGTATCGGTGGCCGTCAGGCGCGGCTGCCGCTGTGGTGGGCGGGCGTGCATGCCGTCTCGCATGGGGTAACCGCGGCGGCCGTTCACGCTATTCCCTGCTCGACGGACTTCGAGTCCATCCGCATGGAGCTGGACCTGCACAGCATCGAAGACCCGGGGCTGCAACAGGAGGTGGGAGAGTTCCAGCGCCAGTGCTTCGGCCCAGCGCGCAATCGGCTGCTACAGGAGGGCGGCGCCATCGAGGCGACCCGCGCCATGGACGTGGATTGGATCGGATCGAACTACTTCCAGACAACGCCCGGCTACTACGACAGCTTCTACGCCGGGCGCCCCATCGCCGGCTTCCCCTACGATGCCAGCCGGGATGTCTCCCGGCCCAACACCGGCCCGGGGATGCCGGGCTATCCCTCCTGCCAGGAGTGGTGGTCAGCCGAGAGCGTTGGCTTGAGGGCCCGGCTGCATGGTGAGGTGAGCACGGGGTTCTGGGATGACTTCCGCAGCGTCTTCACCGGCAGTGACGCTGAGGACTACGTGATACGGCGCCTGGTTAGCCCCCGCTCGGGTGCGGCCAGCGGCAACCTGGATCAGGCGGTGGTGGGCTTTCGTGGGCTGGATGGTGGTAATAACTTCTGGGATGCCACCGTCACCGCCGGCTCGGCGATTGGCGGCACCCTATCGATCCTGCCGTTCCAGGCTGGCATGGATATGCTCAAGCAGGCGCTGCCGATGGTGCAGGGCATCCTAGTGATGGCCATCATCATTTGCCTGCCGTTCGTGATGGTCATCTCCAGCTACAGCTTCAAGGTCGCCGGCATGGCCACCTTCGGGCTATTCGCCATGTGGTTCCTGACCTTCTGGTGGGAGCTCGCCCGCTGGATCAACGCCAACCTGGTGGATCTGCTCTACCGCAGCGACGCCGCCAAGCTGAGCTGGCTCTCCGCCGCCAACAACCTCTACGACCGCATGGTGTTGCAGTTTGTGGAAGGAATGATGTTTCTGGTGCTGCCGACGATCTGGGTGGCCGTGCTGGGATGGGCTGGCCTGAAGTCTGGTGCTGCTGTGGCCAAGGGCATCGGCGATGGCGGTAATCCATCACGACAGTCGGGAGAGAAAGGCGGCGGGCAGATACAGTCTTCGGGTTCTGGAGGGAGGCTCAAGTGATGAGAGCGAGCCAGCTCAGCTGGCTCGGCTCAGTACATCCACTCGCCATCCTGATCGTAGACGGTGCCATAGCCGTCATCGTTGAGGCTAGCTGAGGCTTCTTGGGCTGCTTTGTCATCTATGCTGGCCGATAGCCCCTGAGCCACACCGCCTGCTACTACGGCCGCTCCTCCGGCTACCTTGCCGGCTCCCCGGGCGATACGCCGCCACCCCTCCTGGGTGGTGGCCGTTTGGGCAGTGGACTTGGCCATGCCAGCGGCGGAGTCGCGCAGCACGCGCAGCGACTCTGTCGTGCTCGCCCGGGTGTGCCAGCCGTCAGACCAGCCTTCCTGCTGTCCACCGTCGAGAGCCTTCCGCGCTGCCTGGCGGCCAGCGCTGGCGGCTCGGGTGAGAAGTGATTTCAGCGCCATGGGCGTCCCTCCCTGGGTACATCAGCCTTTTAGCATAGACGTAGCGCGAGGGAAGCTCCAGTGGGCTTAGCCGAGGGATGCGAGGTGCTCGATGGTCTCGGGGTACTTCTGGACCAGCCGGATGAGGGTCTTGGCTTGGGCGTTGGGCTTGGCGCGGCCCTGTTCCCAGTTCTCCAGCGTCCTGGGGTTGGTGCGCAGGTACATGGCAAACACCGGTCGCGACATATGCAGCTTCTCGCGCAGCGCGATGAGCTCATCGGCAGTGACGTCAGGGACCTCATCCAGAGCGACAGGATGCGAGCGCAGCGTGCGCTTGCCTTGGCGCTCCTCCGCCAAAGCGTCGAAGCCCTCGACGAGCTCGTCAAAGATGTTGCGGTCCATGGTCATGTCCTCGTAACGACACCAAAAAGTATACGCAATTTGCGTATGAATTTCGCTGCTGATCATTGCCGCCTTCGCTCGTTGCCAAGAGCCTTAGCAGGAGCGGAGCGGCAAAGGCTGAAAGGCAAAAAAGCCGGAAGGGAAGGGGGCTCAAGGGGAAGGGGCTTGCCCCTAAAGGCCGGGGAGAGTGCGGACGACAAAGGGAAAGGGCAAAGGCAAAGGGTTGCTGCCGGCGCTGGTCGTTTCTCACCCTGTCGTGGCGCCGCTTGCTTGAAGCGGCGCTGCAGAAAGAAACCGCAGCTTTTGCAGAAAGCCTCCTACCTAACTCACTGATTCTGCTGTTTTTGCACTATGCGCTTCCCCTACGTCGGCGCACCTGTGCAGAATGAAGCGCTGTCTGCATCTACCGACAAGGAGGTCGCCGTGGGATTTCGCTTCCAGCGCCGTATCACCCTCGCGCCGGGTATCCGCCTCAATCTGAGCAAGCGGGGCCTCGGGCTTTCGGTGGGCCCGCGGGGCGCGAGCCTCAGCGTGGGGCCAAGGGGCGTGCACGGCCACGCGGGCATTCCCGGCACCGGGCTCGCCTATCGCCAGAAGCTCAACGCCCGGAGCCGTTCGGCTGGGCGGGGAAGCAGCGGCGCCGGCCGCGCAAGCCCCGCGGGGAGCCTGGAGGCGCTGCTGGCTCAGGGCGAGTCGCTGCCCATCCGGCTGGATATCGACGGTGATGGCGGCATCCACTATGCCCACGGTGACGGCACGCCGATGAGCGACGACGAGGCCCGGGTGCTGCGGCGTCATGCCGGAGACTCTCTGCGCGAGCAGCTGGCTCAGCACTGCGAGCGCCTCAACGCCGACTTGGATCGCCTGGGGCGGCTCCACGAGGAGACGCCCCACCCGGATATCACCGGCTACGTCACCCGAGACTTCGCCGAGGCGCCGCCGGCGCCACCGGCGCTGCGTCAGCCCGCCGTGTGGCAGCGGCTGTGGCCCCCCGCCAGGCGGCGCGTCGAGGAGGAGAACCTGCGCCGGCAAGCGGCCTTTGATGAGGCCTATCGTGACTGGGAGTGGCGCAAGGCGACGCACGACGAAGCGGAGTTCGCACGCCACCTTCGTGAGGGAGAAGGCGTGCTTCACGACCCGGACGCCATGGAGCAGACGCTGCGTGAACGTCTGGAGGAGATCAACTGGCCCCGTGAAACCGCCATCGACTTCGACCTCGGCAGCGACGTCAGCACCATTGCCGTGGATATCGACCTCCCCTGTGGCGACGAGATGCCCGACCGCTACTGGACCATGCCCGCCAAGCAGATCAGGCTCACGCCCCGCCGGCTCAGCGACACCCGGCAGCGTGAGCTCTATCGAGATCACGTCCACGGCATCGCCTTTCGCGTGCTGGGCGCGGTGTTCGCACGCCTGCCCGCCGTGCAGGAGGCGAGAATCTCCGGCTATCGCCAGATCACCGACCAGGCCACCGGCGGTGAGCGCGACCAGTACCTGTTCAGCGTGAAGGTTACTCGCGAGCAGTGGAGCAGGATCCACTTCGACAGACTGGACCAGGTTGATCCGGTAGCGGCCATGGAGGCCTTTACCCTGCGCCGCGACACGACCAAGACCGGCATCTTCCGCGACATCGAGCCCTTCAAGCTGGTGTAGCACCCCGACTCTCAGTTCCCCTTACCCATCCGTCGCGGCTGGCGTAACATGGCGTGCAAAGAGCCATAAACGAGCCGGCCAGGGCTCCAGGCCTCGTGGAGGCAGCTCTGGCGCCACTGCAGGGAGCAACCGATGCGCGACGTTCTATCCACCTGTCAGCCACGCCCCGAGATCCTGGCGGGCACCTTCAACCCTGAGATCTTCACCGCCAGCCTGAGCAAGGTGCTGGGTGACTATCGTAAGGGGGAAGCTCGTGAGGGAGCCGTGTCGCTCTACTCCGATCCGGTGGCCTTTTTCCGCGATGCCACGCACCCGACCCAGGGGTTGTGCACCATCCTGGACAACGCCTTGGCAAGGCTGACCAACGGTGACCTGTCGCGCCCGGCCATGCAGCGTCTCGATACCGCCTTCGGGGGCGGCAAGACCCACACCCTGATCGCTCTGGCCCACGCCGCCATGCAGGGGCAGCCGCTGGCTGAGCACATGACCGGCATCCTCGCTCCCGAGCGCTTGCCGGCACCGGGCCAGGTGCAGGTGGTCGGCATTATCGGCGACACCGTGGATACCCTGCGAGAAACCGCCGGTGGCGCTTCGCCCAAGCCCAACACCCTGTGGTGGATGATCGCCCAGCAGACGCTTTCCACCGAGCAGCAGGCCTCCATCCAGTCGCGCCTGGATGACGCCTCGGCGCCGGCTTCAGATGAGTTCTTCGATACGCTGTTCGGCGACCGGCCGACGCTGATCATCATTGACGAAATCGCCCAGTACCTCTCGCGCATGGAGGCGGCCTTCCCGGGTGTAGGGGCCGAGCAGTCGGCGGCCTTCCTGATGTCGCTCTCCACCTATGCGGCAGGCAGAGCCAATGTCTCGGTAGTGCTGAGCCTGGCCTCTGCCACCAATGCCTTCGGCGATTTCAACAAACTGATCCGCAAGCTGCAGTCCACCCACAGCATGAGCTCGGCCGAGGCCGAGGCTGTGGTGCGCGAGGCGCAGCGTGGCGTGCTGGACGTGGTCAACCGAACCTCGGAGGCCACCACCCCGGTGCAGGAGGGGGATCTCTCTCGCATCATGGCCAAGCGCTTGTTTGTTTCCGTGGATCATGCGGCAGCTAGTGAAGTGGCCTCGGCATTTATCGAGACCTACCGCCAGGCTGGTACCGATCTTCCTGCCGGTGCCAATGACCCGCAGCTGCATGATCGTCTGGTGGCGCACTATCCGTTCCACCCCACGCTGATCGAGTTTCTCTCAGAGGAGCTGGCCCAGGTGGAGAGCTTCCAGGGCACCCGCGGCTTGCTGCGTACCCTGGCGCGCGCCGTGCGCCGTATCTGGGAGGCGAAGCTGGCGATTCCGCTGATCCAGACCGGCCATATCGACCTCTCGGACAGCACCATCCGCAACGAGCTGCTGGGCAAGACCGAGAACAGCGATCTCGTCCCCGTGCTGGATTCCGACATCAGCAAGGCCTCCGGCACCCAAGCCACCAGCCGCACTGTGGCTGGCGAGCTGGATGCCGCCAACCCTCATCCGGATGGCTACCCGGTGCATGAGTGGGCCTGGCGTGCGGTTTTCCTGCACAGCCTGATCGGCCGCGGCGGAGGCCTGCAAGATGAGAAGTTCGGTATCGACATCACCTCGGCGGTCTATGAAATGGCCTCGCCGGCCATCAAGCCCGCTACCGTGCGCTCGGCGCTGGAAACCATCGAGCGAGAGGCTAACTACCTGCGTGAGCGCAATGGGCGCCTCTACGCCGATACCGTGCCGACTCTCAACAACATTCTGCGCCGCATCGAAGGCAACGTCGCTCATGCCGAAGCGATGACGCGGGTCGAGCAGGTGGTGCGCAGCCTGATCAAGGGCTCCTCTGTGTTCGATGTTCACCCCAACATCGATGACAGCGAAGGCATCCCCGACAAGACCCCTAAGCCACAGCTGGGCATCCTCGCCTTCGAGGTGGAAGAGATGGACCCGGCGCGCTTCATCGAGCGGCGCGGTGACGCGGTGCGTCAGTACCAGAACCAGGTCTTCCTGCTGGCCCCCAGCACTACCCACATTGCGGGTACCACCTGGACAGAGTCACGCACCCACCAGGAGCACCGAACCCGGCAGAACATCCTCACCCTGGCGCGCAAGGCGATTTCCCTGGAGCGCCTCAAGGAGAACCCCGAGAACTGGGGCGTCAGCCATGAGCAGCTGCAGAAGGGCGAGTTCAAGGATCGCGCCGCCAAGAGTCCGGCCGAGCTGCGCACCGCCATCGATGAAAGCTACCGCTTCCTGATCTACCCGGGGCGTGAGGGCGGTCGCGTGGTGGTCCGCGATCTCGGTAAGCGGGGCACGGGCCCGACCGCGGGCGGCTCCGGCGGTATGCACCTGGAGGATGCCATTCTTAAGCAGCTGGCTGATGAGGGAGAGCTGATCACCGACGAGCGCGCCTCCACGGCAGAGGCCATCACTCTTTTGGGGAAGCTGTTCTTCGATAGCCTCAAGCAAGTCAACGTCAGCGACTTGATCGAGCGCTTCGCGACTCGCCGGAACTGGCCGATCCTGCAGCGACCGGCGCTATTGGCGACCGTGCTGGTAGAGGGTGCCAAGCGCAGCAGCTGGTGCCTGGGCCATATGCCCGACAAGAACAGTCACAAACCCGATGACCTTTACCACAAGGACAATCAGCCGCCTCTTACGGTGGAGCCGCTGGAGAACGGTGGGGAAGGCTGGATCCTCTGCACCAAGGAGCATGCCAAGCAGCTGGGCTGGCTGGAGAGCATTGTCCGCGACCCCAACACCGTAGGCCCTTGGGTAGAGCAGACCATCGAGAGCCGTGAGCAGGTAGATATCGCTCAATTGGAGCGATATCTGGAGCAGGACCATGACCGAGTCGATGGTCAAGTGCTTCAGCAACAGCTAAATAACCTGCTCGCTACGAAAAAGCTGGTCGCTTTTCCCAAAGAAGCTTTCGATGAAAATGGGGATGCGGACCCAGAGCAGGCAATGACCGGCGATACAGTGCCTCTTGGTGGCGTGTCAGACGGGATTGCTGTCACCTACCGATACGCGCAAGAAAGGGGGTGGTTGCTCCAACCCAAGGTTGAGGTGCGCAACTTTCTGCTGCGTACGCCCGAGAAAATCAAGCAGCTGTTCAACCTGCTCTCCGGCACTGGACTGGCCCAGTCGAAGACCGAGGTGCAGACTGTTCAGATCGGCGCGGAAACCCCTGATAAGGGCCGCTTTCAGCTGATCCTCGGCCCGACCACAGTAGGCGCCCTGGTCGAGAGCCGAGCGCTTTTTTCGGCGTTGAACAGCCGCCTGAAGTTCAACACCGAGCAGCATCAGGTACGCCTGACGCTGGGTGAGCTGGACCCGAACTGCAAGTTCACCAAGATGCTAGAGCAACTGGAAGGATAATCACCGCCGATGGCCACTACCGCAAAGAAGGCGGCCCCCCGCGCGCGCCGCAAGAGTCACCAGGCCGATGAGGCGCAGCTGGCTAAATTGGCCAAACGCTCACCCTATGTGCTGCGCCTGACGCGCCACAAGGACCTGCCGCCGCCGGTGCTGATCATCAAGGAGCGCATCGCCCCGGAGGACCGCGACGACATCGAAGGGCTCACCAACCCGCGCGCCAAGCACGTGGAGCGCGGCACCCTGCATGGTGATAGCGTGCGCGCCTGCCTGCCGGTGCTCAAGCGTATCCTGGAGGAGGTGAAGGATGAGCAAGGAATTCCTCTGGGCCTGGAGAGCTATATGTCTGCCCAGGGGCTCAAACGGAGTGATCTAAACTTCCCCCTGGATGAGGCCGCCGGCGCCCGCCTGGCGCTATTTTTCCGCCTGCAGAGCAAGGTGAAGGACGTCGACCGCATCGAGCTGATCGGCCGCCGGGTAGCGATGTTCTCCCGGGAGGAGGCCGTCTACTGGCTGGCCAACGTCACCACCGCCGACCCCGCGCTGCGCAGCTGGGCCACCAGCGGGCTGCGCATGCTGCTGTGTGGCGAGGCCGGCGACAAGCGGGTGCCACGCATCCTGGAGAAAGTGCGTGCCCGTGGCTGAGCACTGACACAGCAGCTGCTTGGCGGGTGTCGCCAGGCAAGCAAGGTAACTGGGCGCTTTGCGCCGCCGACATCATCAGCCAGGCCAGCCGCCTGGCTGTCGCTTTACAAGGAAGCAGCACCATGGATTTCAGCAACGACCAGCGCCTGATCGAAGCCGGCTTTCCCTGCCACCAGGTGGGGGCGGAGACGCGCCGTGAGCGCGATACTGGTAAGCAACCACCTACTTCTAGACTACATGTCTGGTGGGCGCGTCGTCCTTTAACCCCTAGCCGCGCAGCCATCTTGGCGTCCCTGCTGCCTGCCGATGCTGACCCCGAGCAGTTTATTCGTGATTTGGGGATCGTGCGGTGGCAGGCAAAGTTAGGCGAGCAGCGCTGGACTCTGGCGAGTGAAACCATAACCACGCGCATCCATCAGGAGGATAATGGCAGTTGGGTATTGCCCGTCGACAAGACTGTGCTCAAGGCAGTGGAAAAGGAGCAGCAGCGCCGTGAGGCCTGCCGCGAAATGGTCGATCAGCTGGAGCAGGCTAGCCCCGAATTTCAGCAAGACCCCGTGGTACAGGGCTGGAAATTAGATATCCAGGAGCTGCCCACCATGGGCGTCTATGTTGGAGCCAAGCTTGAAGTTTTGCCAGTTACAGCTGATCCAGCTGGCGTTACTGAAAAGCTTGAATTTGCCAAGCGAGCTGACGTCAAGAAAGCCCTTGGTAAAGCCATTCGCTGGGACCCGGAAGACTCCTACGGCTATTCCCGTGCCTTTGCCACGCCGATTCAGCCGCTGCCAGAGAGTGAGCGCAAGGTGGTGCTGGACCCCACCTCGGGTGGGGGGTCCATTCCCTTCGAGGCACTGCGCCTCGGCCATAAGGTCATCGCCAATGAGCTCAATCCAGTTGCCAGCGTTATTCTCAAGGCTACGTTGGATTACCCTGCTCGCTTTGGTGAAAGCCTGCTCGGTGATCTTGAGAAGTGGGGAGGCGAGCTGAAAAAAATAGTAGAGTCCAAGATGGCTCCATTTACCCCGTTTGGGAAAATTCCTGGCAATGAAATCTCCAAGCTGGAAGTGTGTTTGCAAAAAAACCCAGAACTAGTTGGGGAGTATACGGATGAATATGATCAGCAAGGGCTGCTTTATTGCAGACAGGTAGCCTGTCCTCACTGCGGAGGTGATGCGCCGCTGCTTAATTCCTTATGGCTGTCCAAGAAAGGGGAGTCATGTGGGGTGGCGATCAAGCCTCAGCCCGACAAGACAGTGCGCTTCGAGCCCTTTGAGGTGACAGCAGGCAACCGTGGACCCAACGGAGAAGACCTGGATGCTGGTACCGTAACCCGCGGTGTAGGCCAATGTGTTCACTGTCATCAGGCGATCTCGGGTGATGAAATCAAACGCCAGGCACGTGGCGAGTCTGAACATGGTAAGTGGCAGGATATTCTCTATGCTGTAGTGGGCGTGCGCATTGAACCTAAGCTGGACAAGCATGGCAATTTGCAGCGCTTTGCCTCAGGCGAGCGTAAGGGAGAGATCAAGACCCAGAAAGTACGCTACTTCCGTGCACCGACCGAAATAGATCTACAGGCACTGCAGTCGGCAGAGTGTGAGCTTGAAGAGCGGCGCGTGGATTTTGAGATGAAAGGGCTTGTGCCTAATGAGCCTTTTCCCCAAGGTAACGATATGCGTCCAATTAACTATGGGATGCCAACATGGGCGGATATGTTTACCCCGCGCCAGCTGCTTGGCCATCTGACTGCGATGGAGGCGCTACAGGATGCGAAGCCGAGGATTTTAGAGGAGCTTGGCAAGGAGCGAGGGTGTGCAGTTATTACATATTTGCAGCTCGGTATCGACAAGTTTGTTGATTATAATAGCCGGCAGACACGTTGGATTCAGCAGCGCGGCCAGGTCTCCGGGACTTTTGGGCGTCATGACTTTTCACTAAAGTGGACGTTTGGAGAGATGGTTTTTTCGGGGCCGTCATCGGGTTTTTCTTGGGCGCAGAAATCAGTTTATGAGGCTTTGAGTGAGATAATAAGGCTGGTTGATCCTGTCCATAAAATTCATGGTGGCGATACTGCTGGCGGCCTGATACAGTTTAAGGGAACTGCAGCTGACATTAGTGGATTGGAATGCTCTTCAGTCGATGCTGTTGTAATGGACCCTCCGTATTATGATAATGTCCAGTATAGTGAGCTTTCCGACTTTTATTATGTTTGGCAGAAGCGCTCACTAGCCGATCTCTACCCGGAATGGTTCGATGATGAAGTGACCGATAAAGCTTCTGAAGCTGTAGCCAATCCTGCGCGTGATGGTTCAGCCAAAAGTGCCAAGGCTCGCTACGAGGAGCTGATGCAGGGCATCTTTGCCGAGAGCAAGCGGGTGCTCAAGCAGGATGGCATCATGACGCTGATGTTTACCCACAAGAGCTCCGATGCCTGGGAAACTCTGACCAACTCCCTGATTCAAGCTGGTTGGGATATCACGGGGACTTATCCTGTCGATTCCGAATTCGGCGCGTCTACTCACCAACTCAATCTCGCCGCTGCGGCCTCCACCATCTTTATCGCCTGCCGCCCAGCGGATCGCGGTGATCGTGAACCCTCCAGTTGGGCCTACGAGGTCAAGGGCAAGCTGGAAGCTGCGGTACGTGAAGGTCTGGGCGAATTCGAGCGCCTCAAGCTCAACCCCGTGGACCGTATGATCGCCTCCTGGGGCCGTGCCCTGCGTGTCTACTCCGCCCACTGGCCGGTACAGGATGGCGACGATGAGGTGCCGCCCACCCGCGCCATGCAGGAAGCGGCTCGCGTGGTGGCAGAAGAAGAGGTCAGCCGCCTTTCCGGTGGCTTGGTCACCGTCGACGACCTGGACGCCGAATCTCGCCTGGCTGTGATCGCCCTCGGCATCAACGGCCTCGGCGACTTCGCCTTCGATGACGCGCTGCAGATGAGCCGCTCGCTCAACTTCCGCCTGCAGAATCGCAACGGCAACTACCGCGTCAGCGACGACATGGTGGCCTATGCCAACGTCGGCGAAGACGAGCGTGCCGCCCCGCTGGCCATCCGCGGCAACAAGTTGCGCTTGCTCAAGCCGGAAGAACGCGCCGCGGCCCGCCTGGAGAGCCCACAGACGCTGTGGGACGTGCTCGGTGGGCTGATCGTGACGCATCGTGAAGGTGGCATCGTCGCCGCGCGTAACTACCTCAGCGAGCATGGCAAGCGCGATAGCGACGCCCTGCGCGGCCTGCTCAAGGTGTGGGCCAAGGAGTGCCGCGACGATGAGCTCAAGCGCGAAGCCCAGCTGATCGACTACGAGCTGTAAGGAGAGAGGCCCATGCTCACTGAGCTGCGACTGCAGAACTTCAAGGCCTGGCGGGATACCGGGCCTATGCGCCTGGCGCCGCTGACGGTCATTTTCGGTACCAATAGCTCAGGCAAGTCGAGCTTGGGCCATCTGCTGATGGCTCTTAAGCAGACGGCGCTGCTGACCGATCGCAAGCGCTCCCTGCACCTGGGCGACGACAACTCGCTAATCGATCTGGGCACCTTCGAGGACTGCCTGCATGACCACGATCTGAACCAGGCGCTGGGCTTCTCGCTGAGCTGGAAGAGCCGCAAGCCACTTGAGCTGAACGACATCCTCAATCCTGACCAGACCTTTTGTGGCGATGAGCTCACACTGGAGGCGGAGATCGCGGCCAGCAAGGCACAGCAGCCCGAGACGCGACAGTTCTCCTACTCCCTGGGCCAAGGTGATGACGAGGTGCTCAAGGTTCGGCATGGGCGCCGTGACGGCAAGGCATTTCTCAAGTGCGATCCGCTGCGGCTGGTGCATGCCCAGGGCCGGAACTGGGGCGTCGAATCGCCGGAGAAGTTCTACCGCTTCTCGGACAAGACGCTGTCGCGTTACCAGAACGCGCACTTCCTGACCGACTTCGTGCTGGAAGCCGAGCAGCTGCTGGAGAACTTCTACCACCTCGGTCCACTGCGCAGCCCGCCCAAGCGTGTCTACCCCTGGTCGGGTGATACCCCGCCCGATGTGGGGGCCGAAGGTGAGCTGACCATTCCGGCGATACTGGCTGCCACTCAGCAGGGGCGGCAGCTCAACCGCGGGCCCAAACAGAAGTATCAACCCTTCGACGCCTTTATCGCCGGCTGGCTCAAGAACCTGGGCATCATCCATGAGTTCAAGGTCGAGCCCATCGCGAAAGGGCGCAAGGAGTATGAGGTGCTGATCCAGGCCCATACCGGTGCACCCTGGGTGAAGCTGACTGACGTCGGTTTTGGTGTCTCACAAATCCTTCCGGCCCTGGTGCAGGCCTTCTATGCGCCCCCGCACTCGGTGCTGTGGATGGAGCAGCCGGATATTCACCTCCATCCGCGCGTTCAGGCCAATCTGGCGGATGCCTTCATCAGCGCGATCCATGCGCGAGAGAACGGCGAGAACCGTAACACCCAGCTGATCATCGAAAGCCACTCCGAGCACTTCCTCAACCGCCTGCAGCGACGCATCGCCGAAGGCGAGGTGACACCCGATGAGGTGGCGGTCTACTTCGTGACGCGCAATCGTCAGGGTGCCCACCTGGAGCCGCTGCGGCTCAACGAGTACGGGGATATCGAGAACTGGCCGGATGACTTCTTCGGCGATGACATGGAGGACATCACCCAGCGGGCGCTGGCGGCCGCGAAGAAGCGCAAGGCCAAGAAGGCACAGGAGGCAGGTGAATGAGGCGAGCCGTGGTCGATACCAACGTGCTGTTGGTAGCAAACCGTGACCATGCGGATATCTCTGAGGAGTGCGTGATCACCTGCATCGAGGCGCTCGATAGCCTGCGCCAGAGTGGGGTCACGGTGATCGATGACGAGTGGTACATTCTGAGCGAGTACCATCACAAGCTAAACCCGAACCGGGGCCAGCCTGGGCCTGGCGATGTCTTTCTCAAGCATCTGCTGCGGCAGCAGGCTAATCCCAAGCACGTCGCCGAGGTGTCGGTTACCGAGAGCGCCGATGACTGGTTCGAGGAATTCCCCGACCATGCGCTTCAGCGTGAATTCGACCCGCCGGATCGCAAGTTTATCGCTGTGGCGGCGGCCGATGCTGAGAATCCGCCCATCCTCCAGGCCGCGGACTGCAAATGGCTGAACTGGTGGGAGCCGCTGTCTCAGGCTGGCGTGCACTTCCGCTTTGTCTGCCCCGATGACGTGGGGCGCTTCTACGCGCAGAAGTTTCCCAACCAGACCATGCCCGAGTTTCCGCCAGATGAGTGACTTCTTCCGTTTCCCCCACACCCCGCACCTTGCCTGGCTGGGAGAGGGAGAGCCCCGCGACGACAAGCTGCTGGACCTTCCCGAGGTAGAGGCACTGCTCGCGGGCGAGGTGCTGGTGGAGGAGAAGCTGGATGGCGCGAACCTGGGGATCTCCTGGGGAGAGAACGGCCTGCTGCGTGCCCAAAACCGCGGGGCCTATCTGGAGCCCCCGTTTCGCGGACAGTTCTCGCGACTCAACCAGTGGCTCATGCAGCACCTGGCCAGTTTCCAGGCTCACCTGCCCGAGTATGTCATCCTCTTCGGGGAGTGGTGTGCCGCACGCCACTCCCTCGACTACGCCAACCTGCCGGACTGGTTCCTGGTCTTCGATGTCTACGACCGCCAGGCCCAGCGCTTCTGGAACAGGGAGCGGCGCAATGAGCTGGCCGCGCGGCTCGGCCTGGCCACGGTACCCCTGTTGAAGAGCGGGCGCTTTACTGCCAAGGCGCTGGAATCGCTGGTGCGCACTGGCCGCAGCGGTTACCGGGACGGCAAGCTGGAAGGCATCGTCATCCGTCAGGATGGCCCCGAGTGGTGCGAGCGTCGCGCGAAGCTGGTGCACCCTGACTTTGTCCAGCAGATCGAGGAGCACTGGCGCTCCCGGGCGCTGGAGTGGAATGAATTGGCAGCACAACAATAGTTAATAATTGGATAAGGAGTACGCAAGGGATGAGCACAATCAAGGGAAGCGACCTAAAGCTGCACAAGGTCTTGTCTAGTGACTATGAGTTTCATATTCCGGAGTATCAGCGACCCTATGCCTGGGAAGTAGAGCAGGCAGAGGAGCTTTTCGAGGACCTATGGACCTTCATGGAACAGGAGGACAAGTCAGAAGAGTACTTCCTGGGTAGCATTGTGCTGGTCAAGGATGACAAGACCAATCGTGCTGATGTTGTCGACGGCCAGCAGCGGCTAACCACGTTGACAATCCTGCTTTCGGCTATTCGGGATCGGCTTCAAGGTAATGGTAAGTGGGGAGCCGCCTTCGACAAGTACATCATGGAGCCTGGCGATATTACATTGGATCTCGAAGAGAAGCCTCGGTTATGCCTGCGTTCCCGGGACAGCGAATTCTTCAGCCGCTATGTGCAAAACCCGGGCGGGATGGCCGAACTGACCAGTCTTGATGTCAGTCGCTATCAGGATTCTCAGCTGAACATCATTCAGAACGGTAGCTACTATATTGATCGACTTGCCAACCTCGAGGAGGAGCAGGTGGGTCGCTTCGGTCAGTTTATTATAAGAAACTGCATCCTTGTCCTCGTCTCAACGGAGAGCTTCAAGTCAGCCTATCGGATCTTCTCGGTAATGAATGATCGAGGGCTGGACCTCGAGCCCTCGGACATCCTCAAAGCCAATATTATCAGCGGTATCGGGGAGCGTGAGAGAACTCAGTATACCGAACGCTGGGAAGATGCTGAGATCCGTTTGAGCCGCCGAGGCTTCAATGACCTGATAGCTCATATTCGAATGATATTCCGAAAAGAGAAATATCGTCGTTCAGTGCTTGATGAGTTCAATGACTATGTGGTGAAGGCGGTTCCTGGCAGCAAGACCCTGATGGATGAAGTCATCCTTCCCTATGCCGATGCTTTCGAGGTGATCAGAAACCAGTCGTTTGTCAGCTCAGAGAGGGCTGAGAGCATCAATGAGCTGTTCAGTTGGCTTCATCGCGTCAACAACATGGACTGGGTTCCGGTTGCCATGGAATTTGTGCGTCGCTATGAGGGTGATACTGAGGCTCTAGAAAAGCACCTGGTCATGCTAGAGCGCTTGGCGGCCAGCATGTTTATTCGCGGCGTTTATGTGACTCCCAGGGTTGAACGCTACGGGCGGGTGCTGACTGAGCTAGAGGCTGGAGTGAACCTCCTAGATGAAGGCTCTTCCCTTGACCTCACCCCTCAGGCGCAGAGGGAGACCCTTGAGCGGCTGAATGGCAACGTCTATGACTACCCGGCACTGTTGCGCATGTACATCATGCTGAGGATGGACTCTTTCCTTGCGGCAACGACCGTCAGCTACAAACACAAGACCACGACGATCGAGCATGTGTTGCCTCAGAATCCGAGCGAAGGTTCCCAATGGTTGGAGAATTGGCCCGAGGAGGAGCGTGAGGAGTGGACTAACAGGCTGGGAAATCTGGTTCTTCTGTCACGTCAGAAGAATTCGGAAGCATCGAATTACGACTTTGATCTCAAGAAGCAGAAGTACTTCCAGACGCGCAATGGGGTCTCACTCTATGCCTGTTCGACGCAGGTCTTGAACCACCAGCGCTGGACTGAAAAAGAAGTGAAGACAAGACAGCACGACTTGCTGAATGTCTTTTCCAGCAACTGGAAGCTCAAAGGTCTGGATCTCGTCACCCGCTAGCGCAAGGAGGCCACCATGCCATTACGCGACTACCCCTGGGAGCCCAGCTACGCCACCTCTGATATCCGAGACGATGGCAAGCAGGTGGATGTGCTGCACGACTTCTATATCCCGGCGCTGAACCGGGCGATGCGCTACGACCGTGTCGCCGGCTACTTCAGCTCTTCGTCACTGGCGGCCGCGTCTCAGGGTTTTTCGCGTTTCATCGAGAACGGTGGGGAGGCGCGCTTCGTGGTCGGGATGCAGCTCGATCCCGATGATGCGGCAGCGATCCTGCAAGGCGACGAGCAGCGTGCCAGCCAGGCCATGCTGGCAGAGCTGGCATCGAGTCAACAGTGGCCTTCTGCCATGCGACATGGTGTCGAGCTGCTGGCGTGGATGGTGGCCAATGGCTACCTCAGCATTCGCGTTGGCCTGCGGGTGCATGCCAAGGATGGATCACCGCAACCTCTGGATTACGCCCAGGATGGCTACCTCCATGAGAAGTGGGCGATTCTCGGCGATGGCCAGGATGAGCTTTACATTTCCGGCTCGCTCAACGAGTCCAGGACGGCGCTGGCTATCAATGCCGAGAACATTAATGTGCATCCGTCATGGGAAGACTGGGGGAGAAAGGCGATCCCTCAGAAGCACCGTAACTTCAAGGCGCTGTGGCAGGGCAACCATCCGGCGATCAGGACCTTTTCACTGCCCGAGGCGGTCGAGGCCGAACTGGTGAAGATTGCCCGCAACGCCGGCAGCCTGTTCGAGATTGATGGCACGCCGATGAGTACTCACCCGAGGCAGGTGAGAGAGAAGGATGAGCTCACACCGAGCTTTGCCGAGAGGCTTCGCTTCGCCATGCTGCGACTCGCGCCCCTGCTGCCGGGCGGGGAGCGTGTCGCCATCGAAACCACGCCCATCGAGCCCTGGCCGCATCAGCGCTTCGTTGCCAATCGCCTGCTGGAGACCTACCCCCGCAACCATCTGCTGTGTGACGAGGTAGGCCTTGGCAAGACCATCGAAGCCGGGCTGGCCTTCCGGGCTCTGTGGCTGAGTGGCCGTGCCAGCACCATCCGGGTGTTTGCGCCGGCCTCGCTGACCTCGCAGTGGCTGGTGGAGATGGCCGAGAAGTTCTATCTGCCTTTTGTCAGGCGCACTAGCCGCAAGGGGCGCTGGGAGCGTATCGACCTGCTGGATGGCGAGCCGGAGCAAGGGCAGGGCCAGATGTTCGATGCACCGCTGGAGATCATCTCGACTGGATTGGTGATCAACCGCCACGGCGGTAGGCTGCTGGCCAATCTTCCCGAGACCGATCTGGTGCTGGTGGACGAGGCCCACAAGGCCCGGCGCCAGACGCCTGACAACCAGACCGTCATGCCGCGCTTCAACAAGCTCTACCAGGAGCTGGAGGGTGCGCTATATGGAAAGTCGCGTACTCTGCTGCTGGCCACCGCCACGCCGATGCAGCTCAACCGCGTGGAAGCCTTCGATCTGCTGAAGCTGATGCCTTCCGCCGGGGCTGTCCAGTTCTCCGAGGATCTGTGTGAAATCTTCTACCGGGTGCGCGACAAGCTGCTCCACCAGGAGCCGATGGCTCATTATGAAGGCGAATGGCTGTGTCGCTACCTGAACAATGTGCGGAGCTCTTCTCCGGAGCAGTGGCACTTCGTCAATGAGCATGTGCTGAGCCCGTTCGGTAAAACTGGACTGGAGGACTTCACTGATCGTTCATTGGAGCCGATGATCTGGGATGAGGTGCAGCCGGCGCTGAGCCTGTTGGCACCGCTGGGGCGCAGCATGCTGCGGCACACACGCTCGCTGCTGCGCGCCTATCAGCGTGAGGGGCTGCTTAACGCCAACCTTGCCTGGCGTGAGGTTGCCCCCAGCATCATTCCGCTTGGCGGCGTCGAGCGGGAGGTCTATGACCAGCTGCAGGAGTACTGCGCCGACCTGGCAAGTCATATGGCTGCCAACATGGAGGAGGGCCGACAGCGTGCCGCTATCGGCTTCTACCTGAGCTTCTTGCGGCTACGCTTCGCCTCGTCCTTCCATGCGCTGCACTGCTCACTGAAGCGGCGCCTGGACAAGATCCAGCAGACGCTCGACCACAAGGCGCAGCAGGTCGCGACCTCGGATGGCTCACGTGAAGAACTCGAAGAGCTGAGAGACGATGAGGTGGAAGGGTTGGTGCTCAAGCATCGCACAGAGAGTGACCTGACCTGGGAGCAGGGTGCCGTGTCGCGGCTGATTGCCACCATGGACAAGCTACCCTCCACGCCACGCAAGATGCGTCAGCTGCTAGAGCATATCGAACAGCGGCGCATCAATAGCAGCGACCGAGTCCGTCAGCTGGTGCTGTTTACACGCTACACCGACACCATGGAGTACCTGCATGGGGAGCTACGCCGAAGGCTGCCGGGTTGCCCGATCGGGACCTTCTCCGGCGCCGGTGGCACATTGCGTCGGCCCGGTGAGTTTCGGCCGGAACGGATGGACCGAACAACCATCAAGCAGCGCTTCGTGGCGGGCAACATCGATATCTTGCTGTGTACCGATGCGGCCGCCGAGGGTCTCAACCTGCAGAGTGCCGATCTGCTGATCAACTTCGACCTGCCCTGGAACCCGATGATGCTGGAACAGCGAATCGGCCGTATCGACCGCATCGGCCAGCATCATACGCAGATCCAGGTGCTGAACTACCTCTATCAGGGCAGTGTGGAGGAGGTGGTCTACTCACGCTTGGTCAAACGCTTCCGAGAGGCGCTGACCGTCTCGGGTGAGTTGCAATTCTCGCTTTTGCCCATCCAGCCCGAGGATTTCGAGGACTACGCCAAGGCCGAGGGGGAAGAGGGCAAGATAGACGAGGAGGAGCTGATTCGCCGCGCGCAGGAGCACGCGAAGCGGATCCAGGAGCGCCAACAGCTCACCGAGTTCAAGGCCGAGGAGCAGAAGGCCGCCTACGAGCACCTGGAGGCACAACAGCGGCGTGAGCCGCTGCCGGCTTCACTGGAAAGTATCTGGCGTATCATCAGCGAGAGTGACTACCTGAAGGCATTGGGTGGTGGGATCGAGAGCTTCGCTCATGGTGATGCCTTCCGTCTGGTGGACGTTCCAGGCGTACCGCGCGACGTGCTGCTGACAACCTCCCGTGAACTATTCGAGCATGGACTGGGTGCCGACGACCGGCGACGCCTGCATTTCGCCACCTACGGTGACCCCGTCTTCGAGAAGTTGCTTGACTACATGTTGCAGCCCTTCGCGGCCGTGCTGGCGGCATGGCAAGAGCGCAAGCCACTCTCGGCACTGCAGCTCGGTGGCCAGCGGTGGACGACGGCGGATGATTTTCTGGAAAGCGAGCTGCCTGAGGGTGGGGAGATCGAACTGGTGGCTCGTGCTCACCGACAGCCGGGGCGTCAGGATGATCGCATCGGACGACAGCAGAAGGTAATGCTGGATGCCGCGGCTGCCAGCCTGGCCGAGCAGAAGCTCAAACCCACCCCCGATACGCCCAACAACCAGATTGCGGAGCTCGACCGGTTCCGAGGCGATGTCAGCCACCGCCATGGCCAACGGGTGCATCTCAAGTTCGATGCGCCGGATCGCAATGGCATGCTTGCCTTGAAGGACACGTTGCTCTGGCCCGTTCGTGAGAAGGCTGCCGGTCTACAGGTCGATGCCGACCCTCTGCTGCTCACTGCAACGCGAGATCTGATCTACCGTCAGCTGGGTGATATGAAGAAGGACAGTCGCACGGGGCATGAAGTGGCGAGGAGGCTGAAAGAGTCTGCCGCCAGAATGGTGTGAGCCGAGTATTTCTAGGCGATTATGGGTTTTGGTATACATGTCTACCTATGGCGATTGCAAGTTTGAAATATTATTAATAAATGGCTGGAGTGCTAGCCTGTTGAAGGGGTAGAGTGTATATGCTATTTATTAATTTTTTGAGAGACATTGAGGTTTTTTAAAAATGGAGCAATTTTATGCACTTTGATATTCCTGACCTTAGGCTTTTTATTTTTGTGGCAGAAGAGCTTAGCCTTACTGGTGGAGCTAGGAAGGCTAGTATTTCTACTGCTGCTGCAAGTACGCGCATTAAGTCATTAGAAGGTCAGCTTGGGAGCCGACTTTTTTATAGAGGTAGTCAAGGTGTAGAGCTAACACCTGCCGGTGAGAAGCTTCTCAAGCACGCGCGAGCAATTATGCGGCAAGTGGAGTATGTTAAAAGTGATTTTTCTGCCTATTCTAATTCCAATGTTGGGCATATAAAGATATTTGCTAATACGACTGCAGTTACTGATTTCATGCCAGAGGTGTTGGCAAAGTTTCTAGGTGAGCGTCCTGCAATAAGTATTGATCTTCAAGAAAAGCTTACAAACGATATATTTCGAGGTGTGCTTGATGGAGCGGCAGACTTTGGATTAACTTCGGGAGAGATAAAAATAAAAGACTTGGAGGTTCTGCCCTTTAGTTTTGATAGGTTGGTGGTCGTTGTTCCTGTGGGGCATGAACTCTCAAATTATAGCATAGTAGATTTTTTTGATACTCTCCACCATCCCTATGTGGGTTTGCATGAGGGGAGTACGTTGCTTCAATTTATGAAGGCTCAAGTCAAGGAGGTGGGTGTTTCACTTCCATTAAGAATCCAGGTGTATGGATTCGAGCCAGCTTGCCGGATGATTGAAGCTGGTGTGGGGATTGGCATCCTTCCAGAATCAAGTGCAGCTCGCTATCAAAAGACAATGGACGTACAGATTGTCCACCTAAGCAACGATTGGGCCTCTAGGGAAAGATCTATTGTAGTCCGTGAGTATGAGTCACTCCCAGAAGCTAGCAAGGAGCTAATTAAAGAGATAAAAGATTATTTTTCATAATTTTGGTTGTTTTTTTGGTTTTTCGTAAGTTCATATGGATTTTGACTGAACGAACAGGCGGCCCACCGGACCGCCAGTCAGGTAGATCATAACAATGAAATTGGCTTCGTTCCGGTAGATGCGTGCGCGTGACCTTGCCACCTGGAACAGGCATTTCATCCCTTCCAGTCGTGCGCTCGTCAGAGATGGTATCTAGCGCCTGACCATCGGTCGGCGTGACGCATCAGAATCTCCAGGGCCTTCCCCATCGGCTTCAGGAGAGACCTCTTCGGGCTCCTGTCTTCCTTCCTGACCTTGAAATGGTTTTTGGTGTATGCGACGTCAACTACTTTGGCCGCTTGGCGACAATTAAAATGGCCGGTTGGGTGGGGTAGTTGTCGTCAGTCCGACGACCCAGCTTTTCCTCCTTGTAATTGTCGTTGATAAGCACGCTTACGGTAGCTCTCCCCGCTCAGCTCCATCAGCGTGGCGTGGTGCACCAACCGGTCGATGGCAGCCACTGCCATCATGCTGTCGGGGAAGATACTGTCCCAGGCGCTGAACGGCTGGTTGGCGGTGATGATCAGGCTGGCCGACTCGTAGCGATGGGCGATCAGCTCGAACAGCACTGACGTCTCGGCCTCGCTGCGTTGGACGTAGCCGATATCGTCGATCACCAGCACGGCGTACTTGTCGAGCTTGATCAGGGCGTCGCTCAGGCGCAGTGCCTGCTTGGCAGCCTGGAGCTCCTGGACCAGGCTTGAGGCGGTGGCGTAGCGCACCCGGTAACCCTGGTCGACCAGCGTATGCCCGAGCCCGGCCGCCACGTGGCTCTTGCCGACGCCGGAGGGCCCAAACAGCAGCAGGTTGTGAGCCTGGTCGACCCACTGCGTGTCGCCGGCCAAGGCGCTCAGTTGCCGGCGCTGCTCGGCCGCGATGGCGTCGAACTCGAAGGACTCCAGCGTCTTGCCCACCGGCAGCCGGGCCTCCTTGAGGTGCCGGGCCAGCCGGCGTCGCTCACGCTCGGCCAGCTCGTGCTCGCATAGGGCGGCCAGTGTTTGTGGCAGGCTCCAGTTTTCGGCTCGGGCGCGGGTTTCCAGCTGGGGCCAGCAGGCGGCCATGGTGGGCAGGCGGAGCTGTCGCAGTAGCAGCGGCAGCGTCTGGGCATCAGGCATGGCAGCCCACCTCTGTGGTCGGCACGCTGGGCACCAGATGGTTGTAGCTGGCGATGTCATGCTGAGTCACCTGGGGGAAAACCAGCGTGGCGCTCGGCGTGGCGGCGAAGCGGGCCTGGAGCTCGGCCAGCGTCGGGCTCTTCCCGCGCGCCAGGGCGCTCAGCCAGTAACTGGCGATCGCCCCGGCCTGGTCCTGCTCGGCGGCCAACGCCAGAGCGCCAACGATGCGCTTGCAGGCCTCGGCGACCGGCAAGGCGGCGGTCAGCCGGGCGTACAGCTCGCGCCACTCCGCACTCGGCAGCAGGTCGTCGCGGAACGTCAGCCCCGCCAGCGCCCGGGGCTTGCGGACCAGCCAGCCGATCACATGGCGGTAATCGATGACCCGCAACCGGCCGCTTTCCGGCGTGGCATGCAGCCGCCTCAGCGTCAGCAATGCTTGCTGTGCGTGATGCAGCACCAAGCGATCATCGTAAAGGTGCACCCGCAGGTTCTCGCCGATCAGCCGGGACGGCACCGAGTAGAGCACCTTGCGCACCTGGATGGTGCTGGAGGTAGTGACGCGCACCGTCACCTCGCTGTAGTCGGTACCGGGCCGGCTGGGCAGTGGCTGCAGCGCGCCACGCTCGACGGTGATCCGGGCCGCGTTGCGGCGGTTGATCGCGGTGGTCACCTCATCGAGGAAGGCCTGGTAGTCATCGAGGCTAGCGAAGTCCTGGGAGCCGCGCAGCGTCAGGCGCTGTTGCAGGCGCCGCTTGAAGTGGCCATGCGGCGACTCGATGCTGGCGTTTTCATGGCCGCGCCCTGGGTTATTACGGGTGGCCGTCATGCCGTAGTGAGCGCACAGGGCAGCATAACGCTCGGTGAGGTCGGCTTCCGCCTCCCGGCCGAGGTTGCGGAAGGCCGCCGACAAGCTGTCGGTGCGGTGCTCCGCGGGGACACCGCCAAGCCGCTCCAGCGCACGGGTCAGGCCTTCAGCCAGCGCCGGGTAGCTCTCGCCACCGAGCACCACCCGGACATAACACCAGCCGCTGTAGGCCAGGCGGAAGTGGTAGAGCCGGTGATCAAGCAGCTCCCCTGCCACGGTAATGACAATCCCCTTGAGCTCGGTGAAGTCGGAGAGGCCGCGCAGCCCGGGGCCATGGGTTTGCGGGAACATTACCTCTTTCTCCGGGCCATGCGCGGCTCGCCAGCCCTTGACCCGGCGCTGCAGGGTTCGCAGCAGGCTGTCCGGGTACTGGCCGGGGTGCTGCTCCTGCAACCACTCCAGCAGGGTCAGTGCCTGCAAGCCCGGGGCGGCGGCCAGCTGGGGGACGAGCGTGGTCTCCCACACATCGGCGAAGGGGTCGGGCCGGGTTCGCCAGTGCCGTGATGCCGGCGGCTCGGAGGACTCGGCCCGGCGTTCGAGGCGGCGAGCGGTTCTGACGGAGAGGCCGGCCTTGGCGGCGGCGACCTCCTGGGTCTGGCCTTGTTGACGTTGCGACATATAGAGCGTGACCTGTTGGCTGGTGACCGCCATACCGGCTCCCTGGTGGGTCGGGACAAGCGGTCAAGCTTAGGGCAACCGGTCACAGTAGTTGTCGTCGGCCGGCCAGAGTAATTGTCGCTCTATATTTTGGTGCGCCTTTGACAAGCAGCTTGCGGTTTCTATCCAGCGTAGTTTCTCCTTGATTATCCAGAATCGGAGTTGGCGCTCTGATCGGTCACTAGCTCCTGGGCTCCTTCTTGAGCATCTCCTCCAGTCGCTTGGTGAAGTTAAGCTCTACACGATATGGTGATTACGCCGACGACGAAGGAGGACGAGACTTTACACGCACTGAACCTGTTCCGATGAATATAGACTGAGTGGGTAACTTCTGATTGATATTGGCAACCCGGCCGAGAATTCCTTCCGAGCGCATTGTCCGGGAGCTAAGCGCAAGGTCATTACCAGTAATTTTTGACATTTCATGAGCATGATTTTTGCTTGAATGCAGGGCTTATGTCGAGAGGGTGGGTGCTGCCATGGGTAGGCTTAAATCGCATAGGTTGTTGATAAACAAGGATAAAATCCAGGTGAATGATTAAGGGTAAGGGGGTTAGGGAAATCGAAAAGCCCCGTTACAAATTTATAAATTTACCTCTGTGAAAAGTTTTAGCATGCTATAGCTCAAGGTTGTTATAAAAATTGAGGGTGTTATGGAATTGGCGGAAAATAATGCTCACGAAATGTTTGTGGGAAAAAAAGAAGTTAGTTTCGATGATATTTCTCCTTCGCTTGTTAAGCGAATAGAAAAAACCTTTGGTGAGGGAGGTGTCCATGAAGGGGAGAGCCTACCTTATCTTTGGCATTGGGCATTTTTCCAGGAGCCTGTAGAAGAAAGCGAATTAAATGCAGATGGTCATCTTTCAAAAGGTAAACTTTTTCCCGCTGTTACAGGGAAAAATCGCATGTGGGCAGGCGGGAGAGTAAATTTTTTAGAGCCGATAAGAGTGGGTCTGCCTGCAAGACGAAGCTCAACAGTTTTGTCAGTTAAGGAAAAGCGGGGAAAATCTGGCGATCTTTTGTTTGTTACAATTGAGCATGTCATATCCCAAGGTGAGACTGTGTGCGTGCGAGAAGAACAAGATATTGTTTACAGAAGCCCTGGGCCTCCTAGGTTAAAAGTCCCTCATTCGATCCCTGAACTTGAATGGAAAGAAAGTCTGAATCCATCATCGATCATGCTATTTCGTTATTCTGCAGTGACTTTTAACAGTCACAGGATTCATTATGATTACCCCTATGCAACGGAGCAGGAAAGCTACCCAGGCCTTGTGGTTCAGGGGCCCATGATCGCAACGCTGTTGTTGCGTAGCTTCACTCGCCGCTTTCCCAATAGAAAGCCGCGATACTTTTCTTATCGGGGCCTCAGACCGCTCATTGCCGATGTTGAATTCGAGGTTGGAGGTGCAGAGCAAGACGGTCAGCAATGTACGCTTTGGGCTTTTAATGATAATGGCCCGGCGCATCAGGCGGATATTTACTACCAGGAGGGGTTCTAATGTTTTCTCATGACCAAGAATCTATCGAAGCTATTCGCGATGGTGTGCGGGGGCTTTGCGCAAAATTTGACGACGCTTATTGGCGCGCCGTAGATGAAAGAAAAGAGTTTCCAGAGGAATTTGTTTCTGCCTTGACTGAGGCGGGATGGCTAGCTGCTATGATACCTGAGGAATATGGTGGCTCAGGCCTCGGGCTAACTGAAGCCTCTATAATTTTGGAAGAGGTCAACCGTTGTGGCGGGAACTCTGGCACTGTGCACGGCCAGATGTACAATATGTTTACCTTGCTGCGGCACGGAAGTGAGGAGCAGAAGAAAAAGTATCTACCCAAGATTGCCGCCGGCGAGCTACGCCTGCAATCAATGGCGGTTACCGAGCCCACTACGGGAACCGATACCACCAAGATCAAGACTACAGCGGTACGTCAGGGTGATAAGTACGTCATTAATGGGCAAAAAGTTTGGATTTCACGTATCCAACACTCGGACTTAATGATTCTTCTGGCCCGTACCACTCCCATCGAACAGGTGTCCCGTAAGTCGCTTGGTATGTCGATCTTTCTCGTCGACCTTCACCAGGCCATCGGTAATGGGATGACTGTTCAGCCGATCCCTAACATGGTTAACCACGAGACCAACGAATTATTCTTCGACAACTTGGAAATACCGACTGATAGCCTGATCGGTGAGGAAGGCATGGGCTTTCGCTACATTCTCGATGGCCTCAACGCCGAACGGACCCTGATCGCGGCCGAATGCATCGGCGATGGTCGCTGGTTCATCGATAAGGCAAGACGCTACGCCAGCGACCGCGAGGTGTTTGGCCGCCCTATTGGCAAGAACCAGGGTGTACAGTTCCCCATCGCCCAGGCACACATCGATGTCGAAGCGGCCGACTTGATGCGCTGGCGAGCCTGCTATGAATACGACCATGGTCAGAATGCAGGTGCGAGCGCTAACATGGCCAAGTACTTGGCCGCTGAAGCTTCCTGGAAAGCGGCGAACGTTTGCCTCCAGACACATGGTGGGTTCGGTTTCGCCTCAGAATACGATGTCGAGCGCAAGTTCCGTGAGACACGTCTTTACCAAGTGGCACCCATCTCCACTAACTTGATTCTCTCCTACGTAGCTGAGCACCTGCTCGAATTGCCACGCTCTTTCTGAAGTAAGTTTCACTCCCGTAGGTCAAGGGGACAGTATTCTGACGTTAATGCGCTTGCAGTCTGATAAGTTCTCAGTGTGGCTCGCGGGAGATTTTGCAATACCAGTTAAATAGATAGGCTAATTGTTTATAGTGTGACGATATATCGCCAGTTGTCCCGGGTCGTAGCTCGAGGAGAGGATTCAGTATGCAACATTCACAACCCCCGTCTCGTCCCCTTGACGGCATCACTGTAGTCAGTCTTGAACATGCCATATCAGCTCCTTTTTGCACCCGACAATTGGCCGACCTTGGTGCCCGAGTGATCAAGGTTGAGCGGCCTGGTGTGGGAGACTTCGCCCGCGGTTACGACGAACGTGTCGATGGCCTGGCATCTCATTTCGTATGGACTAATCGCTCGAAAGAGAGCCTGACTCTAAACGTCAAGGCCGAAGAAGCTGGCGCCATCATGCAGAGATTACTTGTGCGCGCCGACGTTTTGGTCCAGAACCTCGCCCCTGGCGCCGCGGCCCGTCTGGGTCTGTCATTCGAGGACCTCCATGAGCGCTTTCCCCAGCTGATTGTCTGTGACATTTCAGGCTATGGTGACGACGGCCCTTATCGAGACAAAAAGGCTTACGATTTGATGATTCAGAGCGAGGCCGGTTTCCTGTCTACGACGGGCCTTCCTGGGGAAGAGGGCATGGCCAAGGCGGGCTGCTCCATCGCAGATATTTCGGCTGGCATGTACGCTTACTCCAGCATTCTCTCAGCTCTGCTACTTCGAGAGCGCACCGGGATCGGCAGCCATATCGATATCTCGATGCTGGAGAGCCTTGTCGAGTGGATGAGTTATCCGATGTATTACTCCTACAATAGCGCCGAACCTCCAGCACGTGCCGGTGCTTCTCATGCCACTATCTATCCTTATGGTCCTTTCCCAGCCGGTGATGGCCATTTCGTGATGCTGGGATTGCAGAATGAACGAGAATGGCAGGCTTTTTGTGAGGTTGTCCTGGAAGATGCTGCCTTGGCCAACGATGATCGCTTCACAAGTAATTCGAAGCGCTCGACCAACCGTGATGAACTGCGTGCGTTGATCTGCACGACCTTTGCAGCCCTCAGTGTCGAACAGATCATCGCCCGGCTTGAACAGGCCAATATTGCTAATGCCCACATTAACGATATGCAAGGCGTGTGGAAGCACCCCCAGCTTAAGGCACGCCAGCGATGGGTCGAGGTTGCGACTTCTGTTGGCAGGGTCCCGGCGTTGCTTCCCCCGGGGCGGAGCAATGCTTTCACGCCGCAGATGGCCGCCGTACCTGCTCTTGGCGAACATAGCGCGCAACTGCTTGGAGAGCTGGGCTTCAGTGATGAAGCCATTACTGACCTGAAGTCCCGAGGTGTGATTTGAGAAACGAGGTAGATGCCATGCCCATAAAACAGCACCGCTCATTCCTGTTCGTGCCCGCGACCCGACCAGAGCGGATCAATAAAGCCCACGCCAGCGAAGCGGATGTGGTCATCGTCGACCTCGAGGACGCCGTCGCTCCAGGTGACAAGGATGAAGCCCGCCGGTTGCTGCACGGTTATCTTACATCTACATGTGGCCCAGAAATTCTCGTTCGCGTCAATTCTACGCGTCCAGAGTTCGAGAAGGATCTGGCTATGTGCGCTCACTTCCCGAGTGTCACTGGCATCATGCTGCCTAAAGCTGAGACTAACCAGCAGATCGAACAGGCAGCTGCCTGCGGTAAGCCGGTGTGGCCGATCATCGAGTCCGCGAGAGGCTTAGTATCCCTGCAAAGCTTAGCTTTCACCAAAGGTATTGAGCGACTCACCCTCGGCGCGCTGGATTTAGCGACGGACCTAAACCTTGAGCCGGGCACTTCTGGTGCGACCACCTTGTTGGATCAGTGCCGTTATCAATTAGTTGTGTGTTCCCGTGCAGCTAAGCTTCCACCGCCGATCGAAAGCGTGGTGCCTGAAATCCACGATACTGAACGGGTGGAGAGTGTGGCGCGCAGGGCAGTTGAGATGGGGTTCGCCGGTATGCTCAGCATTCATCCCAAGCAGATTCCGAGTATCCATAAAGCATTTACACCTAGTGAAAATCTGGTGTTATGGGCACGCAGAGTTCTCGAGTCTGCTAAATCTGTCGACGGTGCCTTCCAGCTCGATGGCCAGATGGTGGATGAGCCAGTGATAAACCGCGCCAAGTCCTTGTTGGCACGCGTTCGTCTCTAACCCATGGTTAAACTGTGCCGAGTTGCTGGGTGTACGCCTTATCCGTTGGGTGCAGTGCTGTTTCTCCTGGAAACTTGAGGGGGAAAGCTGCTGACCAACCCTATGGGTAATATCCCCGGCGATGTCATTGTGACCTTGGTTAGAAGTGTCCTGTGCTGTGCTTACAGTGGGGCTTGCCGAAAGCGGCCGCTTAGAGCATCGAGCACTTATCTTGTTACTCAATATTTACTACCTCGACAGTGGTGAGACTGGGTGCCAGTTAACCGAAGCGCTGCTTGTCGGAAGCGGGAAAAAGACATTCTTCGATGAAGCATGACTGCTATCGAAAACCCATCTCATTGCCACTGTAACAGGATACCTTCGGCAGCAGCATGTGGGCTCGACCTCCTCGTTTTAAGATAACGAGGCATAGATATCACCTCCATGGGAGATTCCAATATGAAAACCGTCGTCGCGGTCAAACGCGTCATCGACTACAACGTCAAGATCCGCGTCAAGCCGGATAACTCCGACGTCGATCTCACCAACGTCAAGATGGCCATGAACCCCTTCTGCGAGATCGCCGTGGAAGAGGCGGTGCGCCTGAAGGAAAAGGGTGTGGCCACCGAGATCGTCGCCGTCACCGTCGGTCCCAAGGCCGCCCAGGAGCAGCTGCGTACCGCGCTGGCGCTGGGCGCCGACCGTGCCATCCATGTCGAGACCGACGAGCGCGTCGAGTCGCTGGGGGCGGCCAAGGCGCTGGCCAAGCTGGTGGAAGAGGAGCAGCCGGGCCTGGTGATCCTCGGCAAGCAGGCCATCGACACCGACAACAACCAGACCGGCCAGATGCTCGCCGCGCTGACCGGCCTGCCCCAGGGCACCTTCGCCTCCGCCGTGGATGTGGACGGAGAGAAGGTGCAGGTGACCCGTGAGATCGACGGCGGCCTGCAGACCGTCGAGATTTCCCTGCCGGCCATCGTCACCACCGACCTGCGCCTCAACGAGCCGCGCTACGCCAAGCTGCCCGACATCATGAAGGCCAAGAAGAAGCCGCTGGACGTCAAGAGCCCGGCAGACCTCGGCGTTGAGGTGGCCTCGAAGGTCAAGCTGCTCAAGGTCGAGCCGCCGGCCGAGCGCCAGGGTGGCGTCAAGGTGGGCTCGGTGGACGAGCTGGTCGACAAACTCAAGAACGAAGCCAAAGTGCTTTGAAAGGAGCGGATCCCATGAGCATTCTGGTTCTGGCAGAACATCACGACGGCGCCCTGGCCGGCGCTACCGCCCATGTGGTCGCGGCCGCCCAGGCCATCGGCGGCGATATCGACGTGCTGGTGGCGGGCGAGGGCGTTTCCGCCATCGCCGAGGCCGCCGCGAAACTCGATGGCGTCAGCCGGGTGCGCGTGGCCGACCACGCCGCCTACGCCCACCTGCTGGCCGAGCCCACCGCGGCGCTGATCGCCGAGCTCGCCGGCGACTACAGCCACGTGCTGGCGGTGGCCTCCACCACCGGCAAGAACGTGCTGCCCCGGGTCGCGGCGCTCAAGGACGTGGCGCAGATCTCCGAGATCATCTCCGTCGAGAGCGCCGATACCTTCAAGCGCCCGATCTACGCCGGCAACGCCATCGCCACGGTGCAGAGCGAGGACGCCCTCAAGGTGATCACCGTGCGCACCACCGGCTTCGATGCGGTAGCAGAGGGCGGCAGTGCCGCCATCGAGGCCGTGGACGTCGTGGCCGACAACACCCAGTCCACCTTCATCAAGGAGGCGCTGGCCCAGTCCGACCGTCCCGAGCTGGGTGCCGCCAAGGTGGTGATCTCCGGTGGTCGCGGCATGGGCAACGGCGACAACTTCACGCTCCTCGACGGCATCGCCGACAAGCTGGGGGCCGCCATCGGCGCCTCGCGCGCCGCGGTGGACGCCGGCTTCGTGCCCAACGACATGCAGGTGGGGCAGACCGGCAAGATCGTCGCCCCGGACCTCTACATTGCCGTGGGCATCTCGGGGGCCATCCAGCATCTGGCCGGCATGAAGGACTCCAAGGTCATCGTGGCCATCAACAAGGACGAGGAGGCGCCGATCTTCCAGGTCGCCGACTACGGGTTGGTGGCGGATCTCTTCGAGGCGCTGCCGGAGCTGGAAAGCAAACTGTAGCAGTTGGGCTTGATTCAGAAGTGGTCTCTCCGATTGTCGGCGGCAGTGGCGTTTGCCGTTTCCGTCGACTTTTTTCTTCTTTAAGGGGCAGAACATGGCGTCAGAAAGCGAACGCGAGTCCATGGAATTCGATGTGGTCATCGTTGGCGCCGGGCCCTCGGGCCTGGCCGCGGCGTGCCGGCTGATGCAGCAGGCCAATGAAGCCGAGCAGGAGCTCTCGGTGTGCGTGGTGGAGAAGGGGTCCCAGGTCGGCGCCCATATCCTCTCCGGCGCCATCTTCGAGCCCCGCGCCCTGCAGGAGCTGTTCCCTGACTGGGCCGAGCGTGGCGCACCGCTGACCACCCCGGCCAGCCGCGACGAGGTCTACCTGCTCAAGGACGCCGAGAAGGGGCAGAAGCTGCCCAACGCCCTGGTGCCCAAGAGAATGCACAACACCGGCGGCGACCTGACCCGCTACGTGATCAGCGCCGGCAACCTGTGCCGCTGGCTGGCCGAGCAGGCCGAGGGTCTGGGCGTGGAGATCTTCCCCGGCTTCGCCGCGCAGGAGGCGATCGTCGAGGAGGGCGTGGTCATGGGCATCCTGATCGGCGACATGGGCGTAGGCGCCGATGGTCAGCCCAAGGATGGCCATATGCCGGGCATGGAACTGCGCGCCAGGTACACCCTGTTCGCCGAGGGCGCCCGGGGCCATATTGGCAAGCGCCTGATCGAGGAGTATCGCCTCGACGCGGGCAAGGACCCGCAGCACTACGGCATCGGCCTCAAGGAGCTGTGGGACGTGCCCGCCGAGCAGCATGAACCCGGACTGGTGCTGCATGGCTCCGGCTGGCCCCTGGACAAGCACACCCACGGTGGCTGGTTCCTCTACCATGGCGACAACCAGCAGGTGGTGGTGGGCCTGATCATGGACCTCTCCTACCAGAATCCCTGGCTCTCGCCCTTCGACGAGTTCCAGCGCATGAAGCACCACCCGGTGCTGGCGAAACATCTCGAGGGCGGCAAGCGGGTCGCCTACGGCGCTCGGGCCATCGCCAAGGGCGGCCTCAACTGCCTGCCGAAGATGACCTTCCCCGGCGGCCTGCTAATCGGCTGCGACGCCGGCACCCTCAACTTCGCCAAGATCAAGGGGCTGCACACCGCCATGAAGTCCGGCCTGGTGGCCGCCGAGACGGTATTCGAGGCGATCAGTGCAGGCGATGAAGGAGGTCAGGAGCTGACGGCCTTCACCGACAAGTGGGAATCCAGCTGGGCCTTTGCCGAGCTCAAGGAGAGCGCCAGCTTCGGGCCAGCGATCCACAAGTACGGCACCGTCCTTGGCGGCGCCTACAACTTCGCCGACCAGCTGTTGCGGGGCAAGCTGCCCAACGTCCACGACACCACTCCGGACCATGCCGCACTGAAGCCGGCCAGCGAATTCGAGAAGATCGACTACCCGAAGCCAGACGGCAAGCTCTCCTTCGACAAGCCCTCCTCGGTGTTCCTCTCCAACACCAACCATGAGGAGGACCAGCCCTGCCACCTGAAGCTGGCCGACCCGGAGTTGCCGATTCGCGACAACCTGCCGGAGTACGCCGAGCCGGCCCAACGCTACTGCCCGGCCGGGGTCTACGAGGTGGTCGAGGGGGACGACGGCAAGCCGCGGTTCCAGATCAACTTCCAGAACTGCGTGCACTGCAAGACCTGCGATATCAAGGACCCGGCCCAGAACATCACCTGGGTGGCGCCGGAGGGCGGTGGCGGACCGAACTATCCCAATATGTGAATTCAATTGCCACGAGCACTGTTATGCGCGGGCTCTTGATGACGAGCGTGCTACTTTTTCCTCGTCATCGGTGTCAAGTGTTTTTTTGCCCTTCTGAGGTGAGTAAGACTAAGGTCTATTTGGTATGTGTGAAAGGGGGGTTCTGACATTTGAAATTCATTTCTGAGCAAGGATGTTGCAAGAATGGGAGTATAAAGTGAGGAAGGGATAAGGTTTTTTCGGATAATAACCGCATAGCAAGACAAACCATTTCAATCAACAAAAAATCACAGGTGATTTATGGCAGTGATAGTGAGTTTTTTTACTAGGCTTGTGCATAAGTACATGCCAGATGCATTCGTTGTGGCAATTGCTCTCACCATTTTGACGGTTGCGCTTGCCGTTATAGGTGAGGGAGTCACAGTCCATGAGGCCACTAAATATTGGGGCGACGGATTCTGGGCGTTACTTAGCTTTACAATGCAAATGACTGTGATACTTGTCACGGGCTACATTCTTGCAAAGACGCCTTTAGTGGATCGTGCTTTAGAAAAGGTAACAGGAGTAGTTAAAACGCCACGTCAGGCAGTGGTTGTGGCTACTGTTGTTGGGATTTTAGGTTGTTGGTTTAACTGGGGTTTTGGGCTAATTGTTGGTAGCGTTGTGGCCAGGAAGCTTGCGATTAATGTTAAAGGACTGCACTATCCTCTGGCTATAGCTGCTGCTTACTCCGGGCTTTCTGTTTATGGAATCGGCCTGTCTGGCACTGTTCCTCTTGTAATTTCAACGGACGGCCACTTTATGGAGTCTGCGATGGGGATCGTTCCGCTAGGCGAAACTATTTTCTCCCCGGTGATGCTGGCCACATCAGTTCTAATTTTGCTTACCCTTCCTTTTTTTAATGCACTTATGCACCCTAAAGATAAGGAGTCAGTTCATGAGATAGATAGGAGTAAAATTAGCGACAAAATTGATTTTAAAGAAAATGACTTCCAAGCTCCTGCGACTTTTTCTCAAAAAATGAATAACAGTAAGGTGCTAGGGGTCTCTATTGGTCTTCTTGGGCTTTACTATATTTATATCTACATTGCAGACGGGGGGGCTCTTAATCTTAATATTTTGAATTTTGGATTCCTTTTCCTTGGCATCATCCTTTTTGCCTCGCCCGCGAAGTTTCTTCAAGCCCTAAATGATGCAGTAAAAACCGTTGCTGGAGTGATCATACAGTACCCATTCTACGCAGGGATAATGGGTATCTTGGTTGGGTCTGGACTGATGGTCTCTTTTTCAGATTTCTTCACAGGGTATGCGACGGCTGAAACATTGCCTTTCTGGTCCTTTGTGAGTGGAGGGGTAATTAATATTCTAGCTCCATCTGGTGGTGGCCAATGGGCTGTGCAAGGTCCTGTGATGATCGAGGCTGCACGAGAGCTGGGAGCTTCTTTTGCAGCAACTGCTACAGCTGTCCAGATCGGGGATCAATGGACTAACATGGTACAGCCATTCTGGCTGCTTCCGGCGCTTGCAATTTCTGGACTGAAGCTCAAAGAAATTATGGGCTACCTTGTGCTAGTACTAGTTTATCTTGGTGTTATCTTTGGCGGAGCAGTGCTTGTTTGGGGCGGGGCCTAAGCCCAGCATCTTAATACATTGTTATGGAGGTGTTGAAATGAAAAAGCGAAGAGCCGCTATTGTTGCACCAGTCAGAACAGCCGTTGGTGCATTTGGGAAAAGTTTAAAAGATGTACAAGTTGAGCATCTGGCGTCGGCTGTAGTAAAAGAGACTGTTTCACGATCGGGGATAGACCCTGATCTTATAGAAGATGTCATATTTGCTCAGTCGTACTCAAATAGTGAAGTTCCTTGTGTTGGCCGGTGGGCGGCCTTGGAGGCTGGACTATCTGAAGCTGTGCCTGGGATGCAAGTTGATAGGCGCTGCGGGGGAGGACTTCAAGCTATTATAAATGCTGTAATGATGGTGGAGTCTGGCGCCTGCGACGTTGTTGTTGCTGGCGGAGTAGAAAGTATGAGTAATATTGAGTATTACTCGACAAACATGCGCTGGGGAAAAAAAGCCGGTTCATTCACAATGCATGATCGTCTTGATAGAGGTCGTGAGAGATCGCAGCCCGAGAGCCGGTTTGGCTATATTTCGGGCATGATAGAAACCGCAGAAAATCTTGCAAAAAAATATAGTATTAGTAGGGGTGAGTCGGATAGGTTTGCTTTAATGAGCCAGGAAAGAGCTTTCCGCGCATGGGAGAGTGGGAGGTTTAATGAAGAGGTTGTGCCTATTCATGTTAGTAAGAAAAATGGGGAAAGACTTCTTTTTTCAAGGGATGAGGGGGTGCGCGAAAATGCTTCCATGGAGGGGTTGGAAAAGCTAAACCCAATAATTCCTGGCGGGACTGTCACTGCAGGCAATGCGAGCCAACAGAGTGATGCAGCCGCTGCATGCATTGTTATATCAGAAGATAAGCTTAGGGAGATTAAGTGTGATCCCTTAGGGTTTATGGTCGGGTGGGCAGCTTCTGGATGCCACCCGGCGTACATGGGTATTGGGCCTGTCCCTGCTGTAGAAAAGTTATTAAAAAAAACGTCTCTCAAGTTAGGTAATATGGGCTTAATTGAGCTAAATGAAGCATTTGCTTGCCAGGTTTTGGCCGTTTTGAAAGAATGGAATTTCGATGATTTTAGCAAGCTAAACGTTAATGGGTCAGGTATTTCACTTGGGCATCCAATTGGTGCTACTGGGTCTAGGATTATGGTTAGTATGCTGCACGAAATGCAGCGTAGGCCGCATTGCCAATTCGGCCTCGAAACAATGTGTGTTGGCGGCGGCCAGGGTGTAGCTGCGATTTTTGAAAAAGCCTGAGGAGTACCAGTAGCTATGGTTATGAAAAATCACCTTTACAGCCTTGTGGAAACTGCGTGCCAAAAATTTCCTAGGTCTATAGCATTCTATGAAAAAGGCCAGGCATATACATTTTCAGAATTCGAGGAAATGTGTAAGCGTAAAGTCCAATGGTTGAGCGGAAAAGGAGTGAAAGAAGGGGACTTTATAGCTCTTTGGCTTGTGAACGGTGTTGAATGGCTGTCATGGTATTTCTCCCTATCTAGGCTTGGTTGCACCGTGGTTCCGATTAACACAAGGTATGGAAAAAAAGAAATTGAAGACATGATGGTTAAGTCTTCTCCTAAAGCATTGATAATGCAGAAAGAGTTTCGTTCAAAGAACTTCTTAAATTTGCTTTCATCTGTGGAAAGGCATGCTGTTGAAAGTATTGATGTCATCTACTGCGCGGGGCTTAATTTTTCAGACTCCGATGAATTAAACGAGATGGTGTTTTTTTCTGATGATTCTCTATCGGAGTGTTGTGGTGAAAGTGAGGTTTCGAGCTATGCGCCTGTGCCAAATGGTTCTTTAACATCAATTCTTTTTTCGACGTCGGGGACTACTAGCGGGCCAAAACTTGTAATGCAGTCCCAATCGAATTTAGTTACGCATGCAAATAATTGTGCAAAGTTCTATGGTCTAAATAAGCATGGAATGACCTTGCTGGCTGTTCTGCCTTTTTGTGGGGCTTTCGGGTTAAATGCAGTTCTAGCTGCATTTTCTGGTGGGGCTGCTACCGTCATCATTGATGCGCTGGATGGTAAGGAAGCTGCTCTTTTGATGAAAAAATATAAAGTCACGCATCTCTTTGGTAGTGACGATATGTACAGAAAAATCATTGATTCATGCGATGAAGAAAAGCCTTTCCCTGATGCCAGGTTTTTTGGATTTGGAGCATTTAATTCTAGTTTCCATGAGTATGCAGTTAATGCTTGGGCTCGAGGAATACCTTTGTTCGGTTTGTATGGATCAAGTGAAGTTATGGCAATTTTTAGTGCCCAGGATGATAGCATGACGTTAAAAGAAAGGATTAAAGGAGGAGGAAAACCCACCGCCGGGGATGAGGCGAAAATCAGAATTAGAGATATTGCAACAAGCAATATACTTCCAGCAGGAGAGTCTGGAGAGATTGAGATTCAATCTCCGACCAATTTCACCGGCTACCTAGATAATGATGAAGCTACCCGTAACGCTCTTACGGAGGATGGATTTTTCAAAACTGGAGATCTTGGATATATCCGAGAAGATGGCTCGCTGGTATATGAGTCCAGGATGGGGGATGCGATTAGGCTTGGCGGATTTCTTGTTAATCCCTCTGAAATTGAAGACGTAATTAAAAAAGTCCCTAATGTATTGGATGTATGTGTTGTTGCTATACAGTATCAAGAGGCAAATGTCGCAATTGCTTTTGTGAAAGAGTCTCAAGAGTCTGAAGGCCTGGAAAATCAGGTCATAGATGCATGCAAATTGAATTTGGCTCCTTTTAAAGTCCCTAAGTATGTTTTTAAGGTTTCGGAGTTTCCTGCAACTAGCGGACCTAATGGTTTAAAGATTCAGCGTGGCAGCTTGAGAAATATGGCTGAAGCTGCGGTAGGTAACTAAATTTGCGTGGGAGGAAAAGGTGGATACTTCTCTTTATTTTGATGATCTTGTGGAAGGTCAGTCTTTTGAGTCAACAGGAAGGACGGTTACGGAAAGTGATTTAACATTTTTCTCGATGCTTTCTGGCGACTGGAATCCAATCCACTGTGATATTGGGTTCAGTTCTAAAACCCGATATGGTGAAAGGCTTGTGCATGGGGCTTTTGGTATTGCATTGGCTACAGGTATGATTCACTCATTAGGGATTTTTGAGAAATCCGCTGTTGCAATGATGTCACTAAAAGATTGGAAGTTCAGGAAGCCTATCACTCTGGGTATGACTCTACGGCTTAAGTTGTTTATATTAGAGAAAGATCCCGGTGAGAGTAAGAGGGTTGGGCGTGTAAACAGGTTGCTACAATTGGTGGACGAGTCAGGAAGCATTATTCAGGAAGGTGAGTCTGATATGCTTGTTTTAAAGAAAGAATGTTAATTGATGGAGCTGTTTATGTCTAAATATATTCCTGAGGTTCTGCAAGGGCTGACGCTTCCTGTGATCTCTGCTCCAATGTTCACCGTGAGTTATCCTGAGCTTGTAAAGGCCCAGTGTAAGAGCGGAATCGTGGGCTCTTTCCCAGCACTAAATGCTAGACAGCCAGAGATTCTAGACGATTGGTTGTATCAAATAAAGGAGGACCTCGCTGAGTTTTCTTCAAGTAATCCAGGAAAAACTGTCGGACCGATTGCAGTAAATCAAATTTCCCACTCTTCAAATGTTCGGCTTGAACAAGATGTTAAGACATGTATTAAGCATCGTGTCCCAATTATTATTTCCTCACTTCGTGCTCCGGTAAAGGAAATAGTAGATGAGGTCCACTCATATGGGGGGGTAATCCTTCATGATGTTATTAATTTGCGACATGCGATGAAGGCCCTCGAAGCAGGTGTTGATGGTCTGATTTTGGTAGCCGCAGGTGCAGGTGGTCATGCCGGCACCTTGTCTCCGTTTGCTTTGGTAGGAGAGGTTAGGAAATGTTTCAATGGGCCGGTCGTGCTATCCGGGTCAATTGCAAATGGAAGCTCTATACTTGCTGCTCAGGCGATGGGAGCTGATTTTGGCTATATGGGAACTCGGTTCATTGCCTCGAAAGAGGCGAATGCTTCCGAAGAGTATAAAAGCTCCATATTGAATGCTGGTGCCTCAGATATTGTTTATAGTAACTATTTCTCAGGTGTTCATGGCAACTACCTTAAAGAAAGTGTGAAGAATGTTGGTCTTGACCCTGATAATCTCCCAGTGGCAGATAAGTCTATTATGAGCTTCAAAGATGGCCGCTCCAAAGCTAAAGCATGGAAAGACATATGGGGTGCGGGTCAGGGGGCGGCGGTCATTGATGATGTTCCAAATGTTAGTGAAATTGTGGATAGACTTAAAGTTGAATATGAAGAAGCGCTGTCTAAAATTTGTTTGAAAAGCAAATAATATAGTATTTTATCCAGGAGGAAAGGGTTTATGTCAAGCGCGATTAACTGTGGGAAAGTGGCGATTGTAACCGGCGGTGGGAATGGCATCGGGCGTGAAATATCAATTGCCTTAGCAGCATCAGGTGCAAAGGTAGTGATTAACGACATTGGAGTGTCTTTAACAGGCGAAGGAGGGTCGGCTACCCCCGCCGAGGAAACCAAAAGAATTATTGAGCAAGCTGGTGGTGAGGCTCATATTAATACCGATAGCGTTGCTGATTGGGAGTCTGCAAAGAAAATTGTTAAATCAGCAATAGATAAGTATGGGAGGTTGGATATTGTAGTAAATAATGCGGGGATACTTAGGGATACTATTTTTCATAAGATGAGTGTTGATGATTGGAGGACGGTCATTGATGTTCACTTGAATGGAACTTTTTATGTGAGCAGGGCTGCTGCTGAAATATTTCGTAAGCAAGAGTCAGGTTCATTTGTTCATATGACAAGTACCTCCGGGCTTATTGGTAACTTTGGCCAATCAAACTATTCGGCAGCAAAGCTGGGTATTGTGGCATTATCAAAGTCAATTGCTCTTGATATGAATAGATTTGGCGTCAGGTCGAATTGTATCGCTCCATTTGCTTGGAGCAGAATGACAGATTCCCTTCCAACTGATACTCCAGAGCAAGTAAAACGTGTTGATGCAATGAAGGCTATGACACCCGATAAAAATGCTCATATGGCTGTTTATCTTGGGTCTGACTTGGCGGCAGAAGTAAATGGACAGATATTTGCGGTCAGGAATAACGAGATTTTTTTGATGGGGCAAAGTCGGCCGCTGAGGAGTGTACACAGGTCAGATGGTTGGACTCCAGATGAAATTCACGAACATGCAATGCCCGCGCTTAAGTCTAGCTTCTACTCGCTTGAAAGAAGTGGCGATGTTTTTTCTTGGGATCCCATGTAATTGCTCTAGGAGTTTAATATGGATGCCTTTAGCCGTCATCTCATGACAAGAAAATTTAAGAAGGTTGTTCATGAGTACTCGTTGAAGGATACTATTTTATATTCCTTGGGCGTGGGAGTGGGGTTTGATCCGCGAGATAGTTCGCAGCTTAAGTTTGTATATGAAGATGGATTAAGGCCAATGCCAAGCATGGCTGTTGTTTTAGCCCATCCAGGCTTTTGGGCCAAGGAGCCTGACACTGGGATTGACTGGGTTAAACTGCTTCATGTTGGGCAGGAGTTTGAGCTGCATGAGTCATTGCCAGAGGCTGGGAAGGTTTATAGTGTTACGCGTGTGGTTGATGTTCTTGATAAAGGCGCAGATAAGGGTGCGATTATAATTTCAGAAAGGGTGGTTAAAGACTTTGAGACAAATTCTAAGATATGTACCGTTCGAACAACTTCCTTTGCCAGAGGGAATGGTGGATTTAGTGAGGGTGGGAAGGTTGGTTCTAAAATAAAAAGCGTAATACCTGACCGAGAGTGTGATATTGAATCAGAGCTGGATACTTTTCCAAATTCGGCTTTGATTTATAGGCTTTCCGGTGACCTTAATCCTTTGCATGCTTCGCCTGAAGTTGCTAAGTCTGCTGGTTTTGATGGGCCGATTTTGCATGGTCTGTGTACATTTGGTGTTTCCTGTCATGCTATTTTAAGATCAGCGCTTGATTATGATGATAAGGCAGTAAAGAAAATGGGGGCTAGCTTTACATCTCCAGTTTATCCAGGTGACACTGTTGTTACGAAAATATGGGAAGTGAGTTATGGTTATTCCTTTCAGTGCTTTTCTAAAGATAGTGGAGCGAAAATAATTGATAATGGGTTTGTCGTAGTGCGAGAAGGTGAGATATGAAGCACGTTGAAATCAATGAAAGTGGTGGGGCTCTCTGGGTAATTCTAAACCGTCCTGAAGTGAGGAACGCATTTTCGTCTGAAATGAGGGAGTCACTTAAAGAAGCTCTTACTAAAGCTGATTCTGACGAATCTATACGATGTGTTGTGATTAAGGGTGCTGGAGGGAATTTCATCTCCGGGGGAGACTTGAAAAAATTTGCTGAGCTGATTGAGCGCCCCAGTTGTGAAGTTAAACATTCTTTTTATAATAGGGTTCAGGATCTCAATCAATTGATTATGATGGTCATGAGCCTTAAGAAGCCTGTTGTCGCCTGCGTAGAAGGGAGCGTGGCTGGTGCAGGAGTAAGTCTTGCGCTGGCTTGCGATTTGGTTGTTGCTTCAGATAACGCCAAATTCATTATTTCATATTCAAAGGTCGGTGCAAGCCCTGATGGTGGACTTTCATTCTCCCTTCCTAGGGCTGTTGGGATTAAAAAATACATGGAGTTAGTGCTGTTGGGAGGATCGATAAGTGCCAGTGAAGCCATGGATTATGGGCTGGTAAATTTTGTCTTTGATGATGCAGAGGTGTCTGGGAAAACTGAGGAGTTGGTATCAAGGCTTTGCAATGGACCTACATATGCTTTTGGCAAGGTCAAGAGCCTGTCTGCTTATTCTGAAAGCTCCAGCCTGGTGGAACAATTGCATCATGAGGCTGTTGCTTTTTCCGAGTGTGCCAGCACAGATGATTTTCGTGAAGGAGTTTCATCTTTTTTAGAAAAAAGAAAGGCCAATTTTTTAGGCTTGTAATCCCATCAGCTTCACATTATTTACCGTCAATCTTGCTGTGTCTTTAAGATGGGTGCCTCCGGTGCTTATTTATTACCTGATTCCGTGAAGCCAGCGCCGACACTTCCCCTATCACCGCCAGCGGTAGTTGTCAAGGAATCTGTCGCCTCTGAGATCATTCACGCCACCTGCTTTTCTGGTTCGGCGACGGTGACATGGAGCTCCCGCTCCGGGTTGAGTGACACGGTACCGATCGGCGTCCAGTTGCGAGTCTTGCCGCTCCATCGCGCAGGGTTGGTGTCACGCGCCGCCTGATTGATGACGTGGCGCTTGGCCAACACCGCAGCGTCTTCGCCCGCATGGCGCTGTGCCGGTGTCACCAGGCGAATGCCGCCGTACAGCTGATCGATGAAGCCCGCGCCGCAGGGGCCCGCCTACAGGCCGCCTGTGCAGAGCTCGGCATCGGTACCAACACCTACCGTCGCTGGGTGCGGGGCGATCAGGACCGCCGGCCTGAGGCCGTGCGGCCTGTGCCGCGCCACGCGCTGTCGCCTGAGGAGCGTCAGCAGGTGCTGGAGATCTGCCATCGTCCCGAGTTTGCCAGCCTGCCGCCGGGGCAGATCGTGCCGCGGCTGCTGGACGAGGAAGGCCTCTATGTGGCGTCAGAGTCCAGCTACTACCGCATCCTCCGGGAGCATGGCGAGCAGCACCATCGTGGCCGGGCTCGTGCCCCACGCCCCAAGGGTGATCCACAAAGACACCGCGTAACGCGCCCAAATGCCTGTTGGAGCTGGGACGTGACATACCTGCCGACCCCGGTGCGTGGGCAGTTCTACTACCTCTACATGATCGTCGACATCTACAGCCGCAAGATCGTCGATGCCGAGGTCTTTGACCAAGAGTCCATGGCCAACAGCAGCGAGGTCATCCAGCGCGCTGTGTTGCGCGAGGGCTGCATCAATCAGCCACTGGTGTTGCATGCCGACAACGGCTCCGCCATGAAGGGCTCGACGCTCCAGGCGACGCTGCAGCGGCTGAACATCACCCCGTCGTACAGCCGCCCCCGAGTCTCCAATGACAACGCCTTCTCGGAGTCGCTGTTCCGGACATGCAAGTACCGGCCCGACTACCCGGTGGATGGCTACGAGAACCTGACAGCGGCGCAGCAGTGGGTGACCGGCTTCGTTCACTGGTACAACCACGAGCACCGCCACAGCGCCATTCGGTTCGTTACCCCGGGTGAGCGGCATGCTGGCCAGGATGATGAGGTACTGGCCAGGCGAGATGCCATCTATGCCGAGGCGAAACGGCAACATCCCGGTCGGTGGAGCGGCGCCACTCGCAACTGGACACCGCGCCGGACGGTCTGGCTGAACCCGGACCAGGAAGACCCGCTGGTTCAACGCGATCAGCGATTAGAAGCCGCCTGATTCCAGGTTCCAACAAGCTTGACAGGCATCGCGGTGCGCTCGACCAGGCGCATCACGCGTTGGACGACGTATTCGGTCTTGTTGTCGTCGTGGATCGAGACGGTCTGCGTCCACAGCGCCTGGCGCTTGCCAGGACG
>NZ_SNWH01000020.1 GCF_004361885.1 Halomonas ventosae
TTCAACTGGGTCAACACGGTGCTGGGCAACGTCAAGAACGCGATCACCGGCACCTACCATGCCATCCGCGGGAAACATACCCCACGCTACCTGGCTGAGTTCGAGTATCGCTTCAATCGGCGCTATGACCTCAAGGCCATGATCCCGCGCTTTCTCACGGTCGCCGCCCGAACACCGCCGATGCCATACCGGTTCCTGAAGATAGCTGAACCTTATGCGTAATCAGGTTTTAGAAAAAGGCGGCATTTCAATGATGCTGGGTAGGGTCAAAGTAACCCATGCGGTCTACAGGACACCCCAAAGCCAGCCAGGAGTGAGACTATGACCCAAGACCATCAAGATCACACCTCGAGCAGCCAAAGCCCATCCACCAATGCAACGAGGATGGAGTTTCCGCCGCGTTCCCGACAGGTGTCGGGGAGCGCTCAGGTGCTGCGTCGAAGCCACCGACGTCCCGCCGGTGGGGCGACGACGCGCGAAGAAGACTTGTTCACCCTGACTAACCGCGAGGCCCACGGGGCACTGGGCATGCTGACCGGAGGCGTTTCCCCGGCCTCGCTCATGCAAGCAGTTACCGACTGGGGCTGGCACTTGGCCATGGCGCCTGGCAAGCAGGCCGAGCTGGTGACGAAAATGGCCCGCAAGTCGGCACGGCTGGCCCAGTACATGGTCTCGGCGGCGAGTGAGCAGGATTGTCCGCGCTGCATCGAGCCCTTGGCCCATGACGATCGTTTCGACGACCCGGAGTGGCGAGATTGGCCGTACAACCTCATCCACCAGTCGTTCCTGCTAGGCCAGCAGTGGTGGCACAACGCCACCACCGGCGTGGATGGCGTTTCCCCCCACCATGAGGACATGGTCAACTTCATGTCACGGCAGTTCCTGGACATCTTCGCCCCTAGCAACTATCCGCTCACCAACCCCAAGGTCGCTCGTCGCACGCTGGAGCGCGGCGGCTGGAACTTCGTCGACGGTGCCCGCCATTTCGCTGAGGATCTGCGTCGCACGCAGCATGGCGAGCCGCCGGCCGGGGCGGAGCACTACCGGCCCGGAGAGACCGTGGCGGTCACACCAGGGCAGGTGATCTACCGCAACCGCCTCATCGAGGTCATCCAGTACAGCCCGACCACCGAGCGCGTGCAGGCCGAGCCCGTGCTGATCGTGCCGGCCTGGATCATGAAGTACTACATCCTCGACCTCTCCCCGGAAAATTCCCTGGTGCGTTGGCTACGGGACCAGGGTCACACGGTGTTCATGATTTCGTGGAAGAATCCAGATAGCGACGATCGCGACCTGGGTATGGATGATTACCGGGAACTGGGCGTGATGGCCGCCCTGGATGCCGTAAACGCAGTGGTGCCGGAGCGCAAGATCCACGCCGTGGGCTACTGCCTGGGCGGAACGCTGCTGTCCATCGCCTCGGCAGCCATGGGCCGGGATGGCGACGACCGTTTGGCCACCGTCACGCTCTTTGCCTCGGAGACAGACTTCGAAGAACCCGGCGAGCTGGGCCTGTTCATCGACGACAGCCAGGTGAGCTTCCTCGAGGATCTGATGTGGAAGCAGGGCTACCTAGACAAGTGGCAGATGCGCAGCACCTTCATGTTCCTGCGCTCGAATGATCTGGTCTGGTCTGCCTCGGTGAAGGCTTACTTGATGGGTGAGGCCTTGCCTATGAACGACCTGATGGCCTGGAGTACCGATGCCACCCGCATGCCCTACCGGATGCATTCGGAGTACCTGCGGCGCATGTATCTGGACAACGCCCTGGCGGAAGGCAATTTCTACGTCGGCGACCATCCTGTGGTGCTCAACGACATCCGGTTGCCGATGTTTGTCGTGGGCACCCGCACCGACCATATCGCCCCCTGGCGTTCGGTTTACAAGATCCATCTTTTGGCCGGCAGTGACATCACCTTTGTCCTCACCAGCGGCGGGCACAATGCCGGTGTGGTGAGTGAACCTGGCCACCCGCACCGGGTCTATCAAATCGCTGATAAGCCTGCCGAGGCTCCGTACGTGGAGCCCGACAGATGGGCTGCTGAAGTACCGGAACACGCCGGTTCCTGGTGGCCCGAGTGGCAGACCTGGCTGGTTGAGCATTCCAGCGGTGAGAGCGAGCCACCATCCATGGGCGCCTCGGATGCCGGCTACCGGCCGCTGGCGGCCGCACCTGGCAGCTACGTACTGCAATCCTGAGACTGGAGGCGATGATGGCTGAGCAGGCAACGGCAAGAGACTCGGAGCCGAAGCAATCCGACGCTGCATCCGAGGCCGATCTCGAAAACGGCCTCACCACTCAGGAAGCCCAAGAACGCCTGAGGCAGTATGGGAGAACAGCTTGATCCCTGAGGGTGGGAAGAGAGATGCCTGCACACGCTGTTCGACAGCAACCACAACCAGCCCGCTGCGGGTGAGGCGGTGGGCCCGTTCTGCTATCGCAATCGTCTGCGCGATTAGCTCGCTGGCCGCCACCCTGGCCTTACCGAGGTTAGCAAGTGCCCATCCGGAAACACCCGTTTTGGGATGGGCACTTGTGCGGCACAGGGAAGTGCCGCCCAAATGAGGGCGCAAGCCCTTGATTTGGCGAGCCGGGCAAAACCGCGTTTTGACCCGGCGACTCCGCGAAACGCCAGGGAGGGCGTGTCGGGATGGAGACTAGCAAGACACTGACCAGTATGTGCGCTTCTGCTCGTCTCACCCCTTTTCAACACGAGAGGCTGACACCATGCAACTCAAGGGAAAAACGATCGTTGTCACCGGCGCTGGACGCGGGCTGGGACAGAAAACCGCGGAGATGATCGCCGCCAAGGGCGGACGGCTGGCCCTGGTGGATCTGAGCGAGGACGACCTGGAGGAGACCGCACAGCTGTGCCGTGACGCTGGCGGCGAGGCCCGCGTCTACCCGCTGGACGTCTCCGAGGAAGAGGCGGTCGAACAAGTCTTCGCCCGAGTCGTGGAGGACTTCGGCGCCCTGGACGGCCTGATCAGCAACGCCGGCATCACCCGGGACGGGCTACTGGTCAAGGGCAAGGGCGGCCAGGTGGAGAAGAAGATGAGCACAGACGACTGGAATGCAGTCCTGCAGGTTGACCTGCGCGGGGTGTTTCTCTGCGGGCGCGAAGCCGCCGCGCATATGATCGAGCTGGGTAAGGGCGGGGCCATCGTCAACATTTCCAGCATTTCCCGCGCGGGCAACTTCGGGCAGACCAACTACTCGGCCGCCAAGTCCGGCGTCACTGCCATGACGGTGACCTGGGCAAAAGAGCTGGCACGGCATGGCATACGCGCCGCAGCAATCGCCCCTGGGTTCTGCAACACGGCTATGGTGGCAAAAATGCCCGAGAAAATCCTCGACACCATCAAGGACCAAGTACCGCTGGGCCGTCTGGCGGAGCCGGCGGAGATCGGTCACTCAGTGATCTATGTGCTCGAGAATGACTACTTCAATGGCCGGGTGCTGGAGATCGACGGCGGACTGAGGCTCTGAATTCGCTTGGCATGCGGTGGGGGCTTCTACAGGAGCATGGGCCAGGCATTCTCCTTGTTTGTCGGTCATCCGCCATGGCAACACCTAACGGGAAGGCAGCTCAACCGCCGAGTCAAGGCCAGCCCTGATCACTGGAGGTCGTGCATGCCGCTTTCGCTCTGGCTGTCACTGGCCGCGGTCTGCGCCATGGGGGCCATGTCCCCGGGGCCCAGCCTGGCCCTGGTGCTGCGTCATACCCTCGGCGGAGGTCGTCTGCCGGGCGTCACGGCGGCCCTCGCTCATGCCTTGGGCGTGGGCTTTCATGCACTGCTCACGGTCTGGGGCCTGGGGGCATTGATCGTGCGCTTTCCGCTGTTGTTCCAGGCGATCACCTGGGGCGGGGCGGCCTACCTGGCATGGCTGGGGATCAAGGCTCTGCGTGCCGGGCGGGCCAGTGCCCTGGATACCGTGGCGGCGTCCACCAGCCGCCGTCAGGCGGCACGCGAGGGCGTGCTGGTGGCGTTGAGCAACCCCAAGCTGATTCTCTTCTTTATCGCCCTGCTCAGCCAGTTCGTGACCCCCGAGATGAGCCTCGCGGCCAAGACGCTGGTGGTGCTCACGGCGATGGTCATCGACGGCGGCTGGTACGTGCTGGTGGCCGTGGGTCTGTCGCACTCAAGGGTGCTGCCCTGGTTGCAGGCCCGGGCCCACTGGCTGAATCGCATCACCGGTGTGCTGTTACTCTCCCTGGCGCTGCGGGTGGTGGCCGGGCCGATCGCGTGACGCTGCCGCCGTGACTGGGTAGGCTGAAGGCATTGTAATGGCTCAAAGAGCGAGTTAGATCCATGTCGATTCATGACCACCAATGCCGTACCTACAGCGGCGAGCCCTTCAACCTGCGCGCCCTGCGCGGCCAGGTGCTGTTGATCGTCAATGTGGCCAGCCAGTGCGGCTTCACGTCCCAATTGCGCGACCTCGAGCACCTCTACTGCCGCTACCGCGAACGCGGTTTCACCGTGCTGGGCTTTCCCTGCAACCAGTTCGCCCACCAGTCGCCGGAGTCGGCGCTGGAGTTCTGTCGCTTCGCCGAGCACGAATATGGGGTGAGCTTCCCACTCATGGAGAAGGTCAAGGTCAATGGCCCTGGCGCCCATCCGCTGTTCGTCGAGCTCAAGCGCCAGGCGCCGGGGGTGCTGGGTACCGCCATGATTAAGTGGAACTTCACCAAGTTCCTGGTCGGCCGCGATGGCCGGGTCATCCACCGCTTCTCGCCCCGCGACGGCGAGGCGGAATTGAGCGAGGCTCTGGAGAAGGCCCTGGACGAGCCCTGAGCACCAGGGCATCTCGCCGCGCTCGACCAGCACTCCCTATATTGGCTTGTTTCAGCCTCTATGGCCGAGCCGGGTCATGCTGGGGCGTGGTGGTCAGGGCAACTCGCCGCGCTCGACCAGCACTCGCCCCATCAGCTCGTTCCAGCGGTGGCGGGTCATCATGGTCGTCAGCCCCGAGAACAGCGCCCAGCTCTTGCGACGCCAGCCGTTGAGCCGCAGGTTGTGGGCCACCAGTTGCTTCATCAGCTGGTAGTCGTCGAACGAGCGCCACTCGCCGGCCACCGACAGCTGGTGGCGCGCTAGCACCGGGGCGAGTTCCAGGCGAAAGACCCACTCCAGCTCGCGCACGCTCAGGTCGTGGCGCTGGATGACCTCGACCATGTGCGCGAAGTCGGTCTCGCGAGGCTCGCGCTCCAGCCACAGCGGTGCCAATGCCAGCCACAGCTCGCCACGTTCGTCGACCAGCGTCTGTGCATCCATCGCGATTCTCCTGTGCCACACTCGTTGCCCGGGACAAGCATCCTGCACCAGCCCCGCGGCGGCCTCAAGGGCGGACAGCCGCCGCCGGGGCCGCTAGAATGTCGGGCACTGCTGCTTCGATCCGGCCATCCGGCTCATACATTTCCCTGGCGACGCAGGCGGTTGCCCCGTCCGCGGCACAACTACGAGGTCTGACGTGATCATCAAGCCCAAGGTACGCGGTTTCATCTGCACCACCACTCACCCCGTCGGCTGCGAGAAGAACGTGCTCGAGCAGATCGAGGCGACCCGCGCCCGCGGCTTCGATCCGGCCAATGGCCCAAAGAAGGTGCTGGTGATCGGTGCTTCCAGCGGTTATGGCCTGGCGGCACGCATCTCTGCCGCCTTCGGTTACGGCGCCGACACCCTGGGCGTGTTCTTCGAAAAACCCGGCACCGAGAAGAAGCCGGGCACCGCAGGTTGGTACAACAGCGCCGCCTTCGACCGCTTCGCCAAGGCCGAGGGGCTCTACAGCAAGTCGATCAATGGTGATGCCTTCTCCCACGAGGCCCGCGAGACCGCCATCGAGCTGATCCAGCAGGACCTGGGCCAGGTCGACCTGGTGGTCTATTCGCTGGCCTCGCCGGTGCGCAAGCTGCCCGACAGCGGTGAGCTCAAGCGCTCCAGCCTCAAGCCGATCGGCGAGACCTACCGCGCCACCGCCATCGACACCAACAAGGACACCATCATCGAGGCCGAGGTCGAGCCTGCCACCGAGCAGGAGATCGAGGATACCAAGACGGTGATGGGCGGCGAGGACTGGGAGCTGTGGATCGATGCCCTGGACCGTGCCGGCGTGCTGGCAACCGGCGCGCGCAGTGTGGCCTTCAGCTATATCGGCACCGAGATCACCTGGCCGATCTACTGGCACGGCGCGCTGGGCAAGGCGAAAGAGGATCTTGACCGCGCCGCCGGCGAGATCGACCAGCGCCTCTCGGCCAGCGGCGGCGGCGCCAAGGTGGCAGTGCTTAAGTCGGTGGTGACCCAGGCCAGCGCGGCCATTCCGGTGATGCCGCTCTATATCTCCATGGTCTACAAGGTGATGAAGGAGAAGGGTCTGCACGAAGGCACCATCGACCAGCTCAATCGGCTGTTCGGCGATTGTCTCTATGCTCGCCCAGGGCAGGGCAATGACTGCCGAACCGACGAGGCTGGCCGCCTGCGCCTGGACGACCGGGAGCTGCGCGATGACGTCCAGCAGGCGTGCAAGGCGCTCTGGCCGCAGGTGACCACTGACAACCTTTTCGAGATCACCGACTATGCTGGCTACAAGCACGAGTTTCTCAAGCTGTTCGGTTTCGAACGCGACGATGTCGACTACGAGGCAGAGGTAGATCCTGTGGCGGATTTCGATGTCGTGAACCTGTGAGAGGTGGCATTTCCGGCAACGCCCCATAGACGGCGCTCGCCGTGGGCTTTTTCTCGCGGCAGGGCGGTGGTTTATCGCTGCCTTGAGTAAAAGGATCTCTCATCCTGCCTTGGCCACCGTGTGAATGACCGAGACTACCTTGCGTTCCTCGTCGCTACCCACCCGGCAGATCGGTGTGGTGGTGCTGCCCGGTTTTTCCCTGCTGGCCTATGCCTGTGCCACCGAGCCCCTGACGGTGGCCAATCGTCTCGAGGGGCGAACCCTCTATCGCCTCACCACCTTCGCCAGCGTCGCTGGCCCGGTGGCCAGCGCCTCCCACCAGGCGCTGATGCCCCAGGCCGTCCTCGGCGAGGTGGATGCGCCGCTGGATTTGCTGCTGGTGTGCGCGCCAGGCCCGCTCTCGGGCAGTGTCCCGGGGCCGCTGCTCGAATGGTTGCGCCGGCTGGCTGGCGCAGGGGTGCTGCTCGGCGGCGTCGGCGGTGGCACCGAGGTGCTGGCCCGGGCCGGGGTGCTGGACGGTTACCGGGCGACGCTGCCCTGGCAGCGCTTCGATGCCTTCTCCGAGGCCTTTCCGCGGGTGCGCCTCTCTCGGCAGCTGTTCGAGATCGACCGCGACCGCCTGAGCTGCGGCGGCGGTACCGCGGCCATGGATATGATGATGACGTGGGTGGGACGTCAGCACGGCCCGCGGCTGGCCGAGCGCATCTCCGAACACTTCGTGCTGGAGCGCATCCGCATGGGCGACGAGCCCCAGCAAGTGCCGCTGCGCTCGCGGCTCGGCCATGCCCCCGAGAGCCTGGCCGAGGCGGTGGCGCTGATGGAGGCCAACATCGAGGAGCCGCTGACCACCCACGAGCTAGCCGAGCACCTGGGCATCTCGCGGCGCCAGCTCGAACGCCTGTTCAAGAAGTACCTGAAGGCCGTACCCAGCCGCTACTACCTGGATCTGCGCCTGCAGCAGGCGCGTCGTCTGCTGCGCGAGAGCGAGCACCCCGCCGGCGAGATCGCCCTGCAGACTGGCTTCTCCTCGGCGGCCCACTTCTCCACTGCCTATCGCAACCACTTCGGCATCACGCCCCGCGAGGAGCGGCTGTCCTGACGGCGGGGCGCGTCACGCCTTGTGTGCCAGCAGGGCACGGAACAGCGTGCCCATCATCACCGGCGTGTCCTGCTCGATGGCGAAGCCGGCTGCCTCCAGCAGTGGCCGGGCCTGGCGGGTGATGTCGGTGGCGATGGCTGAGGTCAGGGCGTTGAGCCCACGCCGGGCGAGCCCGGCCGGTTTCTCGTCGCTCTGGAACTTGTCCATCACGCACAGCTGGCCGTCCTGCCTGAGTACCCGGCGAGCCTCGGCGAGTCCCCGCGCGGGTTCGGGCATCACCGCCAGTATCAGGTGCATCACCACTACGTCGAAGTGGTCGTCGGGATAGGCGAGGCGCTCGGCGTCCATGACACGCGCCTCGACGTCGCGACCCAGCCTTTCGGCACGCTGCCGCAGGCGCCTGACCATGGCCGGCGACAGGTCCGTGGCATGCAGCTCAATGTCCCGCGGCATCCAGGGGAGGTCGAGACCGGTGCCGGCGCCGACCATCAGCACCCGCATGCCGGGCTGCCAGGCCACCTGGCTCAGGGCCGTGCGGCGTGCGTCGTGAAAGGCGCGCTCCACCACCAGGTCGTAGACGGGGGCGTAGAGGCCGTAACGGATCCGGTTCCAGGCGGTGGTATTGATCATGCGGCGGTCTCCGCGGCCGACGGGGGTATCAGGGTAGGGCCTATCAGGCCATGGTGTCGACGATGCCGCCCTCGACGCGCAGCGCCGCCCCTGTGGTGGCGCTGGCCTGTTCGGAGGCCGCGTAGACGCACATGTGGGCGACCTCCTCGGGAGTGGCCAGGCGCTGGATGATCGACGAGGGGCGATTCTCCTGAACGAAGCGTGCTTCCAGGGCTTCCTGCGAAATGCCCTGTTTCTCGGCGGCCTGCCGGAGCATGTCAAGCACCCCTTCGGAGCGGGTCGGCCCGGGCAGGATGGCGTTGACGGTAACGTGGGTGCCGCTGAGCACCTTGGCCAGGCCGCGCGAGAGCGATTGCATGGCGGACTTGGTCATGCCGTAGTGGACCATTTCGCTAGGAATGTTGAGCGCCGACTCGCTGGAGATGAACTGGATGCGCCCCCAGTCGCGCTGCTTCATGCCTCGGGCGTAATGGCGCGACAGGCGCACCGCGCTCATCACATTGACGTCGAAGAACGTCTGCCAGGTGGCATCGTCGATCTCGAAGAAGTCCTGGGGGCCGAAGATTCCCACGTTGTTGACCAGGATGTCGGTGTCCGGCCGGGCGTCGATCAGCGCCTGACAGCCTTCGGCCGTACCCAGGTCGGCGGCCACCCCCGACACGCGGGCATTGGTTGCAGCCTGCTTGATTGACTCGATCGCCGCGTCGACACGGGCCTGAGTGCGGCCGGTGACGGTGACCTCGGCGCCGGACTCGGCCAGCTCCCGGGCGATGGCGAAGCCGATACCGGCGGTGGACCCCGTGACGATGGCGCGCTTGCCGGAAAGATCGATATGCATGGACTGCCTCCTTGTCGTCAGCGGGCTGAACAAGGCCCGCCTGATGTGTTGCCCAGGAACAGCATGGGGCAGATAGCGAATTCTTCAAGCGGCGGTCGCGCAAAAGGCGCCGTCAGATCTCGACGCTTTTCATAACTCGCCGTCCCATCGCTGAAAGCTTACCGCAGCCGGGCTCCCTATACTCGAGAGATCAATGATCCATCATTCCGAGAATGGAGAGCGACATGAGCGAGCATCCCACCCGTGCCGATTTCGACCACTACATGGTGCCCAACTATGCGCCCCAGCAGGTGATTCCGGTGCATGGCGAGGGCAGCCGACTGTGGGATCAGCAGGGCCGAGAGTACATCGACTTCGCCGGCGGCATCGCCGTCAACGGCCTGGGGCACTGCCACCCGGTGCTGGTCGAGGCCCTCACCACCCAGGCGAACAAGCTTTGGCATCTCTCCAACGTCTACACCAACGAGCCGGCCCTCAAGTTGGCGCGCAGCCTGGTCGAGCGCACCTTCGCTGACAAGGTCTATCTCTGCTCCTCGGGTGGCGAGGCCAACGAGGCGGCCCTCAAGCTGGCGCGGCGCTGGGCCCATGACCACCATGGCGAGCACAAGCACCGTATCGTCTCCTTCTCGCAGTCCTTCCATGGCCGCACCTTCTTCACCGTCAGCGTCGGCGGCCAGCCCAAGTACTCCCAGGGCTTCGGCCCGGTCCCTGAGGGCATCGTCCACGGCCAGTACAATAACCTCGACAGCGTGCGCGAGCTGATCGACGACGATACCTGCGCGGTGATGGTCGAGCCGATGCAGGGCGAGGGCGGCATCATCCCCGCCGTGCCAGAGTTCCTGCAGGGGCTGCGTGAGCTGTGCGATGAGCACAATGCTCTGCTGATCTTCGATGAGGTGCAGACCGGAGTGGGACGCACCGGCTCGCTCTATGCCTACCAGCAGTTCGGCGTGACCCCGGATATCCTGACCAGCGCCAAGTCGCTGGGTGGGGGCTTCCCGGTGGGCGCCATGCTCACCACCGACCGGGTCGCCCCGGCCATGGCGGTCGGCACCCACGGCTCCACCTACGGCGGCAACCCGCTGGCCTCGGCCGTGGCGCTGGCCGCCGTGGAATATATCGACACCCCGGAGGTGCTCGATGGCGTGAAGCTTCGCCACGACCAGTGTCGCGAGCATCTCGAGGCGATCAACCACCGGCACAGCGTGTTCCGCGAGATCCGCGGCATGGGCCTGCTGGTCGGTGCCGAGATGGCCCCGGACTATGAGGGACGCGCCAAGGATCTGATGGCGCTGGCCCTCGAGGAGGGGGTGATGACGCTGATCGCCGGCCCCAACGTGCTGCGCCTGGCGCCGTCGCTGGTGATTCCCGAGGAGGACCTGATCAAGGGCATGCGCCGCCTCGAGCATGCCGTGACCAGGCTGGTGGCCGACGAGTGAGCCGCCTCGCAGCCGTCGATCCCCTGTCTTGTGGAGACCCTGCCATGCTGGTCATACGCCCCGTCCGCCCGGCGGACCTGCCGGCCCTTGAGCGACTTGCTGGCAGCGCGACGCCAAGGCTGACCAACCTGCCGGCTCACCGCGACCGCCTGGAGGAGCGCATCGCCCGCTCCCAGCGGGCCTTCACCGCCGAGGTCGAGGTACCCGGCGACGAGCACTACACCTTCGTGCTCGATGACCTGGCGCGTGGCGAGGTGGCGGGTACCGCCACCATCCGGGCCCAGGCCGGTGCCCGCGAGGCCTACTACACCTATCGCCAGGAGACGCTGATCCACGCCTCCCAACAGCTCGACGTGCGGCGCGAGGTGCCGACCCTGTCGCTCTCCCATGAGGTCTCCGAGGCGACCCTGCTCTGCGCCCTGTCGCTGGATGCCCGCTACACGGGCACCAGCGCCGAGAGCCTGCTGCGCCGGGCGCGGCTGATGTTCATCGCCCAGTATCCGGAGCGCTTCGCCGCGATCCTGGCGATGGCCTTTCCTGGCTACCTGGATGAGCAGGGCGAGTCGCCGTTCTGGAACAGCGTGGGGCGTCACTTCTTCGTGCGCGACTACCAGGAGATCAACTACCTGGCCGGAGTGCGCTCGAAGAGCTTCATCGCCGAGGTCATGCCGCAGTTCCCGCTCTACCTGGCGCTGCTCACCCGCCAGGCCCGGGCCGCCATCGGTCGCGAGCATCCCGACCACGAGCCGGCCTTGACCGAGATGCTGGCCGAGGGCTTCCTGCGCTCGCGCCACGTGGACATCTTCGATGCCGGCCCGGTGATCAAGGGCGAGCGCGAGCGCCTGGCCAGCTTCCGACGGGCCGCCTGGCACCCGGTGCGCATCCGTCCCGCCCACGCGCTGCCCGACGCCGAGCCGGCGATGGTCGCCAACCAGCGCCTCGGCGATTTCCGCTGCGTGGTGGCGCGCTATGCGCTGTCGCCCACCGGCCAGCTGATGCTCTCCCCGGCGCATGCCGAGCGGCTGGGCGTGGAGGAGGGGCGCGCCGTGCTGGTGGCCCCCCTGGCCCTGTCCGGCGGGGGAGATGGCAGCGTCGACGCCCATGATCCAGGCTATGACGAGGGAGAGCTGTGATGCGTATTCGAGCGATCGCCGAAGGCGACCTGGACGAGTTGCAGGCCCTGGCGCGGGAAACCGGGGTGGGCTTCACCTCGCTACCCGACAACCGCGACTTCCTGGCGGCCAAGATCGCCTCGACGCTGGCCGCCTTCGAGGAGCGCACGCCGCAGGACCAGCGGCTCTACTTCTTCGTGCTGGAGGACGAGGCGAGCGGACGGTTGGCCGGCTGCTGTGCCATCGAGGGCCAGGTGGGGCGCGAGATCCCCTTCTACCACTACCGGCTCGGGACCCTGGCCCATTCCTCGGTACAGCTCGACCTGCACCGCACCATCGACACCCTCTTCCTGAGCTCCGATCACACCGGCGATGCCGAGGTGGCCTCGCTGTTCTTGCGGCCGGAGTACCGCGGCACCGACCGCCGCCATGAGCGCAACGGCGCGCTGCTGTCGATGGTGCGCTGGCTGTTCCTGGCCGAATTCCGCGACCGCTTCCCCGACAAGGTGCTCGCCGAGATGCGCGGGGTCTTCGACGACCAGGGGCGTAGCCCCTTCTGGGAGTGCCTGGGCAGCCACTTCTTCCCGCTCGATTTCGCCGAGGCCGACAAGCTCACGGGGCTTGGCCAGAAGAGCTTCATCGGTGAGCTGATGCCCAAGTTCCCGATCTATACCCCCTTCCTCAGCGAGGCGGCGCGGGCCTGCATCGGCCAGGTCCACGAACACACTCGCCCGGCGCTGGCCATGCTCAAGAAGCAAGGCCTGCGCTGGGAGGGCTACATCGACATCTTCGACGGCGGCCCCACCGTGGAGGCCTACATCGACGACGTGCGCGGCGTGCGGCTTTCGCGGCGCTGCCGGGTCGAGGTCAAGGCCGGCAGCCTGGAGCATACGCCACGGCCGCGCTGGCTGGCGGCCACCACTGGCATGGCCGGCTTTTGTGCCGCCTGGCTGGGACGCGGGCCCGATGCGGCAGGCGTGGTGACACTGGACGAGGCTGAGGCGCATCGGCTGGAGGTCGCCTCCGGCGACACACTGCGCATACTGGACACCGAGGAGGAGGCGTGATGAAGGCAAGACGACAGCTGCTGATCGGCGGCACCTGGCTGGATGGCGAGGGCGACGCCTTCACCAAGCACGACCCGGTGGCCGGGGATGGCCTCTGGGAAGGCGGTGCCGCCACCGGGGGCCAGGTAGTGGCCGCAGTGACAGCCGCCCGGGTCGCCTTCCTGGCCTGGGCGCGCACCCCCTTCGACGAGCGTCAGGCACTGGTCGAGCGCTTCCGCGAGGTGCTGGAGCGTCACCACGAGGCGCTGGCCGCCGCCATCGCCCAGGAGACCGGCAAGCCGCTCTGGGAGGCCCGCACCGAGGTCGGCGCGATGATCGGCAAGGTAGCGATCTCGATCCACGCCTACCAGGAGCGTACCGGCGAGCGCAGCCGCGATCTGGGGGATACCACCGCCGTGCTGCGCCATCGCCCTCACGGGGTGATGGCGGTCTACGGCCCCTACAACTTCCCCGGCCACCTGCCCAACGGGCATATCGTGCCGGCGCTGCTGGCCGGCAATGCCGTTGTCTTCAAGCCCAGCGAGCAGGCCCCGCTGACCGCCGATCTTACCCTGCAGTGCTGGCAGGAGGCGGGGCTGCCGGATGGCGTGATCAACCTGGTGCAGGGCGCCGCCGCGACCGGCCAGGCGCTCTCGGCGAACCCCGGCATCGATGGCCTGCTGTTCACCGGTAGCGCCCGGGTCGGGGGCCTTTTGCATCGCCAGTTCGCCGACCAGCTGGACAAGATCCTGGCCCTGGAGCTCGGCGGCAACAACCCGCTGGTGGTGAAGGACGTGCCCGACCAGGAGGCGGCCGTATTGACCATCCTGCAGTCGGCCTTCCTCTCCGGCGGCCAGCGCTGCACCTGCGCCCGGCGGCTGATCGTGCCCGAGGGCCAGGTGGGAGACCACCTGCTGGATGCCCTCAGTGGCGCCATCTCACGGCTGCGGGTGGCCGGCCAGTTCAGCGACCCTGCGCCCTTCTATGCCGGCCTGGTGAGCGTGGCGGCCGCCGATGGCCTGCTCAAGGCCCAGGATGATCTGGAGGCGCTGGGGGGCACGGTGCTGGCGCGCATGGCACGCCTCGAGAGCGGCACCAGCCTGCTCAGCCCGGCGCTGATCGACGTCACAGGCCTTCCGGTACCCGACGAGGAGCACTTCGGGCCGTTGCTCAAGGTGCATCGCTACCGCGACTGGGACGAGGCGATGGCACTCGCCAACGACACCCGCTATGGCCTCTCCGCCGGGCTGATCGGTGGGGAGCGCGATGATTGGGACGACTTCCTGCTGCGCATCCGCGCCGGTATCGTCAACTGGAATCGTCAGACCACTGGCGCCTCCGGCGACGCGCCCTTCGGCGGCGTCGGCGAGAGCGGCAACCATCGCCCGAGTGCCTACTACGCCGCCGACTATTGCGCCTATCCAGTCGCCTCCATGGAGAGCGAGGCGCTGGTGCTGCCCGAGACGCTGCCGCCGGGGGTGACGCTATGAGCCAGCCGGCCCCGGACGTGCGCGAGGTCAACTTTCTTGAGGTCAACTTCGATGGCCTGGTCGGCCCGACCCACAACTATGCCGGCCTGGCCCTGGGCAACGTCGCCTCTATGACCCACGGTGGGCTGGAGGCCAATCCCCGGGAGGCCGCCCTGCAGGGCCTGGGCAAGATGAAGGCGCTGATGGAGGCCGGCTATGCCCAGGGCGTGCTGCCGCCCCAGCAGCGCCCCGACCTGGGGGCGCTGCGACAGCTCGGCTTCGCCGGCAGCGATGCACGGGTGCTGGTGCGTGCGGCGGGCGAGGCGCCGCAGATCCTGCGCGCGGTGTGCTCGGCCTCGAGCATGTGGACCGCCAATGCCGCCACGGTAACGCCCTCCGCGGATGCCCCGGATGGCCGGGTGCATGTCACCCCAGCCAACCTGCAGTCGAGCTTCCACCGCTGCCTGGAGCCGCCCACCACCGCCCGGGTACTGGCAGCGATCTTCGCCGATGAGAGACGCTTCGCCCATCATCCGGCATTACCGGCGACCCCCGCCTTCTCCGACGAGGGCGCGGCCAACCATACTCGCCTCGCCGCGGATTACGGCGAGCCCGGAGTGCATCTCTTCGTCTATGGCCGGGTGGCCTTCGGCTGGGGCGCCGAGGATAGCGTAGCGCCCCGGCGCTATCCGGCGCGCCAGACCCTGGAGGCGAGCCAGGCGATTGCCCGCCAGCACGGCCTCACGGCGTCCCAACGGGTGTTCGCCCAGCAGCACCCCGAGGCCATCGATGCCGGCGTCTTCCACAACGACGTGATCAGTGTGGGCAACGGCCCGGTGCTGCTCTATCACGAACGAGCCTTCCTCGACGAGCAGGCCATCCTGAACGAGCTGAGAACCAAGATGGCCACGCCGCTGGTGCCGATACGTATCCCCGAAGCGGCGGTCAGCCTCGAGGACGCCGTGGCCTCCTACCTCTTCAACTCCCAGCTGCTCTCCAACTCGGACGGCAGCATGACGCTGGTGGTGCCCGGGGAGTGCCAGGAGCGCGAGAGCGTCTGGCGCACCCTTCAGGATCTTCTGTTGGCCGGCCACAATCCCATCAGCGAGGTGGTGGTCCAGGACGTCAAGCAGAGCATGCGCAATGGCGGAGGCCCCGCCTGCCTGCGCCTGCGGGTGGTGCTCTCGGCGGCCGAGCGTGCGGCCCTCTCCGGGCGTGTGCTGCTGGACGACGCCCTGCACGGCGAGCTTACCGCCTGGGTCGAGCGTCACTACCGCGACCGCCTGGCTCCCCAGGACCTGGCCGACCCGCAGCTTGCCGAGGAGACGCTGGCGGCGCTGGATGAGCTGACGGGGATTCTGGCTATCGGTGCTGTCTATCCCTTCCAGCTGGGCTGAGCCCGTTGAAGATCCTGCGGCTGGACGCCGACGCGCCTCACCTGAAACGCGTCGCGGCCTGGCAGCAGGCCGAGTGGTTTCACCCCAGCCCCGGCGAGCGGCAGTGCGGCCAAGGGCGCTATGCTGCCGCCCCACTGAACAGGGAAATACGATGTGACGGGCGTGATACTGGCCTGTCGCTCGCTCGCACTATATCTCTCAACTCTCAATCCCTCGACTCTCACGCAGTTTCCTGCCGGAATGGGGAGCATTCGCTTACGCGAGGGGCCTGGCCTTCGATCTCACCCAGACCGATCTTCCTGCCGTATCGTGCCTTCTGAAGCAGGTGGGCCGACCAGGCCAGGGAAGAACGCTGCTACGGGCTGGCTTCATGCTGCTAAAATGGCCAGACAGGTGCTATCCGGGGCCCATATTGCTATCCTTGCTCTTCTTTTAAGAAGGAGAATAAGAGGCTTTTATAATGCTTGAGTGCTCATCAACTTGGTTTTTAATTTCTTGATATATGCATTGATGAAGCGGGTAAAGTGCGTGTTGGACCCCTGAAATGGCCAATGAGCGGTTTATATAAAAAACATTTCGTTTGCCATGAAACTCAAATGTTTCCCCGAGCCGAATAAACTCAAAGCCTGATTTTCTTAGCAGTCTTGGAAGCGTGGGAGCCATCATCGCATACATGTGTCTGTTACCCATAATTTCTGCGAGTGAGTAAGCTGCAAGAAAAATACTGATGAGAATGAGTGGGGAAACTTCCTTCACGCTCTCAGGCAAGGGAGGTAGCTCCTGACATGATTTTTTGTAATTAAAACTATTTTGGCTGACCCTAAACTCCTTTGAGATGGCAAGTCGAGAGGCCTCACAAATATACTCTCTCGGCAACATGTTTGGGTGGAGTGTAAGGTGAGAGATTCCCTCGTTTCCATGTTCTTCCACTGGAAGCTTTCTATAGCCTTCTCCATTTGGATTTTGTGTGGTCACAATTCTGAAGCAACCAGCTGTTTTATCCGTTCGCTTGTGGGTAAGTATGCAGTGATAAGATGAGCTATCATATTCATCGGACTCTAAGTTGTTGTCTTTTTCCTGCATTTTGTATCCGAGCTCTTGAACAAAGACCTCATGGCGAAGTGCAAGAGATTTTTCGATATCTTCTGGTGTTGATGCAAGCTTGAACGTGAACTCTCTCATGAATTTCTTGATGAGTTCGTCCTGCAGTTCAAGATTAGCCTTATCAAAAGGCACTGCAAGATTGACACTGCTCTGCGCGGTGACGGCATTGCTTCTATGCTTGTACCAGTTGCTATGCGGCATCATAATTTCCCTTGGTTAAACACCCGTTACTAATGGCAGTCGAAGTTTCTCTAGGCTAGAAGGTGTTGTTAATACTTTTCGGACGACCCAGATAAAATCCTTGTCCATAGGTGATGCCATAGTCCTTCAATAATGGCAACAGGGCTTCCTGATCCACAAACTCGGCGATGGCCTGCTTGCCGAAGCCGGCAGCAATGTCGGCGATGGCCTGGACGATGACGCGGCTCTCGGAGCTGATCGTCAGGCTGCGGATGAAGGAGCCATCGATCTTGATGTAATCCACCGGCAGCTGCCCCAGGTAGTGGAAGCTGCTGAAGCCCACGCCGAAGTCGTCCAGGGCGGTGCGGCATCCAAGATCGCGGACTCCCTGCAGCACCCCACGTGCCGTGGAGAAGTCAGTGACGGCGGCGGTCTCGGTCACCTCGAGGATCAGGTGATGGGGATCGGCACCGCTGTCGACCAATTCGTCGGCCAGGTACTGCTTCAGCCCCTCATCATGCAGCGACTGGCCGGAAAGGTTGACGGCCAGGCTAATGTCTCGATGCTGTAACTGAGCCAATATTCGCAGGCTGTGGCGTAACACCCAGCGGTCAATTTGAACGATCTGGGCGCTGCGTTCCGCCACGGGGATGAAGTTGAATGGTGGCACCAGGCTGCCATCGGCATCGCGCATGCGCAGCAGCACCTCGTAGTGCTTCACATCGCGATCCTCCAGTCGCATGATCGGTTGCACCATCAGCTCGAAGCTGTCTTCTGCCAGGGCGTTGCGTATGCGATCCACCCAGTAGACGCGCTCCTGTAATTCGTCCTTGGCATTCTCGGCCCTGGAGAGCAGGTGCCAGTGCTGGCTGTTGCTTTCCTTGGCCTTGTACATCGCCATGTCGGCACTGGCCATCAGGTCGGCAGGTGTGTCGCCATGGGCCGGAAACAGGGCTATGCCAATGCTCGCGAGCACGCGGTGGCGTCGGCCTGCCGTCATGAATCCGAGGCTTTCGAGCAACTGGGCGATGTACTGGGCAACCTGGACTGCCTGGTTCTCGTCGGCATGCTCCAGCAATAGCGAGAACTCATCGCCACCCAGGCGGGCGATGACGCCTCGATGGCCCAGGTTCAGCACAAGCGTTTCGGCTACTTCGCGCAGCAAGTGGTCACCCACATGGTGGCCGCTGAGCTCGTTGATCTCCTTGAACTGGTCAAGATCCAGCAGCAGCACGGCACCTCTTGACTTTTGCCGCAATGCTTTTTGCAGCGCGTCCTGAAAGAAGCGTCGGTTGTAGAGTTCGGTCAGGGGATCATGTTCGGCCAACCAGGTCAGGCGGGCCTCTGCGGCCTTGCGCTCGGTGATATCCAGCCCGACGGAGATGCGCGACATGCTGCCATCGATACCGGACGGCAGCGGCGCATGGTACCAGGCAATGGTATGAAGGCGCTGATCCGGCATCTGCAGCATGCGCTCCTCCTGCTGGGGGGTATCGAAGGCACCGACCAAGGAGTGGCTGCCGGCCTCGAACACATCCACGAAGTGGCGGCCCAGCAGAGAGGTCTCGTCCAGATTCAGCATGGCGCGGGTATAGGCGTTGACCAGACTGATGCGACCGCGGCTATCCTGGGCAATGATGAAGACCCGGGCGGTATCCAGCAGGCTGTTGACGAAGTCCCGCTCCTTGGCGAGCTCTTCGAGACGTTTCGCCAACTGATTGCCGCGTTCCCGAACTTCCTGTTCCAGCGTTTCAAGCTGGTGAGATAGCTCCAGCGTGGTGCCCTCCAGCACGTCGATCTCATCCGGCAGTCGATGGCGCAGGGTAGGAATCGCTGCCCTGATGTCATCGAACCGGCCGCTGGCGAGTGTCGGTAGCAGGCTGGCGATTCGCCGCAGGCGTGCCATGGGGCGCAAGAGTATCAGCAACAGCATCAGCTCCGCGGCGATCCAGCCCGCCAGGCCAACCCCCAGTAGGGTGCGGGTGTCCTCGTTGATGGCGCGAAGTTGGCTCGAGATGTCAGAGATCAGCAGGAAGTAACCAGTGCTGCGTCGGTCTGCATCCTCTTCCATGCGGACCGCGCTGAGTTCGAGGTGCTGATCTTGGTACTGCAGTTGTAAAGGGGACTGGAGCAGAGCGCTGATGGGACCGAGTGCCGATGCCTTGTGCAGGATGGGTAGGCTCTGTTCCTGTCGTGTCAGGGCCAGCAGATAGCCGTTCCAGGCATCGAGATGGCGCTCCTCGGGAAGGTCGTGACTCTCCAGTGGACCGGTCACCAGCAGTGCCACCTCGGCATTGGAGACCTCCCTGGCCTGCCGAGTCACGTCAGCCAACGAGCGGGCGAGGACGATCAGCCCGACACTCTCGCCATTCATCAGCACCGGAACGGCGGCATATTGATGGCAGTCCATCGAGCAGCGCAGCGCCGTGATGGGGATTTCCGTGTCCATGACCCTCTGCACCCAGGCTTGTATCGGCAATCCTCTCTCGGACTGGCCCGAGCCCCAGTGGCCCATGGTCCGCCCCCAGGCGTCCACTACCAGGATCTCATCGATGCCGGCCTCTAGCTGAAAGGTCGGCCACTGCGACGCCAGTGCCTCTTCGACTTGGTCGCCATTGCTGACCGCAAGGGGGGCTCCCAGGCGAGGCGAGGCCGCGGCCAGGCCCGCCAACTGACGAAGGGTTTCTGCTGAACGCTGGAGCGCTAGGCGGATCTCGCGCTGCTGGCGCTCATGATGTTGGTGGCGGCTCTCCTGGAACTGGCGGGTCAGGTTATCGTGGCCCAGCCAGGTGAACAGCGCCACCAGCCCGACCAGCAGCAGGCTGCTCAGGGCGATGACACGCCAGGTCAGGCTGAGTCGGCGACGGGTCCGGTAAGGGGCGTGGAGAGTCATCTCGGCGGGTTCCTGGCCAGAAGCATGGCGATGTCAGAAGCGTAATGAGAGCTGGAACAGCAGCATGTTCCAGTAGCGTTCTGTTTTCGCAGGGTCCGGGTTGTCCTGTATCGGCAGCCAGCCGGTGCCATCCACATGGTGGTATTCGCTGGCTAGCATCACGCGTGGATGGGGGGTCCACTGAAGACCTAAGGTAATATCGTCCGCAAACTGTGTGTGAGCGGGAATCGCGCCACCAGTGCTGGCCTCAAACTCCTTGCCTGAGCGGTCGCTGCGATCATTGACCAGGCTGTCATAGCGAACCAGCCCCTGCCAGTCATCAAGAAAGCGGCGTGTATACTGGACATACCAGCTTTCTCCATTCCTTTCAGAGTCGGCAAAGGCATTGAAGCCCTCTAGTTCCAGTTTTCTGATGGCGTACTCGGCAGTCAGACTCCAGAATTCTTGGTTGTATTGAAACGAGACAACCCAAGGCTTGAAATGGAAGGTGCCATCTCCGGGCATGCCAGGTGGGGAGTCATACTCCGCATTAACACTAGCAGTGCTAAGCGCCATGATAATTCGGCCACCGTCATGTTCATATCGAGCCTGAGTGATAGCAGATGTATTGGGTTCAAGAGAGCCTGGAAACCTGTCCAGTCCCAGCGCTCGGTCTGCGTCATCCTCGATGCGAGCCTTCCCAAAGCCAGCTTGCAGTCTAAGAACCCCTGTCTTGAGCCTTTCCTCGTGGTAAAGATTAAGGCCGTCACCGGCCAGGCCAAGTGACCGGGTCCGATCGAAGTAGATCGACTGGGGCAACAGGATGCTGGGACGGGTAAAAGCCACGTCACGGGTCTGGTTGTAGAAGCCGAAGGGGTTCTTGATTCTGCCGACCTGGATGCCGAAGGTGCGTTGCTGGGTGGAAAGCATCTGGTAATCGATAAGCCCGTAATCCAGCTTGAGTGTGGCATCTTCGCCATCCCCACCGGCACGCCGACTGAGCACCTGGGCGGCCAGTAGCACGTCTTGATGGGGGCGCAGCGAGACGTTGGCGCCAATCTCGGTGAACTTGAAGCTGCCTCCATCCTCGCTGGGTCCGAAGAAGTTGTTGTCATCGGTAATGACCAGTGCCTGGCTTAAAAAACCATGCATCTGGAGAGTGCCCATTACGCCTTCGGCGCTGTGGACCTGGCCGGGCAGGCCCAACACCAGTAGCGCGGCCATGGCGCTTAAGGAGCGAAAGTCACTCCATCGAAATGACTTGGACACTGTCATCCAGGTACTCCCTTTCAAGATATCCTATTGCGCCGGGTGTATTGGCGACACGCTCACGCATCTCCGCTTGGTTACGAACGCGGTCGGGTGCCTGGCCGGTGCCCGAAAACACCATGCGATCCCATGCCAGTTGCAACTGGTGCGGATAGACCGACAGCTGTTCCTTGGCAAAGCGCGCATGCACGGGGTGGTTGTTGCCCAGCACGAAGACACGCACCGCTTGCCCACTCGGCCAGGTACGCTGACGCATGGCAAAGATGGCGCGTGTGGTATCGCGATTGAGCTGATGGGTGTCCACATTGGGGTTGGCCACCAGCAGAATCTGTTCCTCTCGGGCAACCTCCGGTATCTCGGCCAGCACCAGGTCGGTCAGTAGCATCAAGGCAGTCAGCGCCAGGAGGCTTAAGCGCAGCATGGCGCGCGTCTCTCTGGTTGGCCAGCAACGGCAATACAGCCCGCTGTCAGGGAGCGAATCAGGGTCAAAGGTGGCATCGAGGGTTGCATTCCTGCTGTCTGATGAACGCCAGGTTCATGCACCATGCAGGGCTGGCCTGCATATTTAGCGTGTATGAGTCGATGACGCCTTCTCCCTGCAGCCCCTCGGGACATGATGTTTCCTGGCTCGGATCAGTGGGTGCCCTGCACCAGACACCCGTAACCTTATCATCCTGCGATATGACCCGAGATATCCTTATACGCTACCTCACTTTAAGGAAGTTTACAGATGACAGTCTCAACGCGGTGGGAAGGCCCGGCGGCGCAGCGCCGCCGGGGAAGGGATCAGTTGAAGACGTGGAAGCTTTCGGCATTGAGCCACAGGTGGGCCACCACGCTGGCGATATAGCCCAGGGCAATCACCGGGGTCCAGCGCAGGTGGCCCATGAAGGTGTAGCTGCCGCGGGCCTGGCCCATCAGCGCCACGCCAGCCGCTGAGCCGATCGACAGCAGGCTGCCGCCCACGCCGGCGGTGAGGGTGATCAGTAACCAGTGGCCATGGGACATGTCCGGCTCCATGGTCAGCACGGCGAACATCACCGGGATGTTGTCGATCACCGCGGAGATCACGCCCAGGGCAATGTTGGCACCGGTGGCGTTCCAGCCAGTATAGAGGGCCTCGGAGAGCATGCTCAGGTAGCCCATGAAGCCGAGGCCACCCACGCACATCACCACGCCGTAGAAGAACAGCAGGGTGTCCCATTCGGCACGGGCCACCCGGTTGAAGACATCGAAGGGTACTACGCTGCCCAGGCTTTCGAGCTTCTTCCAGTCGCCGCGCTGGCTGTAGCGGGTGCGCTTGCGCTCAAGGCTGCGCGGCAGGGTGCGCCGCAGGTAATAGCCGAAGAACTGCAGGTAGCCAAGGCCGGTCATCATGCCCAACACCGGTGGCAGGTGCAGCACGGTATGGCAGGCCACGGCGGTGGCCACGGTGAGCAGGAACAGGGCGATGATGCGCCGTGCGCCGCGCTTGAGCCAGACGTCCTCTTCCAGGCTGTCGGGCTGACGGTTCTTGATGAAGATGCTCATCACCACGGCTGGGATCAGGAAGTTGATCAGTGAGGGGATCAGCAATTCGAAGAATTCTTGGAACTCGATCAAGCCAGCCTGCCAGACCATCAGCGTGGTGATGTCGCCAAAGGGGCTGAAGGCGCCGCCAGCATTGGCCGCTACCACGATGTTGATGCAGCAGAGATTGATGAAGCGCTTGTCGCCCTCTGCGACCTTGGTGACCACGGCGCACATCAGCAGGGCGGTGGTCAGGTTGTCGGCAATTGGCGAGATCATGAAAGCCAGCAGACCGGTGATCCAGAACAGTGAGCGATAGCTGAAGCCCTTGCGGACCATCCAGGAACGCAGCGCATCGAACACCCGGCGCTCGTCCATGGCGTTGATGTAGGTCATCGCCACCAGCAGGAACAGCATCAGCTCGCTGAATTCGAGCAGGGTCGTGCGAAAGGCGTGCTCCGACTCCGCCGGCATGCCCGCCTTGACGTAGACCCAGCCGATCAACGCCCAGATGATGCCGGCCGCGACCAGCACCGGCTTCGACTTGCGCATGTGGATCTTTTCTTCGGCCATGACCAGGGCATAGGCCAGCACGAAGATGGCGATGGCGAACAAGCCCACGAAAGAATCAGTCAGGTCGAGCTCGCCGGTTGCAGCAAACACCGAGCTGCTGGCCAGCAGCGTGAGCATGGCGAGCACCAGCGTGCTCGGCCAACGGACGGATTGTCGTGGCCTGGGGGATAGACGACAGGTTGTCAGCATGGCTGTGATCTTCCTGGGGAAAGGGTGGCAGAAGGGGGCGAAAAAACGCCAGAACCTTATCACAGCGATGTTTGATGCAGTATGCCACTTATTTATGAGTCCCGATTCCTTGCCAGGGATATGTTCAGTCACCGCCACGGGATGGCAGCGCCTGGGTGTCCAGGATCTGTTGCCACTGGCTCGGCATGACCTCTTCCAGTATCGCCTCCGGCTCTTTTGGCTTTGGCGAAATTCCTGGTCCTTCCGGCAAGGTTGTTGGTTCTTTCGGCGAGGCTCCCGACTTTTCCGCCGAGGCGCGGCGGCGTTCATACCATTGTCGCGGGCGCAGTAGCCTAACCTCGGCTTCCCCCTGCTCGAGGGAAATGCCAACGGCGAGGATGCCCAGCCGCGCATAGAGCGAGCCATCCGGCATCCCGTCACGAATGGCCAGGTCGGCACGCATCTCCAGAGGACCACCGCTCAGGCGGGCCTCGCGCAGTTGCAGGGAGTCGTCATCCAGGTGCAGTCGGGCATTGCCACGGATATGGTTGACCGTCAGGCGTTGGCCCAGCCACTCCCATTGCCGGGCGCGCGACAGGAACAGCCGCGCCAGCAGTCCGCTGTCACGCATGGCCAGGTCGAGGCGCGCATCCAGTTGCAGCGGGCGGGTCCAGTTGACATGGCCCTCGGTGATATCGAGCCGTGCCCACCAGCCTGGCTTGCCGCGCGTCTGATCGTCGTGGCGCTGGATGTTGTCCAGCCGCAGAAGCGAACCGGAGGCATCGAAGCGGCGGGTGGCCAGGTCGCCATCACGCAGGCGGGCCTCGAGCCGCAGGTCGCCTTCCAGGTGTTGTTCACCGAAACGGATGGCCGTGTCGAAAGCCTGGAGAACGAGGTCACCATGCGCCCGAAGGCCCTCGAGGCGCAGGTCCACGTTCAGCCCGGCGCGCCCGCCCAGCAGTGCCAGGCCCGAGGCGTCGGGCAGGTAGGCATTGTAGCGAGAGAGGTCGTCGACCTCGGCGATAGGCAGCTGAATGTGGGTGGTGACATCCTGAAGGGAACGCGCCTGCGGGTCGAGACTGAAGCGGGTCGTCTGGGTTTCCAGAGTGAAATGACGGCCGGAGACATGGGCCTGCGCCTCGCCGACCTGCTGCAGGCTAAAGCGAGGCAGCATCAAGGTGACACGAGCTCCCGGTGAATCATCGTCGCCGTCGATCTCGGCCTCGAGACGGCCCTGGCCCTTGGCGACATAATCAAGAAAGCCGACCGCTAGGTCGCTGGCCTGCACCCGCCACTGGCTGCCCGGGAGAAGCTGGTCATTGGCCAGGCGCAGGTCGGCCTGGAAGCGACCATTGCCCGCAAGGGTCAGGCCGTGGGCCTCAGGCAGGAAGTCGTCGAGGAAGCCCAGGTTGGCGATCAAGCCAGCGAGCACCAGTTTCCCTTCAAGGGCCGGGGCTGGCCCCTCCTGCGTCGGTATTCGCAGAGGCCCTAGGCGTGCCTCGCGTGCCACGATCCGGGTGCGCAGCTGATGATCCGATGCGCTGGTGGCTGCCTGCATCGTCAGCCGTGACCCGGAGAGGTCCAGGTACCCGCTGCCCAGGTCGATCTCGCGCAGCTCGAGGTCCAGCGATAGCTCGCCGGTGACCTCCCGGCCGAGCAGCTGGCCGCCGATGTGCTGGCCGCTCAGCGTCACCTGGCCGTGGGCCCGGCCCGCTGCGATCTCGATCCGTCCTTGCGTGGTGGCTTGGCCGGTTTGCAGCCGCACTGGGGCGGCCGCGGGCAGGTAGGCTTGCAGCACTGCGACATCGGGCATGATGGCGTCTTGCCAGGCGAGTGACAGGCGCAGCCCCGCTGGTGGGGTAGCCAGTGCGGTGGCGTCGTTTTCTGCCGTCAGTGTCAGGCGAGCATCGCGTATCAGCAAGCCACCGTCGGAGGATCTGACCACGCGGGCCTGCGCAAGGCTGGCATCGAGTCGTACCCCGGGACGCTCCTCGCCCTGCTGCCAGCTGGCGATGACGCTGCCCTGCCCCCGGGCGTCCAGGTCGAGCAGCCGGGCTCGCAGTGACTCGGTGGTTACCACCATGCGGCTGCCGGCAGCCAACTGACCCTGCTCCAGCAGCAGGCTGGCCACCAGCTTTCCGCCCCCCTCCAGTGTCAGGTCCTCGTCACCGGCGGGATTGAGTATGTCATCCAGCACATCGAGCCGGGCCACGCTTCCCTGCACCACGAGCCTGCCATTCAGCGGCGCTGGACCCTGTGCCCCCAGCAGTTCGTTCAGGGGTACCGTCGAGGTTAGGCTGGCCTGCTCCAGGGTGAATTCGGTCGTCAGTGGCAACGCCTCCTGCTCACCGCGGGCCGAGACCTCGAGGTGGGTGCCCGACAGGTCCAGCCGGCGCTGGCTTGGATCGATTTCCGGCAGTGCCAGCTCGAGTCTCATGCTGCCCTGTACAGAGCGTCCGGCCAGGGTCAGGGCGACCTGCTCGCCAACCAGCTCGAGCTTGCCCTCTACCCGGCCCTGCCGATACGCCAGATAGCCCTCCAGGCGGGCACTGCCGCGGTGCAGTGCCAATGCTCCGCCTGCGGGCAGGTAGCTTGCCAGGGCGCTAACGTCGGGCACGCGGGCACCCTCCCATTCGAAGCGGGTGGAAGTCAGTCGTCGTGGCCTGTCGATCAGGTCGGCCCCGGCCAGCCGTGCGGAAAGGTGAAAGCGTCGGCCGGTCAGCAAGGGAGCGGATCGCCCGGGCTGCTGCATCAGCATCTCGTCGAGGGTCACGTCAAGTGCCATGAACGGCCCCGCCTCGCCGTTGACGACGCGGGCGATGACCTGGCCGCCGCCTCTCAGGCGATAGCGCTCGGGCGAACCCCGGGACAGCCTGCTGCCAGCCTGGCGGTTATCTTTCTTGCCGACGGGTGACAGCAGTTTCCGCTGGTCGACGATGACCCGCAGGGCCGGGGAGTCCAGCTGCAGGGTGCTTCCCGCGACGAGCTCGCCGTGCTCGAGCGTCAGCTCGCCGGTCAATCGACCGTGCCCGGCCAGGTCGAGCCAGCCCAGCTCGCGCAGGTAGGGGGTGAAGACGTCCCAGGCATTGGCGGTGGCATCCAACGACAGCGTGCCCGAGACGAAACGGGCCACCGCCAGTCCCGGCTGTTCGCGCAGGCGTAGGGGCGCCAGTTGCAGCTTGGCCGCCAGACGGATGTCGTCGGCCAGCAGCGTGTTGCCGCGCCTGACCTGGGCCTGCGGCATAGTGAGCTCGAGGTGCTTGATTGCCACCTGGCCGTCGTCGCCCAGTCGCAGCCCTGAAATCGAGACTTCACCGTCTCCCTCCAAGCGGTGATCTTCGAGCCCGAAGCGGCGAAGCCCTTCTAGCGTGACGCGCGATAACGCCAGCTGGCGGTCGAGCAGCGCAGGCAGCGAGAAGCGCAGGCGGGCCCGGTCCACCGCCAGCTCGAAGGCCGGGGCATCGCTCTCGATCTCCAGGGCGGTAAGCACCAGATGGCCGGGATAAGCGCTCCAGCCCGATTCCCAACGGATCGACAGGCCGGCCTGTTCGGTCAGCCACGCCTGGGTGTCGCGGAGGTTGAGCAGCAAGTTGCCCACGCCCAGGTAGAGAACCCAGGCCAGCAGCGGTAGGGCGATCAACCCGGCCAGCTGTCGGCGTCTCGCACCTTTTCTCTTCAAGCGCTGCATGGAGTGTCCTCGAGTCGCGGTGTCCTGAGTCATGGTACATGGCCTCGATGGCCTGCGATGCCATGGACTTTTGTGGCATCATCGGCCTTTCCGGCCATCGCCGGCAGGGTTCAGTCCGCCAACGACGCAGGCATACAGTGCATGTTTCTCGATGATTTCTATACGCTTACGGACGGCAATATCCGCATTTCTGCCCACCAGGCCAGCCAGTTCGCCAAGCGTATCGCCGGTGACTACAACCCCATCCATAATCCCGATGCGCGTCGCTTTTGTGTGCCCGGTGACCTGCTCTTTGCTCTGGTGCTGGCGCGCTTCGGCCTCTCCCAGCGCATGTCCTTCCGCTTCCTGAGCATGGTCGGGGACGGCACGCCGTTGTGTTTCAGCGAGCAGGACGATGGCCGGATTCGCGTCTGCGACGAGAATGGCAAGTGCTACCTGGACGTCGAGCGCGACGGCGAGATCACTCATGACGCCTCGGTGGTGGAGGCCTTCACCCGCAGCTACGTGGCCTTCTCGGGCAAGAACTTCCCCCACTACCTCAAGCCGCTGATGGAGCAGCAGGGGGTGATGTTCAATCCGCGCCGTCCGTTGGTGATCTACGACAGCATGGCTTTCAGCCTGGATCGCCTGGATACCCCCGCCCCAGGCCTCGAGTTCATCGATTCCTCGCTGGAGGTGATCGGCAAGCGCGGCGATGTGCTGCTCGAGTTTCGCATCCTGGCTGGTGGCAAGGCGATCGGCACCGGCTCCAAGAAGCTGGTGGTCAGCGGGCTCTGCGACTACGATGCCGAGGCCATGAAGGAGGTGGTCGCCGAGTTCTACCGACTCAAGGCCGTCCACGAGGCCAAGGCGTGAGGCACGATACCGCCCCTGCTGTAAGGGTTAGGAATTGTCTCGCCGGAGGAGGATAACTCGATGATACGAACGCTGCTGCTGGAGGCCGATGGTCGAGTAACGCGGGGCAATGAGGAGCTGATCGCGCGCTGGCGAGAGGCTACCGAAAGCCGGATATGGATCGACCTCCAGGGCGAGAGCCAGGCCTACGAACGTGAACTGCTCAAGGCCTTCGATTGCCATCCACTGGCTATCGACGACGCTCAGCGTGATCGCCACCCACCCAAGATCGAGGAGTTCGAGACCCATACCCTGGTTCTCTACCGCGGCATATCCTCCTTTGACGCCGAGCTCAACTTCGAGCCCCAGCAGCTCGCCTTTTTCCTGGGTGAGCGTTTCCTGATCAGCCTGCATCACGGTCTGGCGCTGAGCATCGACCGCCTGCTAGATCACGAGGGTGAAGCCTTGTTGCGTCGCTCCCCTGAACACGTGGCACTCCGGGTCATGTACGTCTCCGCCGGCTTCTACCTGGATAGCCTGCTCGAATTCGAGAATGCCCTCAGCGAGCTGGAGGACGAGCTGATGGAGGAGGGCAGCGACGCCCTGATGCGTCGGGTCATTGCCTACCGCTCGCGGCTGGTGAAGATGCGTCGGGTGTTTCGCTACCACGTCGGCATCACCCAGGAGCTCACCGCCTACGACTATGCGCACCTGCCCCGCGATAATGAGGACACCCTGCATGCCATCAACGACGTCCACGAGCGCTTCGAGCGCCTGTACAGCCTGACCCAGATGTACTATGACATCTGCGGCGACTTGATCGACGGCTATATGTCGCTCGCTTCGCACCAGCTCAACATCACCATGCGCGTGCTCACGGTGATCACCGCCATCTTCGTGCCGCTCACCTTCGTCGCCGGCATCTACGGCATGAACTTCGCGCACATGCCCGAGCTTACCTATCGCTATGGCTACTTCGTGGTGCTGGGGGTGATGCTGGTCATCGGCTTTAGCCTGCTGTGGCTGTTCCGGCGCAAGAAGTGGCTGTGAGCATCAATTGCCACACGGGCGCGGCGCCTTTTCACCACGTACCGGCTTCGATAACGACGGCATCGAAGCCGGCATGTCCTCTCCTTGCCAGCGGACTGCGCTCAGGCCACGGACCGGGCCGTGACGCGATTGCCGCCTGCGGCCTTGCTGAGGTACATGGCAGCGTCGGCGTGGTCGAGAAGCACCTCGAGCGTTTCACCCTGTTCGGGGTAGGAGGCGATGCCGATGCTGATCGATGGCTGGTCGCGCTGCGTGGCAGACAGGAGGCGCTGCATCATTTTCTTGCCCCCCTTGGCATCGGTGTCGGGCAACAGCATCACGAATTCATCTCCGCCGAAGCGCGCCACGATATCACTGCTGCGCTTGCACGCCCGAAGCCGTTTCGTCAGGTCGAGCAAGGCTTGATCTCCGGCACCATGTCCTCCTTTGTCGTTGATGCTTTTCAGACCATCCATGTCGATGAGCACCACGCAATAGGGGTTCTGTGAACGCTTGGCCATTTCGTGAATCGAGCTTGCCAGGTCATTGAAGGCGCGTCGGTTGAACAGGCCCGTCAAGGCATCCCGGCTGGCCATCTTGAGCAGGGCGCGATTGGAGAGATGGATGGTGTTGACCAGGGCGGCGGTGAGGTAGCCGACGATCAGTAGGGTGAAGATGCTGGTGCCGACCGGTGCCAGGTTGGCAAGGGCCAGGATGTCGCTGCCCTGCAACTGAAGAAGCAGCAGCTGGCAGGCCGCGATGGCCACCACCTCGAGCATCGTGATCACCACACCCAGGGTTAGGGCACTGGTCACTATCGCCAGCAGATAGAGGCTTGCCAGCGGACCGGTGACGCCTCCCGTGCCGTAGAGAAACCAGGTAATGAAGATGATCATGGCCCAGGTGTGCATGGCCAGCAGCCAGCGTTGCCGATCATCGAAGAAGCGCAGTCGGCTGGCCAGCAGGCTGAGACCGAAATAGCCGATGGTTACGGCCAGCACGCCCAGGCCCCCCTTGGCGGGAAGGCCCATGACCACCAGGTAGAAGATGACGATGGTGACTAGCAGCCATTCGATCTGATACAGCCCGGTCGAGAAGCCCTGAATCTGGATGCCCCGGGAATCCCACTGGAGAGGCGGTAACGGGTCATGGTCGGACATGGAGTGGTCTCGCTGGTCGAGGAAATGCAAGGTATTACGCTACCTGATGGATGGCGGCGCTTCACCTCGATGATGTATCGGCAGTTCCACGCAGCGGGTTGAGCAGCTCGCTCAGGCCGTTGTGATCGATCTCGTGCATCAGGTGCAGCAGCCGGCCGATCTGGCCTTCGGGGAAGCCCGCGCGGGCGAACCAGTTGAGGTAGGGGCCGGGCAGGTCGGCGATCAGGCAGCCGGCATGCTTGCCGAAGGGCATGCGCAGGGTGACCAGTTTCTCGAGGTCTTCGGGATTCACAAGGTAGGCTCCAGGGCGGACCGTGGCGAGGTTACCATGGTGAGAGTAATGCTCGAAGGGCCCATCGGGGTGATCGGCAGGGCAATCGCACGTCGATTATCAGTCTCAAGCATCAAGTGACACCACACGGTGGCAGCTCAGTTGACTGAGCGATTGGCGCCGCTACCCAGGCTTTGGCCTGGCCGCCTCTCCAGCCGCAGCGCCTTATTCATTCCAGCCGCTCGGAGAGGTCATCGAGGAAGGTCTGAATGCGCGCCGCGTTGGTGCCCACGTCGCTGATGCCGAGCCGCGAGGCGGAGCGCATGTCGACCCGCACTCCGTCCGGTGTCTCGGTCAGGCGGATCACCACGTCATCCTTGAAGCCGAACCAGGGGGTGGTGGCGGTCGCCTCCAGCCAGGTTTCGCCCACCCTGGCGATTTCCCAGCCGGCGTCGCGCGCCGCGGCCTCGGCGGTGGCCAGCACCTCGGCGAGGGGGGCTTCGACCACCAGCGGCTGGATATCCGGATAGGCCTCACGCTGCTGGCGGGCGGTCGCCTCGCCGGGGTAGGTCACCGCGTTGGGGGCGGCCTCTCGGGCCGGGGCCAGGGCCTCGAAGGCGGGCGGATCCTGCATATCGGTGGTAATGTCGTGGATGGGCGGTACTGCCTGGGCTTTCTGCAGCTGCAGCCAGGGCACCGCGACCAGCACCAGCCCGGCCACCACCACCAGCCCACCAAGCAGCGCCGGCAGGGCGCGGCGGGTGTAGGCGGCGATGATCAGCCCCACCAGGCCCAGCCCGGCAGCGCCCAGGGCCACGAAGGCACCGTAGCGCAGCAGGCTGAAGGCCTCTCCCAGCGCGAGAAGCCCGGCGCGGTAGGCCGGACCCGCCCCGGCCATAGAGAGCGCCGCCAGCAGGGCCAGGATGCCGCCGGCCAGTGCCACCTTGAAGGCCACTCCCTTGCCGCGTCGTGCTGATGTCGTGCGGTGCGCTATCATGCCGGTTCTTCGCCTCGTTGTCGGGTCTGGCTGCTAGCATGCCATGCCTGGGCGGCTCCGGCGACAACATGACGAGCAAGCAAACCAGGAAAACAGTAAGCTGGCCAGCCAGACTTGCCGGATACGCTCGCCGGGTAGCGACCTCGGCGTTCGTGCCGGCGCCATGCCCAGGGTGCCAGGAGACGCCATGAATCCCACCATTGAACTGCTCAAGTCCCACCGTTCCATCCGCAAGTTCACTGACCAGCCGGTCTCCCGCGAGCGGCTGATGGAGTTGATCGAGGCCGGTCAGGCCGCCGCCACCTCCAGCCATGTGCAGGCCTACAGTGTCATCCACGTCAAGAACCCGGCGAACCGCAAGGCGATCGCCGAGTTGGCCGGCGGCCAGTCCTACGTGGCCACCTGCGGTGCCTTTCTGCTGTTCTGCGCCGACATGAAGCGCCCCACCGAGGCCGCCGAGCGTACCGGTGCCCGGGTGGTGCGCGGTATGACCGAACAGCTGCTGGTGGCCAGCGTGGATACCGCGTTGATGGCTCAGAACGTGGCCATCGCTGCGGAATCCCAAGGGCTGGGCATCTGCTACATCGGTGGCATCCGTAACAATCCCCAACAGATCAGCGACCTGGTTGGCATCCCGGACCACGTCTTCCCGGTGTTCGGCATGTGCCTGGGCTACCCGGCCCACGACCCGGATGTGAAGCCTCGCCTGCCAGTGGAGGCGATCCTCAAGGAGGACACCTACACCGACGACCGCGAGCTGGTGGACGCCTACGATGACGCCATGCATGCCTACTACCAGTCGCGGAAGGGGGGGCCGAAGAACACTACCTGGTCACAGAACCTTACCCCGCTGTTCGACACCAAACTGCGCCCGCACATGCGCGAGTTCCTGGTCAAGCGTGGCTTCGAGATGAAGTGAGCCACGGCCAGCCCATCCAGGCGACCTGGCTGGGTGGTCAGAGCGATCGAGCGAAGTCCAGCAAGAGCGCCGAAAAGGGCTCGCGGTAGAGGCTGCGGGCCTGTTCGAGGGCGGCGATGGCACCGGAAACATCGCCGACTTCCAGGCGACCGAGCGCTGCCACTACTCGCTGCTGGGCGGCCTGCTCGGCCTCGAGCAGACGGGTGAGCTCCATGCCGCAGCGGCGGCAGTGGCTGTCGCCGTCGCCGCTGAGGCGAGCACGGCAGTTGGGGCAGCGTTGCATCACGGCTCCAGATAGAAGACCAGGTCGGAGAGCTCATCCGTGGCCTGCGCCAGGGCGGCGATATCCTCGCTGGCCAAGGCATCCTGGACACTTTCGATGTTGTCTACCAGGTCTTCCCGGTCCTCGGGGTTGGCGCCTTCCATCAGTCGCTCGGCCTTCTCGATCAGGGCCTGCGCCTGGACCGCTTCGCGCTGTGCCGACTGGACCGGTTGCGCCTCGCCCTCGATGAGGGAGGAGAGCCGTTGACGCGCGTCACTGAGCTCCTCCTGCTCGAAACGGGCGGTGGCGTTGTCGATGGTGATGTGTTTCTCCAGGCCGGTGCGTTTCTCCCGGGACGTGACGTGCAGGATGCCGTTCAGGTCCAGCGAGAAGGTGGTGATGATCACGTTGCCGGCAGGGACGTCGCTCAGCCCTTCGATGCGGAAGGAGCCGATCTCGGTGTTGTTGAGGGCATCGGGATCCTCGCCCTGATAGACGAAGACATCGATGGTCGTCTGGCCGTCATCGACGGTGTAGAAGACTTCGCTCTTGGTGACCGGGATGGGGGTGTTCTTGTGAATCAGCGGGACGAACGTGTAGGGATAGGGCTCGCCTAGACGGTCCGAGAGGGCACTGGTGCCGAAGGTGTAGGGCGTCACGTCGACTAGCACGTTCGCTACCACCGGCTGCCCGCCGATGACCGCCGCCTGAATCGCTGCCCCGGTGGCGACACATAGCTCCGGGTCCACCTCGCTGCGCGGCGAAATTCCCAGCTCCTCCTCGAGCCTGTGCTGGATCATCGGCGTGCGGGTCGCGCCCCCCACCAGCAGCACTTCATCCACATCGGACACCGTGAGGTGCGCGCCGTCCAGGGCGATATGCACTGCCTCGAGGGTTTCGTCGATGAAGGGCGCGATCATCGCCTCGTAGTCCTGGCGATCAAGCTCCAGGGACAGGTGGATGGGGTGTCCGTTGTGCTCGAGCAGATACTCTTCCTCGATGCGGGCATAGGGGCCATCGCTGAGCGCGATCTTGGCCGTCTCGGCGGCGCGTCCGAGGCGTGCCATGGCGGCGCGGTCGTCGCTGGGATCGACCCCTTGCTCGGTCTTCAGCCGCTCCACCAGGAATTCCACGATCTGGCTGTCGAAGTCGTCGCCGCCGAGACGGTTGTTGCCGTGACTGGCCAGGACCTCGGTAACCTCCTGGCTCAGGCGCACCACCGAGACATCGAAGGTCCCGCCCCCCAGGTCATAGACCAGCAAGGTCTTGTCCTCGCCCTGGCCGCTCTCATAGGCCAGGGCCGCGGCGGTAGGCTCGTTGATGATGCGCACCACTTCCAGGCCAGCCAACTCGCCGGCATCGCGGGTGGCCTGGCGCTGGGCGTCGGAGAAATAGGCCGGCACGGTGATCACGGCCTTGCCCACGGCCTCGCCCAGGTGCTCTTCGGCGGCACGCTTGAGGCGGTGCAGGATGAGAGCGGAGATCTCCTGTGGCGTATAGGCCTGCTCGCCCATCCATACCTTCTCGTCGTCGCCCATGCGTCGCTTGATGGAGCGCACGGTGCGCTCGGGGTAAAGGGCGTACTGGTTGCGGGCGACCTGCCCCACCAGCAGGCTGCCGTCGTTGGCCAGGCCCACCACCGATGGCAGCAGTCGGGCGCCGTCCACGTCGATGATCTGCACCTTGCCGTCCTGGACCACGGCCACCTCGGAGTTGGTGGTGCCCAGGTCGATGCCGATGATGTGTTCGCTCAAGGTTTTGTTTCCTCAGTGCGCTTGTTGACGATGACTTCTGCCGGGCGCAGCAAACGGTCGTGTTGCAGGTAGCCGCTGCGCAGCTCGTCTACCACTTCGCCCTCTCCTCGGTCGGCCTCCCGGACGACCTCGGTGGCGTGCATGGTATGGGGATCGAAGACCCGGCCCACGCTCGGCAGCGGGTTCACCCCACGCCGGGCGAGGATCTCATCCAGTCGCGCCAGGTTCATGGCGGAGCCGTCGGCCATCGCCGCGACGAACGTGCCCGCGCCGCCACGACGCGCCAGGAAACCCGGCCGATAGCGGCGAGCCTGTTCGTGGCCGGCGCGCAGGCGATCACGCAGTTCCAGCAGCTCGAGCAACAGGCCGCGCTCGGCGTCGCGTTGCTGGTCGCGGGCCGATTGTTGCTGGCGCTCCAGTTCCTCGCCGAGGCGGGTGTTGCTCTGGCGCAAGGTATCGAACAACTCCCGGAACTGATCGAGAGCGGCCTTGATCTGACGGGATTCGAGTTTTACCTCGTTCTTGAGCGCCGCCTGCTCGGCCAGCAGGGTAAACAGGTCCGGGGATTCGGCCTCCGCGGTGTCTCTTGTCTCTGCACGCTGGGCGTGCTCTTCAGGTTGGGCGTCGCTGGCCTCCAGATAGGCACGAAAACGCTCGACGAGCTGCTCCTTGGCGGCGGCGTCCATCACGATTCCCCGCGTAGCAGGGCCGCGAACTGTGCCGGGTCCGGGCGGCGCGGCTTACCCGTCGGGGCGGCCTTGTCCAGGATATCGCTCACCGTCGGCGGCGAGGTGTCGAACAGCTCGTAGCCGAGGCGCTCGCGCCGGGTGCGTAGCGCCTCATAGGCGCTGCGCAGGGCCTCGAAGCGTTGTGGGTCGCGCTCTGGGGGATGACGTTTGACGCCTGCACGATAGGCGGCCTCGATGTCGGCATCGGTGGCCTTGGCTGTCACTCCCAGGGTCAGGTATGGGTCACTCATGTGAACAGGTCCGGCTGGTTAAAAGGATCATCATCGTCCGATGGCGCATCGTCTTCCACGGCATGCCCCCTGCTTTCCGTCCGCCGTCTGGGTCGCGGTGCCGGGAAAGGGGGAAGGTCATCGGGATCGGCGCTCAGCATGGCACCGAGCATCTTGATCAGCGCCGGGCGACCCAGCTCCCGCTCGAGCTCCTTGAACTGGCGCTTCATGTCGCGACTCAGCCCCAGCATGTCGAGGAGCCTATCCAGCCCCATCAGGTTGATGAGCATAGGCAAGGCCTCGGGCCCCAGCTCCTCTCCCATCTCCGGCGGGAGGGGGAAATCCTCGAAGGCAGTGGGGCGCAGGCTGTCGAGCACGTTCAGCAGGCGCTCGGTGCTGCGCGTGTCGCCTTTTTCTCGGGCGTGTTCCAGCGCCCGCTCCAGTCGCCTGATGTCGGTTGAGCTCGCATACCATGGCGCGCCCTTGTACTTGGCCTCGAAGGCATGAAAGGCAAATACCGGTGCGTCTTTCCAGCGCTTGAGGGCCGCCTGGGCGAAGGCTTGACGAACCGCGTCCCAGCGGCAGCTGCGCAGGGTCTCGCAGGCGGCTTCCATCTCCTGGAAGGAGAGCTCGAAGTGGGCCGAGGCCTTCAGGACCTTCTCGAAATAGCGGGTCACCTCGGGCGGCAGCTTGCCACCGCTGTCCAGGTGCTCGCGAAGTTGGGCGAGGCAGGCCTTTAGGTCTTCAGAGCCTCGCGGTTGCGGCTTGGACAGGCCAAGGTCCGCGAACAGGGCCTTGGGCGAGATGCCCACTGCGGCCGCTTCCAGCGCGAGGCTCAGTCCAGCGGCAAGGCCATCGCCGAGACGCTGGTTCACCTCCCGTAAGGCTGAAGCGCCGGTCGGGGCATCGGTGGCAAGGGTTATCAGGGCGTCGACGATCTCTAGCTGGATGTCGAAGCGGTTGGCGCGATCCCAGGCGCTGGCCTGCTCGAGTTCCCGGCGGGCCAGATCCGGGCGGGCATTGCGCAGCTGTTTGCGCGCATGAGCGAGGTGGGCCTTGACAAGGCGTTCCCGGGCCGTCTTGTTGATCGGGTCGACGGTCAGGATGCGTCGGGCGAAGCCTGCCGCCTTCTTGAAGGCGCCGCCCGCCACGGCCGTGTCCAGGGCCGCCGTCAGTACCTGGAGGTTTTCAGGCCAGCGGGCCAGCGCCGGCTCGAGGAGACGGCGTGCCGCCTTGAGCTCTTTGCCACGCAGGTAGTAGCCGATCAGGCGCAGATAGGCCTGGGGGGCATCCGGGTCGTAATCGAGACTCCTCTCGACGTACTGGGCGACCGCCCGGTCCAGGGCGTCGGGCTCCGCCGACGGCGTGGCGTGTGCCAGGATGTCCTCCGTCTGATCGACGCGCCGCAGTACCAGGGCGATGCGCAGCGCCTGGTCACTGCCGGGTGCGGGGACATGGGGCGCTTCCAGGTGCTGGGCCAAGAGTTCCCAGCACTTCAGGGTGTACCAGGGGTCGCCATGCTGTCGCTCGGCCTGCCAGGCGCCTACTTGCACTTTTTCCGCTTGCGAGAGGGAGCGTCCACCGGCCTCGCGAGGCCAGGCGAGGCTCTGTGGGGCGTCATCGATCAACAGGCGCAGTGCCCGCTCATGTACCCAGTCGTCGCCTAGCTTGTCACGGTGGCGGTACAGGAAGTGCAACAGCGTCTTGGGCGGCGGGTGCTCGCCCAGCTTGCGGGCCTCTTCGAACAGTGCCTGGCGCTCGGGGCTCCAGCCGCGCAGGGTCAGCGCGAAGCGACGGGTGGCCTTGCCGACATCGGCGAGGCGAGAGGCCAGTTGCTGTTCCGGTACCAAGGCGAGTTCGGCCGCCTGGCGCAGCGGTGCGAAGGCCGACTCGGCCGGCACCCTGGCCAACAGGGTCGCAGCCTGGGTCGGCTGCTCGGGCAGGCGTTGCAAGGCCTTGAGGATGTGTACGCCATCGCGGTAGGGCGAGCGAAACGGAATGGTGGACAGCGCCTGTTCCAGAGCCTCGTCGTCGCCGCGGCAATAGGCCGCCAGGGCCGCTTGCGCTGCCTCGCCGTGGAGCACCACGGGATCCTCCGGCGCCAGGCCCTGCATGACCTCGGCTTGCCCGCCCAGGTAGAAGGCCGCCAGCTGAGTCCGCAGTGCTGCCAATTCGCCAGCAGGCAGTGTGTCAGCGGCCTGGTTGAATATCGCGACCGCCTCCTGGACGCGCCCCATGCGCAGCAGCAGGGCGGTGTGTGCCAGATGCGTCGGGGCGGCGGCAGCCCCCAGCCGGTGGCGGTTCTCCCACATCACTAGCGCTTCCTTGAGCATGCCCTTCTCGGCGAGATCGCGGGCGCGGCCCTCATAGGCCCGCGCCAGGCCCTGGCGCCACTCCTCCCGCTGCTCTCGTTTCAACAGCTCCTTGAAATGGGCGATGGCCTCGCGGAATCGGCCCTGCTGCAATCTCTCTTGGGCAGCGTTTTCTAAGGCCTTGGACGAGAGCGAGGCGGGCCCCGGCTTGTTGCCTGCTGAACGCTTGTTTCGTTTCTTTGACATGCTCTGGCCATGGAGACAAGTTGATGATGCGCCACCAGGGCTTTTGGTGCGTTGATCCCGGCACGCTATGCGACAGCCGCGCCAGGGGCGGGCCGATGGTGATAGGCATCTTCAGGTGCGACTATAACGTGTCCGACGTTGGTGGTGAAACTGGGCACCTATCCATGGGTGGAGCACCGCGCCATGGGTGGAGCACCGCGCGCGCCAACTGTTGCTCATGAGTCATGTTCCTCGCTGATCGTCTGGATGACCTCGAAGTCCTCGAAGCTCGGTGGGCCCAGGTAGAGACCCTCACGCCGGCTCTGGCCGGCATTGGCGTGTGCCGCGCGAAACGCCTCGGAGTGCGTCCAGGCCTCGAAGTCCTCGCGGGAGCGCCAGACGGTGTGGGAGGCGTAGAGCACGTGGTCCTCCTTCTCGGGGCCGCGCAGCATGTGGAACTCGACGAAGCCGGGCAGGCCTTGCAGGTGCGTTTCCCGCTCCAGCCAGATCTGTTCGAATTCCTGCGTTCTCTCGGGATTGACCCGGAAACGGTTCATGGCAATGAACAAGGCGCACTCTCCCATGGCCAGGTGGATGTCTTTACCGGTTGAAGATGACACCTTGCCTCGGGAGAGACAAGCTGGCGCAGGTAATACCCAACCCGGTTAGCTTATTGCTGCCCCGCTTGAACCCTGAGCCGAATCACCCTTGTTCGGCTCGCCGACTCATTCAGATGCCACCGATGGATGCGACCTCCACGACGCCGATCAGGATCTGGCAGCAGCGGCTGGCCCAACCTCCATTGGCAAACCTGCTCGTCAAGGGATGCCCCGAGAAGCTCCCTGGGGGAGGGCGCAGCATGGGCGACCGGATAGCCCTCAACGCGGGTGAGGCGCTCCACCTCGCGAATGGGCGTGCGCACTCATGACGCCGTATAGTCTTCCAGCGCGAACGGATTGAGAAACAGCCTGCCCCACAAGAAGTTGCGATCTACCGTGCTCAGAGCGGCTTCGTCGCACACGGCCTCCCATTGTTCCCGGATTGTGGCAAGTTGTTGGTCGATTATCTCCCTGGCTTGCGCCAAGCTCAGGCTGAGTCGCTCCGCGGCCGTCAGGCAGTGGATGAGCTGGCTGCGCCGCTCCTGGCCACTCAGCAGCATAGCCTGGGTGGCTTCGCCACCGGTTCGGGATTGTGGGCAGGTGCCATAGGCCGGCGATAGCGGCGGCCATAGGTAAAGCGGTAGTGGTCCTGGTCATCGCGCTCGACGAGACTGGAGGCATCGGCCCGGGTGGCACGGGGAGGGGCTTGTCCACCTTGGCCTGCAACTCGTCTAGCTTGGCGCGCAGCTTCTGATCGTCGGCCTCCCTGTTGCTCATGGGGCGCTCCTTTCCGTTTCCGGTTCAAGGGTGGCATATCGAGCGGGGACGGATTGAATGAAATGAAACCGAGGACGACAGCGTAACGCGTGCCGCATGCGAGAGTCGCAGACAGTAAACTTGGCGTTCCCGGACGCGATCAGCCAAGCTGTTAAGGACTCCTTGTCTCACCGGATGCTTACCACTGTGTCAGGTCAACCAGCGCGCTCTCTGGAGCTGGCCCCCGCCACTCCTGTACCGATCGATACGGCGCAATGCCTGGCGGCACTCAGCCGAGGTGGCAAGTTCCTGATGAGCGCCGAGCATTGGGCAGAAGGCGTCGACCAGCTGCTGGCCGAGATCGGTCCTGTTACCGGGGCGAGCCGCGTCTGGGTCTTTCAGCTCATGGAGGTGCAGTCCAATGCTGTGGTTCAGGATTATGTCTTCGAGTGGGCACCATCGGAGCACTATCGACAGCTTAACCAGAATCGGTTTCGCTTCTTTTCCTCGACACTCGAGGACCCCGTCTATCGTCGTTTGGTCGAGGAGCGCCAGGCGGGGGTGTCGCATGACTTTTGCATCCCGCTCATGCCCCAGGGGCCGCTGCGAAGTGACCTCGAGAACCAGGCGATTCAGTCCACGGCCACGGTGCCTCTCTTCTTCAATGGCCATTGGTGGGGCACCCTGGGTATCGATGATTGCGAGCGTCCCGTGAGTTGGCGGGGGCCGGGTCTCGACCTGCTCGAGGCCGTCGGCCAGCTGATCGCGGCGGCCCTTTACCGTGACCAGCTGAATCATCGCTCCCGTCAGATCGAACTGTTCCACACGCTAGCCAACTGTGGCGTCTGGGAAATCAGCCTGTGTAATGGGCGGCTGTGGTGCTCCCAGTCGCTCAAGACGTTACTGGGCTACCCCGAGGCGTATTCGCGGGTGTCCTTGCGACGCATGCTCGCCCGCCTGCACCCCGAGGATCGCGCTGAGCTCTGGGCGCGTCTGAGGGCTCTTTGGCGCATCGCCGAGTCTACCCAGTTCCGCCTGGATGGTCGGCTGAGGCTGGCCAACCGATCGTGGATCTGGCACGAGCTCATCGGCGAGATCCAGTGCAACGAGGTAGGGCAGCCGGTCGTTGTCGCCGGGCTGGTGCTCGATATCAGTCGGCGCAAGCAGGATGAGGAGCAGGCACTTGCCGCCTCTCAGCTCGATGCCCTGACCGGCGCCCTCAACCGGCGGGGCATGGCTCAGCACCTCGAAACGATCGGCCCGGCGACGGCGCCCCGCCACCTCATTCTCCTCGATATCGACCATTTCAAGCAGGTCAACGACACCCATGGCCATCTGGTCGGCGATACGCTGCTGCGAATGATGGTGGAACGGCTGCGCCACGAGCTTCGCCCGGGTGATGGTCTGGTGCGTCTGGGGGGCGAGGAGTTTGCCGTCCTGACCAGCGGCATGCAGGATGACCAGGCCCTGGCGCTGGCCGAGCGCCTGCGACGGTGCATCGCCGATGAACCCTTCGTTGTGCAAATGTCAGAAGATGAACCACCGCTCAAGGTAATGATGTCGGTCAGCCTTGGGGTCGCCGGCCAGGGCGATGAGGCTAGCCAGGCGACGAACCAGTTGATGGCCCAGGCTGACCAGGCGCTCTATGCCGCGAAGCACGCCGGCCGCAACTGCGTGCTGTTTTATCACGAGGCGATTGAGTCCCGCGCTGTGAGCCTCGATTCGGAATAGGGCTGTTCACCTGGGGGGTAGCCCCGCGGCCGAGACTAGCAATCCGGCGCGCTCCGGTCACTCAGCTGGTGGGGCAGGGGCTGTGGCATACTGGAACTCCGTTGTGCCGACGGGGTTGTGCCACCCGACAGGAGACCATGCCATGACCGCTCCCCTCGAGGGCGTGCGTATCATCGATCTGACCGCCATGGTATCGGGGCCGCTGGCCACCATGATGCTGGCGGACCAGGGCGCCGAGGTGATCAAGGTAGAGAACCCCGCCGGGGGTGACTTTACCCGCTCCGCTGCCAATCGTCAGGGCGGCTTGTCGGCGTCCTACCTCAACAACAACCGCAACAAGCGCTCCGTGGCCATCGATCTCAAGGCAGACGAGGGGCGGGAGGCACTATGGCGACTCATCGAGAGCGCCGACGTGTTCGTCCAGAACTTCCGCCCCGGCGTCATCGAGCGCATGGGGTTCGGTGAGGAGGCCGTGCGTGCCCATGCTGCGGAGATTATCTACGTCTCGATCAGCGGTTACGGGGAGCAGGGGCCCTATGCTGGCCGTCCGGTCTACGACCCGCTGGTTCAGGGCCTCTCGGGGCTTGCCACGGTGCAGGCCGGCTCCGACCAGCGGCGGCCTCGGCTGGTGCGCACCATTCTCCCGGACAAGCTCACCGGCGTGACCGCCGCCCAGGCGATCACCGCCGCCCTCTTCGCGCGTACCCGGACGGGCAGGGGCGAGCATGTACGCCTCTCTATGCTGGAGGCGACGATCGCCTTCCTGTGGAGCTCCGACATGGGCAGCCAGACCTTCGTGGGTCAGGAGCTCCCGCAGCAGGAGGCGGCCAGCTTCCAGGATCTAATCTATGCGACCACCGATGGCTACATCACCATCGCCGTGCAGAGCGACCGGGAGTGGCAGGGGCTGGTCCGCGCGCTGGAGCGCCCCGACTGGGCAGAGGATCCGCGCTTTCGCACCGCGCAGTCGCGCCAGATCCATATCGACGCTCGCCTGGAGCTGACCCAGTCGATGATCCGCCATGCCTCCAGCGAGCACTGGCTGGCGCGACTCGACGCCGAGGGCGTGCCCTGTGCGCCGGTGCTGACGCGCGGGGAGATGATCGACCACCCGCAGGTGCGCGCCTGCGACATCATCCACGAGTATGACCACCCGCAAGCGGGGCGCATCCGCCAGGCCAGGATGCCGGCGCGTTTTTCGAGCAGCGAAGCCCTTCCCCTCTCGGCAGCCCCGGCGCTGGGGGAGGACACCCGCGCCCTGCTTCGTGATAGTGGCTACGACGAGGCGAGCCTCGATGAACTGGCCCGCACAGGCGTCATCACCACCCCAGAGGAGCCACAGGGATGATCGACTTCTACTACTGGCCGACGCCCAACGGCTGGAAGGTCTCCATCATGCTTGAGGAGTGTGGCCTTCCCTACCGGATGATCCCGGTGAATATCGGCCGCGGCGACCAGTTCCGCCCCGAGTTCCTGGCCATCAGCCCCAACAACCGTATGCCGGCCATCGTCGATCATGACGTCGACGGCGAGCCGCTGCCGGTGTTCGAGTCCGGTGCCATTCTCGTCCATCTGGCCGAGAAGACTGGCCGCTTCCTGCCCGGTGACGGGCGAGGTCGCAAGGAGATGCTGGAGTGGCTGTTCTGGCAGGTGGGCAACCTCGGCCCCATGGCGGGGCAGGTCAGCCACTTCGTCAATTATGCACCGGGGGAACATCCCTACGCCGAGCAGCGCTACGCCAAGGAGTACCACCGCTGCCTGGGCGTGCTGGAACGTCGCCTGGAAGGCCGTGCGTATCTCCTCGGCGACGACTACAGCATCGCCGATATGGCCTCCTGGCCCTGGGTGCTGATTGCCAGGCCGTTGGGGCAGGATCTGGACGACTTTCCCCGCGTGAAACGCTGGCGCCAGGCGATCAAGGAGCGTCCGGCCGTTCAGGCTGGGGTCGACCTGGGCCGTGACTTCCGCCGCCAGGGTCCGCCGGACGAGGAGGAGCGGCGCAACCTCTTCGAGCAGGATGGCCGCTCGGCCGGCGGCTGATGGCTCAGAGGACCACTGCCACCGACCTATCCTGTTGGCCTGTCTATCGATCCAGGCTTGTCACTGCCCGGCCGGGCTCACATCACGCGTCGCAGCGGTTGCTGCAGGCGTGGCGAGAAGGAGACGTTCAGTCGCGGCGCTCAGCCGTGGATATAGCGTAGCCGGGCATCCCGCCGGAGACGCAAGATAGTGATCACATTGGTTACAAAGATCAGGCTTTCGGCAAGGGTGCCGCCGATGGACCCGGCTAGCACATTGCTGATGATCCAGCACAGCGCCGCCACGGCCAGGGCGGCGCGCATGGCGATGCCACGCAGCATGAACATGCCCCAGGTGCCCAGCAGCCCTGCCGCCAGGGCCGGGATGTCCCGCGGGCCGCTCCAGGTCAGCGCCGCCACTGCCAAGGTGGCTGCCAGCATCGCCAGCATCAGTGCGCGCTGGCGGGGAAAGCGGCGCACCAGGGCGATGCGCACCACGATCAGCGCCGAGATCCCCGCCGCCACCCAGCTCTCGAACAAGGCGAACTGCGCGGCGAAGGCAACATTGGCGAATAACAGCAGCACGAACAGCTTGTCGTCGCGCTTGCTGGCGAAGCCCAGCAGGCAGAGTGCCAGGGCCACCAGGCTCACGCCCTGGCCCAGCAGCCAACTCAGGCCGATCTCTTCCATGGAAATTCCACTGCCAAGGTGAAGGATGAGAACAAACCGCGCCATGCTAGCACACCGGCCTGGTCGCCGGAGGCGGGCGATGGGCTTTTCCCATGGCGATCGCAGTTGAATCTAACGAGGGGCGCCGAGGACATGTCGTAGAGGGGGGCTTACGCCAGGGATGGCGTCGGTAGTGCCCAGGGGGGCCACAGCGCTTCCTCGATGGTTCGGCACTCCGGGGCCTGTCGACGGCTTAGCCCTGAGCGGTGCCGCTCTCTGCGATAGCCCTGATCGCTCTGCCTGGCTCATGGACGGCCCGTCAAGCCACTGATAGAGTGGACACTCTATCGTCACCACACACAAGGATTGGGAGGTGCCATGAGCCATACGCCCCACGAGCTGGTCGAGGAATTTCCCGATCACATTGAGCGCATCCACAGCCTCAAGCAGTCGGATACCCATTTCGCAAAACTCGCCGAGGATTACCATGAGGTGAATCGGCAGATCCACCGGATGGAAACCGAAATTGAGCCGGTGGCCACTCACATCGAGGAAGACGCCCGCAAGAAGCGCGTCGCCCTCAAGGATGCCATCGCGACCTACCTGGACGAATGACCGAACCGGCTCTCGCCTGAGCGGGTTCACGCCACACGCCGATCGCTCGGCTCGCCCTCGTGGCCGAGACGGGTGATCGGCGTTTTGTCGTCACCTGCCGGTACGCCGTCGGGAACGACGGCCCAGGCCAGGGAGCATCAGACGAGGGGAGGGCGCCGCTGACGGGCGCCCAGCGAGAGGGGCGGCGGATTACTTTCTAAAGCGGGAGTGTGCCTTTTCGAGGGATTCCTGAAGGGATGCCCAGGCGCTTTCCATGCCGGCCTTCATGTCCTTCCAGGCGCTATCGCTGGCTTCCTGGAATTCCTCCATCCGCTTGAGAGCATCCTGTCGCTGCTCCTCAAGCCTGTCGATCTGCTTCTGATACTCAATCCGGGTATCGGCTTCGGCGGCATCCGCCTTGGCTTTCAACTTGTCTATCTCGGCCTGCCACTGATCCAGCTGGGCCTCTAGCTTCTTCTCGTAGGCTTCTCTATCTTCGCTATTGCTCATGGTGGCATCCTTTCTATGGGGGGTATGTGGGTGCATGCACCCTTGAGGATAGTCTGTTTCAGGAAGACTCGATATGACCAGCTTGCGCCAGGCCCTCGGATAGACCCTCGATGTAGGTGATTGGCCATCGGCACGGGCCTGCCGAGCTGCTAAGAGCCTATTTCGATAGGTAGTGAACGTGAGCTGTGTAGCCCCCTCTAAATGTAAGACAGGATAGCAGTTGGGAGGACAGGTCATGGGCTTGATCAGTAAAGACGATGGCTGGCGCATGCCGGACGAGCTCTGGGCACAAATCGAGCCGTTGTTGCCACCGGGCAAGCCGCACCCGCTGGGCTGCCACCGGCCGCGGGTCCCAAACCGGTCGGCGATGGATGCCATCCTGTTTGTGTTGCGTACGAAATGCCAGTGGAATGCCCTCGATGCGACGGGGATTTGCTCGTGCAGTTCGGCCTACCGTCGCTTTCGGGAATGGTTGGAGGCCGGTGTGTTTGAAGAGCTCTGGCGCCGGGGGGTGCTGGAGTACGATCGGCTCCAGGGCATCGACTGGAGCTGGCTGTCGGTGGATGGCACGATGACCAAGGCTCCCTTGGGCGGGGAAAAAAACCGGCCCGAACCCCACCGACCGCGGCAAAGGCGGCGTCAAGCGCAGCCTGCTGACAGAAGGCAACGGCCTGCCGC
>NZ_SNWH01000021.1 GCF_004361885.1 Halomonas ventosae
GGCGCTCGTCGGAGTACTTCATCGGAACCTCGTCACGCCCCACAGGGTTCAGAGTCTAACAGCCGCTGAGGCTCCAACTAGCTTGACAGTGGGGGGGAAACGACCGTCGAGGCTGTCGACGCCGGCAAGCTCGATGCACTGGCCGATGATCGAGAGGCCGGCATGGCTGGTGAGGGTGCGACCACTGGCGCGGAATTTGACGTTGGGCATGGTAGGCTACGGGTGAAGGGCTGGTTGAGCTATATTGCCATGCAGGTCAGTGGGTTAGAAGTGTTTTTAGGTACCGGGCTCACGGATTCAGGACACAGTCTGCTAGACTCGTCCCATGAAGCAAATTAACTGGAATGCTGAAAAGAACCAGCAGTTGATGAGCGAGCGCGGAGTTTCCTTCGAAGATGTCCTGTTTGCTCTTCAGTCTGGTGGTTTACTTGATGATGGACCTCACCCCAACAGGGACAAGTATCCGAATCAACGCCTGCTTGTGGTTCGGATTGACGATTACGCCTGGCTGGTGCCGTACGTCGAGAATGATAGAGAGATCTTTCTCAAAACGGTCATCCCCAGTCGCAAGGCCACCAAGACATTTCTAGGGGGGTAGCATGGCCAAGACCAAATTGGATCCCGAAGAGCAAGAGCTGCTGGAGGCATACGAATCCGGGGAGTTCGAGTCAGATCTGGATGCCGATCGTCGAGAGTACCTGACGAAGGCAGCGGAAGAAACGTTTAAGAAAGATAAGCGGATAAATATACGCATCTCCAGTCGCGACCTGGAGGCACTTCAACGTCGGGCGTTGGAAGAGGGGCTTCCTTACCAGTCCCTCGTTTCTAGTGTCCTGCACAAGTATGTTTCCGGCGGCCTCAAGGACATCTCTGCTAACAAGTCAGGCCAGCGGACGCGCTAATGCGCGCCGCTGCCTTCTGCGTTATGCAAAGCGTTCGCCTTGACGTACGTACCTATAGGCGTACGCTTAGTGGGAATTGAACATGCAAGAGGTGCGTCATGACCGGAATCACAGCAACTGAGGCACGCAGCAACCTTTATCGGTTAATTGACGAGACCGCCGAATCCCATCAACCTATCGTCATAATGGGCAAGCGGAAAAAAGCCGTCCTGGTTTCGAGGAAGATTGGTTCGCAATCCAGGAAACACGTTATCTGCTCTCTATACCCCGTATGCGGGAGTCTGTTCGTGAGGGTATGGAAATCACGGTGGGTAAATGCGATGAGGAGCTGGACTGGTGACATGGAAGTTGGTTTACATCAAGCAAGTCCAGAAAGATGCAAAGAAGTTAACCTCCAGCGGCCTCAAACCAAAAGCTCAGGAACTGTTAGCGCTGATAGCGAATGATCCATACCGCAAGCCGTCTGCGTTTGAGAAGCTTATTGGTGATCTTGCAGGGGCCTATTCATGCCGCATCAATATAAACCATTGGCTGTTTATGCATCGAGTGGTATAGGTTTTTCCTGTGGGTCGAGTTGACCCGTTGGATCACTCCTTTGAATCGGTTTGCGTCTGGGAGCTTAAGATGCTGGAACTCTACTTGATGCGCCATGCCAAGGCCAAACGGGCGCAAGGTGGCATGGCCGATCATCAGCGGCCATTACGCAAGCGGGGCAGGCGGCAAGCGGCCGCCATGGCACACGCGCTACAGCGCTGGCAGGCGCTGGAGGGCGAGATCCACGTCAGTGATGCGGCGCGTACGCGGGAGACCCTTGACGAGATCGCCAAGCAGCTTTCTGAACCCTCCCTGGTCGAACGGGCGTGCTTTGATGAGGCCCTCTACACTTTCGATGCCCAGGCGCTGCTGGCGTGGTTGAAAGCCCTGCCAGACGAGGTTGAGAGAGTGCTGGTGATCGGCCACAACCCGGCGCTGCTGGAGTTGGCCCGTTGGCTCTGCGCGGAGGCTCCCAGCGAGCTCACCACCGGCAGCCTGTTGCACCTTTCATTGCCGGATACGCCTTGGCAGTCGCTGGAACACCATGCTGCGGAGAACGTGAACTGCCTGACACCGGAGCAGGCCAGTCATGCACTCTTCAAGCGCAAGGCCCCTGCGAAACCGTCCCTGCACAAGGCCAGCCTGGCCAAGCGCATTCGCGGTCAGCTGGAGCACCAGTATCTGATGGTCAGGGTCCTGGAGCCGGGGGTGGCGGCCGGTATCGACCCCGAATTCCTGCACCAGTATCGGGTCAACCTGCGCCGCAGTCGTGCGATCGGCCAGTCCGTGTGGGCTGCCATCAAGGTGCCCGGCTTGAAGAAGCGCTTGAAACACCTCAAGCACCGCGCCCAGGCCACCAGTGACCTGCGTGACCTGGATGTCTTTCTGGAAAGCCTGAGCGAGGCCCCGCCGCCGCTGACATCATATTCCTGTCAGGCCCTCGAGCGTTGGTTGCTGAACCGCCGAGACGAGGAGCATGCTGCGCTTTGCCAACAGCTGGTCACCCCCGACTATGCCGAGGAGATGCAGGCCTGGCGGGACTTTATCTCCTCCGGGAACTTTCGCAAGATCCTGCGCAAGCTTTCGTCGGAGCGCATCGAGGCGGTACTGGCCGAGCGCATCGCCCGTCATGATAGCGACCTGGCAGCCCTCTCCAGCGACTCCCCTGACGCAGCTTTCCACGAGCTGCGCAAGGTCGTCAAACGTATCCGCTATCTGGCCGAGCTGGACCCGAAACGCCACCGTACTTTCCTGTCGAAATTGAAGCGCCGTCAGAGTCTGCTCGGCGACATTCAGGACTTGTGTACGCGACAGGCCTGGATCGAGGCCTTCAGTGCAAGTTCTCGCAACGCTCCCAGGCGGGTGCAGGAGTGTGCTGCCTGGCGCGGCGCCCTCGAGAAGCAGAAGCACTCGCTGCGAGAAGATGTGGTGGCGCTGGCGCCACTGACAGACGTTTACTGAGAATCGCTCAAGCGCTGACCAACTTCGCTCGGCTGATGGCGTTGCCTATCGACCCCCACCGGGATCGACGCCGGAATGCAGCTGTTCAGGAGTCCCCATGCCGACGGTACGTCTTCACGACTGGAACCTCGCCCCTGTTGATGCCATCGCCCTGCAGAAGCGCCTGGCCGGGTGCGTGGAGCGGACCGATCGCCTGGATCCGGTTCGCCATCTCGCCGGCGTGGATATCGGCTTCGAGCAGAATGGTGCGATCACCCGGGCGGCGGTGGTGGTGCTGGCCTGGCCGCCGGGTGCGTCAGGCGAGTTCGAGCCGGCCACCCTGGAGCTGGAGATAGTGGAGCAGGTGGTGCATCGCGAGCCGACGCGCATGCCCTATGTGCCGGGGCTGCTGTCGTTTCGCGAGGTGCCGGCGGCACTGGCGGCCTTCGACCAACTAACGGTGACGCCGCAACTGGTGATGGTGGACGGCCAGGGCATCGCCCATCCGCGGCGCATCGGTGTGGCCAGCCACCTGGGGCTTTGGCTCGACCTGCCCACCATCGGTGTGGCCAAGTCGCGGCTGTGTGGCCGCCACGGCGAGCCCGGGCCGGCGCGGGGCAACTGGACGCCGCTGGTGGATGGTCCGCAGGACGAAGTGATCGGCGCGGTGCTACGCTCGCGGGTGAAGGTGAAACCGATTTTCGTCTCGCCTGGGCACCGGGTGTCGTTGCCCACGGCGCTCGAGTGGGTCACGGCCTGCCTGGGGCGTACCAAGCTGCCAGAGCCGACCCGGCTGGCTGATCGCCTGGCCTCGCGGCGGGGCGAGTAGGAGCTGGCCGCCTGGCTATATGGCCATGCCGGGTTTTGTTTCTTTCATTCGCTCACTTCCTTTTGACCGAGGCGACCATGACTGCATTTTCCGATCCACTTGTCGCCACCCGTGCCTGGGTGGAGAGCTTCGTGGTTGCCCGCGACGTCTGCCCCTTTGCCGGTCGCGAGGTGGCTCGCGAGCGCATCCGCTACCTGGCGGTGCCGGCCCGAGATCGTGAGGCGGCATTGCTGGCGCTGTTCGATGCCTGCCGCCACCTGGATGAGACGTCCGAGGTGGAGACCACCCTGCTGGTGCTCAGCGAGGGGCTCGACGACTTCGACGACTACCTGGATCTGCTGGAGGTCGCCGAGGCGCTGCTGGCCGAGCAAGGCTATGAAGGCACCTACCAGCTGGCGAGCTTCCACCCCGACTATGTCTTCGCTGATACCCAGCCGGACGATCCTGCCAATTTTACCAACCGTTCGCCCTTCCCGATGTGGCATCTGCTGCGCGAGGCAAGCGTGGAGCGGGCCCTGGCCTACCACCCGGACCCGGCAGGCATTCCCGAGGGCAATATCGCGGCGATGCGTGCGCTGGGCCACCCGTCCCTCTTCGCTGCCCTGGCCAGGTTACGCGGCTAGGTGGCAGCGCCGAGCCTAGACAATATCCAGTGGCGGCTTACGGCTCGGCGCCGGAATGCATGCTGGGGGAAGCCGGCATGGGAGTCTCCTGTCGTCAGCCTTCCTGACATAGTTTTCATTGAATCTGGGCGCTGGCCCTCACCGATACAATCGACCTTGTGTCGGGGCTCGGATAGCTCCATGGTATAGGGTGTAGCGGTAATGGTTCATTCCTCAACGAGAAGGAGACGACATGAGCATCCACAAATCCGGCAGCGCCGTCTGGCAGGGAGGCCTCAAGGATGGCAAGGGGACGGTATCCACCCAGAGCGGCGTGATCCAGGATATTCCCTACAGCTTCGCCAAGCGCTTCGAGGGTGAGGCGGGGTCCAACCCTGAGGAGCTGATCGGCGCCGCTCATGCCAGCTGCTACTCCATGGCACTCTCCATGATCCTGGGCGAGGACGGCCTGACGGCCGAGCGTATCGACACCGAGGCCAAGGTAACGCTGGATCAGGTTGAGGGCGGATTCGCGATTACCAAGGTGCATCTGAGCACCGTGGCGAAGATTCCCGATACCGACGAAGCGACCTTCAAGGCGGCGGCCGACAAAGCCAAGGCGGGGTGTCCGGTCTCCAAGCTGTTCAATGCCGAGATCACCCTGGATGCCAAGCTGGAAAACTGAACTTGGCGCCGGTCGCATGGGCTAAAGCATGCTGAATAGCGCCGGTGCCGCCGCAAGGTGGCTCCGGCGTCTTGTTGGAGAAGGGAGTAGCTGCCTGCTCTGGGCCGGGCTACGGCGTAGGCATGCTGCGCTGGGCAGCAGCCACCAGGGCGCGGATTAGCCGTTGCTGGGGGCGGTTGAAGATCAGCCACTCGGGATGCCACTGCACGCCGATCAGGAACTCATGATCGCGGGATGCGATGCCCTGCACCAGGCCATGGCGATCCCGGGCGACGATCTCGATGCCTGTCCCGGTGCGTTGCACAGCCTGGTGGTGCAGGCTGTTGATACGACACCAGCTTACTTTGAGGATGCGATGCAACTGGCTGTCGGCAACGATGTCCACGGTCTTGCGGGGCAGCACGGTGCGTCGCCGCTTGAGCCCTTCATGGGTGGTGTAGATGTCTGGGTCCAGGGTGCCGCCCTGGTAGATATTGATCAGCTGGGCGCCGCGGCAGATACCCAGCACCGGCTTGCCCAGCGGAATGAAGTGTTTTAGCAGCTCGAGCTCGAGCTCATCGCGCTGTGGGTCGACGCGCACATCCAGCTGTACCTCGGCATCGTAGAGGTGGGCCTGGATGTCGTCGCCGCCGCCGATAATCAGGCCATCGAGCGTCTCCGGGAAAGGACGTGAGGGCGATAGCCGCCGCGGTCGGCCACCATGGCGCCAAACGGCAAACCAGTCGAACCACCAGGCGATCCGGCTTTTGGCATCGGAGGTGGTGATGCCGATCAAGGGGCGTTTGTTGCCGCTCATTGGCGAGATACCCAGCGGCGCAGGCGGGTCAGCCAGCGGCGCGGTGCGGATGGACGGTGGCGGGCGAGAAACTGCGCGCTGCGCTCGGCCAGGGTCTCCGGGGTAGTGGCCAGTCGTTCGACCTCCAGCCAGCGGTTCCACTCCGTGACTGCCCCCCAGCCGGGTTCCGAGAGCTGGGCATTAGGCAGGCGGTAATGGAAGGTCGGGCGTGCCTTGACCAGCTTGTTGCTCAGCAGCGCATGGGTATGGTCGGGGCGTAGATAGGCGAACAACGGGAAGAGATCCAGCTCGCGATTGCGGGTCGGGTTGTCGGCTAGGTAGTCGTCGATCAGGGTGTCGAGGTTCGGATCATAGTCCGGGTCGAGCACCCTCAGGGCGTAGGCCCGGGGAAAGGGGTTGGCATGTGGCAGCACCTCGCGGGTGATGTCCACGTGGATCTGTTCGCGCAGCCAGGCGGCGCTCAGCAGGTAGGCGCGCAGGTAGGCCAGCAGGCTTTCGACCTCGAAGTGTGCTACCTCAGGGTTGAGGTGCAGGCCAAAGCCGTAGAGCAGGCTTGCCTCGGTGCCCTTGGCTCCATGCAGGCGCAGCCCCTCGATGAGAACGTCGAGGTCGTCCAGTTCGTGCCAGGGCACCGGCGGGCAGACGATCTCGGTGGGTACCAGGCCGGTGACCACGTCACCGATCAGCTCTCGGGTGCGGGCGTGGAAGTCCAGGCGCATGCGCGCCCATTCACTGTCGCCGGCGGCCTCGGCCTCTACCAAGGCCTGGTCCGGGTGGGCATACTGGGTGTCGAGTTCGATGCCGAAGTTGCCCCAGCGGCTGCCGGTGACCTTCAGGCGATGAGGACTATCTCCTTCGATTTCACCACCGAACAGCCGGCACACTAACTCGGCCGTCTGACGCGGCGGGAGGCCGGCGAACTCAATTTCGACGCCGACGCGACGCGACTCGCCGTCGGTATTGCAGGGTTCGGGTGGCGGTTGCGGCGTCATGACGGCATCCTGTAGGGCATGTTGTCGGCAGCCTACCATACTGCCGCGGTAATCATGGAGTCGGCCTGGCCACGTGCTACTTTCCCCCTCGCCAGCCAGCCCATAGCATAACCAGATACTCGGGAGAGGAGATGTTAGGGAGTCGAGAGAGTGCCTGAAGCGTACCGCAAGCGCAGAGCCCAGCACGGCCTTCTTCGCTGGCTGCCGTTGGTGATGCTGCTGCTGTGCTCTATGGCATCGGCGCAGTCCTCGCTATTGTCCGAGCTGACACCAGGTAACGGAAACACGCCAGCCAGCCATGATCCCCAGGCCTTCCAGGCCTCGCTGGACGAGGTGATCAGCACTCTTGAAGATGCCAAGCAGCGAGAGGCTTTGCTGGAGAGCCTGCGCCAGCTGAAGAAGGCCCATGATCCGCTCGCCGCGGAGACCGGCATCACGCGTCCTCAGGGCCTGCTCGGCGCCCTGGCCGATACTATCAATGATCTCGGCGAACAGGCCGATTCCGGTCAGTCACCAATGGACGAGTGGCGACGCCAACTAAAGCAGGGTTGGTCCGACCTGGTGGCGCTGACGGTGCAGACTGGCAATTCCGAGTTGCTGCGCTTCGTCATCGAGCTGACCGTGCTGCTGGTGATCTGGGCTGGGCTGCTGGTGATCCTGATCGCCCTTGGGCGGTGGCTGGCCAAGCGGCGTGGCTGGCCCCTGGATCTGCCCCGCGAGCCCAGGGCCTGGCTGCTGGTGGTACATTTCCTGCGTCGCATGCTGCCCTGGGCGCTGGCCTTCCTGCTGATGCTGGGTATCGCCCAGCTGGTGCCGCAGAGCGCCGGGCGCATCGCGGCCCTGGTGATCGCTTATGTGGCATTATGTGGTCGTACTCTATCGGTGGTGGTGGAGATCGTGATCTCAGTCTTTACCAACGGCCATCGTTTCATCGCCGTGCAGATTTTGCATCAGCAGAGCCTTAGACCGCTGTTTATCATCGGCGCCTTGATTGCACTGGGCGATGCCTTCAACTCCGCGCGCCTCTCGGAACTCATCGGCAACGACCTGGCAAGCCTGATGTCGGTGCTGGCCAACGTGCTGGCGGCAATGATCAGTGGGCGCTTCATTCTGCGCTTCAAGCGCCCCATCAAGCACCTGATTCGCAATCGCCCCTATACCCTGCGGCGTGACAGGGGCAGCGCCTCGGAGGTAGTTCGGCTGGTCGGCGGCCTGTGGCACGTGCCGGCGCTGCTGCTGGTGGGAGGCTCGCTGCTGGCGATCTTCGTTACCGTGGGCGACGTGGGCACGGCGCTGGCCCGCTCTATCGTCTCGGCCTCTCTGCTGGTGCTGACACTGGTGGTTACCGGCCTGATCCGCCGGCATGGCGAGCGTCGCGCCAAGCGTCGGCGGCTCAGCGACTATCGCCGGCGCCTGGAACGCTTCGGTTATACCCTGGCTCATGTACTGGCCTGGATCGCCTTCGCCGAGCTTTCGCTGCAGGTCTGGGGGGCCTCGCTGATCGGCATCGGCCAGCAGGGGGTGGCCAGCGTGCGTATCGGCCAGGCCCTGCTGGCCATCGGCTTCACGGTGCTGCTGGCCTGGCTGATCTGGATCTTCGCCGACACCGCCATCCAGCGCGCCCTGACCAGCCCGGCGCGGGCTCGCGGGCGTCGGGTCAACCTGGCCCGGGCGCAGACCATCACGCCGATGATCCGCAATATCATCTTCGCCACCATCGTGATCGTTGCCGCCATCGTCGGCCTGGCCAACCTGGGGGTGAACGTCACGCCGCTGCTGGCCGGTGCCGGGGTGATCGGCCTGGCCGTCGGCTTCGGGGCCCAGACCCTGGTGCAAGACCTGATCACCGGCATCTTCATCCTCATCGAGGATTCGCTGGCGGTGGATGACTTCGTCAAGATCAACGGCCACATGGGCACCGTCGAGGGGCTGACCCTGCGTACCGTGCGCCTGCGCGACCTGGACGGCATCGTGCATATCATCACCTTCAGTCGCATAGAATCCATTCACAACATGTCGCGCCAGTTCGGCATCGCCTTGATGCGGATTCGTGTGCCCTTCGACATGAAGATCGACGACGCTACCACGCTGATACAGGAGACCGCCCAGGCGCTGCGCCAGGACCCGATGATGCGCCACTACATCTGGTCGCCGCTGGAGATGCAGGGCGTCGACAGCTTCGAGGACGGCTGCGCCATCCTGCGCATGCGTTTTCGCACCGCCCCGGAAATGCAGTGGGACGTGTCGCGGGCCTTCAACCTGCTGCTCAAGCAACGCATGGAGTCGCAGTCCATCGATCTCGGCGTGCCGCGGCTCAGCGTCAGCATGGAAGGGCAGGGCGGCGGCCGCCTGGATGGCACCGGCGAGGACGCCGAAACGCGCGATGCCAGCGGTCGGCAGCCCGGCGAGGCCGGGGTCGCCGACCCCGCCGGCGAGACCAGTCCCCGGGGCAGTTCGCCGGATCCGGCCTAGCTGCGACCCGCTCATGGTCGAGCGCCGCGAGAGCCTTTATCCCAAGCTCTCCCATGGGCTACTCAAGGTGGCGGGAGCTGGCGTGTCGCTGCACCCATGGCGGGTGACTGCTGTCTTGACGATGCAACTCACTATAGCTACGTCGTACACGTTAGACATATTGCGGCCGACGTTAACGAAGGAAAGGAGTTATGCAATGACCGAACAGATGCTGCAAGACAAGCGCGCCCTGGTCACCGGGGCCTCGAGTGGCCTCGGCCTGGCCATGGCCGAGGCGCTGGCGGAGGCGGGCGCAACAGTCGTGCTCACGGCACGCTCGGCCGACAAGCTCGATACTGTCGTAGCGTCTCTCGCGCAACGCGGGCTTGATGTCCATGCGCAGGTGATGGACGTGCGTGACGAACACTCCATCGCCACCGCGGTGGACGAGGTGCGGCAGCGCTGGGGCGGGCTGGATCTGCTGGTCAACAATGCCGGTATCGGCATGCGCACGGTCAATCCCGACTTCCTCACCGATCCTCAGCCATTCTACCAGGTCTCCGCGGCCGCCTTTCGTGACCTCATCGACACCAACCTGACCGGCTATTTCCTGGTCGCCAAGGGATTCATGCCGCTGTTCCTGGAGCAGCGCAGAGGCAAGATCGTCAATATCACCATGAATCACGCCACCATGCGTCGCAAGGGCTTCGTGCCCTATGGCCCGTCGCGGGCCGGCGCCGAGTCGCTCTCACTAATCATGGCCGAGGATCTCCGCGAGGCGAATGTCGACGTCAACATGCTGTTGCCGGGCGGGGCCACCGAGACCGGCATGATCCCCGAGCAGCACAAGGAGGCGATCAAGGCGCAATTCGATCTGCTCAGCCCCGACGTGATGGCCGAGCCCATCGTGTTCCTGGCCTCGGATGCCAGCGACGGCCTCACCGGCGAGCGTATCGTCGCCAGTGAGTTCGACGAGTGGCGGCGTCAACTCAAGCGTTGAGCCCGTGACACTGATGTGGCCACTGTTAACGGTGTTGTCATGGGGCTTCTTGGTGAGGTTTCCGGAGGCTGTTCCAGTGGTTGTACGTAGACAGGAAAGCCCCCGCTCGAGCCAGGGGGTTGGCCGCTAATCGGGTGTTCAGCTCGTGGCTGTCCGTGTGTTCATAGGCTTCAGGGTCGCGCTACAGCGTCTCCTCCAGCAGCATAGCGAGTCGCTTGTGGTGTAGGGCATCGGCGGCCGCGTCGTAGGAAGGAGCGTCCTTGGCGGTGAAGCCGTGGGCCGCGCCCTTGTAGAGCTCGGTAGTGAAGTGCATGCCGGCCCGGGCCAGCGCCTCGTCCATGCGGGCAATCTGCTCGGGCGGCAGCAGGGCATCCTGGTCGGCATGGCCGAAATAGACTCGCGCCTTGATGGTGTCGACTACATGCACAGGGCTATCGGGGTCGTCGGCCTCTGCCAGGCGAGCCGAGTGAAAGCCGGCTGTGGCGGCCACACGACCGGGATGCTGCGCTGCCATGCGCAGCGCGAAGGCACCGGTCATGCAGTAGCCGACCACACCCAGCTTGCCGTGTCTGAACTCGGCTTCGCTATCGAGGCAGCTCAGCAGGGCGGCGAAATCTCGTGACTGTGCCTCGGGTGTCAGGCGAGCGCCATACTCGACCAGAGTCGGTCGCACGTCAGGGTCGCGAAAGGACTTGCCCTCCGGCACTACCGTCCCCGCTGCATCGCGATAGTAGAGGTTGGGCATCAGCACCGCGTAGCCGTGGTCGGCGATCCGCTGGGTCTTCTCGTGATAACAGGGGCGCAGTCCCCCGATATCGGTGAACAGCACCACGGCCGGCAGCGCACCGGTGGCGTTATCGGGCGTGACGATATGGGCATCGATGATGCCGTCAGCGGCGGGAATGTTGATGGTGCGAGACATGGGCAGGCTCCGAAGTTTCCAGAGTAAGTAACGATAGCATAGCGGCTGCTGCTCATCGCACAGGGCCTCTGGGCTCAGGTTCTCGGCCCCGAAGGGGCGGGCAGCAACGCCTGCATGTTGTACTCCTTGAGCAGCCGGCCACCACCACGCCTACCCCGCCGAGTAGGAGGATGCCCCCTATCTTGATGACGTCCAGCACTGACGCGACCTAAGTAGACATAGCGCTGGTTGGACAGCTCGCGCTGCTGCCAGTCAGCATGCTCGCCCTCCCACTGTTTCTTGAACCGGGACTCTACACCTATCCTTCATACACAAGACTTGAGCTTGACTCGAAGACAAGCTGAACAAAGCAAAAAATAGTGTCAATCCATATCACGCCTTGACATTGGGCCCACCCATAGGTTGTAAGCTCATAACTGAAGCCAAAACAGCCTTTCCGGGCTGGGTAAGGCGAATTCTCTACCATCAGAAAGAAGAGAGTACAGACCATGATCAAGCACAAGCAGCTTCTCGCCATCGCTCTGGCCGCCAGCATGGGCGTCGCCGCCAGCGGTGCCGCCTCCGCGCATGGGATGCAACAGGGCCAGAACATGCCACAAGGCGACATGATGGGCGTTCAGGGCGGCATGGGACCCGGCATGATGATGGGCGGCCAGGGCGGCATGGGACCCGGCATGATGATGGGCGGCCAGGGCGGCATGGGACCCGGCATGATGATGGGCGGCCAGGGCGGCATGGGACCCGGTATGATGACGGGCGGCCAGGGCGGCATGGGACCCAGCATGATGATGGGCGGCCAGGGCGAAATGGGACCCAGCATGATGATGGGCGGTCAGGGCGGCATGGCCGGAATGCTCAACGAGGAGCAGCTGAGTTCCCTGCGCGGGATGCGCAAGGAGCACCGTTCCGCACAATTCAAACGCATGGGCGAGATGATGAACCTGCGTGACGATATGATGCTGCTGATGCAGGGAGAGCGTCCGGATCCGGATGAGGTCCAGGCTCTCCATGGCCAGATGGCTTCCCTTCATGGCGAGATGATGGCGGATAATGTCCGTATGCGTAATCGGATGCAGGACCTGCTGTCCGACAAACAGCGCGAGCAGCTGAAGCAGGACTCTTCCTCCGGCAACAACCCCCAGTGATACTCGATGCCCGCCGCCTGGCGGGCATCGCTCAGCCATCTCGCTCCATATTGCGCTGGGTCAAGGTGGTCAATCGCAGTATTGGCACATCGTGACGGATGAATAACCAGGAAATCACCATGACCGTACCGGTCACACCGTTGCACCGTACTCAAGGCGCACGCCTGCTGGCGTTGCTGATGCTGGGCCTCGGCATCGTCGCCCTGGACAAATATGTCTTCACGTTCCGTCGTCCCCAGAAGGATCGCTCATGAACCGCTTCGTCCCCACCCTCGTCTTCTCCGCCGCCCTGCTGGCCGGCGCCACCACCGCCCACGCCGCCCTGCCCGATGAGGCGACTCTCTACAAGAATCCCCAATGCGGTTGCTGTGATGGATACGCCAGCCGACTCGAAGATCTCGGTGTCGCGGTCACCATCGTCGACGACGTGCCGGTCGTGCAAGTCAAGGAGCATGCCGACCTGCCTTATGGCCTGGGCGCCTGCCACACCATCGAGATGGGTGAGTATGTGATCGAGGGACATGTGCCGCTGGCAGCGGTGGAGAGGCTGTTCGAAGAACGGCCGGCCATCGATGGCATCGGCCTGGCCGGCATGCCCATCGGTACGCCCGGCATGCCTGGTCCCAAGCAGCAGGCGTGGAACGTCTATCAGTTCAGCGGTGGCGAGGCCCGGCCATACATGACGCTTTAATGTCTATGGCGGTCGCTACTCGTCGTGCAGGGCCTGGGGGCTGAGATTTTCGGGCCCGAAGGCGTCCGGCAGCAGTGCCTGCATGTCGTACTCCTTGAGCAGCCGGCCCTCGCCGTCCACCACGCGGATGCGGGTCTCGGCGGTGGCGAACTCGCGGATGCGCTGGCGGCAGTCGCCGCAGGGCGTGCAGAGGTGCAGGCCGGGGCCGATTACCCAGACCTCGTGCAGTTGGCGTTCGCCGGCGCTGGCCATGGCGGCGATCGCCGAGGCCTCGGCGCAGATGCCCTTGTAGTGGGCCACCTCGACGTTGGCGCCGACATAGCGAGTGCCGCTTTCGCTGACCACCAGCGCGCCCACCGGATGCTGCGAGTAGGGGGCATAGGCGCGGTCGCGCACCGCCAGCAGCGCGGTGACGATGGCGGGATCGCTGGAATTGTTCATGGCGTTGCTCCCTTTGCGGCATCATCGCGCAGCACGGCATCCAGCGCGATTCGCATCATGTCGTCGAAGCTACGCTCTCGCGCGGTGCTGTGCAGGGAGTCGCCCCTGAGGATATGGTCCGAGACGGTGCAGATGGTGGCCGCGCGAGCACCGAACTCGGCGGCCACCCCAAAGAGGCCGGCAGCCTCCATCTCCACGCCGACGATGCGGTAGCGCCTGAGCAGCTCGGCGGTCTCCGGGCGCGGGTCGTAGAAGAGATCCGCCGAGAACAGGTTGCCGACCTTCACCGGCACCCCCAGCGACGCCGCGGCGCCCACCGCGTAACGGGTAAGTGTGAAGTCGGCGATGGCGGCGAAGTCCATGCCGGCGAAGCGCGTGCGGTTGACCCCGGAGTCGGTGCAGGCACCGAGGCCGATCACCACGTCGCGTACCGCCACGTCGTCGCGCACTGCGCCGCATGAACCGACGCGGATCAGTGTCCTGACGGCGTACTCGGTGATCAGCTCCTTGGCGTAGATGGAGACCGAGGGGATGCCCATGCCATGGCCCATCACCGAGATTGGCCGGCCCTGATAGCGCCCGGTGTAGCCGGCCATGTTACGCACGGTGTTTACCTGCCGAACCTCGTCGAGGAAGGTCTCGGCGATATAGGTGGCGCGCAGCGGGTCGCCGGGCATCAGCACGGTATCGGCGAAGTCACCGTGCTCGGCGTCGATATGGGGTGTGGCCATCAGTGGCCTCCCTTAGCGTTGGATGGTGCAGTCATGGGGCTTCCCGGCGGATAACGTCATGGATCAGGGGCGGGGGCGTGGCGGGGCCATCGCCTACCTTGATGGCCTTGCTGACTTGCCTGGCGGCTCGGTCGGCATCCGCGGCGCTGGCAGCGTGGATCAACGCCAGCGGACGCTGGGCGTCCACCGTTTCGTCCAGGGAGGCGATGTGTGATAGCCCGACCGCGGGGTCGATGGCCTCGCCGAGGGCACGGCGGCCGCCGCCCAAGGCCACCACGGCCAGGCCCAGGGCGCGGGTGTCGATGGCCTGGACCCGGCCCGGGTGCTCGGCATGCACCGCGCGGGTCACCGGGGCCTGGGGTAGGTAGTGGTCGGGGCGTTCGAGCAGGTCGCTGGGCCCGCCGAGGCCTGCCACCATGCGCGCGAAGCGCTCGGCGACCGCATCTGAGGCCAGTGTCTTATCCAGATGTGCCATGGCCGTCTCTCGGGAGTCGGCCAGTCGGCCGGCCAGCAGCAATTCGGCGGCCAGGTCACGGGTCACTTCCAGCAGGCGGCCATGGCGCTTCTCGCCGGTCAGCAGGCGCAGCGCCTCGCGCACCTCGAGCGCATTGCCGGCGCAGGGGGCCAGCGGCTGGCTCATGTTGGTAACCAGTGCCGTGGTCGGTGTGCCGGTCTGGCTTGCCACCTCGACGAGGGTTCGCGCCAGTCCCCTGGATGCCTCGGCGGTGGGCATGAAGGCGCCGTTGCCGGTCTTGACGTCCATCACCAGGGCGTCGAGGCCGCAGGCGAGTTTCTTGCCGAGGATCGAGCTGACGATCAACGGCAGCGATTCCACGGTGGCGGTGACGTCGCGTATCGCGTAGAGGCGACGGTCGGCCGGGGCGAGGTCGGCGGTCTGGCCGATGATCGCCACACCCACCTCGCGGACCAGGCGGCGGAAGCTGGCGGTGTCCGGGGTCACCGAATAGCCGGGGATCGCCTCCAGCTTGTCTAGGGTGCCACCGGTGTGGCCCAGGCCCCGCCCGGAGACCATCGGCACATGCCCGCCGCAGGCGGCGATCCAGGGCCCGAGCACCAGCGAGACAAGATCGCCCACGCCGCCGGTGGAGTGCTTGTCGAGCACGGGGCCGGGCAGGTCGAGGTCGGACCAGTCGAGTACCTCGCCAGAGTCGCGGATCGCCTCGGTCAGCGTCACCGTCTCTGCGGCGTTCATGCCCTTGAGAAACACCGCCATGGCCAGGGCACCCACCTGGGCATCGGAGAGGCTGCCGTCACTGATACCGGCGACCAGCTGCTCGATCGACTCGCGCTCCAGCACGCGCCCGTCGCGCTTGATGCGGATCAGCTCCGGAAGGAGAGTACGCGCTGTCATCAGAAGCCTTCGGAAGTTGCAATGCCGTCGCTGTCGTCGCGCAGGATTTGCAGCAGGTTGCCGAGCAGTCCCGATGCGCCGAAGCGAAAGTGGGCCGGGGTGATCCAGGCCACGCCCATCAGGCGTTCAGCGAGTTGCAGATAGGCCAGGGCTTCCTCGACGGTACGCACGCCGCCGGCGACCTTGACGCCTACGTCGCGACCGCTGTCACGCACGGCGAGCAGCAGTAGCTCGGTCGCTTCCAGGGTGGCATTGATGGCCACCTTGCCGGTCGAGGTCTTGAGGAAGTCGGCGCCGCCGGCGAGGGCCAATTCGCTGGCGCGGCGAATCAGCGCCGGGTCCTTGAGTTCGCCGGTCTCCAGGATCACCTTGAGCAGCGCATCGCCGGCGGCCTGCCTGCAGGCCGCCACCAGTTCATGACCGGTCGTCTCGTCGCCGGCCAGCAGGGCGCGCCAGGGGAAGACCACGTCCACCTCGTCGGCACCGCAGGCCGCGGCGGCGCGGGTCTCGCGGGCGGCGGCCATGATGTCGTCGCCGCCATGCGGGAAGTTGGTGACCGTGGCCACCTTGACGATGCCCTCGAGGCCATGCGCCTTGAGGGCTCGCCGTGCGGTGACCACGAAGGCCGGATAGATGCATACCGCCGCCGGCGTGCCGGCGGGCGTCTTCGCCTGCTGGCAGAGTGCCTCGATGGTCGCGTCGCTGTCGTCGTCGTTGAGGCTGGTGAGGTCCATCAGTGCCAGGGCCTGGCGCGCGGCCTGCTGCAGTTCGGTCATGGTAGCGTCCTATAAACGAGGAGACGGCGCCGCGCAGGGACGCGGTACCTGTCTGGCGTCTCGGCGGGTGTGTCGATCGCCATGTTTCAGCCACCCAGGGCGAGGAAGAAGCCGGCGAGGGTGGCTGACATCAGGTTGGAGAGGGTGCCAGCCAGCACCGCTTTGAGGCCAAAGCGGGCGATTTCGTGGCGGCGGTTCGGCGCGATGCTGCCCAGGCCGCCGAGCAGGATGGCGATGGAGGAGAGGTTGGCGAAGCCGCACAAGGCGAAGGAGAGGATCGCCGCGGTGTGCGCCGACAGTGCCTTGCCGGTAGCGGCGACCACCTGCTCGCCATCCAGATAGGGGGCCAGGTTGATATAGGCCACGAACTCGTTGACCACCAGCTTTTGGCCGATGAAGGAGCCGGCTAGCGTTGCTTCCTGCCAGGGCACGCCGAGCAGGAAGGCCAGCGGCGAGAACAGCCAGCCGAGGATCCACTCCAGGCTCAGCGACTCGATGCCGAACCAGCCGCCCAGCCCGCCCAGCATGCCATTGAGCAGGGCGATCAGGCCGATGAAGGCAAGCAGCATGGCGCCGACGTTGGCGGCCAGCTTGAGCCCCGAGGTGGCTCCTGCCGCAGCGGCGTCCAGCACGTTGCTGGGCTTGTCCTCGTGCTCCTCCAGCTCCTCCTCGACCTTCGAGACGCTGTCCTCGGGCTCTCGGGTCTCGGGCATGATCAGCTTGGCGAACAGCAGCCCGCCGGGGGCGGCCATGAAGGAGGCGGCCACCAGGTACTCCATGGGGATGCCCAGCGCGGCGTAGCCGGCCAGTACCGAACCGGCCACCGAGGCCAGCCCACCACACATCACCGCGAACAGCTGCGATGGGGTCATGCGGGCAATGAAGGGACGCACCACCAGCGGTGCTTCGGTCTGGCCGACGAAGATGTTAGCGGTGGCGGAAAGCGACTCGGTGCGCGAGGTGCCCAGCGTCTTCTGCAGGGCCCCGCCGAGGAGGCGAATCACCCACTGCATGATGCCCAGGTAGTAGAGCACCGCCGTCAACGAAGAGAAGAAGATGATCACCGGCAGCACCCGGATGGCGAATACGAAGCCGACGCTGTCGACATTGGCCAGGCCACCGAACAGGAAGTCGATACCGTCGTTGGCATAGAGCACCACCTGGCTGACGCCATCGGACACGGTCTTGAGCACCACCTGGCCGACAGGTACATAGAGCACGAAGGCCCCGATGCCGGCCTGGATGGCGAAGGCGCCGACCACGGTTCTCATGCGGATAGCGCGGCGCTCTGTGGAGAAGAGGAGGGCGATGGTCACGAGAGTCACTATCCCTACCAGGCTCATGAAGAGGGTCATGGGGGGCACCTATCTGACTGGGTGGCCTGAGGTGACAGGCATGTGGAGAAAGGCCAGGTGAAATTTATCGCATCAAGTGTTATTTTTCTAACCATTTTTCCTTGTCACCCGGTTGGGAGTGTTACCGGACATGAACGAACGCGCTGCTCGGCGCCTCGCCCGGCTGAGTGACGCCCTGGCTCGAGGCGGGAGCCTGCGCCTGCGGGATGCCGCGGACCTGTGCGGTGTCTCGGAGATGACCATTCGCCGCGATCTGGCCGCCGGGGAGGGCAGCCTCAAGCTGATGGGTGGCCACCTGGTCCGCAGCGACGACCCCCGTTATGCGCCGGTCTACGACCTGGCGGCCCAGCAGGATCGCCATGCCGAGCCCAAGCACCGGCTCTGCGAGCGGGCGGCGCGCCGCATTGCGCCCGGCGACACCCTGTTCATCGACTGCGGCACGACGCTGATGCCACTGGCCGCCGGCTTGCCGGGCGATTATTCGCTGACGGTGGTGACCTATGCGCTGAACGTGGCCAATGCGGTGAGTGTGTTGCCGGGGGTGCGCCTGATCCTGCTGGGCGGGGTTTACCATGGCTCCTCGCGCTCCTTCGCCAGCGAAGCCATGGGCGATGCCATCGGTCGGCTAGGCATCAACAAGGCCTTCCTCTCCGCGGCGGGGGTTCACCGCAAGAAGGGCCTGAGCTGCTTCCACTTCCACGAGGTGGCCCCCAAGCAGGCGGCGATCGCCACGGCCGCGCATCGCCTGCTGGTGGTGGACGCGAGCAAGTGGGGGGTGATCCGCCCGGCGCGCTTCGCCGGGCTCGAGGAGGTCGACGAGGTCATCACCGACGGTGAGTTCGCCGCGCAGGACGCACCGCCATGACGCGGGCGGCCGAAACCTGTCCCCGATCAAGGCAGGTCGGGAAAAGGATTGCTAGGTTGTAAGTTGTAAAAGTACCTAACACCCATTTACTGCTCGCTCATCATCCGGAGACCGTGTCCATGCAAGCCGCAGATGTCATGACCCCCAACGTGATCACCGTCACCCCCGACAGTGACGTCGGCGAGATCGCCAGCCTGCTGCTCGAGCACGGCATCAGTGCCGTGCCGGTGGTAGATGCCGACGACAAGGTGCTCGGCATTGTCAGCGAGGGGGATCTGATGCGCCGGATCGAGAACGACACCGACCAGCACAGGTCCTGGTGGCTAAAGCTGCTCAGTGGGGGCGGCAATGCCGTGGACTACGTAAAGAGCCATGGCCGCAAGGCCAGCGAGATCATGACGCCGCACCCGCTCACCGTCAGCGAGGACGAGCCGCTGCACCGCATCGCCTCATTACTGGAGAAGCGCCATATCAAGCGGGTGCCGGTGGTGCGGGATGGCAAGCTGGTAGGTATCGTTAGCCGCTCCAACCTGCTGCGCGGTTTGTCGGTGGGCCGCCAGTCGGCCGGTGGTACCGACGATCGGGCGATCCGCGACGCCATCCTCAAGGAGGTGGACGAGAACACCGGGGTGATGGTCGACCGGCTCAACATCATCGTCGCCGATGGCAAGGTGCAGCTCTGGGGCCTGGTAGACAGCAAGGAACAGCGCCAGGCTGTGCAGGTCGCGGCGGAGAACATCGACGGCGTGACCGAGGTGGAGAACAACCTCGGCTTCATGCCCCGTGGCGTGGGTGGCTACTGAGCCGCGTCGATCGGGCATACGACAGCGGGGCGGCCATCCGGCCGCCCCGCGTCCGTTGAGGCAAGCTGTCCGCGCCGGAATAAGGCGCGCGGCACGTTTAGTCTGAGTCGCGGCCCTGTACCTTCACCAGGGCCGTCTCCAGACTCTCGACGGTGCGCTGCGGGTGGTGAAGCTTGTCGAGGCCGAACAAGCCGATGCGGAAGGCGCGATAGTCGTTGCCTTCGTCACACATCAAGGGCACCCCGGCGGCCACCTGGACCCCGGCGGCCAGGAACTTGCTGACAATGGCCTCGTCATCGGTGTAGCAGACCACTACGCCGGGGGCTTCGAAGCCCGGGGCCGCGACGCTGGCAAAGCCGTGCTTGGCGAGCATCTCGCGCACGCGTCGCCCCACTTCCCACTGCTCGTCACGCACCTTGTTTAAGCCATACTGCCGGGTCTCGCGCATCACGTCGCGCAGCCGACGCAGGCCGTCGGTGGGCAGGGTGGCGTGATAGGCGTGGCCACCAGCCTCGTAGGCTTCCATGATTGACAGCCACTTCTTCAGATCGCAGGCGAAGCTGGTGCTGGTGGTCTCCTCGATGATCTCCCGGGCCGCGGGCGAGAGCATGACCATGCCGCAGCAGGGGCTGGCGCTCCAGCCCTTCTGCGGGGCACTGATCAGCACATCGACTCCGACATCCTGCATGTCGACCCACAGCGTGCCGGAGGCAATGCAGTCGAGCACGAAAAGCCCACCCAGTTCGTGGATGGCATCGGCGATCTGGCGCAGGTAGTCGTCCGGCAGCAGCATGCCCGAGGCGGTTTCCACGTGGGGAGCGAAGACGATATCAGGCTGCTGGTCATGGATCGACGCGACCACGTCCTCGATGGCAGGCGGGGCGAAGGGTGAGGTCGGGTCATCCTCGTCGAGGCGACGCGCCTTGAGCACACTGACCTCGGCGGGGATCTTGCCCATCTCCAGTATCTGGCTCCAGCGATAGCTGAACCAGCCGTTGCGGATCACCAGGCAGCGACGATCCTTGGCGAACTGGCGTGCCACGGCTTCCATGCCGAAGGTACCGCTGCCGGGGACGATTACCGTCGAGTGGGCATTGTACACCTCCTTCAGGGTGGAGGAGATGTCGCGCATCACGCCCTGGAAGCTCTTCGACATGTGGTTCAGTGAGCGATCGGTGTAGACCACCGAGTACTCGAGCAGCCCATCGGGGTCGACATCGGGAAGCAAGCCGGCCATTTCGTTCTCCGTGTAGATGTTTCGGGCCTGCTGCATTCAGGCCGTCTGTCCCCCGAGGATATTCCGATTCCCTCTGTCGGGCCAGCCACAGGATCAACCCTGGACTCACCGCTTAGTGTGGTTGGGCGGCCTGAATGGCGGTCAGGGCGATGGTGTAGACGATGTCGTCGACCAGAGCGCCGCGCGAGAGGTCGTTCACCGGCTTGTTGAGCCCCTGCAGCATGGGGCCGACGCTGACCACCCCGGCGCTGCGCTGTACCGCCTTGTAGGTGGTATTGCCGGTATTGAGGTCGGGGAAGATGAACACGGTGGCACGACCCGCCACCGGCGAGTCTGGGGCTTTCTGACGGCCCACACTCTCGATGGCGGCGGCGTCGTACTGCAACGGGCCATCGATGCATAGCGAGGGCTCGCGTTCCCGGGCGATACGCGTCGCCTGGCGAACCTTCTCTACATCGGCGCCGCTGCCCGATTCGCCGGTGGAGTAGCTGATCATGGCTACCCGCGGCTCGATGCCGAAGGTCACGGAGGAGCGGGCGCTCTGGATGGCGATCTCGGCCAGGGCCTCGGCATCCGGGTCGGGATTCACGGCGCAGTCGCCATAGACCACCACCTGCTCGGGCAGCAACATGAAGAAGATCGATGATGCCAGGCGATAGTCCGGCGCCGTGCGGATCAGCTGGAACGCCGGGCGCAAGGTATTGGCGGTGGTATGGATCGCCCCGGAGACGAGGCCGTCGACCTCGTCCTCGGCCAGCATCATGGTGCCGAGTACCACGTTGTCCTGTAGCTGAGAGGCGGCCGTTAGCTCATTGAGCCGGTCGGGACGGCGTTCGACCATGGGTTTCACATAGTCTCGGCGAATGCCCTCCGGGTCGAGGATCTCGAGGTCCTCGGGCAATTCGATGCCGCGCTGGCGGGCGACGTCTTCGACCTCCTCGCGCTTGGCCAGCAGCACACAGCGTGCGATGCCGCGCCGCTGGCATATCACGGCGGCTTCCACGGTGCGCGGTTCGCTGCCCTCGGGCAGCACGATACGCTTGCTGGCCTGCTGGGCCATCTTTACCAACTGGTGGCGGAAGGCGGCAGGGGATAGCCGACTCGGGTAGCCGCGGCTGAGGTTCTCCTTGAGCCATGACAGATCGAGGTGATCGGCGACGAAGCGGGTCACCTGCTCGGCCCGCTCCGGGTCGTCGATGGGAATGTCGTTGGGCATGTGATCGAGACGCCGGGCGGTAGTGAAGCTGTCGGTATCCACCGCCATCACCGGCAGTCCACTGCGCAGTGCCGGCCGGCAGATCTCGACCATGGCGTCATTGGGCAACTCATCGTGGGTCAGCAGGATGCCTGCCAGGGGCACGCCGTTCATGGTCGCAAGCGCCGCGGCGAGCAGGATGTCGTCGCGGTCGCCGGGAGTGACCAGCAGACGGCCGGGGCGGAATACGTGCAGGGCATGGGAGGCGCTGCGCGCGCACAGGCTGGTACCCAGCACGCGGCGGCTGGCAGCCTCGCCCTCGTGCAGGAAGCGTGCCTCCAGGGCTCGGGCGACATCCAGTACCCGCGGTGCCGAGAGGGACGCATGCCAGGGCGCCGCGCCGATCAGCTGGAAGCGCTCGCCGCCCAGGGTCGGCAGGTGGCGGCGCAGGCTGGCAACCAGCTCCTCGTCACGCCAGGCGCTGAGCCCGGCAGCGGTCAGCGGCATGGCGGTATCGTCATCCGGCAGCAGACGCAGCCGCATCAGGATACAGCCCAGGGTACGCGGTGATTCCACGCCATCGAAGGCCTGAGCATGCATGTCCAGCTGCTCCGCCAGGTCCTGAGGGTCGTTCAAGTCACCATCGGCCACCAGAATGATGCGCGCATTGAGGGCATGTGCCAGTTGGACATTGAGCTGGGTGGCGTAGCTGCTGTGCGAGCTGGGCGCGAGCCCCTCGACCACCACTAGCTCGGGAGCTTCGTCCGCCTGCGGGGTAGCAACCTGGGCATGACGCTCTACGGCCTCTTCCATCAGCTCATCACTGTGCTCCTCGCGCAGCAGGCGCTCCAGGCGTGCCTGGGAGAGCGGCTCGGGAGGCGACAGGCCCAGGGTGCTGGAGACCAGGGCGCAGGAACGATCCGGCCCGTCGCCATTGAGCTCGTTCTGTCGGAACGGCTTGAGAAAGCCGGCCTTGAGCCCGAGGGTATCCAGGGCGCGTATCAACCCGAGACAGGCCGAGGTCAGGCCCACGCCGCTATCGGTAGGCACCAACAATAGGGTGCGAGGCTCGGGGCGTTGATCAACGGGCGTCATGATGGCTCTCCTGCAGCAGCTGACGGGTTTCCTCGGCGATGCGCTGCTCCTCGTCGGTGGGGATGACCCACAGCTCGGGGCCTACGTCCTGGTCGATGCGGCGCTCGTCTCCGTTCGAGGTGGCGCCATTGGCCTTGGCGGAAAGGCGCAGGCCGAAGTGCGGCAGATGCTCGACTATCCGCGCGCGCACGGCGCTGGCATGCTCGCCGATACCGCCGGTAAAGGCGATGCCATCCAGGCGGGGCAGCGCGCAGGAGAGGGCCGCCAGCGACTTGGCCACGCGGTAGCAGAACACCTCGATGGCCAGTTCGGCGCCCGCATGATGCTCGGCGGCCGCCTGTTCGAGACGGCGCATGTCGTTGGAGAGGCCTGAGAGCCCCAGCAGGCCGCTCTCCTTGTTGAGCAGGGTATCGATGCGCTTCAATGACCAGCCCAACTGACGACCCAGGTGAGCGTGCAGGCCGGGGTCCACGTCGCCGCTACGGGTGCCCATCACCAGCCCTTCCAGGGGCGTCAGCCCCATGCTGGTATCCACGCTCTCGCCCTGCCAGACCGCACAGGTCGAGCAGCCGTTGCCCAGGTGGGCGATCAGCCAGCCACCGGAGTGATGCTTGCTGAGGGCATCGAGCCGGGCGCTGACATAGGCGTGGCTGCTGCCATGGAAGCCGTAGCGACGGATGCCGTGTTGGCGATAGAGCTTCTCCGGCAGTGCATAGCGATAGGCCCGAGGTGCCAGGGTCTGGTGGAAGGCGGTATCGAAGACTGCCACCTGGGGCAAATCGTGGAAGAGTGCCAGGGTCGCATTAAGCCCGGCGAGATTGGCCGGGTTATGCAACGGCGCCAGTTCACTGGTGGCCTCGATGGCCTTATGCACCTCGGCATCGATACGGGTGGCCCGGGTGAAGCGCTCGCCACCATGGACGATACGGTGGCCCACCGCCAGGGGCCGCACCCCTTCCAGGCGTTCGAGGATGGCCGCCATGGCCGCGGCGTGGTCGGCGCCGTGCAGAGGGCACGAGAAGTCACGACCGGCGCTGTCGACCCCGGCGAGGCGCGCCTCCTGGCTGCCCAGTCGTTCGGCCTTGCCGGCCAAGCGAGGCTGGTCAGGAGAGGCAGGAACCAGAGCGTACTTGATGGACGAGGAACCGCAGTTGATTACCAGTACCGGGTCATGCATGGCGCCTCCTGTTCCGGGCGTCGAGTGTGCGGGCGTTGCGGCCAGGGCCCAGGACATGGCCCTAGGCAGAAGAAATCTAGCATGTTGCAGTGCAGAATGCAGTGACTTGCACGGCTTGGCGGCGTGGCCTCAGCCCTTTTCGTTGCTCGCTTGGACGCGACGCATCTTGTACTTTCGTCTAAGCTATACCAGAATGATGAAACGCAGGGAAACGCTGTTTCCTAATTGGGAGGTTCACTATCATGAAGACCATCACTCTTTCTGCCGTCTCCACTGTCCTGCTGCTGGTCGGGGCCTCTGCACATGCCCAGGGCGGCCCGCTGAGCTACCAGCCGAGCCCTTACCTTGGCGGTGACGCCATGTTCTGGGAGCTCGACCCCGATGGAGGTAGCAGCTTCGACAGCACCGGCCTGCGCCTGCGCGGTGGCGTAGCGTTCAACGACTATTTCGGTCTCGAGGCCCATCTCGGTACCGGTGGCTCCGATGGCCCGGCCGAGCTCGATTATCTGGCTGGCGCGTATGCCAAGGGGACCCTGCCGATCGCCCCGGAATTCCGCCTCTACGGCCTGGCGGGCTTCAGCGAGGTAGATTTCAACGCCGATGACGAGAGCGATTTCTCCTATGGCGCGGGCGCCGAACTTGATGTAGCACCCAACCTCGCCGTGGGTGCCGACTATATGCGCTACCTGGACCAATCGAACTACACCTTCGACGCTGCCAGCGTCGGGGTGACGTTCCGCTTCTGATCGGCCGGCTCGTTCTTGGCGCCATAATGAAACACCCCCGCCGGGCAACCGGCAGGGGTGTTTTTGTTGAATGGGCACGCCAGTGGGAGCGGATTACCTTATTTAGATTTTCTTGTAGAGTTCACCGTCCTGCGCGTGGAACTTTTCGGCCTGCTCCTCCATGCCTTTCATGACGGCGCCCGTATACCGGACAACCAGTGACACCCGTGTTTAGGCATAAGGGGTTAGTCTTGCTGATCGAGCCCCATTTGCCAGAAATCGATCTCCAGCCGGGTCGCATCGCGGAAGATGACTACGAGTTCGCTGAAGCGTTGCGGTGTCACTTCGCTCAGCCGCGCATCGAGCCAGTCCCGCTCGCGGGTCATGGCGCCCTGAAACTCATCGCTTTCGTACATGGCGATCCAGGCATCGAAGGGGTTGGTCGCGCCGCGCAGGGTAAAAGGTTGCGCGTTCAACCAGTTGGCGATCTCGCCATAGCCGATCAGGCAGGGTGCCAGTGCCACATGCAGGTCGAGCAGATCGCCGCGGCTGCCGGTATCCAGCACGTAGCGGGTGTAGGCCAGCGTGGCCCGGGCCTCGGGCAGCCTGGCCAAGTCACCCTCGTTGATGCCCCATTCGCGGCAGTAAGCCACATGCAGGCCGAGCTCGATATCGACGATCGTCTTCAGCCCTTCGTGGGCCTGGCGCAGGTCGGCCAGCGAGCGGCTCTTGTAGATCGCCAGGGCCTGGGCGCGAGCGAAGTGGATCAGGAACAGGTAATCCTGTGCGAGATAGTGACGAAAGGCGGTATCGGCAAGCGTGGCTTGTCCCAACTGGCGGACGAAGTCGTGCTCGATATAAGCACTCCACTCATCCGCACAGGCACGGGTCAGGTCGGTGAAGCAATAGCCCATGGCTCCTCCAGTATAACGACGATCCGGAGGGCAGCGGCGAGAATCAGGAATGGCGCGGAAGGGGCGTTGAGCAAGGCCGGCCATTGCTTGATCCCTACGCCGGTACACTCACTAAAGAGGCCACCCTCTAAAGCGATCACCCGGATCAGGTTCCGCGGGATCCGCCATGCCTCAATGGCGATCTCAGCCGGCTTCACCGGCACCCCGTCAAGCATTGCGCGCGAGACGCGCGAAGAGCAGTTTGGGCCAGGAGCGTTGAAGGGTCAAATGGGGGCTGATCTTCTTCAGGCCGATGCCAAGCCGATGCCGCAGCAGGCAGGCGCAGCGCCGGATGCCGGCGATCAGGTCTGAGCAACGCTGTGCCGGATACGTTGCCCGGCTTCGAGATCGCGCAGCGCGCGCTTGCGCTCCAGGCCGCCGGCGTAGCCGGTTAGGGCCCCCTTGCTGCCCACTATCCGGTGGCAGGGCACCACGATGGTCAGCGGGTTGCGGCCAATGGCGGTACCCACCGCGCGGGCAGCGCCGGGGGCCAGGCCTAGCCGATGAGTGAGTTCGCCGTAGGTAGCGCGCTCGCCGTAGGCAATGGCGGCGAGGGCTCGCCAGACGCGTTGCTGGAAGTCGCTGCCCGAGGGGGCGAGCGGCAGCGAGAAACGCGCTAGGCGTCCGGCGAAATAGGCGTCGAGCTGGGATCGGGTCTCGTCGAGCAGGGTGTCGTCGCCGTTGTCGGGCGTGTTGCTGGCAATATCAGGGCAGTGGCGCTGGCCGACGAAGAAGATGCCGGTGAGGGCGTCTTGCTCTGCGCGCAGCAGCATCTCGCCGAGCGGCGAATCGATGCGGGTCTGGCGGATCATGGGCGCTTCTCCAGTGAAGAGGATACCTCGCCGAGACTGGCGTGACGCTACAAGTGCGTGGCAGCGAAGTACCGCCAGGGCAGCCAGTCTCCGGGCGCGCGCTGACCAATGTATTACAATTGCGCATTGGGCCCTGCCCGGCTGGTGGGAATCGATCAGCGATCTGGCCCACTCAGTCGCCGACGGTCAGCCGATAGAGCCCCGTCTCGCCGGCATCGGTGGTGAAGTAGACGGTGTTGTCGGGGCCCACCACCACGCCCACCGGACGGGCCCAGCGCCGGCCCTCAGCGTCCTGGAAGCCGGTGACCAGCGGCATCACCTTGCCGTGGTGGCCGTCGGCATCGAGACGCACGCCCATCAGCGCCGGTTCGCGGCGTGTCGCCGGATCGCCGCTGGCGCTGCCGGTGGGCGCGGTGCCCCAACTGCCGTGAAGGACGCTGATCAGGTCGACGCCGAGGGGATGGCCGTCGGGGAGGAAGGTCAGCCCCATCGGCGCGCTGCGCGCCGGGAAGGTGGCAACAGGCGGCGTGACCGCGCTTGCCGGCTTCGGCGGAGCGGTGTCGATGCAGTTGTCGCGTTTCACCTCGCCGTCGATCCATTGGAACCAGGGCATGCCAAAGAAGCGTCCCGGCTCGGCGCGTACCAGTACCTCGCGGGGGCGCTTGAAACCCCAGTGATCCGGGCCGTTGTTGTTGGCATAGAGCGTGCCATCGTCGCGCCAGGCCAGGCCGACGGGGTTGCGCAGGCCGCTGACGTAGGGGCGCCAGGCGGGCTTGGCGCCACTCTCGTCGAGAACCATGACGCCGCCGCGGCGATCATCGAAGGGGTAGTCGCCGCCCAGGTACTGATTCGAGCAGTTGCCCTGGATGCCCAGCGAGAGATACAGCCGGCCGTCGGGGCCGAGACTCAGCGAGCGCGAGTTGTGCCCGCCGCCACCGGGAATCGCCGCGACTTGGTGGAAATCGTCGGCGTCAAGCGTGGCGCCCGTGTGATAGTCGGCGCGCAGCAGGGCGTCGGTAGTGGCAACGTAGAGCGCCTCGCCGCGGCGCACTGCGCTGTGCGGATAGTCGTCGAGGCGGACCAGTTCCTGCGCATTATCGTAGGGCGGCGTCAGGCGATAGACCGTGTCGGCCTGGCTGCCGATGAACATCTCGCCGTCGTGGCTCAGACTGATCAGGCGCGGGTTGTCGAGTGCGACGAGCTTGGCGATGTGCGCCCCGGCCGGCGCCTCGAGACGCTGCGAGGTGCCAGCCACGGCGACCGTGGTCTGCGCCGCCTCCTGTGCCCGGGCGGGGGTGGTTAAAAGTGGCGTCATCAGCAGCGCGGCAAGCAGCGAGACGCGCTGGACACAAGCTGGGAGCCGGACCGACATGAAGAACCTCCGATAGTATGGGTGCGTCCCGTTAGCGTAGTCGACACCCGGCGCGGTGGGCGACGCGTCAGCGATAGAGCCGGAAATGTTTGAAGTCCGGGTGGTCTTCCGCCTCCTGAGGGGTCTTGCGATAGCGCTTGTACTCCCATTGGTACTGGGCCGGGTCCAGGGCGATAACGGCCTCCACACTGGCATTGACGCCGGTGGCCGAGGTGACCTCGTCGGTGGCGTAGACGCGCGGGTCGGCGGCCAGGAAGTGTACGGCGAAGCCCTTGCCGGGCAGGCGCAGCGCCACCCCGGTGACGACCCGCGCCTGGGTGCGCGCTACCAGCTTGGGCAATAGGGTGGCGGTGTAGGCGAGCCGGTTATAGAAGGGCGCGAAGACACCTCTGCCCCAGTCAGGCTCCTGGTCGGGCAGGATGCCCACCGCCTCGGCGCGCTTGAGGGCTTTGAGCAGCGCGGCCACGCCACGGGGGGTGGTGGGCACCAGGCGCGCACCGCGGCGCTCGCGGCCCTGGCGGATGATTGGTTCCAGCGGGGCGAGCTTGGGTGGCTCGTACATGGCGGTGAAGGGGAAGTGACCGGAGAGCCAGAAGTTGAGCACCTCCCAGTTGCCGAAGTGGGGGGCCAGTACGATGACACCGCGGCCCTCGTCTCGGGCCTTGTCGAGTAGTTCGCGACCATGGACCTCGAGAATTGAGGCCTCGACCCGCTTAAGATCGCCCCGCCAGGCGAACCCCAGCTCAAGCATAGTGGCGGTGGAGTGGGTCAGGCTCTGCCGGGCGAGCTGACGGCGTTGGGCGTCGTTGCACGAGGGGTAGACCGTCATCAGATTGGTCCGAGTGACTCGCCGCTCGCGGCGACTCAGCTGCTCCACCAACGGGCCGGCCAGCCTGGCCAGCCACCACAGGGTGGTGAGGCGTCGCCTGGCTAGGCTGCGCCACAGGGTGGCGATGGCGCGGGCCTGAAGTTCGCTGGAGGGAGACTCACCCGCGGCCATGGCTCACACCCACCAGGTGTCGACATGATCCGGGGCGCGATGCTCGTTAAGGGTCTTGAGCCCCTTCACACAGCGGAGCACCAGCCATACCACCGCGGCCAGCCAGGTGAGAAAGCCGATCAGTACCAGGGTCAGTAGCCCGGAAATGCCGAAGTAGAGCAGAGCGATCCAGAAGGTGCGGATCTGGTAGCGATAGTGCTCGTCGAGCCAGGCCGGGCCGTTGCCGCGGTAGACGTAGGCGATCACCACGCCGACCAGCGAGGTGAGGCCGCCGGTGATTATGCCGGCCAGATGCAGCACATACACCACGATAGGGAGGGTAGTGTCGGGGCCACTGCCGTGCTTGGCGATGGCTCGGTCGTTCTGCGCTTGCCGTTCGTTCATGGCGCCTCCCTGAAGATCGATGGTGGGAGCCAATCATACCGGTCGAAGCGCGCAATGCCAGCGAACTTCAGGCCAGTGAACCTCAAGCCAGCGGGTGTTAGTCAGGTCGGGGCTTCACCGGGCGGCTGAGCTCCAGCAGGTTGCCGTCCGGATCGCGCAGATAGAGCGAGGTGAGTTCGCCGGTGGCACCCTGGCGGGTTACCGGGCCGAGCTCGACCTCAACGTCCAGCGCCTCCAGATGGCGCTGCACCTCATCGAGTGGCAGCAGGCTGCGCAGGCAGAGATCGAGGCTGCCGGGCGTGGGGGTGGCGGCTCGAGGGGTGACGTCGGTGGCAGTCCAGTGCAGGCGCAGGGCGATATCGCCCAGCATCAGGTCGACGCGCTCGCGGTCACGGTAGCGCACTTCTAGTCCCAGCACTCGAGAGTAGAAGTCCACGGCACGGGAAATATCGGTCACGGTGATGACCAGGTGGTCCAGACCTGACAGCATTCGGGTCTCCTTGCGGGTTCTGGAGCGAACAGGGGAATCGTGGAGGGAGTGTTGTGGCTCAGAGGATACGATGATGCTGACTTGTCCGCTATGCGCGTCCACCGACACCGGGCACTTTCACCGTGATGGGCGGCGCGACTATCATCGTTGTGGTCACTGCGCGCTGGTGTTCGTGCCGCCGGCCCAGAGGCTCGGGCTGGTTAATGAGCGCAAGGTCTACGACCAGCACGAGAATACCCCGCACGATCCTGGCTACCGGCGTTTCCTGTCGCGGCTCTACGAGCCGTTGCGCATGCGGCTCTCGCCCAGCGCCCAAGGACTCGACTTCGGCTCGGGGCCGGGGCCGACGCTATCGGTGATGTTCGAGGAGGCGGGCCACCCCATGGCGATCTATGATCCCTTCTATGCGCCTGACGTGTCGGTGCTCGAGCAGAGCTACGACTTTATCACCGCCAGCGAGGTCGCCGAGCACCTCTTCGCGCCGGGCCGCGAGCTGGCACGACTGGCCGACCTGCTGAGCGTCGGTGGCTGGCTGGGGCTGATGACCAAGCGCGTCACCACCCCCGAGGCCTTCATGCGCTGGCACTACATCCTCGACCCCACCCATGTGGTCTTCTTCAGCGAGGCGACCTTCCGTTGGCTGGCTGACGAGCTGGAGATGCATGTCGAGTTCCCTGCCGCTGACGTGGTGCTGTTTCACAAGCATAAACGCCGTGGCTGATGGCGCCGGGGATGACCGGGTGAGCCCTTGCTGGCACTGCACAGGCCGTCTGTAGCAGCGAGCGGGGGAGCATTTGACTCGCCGGCTGGGAAGCGTATGATTGCCGCGCCCACGATGCTGCGAACGTCGTAACCAATGCCGAGACAGGCGCTTCACGGCACTGTTTTTTTGTTGCTTGCTACTCCACGCTGCTCCCCTTTATCGACTGCTGTGAGGCACTTCATGTCGCGGCATCTGCTGGCCATGGCCCTCCCGCCCCTGCTGGGGCTTTTCATCCTGGGCATCGGCAACGGCTTTTTGGCCACGGTGATCACCCTGCGGCTGGATGCCGCCGGGGAGTCTCCGGTGGTGATCGGCTGGGTCTCGTCGGCCTACTTCATCGGTCTGGCGCTGGGTGCCATGCTCAACGACCGGCTGCTGCTGCGCATCGGCCATATTCGCGCCTACGGCAGCTTCGCCTCGCTGGTGGCAGTGACCGTGCTGCTGCAGGGGCTGGTGGCCGAGCCGTGGGCCTGGTTCGCGTTGCGCCTGATCGGCGGCTGGGCCACGGTGGGCGTCTACCTGGTGATCGAGAGCTGGCTGCTGGCCTCCGGCGATGCCCGAGTGCGTGGCCGCCTGTTGGCGCTCTATATGATCTCGCTGTATGCCGCCGGCGTCTTTGGCCAGCTGCTGCTTGGCGTCACCGAGGGCATGGGCGGGGCGACGTCATTCATAGTGATCGGCATGCTGGCCTCGCTCTCGGTACTGCCCATGGCGATGATCCCGCGGGTCTCACCGCTGATCGAGAAGGCCGAGCCGCTCTCACCGCTGCGCCTGATCACCCTGACCCCTACCGGGGTGATGGGCAGTTTCGGCTCGGGGTTGCTGGTCGCGGCCGTCTACTCCCTGTTGCCGCTCTACCTCCAGCGCACCGGCCTTGCGGTCGACCGGATCGGGCAGATGATGGCGGTGGTGGTGCTCGGTGCCATGCTCCTGCAGTACCCGGTGGGGCGCTGGTCGGACCGCCATGATCGCCAGCAGGTTCTTATCCTGATCGGGGCCTTCTGCACCCTGATCTCCTTGGCGGTACTGTGGCTGCCAATGAATGCCTGGCTCCTGGCCGGGCTACTGTTCCTGCTCGGCGGAGGCGTCTTCTCGCTGTATCCGGTGGCAGTCGGCCATGCCGCCGACCGTGCCCCGGCCGGGGCCCTGGTGCGCATGAGCCAGGGTCTGCTGCTGATCAACGCCATCGGCTCGGCGCTGAGCCCGCCGCTGATCTCGCCGGTGATGAGCCTTTTGGGTGATGCCGGTCTGTTCTGGGCCTTTGGCGGCCTGGGTCTGTTCCTGGTGGCCTTCTTCGTCTGGCGGCGTAGCGTGCGTCCGGCGCCGGTACCGGTGGCGCCGTTCCATGCCAGTACGCCGATGTCGGCGGCAGGGGCGGAGCTCGCTATCACCGATGAGTGGATGCAGGGCGCCATCGAGCACGAGCACATCGAGGATCTGTCCGGCGCTGTACCCGAGGTCGAGGTGGCCGAGCCGCTGGTAGGGCCGCCACCCTCCGATGAGCCGCATATCGTCTACTACGACGACTCACGAGCTGATGCCCCGCAGCCACCACCCGCCCAGGAGGCGCCGTCGGGCATTGAGCGGGGCTCAGGGCGCGGCTGAGATACCCTGCGGCCGGATGCTAAGACCTTGGGATAATGGCTGGTGAGCAGTCGCACCTCTAGGATCGACGTACACATTTTCCTGAGGAGCCTCAATGATCCCCTTTGCCGCGCCTGTCCGCGACACTCGTTTCGTGCTTGAGGAACTGCTCGAGCATCGTTCGCTCTCCTTGCCCGGCTTCGAGGAGGTTAGCCCCGAGCTGGTAGAGGCCGTGCTGGAGGAGGCCGCTCGGCTGGCCAACGAGGTATGGGCGCCGCTCAATGCCAGTGGCGACCGTCAGGGCTGCACTCGCCGCGATGACGGCAGCGTGAGCGTCCCCGATGGCTTCGCCGAGGCCTACCGCGCCTATGCTGAGGGCGGCTGGAATGGCATTGGCGTCTCCGAGGCGTTGGGCGGCCAGGGGCTTCCTGAGGTGGTGGCCAGCGCCGTGCAGGAGATGCTCCACGGCGCCAACATGGCGCTGGGGCTGTGCCCGATGCTTACCGCTGGCGCGATCGAGGCCCTGGCCCACCACGGCAGCGACGAGCAGCAGGCCACCTACCTGGCGAAGCTCGTCGAGGGCACCTGGAGCGGCACCATGAACCTCACCGAGCCCCAGGCGGGCTCGGATCTCTCCAAGGTGCGCACCCGCGCTGTGCCCCAGGAGGATGGCAGCTACCGGCTGTTCGGCCAGAAGATCTACATTACCTGGGGCGAGCATGACGCCGCCGAGAACATTATTCACCTGGTATTGGCGCGAACTCCCGATGCCCCCGTGGGTAACAAAGGCATCTCGCTGTTCCTGGTGCCGAAGTACGTGGTGAAGAAGTACGTGGTGAATGAGCCCCAGGTCAATCAAGACGGGAGCCTGGGCGAGCGCAACGATGTCATCTGTGCGGCCATCGAGCACAAGCTGGGGATCCACGGCTCGCCCACCTGCACCCTGAGCTTCGGTGAAAACGGCGGCGCCATCGGCTACCTGGTGGGGGAGGAGGGTCGCGGCCTCAACCACATGTTCACCATGATGAACGAGGCGCGCCACAAGGTGGGCGTGCAGGGTATCGGTGTGGCCGAGCGCGCCTGCCAGCAGGCCTTCGCCTATGCCCTGGAGCGGACCCAGGGGCGCAGCCCGCGCTCCGGGCGTAATGACTGCACGATCAGCGATCACCTCGACGTGCGCCGTATGCTGCTCTCCATGCGCGCTCGCACTGATGCCCTGCGCGCGCTGGCCCTTTACTGCGCCGCCCAGCTCGACGTGGCCCGCCACGCGGCGGACGCGGCCGATCGCACGGCGGCCCAGGCGCGGGTCGACGTGCTGATTCCGGTGGTCAAGGCCTTCTCTACCGACCAGGCGGTGGAGATCGCCTCGCTGGGCATCCAGGTCCACGGCGGCATGGGCTATATCGAGGAGACTGGTGCTGCCCAGTTGCTGCGCGATGCCCGCATCGCCCCCATCTACGAGGGTACCAACGGCATCCAGGCGCTGGACCTGGCCGGCCGCAAATTGCAGCGCGACGGTGGGGTCGCCATGGCCGCCTTGATTGACGAGGTGGAAGGTACCGCACGGGCACTCTCGGCAACCCCCGCGCTGGCAACCCTCGGCGAGGGACTTGCCGCCGGTGCCGCCGATCTTACCGCCGCCCTAGCCACCCTGCTTGAGCAGGGCAGTGACCCGACGCGAGGTGCCGATGCCGTCCAGGCCTATGCCACGCCCTTCCTGAGCCTTGCCGGACATGTGTTGTGTGCCTGGCAGATGGGCCGGGCCGCGCTGGCGGCCAGCGCGGCCATCGACGCAGGAAGCGACGATCCCGGACAGCCGGACCACTTCTACACGGCCAAGCAACAGGCCGCCGACTGGGCCATTCGCCAGTGGCTACCTGAAGGCCGTGCCCAGCTGGCGGTGATCGAGGCCGGCATGGCGAGCCTAGCCGCCTTCGACCCCAGCGCCCACTGACGCCATCACCGCCGGCTGCGTGCCGGCGGCACGGTCTTATCCATCGTTCACCCCTTATCAACTGCCAATCCGCTAACGGCTGCCTAGTGGGAAAGGAGATACCCATGCAATTGAAGCATCGCAAACACGGCGAGGAACAACCCTACTGGCCTGCGGGGCCGTTCAAGGTTCGCCTGCCCTTCATTCACTACCGCTGGGAAATGGCCGAGATGATCCAGGCGCTGATCATGTTCGTTGTCAGCCTGGCCATGATTCCACTTCTCGAGCAGTATCTGGGCCTACCCTACGATGTGGCACTGGCCTTCGTGGTGGTGTGTGGCATTGGTTTCATGTTGCCGGCGTTACTGGGCGTGCCCATGGTGCCTGGCTGGATCACCCCTGCGATCCCTGTCGTACTAGTCTTCCTTGGGGACTTCGAGCCGGGTCCCGAAGCCATCCAGGCGCTGTTTGCCCTGCAGTTACTGGTGTTCCTGATCTTCTTTCTCCTGGGGGTGACTGGCTTGGGACGTAAGCTGGTGCATCTAGTGCCTAACTCGCTGCAGGCGGGCATCATCATCGGTGCCGGTATCGCCGCTATTACCGGGGAAATCCAGGAGGGCGGTCGTCTGGCGGAAACACCGATCTCGCTGATCATTGGCATGCTGGTCGCGATCTTCATGCTGTTCTCCGCTGCGTTTCGCAACTGGGTCCAGGATCACGCCATCATTCGCAAGATTGCCAACTACGGCATGGTGCCGGGCATGGTCATCGCCATCCTGGTGGCTTGGGTGTTGGGTGAGTACCCGCGCCCGGTCATCGAGTGGGGCATCACCCTACCCAACTTCAGTGACATGTGGTCATACCTTCCGTTCATGGTGGGCTTTCCGGGTCCGGAGGTATTCCTGCTAGCTGTGCCTACGGCGGTAATCGCCTACGTCATCGCCTTCGGTGACATCCTAGTAGGCCGCAGTCTGATGTCACGGGTTGATCATCTGCGCGGCGACGAGAAGATCGACTACAGCACCGACCGGATTCATCACGTCACCGCCATCCGCAACCTAATGCATGCCTTCCTAGCGCCTTACCCGGGGCTGGCTGGGCCGATATGGACCGCTGTGACCGCCACCATGGCCGAGCGCTACAAGCAGGGCCGTAACGCTATGGAGTCCATCTACAGTGGCGGCGGCACCTTCTGGATCACAGGTTTCATTGCGCTGTTCATTCTGCCGCTAGTCAGCATGTTTCAGCCGGTACTCCCCATCGCGCTCTCCCTGACCCTGCTGCTGACCGGCTATATCTGTCTGATGGTAGGCATGGAGCAGACCAAAACCACTGCCGAGCGCGGTGTGGCGGGCACCATGGCCGTGGTACTGGCAGTGTATGGCGCCGGCTGGGGCCTAGCCGCCGGGGCAGTGCTCTATTATCTGGTGGAAAAGCAGAACCTTTTCGGTCGTGAGGCACAGCGTTCCCTTTCCGATAAGGCGGTGGAGGAAGGTGAGATATCCAAGGATACAATGCAGTAGGAGTAAAACGCGAGCCCGAGCTACAAAACGCAGGTCAATTTGACGACCATCAATGAATCAGCAGACGATAGGCGTACCTCATGACAACTTCCCTCTTCGAACAGGGCCTGCCCAAGACCCCCGCCAACTTCGTGCCACTTTCGCCGCTGACTTTCATCGAACGCACTGCCTCGGTCTATCCAGACTACCCGGCGGTGGTCCATGGCGAGATTCGCCGCGACTGGGGCACCACCTGGGAGCGCTGCCGGCGGCTCGCTTCGGCGCTGGTGAAGCGCGGCATCCAACCGGGAGAGACAGTGGCTGCCATGCTGCCCAATGTGCCGGTGATGTTCGAGGCCCACTTCGGCGTGCCGCTAGCGGGTTGCGTACTCAATACCCTGAACATCCGCTTGGATGACGAGGCGATTGCCTACATGCTGGAGCACGGTGAGGCGAAGGCGATCCTGGTCGACCCCGAGTTCGCTGACGTCGTCGAGGCGGCAGTGAACAAGCTTGATAAGAAGCCGCTGATTATCGACGTGGCGGATGCGCAATTCCTTCCCGAGTGGCGCGCCATCGGCGAGCTTGAGTATGAGGCGCTGCTCGCTGAAGGCGACCCGGCTCACCCCTACCGGCTGCCCGAGGATGAGTGGCAAGCGATCTCGCTCAACTACACTTCCGGCACCACCGGCAAGCCCAAGGGCGTGGTCTATCACCATCGCGGCGCCTATCTGAACGCTACCAGTAACATCCTGGTATGGGCGATGCCGCACCACCCAGTCTATCTCTGGACCTTGCCGATGTTCCACTGCAACGGCTGGTGCTTCCCTTGGACCATCGCCGCCGCCGCCGGCACCAACGTCTGCCTGCGCAAGGTGGAGGCGAAGAAGGTGATGGACCTGATCGCCGACGAGGGGGTGACCCACTTCAGCGGCGCGCCCATCGTGCTCAACGGTCTGGTCAACCTGCCGGACGCCGACAAGCGCGATTTCGACCACCCGGTGAAGGTCACCACTGCCGGCGCCGCGCCGCCCGCCTCGGTGATCGCCGGCGTCGAGCGGCTGGGTATCGACGTTACCCATGTCTACGGCCTTACCGAGGTCTACGGCCCGGTGACTTCCTGTGCCTGGCGCGAGTCGTGGGACGAGCTGCCCATGGAAGAGCGAGCAAAGCTCAAGTCCCGCCAGGGGGTGCGTTATCCCATGCTCGAGGCGCTCTGCGTGGCCGACCCCAACACCCTGGAGCCAGTGCCCAAGGATGGCGAGACTATCGGCGAAATCTTGATGCGCGGCAACAACGTAATGAAGGGTTACCTCAAGAATGAGGAGGCTACCCAGCAGGCGCTTGAGGGTGGCTGGTACCATACCGGCGACCTGGCCGTGTGGCATGCCGACGGCTACATCGAGATCAAGGACCGCTCCAAGGACATTATCATTTCCGGCGGCGAGAACATCTCCACCATTGAGGTGGAGGATGCCATCTATGCGCACCCGGCGGTGGAGGAGGCCGCGGTAGTGGCCAAGCCCGACGAGAAGTGGGGCGAGACCCCTTGCGCCTTCGTCAAGCTAAAGGTGGGCTATGGTGAGGTGACCGAGCAGGATATCATTGACCACTGTCGGGCGCATCTGGCTCACTTCAAGGCACCGAAGACGGTGATCTTCAGCGAGCTGCCCAAGACCTCCACCGGCAAGATCCAGAAGTTCGTGCTGCGTCAAGAGGCGCGCAGGCAGTGACCACAATGGGAGAGAGGGCTATGAGTGAGCAACCGATCGGCGTGGTGGGCGCCGGCACCATGGGTCAGGGTATCGCCCAGGTCCTGGCCACCAGCGGCTTCGTCGTCAAGCTCTATGACGTGGCCAATGAACAGCTCGGGCGTGCCCGGTCGGCCATCGACAAGGGCCTGGGTAAGCGGGTGGCCAAGGAGAAGCTCAGTGATGCCGATCGGGAGGCAGCCCTTGCTCGGCTGGATACCACCACCACGCTGGATGCCCTGCAAGACTGCGAGGTGATCATCGAGGCCGCCCCCGAGCAGCCGGAGATCAAGGAGAAACTGTTCCGCGACCTGAGCCGCCTGAGCCACGATGCGATACTCGCCTCCAATACCTCCTCGCTGTCATTGACCCGGCTCGCCGCGGTATCCGAGCGCCCCGAGCGGGTGGTCGGCATGCATTTCTTCAACCCGGTGCCGGTGCTCAAGCTGGTCGAAGTGATCCGCGCCGAGCAGACCAGCGATGCCACTGTGGCGCGCATCGAGTCGCTGGCGAAGGCGCTGGGCAAGACCGCCGTGCCAGTCGGCGACTCCCCCGGTTTCGCGGTCAATCGCCTGCTGGTGCCGATGATCAACGAGGCGGCCTTCCTGGTGCAGGAGGGAGCGGCCACTGCCGAGGCGGTGGACGAGGCCATGAAGCTCGGCGCCGCCCATCCCATGGGCCCGCTGGCGCTAGGCGACCTGATCGGCCTGGATGTCTGCCTGGCGATCATGGAGGTGCTGCAGGCGGGCTTCGGCGATCCCAAGTACCGCCCCTGCCCGCTGCTTAAGCGTATGGTGGATGCCGGTTATCTGGGGCGGAAGACGGGCCGAGGTTTTCACGTCTACTAATAGGTTGCACGGAGTTCCACGCCGGATGCGCCTCCGGCTGATCCGGCCTACGTTAGTCACGGCTCCAACCGTAGGCCTGGTAAGCGACAGCGCACCAGGCGTAGATTGCTGAAGTCGACAATGAGGGGATTGCCGCCCAACCAAGCGTTCGCTAGGGTTGGGCGGTCTACCTTCAAGAACACTATCAGGAGCCCCCAAATGAGTGAGTCCCCGATCGAAGTTGTAGAAAACGCCGGCATCGTGCGTCTGACCATCAACCGCCCCAAGGCGCTGAACGCCCTGAACAGTGAGATCCTCACCGAACTGGAGTCCGTTCTTGCCGATCTCGAGCGGCGCGACGACCTGCGGGCGGTGCTGATCACCGGCGACGGCGAGAAGGCCTTCGTGGCCGGCGCCGATATCGCCGAGATGCGCGACAAGACGCCGGAGCAGGCCCGCGCCTTCGCCCGCCAGGCGCTGCGCACCATCAAGCGCCTCGAGACCCTGCCCGTCCCTGTGGTGGCGCTGGTCAACGGCTTCTGCCTGGGCGGTGGCTGCGAGCTGGCACTGGCCTGCGACTGGGCCGTGGCCAGCGACAATGCCATCTTCGGCCAACCCGAGGTGGGCCTCGGCGTGATCCCCGGCTTCGGTGGCACCCAGCGCCTGCCGCGTCGTGTCGGTCCGGCAATGGCCATCGACCTGTGCATCACCGGACGCAAGATCGACGCCCAGGAGGCCCTGCGCATCGGCCTGGTCAATCGCGTGATGCCCCAGGCCGAGCTCGAGGCCTATGCCGAGGAGCTCACCAAGCAGCTCTCCGGGAATGGCCCCGAGGCCGTACGCAGCGCCAAGCAGGCCATCCATGATGGCATGGACCAGGATCTGGACAGCGCCCTAGCCCTCGAGACCAGCCTCTTCGCACTCTGCTTCGCCGGCGAAGAGCAGAGCGAGGGCATGAGCGCCTTCGTCGAGAAGCGCAAGCCGAACTTCTGAACTTTTCATACCCCGTAAAACGGCCGTAGCGTCACCGCCACGGCCGTTGTCGTATACAGGTGAAACGGGCGCGAATGTCCGACGCGACTCAGCGCAGCGGGTCGACCCCCTGGCCGGAGAGTTCCGGGAAGTCATCGTGCATCGTCAGCGGCTCAATGTCGCCGCGCGTGGCGAGGAATTCAGGGCGCCGAGATGGGGCTGCATAGGGTTCTTCCAGGGTGTTGTCCACGCTGTTGTAGACGAAGAACAGATTGGAGCGCGGCCAGGGCGACATGTTCTCGTTGGAGGCGTGCAGGGTGTTGCACTCGAACAGCAGTAGTGAGCCTGCCGGCCCCTTGGGTGCCTGGATGCCGCCACGCTCTGCCAGGCTGGCCAGCGACTGCTGGTCGGGCACGCCCAGCGTCTGCGCCTTGAGCGACTCTTGCCAGTTGGCCTCGGGTGTTTCGCCCACGCAGGGCACGAACTGGTGATGGGAACCGGGGATCAGCATTAGCGGACCGTTGAACTCGTTATTGTCGGTTAGCATCAGTGAGGCACTTACCGCCCGCATGCGTGGCATGCCATCCTCGGCGTGCCAGGTCTCGAAGTCAGAATGCCAGTCGAAGCCGCTGCCCTGGAAGCCGTATTTGTCATTGATGCGCGACTGGTGGATATAGACCTCGCTGCCCAGCAGCTGGCGCACCATGCCCAGAATGCGTGGGTCGCGAGTCAGACGGTCGAAATGCTCTGAAAGCTGGTGCATGCCGAACACGGAGCGAATGGCGCCGCTGTTGGGGTCCTGGATGACCTGCTCCGAGCGCATCAGCGACTCGTCATTGGCCATCTGCTTGAGTTCCTCGAAGAACGGCTCGATGCGATCCCGGGAGAAGAATCCCTCGAACCACAGGAAACCATCACGCTCGTAGCGCGAGAGGGCCACTTCATCCAGTGGGCCTTCCCAGCGGCGTTGATTGCGGGCATGCACCACCGGATCCCGGCGGGCAAACGGTGCACGGTACTCGGTCAGGCGAGTGGGATACGGGTCGAGACGATCCACCATAGAGAAACCTCCTCGTGATTGCTGACATGTGAATTTAGAATGTTGCGGGTAAAGTGGGAAATCCTGCGCTCTCTGTCACCTGTGGCCTGTCACCTGCGACATTATTGATCAGGCAGGCATTTGACATGGCATCATTCTTTCTTATTTTCTGGTCGAGACTGCCGGAGTTCAACCCCCGCTCCCTCCGGTCGGGGGACTTACTCTGCCGGTGGCGCCAGCGTCCTTCGCAGCCGCGCCACCCGCTCCTCCATGCGCGCGACATGGCTGCCATGCCAGTAGAGTTTGCCGCAGGCCTTGCACTGCAGAAAGTCGTCCACATACTGACGCGTCAGGGGTTCGAGCCGGTCGATCACCGACGCCTTGTCGACCCTGACTAGCAGGCCGTTGCAGTCCGTGCAGCGGGTAAAGGGCGCGAACACCGGCGCGAGGTCGAATTCCCGGCACACCTCCTCGACCTGCCGCCAGGGGTCGTCGCTGCGCACGTAATGGGCGAGACGAATCCGCTTGCGCTTGAGCAGCAGGCGGTCGCGGGTCAATACCACGCGCTGCTCCTGCTCGGCGCGGATGGCCAGTTCAGCGTCGCCGATGTCGTTGCGGTAAAGGCAATCGAAGCCCAGCATGCGCAGGTAGCGGGCCAGCCGGCCCAGTTGGGCATCCGCCAGGAATCGTGGGCAGGCGGGTGGGTGAGGGCGCAGGTGGTGGGCAACCTGCGGGGCCGTCGTCCACGGATAGACCGCCACCCGTTCGCCACCGCTCAGGATGTGCTCGAAGCCCACCGAGACGCCGTCGACCAGGATCACGTCCACCTCGGTATGCGGGACACCCAGCGACTCGATCACGTCCTTGATGGCGGCCCGGCGCGACACCTCGCAGGAGAAGCGCTCGCCGCACGAGGCGGGCGGCAGGAAGTCGTTCAGCCGGTCATGGAAGCGGATGTCGGCATGGGACATGGTGTTTGTCCTCGAAGAGGCCTCAGGTCAGTCTAGGCGATGCGTCCACGAGCCAGCGACATCTCACTGGATGGTCGATGCGACTTGACGTGAGCCGCATCATTACCCGTATTATTCAGGATTCCGGCGTGCGGCTATCATGCCCAATGGCATGGGCAGTTTTTTCGGCATGCCAACGCCTTCATGTCAACTCGGCAAAAATCGACGAATGAACACGACATTTATCATCGACTGGCGACGTTAGGGTGATCGATTTCTTCCAACAGCTTGATCCTGTCATGCAGGCGCTCTTGGCGACACTCTTCACCTGGGGTGTCACGGCGGCAGGTGCGGCTCTAGTATTCGTGACCAACGCCTTAAACCAACGCTTGATGGATTCCATGCTGGGCTTCGCCGCGGGCGTCATGATTGCCGCGAGTTTCTGGTCGCTGCTTGCCCCGGGTATTGCCATGGCAGAGCAGTTGGGCCACCTTCCCTGGCTGACCGCCGTCATCGGCTTCATGGGGGGAGGTATCTTCATGAGGTTGGCCGACAGACTGCTGCCACACCTTCACCCTTTCTTGAGCATGGATAAAAGTGAAGGGATACCGACGACCTGGCAACGCAGCACGCTGCTCGTGCTGGCGATAACCCTTCACAATATTCCCGAAGGCCTAGCGGTAGGCGTGGCTTTTGGCGCGGTGGCTGCGGATCTCCCCTCGGCCACTCTCGGTGGCGCATTTGCCCTGGCGATCGGTATCGGCATCCAGAATTTCCCAGAGGGTACTGCCGTCGCCATGCCCTTGAGAAGAGAGGGGATGAGCAAGCGGAAAAGCTTCTTGTTCGGGCAGGCATCGGGCGTCGTGGAGCCTATTGCTGGAGTTCTTGGCGCGCTGTTTGTACTGAAGATGCAATATATATTGCCCTACGCACTCTGCTTTGCTGCCGGCGCCATGATTTTCGTGGTGGTGGAAGAGTTGATTCCAGAGTCCCAACGAAAACATGAAAACATTGACCTGGTCACCATGGCGACAATGAGCGGTTTTTCGATAATGATGATGCTGGACGTGGCGTTGGGGTGAGGGTGCAATGCCTTGAAGCGAGCGGCATGCTCCCCATACCTGATTTATGATGCTTCATCACCGGCACGGGCCGATTGAAATTGCATCCACGACGGGTAGACTCGTCGTTCGATTTGGCTGACGGAGAGACGATGGATACGGAACTGAGTGAATTCGAGCAACAGATGCGACGCGAGATCAATGCCTTCATGGATAATACCCGAGAGACGCGGCGCAAGTCGGTGATCTCGCCCCCCGAATGGCCTATGGACGACCATCCTACTACCCCCAAGGCAGTGCGCAGCAAGCCTGCCGGCGCACCGAAGACCGGCCACCTGGTCAAACTTGCGGTGCGCACCAAGCCGCTGGAACTCGATCGTGTCTTCGAGCATGTCTCCTCCAGCATCTCCAAGGTCGAGGCCCAACTCGAGGCCGAGAAGGCCGCTCGCAAGGCGGGCTATCCGATTATTGGCTATGTGGTCGAAACCCACCGGCTGTAGGGCGCTTGATGAAGATCACCCAACTCAACATCTAGCCGGTCAAGTCATTAAGTGGCATCTCCCTCGCCGTACTCTTCACCATGCCGGCACCCTTTCGCTGAGACGCCCAACCCTCTCTGGCGCGACTGCCAATCCTCGAAGATCAACGCCATTGACATCCGCACCCTGGTCGCTGAGCGCGTTATACCAGTGGAAAGGTTCGTCCTGAGCCTTGCCGTTCTTGGCCCTGCGCATCACTTCCATCAGTGCGCGGGGTCCACCCGGCTGCCCAGTGAGGCATTGCGCCGGAACCAGCCGGCGATGCTGGCCCGGGGCAGGCGGGTAGGCAGCACCTCGTGGGGTATGCTCTCGGCGAGGAAGCAGGCAAAGGTGCCGGCCTCGGGGCGTACCCGGGCCACTTCGCGGTCGGGATCATCGGCGGAGAAGATCACCATCTCGCCACCGGCCTCGGCGGGCCATCCGGGGTTGAGGTAGCCCACCGTGGAAATCACCCGGTTGGCACGGCCACGGAAGCTGTCGAGGTGTCGCAGGTAGAAGGCGCCGGCCGGATAACGGGCGAAGTGCGCCTCGTACTCGAAGAGGCCCAGGAACAGCGCCCGGTTGAGTTCCTGCTGCAGCTCGCCCATGGCCTCCAGATAGCGGCGCCGAGCGCGGCTCTCGCGGTCCAGCCAGCGAATGGCATCGCCGCGGATGTCGCGGCGCAGGGCATGGGCCTGGCCGCGACCGATGCCGGCCTGCTCGAGGGCTTCGTGGTCGGCCATGGTAGTCACTTCACGATAGAGCTCCGCACACAGCTCGGCGGGGAGAAACCCCTCGCCGACGTACCAGCCTTGGGCCACCAGGGCATCGACCAGCTCGGCCAGGCGTCCGCGGGGCAGGGCGGTGCCCGAGGGGAGCGTGGTCGTCGTCATGGGCGAGAGACTCGGCGCTCGGGGAGATAGAGCAGCTCGCCCGGCGGGCGCTCGAAGAGGCTGATCGGCATGCCGAAGCCCTCGGCGAGCAGTTCCACCAGCATCATTGCCGAGAGCCCCCAGATCACGTGGCCATCGGTTCGGTAGCTGGGCACGTAGTAGTCGCGGCCGTCCACCCGTATCACGTCGGTGTGGGTGCGCTGGTCCTCGAGGAAGTGCGACAGCGGCACCTCGAAGATGGCATCGAGCTCGCCCGGGTCGGGGACAAGCGGCAGGTCGGGCGGGATCAGCCCCACCCAGGGGGTGACGCGCAGGCCATGCAGCGAGACCACCTCCGAGAGCCGGCCGAGCAGTTCCACGCGCTCCGGCGGCAGGGCGATCTCCTCCAGGGACTCGCGCAGCGCGGTGGCCAGCAGGTCGCTATCCTGCGGTTCGCGCTTGCCACCCGGGAAGGCCACCTGGCCGCTGTGGGTGTTGAGGTGATCGGCGCGACGGGTGAACAGCAGGGTCGGTTCGGGCCGGTCGACGATGGGCAGCAGTACCGCGGCCTCGGGCAGGCGCAGGCCGACCCGGCGTGGTCGGTGTGCTTGCAGGCGTTCGCGAAGGTTCTCTAACATGGGGTTTCCATCGGGTTTGATTCCTTCTACTCGGCCGCCATGAGCGGCGTCAAGCCCTGACCGGGTGGTCGTCTATAGTGGACCCTGAAATCCAGACACTGGTTTAAGCTATCGCCTGGCCGATTTCGAAGGGATCGATGATGTCGAATCAGAAACGCAACACCCACT
>NZ_SNWH01000022.1 GCF_004361885.1 Halomonas ventosae
ACGAAGCAACAGGGCAGCGCTGTGCCGCTGCGAACATGGCCGAGGCATTAGCTTAAACTCAGGCAAATTCTGTCTTGACCGTGGGGTCCACTTTACCGCTAGCGCCTTCAACATTGGCGAAAGGCAGTCCGGCAAATGCTGGAGCGGATGCCAGCATGCCGATGCCTGCAGTGACGAGGCAGCGGGCAATGGCGAGGTGAAGCGTGTTGAAGTTGTTGTACATAAACTCGATATCCTTTGGGTGAATGGGGAGGTGTCATGATTCTTGCGGGGGTATCCAAAGTATTTGCGAATCTCCTGCCCAGGGTCAAGTACAAACGACCGTTTTAAAGCTAACAAGACTAGAACTTTGGTCATAGCATTGTTTTATTCTTTTGACTTTCAATGTCTTGAGAAGAGAGCACTTGCCCCCTTCGCCAGGTAACACGATGTCTTGACCTATGGGTAACCCAAAGGTTTTACACTCTGGTCAGGCCATAAGCGAGAGAGCCGGACATGAAGGTCAGCGAACTGGCAAGCCGGGTCGGCGTTACCGCCGAGACCGTGCGCCACTACACCCGCGAGGGATTGCTGCATCCCGAGCGCCATCCCCACAACGGCTATCAGCTGTTCGGGCAGCGCGAAGTAGAACGGCTGCGCTTCATCCAGCGCGCTCGCACCCTGGGCTTCGGCGTGGCCGAGATCCGTGACATCCTCAACCATGCCGACCATGGCGACTCGCCCTGTCCCATGGTGCGCGACCTGATGGCCAGCCGACTGCCCCAGATCCGCAAACGGATTCGCGAGCTACAATCCCTGGCCACCCGCATGGAACAGGCGCTGGCTGCCTGGGAAGAGATGCCCGACGGCACTCCTGACGGCCACAGTCTCTGTCGCCTGATCGAGGGCTTTCCCGAACCGCTGACTGCCGGCCATGAGGTTGGCGAGGAGACCCGATGAATATGAATACTAGACAGACGTTGACACGCCAAATTCCCGGCATGAACTGTCAGGGCTGTGTAACGCGCATGCGCGAGGCGATCCAGGCGCAAGATGCGCGAGCCGAGGTGATCGGCGAGCCTGCCGAGAAGCGTCTCGAGATCACCACCACCTTGGCCGATGACGACCTTGACAAGACACTGATCGAGGCCGGCTACCCTCCTGCGAACACGGAAGCGGCGCCTGCCAACGACACCGGCACCTCGAACGACGAGCCGGACGCCCCGAGATCGGGTGAACCACCACCTCAGCAAACTGCCGACGAGGGCGCCACCACCCGGCGGCTGTCGATCGGCGGCATGACCTGCGCCAGCTGCGTGAAGAGCGTCCAGCAAGCCCTGGAGCGCACGCCTGGCGTGGTCAACGCAGAGGTCAACTTCGGCACCCATACCGCCCAAGTGCGCGGCCGCGCCACTGCCGATGTCCTGGTCCGCGCCGTGGAAGATGTAGGCTACGGGGCCGAGCCGATTATCGACATGCGCGAGGCGGAGCAGGCCCGCGCTGAGCGTGACGAGCGTGACTATCACTGCCGTCTCAAGGGCAGCGCCTGGTCCCTGGCCCTGGCTGTACCGCTGATGGCCAGCATGTTCGTCTTCCACCCCGCCCCGGTGGGGGCCGGGCGGCTCTACTGGCTGGTGATCGGAATGCTGACGCTGGCAGTGATGGCCTTCCCCGGCCGTCATTTCTTCGTCAATGCGTGGAAGAACTTCCGCCACCACCAAGCCAACATGGACACCCTGATCGCCATGGGCACCGGCACCGCCTGGGCCTACTCTATGGCGGTGGTCGCCGTCGGGCCCTGGCTGCCCGAGATGGCCCGCGGTATCTACTTCGAGGCGTCGGCGATGGTCATCGGCCTAGTGCTGCTGGGCAATGCCCTGGAGCTGCGGGCACGGGGCCGCACCAGCGATGCCCTCAAGCGTCTGCTCGACCTGCAGAGCCGCACCGCGCGAGTGATCCGCGACGGCGAGGAGCGCGAGGTCGAGATCGACGAGGTCAGCGAGGGCGACCATATTCGCGTGCGCCCTGGCGAGCGTCTGCCGGTGGATGGCGAGGTCACCGAGGGCCAGAGTCATATCGACGAGTCCATGCTCACCGGTGAGCCACTGCCAGTGGCCAAGGGCGAAGGCGACGAGGTAAATGCCGGCACGATCAATGGCAAGGGCTCGCTGATCTACCGCGCCACCCGCGTTGGCAATGACACCCGTCTGGGCCAGATCACCGAGCAGGTGGCCAGCGCCCAGAACTCGCGGCCGCCCATCGGCCAGCTGGCCGATAAGGTGTCGAGCGTCTTCGTGCCCTCGGTGATGATCATCGCCGTGATCACCGCACTGGTCTGGTACAACGTCGGCGCCGAGCCACGCGTGATTCACATGCTGGTCACCGCCACCACGGTACTGATCATCGCCTGCCCTTGTGCGCTGGGCCTGGCCACGCCGATCTCGACCATGATCGGCGTGGGCAAGGCAGCGGAATACGGCGTCCTGGTGCGCAACGGCGATGCCCTGCAGACCGCCAGCAAGCTTACCACTCTGGTAGTCGACAAGACCGGCACCCTGACCGAAGGCAAGCCCGAGGTGACGGAGTCGAAGGTGATCGAGGGCGATGAACGGAAAGTGCTGGGTCTGGTGGCGGCCCTGGAGCGCGGCTCGGAACACCCGCTGGCCGCCGCGCTGCTGAGCCACAGTGAAGCCCGCGGAGTCGAGCCCGCCGAGATCACCGATTTCGATAGCGTCACAGGTGGCGGCGTCAAGGCCCAGGCCACCGATGGCAGAGCGCTACTGCTGGGTAACGCCCGCCTGCTGGAGGAGGCCGGCATCGAGCTGGACAAGGGCCGGGCGCTGGCCGGCGAGTGGGAGGAGAAGGCACGCAGCCTGGTCTACCTGGCGGTGGATGGCCGGCTTACTGCGCTGTTCGGCATTAGCGACCCGCTGCGTCATGACACCCTCGCCGCCGTGAAGCGCCTGCAGGCCGACGGGCTCAAAGTGGTGATGCTTACCGGCGACAACGCGCATACCGCCGGGGCCATCGCTCGCGAGGTCGGCATCGATGACTTTCGCGCCGGGCTGCTGCCCGAGGACAAGCATGCCGAGATCGAGCGACTCCAGCGCGAAGGCGAGGTCGTCGGCATGGTCGGCGACGGCATCAACGACGCGCCGGCGCTGGCCCGAGCCGACGTGGGCTTCGCCATCGGCCAGGGCACCGACGTGGCCATCGAGAGTGCCGGCATCACCCTGGTGCGCGGCTCGCTGCACGGTGTCGCCGCCGCCATCGAGATCAGCCGGGCCACCCTGCGCAATATCAAGCAGAACCTGGTAGGCGCCTTCGGCTACAACGTGCTGGGTATTCCCATCGCCGCCGGCGTGCTCTACCCCATCACCGGCACCCTGCTCTCGCCGATGATCGCCGGCGCCGCCATGTCGCTCTCCTCGATCACCGTGGTCAGCAACGCCAACCGCTTGCGCCTGTTCCGTGCCCGGGGCGAGAGCAACACCGACAAGGGTGGCACCATGCCCGGAGAAATGAAGGAGGCATTGTCATGAGCTGGATCGTCAATCTGGCAGGACTCGCCTTGATCGTCCTGATCGCCTGGTGGTTCTGGTTTGCCGGTTAGGTGCGGCCGGCTAGGTGCGGCCGACGGCGAGGATATCGAGCGCAGCAAGAAATCAGTCTTCACGCTCTGCGTGCTCGATCATCAGTTGCAGACTCTCGCGCCCTCGCCAGCGGTTGCGATTGAGCTTGAAGGCACAGCGCAGGCGATCGCCAACACCGAAGGCCGGCACCTCGCCGGGCGTCAGAGCACGGAACCAGATAGCCTTCAGGCTCGCTGATCCAGCCGAGAGCTCAAGCATCAGGTGGCTGCCATCGGCACCCACTGGGCGCAATGCCTCGATCAGGAACTCGCCCTGGAACAGCGGGGCATCGAACTCCCGGCCATAGGGCGCAAGTCGCTCAAGCTCGTCCAGGGTCGCCAGGCCGAGCTGATGAGGCACAAGCTCGCCGTCGGTATAGATCCGCGGGCCGAGCTCGGTATCACCCAGCTGTTCGCCCACTGCCTGCAGGAAGGCTGCACGAAACGCCGCCAGCTGCTCGCGCGGCACCCCTACCCCGGCGGCGCCGCGGTGGCCGCCGAAGCGCGGCAGCGCCTCGGGCGCCAATGCAAAGGTACGCTGCAGAGCATCGCGCAGATGCAGCCCCTCGATGGAGCGACCGGAGCCGGTAAGCATGCCAGGGGCCGCCGCCGGGGTCAGCACCAGCGCCGGTCGGCCGAAGGCTTGTACCAGCCTTGAGGCAACGATGCCCTGTACGCCCGGGTGACCATCCTCCAGAAAAACGACGATGGCGGGCTCGTCGGCCCTCAGCGCCGCCAGGGCCAGGGCCTGGGCCTGCTCGGCCATCTCAACTTCGATCGCCTTGCGCGACTGGTTGTCCTGATCCAGCGTCTCCAGGTGCCGGGCCGCCGTGGCGTCATCCGCCGCCAGCATGAAGTGCAGCGCTGCATAGGGATCATCGAGCCGCGAACGCGCGTTGATCCGTGGCCCCATCTGGAAGGCCAGGGTCTCGGCGTCGAAGGGCACGCTGTCAGCCCCCAGGCGTGCCGCCATGGCGCGCCAGCAGGCGGCCTCCATGCGGTTGATCAGGGTGAGGCCATGGGTCACCACGGCGCGGTTGGCGGGGCTGTCACCCAGCGAGACGCAGTCGGCCACCGTGCCCAGCGCCACGTAGGAGAGCCAGGGCGAGAGCTTGGGCGTGGACGGCGCCAGCACCCCCCACTCGACCAACACCTGCCGGGTCAGCGACATCATGAGCCACGCCACCATGCAGCCGGCGATGGTGGGGTCGGGATAGCTGCAATCATCGCGAGTGGGGTTGACCACGGCGTAGGCCGAGGTCGGCGGCCCCTCCACCGGCAGGGCGTGGTGGTCGCTGACCACCACCTCGATGCCGGCGACCTTGAGCCGGGCGATGCGCGGCTCGTCGGAACTGCCGCAATCGGCGGTGATCACCAGGCTCGGCCGCGGCGACAGCGCCAGGGTGCGTTCCACCAGTGGCAGACTGATGCCGTAGCCGTCATGGATGCGGTGGCCGATCAGGCTGTGCAGGCGCACCTCGGGCACGCCGAAGAGCTCGACCAAGGTCCGCCGTATCACCACGTGGGAGGTAATGCCGTCGACATCGTAGTCGGTGAGGATGCCGATATGCTCGCCGTCGACTACCGCTTGGGCGATACGCTCGGCCGCGCGGCGTGCGTCGGCGAGCTTCTCGGGATGAGCCAGATGGCGCAGGCTGGGCGAGACCAGCGGGTCGAGCTCCCCCTGGTAGCCGTTGATCCGCCCTGCCAGCACCCGCGCCTGGAGCTCGCTGAGCCCCTCACGCTGGGCACGGGCATAGAGGGTGGCGTCGCGTGGCCGTGGCAGGATGTGGGGGCGCAAGCGCGCCTGCAGATCGATGGGATCGGTGACAGCGTCCAAGCCATGCTCCTGCAATTAAGAGACAATAAGAAGAGACGGAAGACAGATGCCCGCTCGGTGCTGATCCGGCGACAAGCTCGAAGCTCGAAGCTCGAAGCTCGAAGCTCGAAGCTCGAAGACAGCCTGTATCTGTCACAAGGAGCGACCAGGCTTTTTTGGTTCTTCGCAGACTGGCGTGATTGTTAACCGCACCAGCTGGCCATCTGACCCCGTAGGCTCGGTAAGCGCCAGCGCACCGGGCATGGCGAGGGCACCATCGTCACGCCGGATGCGCCTCCGACTTATCCGACCTACGCGACTGGCAGCCGGTCCTTTGGGGTCAGACCCCGACCAGGCCACCGAGCCCGTTATGCTGCAACATTCCAACCGCATTTCCCTCCGCCGGGGCCTGACCCCAAAAGGCCTCCCCGGCGCCCCTCGCTAGTGATGTCGCTAGGGCATGCACTTCAGCGCCGATTCTCGGCCACGAACTGCTGCACGGCGGAGAGCTCGGCGGGCAGCACGGTATAGCGCTCCTCGCGCTCCAGCAGGTCGTCCATGTGCGGCGGCAGCGGCACGCCCGGGAAGCCGGCCTTGACCACCGCCTCAGCGAACTTAGCCGGGTGCGCGGTGGCCAGGGTAATCACCGGCACGGCCGCATCGCCGCGGCAGACCTCGGCCGCCCGGTAGCCAGTGGCGGTGTGCGGATCGAGGATCTGCTGAGTGCGGTGGTGCGCCTCGCGGATCACCTCCAGCAGGGTGGCATCATCCACGCTGTGGCTGGCGAAGGACTCACGCAGCCGGGCCAGTGGCGCCTCGGCCAGCGCCGTAGGTTCGTGCTGGAAGCGCTCGAGCAGCGCCTTCACCGCGGCCCCGTCGCGCTCGTAGGCCTCGAACAGCAGCCGCTCGAAGTTGGACGACACCACGATATCCATGGAAGGTGCCAGGGTGGCCACCAGCTCCTGCTTCGAGAAGTCGTTGTCGGCCAGGGTGCGGTGGAGGATGTCGTTGGCGTTGGTGGCGATGATGAACTGCGTCACCGGTAGCCCCATGCGCTTGGCCATGTAGCCGGCGAAGACGTTGCCGAAATTGGCCGAGGGCACGCAGAAGCTCACTGCGCGATGGGGGGCCCCCAGCGCCACGGCCGAGGCTACGTAGTAGACGATCTGGGCCATGATGCGCGCCCAGTTGATGGAGTTCACCGCCACCAGGCGGGTGCCGCCGAGGAACCCCTGGTCGGCAAAGCTCGCCTTGACCATCGCCTGGGCGTCGTCGAAGTTGCCCTCGATGGCGATGTTAAAGACGTTGTCGGCCAGCACCGTGGTCATCTGGCGGCGCTGCACCTCCGAGACCCGCTGGTAGGGGTGGAGGATGAAGATGTCGAGGTTATCGCAGTGGCGGCAGCCCTCGATGGCCGCCGAGCCGGTATCGCCGGAGGTCGCCCCCATGATCACCGCCCGCTCGCCGCGCTTGCGCAGGAAGTGATCGAGGAGACGGCCGAGCAGCTGCAGCGCCACGTCCTTGAAGGCCAGGGTCGGGCCGTGGAAGAGCTCAAGCAGGAAGTGGTTGGCATCCAGCTGGTTGAGTGGGACCACGGCGTCATGGCTGAAGGTGGCGTAGGCCTCTTCGACGATACCGCGGAAGGTCGCATCGTCGATCTCGCCATTGACATAGGGCTTCATGACCCGGAAGGCGATCTCGGCATAGGAGAGCCCGGCCATGGCCGACAGTTCGTCATGGGAGAGTGTCGGGATCTCCGCCGGCACGTAGAGGCCGCCATCACTAGCCATCCCAGTGAGCACGACCTCCTCGAAGGAGAGCGCGGGCGAGCGCCCGCGGGTGCTGATATAGCGCATGGTTTACTCCTGCTCGTCCAGCGACTCGACGCGGATCCGCGTCACCGGACCGGCGATGTCGGCCAGCGACTCGATCATGCGGATCGCCTCGTTCATCTGCTTCTCGCGGGTGCGATGGGTCAGCAGGATGATCGGTACCAGCTCGCCCTCAGTGGCCTCCTTCTGGATTAGCGCCTCGATGGAGATCCCCTGCTCGGAAAGAATCGTCGCTACCCGCGCCAGCACGCCGGGGCGGTCTACCGCCAGCAGCCTCAGGTAGTAGGCGGTAATGATGTCCTCCATGGGCATGATCGGCAGCTGATTGACGTCGTCGCCGATGCCACAGAAGGCCAGGTAGGGCACCCGGTAGTGGTGGTCGGTGGAGATGTCGCGCGCCACGTCCAGCAGGTCGGCGACCACCGCGGAGGCGGTGGGTTCAGCGCCGGCGCCGGCGCCATAGTAGAGGGTCGGCCCCACGGCGTCGCCCATGATGGCGATGGCATTCTTGACGCCATGCACGCTGGCCAGCAGCCTCTGCTTGGGAATCAGGGTTGGGTGAACGCGCAGTTCAAGACCCACCTCGGTACGCTTGGAGATGCCCAAATGCTTGATCACGTAACCCAGGTTGTCGGCCTGCTCCACGTCCTCGGCGGTGATGCGCGAGATACCCTCGGTGTAGGCCTTGTTGAACTGCAACGGCACACCGTAGGCGATCGAGGCGAGAATGGTCAGCTTGTGGGCGGCGTCGATGCCCTCGACGTCGAAGGTCGGGTCGGCCTCGGCGTAGCCCAGCGCCTGGGCCTCAGCGAGCACGTCCTCGAAGGCGCGCCCCTCGTCACGCATGTGGGTCAGGATGTAGTTGCCGGTGCCGTTGATGATCCCGGCCACCCACTCGATGCGGTTGGCGCCCAGGCCCTCGCGTAGCGACTTGATCACCGGAATACCGCCGGCGACGGCGGCCTCGAAGGCGACGATCACACCCTTCTCGTGGGCGGCGCGGAAGATCTCGTTGCCGTGCACGGCGATCAGCGCCTTGTTGGCGGTGACCACGTGCTTGCCGTGCGCGATGGCGGTCAGCACCAGCTCGCGGGCCACGTCGTAGCCACCGATCAGCTCGACCAGCACGTCGATATCGGGGTTGCTCGCCACCTCGAAGACGTCGGAGGTGGTACGGATGCCGGTGGTGTCACACTCGGGATTGAGGCTGCGAAAGGCGACCTGCTCAATGATGATCGGACGCCCCGCCCGACGGGCGATATCGTCGGCATTGCGTGTCAGCACGTTGAAGGTTCCGCCACCGACGGTCCCTAGGCCACAGATTCCCACTCTCACCGGTTTCAATGTCATTCCCCTCGTTCTGGCGTATTTCTCAGCGTAGAGCGAGCCCCTGCAGGCCCGCCGTGCCGACGGTTGTCGACGTCGATCATTTCTCGTTCAGGCCGAGCATGGCGGCCAGGCGCTTCGCCGGCACATAGCCGGGCACCAAGCGACCGTCGGGCAGCACAATCGCCGGCGTGCCCTGGACGCCGAGTTCCATGCCCAAATGATACTGCTCCTCGACCGGATTGTCGCAGCCGGCGCCAGCCGACAGCGCCTCCCCGCGCTTGGCCGCGGACAGGGCCTCGGTTCGATTGTCGGCACACCACACCTGCTGCAACTGACGCCCCCCGGGCGAGGTCATCCCGCTGCGCGGGAACGCCAGGTAGTGCACCTCGATGCCCAGAGCGTTGAGGCGCGGCACCTCCTCATGCAGCTGACGACAATAGGGACAGGTGGTATCGGTGAAGACCACCAGCGTGGCGCGGCTTTCGCCAACCCCGCGGAAGATCACCCGCTCGCTCTCCGGCACCGCGGCGAGACGCGCGCTGCGCTCGGCGTTGCGCCCCTGCTCGGTGAGATTGACCAGGCCGACCTCGGCGTTCTCGTAGAGATCGCCGACCAGCAAGTGGCTGCCCTCGGCGTTGGTGTAGAAGGTTTCGCCGCTCTCCAGCCGCACCTCGAAGATGCCGTCCAGCGGTGTCTCGCGCACGCGTTCCACGGGCATGGCCTGGCCATTGACGGTCAGCGTCTCGGCCAGCCGCTCGGCCGGGTCGGCCTGGGCGATGGGCAGCAGGGCCAGGGAGGCGGCGAGCATTCCACCACCGAAGATAAGGTTCCATCGTCTCATGAGTCAGCCTCGAGGGTGATGATCGGCGTGCAGGGCTTCTAGTCGCACCTGCGCCACATGGGTATAGATCTGCGTGGTCGAGAGGTCGCTGTGACCGAGCAGCAGCTGTACGACACGCAGATTGGCGCCATGATTCAACAGGTGAGTGGCGAAGGCGTGGCGCAGGGTGTGCGGCGACAGCGGCCGGTCGATGCCGGCGGACCGCGCATGAGCCTTGATGCGGTGCCAGAAGGCCTGCCGGGTCAGGCAACGGTCGCTGCGCCCGGGAAACAGCGCAGGTCGGGTGAAGTCGACCATCAAGGCGCCGCGGGCGCCGCGCAGGTAGCGCGACAGCCACGCCACGGCTTCCTCGCCTATTGGCACCAGGCGATCCTTGTCGCCCTTGCCGCGTACCCGAACCACGCCCTGGCGCAGGTTGATCGCATCGGTGGTCAACCCGACCAGTTCACTGACCCGCAGCCCGGCGCCATAGAGGACCTCGAGCATGGTGCGGTCGCGCAGGCCCAGGTCGGTGGTGAGGTCGGGGGCCGCCAGCAGGCGTTCCACCTCCGCCTCCTCCAGGGTATCGGGCAGCGAGGGGCGAACGCGCGGCAGGCGTACCGCGGCCAAGGGGTCGTGGTCGACGAGCCCTTCTGCCAGCGCCCAGCGGTAGAAGCTGCGCAGGCTGGAGAGCAGCCGGGCATTGCTGCGCAGGCTGTAACCGGCCTCGCGACGCGTGTCGAGCCAGGCCGGCAGGACGCCTTCCGAAGGCGAAAGCAGCCGCTGGTCGACACTTTCCAGGCGTGCTCGCCAGGCGTTCAGGTCGTGGCGGTAGGCGGCCAGGGTATTGGCGCTCGCCCCCCGCTCCAGCCACAGCCCATCGAGGAAGGCATCGACCAGCGTTTGCGCATCCATGGCGATTTCCCTACGGCTTTTGAACAGGCTCCAGTCGCACGAAACCCCGCCCCGCGGGCAGCGGTGACGGGGTTTCGCGGGGTGCAGGGCCCTCAGGCCCGGCACCGTGGGCGGACAGAGGCATTGCCTCAGGCCAGCTTTTCCTTGATGCGCGCAGACCGTCCACTGCGCTCGCGCAGGTAGTACAGCTTGGCCTGGCGCACGTCGCCGCGACGCTTGACCTCGATGGAGTCGACCAGCGGGCTGTAGGTCTGGAAGGTCCGCTCGACGCCGACACCGTGGGAGATCTTGCGCACAGTGAAGGCCGAGTTCAGGCCACGGTTACGCTTGCCGATGACTACGCCCTCAAAGGCCTGAAGGCGCTCGCGAGAGCCCTCTTTGACCTTCACCTGGACGACCACGGTATCGCCGGGGGCGAAGACCGGGATCTCCTTGTTCATCTGCTCGCTCTCGAGCGCCTGGATCACCTTGTTCTTGCTGCTCATGACATTGACTCCTTGATAACCGGACCCGCCGGTCGGCGTGTGTCGCCGGCGAATCGTGATCCCGGCGCCCGAGGCGTGCTCGAGAGCGCGGGAAGTGATGGGTGACACAGGTCCGCGGCGAGGCTTTGGCCCTCAGCGTGTCGCGTCCTGCACCTCCGCCCTGGCCTCTCCCGCAGACAGGGCGTGTTCCTCGAGAAACTCCGCGAGCAGCTCGCGCTGCTCGACAGTCAACGTTCTGCCTTCCAGCAGGTCGGGACGCCTGAGCCAGGTCCGCCCCAGCGACTGCTTGAGCCGCCAGCGCCGGATGGCGCCATGGTGGCCGCTGAGCAGCACCCCCGGCACCCGCCGCCCGTCGACCTCCTCCGGGCGCGTATAGTGCGGACAGTCCAGCAGCCCATCATTGAAGGAATCCTCGACCGCGGAATCCTGATGGCCCAGCACCCCGGGGACCAGCCTTGCCGCAGCATCAATCAGCACCATGGCCGGCAGCTCGCCGCCGCTGAGCACATAGTCGCCGATCGACCACTCCTCATCGATGTCGGCTTCCACCACCCGCTCATCGATGCCTTCGTAGCGTCCGGCCACTACCACCAAGGGAGGGCCCGCCGCCAGTTCCTGCACCCCGCGCTGATCCAGACGGCGTCCCTGGGGCGACAGGTAGACGACCCTCGCCCGCGTGCCGGTCGCCGTCATGGCGCGCTCACGGGCGGCATGGATGGCCGAGCGCAGGGTGTCGACCTTCATCAGCATCCCCGGGCCACCGCCGTAGGGCCGGTCGTCCACGGTACGATGCCGGTCGGTGGCGAAGTCCCGAGGGTTCCAGAACTCGAGCGCAATGCGCCCCTTGTCCACCGCTCGGCCCGTGACACCGTGGCGGGTAATCGCCTCGAACATCTCGGGAAACAGCGACACCACCCCGATCCACATGGCCGGCGCCGCCGGGGACGAAACTGTACTCAAAACGCCGGATCCCAGTCGACGCTCATCACGCCGGCCTCGAGATCGACGTCCAGCACCACTTCACCGGGCAGATAGGGCAGCAGCCGCTCGCGGGCCTCGAAGCCTTCGTCGACCTCACCCGTGATGACCATGACGTCGTTGGCGCCAGTCTCGAAGAGGTGGTCGACGCGTCCGAGCAAGGCGCCCTCACGGGTCACCACCTTCAACCCCTCGAGCTGATACCAGTAGTAGTCGTCGGCATCGAGCTCGGGCAGTTCGTCCTTGGGCAGCAGGATCTCGGCGCCGCTCAGGGCCTCGGCCGCCTCGCGGCTGTCGATGCCTTCCAGCCTCGCTACCAGGCCCTTGCCCTGGCGTCGGCCCTGGACGAGGCCTCGCCGGGTCAGGCCGTTTTCCTGGCGCAGCACCCAGGACGCGTAGTCGAGGATGCCCTCCATGGGGCTGGTGAAGGAATACACCCTCAGCCAGCCCTTGACGCCGTAGGGGCTGGTCAGCTTGCCCAGCACCACATAATCGTCGGCCGGCTGCACATGCGCCTGTTCGCTCATCGACGACCCCGGGAGCGTTGCCACCGGCAAGTCAGGCCCTTCAGGCCTGCTTGCGGGCTTCCTTGACCAGCTCAGCGACGCGATCGGAGAGCTGTGCGCCCTGGCTCTGCCAGTGGCTAATGCGCTCGAGATCGACACGCAGGCGCTCTTCCTGGCCGCGGGCCACCGGATTGAAGAAACCCAGGCGCTCGATGAAACGGCCGTCACGTGGCTTGCGGGAATCGGTCACGGTGAGGTGGTAGAAAGGACGCTTCTTGGCGCCACCACGTGCCAGACGAATGGTAACCATGCGTTGATTATCCTTCGGTTGAAGTTGCGGATGTTTCGGCCGAGGCGCCGATACTCTGCTGGCCCTCGACGGTCTGCTAGGGCAAGCGGGCCGACGGCCCGGCTTCGAGTCATTCGGTCACGACATATGGCCGCGTCGATCGCGGTCCTGCCAGTGAAGACGCAGCATTCTACGCAAAACCGCTCGGCTTGGAAACCTTTTTGCGGGAACCACCCAGGCGGCAGGCCGGTTCAGCGCCACGGCATGCCGCCGGGACCACCCATGCCCCCGGGCCCCCCGGGACCGCCGCCGCCCATCATCCCGGACATGCCGCGCATCATCTTCTGCATGCCGCCCTTCTTGCCCGCCTTCTTCATCATCTTCTGCATCTGCTTGTGCTGCTTGAGCAGGCGGTTAAGGTCAGGCACCTGCAGGCCGGCACCGGCGGCGATGCGCCGCTTGCGCGAGCCGTTGATGATCTCGGGCTTGCGCCGCTCCTGGGGCGTCATGGAGTTGATCAGCGCTTCGAGCTTGCCCAGCTCCTTCTCGGGGCCGGGGCCCTGGGCCAGCTCGGCCATCTGGCCCATGCCCGGCAGCTTGCCCATCAGGCCACCCATGCCGCCCATCTTCTTGAGTTGCTGGAGCTGATCACGGAAGTCCTCGAGGTCGAAGCCCTGACCCTTCTTGACCTTCCTGGCCAGCTGCTCCGCCTTCTTCTTGTCAACGGTGCGCTCGGCCTCCTCGATCAGCGACAGCACGTCGCCCATGCCGAGGATACGCGAGGCAACACGATCCGGATGGAAGGGCTCGAGGGCATCGACCTTCTCGCCCACCCCCATAAACTTGATCGGCTTGCCGGTGATGTGGCGTACCGAGAGCGCCGCACCGCCGCGGGCGTCGCCATCGGCTTTGGTGAGGATCACCCCGGTCAACGGCAGCGCCTCGTGGAACGCCTTGGCGGTGTTGGCGGCGTCCTGGCCGGCCATGGCATCGACGACGAACAGCGTCTCATCGGGCACCACAGCCTTATGCAGCGCCTGAATCTCGGCCATCATCGCCTCGTCGATGGCCAAGCGCCCGGCAGTGTCGACGATCACCACGTCATGGAAATGGATCCTGGCGTGCTTGATCGCTGACTCGGCGATGGCGACGGGCTGCTGGTCGGAACGCGAGGGAAAGAAGTCAACCTCGACCTCACGGGCCAGGGTCTCGAGCTGGTCGATGGCCGCCGGGCGGTAGACGTCGGCGGAGACCACCAGTACCTTCTTTTTCTCGCGCTCGCGCAGGTAGCGCGCCAGCTTGGCCACCGAGGTAGTCTTGCCCGCGCCCTGCAGGCCAGCCATCAGCACCACGGCGGGCGACCCCTTGAGGCTCAGCCCCTCGTTGGCCTCGCCCATGATCGCCTCGAGCTCCTGCTGGACGATCTTGACGAACTGCTGCCCCGGAGAAAGGCTCTGGGAGACCTCCTGGCCGACGGCGCGCTCACGCACACGATCGATGAACGCCTTGACCACCGGCAGGGCCACATCGGCCTCGAGCAGTGCCCGGCGCACCTCGCGCAGGGTATCCTTGACGTTGTCCTCGGTCAGGCGCGCCTGACCCTTGATCGACTTGAGCGTCTGCGACAGACGCTCGCTAAGATTCTGGAACATGGGCCCCTCCACTGACGATGGCCGGAGAACCGACCCGGTATCGACCGGGAGGCTCGCTGCAATGGCCGAAAATTATACCCGCTGTGGCCGGCAGTCTCCATGCATGGCGGGCATTCGCCGCTGAGGGGCGCGCCGCCGGCTGTGCGTGGCCGGCCAGATTGGGTATAGTGGCGGCTAAATCACCCACCACCTTGGCGCTGACGAAGGCGCACGGACAGCGATCGATGCCGCCGCTCTCACTTGCCGTCATGGCCTTCATCTTCTATCTCGGTGCCGCCTCCTGGCAGGGGCTGACCCTGGCCAGACGCGTACCGCCACGCGCTATGTTGGTGCGCGCCCTGAGCCTGGTCGGCCTGCTTTGCCACCTGCCGCTGGCGGCCACGTTACTGGCCCGCGGCGACTCACTGCTGCCCGGTCTCTCGACCAGCGCGGTGCTAGCCAGCGCCGTGGCCGTGCTGGTGCTGCTGCTGGCCAGCCTCGTTAAGCCGGTTCTCAACGTCGCCACCGGGCTGCTGCCGCTGGCCGGCCTGACCCTGCTGCTGGCCGTTGGCTTGCCAAGCCCTGAGCGCGGCACCGGCCTGACCCCAGGGATTGCCCTGCACGCCCTGAGCAGCGCGCTGGCCTTCGCGCTGCTGGCGATCGCTGCTATTCAGGCGGTACTGCTGGGCATACAAAACCAGGCGCTGCGCCATCACCATATCCACGGCGTGGTCCAGTCGCTGCCGCCGCTGACCACCATGGAGCGGCTTCTGTTCGAACTGATCTGGGCCGGCATGATCCTGCTGACCCTGTCGATTATCAGTGGTTTCCTGTTCCTCGACAACATGTTCGCCCAGCACCTAGCCCACAAGACGATCCTCTCGCTGGCTGCCTGGGTGATCTTCGCCACCCTGCTGTTCAGCCACCACCGGCTAGGCTGGCGAGGCATGCGGGCGGTCCGCTGGACCCTGGGGGGGTGCGCGGTGCTGCTGATGGCCTACTTCGGCAGCAAGTTCGTGCTGGAAATCCTGCTCAACCGCGGCTGATCCCGGCACGCGCCTTGACAGCGGAACAGCGACCCCCTACAACTCGAGCCTTATCCGCCGTTGAGGACCCTACGACTTGAGTGACGACTTCCCGCTGGGCCTGCTGTTCGGTTTGCTGCTGCTGCTCATCTGTCTTTCCGCTTTCTTCTCCAGTTCCGAAACCGGGATGATGTCGATCAACCGCTACCGGCTGAGCCATCAGGCAAGCAGCGGTGAGTCGCGTGCCCAGCGGGTGGTGCGGTTGCTGTCACGGCCGGATCGGCTGATCGGCGTGATTCTGATCGGCAATAACTTTGTCAACAACCTGGCGGCCTCCATTGCCACCATCATCGCCATCCACTTCTTCGGCGAGGTCACTGGCCCTGCCGTGGCCACCGCGCTGCTGACCATCATCATCCTGATCTTCGCCGAGGTCACGCCCAAGACCTATGCGGCGGTCAAGCCCGAGCGCATCGCCTACCCCGCCTCTCTGATCCTAGAGCCATTGCTCAAGCTGCTCTACCCGCTGGTGTGGATGGTCAATGCGATCTCCAATGGCCTGTTGCGCCTGCTCGGCGTGAAGAACATCGACGGTGAAACCGACCACCTAACCCGCGATGAACTGCGCACCGTGGTCCACGAGGCCGGCACCCTGATCCCGCGCCGCCACCGGGCAATGCTGCTGTCGATCCTCGACCTGGAGAATGTCACCGTCAACGACATCATGGTGCCGCGCCACGAGGTGATGGGCCTCGACCTGGATGACGACCTGGAGGAGATTCTGGCCAACATTCGCACCAGCCAGCACACGCGGATGCCGGTCTACAAGGGCGACATCAACAACATCATCGGCATGCTCCATCTGCGCAATGCGGCACGCTTCCTCTCGCGTGGCGAGGTGACCAAGGCCGCCATCGTTCAGGAGGCCCGCGAGCCCTACTTCATCCCCGAGTCCACGCCACTACACACCCAACTGCTCAACTTCCAGACACAGAAGCGACGCATCGGCATCGTGGTCGACGAGTATGGCGACGTTGAAGGACTGGTGACCCTGGAAGACATCCTCGAGGAGATTGTCGGCGAGTTCACCACCGACGTGGCGGGACTACATCAGGAGATCCACCCGCAGGACGATGGCAGCCACGTGATCGAAGGCACCGCCAACATCCGCGACATCAACAAGGCGCTCGGCTGGCAACTGCCCACCGATGGCCCCAAGACCCTCAATGGGGTGATCCTCGAGCACCTCGAGTCCTTTCCCGATGGCCCCGCCTGCCTGCAGATCGGCAATGTACGCATGGAGATCCTCGAAGTCCGCGACAACCTGATCACCGCGGCACGCTGCTGGCAAGCAGTACGGCGCCCCCTACGCCGCGGCCAAGGCTAGGCGCTGGCGAGCCACTCATCGGCCTCCTCCTTGAGCGCACGCACCCGGGCCTCGACATTGCACCGACTCGCCTGGCCGGCGGAGAGCGGCTCACCGACAAATAGCGCGACCCGCGCCCGGAAGCGCCGCGGCGGCTTGCTGAATGCCTTGCCGCCATGGTGCGAGGTCCAGGAGCCCCACAGGCCGGCCAGCCCAACGGGCACCACTGGCACCGCATCGCGCACCAGAATCAGCTCGAAACCACGCCGGAATGGTTGCACCTCACCGTTGGGGGTCAACCTACCCTCGGGAAACACCATCACCACCTCGCCCTGGCGCAGCGCGCGGCTGACCTCGGCCAGAGCATGACGCACGCTGCCCGGGTCGCGACGATCGGCATCCACGGGGATGGCACCCACCAGGCGGAACCACCAGTTGAGCCAGGGTGAATCAAAGATCGGCTTGTCCATCAGAAAGCGCAGCGGCCGGGGGCTGGCCCCGCCCACCACCAGGGCATCCATGAAGCTGACATGGTTACAGACCACGATGGCCGGGCCATGAGCCGGAAAATGCTGGCGTCCGCGGAAACGCACGCGGTAGAGGAGATGGACCAGCAGGAAGACCAGCCAGCGCAGCACGGGCCGGTAAGCCATGGCCAGTCGCCAGCCCCCCGCCTTCAGGCCCCGTTCCACCAGGCAGTCTTCACGCCATGCCGGGCGCGTGTTGGAGGCCGGCCAAGATGGTCACCAGCAGCTGGTCGAGTAGTTCGTCCACCTCCAGCGGCTCGTCCTGCCAGTGACCGAGACGCTCATTGAGCCCTAGCTGGACTAGGCCGTGGACACTGCCCCATAGGGTTCGGCTCAGCCGTCGTGCCTCCAGGTCGTCCAATGCCGGCTGGAACTCCTTGAGGGTCACCTCCACGCGCAGGAAAAGGCCCTCGATCATCTCGTTCTGCCGCTGGTCGAGTTCTCCCTCCTGGGCCAGGGGGTAGTCGAACAGCAGTTGCCAGCGGTAGGCGTCCTGGCGAGCGAACTGCCAGTAGGCCCTGGCCAGGGCCTTGAGTCGCACCTCGGGGGCAAGGTCACCGAGCAGCGGCTCGATCGCCCCGCGCAGGCGCGCCAGCGTCTCGATGTTGACGTGCTGCAGCAGGTTGCCGAAGCTGCCATAGAGCTTGAGCAGGGTGCTCGGCGCACAGCCGACCTCGCGGGCAAGGGCTCGCAGCGACAGCGTATGGGCCGGATGCGCCTGCAGCCAGGTATCGCAGGCGGCCATGACCTGCGCATGGAGTGCCTCGGGGGCATGCTGTCGGGGACGGGCCATCGGGTTCCTCGTGGAGGGAGAGGGTGATGCGCATCGCGGATCGGGCGACAAGGATACTCCCTTCGAACACTGTTTTCGACAGCTTATCCCAGTCGAATGACGATGCAAGGCGGCAGCGTGCTCGCTGTTCTTTCGGTGCTTTTCTTGCCAGGGCGACTTGGTTACCCTGAGGCCCCATCAACCGGAGAGCCCATGGCCGGCCGACTGCACATCGCCCCCCTCGATCTCGAACGCCTGTTACCTGAACTGGTCGCCGACACCCCACTGATCACCGGCGCCAACCTCGCCCCCCGTCGACCCCTGTCGATCCTGCGCCTGGAAGGAGGCCGGCTGCGCCTGGTTAACGCCTTCTGGGGGCTCACGCCGCCCTGGCTGAAGGTGCTCGATCATGCGCCCCATTGTGCCCGGGCCGAGGCGCTGACGAGCCGTCCGATGTTTTGCGAGGCCTTCGGCGCGCGGCGCTGTCTGATACCGGTCAGCGGCGTCTACGTGTGGAAATCACAACCGCGCTTCAAGCAGCCCTTCCTGGTGACCCGCGTCGACCGCGGCCCGCTGCTACTGGCGGGGCTCTGGTGCCGCTTCCACACCACCCTCAGCGCATACACTGATTCCATGGCGCTGATCACGGTGCCGACGGGGCCGCTGCTTGCCCCGCTTACCGACCGGTTACCGGCGGTGATTGACCCCGGTGCTGCCCGACACTGGCTCGATCCAAGGACGCCGCCAGTGCAGGCGCAGACACTGCTTGCGCCCGCTCCCGGGGAACTGTTGGGCGCTTTTCCGGTATCAAGACAAGTGAACGATCCTGCCAACCAGGATCCGGCCTGTGCCCACCCCACCGGGCCCATGCTGCGCCAACCCATGCCACAGGAACGATGATGACACAGCCCTTGCCTGCCCCCTTTCGCCAACCGGCCCGCCTGCTCGCCTGGCTCGTCACGGTCGTGGCCTTGATGACGTGCCTGGCTGCCCGGGCCGAGATAGCCGAAACGACGACGGCCGTCGACAAGGTCGTCTCGCCGCGGGTCAGCCCTCACGATGACCGCGACTACCGCGCCCTGACCCTCGACAACGGCTTGAGCGTGCTGCTGGTCAGCGATCCTCAAGCCGATCAGGCCGCGGCCTCGCTGAATGTTGGCGTGGGCAGCGCCCAGGATCCCCAGGATCTGGCCGGCCTGGCCCACTTCCTCGAGCACATGCTATTCCTGGGCACCGACGCCTACCCCGAGCCGGATGCCTACCAGGCCTACCTGTCGCGCCACGGAGGCAGCCACAACGCCTTTACCGCTCCCCAGGACTCCAACTACTTCTTTGACATCGAGCCCGCCGCACTGCCCGGCGCGCTGGACCGCTTCAGCCGCTTCTTCATCGCCCCGCTGTTCAATGCCGACCGCCTGGAGAGTGAGCGCAACGTGGTGCATTCCGAGTACCAGGCGCGCCTACTTGACGACGGCCGTCGGGCCCAGGACGTCCTCAACCAGTTGCTCAACCCTGACCATCCGACCACCGACTTCTCGGTGGGTAGCCGCGCCACCCTGGCCGACCGCCCCGAGGGCGAGCCGAGCCTGCGCGAGCGTGTGATCCGCTTCTACAAGCAGCACTACGGGGCCAACGTGATGCACCTGGCCGTGGTCGCGCCGCAGCCCCTCGATGAACTGGAGGAGATGGTCACCGAGCGCTTCGCCGAGATACCCGACCGCGACCTCTCTCGCCCGGTCATCAAGACGCCTCTGGTGGTGAAAAAGACCCTGCCCCGCGCCGCCGAGATGCAGTCGGTGCGAGACAGCCAGCGGGTCAGTTTCCTGTTCCCGATAGCCGACCCCGAGCAAGCCTACCGCTACAAGCCGGCCGACTACCTGGCCCAGCTGATCGGCCACGAGGGCGAGGGCAGCCTACTCGCGGTGCTGCGCGAGGCGGGCTGGGCCGATGGCCTCTCGGCGGGGGTAACGCGCAACGACGGCCGCCATGCGCTGTTCGCCGTGGACATCAGCTTGACACCGGCGGGTGCCAAGCGGATCGCCGAAATCCAGGCCAGCCTGTTCGCCGCCATCGAGCTGATCCGCACCGACGGCCTGGCGCCATGGCGCTACGCCGAGCAGGCCCGCCTGGCCGATCAGCAGTTCCGCTTCCAGCAGCATGGTTCGCCACTGAACGATGCCATGCGATTGTCCATGAACCTGGCGCGTTACCCGCTGGAGGATGTCAACATCGCGCCCTATCTCATGGAGGGCTTCGATCGCGAGCAGATCATGCGCTGGCTCGACGACCTGCGACCCGGCCGGTTGTTGCGACTCTACAGCGGCCCCGAGGTCGAGGGCGACAAGGTCTCGCCCTGGTTTGACGCCCCCTGGCGCGAGGTCGCGGCTAAAAGCGACGCCGAACCGCTGGCAGGCCTCGCGCTACCCGAGCCCAACCCCTACATCGCCGAGGATCTCGCTCTGCTCGATGTCGAGGATGCTGACCCGGTAAAGCGCATCGAGACGCCGGGCGCCAGTGTCTGGCACAAGGCGGACAGCACCTTCGACACCCCCAAGGTGGAGTGGCGCTTCAGCCTGCAGAACCCCGCCGCCAGCCAGCAAGCCCGCGAGGCGGCACTCTCCCGGCTGCTCGCCGATTGGCTGGGCGACAGCCTCAACGCGACCCTCTACCCGGCGCGCCTGGCCGGCCATGAATTCGAGGCCTATGCCCACGCACGGGGCATTACCCTGTCGTTCTCCGGCTGGCGGGACCGCCAGGAGCGGCTGATTGCCCGGGTGCTCGACCAGTTGCAGCACGGCGAGATCGACGCGGCGAGCTTCGACCGCGTGCGCTATCGCCTGCAGCGCGAGTGGCGCAACGCCCCCCAAGATCCTCTCTACCGCCAGGCCCATCGCACCCTAAGCGAAGCCCTGGTACGCCCACAGTGGCCTAGCGATGCCCTGCTCGAAGCCAGCAAGACGCTCGATGTGGAGGATCTGCGCGACTTCCGCACGCGCATGCTGGCCAACCTGCACCTGGAAGCCATGGCCGTGGGCAATCTCGACGCCGCGCTCGCCAAGCACGAGGCCCGGCTGGTCATTGAGGCATTATCGCCGTCACTGGCGGAAGATAAGATTGCGGATCTCGTGCCCCTGCAGGCAGAGGATCTACCCACCTTGACCCCGGCCACTACCCGCCAGGAGTCGCTGGTGCTGCGCTACCTGCAGGGGCCAGATCGCTCGCTGGACAGCCAGGCGCGCCTGGCGGTACTGGGCCAGCTGCTGAAGACCCCCTTCTACCAGCGACTGCGCACCGAGCAGCAACTCGGCTATGTGGTCAACGCAAGCTACTCGCCGATGCTCGACGCCCCCGGCATCAGCCTGCTGGTGCAATCCCCCGACACCGCAAGCGAGACGATTCAGGCCCGCATCGATGCCTTCCTGGACGACTTCACCAAGCGGCTTGCAACGCTTGATGACGCGGAGCTTGCCCCCTATCGCCAGGCCGTACACGACAGCTTGATGCAGCGCGACACCAGCCTCGCCGGCCGCACCAACCGCCTGTGGCACGCGCTGGCCTATGGCGACACCGCCTTCGACCGCCACCGCCGTCTCGCCGAGCGGGCCCTGGCCGTGACGGCCAACGAACTGCGCGAGAGCTGGTCGGCACTGCGCCATGACGCTGTGGTCAACGTCACCTTCGACCCGGGTGACACGCCCAGCGACGTGCTCGACCTGAGCCGCAAGCTCACTCCCCTGCCGAAGGGCGCGGAGTAAAGTAGCTGGAATAAGCCGAAGGCGGATCCGGCGGGGGTGAATTGGCCGCAAACAACGCCCGGTGCGCTGACGCTTACCGGGCCTACGGATCGGGCTTTGAACCTTCTGATCTGCTAATCGAAGGCCTGGGGCGGCATGATCGCCTCCACGTGCATCACCAGTTCCTCGAGGACCTGCCGGTCACGGTCGGACAGCGGGACGCCATTGAGCCGCTCGATCTCCCGGGCGAATTCCTTGAGGGTCAGCCCGGCGATGGCAGGGTCGTTCATGCGCTCCCAGCGGAAGGCCTCCCAGCGCGCCTGCTCCTCGCTTTCCAGGGTCTCCGGGTAGCTGCGGGCCCGGTAGCGGAACAGCATCTCCTCGAGGCGCGAGTCCTGGAAGGCGAAGCGTGCCCCCACCAGTTCCCAGGGGTCGGTCTCGCGCACCCGTTGCATCTGCGCGCGATCCGCCGGCGAGAAGAAGCCACCCGAGTAGAGCATCAGGTCCGGGTCATGCGGCGGCTCGGGAGGTGGCGCGGCAAACACTTCGGCGACGCGGGCGGCCAGCTCGGGATGAATCGACAGCTGCTTCCAGTGAGCCCGGCAGGCGGCCAGGTCCAGGCCCAGGCGCTCGATAATCGCGCCGTACTCGCCCTGGTGCGGCCCATCCACGTCCTTGAGGGCGCTGGTCGGGAAGAGTACCGGACACTTGTTGCGGTGGATCACCTTCAGCGGAATGCGCTCGGCTCCCTCCGCCAGGTCATCGTTGCTGACGAAGACCCGTTCGCGGATCTGCTCCGCCGTGAGCTCCAGCAACGGGGCCGGATCCATGGAGAGATCGAAGACGATCACTCCATTGGGGTTGGAGGGATGCTCGGCCAGCGGCATCACCAGAGCGCTGCAGCCGCGACTCGCCGGATAGCGACGCGAGATGTGCAGCACCGGCTTGCGGCCGGGCAGGTCGAGTTGCCGGGCCACGGCACGCTTGCCGCGCAGCCCCAGCAGGTAATCAAAGAGCTTGCCGTTGCGCTCGCGCAGCAGCCTTGCCAGGGCGATGGTGGCACGGACGTCGGCCAGGGCATCGTGGGCCCCGGCATGGGCGATGCCGTTGGCAGCGGTCAGATGCTCCAGCTTGAAGCTCGGCGCGCCATCGTCGCGCGTTGGCCACGCGATGCCTGCAGGGCGCAGGGCATGGAAGGCACGCACCACGTCGATCAGATCCCAGCGCGAGTTGCCGTTCTTCCACTCCCGGGCATAGGGGTCGAGCAGGTTACGGTAGAAGAGGTGGCGACTCACCTCGTCATCGAAGCGCAGGCTGTTGTACCCCACCCCGCAAGTACCCGGCTCGCTCATGGCCGACTCGACCACGCCGGCGAACTCGGCCTCGGGCAGGCCACGACGGCAGGCCAGCTGGGGCGTGATGCCGGTGATCAGACAGGCCTGGGGGTGAGGCAGAAAGTCGTCGGCCGGCTTGCAGAAAAGCTCGAGGGGCTCGCCAATCTCGTTGAGGTCGGCATCGGTTCGAATGGCCGCGAACTGCGACGGGCGGTCGCGACGCGGATCGGCACCAAAGGTCTCGTAGTCGTGCCACAGAAAGGACTGCGGGGCGGCGGGGGACTGCGCCATGGGCGGGAGCTCTCCGAAGGGCGTGAATTCTCGGCCCAGCCTAGCATAGCCCCGCCAACGACTCAGCCGCGGGCACGCCACGGCGTCGCTGGGAGCCGTCAACCCTCGCTCAGGGCTTGTCCGCTCAGGTCTTGGGCAGGGTCACGTTGAGCTCCAGCACCGAGCAGTTGTCCTCGCTGTCGAGGGTGATGTTCACTGCATCGTCATCGATCTGCACATAGCGGCGGATCACCTCCAGCAGCTCCTTCTCCAATAGCGGCATGTAGTCCGGCTGCCCCCGTTGGGTGCGCTGATGAGCGACGATGATCTGCAACCGCTCCTTGGCGACCGAGGCGGACTGCTTGCGCTCGCGCTTCAGGAAATCGAGCAATTTCACCGGCGAACTCCTCCGAACATGCGGCTCAACAGGCCCTTCTTCTGGTACTCGTGAAAGCGCAAGGGTACCTCCTCGCCCAGCAGGCGGGCCACGGTGTCGGTATAGGCCTGGCCGGCATCGCTATCTTCATCGTGGGTCACCGGCACCCCCTGGTTGGACGCCCGCAGCACTGCCTCGGACTCTGGAATCAGCCCGAGCAGGTCGATGGCCAGGATCTCGCGAATGTCGTCGAGGTTGAGCATGTCACCCAGATCGACCCGGCTGGGATTGTAGCGAGTGATCAGCAGGTGCTCCTCGATGGGCTCCTCGCCGCGCTCGGCACGCCGGGTCTTGGAAGCCAGCAGGCCAAGGATACGGTCGGAGTCACGCACCGAGGAGACCTCGGGATTGGTGACCACGATCGCCGCGTCGGCGAAGTACATGGCCAGCTGGGCGCCACGTTCGATGCCCGCCGGGGAGTCGCAGATGATGAAATCGAAGTCCTTGCTCAGCGTATCGAGCACCTTCTCGACGCCCTCCTGAGTCAAGGCATCCTTGTCGCGGGTCTGGGAGGCCGGCAGGATGTGCAGATTGTCGACTCGCTTGTCACGGATCAGCGCCTGGTTCAGCCCCGCCTCGCCCTGGATCACGTTGACCAGGTCGTAGACCACGCGCCGCTCGCAACCCATGATCAGGTCGAGGTTGCGCAACCCCACGTCGAAGTCGATGACCACGGTCTTCTTGCCCCGCAGCGCCAGCCCTGTGGCGATGGCAGCTGCGCTGGTTGTCTTGCCGACCCCACCCTTGCCGGAGGTCACAACGATGATCTTGGCCAAGTGTCGCATCCTGTCTTGTGATGATGAAAGGGAATGGCGGAGAAAGCGCCCGGCCAATCTCAAGCCAACGGCATGATAGTGAGTTGGTCGTCGCTCAACCGGATCTGCACGGCGGTACCCAGCAGGTGCGGGTCGATATCCTCGAGGCGCTTGTAGTTGCCAGCCACCGAAAGCAGCTCGGCATGCAGTTCCCGGCAGAAGATGCCGGCCTGAACATCGCCATGGATGCCGGCTAGGGCCCGCCCACGCAGGGCGCCGTAGACATGCACGCTGCCGGCGGCAAGTACCTCAGCGCCAGCATTAACCGCCCCCACCACCACCAGGTCGCCCTCGGGAGCGGTCACCTGCTGACCGGAACGCACCGTGCCACGGTAGATGCGACCGCCCGCCGCCGCCCCCGATAGCGCCTCGGGCATCTCGAGCTCGGCCATCACGGCCGTATCGTCCTCGGCGACGCTCTCCAAGGGACGCTGGCGCGCCACATCCTGGGGCGGGAACCAGCCTAGCCCCAGGGCCCAGGCCGACTGCTTGACCGGATCCGGCCCGCCGCGCACTGCCACCGGCAGCAGCTTGTGGGCGCGGCAGACCGCACAGATGCGTTCCAGCGCCAGGTGCGGCTCATCGAGCTTTTCGACATTGAGCACCACGGGAGTGTGCTGGAAGAAGGCCGGCGACTGGCTGATCTTGCCCGCGAGCTGCTCGCGGATGCGCTCAGGATCGGCGCTGGTCAGCTCCATGACCGTCATCGGCAGCATCCCCCCTTTGAAGGTGAATGCCATGCCGTCCCTGTCCACTTTGAGACTCATTGCCGAACTCCGCGTCGGGTGATGATCGGGGGTAGCACAACAACGCTAAGCGAGTGCCTGTGCCCCTGCAACCGATGATACGGTCAAGGAGCCGCTTTGTCAGTGTCTCCACAAGGCCACACCTTTCCGTCGACTGGACTTTTCTGCCGCCCCGCCACGTGCTTAGATACACGCGACCCAGGCCCACGTCGGTGCCGCCAACAATAACGACCTTCCCGTAACCGCCGGGAAGCGATTCCTTTGTCAGGATGCCCCATGTCAGGACTCCTTCGTCGCCTGTTCGCCCCGCGCTGGAATCACCCGGACCCCGAGGTCCGTCGACAGGCCGTGGGACGTCTCGACCCTACCCACGATGACCAGCGCCAGACCCTTGAGCAGCTAGCGCGCGATCCCCAGCCCCAGGTGCGGGAGGCGGCCCTGTCACGACTGCAAAATCCCGAGCGTCTGCTAGCCATGTACCAGCAGGGCGACGCCTCACCGGAGCTGCGCCACCATCTGGCAGCGATGCTGGTGGGCCAGCGCGGCCAACATGACCTGCCGACCCGCATCGCCCTGGTAGAGCGACTCGAGGACCCCGAGTTGCTCAACGACGTGGCGCTACGGGGCGACAACCAGCAACTGCGCCTTGCCGCCCTGGCCCGTCTCGATGCGGAAGAGCACCTGATCCGCCAGGCCTGTGACAACGGGATCGCCGCCGTGCGTCATGCTGCCGCCGCTCGCATCGAGAGCGAAGCGGGGTTGTCGCGACTGGTGCAGGGCGCGCGCCGTGACCGGCAGGTGGCACGCATGGCGCGTGAACGTCTTAACCGATTACGCGCCGACGCCGCCTCCCTGGCGGCCGCCCACCAGCGCCGCGAGGCCCTGCTCGAGACCCTTGAGCAGCATGCTGCAAGCCCCTGGGAACCGCTCTATGCCGGTCGCTTCCGCCACCTGAAGCGCGAGTGGAGCAAGCTCGAAGACCAGCCGGATGCGCAGCAGGAGCAACGCTTCCAGGAGGCCTGCCTGCGCTGCCGCAAGGTTATCGGCGACCACGAGGCCCAGGAGCATGCACGCCATGTCGATGATCGCCAGCGCGAGAGCGCCGACCAGACGCGGCAGGCCTTGGTCGAAGCGCTGGAGGAGAGCCTCGCAAGTCTTCATCAGAGTGACCGGCTCACCGACCAGGACATCGCCAGCCTGCGCGCCCAGAAGCGCCTGCTGGCCGCCCGCTGGCAGGCACTCTCAGAGCAGCACCTCGCCGACGAGGCACTGCGTGAGCGCTACGACCAGGCCCTGGCCGCCTACGAGGATATCGTTCAGGCACGCGTGCGCCTGGAGGAACGCGCCGAGGCGATCGAGCAGGCCCTGACCGATGGCGATGACCAACGTCTCGAGGCCCTGGTCGAGGCCTGCGGCTGGCCAGCGGGACTGGCCCCGGCTCCGCTGCTGCAACGCGCCCACCAGCGCCTCGCCAGCGAGCGAAGCCGCAAGGATGACGACCTGAACGCGCGAATGTCGCGCTTCGTCGAGGAACTCGACCAGCTCGAGCGCCTGCTGGAAAGCGGCGCCTTCAAGGGCGCCAGCCGCCTCCAACAGGACCTGCGCCAGCAAGCCGACCGGCTACCCCAGGCACCGCTACAGCCCCACCAGGCGCGACTCAAGCGACTCACCGCGCGACTCGCGGAACTGCGCGACTGGCGCGGCTTTGTCGCCGGCCCCAAGCGCGACCAACTGTGCATCGCTATCGAGGAACTGGCTAACAACGCCACGCTGAGCGAAGCCGAACTCGACCGCCACCACCGTCAGCTGGTCAAGGAATGGAAAGCCTTGGGCAACGCCGCCGCCAACCGTCAGCAGTCCGAGCGCTTCCGTGCCGCCTCCGAGCGCATCCACCAGCGACTGGCTCCCTGGCGAGAACACCAGCAGGCCGAGCGTCAACGCAACCTGGAGGCTCGCGAAGCGCTGTGTGAACAGCTCGAGACACTACTCGAGCAGCCCGCTCACGAGGCCGACCCTGATGCGCTGCGCGAGATTCGCGATCGCTCGCAAGAACAGTGGCGCCGCTTGGCCCCAGTGCCCCGCGATAAGGCCGACACCCTCGGCCGTCGTTTCGGGCGCATCCGCCATGACCTTCAGGCGCTGATCGAACGGCGCGCCGGGGAGATCGCCGAGGCCAAGCGCGAACTGATCGAACAGACACGCGCGCTTCTCGACCAGGACATGCACTCGACCCGGCGAGCCGAGCAGGCTAAGGCGCTGCAACGCCGCTGGCGCGAGTTGGGCCGCGCCCCCAAGGGAGAGGAGCAGGCCCTGTGGCGAGAGTTCCGCTCACTGTGTGACAACATCTTCGCCAGCCGGGAGGCCGCCCGGGATGACCAGGCCCAGCGCAACCGCGCCCGACTGGAAGCCATGCAGTCGCTGATCGACCGACTCGACAGCTGGCATCCGACACATAGCCACGAGGCCGGCATGCTGGATGAGGCCGTGCGCGAGGCCACCGCCCTGGAGCCGCTACCTTCGGGGCGGCGCAGCGAGGGCATGCGGCGCCGCTGGGCTGGCATTGTGCGGGCCCGCCGCGAGCGCCTGGCCCGCCTGTCGCTGGCCGAAGAGGCCCAGCGCTGGCAGGCCATCCGCCCCTTGCTCAATGCTCACCTGCAGGCGGATGCCCGGTACCTGGCAGGCGGCTCCGCCGAGCAGATTGCCCTCCCCGCCGAGCTGACCCTCTCGAATGCACTACGCCAGGCCCATGAGCATCGCAATGCTGCCCGAACGTCGAAGGCCGATCACTCGGCCGATCAAGCGGTAGTGGAGCGCCTGGCACGTCTGCGGGCCCACCTGTCGCTGCTGGCCGGCGGCCGGGGCAACCGGCGTGACGACCCGTTGCGCCTGGCAATCCAGGTCGAACGCCTCAACGACACGTTGGGCCAGCAGACTACCCGAACCGAAGAGCTGCGCCAGATACTGGCCGGCCTGCTCGCCAATGGCCCGATGCCCGAAGGATTATGGGCACGCGAGGTGGGAGAGCTCGACCGCCTGCTCGAGAGCCTCGCCGAACTGCCTCCGTCCTGATCAGAAATGCTGCCCCCCGCCGCCAGGGTTACCGGCGGGGGGGGGGGCGGGTGCGACGGTCGGGCGATCAGCCCATGAACTGCCCGCCATTGATGTCGTAATTGGCGCCGGTAATGAAACCCGACTCCTCGTCGGCGAGGAAGGTCACCAGGCGACCGATCTCCTCGGGCTTCCCGTAGCGCTTGACTGGAATGGTCTCGCGGATGGCCTCGCGCACCTTCTCAGGAATGTTCATGATCATGTCGGTGGCAATGTAGCCGGGCGACACCGTGTTCACGGTGATCCCCTTGGTAGCAGTCTCCTGGGCAAGGGACATGGTCAAGCCATGCATGCCCGCCTTGGCGGCAGCATAGTTGGCCTGGCCGAACTGACCCTTGCGGCCATTGATCGAAGAAATGTTGATGATCCGTCCATAACCTTTGTCGAGCATGCTCTCGATCACGCTGCGGCAAGTATTGAAGACACTGTTGAGGTTGGTGTCGATGACCTCGTGCCACTGCTCGGGCGACATCTTCTTGAGAGTGCCGTCCCGAGTGATCCCTGCGCAGTTGACCAGCACGGCAATGGGACCATGCTTTTCCTCGATCTCCTTGACCCCCTTCACGCAGGCGTCATAGTCGACCAGGTCAACCCCGGCGATGTCGATGTTGTCGAAGCCCTCGGACTTCTGGGCCTCCAGCCAGGTCTTGGCCTTATCCGGATTGTGGTATCCCGCCACCACCATGTAGCCCTGCGAGGCCAACGAACGGCAGATGGCGCTGCCGATACCCCCGGTACCACCGGTGACCCAGGCGACGTGTGCTTGAGTTGCCATTGATTACCTCCCTGATATGCATGACATCTTGTCTGGCGAGATGCCAGTCTGGCCATCACCCGCCAGTATTGTTAATGGACCTGTCACCTTCATGACAGCAAAAGCAGTATGGACCAGGTAAGGTCCTCGGGACGAGCGTTTGAAAGCAACCCTTGACCAAAGGCGCATAGTCTGTAGAATATGCCGCACGTTGATGCGGGGTGGAGCAGTCTGGTAGCTCGTCGGGCTCATAACCCGAAGGTCATCGGTTCAAATCCGGTCCCCGCTACCAAACATCGAAAAAAGCCGATTCCTAAGGGGGTCGGTTTTTTCCTATGCGGCATAACCATCGGTCATCGGTTCGCTTTCACCTCAACTTCAGCGGTCCCCGCTACCAAATCCCAGAGAGAGGCCATAACCTACCCGTTCTGGCCTTTTTCATGTCTCGGGTAACCCCTTCTGTCCCTTCTGGTCGCTCGTCGGGCTCGGCTTCGCCAGCCCGGCGGGTCATACGCAGAATTTGCCCTAGCATGGGCTGCTCCCCTTGAAGTCACGGGCGATCACCCGCATCTGCAAACAAATTCATCCCCACGCAAGGCTAGCGATTATGCCCATCGTCGACCCCCGTACCGGTGAGCCGCTCACCGATGACATTCCCGCCGGCGAGCATGCCGATGACGCCTCGCCCGGCGGCCAGGACGTCGAGATGATCATCGACGTCGATGCCAGCAACATCCAGCAGCTACTCGAGACCTCGATGCAGGTGCCCGTGCTGCTCGACTGCTGGGCACCCTCAAGCGAGTCCAGCAAGAACCTGACACCGATCCTTGAGAAGCTGGCTCGCGAGTACCAGGGTGCCTTCATTCTTGCCAAGCTCAACATCGACGAGAATCGGGAGATCGCCGGTCAGCTCGGCGTGCGTTCGGTGCCTGACGTCAAGCTGATCAGCCAGGGCGGGCTGGTCGACCACTTCCAGGGGGCCCTGCCCGAGAAGCAGGTGCTCGAATGGCTGGGACGCTACTTCCCGGCGCCGGAGGAGGCCCCAAAAAGCCCCGAGGACCAGGCCGCCGAGGCCTTGGCCGCCGGTGACGCTGCCACAGCCCGAGCCATCTACCAGGAACTGGTGCAGCAATATCCACAGCATACCCCCTACCAAGTGGAATTGGCCCGAGCCCTGGTGGCCGAAGGCCAGAGCGAACAGGCTCGCCATCTGCTCGACAACCTCCCGCCGGAGGAGCGCGACGCCGCCCCGGCTCGCGGTGTACGCGCCCGCATCGAGTTCGGCGAGCAGGCGCCCACCGCTGAGGAGCTGGCCGCACTGGAGGACCGCGACGACAGCGAAGCCCAATTCAAGCGTGCCCTGCGCCAGGTGGCCGACGGCCACTACGAGGCTGGTTTGGAAGCCCTGCTCACCTTGATGAAGCACGACCGTACCTATGGTGACGATGCCGCCCGCCGCACGCTGTTGCAGGTCTTCGATGCCCTGGGCGCCGACCATCCGCTAACGGTCGCCTATCGTCGCAAGCTGTTTGCGCTGCTCTACTGAGTCTGGCGCAGCACGCCATCCAGCCGCGCCAGCGCCGCCTCCAGCTGCTTGGCCGTGGTGCCGAAGTTGAGCCGGGCAAAACCCGGCCAGCCGAAATCGGCGCCGTCGGATAGTGCGACGCCAGCCCGCTCGAGCAGCAGCCGCTGCGGCGGCCCTGACAGTCGCTCGAGCGCATGTGCCTCACGCAGATCCAGCCAGGCCAGATAGGTCGACTGTGGCGGGCTCATGGCCACGCCGGGCCAGTTGGCCACCCGCTCCTCCAGCGTCCGGCGATGACCGCGCAACACCTCCAGCAGCGCCTGCCGCCAAGGTTCGCCATGGGCATGGGCGGCTTCGGCAGCGACCAGCCCCAACACGTTGCCATCGGGTGTCAACCCCTTGATGCCCCTGGCGAAGCGCTGCCGCAGGTCGGCGTCTGGAATCACCGCGCAGGCAGTGGTCAGCCCCGCCAGGTTGAAGGTCTTGGAGGGCGCCCAGAGCGTTAGGATGCGCGAGGCCAGCTCGGGGAAAGCGGCGGCCAGCGGCAGATGGTGGGCGCCCTGGTCGAGCAGCAGGTCGCAGTGCAGTTCGTCGGAGACCACCAGCAGATCGTAACGCTCGACCAGCGCCGCCAGCCCAGAGAGCTCCTCCCGCGTCCAGACCCGCCCGGTAGGGTTATGGGGATGGCACCAGAGCAATAGCCGGGTCTCGGGCGTGATAGCGGCCTCCAGCGCCGCGAGGTCGAGCCGCCATGGCTCGCCGGGCGCTGCCGGGGCGCTCAGCGTCGCCTGCTGGGGCCGCCGGCCGGTGCGCTCGGCCACCCGCAGGAAAGGCGGGTAGATGGGCGTGACCGTCAGTATGCCGTCGCCGGGTTCAGTCAGCGCCAGGCTCGCCATGTGCAGCGCCGGCACCACCCCCGGCAGCCACAGCTGCCAGCCAGGCTCGATGGCCCAGCCGTAGTGCTCGATACTCCAGTGGCAGAGAGTCTCGCGCAGCGAGTCGGGCACCAGGCCATAGCCGAAGACGCCATGGGATACTCGCGCCCGCACCGCCTCGATGACCGCCGGGGGCGAGGCGAAGTCCATGTCAGCGACCCACAGCGGCAGCACGTCATCGCCGTAGCGATGCCACTTCTGTGACGGCCAGTCAAACTGCTGCGGATGGCGACGCTCGATGGGCGTGGCAAAATCGAATTCCATGGGCAACTCCCGACACCAGAAGGCCAGCAATATGCACGAGACCATGCCCCAATTCAGCTTCTATGCCAAGGTACGCCGCGGTCTATCCGCCCTCGTGGCCCAGTGGCTGACCCTCGGCCAGGGCGATGCCGAGCATCTGGCGCTGCTGCTTGCCGAGACCGCCCGGGTAACACGGATCGGCCATCCCGAGCACACCCCGGATGGCGAGACCCTCGCCAAGTGGAGCCACCCCGACGGCGAGGAACCGCCCCTGTGGGCGGCGCGCACCGCCACCTTCCTGCTGGTGAAGATGCCCGCTCGGCCGCTGCCGGCCGGTGACGATGAGGCCAGCGCCTGGGCCTACTGCTGGCTGCGCAACCGCAACTTCGTGGACCTTGCCGACGCCGAGCAGGCGCTACCCGACCATCTTCGCGTACCGCTGGCCGTTGCTCTGAGGGCCGCCTGGCGCGATCTCAAGGGGCTGCGCCTGATCTGACGATCGACTAGCGTCGCCGCACGGCCCGCTTCTTGGGTCGGAAACCGGCGGGCTTGGTAGAGAGCCATGCGACGAAGGTCTGAATCTGCGGATGCGCCATCAACGCCTCGCGGCTGCGATAATGCTCAGCCATTTCGCGTTCGCTGAGCACCGCGTGCAGGTGCTTGTGGCAGGCGTGGCAGACCCACAGGATGGCGGTAAGCCGCTCCACCCGGTCGAAACGACGCCGATAGCGGGCCTTGCCGTGCAGGGCTCGCGGGATAAGGTGGTGACGGGTCAGCGGCGCGGCGCGTCCGCACAGTTCGCAGACCGCCGGACGCGGCGGGGGCGACAGGTGATTCCCGGCCATGTGGGCCTCCCGACATCTCAGGATGCACCCGAAGAGATAAGGAAAACTGGATGGAAGTTCCCCTCAGCTGGCAGCTGGCCAAGTTGCTGGTATCGATCGGTGTGGTGCTCGGGCTCTCGGTGATCGCCGAACGGGTCAGCACCCGGGTGGCCGGCCTGCTCGCCGGTTACCCGCTGGGTACCGCCATCGCGCTGTTCTTCATCGGCCTGGAGATCTCCCCCGCCTTCGCTACCCAGAGCGCCGTGCATACCCTGGCCGGCTTCACCGCCACGCTGGCGCTGAGCGGCGGCTACCTGCTGTGCGCCCGCCGCGACGGCCTGCCCGGCGTGCTCGCCGGCACCGCGGGCGGATTCGCCGCCTGGTTGGCGGTGAGCCTGCTGCTGACCCAGGTGGAGTTCACACGCCTGACCGGTACACTGACCACCCTGGTCGCCATCGTCGTCTTCTTGCGGCTTTACCGCCGGGTACCGGAAACCGCCACTGGCGTGCGTGGCGGCTTCAGCTGGGCCGCCTTGGGTCTGCGTGCCGTGCTGGCCGCCGCGATCATCTTCCTGATCACCGGCCTCGCCCACGTGATGCCGGCCGCCTGGGCCGGAGTCATGGCCGCCTTTCCGGTGACCATGTATCCCTTCCTGGTGATCCTGCACCTGACCCATGGGGCCGCCCCGGTGGCCACGGTGATCAAGCATTACCCGGCCGGACTGGGTGCCTTGCTGTGGTATGCGCTGTGTGTCTCGCTGACCTATGACCGCCTGGGGCTTTCGCTCGGCACCCTGATCGGCTTCGCCGTGGCCACCGCCTGGCTGCTGGCCTGGACCCGACTGCTGGCCTGGCGGGCAGCACGCCTGGCCAGGCACTCTCGCCCGCAGGCTTGACCGAGTGCTTGCTTGGCGCAAAGCTGTTCTCCCTGCAAGGTCATCACGAGGAAACGCCAGATGTTTATCCGCACCATCGAGCCCGCCTTCTACGACACCGATGCCCTGGGCCACGTCAACAATACCCGGCTGCCGGCCTGGTTCGAGCTGGCCCGCAACGACCTCTTTCGACTGTTCACGCCGGATCTGGACCCGCGCAAGTGGCGCCTGATCATAGCCCGTATGGAGGTCGACTACCGGGCCGAGCTGCAGTACGGCCGTGAGATCGAGATCCGCACCTACATCTCGCGGCTTGGCAACAGCTCTTTCACGGTGAGCCAGGAGGCGCGCCAGGACGGCCAGCTGACCAATCTCGGCCATGCCGTGATGGTGCATTTCGACCATACAACCAAGAAGTCCGTCCCTATCGAAGGCGAGCTGCGCGAGGCCCTCGAAGCGCATCTCCAGGCAGAGCCGGCAGACGCATGACCCCGGCGGTGAAGGCGCTCGAGCGAGCCGGCGTGGCATTCACCCTGGCCGAGTACGACCACGACCCGCGCAGCCCCGCCTATGGCGAGGAGGCCGCCCGGGCGCTGGGCCTCTCGCCCGAGGCGGTGTTCAAGACCTTGCTTGTCCGGCTCGACGACGGCCGCCTGGCGATGGCCATGCTGGCGGTCTCTGCCCAGCTCGACCTCAAGGCCCTGGCCCGGGCCGCCGGGGCGCGCAAGGCCAGCCTGGCCGACCCCGCCGATGCCGAGCGCGCCACCGGCTACGTGGTCGGCGGCATCAGCCCGCTGGGCCAGAAGAAGCGCCTGCCCGCCTTCCTCGATGTCGGCGCCGAGCAGCGCGAGACCCTCCACGTCAGCGGCGGTCGCCGCGGGCTGGAGCTCTGCCTGGCGCCTAGCGACCTGATGCGCCTGACCGAGGCCCGCCTTGCCGCTCTGGCTCGGTAATAAACCGCACCGAGCCGAACTCAGGAAAGCATTGTCACAACAGGGCCGCCAACTACCTACGGGAGCCCTACATGGCTATCCGCTATACCCTCTGGCTAGACCCGGACGACACGCCTCGGCATCGCGCCGTCGAGGCCGACCTGGAGCGCTACTTCCTCGAGCGCTTTGCCGATTACCCGCATATCCGCTTGTTCGGTGCCGACCCTTACGATTATGATGCGCCGTTCAATCGCCTCCACGATGTGCTGATGGCGCGCGCCGGCGAATACTGCGAGCGGGAGTGGCGCTACGTACCCACTCCCGAGCAGCTCAACCGCGCCTTCTTCCTCGCCGTAGGGCGCTCGAACAAGTTCGTACGGGATGACGACGATGGTGATCCGCACCGATCTGGCCCCTGATGCGCGACAACTGGCCATCATTACCGAGCAGCTGGGTCGCGCACCCCGCGGCATCGAGAGCGTGGCGGCCACCGACGGTGAAGGTACCCCACTGGTGCTGCGCATGGCGCCCATCGTCGACGGCACCCCCTTCCCGACGCTCTATTGGCTCTGCTCCGCGCGGCTCAAGGTCGAGATCTCGCACATCGAGGCCGCCGGGGTGATCAAGCAGCTGGAGAGACGCCTGCAGCAGGACCCCGACTTCCTGGCCGCCTACCACCGCAGCCACGAGGCCTATGTGGCGGCCCGCTGGGCCTACATGAGCGAGGCCCAGCGGGCCGAGGTGGTCCGGCTGGGTTATACGGAGGTGCTCACCCGGCGCGGCATCGGCGGCATCGCCAACCGCGACCAGGTGCGCTGCCTGCACACTCAGTATGCCCATCATCTGTGCGGCGAGAATGTCATCGGCCAATGGCTCGACGCGCACCATGCGGTAGCCGACTGCCTGCCCTGACCCCAGTAGGCCCCCTGGCCATCAGCTCCTGGGAGGGCAAACGCTTGTTGCCAAGGAGAAGAGATGTCGAGATTCTGCGTCTATCTGGGCTCCCGGAAGGGCCGTGACCCGCAATTCCTTGCGGCCGTGCGCCAGCTCGGCGGCGAGCTGGCCCGGCGTGGTCACGGCCTGGTCTATGGTGGTGCCCGCGTTGGCCTGATGGGCACCCTGGCCGATGCAGTCATGGCGGCCGGCGGCGAGGTCATCGGCGTCATGCCCGACCACCTGGTCGAGCGCGAGCAGGCTCACCATGGCCTGAGCGAGCTGGTGCGGGTACGCAACATGCACGAGCGCAAGGCGAGCATGGCGGCCCATGCCGATGCCTTCCTGATGCTGCCCGGCGGCATCGGTACCCTGGAGGAATTCTTCGAGGCCTGGACCTGGCAGTACCTGGGCCTGCATGACAAGCCGATCGGCGTGCTCGACATCGCCGGCTTCTATACTCCACTGCTGGCCTTCCTCGACACTACCGTGGCGCAGGGCTTCCTCAATGGTCGCACCCGGGCCGAGCTGATCGACGCTGCAGACCCCACCGAGCTGCTCGATGCACTGGAGAAGCGACTGGCCATGGTGGGCTGAGCGACCCGGCCTCAGGCGCCGGCGGCGAGCGCGAGGGTGCGCAGGTAGGTGAGCTGCAGCAAGTGGGCGTCATCGCCGGCCCGATGCCGATGGATGCCCTGCTCGCGGATGATGAGCTCCTTGGTATGGCTCCACAGGGCCTGCTGCCGCTCGCTGAGCAGGATGCGCAAGGCCTCCAGGCGGAAGCCCGGCAGCATGCCCGCATGGTGGAAGAGCAGCGACAGCCAGGTGTTGTCGTAGCCCCAGCTGTCACTGTAGGCGATACCCGGCTCCGTCAGCTCGTCATTGAGCCAGCGAGCCACCTGACGCACCGGGTAGCCCTCACGCTGCAGACGTCCGCGGCTGATGCCGTGAAGCAGCTCGGCCTTGGGGTCCCAATGCGTCCACTCGGTCAGTGGCTGGATCAGGAAGGCGCAGGTACTGCCATCGGCGCGGGCCAAGCCGACCTCGATGGGGTAGCTGCCGCGCCCAAAGCCGGACGCCTCGATATCCAGCAGAGTGGGTAACGTCACGGGCGGGAGCGTCCTTGATCGAGATAGCCGATGGCAGGAAAGGCAAACGACTAGTGTCGCGTCTCGCCGTCGGCCCTGTCCAGCGAGCCGGCAAGCCCCGCCAGGCGGTCGGCCAGAACCTGCCAGTGCCTCGCCTTCTCGACATCCACCGGCAGCCCCAGCTCGCCGTCGCAGTAAGCACGGGCCAGTCGGCTCGCCGCCAGCGGATGACCCGCCTCACCGGCGCGCGCATACCAGGTCACGGCATGCTCGTGGCGGGAAGGATACTGGGCGCAACCGTGCTCGTGGATCTGGCCGGCCTGGTACTGGGCCTTGGCATCCCCGGCATGGGCTGCCTCGAGCACGTAGCGCGCCCCGCGGGACTTGTCCTGGGGACTGACGCCGCGGTGGAAAAGCATATGACCATACTGCGACAGCGCCGCCGGATGCCCGGCATTGGCGCAGCGCTGGAAGAGGTGCATGGTCAGGCGCTGGGTACGCGGCGAGCGGGGCAGCCAGCGGGTATGGAACAGTTGCTGTGCAAGCCGGTACTCGAGCCGGGTGAACAGTGAGGATGCCTCTGACATGGCAACAGCCCTGCGTCCAGTGGTGCGAAAGCGATACCGGCCACCTCTTGTGGCCGGCATTGCTTCCTGCAGTACAAAGGTGGCCCTGCGGACTCCGCCGGGTCAACGGGCAGCAAGCATACGCGCCCCCAGGCAGTGACTCAACCCCGCGATTTGCCGCCTCGGCTAAGCCCCGCTACCCTACCAGGTCAATCCCTTCAGCACTCCTACCAGGAGCCACCGATGCAGACAAGACCGCTAGGCGATACCGGCATCGAGGTCAGCCGCCTGTGCCTTGGCACCATGACCTTTGGCGAGCAGAACAGTGAAGCCGAGGCCCACGAGCAGCTCGACCGCGCCGTGGCCTTCGGCATTAACTTCATCGATACCGCCGAGATGTACCCGGTGCCTCCCAAGGCCGACACCCAAGGTCGTACCGAAGCCTTTGTCGGCAGCTGGCTCAAGCGTCGCAGCACCCGTGATGACGTGATCATCGCCACCAAGGCCGCTGGTCCCGGCCTCGAACACATCCGCGGCGGCCCGCGTCTCACCCGCGAGCATCTCCACCAGGCGATCGACGAAAGCCTCGCCCGGCTGCAGACCGACTACGTGGACCTCTACCAGCTGCACTGGCCCGAGCGGAAGACCAACTTCTTTGGCAGGCTCGGCTACGAGCACGATGCCCAGGAGGATGCCACACCGCTGGAGGAGACCCTGGCGGCGCTCAAGGAGCTGGTGGATGCCGGCAAGACACGCGCCATCGGGCTCTCCAACGACACGCCCTGGGGTGTGATGCGCGCTCTACACCTGGCCGACACTTTTGGCCTGCCACGTGTCGCCAGCATCCAGAACCCCTACAGCCTGCTCAATCGCACCTTCGAGGTGGGGCTGGCCGAGGTCGCCCATCGCGAGCGGGTGGGACTACTGGCCTACTCGCCGCTGGCCTTCGGCATGCTCTCCGGCAAGTACCTTAATGGCGCCCGTCCTGCCGGCGCCCGGCTGACCCGCTTCGAGCGCTTCCAGCGCTACAGCAACCCGCTGGCCGAGGAGGCGACCTCGGCCTATGTGCAGATCGCCCGCGACCATGGCCTGGACCCCGCCCGTATGGCCCTGGCCTACGTCAACTCGCGCCCCTTTTTGACCAGCAACATCATCGGCGCTACTACCAAGGAGCAGCTGGAGAGCAACCTGGCCAGCGAGTCCCTGCGGCTCGACGCCGAGGTGCTTGAGGCCATCGAGGCGGTTCATCGACGCATTCCCAACCCCGCATCCTGAGCCCACGCCAGCACGAGGAGCTATCGCCACGATAGCCCCTCGCACCAGGGGGGCTTGGTATACTGGCTTGCATTCATTGCCATCTGGCTACCCCCTCCTTCAGGTACAGGAACGCCCCATGCTGAGCGTGATCTCACCCGCCAAGACGCTGGACTTCGAGACTCCGGCCACCACGACCCTGCACACCCAGCCGGAGTATCTCGAGCGTAGCCGTGAGCTGATCGAGATCCTGCGCGACTACTCGCCCCAGCGGCTCAGCGAGCTGATGGGCATCAGCGACAAGCTGGCCGGGCTCAATGCCGCCCGCTTCGCCGAATGGCACACCCCCTTCACGCCCGAGAACGCCAAGCCCGCCGCCCAGGCCTTCCAGGGCGATGTCTACATGGGTCTTGAGGCAACGTCCTTCAGCGACGACGACAACGCCTTCGCTCAACAACACCTGCGCATCCTCTCTGGCCTCTATGGCCTGCTGCGCCCCCTCGACCTGATCCAGCCCTACCGCCTGGAGATGGGCACCAAGCTCGACAATCCCGCCGGAAAGGACCTCTACGCCTTCTGGAGGTCGACCCTCACCGCCGAGCTCGACCGCGCCGTGGAGAAAAGCGGTACGCCGGTGCTGGTCAACCTGGCCTCCAACGAGTACGCCAAGGCGATCGACACCCGAGCACTCACCTCACGGGTGATCACCCCGGTGTTCAAGGACGAGAAGAACGGCAAGCTGAAGATCATCAGCTTCTACGCCAAGAAGGCCCGCGGCCTGATGGCCGCCTGGATGATCCGCGAGCGCCTGGACGACCCCGAGGACCTCAAGGACTTCGACGTGGCGGGCTATGCCTACAACGCCGCTCTCTCGGAAGGCGACACCCTGGTCTTCACCCGAGCCGAGGGCGCCACCTGATTGACTAGCCGGTAAACACCAGAGGGCGCGCCGAGCGGCTCCTCAGAAAGCGACGGTGAGCCTGCTTGAAGCACGCATCGTCACAGCGGTGCAACCACTCGTAGGCAACCATGTCGGCACTCACCGGCACCGCGCCGGCCTGGACCATCCGCTCCTTGGCCAGCCGGGCCTCGGCTGAGCGCCGACTGGCGCAGGCCTCCACCAGCCAGTAGACCTGGTAGCCCGCCTCGAGCAGGCCAAGCCCGGTCTGCATCACGCAGATGTGCGCCTCGGTACCGCACAGCACCACTTGATGGCGATCTGACGCGCCCATCGCCTCAGCGAAGGCCGGCTCGGCATGGGCATCGAAGTGAACCTTGTGCCACAGGCGGTGCGCCGGCAGTGCCTCGAGTAGCCGCTCCTCGCTGCCTCCCAACCCCTCGGGATACTGCTCGGTAACCCACACCGGCACCTCGAGTTCGCCGGCCATGCCACCCAGCCAGGCGGCCTCGGTCACCGCCTGGTCACCATGCTCGATGACCGGCAGCAGGCCGGTCTGCAGGTCGACGATCAGCAGCAGGCTCTTCTCTCGCCTCAGGCGCATCAGCGGCACCTCTCTGTTTATGCGTTAATTGTCGTGGCTGACCAGCATAATCGGTAGAATGGAGGCTTCCGACCCTTTCTCATCCCCCTTCCCCGATGGAGAATTCCCGATGCGTCACCTTCTCGTCATGCTGATAGTCGGTGTGCTGGGCTTCGGCCTAGCTGTGGACCATGCCGATGCGCGCCGCCTGGGTGGCGGCAAGAGCTTCGGCAGCCAGTCCCGCAGCGTGCAACAGCCCGCGGCTACCCAGAACCAGACCACCGGCAACCGCACCACCCAGGCCCGTCCGGGCTCGCGGATGGGCGGCATGCTCGGTGGAATGCTCGCAGGCGGCTTGCTTGCCGCGCTGTTCTTCGGTGGCGCCTTCGACGAACTGCGCCTGATGGACCTCCTGCTGGTTGCCGGTGCCGCCTTCTTGCTCTTCAAGCTCTTCGTTCGGCGCCGCCCGTCCATGGCCGGCGGACCGGGTCAGTCCGCCGGCCCGCAGAGCTTCCAGGCCGAACCCGGACTACAAGGTAATAATGCTGCCTTTGCCACGAAACCCGAGTGGTTCGACCGCGAACGCTTCCTCAGTGGCGCCAAGGAGCATTTCATGACCCTCCAACGCGCCTGGGACAACAATGACTTCACCGGTATTCAGGAATACGTGACTCCCGAGCTTTATAACCTGTTGCGCGAGGAACGTGCCCAGCAGCCGGCCAACAATCACACCGAGATCGTGCGGATGTTCGCCGAACTCGGCGGCATTCGCGAAGTAAGCGACAAGGCCGAGGCCACCGTGATCTTCCACGGCATCATCGCCGAAAACGGCGAGGAGAACGAGTTCAACGAGACCTGGCACCTGATCCGCGAGTTGCGCGACGGTGCCCCCTGGTACCTGCAAGGCATCGAGCAAAACCCCGGCGCCTAACGCCTGGATCCGTTTGTCGGGAACAAACGGGGCCAGGGGGAAGCCCCCCATAAAAAAACCCCGAGCTCAAATGAACTCGGGGTTTTTTCGGGATAAGTGCCTGACGATGACCTACTCTCGCATGGGGAGGCCCCACACTACCATCGGCGCTGAGCGGTTTCACTGCTGAGTTCGGCA
>NZ_SNWH01000023.1 GCF_004361885.1 Halomonas ventosae
TCGGCTAGCACTTCCCCTTGCCGGGCGTGCAGGGGACTTTCACCCCCAAGTCATTCCAAGGCACCACCCTTGGAAACAGCGCCAGTCAGGCGCTGGTGCGGCGGCGAATCGGCGCGTCACCATCCTGGCGACGACGCGGGGCACGCTCGAGTGCGCCCTTGTCCTCGCTGATCTCCAGCGGCCGGCCAGCGACGCGGGCCCGGGCCATCTTGGCCAGGATGCTCTCCGGCAGCGAGCTCGGCAGCTCGACCACCGAGAAGGCGGTATGGATGTCGATGCGGCCGATGCGGCTGCCCTCGATGCCGCCCTCGTTGGCAAGTGCCCCGACCAGCTGGCCGGGCTTGACGCCATCCTGGTGGCCCACGGCGACGCGATAGCGGGTCATGCCCTCGCGCGGCGCCCGGTCTTCACGATCACCGCGACGCTTAGGGGTGCCGTCGCGCGCAGCTCGGTCATTGCGCTCGGCGCGCGGCGCCTGCAGGCGACCGATGGGGGCCTCGTCGGCACGCGCCATGCGCGCGAAGGCACAGGTCAGCTCGATGGGGTCGTGCCCCTCCTCGACCAGCCGCTCGACCAGGGCACGCTGCTCGTCGGCACCGGCAGTCAAGGCGGCGACCACGCGCTGGTGGAAGATCTCGTCGCGGTGGGCGCGGATGGCGGCCTCGTCGGGCACCGCCATCTCGGTCATCTTCTGGCCGGTGGCCTGCTCGAGCCAGCCCACCTTGCGGCCCTCACGGAAGCCGACGAAGGTGATGGCGATCCCGGTGCGCCCGGCACGGCCGGTACGGCCGATGCGGTGGGTGTAGGCCTCACCGTCCTGGGGCAGGTCGTAGTTGATGATGTGGGTCAGGCGAGACACGTCCAGGCCGCGGGCGGCCACGTCGGTGGCGATCAGTATGTCGATCTTGCCACGCTTGAGGCGCGTGATGGTGCGCTCGCGCAGGCTCTGGTCCAGGTCACCGGAGAGGCTGGCGACGTTCATGCCACGGGCGGAGAGCTGCTCCATCAGGGTAGTGCAGGCGGCTCGGGTGCGCACGAAGACAATAGCCCCGTCGACAGGCTCGACCTCGAGGATGCGCGCCAGCGCCTCCTGCTTAGCGCCACCGTCGACCCGCACCATGCGCTGTTCGATGCTGGCGGCGGTCCCGACCTTGGACTCGATGGCCACCTTGACCGGGTCGACCAGGTAACGGTTGACGATGCGCTCGATCTCAGCTGGCAGAGTAGCGGAGAAGAACACCCGCTGGGCGTTCTTGGGGGTGTCGGCCACCACGCGCTTGACGTCGTCGATGAAGCCCATGCGCAGCATCTCGTCGGCCTCGTCGAGCACCAGGGCGGAGAGGCCGTCGAGCTTGAGGCTGCCGCGATTCAGGTGATCGATGACCCTGCCCGGGGTGCCCACGACCACCTGGGCGCCACGCCGCAGCGCGGAGAGCTGCTCGCGGTACTCCTGGCCGCCGCACAGGGTGGCGACCTCCAGGCCCTTGAGGTGCTGGCCGTACTTGCTGAAGGAGACGGCCACCTGCTGGGCCAGCTCACGGGTCGGCGCCAGCACCAGCACCTGGGGCTCACGACGGGTCAGCTCGAGGCGAGAGAGCAGCGGCAGGGCGAAGGCCGCGGTCTTGCCGGTGCCGGTCTGAGCCTGGCCCAGCATGTCACGGCCTTCCAGCAGTGCAGGGATGGTCTGCGCCTGGATCGGTGACGGGGTTTCGTAGCCCTGGGATTCCACGGCAGAGAGCACGGCGGGCAGCAGGGCAAGATCGCCGAAGCTCGGCGAGGCGACAGAAGTCGAGGTCATGAATCACACCTTGGTAGGCCGACGCGGGGCCGGCAGAAATTCAGTGGCGTCCCTGACGCGTGCCATGCGCTCAGGCATCTGCGTTCCGTGCAACGGATCGGCAGACGAGAGATTCGGAGTCGGGGACGCCGGTCGCACCTGGCATTCGGTCCACGCCATCCGGGATGGTACGTAAACCGCTGTGGCGACCGTTTGCGCCGATCTCGCCCGGGTGGCGTGATCTCGGTGGCGCTCCATCTACACAATTCGAACGCGTATGGGGCAGTTGTTGGTGCCTGCGCCCGGCGTTTCGGCGCCCACCTGCCTGGGCAGCGTGGCGTCGTCATGATGGTGGGGTCAACACATGCGAGGAACGCGCATGCTACCATCGTCGACTGCCACTGACCAGCCTTTTTGAGGCCCCACCCCGCCGGGAGTGCTGCATGCCGAATCGGTGGCTCGATGCCGAACCACAAGGGTGCGGAGCCACCGCGCAGGCTTCACTTTCACAGCGAGCTTAGTCTTTTTCGCGGATTCCCTTGCCGGGCAGTCGGTTGCGATCATGCGGCCGGTCCAGGTCGAGCAGCGGGCCGTAGGGCACGATACCGTTCGGGTTGATGGTGGCGTGGCTGAGGTAGTAGTGGCGCTTGATATGCTCGAAGTCCACCGTCTCGGCGATCCCCGGCCACTGGTAAAGCTCGCGAAGATAATTGGCAAGGTTCGGATAATCCTCGATACGCCTCAGATTGCACTTGAAGTGACCATGGTAGACGGCATCGAAGCGGATCAGCGTAGTGAAGAGGCGAATATCGGCCTCCGTGAACCATTCGCCGGCCAGGTAGCGGTGTTCGGTCAGGCGCGCCTCCATGCGGTCGAGCGCCTCGAACAGCGCCACCACGTGCTTCTCGTAGACCGCCTGCTCGGTGGCGAAGCCGGACGTGTAGACGCCATTGTTGATGTGGTCGTAGACGTCGGCGTTGACGGCATCGATAGTCTCGCGCAGGTCCGCGGGATAGAGGTCCAGGCGATTGCCGGTCAGCCCGTCGAAGGCGCCGTTGAGCATCCTCAGCAGGTCCGCGGACTCGTTGTTGACGATGCGCCCCGAGGACTTGTCCCAGAGCGCCGGCACGGTGACGCGCCCCGTGTAGTGGGGATCGGTCAGGGTGTAGAGCTGGTGGTGGAAATCCACGCCGTTGACCGGGTCTCCGCTCGAGCCCTCGTCCTCGCGATAGGTCCAGCCCTGGTCGAGCATCAACGGGCTGGTGTGAGAGACGCCGATGACCGACTCGAGCCCCTTGAGGCGGCGCATGATCAGCACGCGATGCGCCCAGGGACAGGCCAGCGACACATAGAGGTGGTAGCGGCTGGTCTCGGCGGGCAAGCCCGGCTGTCCGTCGGGCCCCGGCCGGCCGTCCGAGGTGATCCAGTCGCGCAGCTTGGCGGATTCACGCACGAACTCGCCACTGTGCTTGTCGGTGTCGTAGCCCTGATTGTGCCAGGTGCCGTCGATCAGAAGCCCCATTTGACGTCTCCTTGAAATCGCTGAGCGTGGGCTCGATATGTCGATAGTTCCCAGCATAAGGCGCCACCATCGACGCTCAAGCGCAGGTTTTGCCCGCTGTCATTCGATGGCTTCGAATGGTGTTTCCGGCGGGCAGACGGCCACCGCCGCCTTCAGGGCCTCGGCCATGGCACGTGTCGCCGGGCCCGCCCGGTCGCGGTCGCGGTGGATCAGCTGCACCGGATATTCACGGCTACCGCCGACGGCCAGCGGTAGCCGTGCCAGGCGCCCCTCAAGGAGCGCCTGACGCAGGCGAGTCTCGGGAATCCAGGCGAAACCCAGACCCCGCTCGAGCATGTCGATGGACGTCTGCAGATGGCCCACCGTCCAGCGCTGCTCCGCCTTGAGCCAGCCGGCGTCCATGGACTGGCGCAGAGCGGAGTCGCGCACGACCAGCTGGCGGTGCTGTTCGAGATCGTGCATGTCAAGCAGGCGTCCCAGATGCTGCAGCGGATGGTCGGGATGGGCCACGACGACAAAATGCACCCTGACCAGCGGCTCGCCCAGAAAACCCTGCGCCGAGAGGCCCGAAATCACCAGATCGGCACTGCCGTCGTAGAGCATCTCGATGCCACCGTTGAGCACCGTCTCGTGCAGTTGTACCCGCACATGCGGATAGGCCGTCGAAAAGGCCTCTAGGGCCTGGGCCAGGGCATCGGGGGGAAATATCTGGTCGACGGCCAGCGCCACCTCCGCCTCGACCCCCTCGGCAAGACGACTGGCCACCTCCTCCAACGAGGCAGCATTTTCGAGCAACTGACGAGCACGACGCAGCAACATCTCGCCAGCCTCGGTGAGACGCACCTGGCGGCCCACCGGCTCCATCACCGACACCCCAAGCTGCTCCTCGAGCTTGTGAACGGCATGGTTCAAGGTTGAAGGACTCTTGTGAATCGCCTCGGCAGCGCGCGTGAAGCCGCCATGGTCGACCACGGCCGCCAGCATTTGCCATTGGGCCAGGGTGACACGGGGCATTTCGAATTCCTCGAATCAACTGAGCGAAACATTGCGCTTAATCTTCGAAAAAAACGATCTAAAATACCAGTCATATCTACTCGTATCAAAGACACACCATGGACAACGCCTCGTCACTCGCCAGATAGACCAACCACTGACCAGCCAAGCGAGTCAGGATGGCGATGGCATCAGGATCCAGCGTCTTTGCAATGTCGTTGGCGGGCGTGAGATAGCCTGCGCCCACGTCGATCTTGTACAAGCGCTAAGTGACTACCACAACGGCACTTTCATCGGTTGATGGGCGTGACGCACGCATCGGGGTTGAAATTCCCCCTGCAGACGTGTCCAATGTCTACTTAACAAACAGTGTTCGCTTGCCTGCCCCGCCCTCGGTCTCCCCCGACAAGGCGGGTGTGGGATCGTCACTGTATGTCCGCACAGACTAGGCATCTCACACATCATGGGTTAAGGTTCCGGTGCCACTTATTTTATTCCCTTTTCATCTGTTACGGCCCGTTACCCATGATGCGAATCGTCCATTCGCTGCCCCGCACCCACAAGTTGTTGCTGTTACCCGTTGCCACCATGGTCACCGTGCTGGGCGCACAGAAAATCGTCACCTCCTATCAAGACATCCAGCGTGACAGCCAAACGCTGGATACCGTCGTGATTCCCCTCGATGCCGATGCCCAGCCGGGCCTGCCCTCGCTGCAGGCCAAGCGCACGCCGGTGGCCGATGCCATCGAGATGGCTACCCGCGCCCTTGACGCCACCCGCGAGCATGTCCCGATCTCCGAACTGACCCCCTCGGAAATCGTCGATATCGACCTCGTCACCGCAGCCAAAGCCAGCCGGGAGGAGCTCGGGGTTATGGATAGCCTTGCCCGACCCGCTCGAAGCGAGGAGCCACACCGCAGGATCAAGGGGCTGCTGACGGATAGCGGCGACAGCGGTCGCATCGACGATGGCGTCCTGCATATGGCCGTGGTCATCGGGACCATCGCCAGCGGCATGCTCGATCATGATGGCGGGCTGATGGCCAGTGCCACCTCCTACGACGATGTTTCCGAGGACGAACTGGCACTGTTCGATGAAGGGCCGATCCAGCTGGAAGAGGAAATTATCGCCAGCAAGCCCTTTGTTCCCGAGTGGAACACCTATGAAGTCCAGGCGGGTGATACCTTCGCGATCATGGCACAGAATCACTTGGGCATGGGCTACCGCGAGGTGATGGAGCTGCTCGAGCGCCTGCCCGAGCCCAAGCTGCTGACGCGCTGGCGGCAAGGCAACCGTTTCGAGTATCAGCTCGACGAGCAGGGCCACCTGCTTGCCCTGCGTCTAATGAAGAATGCCCGGGATGGCTTTTTGATCGAGCGCCAGGCGGAGGGCTTCGAGGTCGCCACCATCGAGCGAGCAGGCGAGGCCACCCAGCGTCTTTTCGCTGGCACCATCAGCGGCAGCTTCGCACGCTCGGCCAAGGCCACCGGCCTGACTAGCGCCGAAGTGTCGGAACTTTCCCGTGTTCTAGAAAAGAAGCTCGACTTTCGCCGCGACACTCGTCGCGGCGATCGTTTTCAGGTGCTGGTCGAATCCGACCTCATCGATGGCAAGAGCCTCGATCCGCGGGTACTGGCGGTACAGTATGACGGCGAGCGGATGGCTCTTACCCTGGTGCGCAACCCAAAGGACAATCGCTTCTATACCCCGCAAGGCGAGAGCCTCGACCCTGCCTTCAACCGCTACCCCTTCGACGGTCGCTACCGGCTGAGCTCGAATTTCAACCTGCACCGCAAGCATCCGGTCACCGGCCGCATCAGTCCCCACAAGGGCACCGACTTCGCCATGCCGATCGGCACCGCCGTGCAGGCACCCGCTGATGGCCGTGTGGAGAAGGTCGGCAACCATCCTGCAGCAGGCCGTTATGTGGTGATCCGTCACGACAATGGCTACAAGACACGTTATCTGCATCTCTCCAAGCCACTGGTCAGTAATGGCCAACGCGTGACCATGGGCGAGCGCATCGCGCTTTCCGGCAACACCGGGCGCAGCACCGGCCCCCACCTGCACTACGAGGTGTTGGTCAACAACAGCCAGGTGAATGCCATGAAGGTGGCTCTGCCGGAGAACCAGAGTCTCCAGGGCGAGCGGTTGGTGGCCTTCCAGCGCCAGGCAACGCCTGTCCTGGCCGCCCTGCAGAGCGGCGAGACCGGTACCGCGGTCGCCAGCAGCAGCGAGGTGGCCGCCAGCGACGACGAAGGCTGAACCTCGCGCCGCCTTCCTGCCCCGCCAGCTTTGCATTGCCTTCACACGCCCCGCCTTCGAGCGGGGCGCACTCGTTATTGAAGAGATCTCAGCGCATGAGGGAGACCGCTACCAGGTCAGTGGGCGATCCAATGCGTCCAGAAGCTCGTCGTCACGGTCATAGATATCGGGGCGGAAGGCGAGCTCCCCCTCCTCGCCAACGCGTGCGGTCCAGTAGTGCAGGATCACCGGCACGTGGCGTTCCAGCGGCACGTTGCGTGTCTCGCCCTTGGCTACCAGAGCGCGGATGTCACGCTGGGTATCGGTGTCATCAAGCAGCAGTTGAACCAGCGTCATGACGTTCTCCACGCGGATACAGCCGGAGCTGATGGCTCGCTGGTCACGGGAAAAAAGCTGCTGCGCCGGGGTATCGTGGAGGTAGACCATATGGTCATTGGGGAAGCGAATCACCACCTGGCCCAGGGGATTATCCGGTCCGGCATCCTGTCGCAGCATTACGTTGCCCGGATTTTGCCAATCGATACTATGCGGATCGAGCTCGCGTCCGGCGTCGTTCAGCACGCTGATGTTGTTGCGCTGCAGGTAGCCCAGATCACGGCGAATTTTCGGCAGTACATCCTCGCGGCGTATGGTTGGCGGTATCGTCCAGGTGGGGTTGACGGTGAGGTGAGTGATCTCCGAGCGCAGTGAAGGCGTGCGCCTATAGGGCCGCCCAACCACGATACGCGACTGCCAGGTCGTGCCGTCGGGACGGAAATAGCTGACCCGGTAACCGGCGATATCCACCAGCACGAAGGTCTCGGGGAGGCCATGGAGCAGCCAGCGGGCACGCTCCAGGTTGACCCGGATCTGGTCAATGCGCTCGGCCACGGGAACATTCAGTGCCTCTAGAGTACGAGGACCGACAATCCCGTCCACCTCAAGCAGATGGCGCTGCTGGAAGCGCTTCACGGCCGCTACCAGGCGCTCATCATAGCGTCGCGAGTCGGTATCCCGGGGCGTTACCCCGGCAAACAGCTCGGCGACCTTCACGTCCATATCGTCGCCGATCTCCAAACGCTCACGCAGCAGCGGCACCTGCTCATTGAGGTCACCCGGGCGCAGCGGCTGGGCCAGGGGTGGCAGACTGGGCCAGCCACCGAGTCGCGCGATGTAACGGTAGCGGGCCAGCCCAGCGCGCAAGCGCTCGTAAGGCACCGCCGAGGGACGCACCAGGGCAAAGGCCTGTTCGACGCGCTGGGCATCCACCGCCCGTGACACCGCCGCGAGATCCAGGGGCGGCGCGTCGATGGGGACCTCCCAATCGGTATCGATCTGATGGGGGTCCACCTTGCCACGCTGGAGATGGCGCAGGGCCGTCAGCAGAACACGGCTGGCCTGCAGGTCGAAGCGCGCCTGGTCGACCGGCGCACTGCCTTCACCGCCTAGCTGGCGATGCGCCGCCACCAGCGCATCAGGCCGGTAATCCTGCGGGTTCAGGCCATCGGCCGCCAAACTTCGCAGGGCCGCGGCAAAGCTGCCGACGGTCTCGGCCTCCTGCCAGGCAGGCCGCCCCTGCCGAACGGCATAGAAATCCTGCAGCATGTCCTCTTGCGTCGAGAGCTGCTCGGCGAGGGCATTGGCCACGGGGGAGGCGTCCTGTGCGGCAAGGGCAGAGGCCATCATCGACAACAGCGTCCCCATCACGACAATCAGTGGCGTCAATCCTTTGGCTGAGGTCATGGAACCTGGCTCCTGCGTTGAGAATAGATTCTGGTCATCGTGTCGCTCGTGGTCATAATAGGGCCGGACACCGGACCTAGGTATGCTGGTCCCTCTCGATGCCTGATCGCCGTGCGCTCCTGAGGCGATCGGCGACTCAACCATGATGCCACAAGACAGGTCAACCCAATGCCGATACCCTTCCGGAATCGATGGTTTCCCTGTGCCGCGCTGTGCAGCCTGCTGCTGAACTCATCGCCCGCCCTGGCAGGCGACGACTTTCTGGCCCAGGCCTACCAGCTGGATACACGGCGCCAGCTGCCGCTCGACCAGGCTCTGTCCCGACTGGCCCCCAACGCCGATCCCCGGGTCATGCGCCTGGCGGCACGTGCCCTCTCTTGTGCCGACCCCGAGGCCGAGCGCCTGGCGGTGATCGACTTCTCGCTGCCCTCCACCGAGCCGCGTCTCTGGGTCTTCGACCTCGATCAGCGCCGGTTGCTGTTCAACGAACTGGTCTCCCACGGCCAGGGCTCGGGCAACGCCATGGCCAGGAGCTTCTCCAATGTTCCGGAAAGCCACCAGTCCAGCATCGGCCTGTTTCGCACCATGAACAGCTACCAGGGCCGCAACGGCTACTCGCTGCGTCTGGAGGGTCTTGAGCCAGGGGTTAACGATCTGGCCTACCAGCGCGCCATCGTCATCCATGGCGCCGACTATGTCAGTGAGTCCTTCATCGAGCAGACCGGACGACTCGGCCGCAGCTATGGTTGCCCAGCGGTGCGCCAGCAGGTCGCGGCCCCGCTGATCGACAGCATCAAGGAGGATCAGTACCTTTTCAGCTACTACCCGGACCCGGAGTGGCTGGCAAATTCACCCTTTTTCCACTGCGATAGCGGTGCGGCGCAACTGGCCCTGAACTGACGCTCATCCGCCGTCGACACTCTTGACATGACCAAAGCATTGCGTTGAGTCCGAGGATTGCAGACATGCCGCACAGTGGCCATGCTGACCATTTACGCATGTCTGACACAGGAGAGAACGATGCGGCATCGTGTGGTGTTGATCACCGGAGCGTCGAGCGGTATCGGGGCCGCCACGGCCCGGGCAGCCTCTCGGGAGGGCTACCAATTGGTGCTGGCTGCCCGTTCGCGGGAGAAACTGGCGGCACTGGCCGAGGAACTGGGTGCGGAGAACGTCCTTGCCATCGGCTGTGATGTCACCAGCATGGAGGACCAGCAGGCCATGGTCGAGCAGGCCATGGAACGCTTCGGTCGCATCGATGCGGTATTCGCCAACGCAGGGCGCAGCGGCTCGCCAGGCGGATTCAGTGGTGCCGACCACACAACCTGGCGCGAGATGATCTTGACCAATATCTACGGCGTCGGTCTGACCCTGCAAGCCAGCCTGCCAGCCTTGCGTCGCAGCCGTGGGCATGTGCTGCTGACCGGATCAGCCGCCGGCCGCACTACCATTCCCGGCTCCATGTACGGTGCCACCAAATGGGCGGTGAGCGGCATCGGCTATAACCTGCGCGAGGAGTTGCGCGGTAGCGGTATCCGGGTCACCCTGATCGAGCCGGGGATGGTCAATACCCCGTTCTTCGACGAACCCCCGGAGCACGCCCTGGAAGACCGCGACATCGCCAATGCGGTGACCTATGCCCTGGGGCAGCCAGAGCACGTGGATGTCAACGAGATCCTGATTCGCCCCACGCCGCCGCTGGAATGACCCGCACTTCAGCGCACGAATAACGCATACCCCCAACCAGAGGCCTACCCCATGACACTCTCGATCGGTGACAAGATTCCGGACATTACCCTCAAGACCAATGGCCCCGATGGGCCACAGGATATCTCTACCGGCGAGTTCTTCGCCGACCGGCGTGTGGTGCTCTTCGCCGTGCCCGGCGCCTTCACGCCCGGCTGCTCCAACACCCACATGCCCGGCTTCGTGGTGCGCGCCGATGAGATCCTTGCCAGGGGCGCCGATGCCCTCGCCTGCCTCTCGGTGAACGACGCCTTCGTGATGGGCGCCTGGCAGAAGGACCAGAATGCCGAGGCGATCACCATGCTCGCCGACGGCAACGCCGAATTCACCCGTGCCATCGGCATGGACATGGATGCCACGGCCGGTGGCATGGGCGTCCGCAGCCACCGCTATGCCTTGATCGCCTATGACGGCGTGGTGGAGTACCTCGGCGTCGACACCGAGAAGGGCGTGGTGGACAAGAGCAGTGCCGAGACGATTCTCGACATGTTGGCCAGCTGACACCACCCCAGCTGACACGCAGCATGGTCTAGGTTGATCGCCTCGGCGCACGCACCCTGATCAGCAATATCCGCATGACGCCGGGTAGCGACTTAGCGAGGTACTGCTTCCTTCCTGAACAATACTGGCCGCTTCCGGTCACGGCCGTTATGCTGGGATTGATGCATTGCAGCGGCGGGCTGCCCGGGCTAAGGAGCGAAGATGAGCGAGAAACGACGAATTGACCTGGCGCTGCAAGGTGGTGGCGCCCACGGGGCCTTCACCTGGGGGGGTCATGGATCGCCTGCTAGAAGATGAGCGCGTCGAGATCGAGGGCATCAGCGGCACCAGTGCCGGCGCCATGAACGGCGTGGTGATGGCCGATGCGCTGACCCGTGGCGACAAGTCCACCGCCCGGGTGGCGCTGCGCGATTTCTGGCAGGCCGTCAGTCGGGCGGGCATGGCAAGCCCGGTGCGCCGCACCCCGTTGGACGTGCTGACCGGCAACTGGAGCCTCGATTACTCACCGGGCTACATCGCCCTGGACCTGATGAGCCGGCTGGTCTCGCCCTACCAGTTCAATCCCTTCAATATCAATCCATTGCGCGACATCGTCGCCGAGCGGGTCGACTTCGCACGGGTCCGTGCCTGCGAGGACCTCAAGCTCTTCGTCACCGCCACCAACGTGCGCAGCGGCAAGCAACGGATCTTCTCCCGCGAGGAGATGAGCCTCGATGCGGTAATGGCCTCGGCCTGCCTGCCCAATGTCTTCCAGGCGGTGGAAATCGATGGCGAAGCCTACTGGGATGGCGGCTTCATGGGCAACCCCTCGCTCTCGCCGCTGCTGCATGAATGCAGCGCACAGGACATCCTGGTGGTGCAGATCACTCCCATGTATCGCCAGGAGATCCCCACCAGCGCCGCGGACATCCTCAACCGCCTCAACGAGATCACCTTCAATGCCGCACTGATCAAGGAAGTACGCACGATCGTGATGCTGCAGAAGCTGCTCGGCGAACATGATATCGACATTGGCTGTTACCAGGAGGCGAGACTCCACCACCTCAGCGGCGATGAGTCCCTGTCGCAGCTCTCCGCCTCGAGCAAATTGAATGCCGAGTGGCCCTTCCTCTGTCACCTGCATGAGCTGGGCCGTGCAGCCACCGAGACCTGGCTCGCCGAGCACTTCGACGACCTCGGCCAGCGCACCACCCTGGACGTGGAACGCATCTTCCAGGAGATCGAGGCCACTCGCGGAGAAAGCGTTGAAGGGCCCTGAAGATAGTGCTTTGCAGCATGGAGGGATGGCGTCCATGCTCGAGACACAAGGGCATCTCATCGTTCGAGAGGCACCCAACCGGATAGGCCCACAGCAAAGGAGGTGAACGTCGCATCGAGCGGGACGACACCGCGGTGTGCCTGTCATGCCACTGACATCGTGCCCCGGCAGTGTCGACACTATGACGACAAGGAGAACTGCGCCGATGGTACGCATCGACAAGAAGGCCACCCGTCTCTACGTGCTGGACACCAACGTGCTGATCCACGACCCCGCCGCCCTCTACCAGTTCGACGAGCATGAAGTGGTGATTCCCATGACCGTGCTCGAGGAGCTCGACAAGCACAAAAACGGCATCCGCGAGATCGCCCGCACCGCCCGCCAGGTCAGCCGCACCCTGTCAGAGCTCACCGCCAACGTCGATCTCGACCAGATCCGCGATGGTATTCCCATTCCCCGACTCAGCGGCCCCGAAGGCTGCCTGCGCCTGCTCTGCTACGCCCATCTGGCGCCGCTGGAGCCGCTGGAAGACACCCCCGACAACCGCCTGCTGGCCGAGACCTGCCGGCTGCGCGACGAGCGGCCCGACGCCTCGGTGATACTGGTCACCAAAGACATCAACCTGCGGGTCAAGGCGGCCGCGCTGGGGGTGCCGGTAGAGGACTACCTGACCGATCGGGCCTTCGACGACAGCGACGCCATGACCGATGGTGCCCGGCTCTATCCGGATGCCGGCCATGACGGCAGCGGGCTCTGGGAAAGCCTCTCGGTGGACGTCAAGGTCGAGCGCCAGGACCGCAAGGTCGTCTACCGCCTGGCCGGCGACATGCCCCGCGAATGGCATCTCGGCATGCTAGTCTCGGACAGCGACAACGGTGCCAGCTTCGAGGCCATCGTGCGCGAAGTGGGGCCGAAGCACGCCCACCTCGAGCTGCTTACCAACTACCGCCATGGCAGCAGCGTCTGGGGCGTTCACGCTCACGACAGCCGGCAGAACTTCACTCTCAACCTGCTGATGGATGACGACATCGACCTGGTAACCATCGCCGGCAGCGCGGGTACCGGCAAGACCTTCATGACCCTGGCTGCCGCCTTCCAGCAGACCCTGGACACCAAGCGCTTCGAACGCATCGTCTTCACCCGCGCACCGATCTCGATGAGCGAGGATATCGGCTTTCTGCCAGGCACCGAGGAGGAGAAGATGTCACCCTGGATGGGCGCCTTCCACGACAACATGGATAACCTGCTGCGCGACGAGCAGGACGGCAGCAGCACCTGGAATCAGGACGCCACCCGCCAGCTACTCGGCTCGCGGGTGCAGATCCGTGCGCCCGGCTTCATGCGGGGGCGCACCCTCAACGACACCTTCCTGATCATCGATGAGGCGCAGAACTTCACGCCCAAGCAGCTCAAGTCCCTGATTACCCGCGCCGGGCGCAATACCAAGATCGTCTGTCTGGGCAACGTCGGCCAGATCGACACGCCGTACCTGACCGCTAACACCTGCGGCATGGCGGCGGTGGTCCAGCACTTCCGCGACTGGCCCCACGCCGGCCACGTGACCCTCAAGAGCGTGGAGCGCTCGCGTCTGGCACTGGCCGGTGAGGAACTGCTCTAACCTTGACCACTAGGCCAACCAAGCTTCGCCCGACGACGGCGCCGGCTCAGCGATTGCCGCGGTTGACCGCCTTCTCGATCAGCGCTTCACTCTCGCTGCCGGGACCTTTCCTCAGGATCTCCTGCGCTTCATGCCATAGACAGACGTAGCGGTGGCAAGAGGCGCAGTGTACCTGGTCATCGGGGTTCTTGACCTGTGAGACGCGCATTAGATGGCTGCCGCAGCTGGGGCAGGCGACCGGCAGGCGAAAGTCTTCCGACAGAGACATAGTAATGCTCCTCGTGTGCTAGGTGATTTGATAAGGGGAATGAGTCATTGAAAGAAGTGGGTTATCTCTCTTCACTGGTCAGGATCATGGTTCTGAGGATAGCCCACAGTGCCCACCAGGCGGTCGCATCCCGCATGCTTGGCCAGTACCGGTAGAGGGGAATATTTCACCCGATGCCATCACCATGCCGGGGATGCCGGCGCTCAGCGGGCAAGTCGCTCACTGAGCCAGCGGCCGATGTCAACGATCTGCTGTGGACAGAGCGCATGGGCCATCGAATAGCGACGATAATGCGCCGGATAGCCCAGCAACTTCACCTTCTCGTAGCCGGCCTTGCCCAGCGACTCAGGAACCACCGGGTCGAAGCTGCCGTGGTGTATCTCGATGGGCAGGCCGCGATTGGCCTCGGAGGGCTCGATGCTGTCGGCCGTGGCGAAGTAGGTAGAGAGGGCAAGAAGGCCGCCCAGCGGCGCCTCGAAGGTCAGGGCTGCCTGATAGGCCACCGCACCACCCTGCGAAAAGCCCGCCAGGATGATGCGACGACTGTCGATGCCGTGTGATATCTGTTCGCGCATCAGGGCCTGGATGCGCTCGGCGGAGGCCATCAGCTGGGGCGTGTCGATCCGGCGATCGAGGCTCATTTCCTTGATGTCGTACCAGGCCGGCATCGTCATGCCGCCGTTGATGGTCACCGGCAGGCGTGGCGCATGGGGGAAAATGAAGCGCACGGCGGCATCCTCGGGCAGAGGTAACGCCGGTAGCAGCGATTCGAAGTCGTGCCCGTCGGCGCCTAGCCCGTGGAGGATAATCACGCAGGCATCCGCGGGCTTGCCGTTTCTCGGCTCAATGATCAGTTCGCCGGGGTGGTTCATGGGAGGGTCTCCAGGCCGCTCAAGGGATCGCTCAAATGTCGACACCCTACCGCAAACCTTGCCCGACGGCGAGTGCGCTCAGAAGGGCCAGATCAGCGGGACCAAGAAGAGGACCACCACCGCGGTGAGCAGATTGAGCAGCCCCCCGAGGCGCAGGAAGTCAGCGAAGCGGTAGCCGCCAGGCCCGTAGACCATCAGGTTGGTCTGGTAGCCGATGGGTGTCAGGAAGCTGGCCGAGGCGGCGAACATCACCACCACCACATAGGGCATCGGGCTCACGCCGAGATTCTCGGCACTGGCCATCACCACCGGAAAGGTGATCACCGCGGCCGCATTGTTAGTGACAAGCTCAGTGAGAAGCGCGACCAGCAAGTAAGTGCCTATCAGCAAAAACAGCGGATTGCCGCCGGCGAGCCCCAGGGCCAGATCGGCCAGGCTGGCCGCCGCTCCCGAGCTCTCCAGTGCCGCACCGAGCCCGAAGGAGGCGGCAATGGTCAGTAGCACCTGGGTATCCAGTCCCTGCTTGGCCGCGCGCACCGAGCAACAGCCGCTGGCCAGCGATAGGGCTGCGCCCAGCATGGCGGCGTTCATCATGCTCATCACGCCCAAGGTAGCCAGCAGTACCACGCCGGCCAGGATGCCCCATGCCAGCCAGGCCTTCTCGTGGACCGGGCGGGCCGAGCCATTGACCTGACTGATCAGCAAGAAGTCGCGCGACTGGCGATGGCGCTCGATGAAGGGCGGGCGCGCCTCCAGCAACAGCACGTCGGCGGGCTGCAGGCGAATCTGGCCGAGGCTGCCGGCGACTCGCTCACCGCCTCGGCACACCGCCAGCACGGCGGCACCATAGAAGGTCCGGAAGTGGCCATCGCGAATGCGCTGGCCGATGAATTGGCACTGATCGGAGACCACCGCCTCCACCAGGCGGCGCTCCTTGAAGTCCTTCTCCAGGCTCGACGCGCCCTGTCGGGTCGGCACCAGGCCACGGATCTGCTGCAGCTCCACCGCCCCCTCGCTGGTGCCGGCGAAGACCAGCCGGTCGCCTCCCTTGAGTCGCTCGCCCGGCCCCACCACGCTGACGACGTTGCCCTCGCGCTCGATCTCTACCAGGAACAGCTGCTGGAGGTGGCGCAATCCGGCCTCCTCCACCGTGCGATCAACCAGCGGACCACCGGGGTCTACCTCCATCTCGATGGTAAACTCACGAGGGTTCTCAAAGGCCGTGTCCGCCCCGCGCCGCGCCGGCAGCAGCCGCGGCCCCAGCAGCAGCAGGTAGGCCACGCCCACCACCGCCACTGGCACGCCCACCCAGGCGATATCGAACAGCCCCATGGCCAGCGATGGGTCGCGCTCAATCAGCAGACCATGCACTACCAAGTTGGTGCTGGTGCCGAACAGGGTGATGGTGCCGCCGAGAATCGAGGCAAAGCTCAGCGGCATCAGCAAGCGATGCGCCGGCACAAAGACGCGCCGGCTCCAGCTCAGCACAGCGGGGATGAAGGTCGCCACCACGGGGGTGTTGTTGAGAAAGCCGCTCAGCGAAGCCACTGGCAGCAACAGGCGCACCAGCGCCCGCCTCTCGCTGCGCGGATGCCCCAGCACATGGCGGATGATCAGATCGATCCCGCCGGTCTCGCGGATACTGGCCACCAGCACATACATGAAGGCCACGGTGAACAGCCCCGTGTTGGAGAAGCCCGCCAGGGCCTGATCAGGATCGATGACCCCCAGGGTCAGCAGCAGGATCACCGCACCCAGTAGCACGATGTCGGGACCCACTCGCGAGAAGGCCATCAGCGGGAAGACGGCGATGACGACAGTGAGCGATAGCCAGGCATCCAGTGACATGGACACATCCGATAAACGAAAGGGAAAGCCGCTATTGTGACCGTCGTTAGATATTCTAAGAAGTTATTTTTAGAAATCTATCTAGATACAATATGAATAAATAAGGTAGCCGCAGTACAACGCGAAAGGCCCGCATAAGCGGGCCTTTCTCACTTGCCAAGAGGCAGTCACATCAGGGTTGGTCGACGTTTAGCCGATCACCTGAATGTTGGAAGCCTGGAGGCCTTTCTTGCCCTGGGTGACGTCGAAGGAGACCTTCTGACCGTCCTGCAGGGACTTGAAGCCTTCTGCCTTAATCTCGGAGAAGTGAGCGAACAGGTCGTCACCGTTGTCGTCCGGAGAAATGAAGCCGAAGCCCTTGGTGTCGTTGAACCACTTGACAGTACCAGTAGCCATTATCGAATTCCTCGAATAGCGTAAGATTGTGCCGGGAAATACCCGAATTACAGTGGGTAAAACAAGAAACTTTCACCGGGAGATCGACGCCATGAGCCTTCGATGACCACTTGCGATGTTCCACTTGCCAACCAACTGCGTGCATCTTGCCCCGTTGCCCTGCGCAGGTCAAACACTATTTGCGCCGCATGACAGGAATCTTGCCGGGGGCCCAGCAGCGCCTGCTCCCTGGCGCTGCCTGCATGCCAAAAAAGGGGTGTTCACTCTCTTTGCGCAAGAATCCAGGCTGCGGCCTTCTCGGCGATCATCAGCGTCGGTGAGTTGGTGTTGCCGCTGGTGATGGTAGGCATGATACCCGCATCCACCACCCGCAACCCCGCCACGCCACGTACCCGCAGGTGAGAGTCGACCACCGCCATGGGATCGTCGTCGCGCCCCATCTTGGTGGTGCCCACCGGGTGGAAGATGGTGGTGCCGATATCTCCAGCCAGGCGAGCCAGGTCATCGTCGCTCTGGTACGCCAGTCCCGGCTTGAACTCCTCGGGTTGATACTTGGCGAAGGCGGGCTGCTCGGCGATGCGCCGCGTGACCCGCAGCGAGTCTGCTGCAACCTTGCGATCCTCCGGCGTGCTAAGGTAGTGGGGCGCGATGGCCGGGGCCTGGCGCGGGTCGTCGCTCTTGATGCGCACCGTGCCGCGGCTTGTCGGGTTGAGGTTGCACACGCTCGCCGTGATCGCCGGGAAATCGTGCAATGGCTGACCGAAGGCCTCCAGGCTGAGTGGCTGGACGTGATACTCGATGTTGGGATGCGTGTAGTCGTCGCAGCTGCGTGTAAAGGCACACAGCTGCGAAGGCGCCATGCTCATAGGACCGGAGCGCTTAAGCAGGTATTCCAGGCCGATGCCCGCCTTGCCGAGCAGCGAGTTGGCCATGGTGTTGAGGGTCTTGGCAGCCTTTACCTTGTAGACCGAGCGGATTTGCAGGTGGTCCTGCAGGTTTTCGCCGACCCCCGGCAGGTCATGGATCACCGGGATGTCGTGCTCGGCCAGCAGGTCGGCTGGGCCGATGCCGGAAAGCTGCAGCAGCTGGGGCGAGCCGATGGCGCCAGCGGAGAGGATCACCTCGCGGCCGGCCTGCACCGTGATCGTTTTCCCGTCGCGCTCGACGCGCACGCCGCGGCAGCGGAGCTCACCACTCACGCCCTTCGCGACCTCCAGACCCAGCACCTGGGTGGAGTGCCACAGGGTGAGGTTGTCGCGCTTCACGGCATCACGCAAAAAGGCCTTGGAAGTATTCCAGCGCCAGCCGCTACGCTGGTTCACCTCGAAGTAGTCAACCCCCTCGTTGTCACCGCGGTTGAAGTCGCGGGTCCGCGGGATGCCGGCCTCCACGGCCGCGGTGGCGAAGTCGTCGAGCACCTGCCACTTGAGGCGCTGCTTCTCTACCCGCCACTCGCCGCCGTGGCCATGGTAGTTGCAGTGGGCTGCGTCGGCATCGCCATCGGCATCCAGGCGATAGTGGTCTTCATGCTTCATGAAGTCGGGCAGGCAATTCTCCCAGCGCCAGGCATCGTCGCCAGTAGCCTCGGCCCAGCCGTCGTAGTCGCGCGACTGGCCACGGATATACAGCATGCCATTGATGCTGGAACAGCCACCCAGGGTCTTGCCGCGGGGATAGATCAGCGAACGGCCGTTGAGCCCGGGGTCGGCCTCGGTGCGAAAGCACCAGTCGGTGCGCGGGTTGTCGATGCAGTAGAGGTAACCCACCGGGATATGGATCCAGTGGTAGTTGTCGCGACCGCCCGCCTCGATCAGAAGCACCCGATTGGCCGGGTCGGCACTCAGGCGGTTGGCCAGCAGGCAGCCGGCGGTGCCGGCCCCCACTACGATATAGTCGAATTCCTGGTCAGCCATGGCACGCTCTCGGTGATGACTTCACTCGAGGCTGTTCCGGTGACGACGTTGCGAGGAGGCGCTGTGAACCCCTCCCTGGGCGCTACCGATGCCATCCCTGGCATAGGACCTCCTCTTCACATCGTCCCCGGCGCCTCTCGCTCATTCAGTGATCGGCGGCATTACTTGTGGGTCGGCATGGCGAACTCGGAGCCGGCATCGATGGAGTCCGACCAGCGCTGCATGATCGACTTCTGCTTGGTGTAGAAACGCACGCCCTCCTCGCCGTAGGCGTGGGTGTCGCCGAACAGCGAACGTTTCCAGCCACCGAAGCCGTGCCAGGCCATGGGCACCGGAATCGGTACGTTGATGCCCACCATGCCGATCTGGATGCGACGACCAAACTCGCGAGCCACACTGCCGCTCTCGGTGAAGCAGCTTACGCCGTTGCCGAACTCGTGGTCGTTGATCAACTCGATGGCGGTGGCGATATCGGGCACCCGTACGCAGACCAGCACCGGGCCAAAGATCTCCTCTTGGTAGATGGTCATCTCCGGGGTGACGTGGTCAAACAGCGAGCCGCCCATCCAGAAGCCCCCGGCGTACTCGTCACCGGCCCCGGTGGCGTCGAAGTCGCGGCCGTCGACGACCAGCTCTGCCCCCTCGCTCACGCCTTTCTCGATATAGCCGGTGATGCGCTGGTGCGCCTGGGCGGTGACGATGGGCCCCATCTCGGCATCCAGCTCCAGGCCATTCTTGACCTTGAGGGCGCGCGCCCGCTCGGCCAGACGCGGCACGAGCTGGTCGGCCACGTCACCCACCAGTACCGCCACGCTGATCGCCATGCAGCGCTCGCCGGCACTGCCGTAGGCGGCGCCAATCAACGCATCCACGGCCTTGTCGAAGTTGGCATCGGGCATCACCACCATGTGGTTCTTGGCGCCCCCCAGGGCCTGCACACGCTTGCCATGGCGGGCACCCCGCTCGTAGATAAGATTGGCGATCGGTGTGGAGCCAACGAACGACAGTGCCTTGACGTCAGGATGGTCGAGCAGCGCCTCAACGCTCTCTTTGTCGCCCTGCACCACATTGAAGACGCCATCCGGGAGCCCGGCACGGGCAAGCAGATCGGCGATCAGCAGCGAGGCGCTGGGGTCGAGCGGGCTAGGCTTGAGGATGAAGGTGTTGCCAGCAGCGATGGCGATGGGGAACATCCACATCGGCACCATGGCCGGGAAGTTGAAGGGAGTGACGCCAGCCACCACACCCAGCGGCTGGCGCATCGTCCAGTTGTCGATGCCGTTGCTGACCTGCTCGGTGTAGTCGCCCTTGAGCAGCTGCGGGATGCCGCAGGCAAACTCGACGATATCGATGCCGCGGGCGACCTCGCCCTGGGCATCAGTGAACACCTTGCCATGCTCCAGGGTGATGGCGCGCGCCAGGTCATCCTTGTGCTCGCCCAGCAGCTGGAGGAGCTTGAACATCACCCGGGCGCGGCGGATCGGCGGAGTATCGGCCCAGGCCGGGAAGGCGGCCTGGGCCGCAGTGACGGCAGTGGCCACGTCGGCCTGGGAAGCCAGGGCCACCTGACCGGTGACCTGGCCGGTAGCCGGGTTGGTGACCGCCTGGTGCTGGCCGGACTCGCCGGCCATCATTTGCCCGTTGATATAATGCTGGATGCTGGCTGTGCTCATGGGCCTCGTCTCGTCGTTGTCGGCATCGGGGATGGATGCCCCTAGCCTAACCTGATCGCCCTGCGAATCAATTGAGAAATGCAAAACCAGTGTATAAGTTTGGCTGATATCACTCCGCAGCTCGAGACCGAGCTGCACCGCGCCATGAGCGGCAACCTGCTGGAGAAGGTGCGTCGCGGCGAGCTGGATGTTGGCCAAAGCCTGGCCCGCGACGCCCTGGCCATGGCCGAAGGTCAGGAGCGCGGCCTGGTGATCGCCGAGGCGCTGAAAGTGCTCGCCGGCGTGTGGGACGCGCCCTCTTCATGACACCTCGATCCGGGAAAGGAGCCCCGTGATGGCCGACCTCGAGATTCACCAGCTGGTCCTGATCGGGCTGATCTTCGTGTGGAGCGGTTTCGTGCGCACCAGCCTGGGCTTCGGCGGCGCGGTGCTGTCGCTGCCCTTCCTGCTGCTAGTGCTCGACGAGCCGCTGGTGTTCCTACCGATCATCGCCGTGCATCTGCTGATCTTCTCCAGCTGGATCGCCTGGCGCGGTCACCGGCAGCTGATGGCCGACAACCACGGCCAGGCGCCGAGCGAGAGCAACATCGACTGGGGCTACCTGCTCAAGGCGATGAAGGTGATGATCATCCCCAAGCTGATAGGCGTGGTCGGCCTGCTGACCCTGCCGGGCAACGTGCTGACCAACATCATCTTCGTGATCGTGATGGGCTATGCCATCGGTTATGTGCTCGACAAGCCCTTTCGCAGCCACAACCGAGTGGTGGACACGCTGCTGCTGGTACTGGGCGGCTATGTCAGTGGCACCTCGCTGATCGGCGCCCCATTGATCGTCGCGGTGTTCGCCAGCCACGTCGCCACCCACCAGCTGCGCGACACTCTCTTCGTGCTGTGGTTCATCCTGGTGTTGATCAAGATGGTCTCCTTCGTGATCGCCGGCGTCGACCTGCAACTCATCCATCAGTTGTGGCTGCTGCCCTGTGCGCTGGTCGGACACCTGCTGGGCGAGCGCGCCCACCGCTATCTAGTGGGCAGTCGTGCCAACCTCTACTTCCGGGTGCTTGGCGCGGTGCTCATCGTGGTCAGCCTGGTGGGGCTGTTTAGCAGCCTCGGCAGCGCCCGATGAATCGACTTTCTCGCTGCCCCTTTATTGACGCGTTGACACGGCGCCTGAGTCCCCGTGCAATGGGTTTCCCGTCCCCGCAAGGAGTGCGTCATGTCGAAGCTCCCCCACCTCTCGCCTCTGCCCCTTCGCTACAGCGCCTACGCGCTCAGTCTGCTGGGCCTGGCCGTCAGCCTGTTCGGACTGATCATCCTCTCCCCTGGGTGGGGCTGGGGCGTGCTGGTGTTTGGCCTGCTCGTGACCCTGGGCAGCTATGACCTGCTGCAGCGCACCCGCACGGTAAGCCGCAACTACCCGATCTTGGCCCACCTGCGCTATAACCTTGAAGCCTTCGGCCCCGAAATTCGCCAGTATCTCATCCAGACCGATACCGAACAGGTACCCTTCTCCCGGGAACAGCGCCGCCTGGTCTATCAACGCGCCAAGGGAATCAGCGACAAGCAGCCCTTCGGCTCGCTTCACGACATGAACCACCCTGGCTACGAATGGATGAACCATTCGCTGACGCCGGTAGAGACCGACAAGGCTGACTTTCGCATTACCGTGGGGGTAGGCCGCGCGCGCCCCTACTCGGCCAGCGTGTTCAATATCTCGGCGATGAGTTTCGGCGCCCTTTCCGCCAACGCCATCAGCGCCCTTAACGACGGCGCCCGGGAAGGTGGCTTCTACCACGACACCGGAGAGGGGGCGATTTCGCCCTATCACCGTCGCGGCGGAGACCTGGTCTGGGAGATCGGTTCAGGCTACTTCGGTTGCCGCGACGAGTCGGGACGCTTCGATCCCGAGCGCTTTCGCCGCAATGCCCGCCAGGAAGGGGTCAAGATGATCGAGATCAAGCTCTCCCAGGGCGCCAAGCCGGGCCACGGCGGCATCCTTCCCGCCGCCAAGGTGACTCCCGAGATCGCCTCCACCCGGGGCGTCCCACAAGGTGAGGACGTCATCTCCCCCGCAGCCCACTCGGCCTTCTCTACACCGCGAGAGATGATCGCCTTCATCAACGAACTGCGCGACCTGGCCGACGGCAAGCCAGTGGGCATCAAGCTCGCCATTGGACACCCCTGGGAGTGGTTCGCCATCGTCAAGGCGATGCTCGAGACCGGCGAGCACCCTGACTTCGTGGTAGTGGATGGCGGCGAGGGCGGCACCGGCGCCGCGCCGCTGGAGTTCATCAACCGCCTGGGCATGCCGCTGAGTGAAGCGCTGCAGCTGGTTCACAACACCCTGGTGGGTGCTGGCCTGCGCGACCGGGTTCATCTTGCCGCGGCCGGCAAGATGATCAGCGCCTTCGATATTGCCAGGGCCATGTCGCTGGGCGCTGACTGGTGCAATGCGGCACGCGGCTTCATGTTTGCGCTGGGCTGCATTCAGGCCCAGAGCTGTCACAACGACCGTTGTCCCAGCGGCGTGGCCACTCAGGATTCCTTGCGCGGCAGCCGCCTCGATGTCCCGAGCAAGGCGCAGCGGGTCGCACGCTTTCACGCCAATACCCTCGCCGCTCTCGCCGAGATGCTGGGAGCCGCTGGCCTGTCGCACCCCGCTGAGCTTGGCCCGGAGCACGTGCTACATAGGGTGTCGCGTCATGAGGTGAAAAGCTTCAGCGAACTGCACGATCATTTGACGCCGGGTGAACTTTTGAGCGGTGGCGCCGATCGCCACCCGGTATTCCGCGACTACTGGGAGAGCGCTCACGCCGAGAGCTTCTCCCCACCCGAGGCGGTCATCCAGCTTCGCTACAGCAAGTTGGTCTAGCGGCCCGGGTATCCGCCTTGTCGTGCCTCTCGTCGCTGTCGGGCTCGTCGGCACACTGGTGCCAGCTCTCCAGCTGGATGGTGGCATGGTCCAGGCCGTAGCGCTCCTCGAGCAGGCTCCGGATCGCCACCAGCGCGGCCTGGCGATCCTCGCCCTCCGCGATGGCCGCATGCAGCGAGATCAGGTGACGCCCCGGCGTCAGCGACCAGACATGCACGTGATGCACGTTGCAGACCGCCTCGAGCTGCTCGGGAATCTCGCGGCGCAGCGTCACTGGGTCCAGGCTTTCCGGCGTGCCCTCCAGCAGGATATGAGCGGATTCCCGAGTCAGCTTCCAGGCGCTGCGCAGGATCAGCATCGCCACCAGCACCGAGAGCAGCGGGTCGATGGGCATCCAGCCGGTGGCCAGTATCACCACGGCCGCGACGATGGCCGCCACCGACCCCAGCAGGTCGCCCAGCACATGCAGGGCGGCCCCGCGGATATTGAGGTTGTCACGGTCGCCGAAGTGCAGGATGGCGAACACCACCACGTTGACTACCAGCCCCAGGGCGGCGATCGCCAGCATGGTGGACCCCATCACCGCCACCGGCGAGAGCAGCCGGCGAATCGCCTCGATGAGGATCCACACGACGATGGCGATCAGCGTCAGGCCATTGACGAAGGCGGCCAGGATCTGCACCCGGTGGTAGCCGAAGCTGCGCTTCTCGTCCGCCGGGCGGCGGCTGATGCGGGCGGCGAACCAGGCCAGCCCCAGGGCGGCGGTGTCGGTGAGCATGTGGCCGGCATCGGCCAGCAGCGCCAGCGAGCCGGAGACGATACCGCCCACCACCTCGGCGATCATGAAGCCGCCAGTGAGCAGGATCGCCCAGAAGAGCCGGCGCTGGCTGTCCTGCCCGGCGTGATGAGTGTGGTGATGCGAATGGTCGTGATCGTGAGCCATGAGCCCTCCCTTGCGGTGGGCACCAGCATAGCATTGGACTTGGCCCGGGGCTGATCCGGCGGCAGACCTGCGGGGAGGCGCTGTAAACCCCTCCATGGGCGCTACCGACGCCATCCCTGGCGTAGGACCTCCCCTTCGGTCTGCCCCCGGCGCCCCTATTATACGCTCACCACCCGCACGGCCTCGCGGCGCCGCTTGACCTCGTAGGCCACGGCCAGCAGCACGGTGACGAGTATCAGGATCAGCCCCAGGGCATTGACCGCTGGCGTGAGGCCGGTGCGCACCTTGGAGGCGATGTAGACCGTCAGGGTGGTGTCGTAGCCCACCACGAACAGCGAGGTATTGTAGTTCTCGAAGGACTGCAGGAAGGCGATCACCGCCGCCGAGAGGATCGCCGGCTTGAGGTAGGGCAGCAGGATGCGCCGGAACATCTGCCACTGGCTGGCGCCCAGATCCAGGGCGGCGCGCTCCATGGTGCGGTCGAAGCGCTGCAGCCGTGCGGTGACCATCAGCATCACGTAGGCGGCGATGAAGGTGGCCTGGCCGAGCACAGTGAGGAAGATGCCGCCGCCGACGCCGAGCTGGCGCCAGAAGATCAGCGTCGAGATGCCGATGATCACCCCGGGCGTCAGCAGCGGCGAGAGGATCAGCGCATACAGGAAGGGCTTGGCGCGGCTCTGCACGGTGTTGAGGAACAGCGCCGTGGCGATGCCGATGGGCACCGCCAGGCAAAGCACGCCGATGGCGACGATGGCGCTGTTGGTGAGCGCCTGCCACATGCGACTGTCGGCGGCGAGCTCGCCGAACCACTTCAGGGTGGTGCCGTTCCAGGGGGTCACGGTGGGAAAGCGGCTATCGTTGAAGGTGGCCGCCGCCATCACCAGCAGCGGCAGGAACAGGTAGGCGAAGAACACCACCACATAGATGCGCAGGCCCAGGGCCATCAGTCGCTGTGAGCTCACGCCCGGCCCCCCGTCATTTGGCCAAGTTGCTCATTTGGCAAAGTCCCCCAGGCCCACCTTGAACACCTTCATCACCAACGACATGAAGCCGATGCACAGCACCAGCAGCAGGAAGGCGTAGGCCGCCCCCTGGTTCCAGTTGCCGCCCTCGAAGAACCAGTTGTAGATGATCTGGGTGAACCAGCGGCTGCCTGGCGAACCGAGCAGCGCCGGCACTGCATAGCTGCCCGCCGCCAGCATGAAGGTCATGATGCAGCCAGTGGCGATCCCCGGCTTGGCATGGGGGATGACGATGCGCCGATGGGTGCGCACCGTCCCTGCCCCCAAGTCCCGGGCGGCCCGCACCTGGTTGTCGTCGAGGCTCTCGATGGCGTTGTAGACCGGGAACACCATGAACAGGATATAGGCGTAGACCATGCCCACCATCACCCCGGCGTCACCGCTGAGGAAACGGATTGGCCGGTCGATCAGCCCCAGCATCATCAGCACCTCGTTGAGCGGCCCGCGGAAGGCAAGGATGATAAACCATGAGTAGGTGCGCAGGATCTCGTTGATCCAGAAGGGAATGATCAGCAGCAGGATGCACAGCGCCGCCTGCCGCGGGGTGGCCACCTTGGCCAGGTACCAGGCCAGCGGATAGCTCACGCCGAGGGTGAGCAGGGTCACCAGCACGCTGGACCACAGCGTCTTGAAGAAGATCGCCCGGTGGATGTCATTGGCGAACAGGGTGGTGTAGTTGGTCAGCGTCCAGCCATCCTCCGGCCCGCCCCGCTGGGCCGGCAGCAGGTTGGGGCGCAGCGAGTAGTCGATCATCTGCAGCTGCGGCAGGGTCACCATCACGATCAGCCAGATACCCAAGAGGCCGAGGATTGCCATGGCCAGGGGGCCGCCGAAACGCGCGGCGAGCTGCCTAAACATCACCGGCCTCCACCACCTCGCCGGTCGCCTCGTCGACCCGCGGGCCGCCATCCTCGGGCAGCACCACCGCATCGTCTGGATCGTAGCCGAAGATCATGCGCCGCCCAGCGACCAGGGTATCGGTGTACTGCCGGGAGATCTCGTGGCCGAGCTGCACCCTGAGCAGTTCACCGCTGGCCTCAAGCCGCGCTTCCAGCACTACCCAGGCCCCCTCGAAATGGACCGCCTCGAGGGTCGCCGCCAAGGTGGGGCCGCTTTCGCCCTCGTCGACCGGGCGCAGATGTTCGGGACGGATATACAGCGCCGCGCGATCGCCGCGATGCAGTCCACTGGTGGCCGCGACGCGGCCGGCCAGTTCGCCCAACGCACAGCCATCCAGGCGCACCCGCTCGCCCTGGCGCTCGATCAGCGTCGTCTCCAGCCGGTTGTTCTCGCCGACGAAGGCCGCCACGAAGCCGGTGGCTGGTGAGCGGTAGAGGGTCACCGGGTCGGCCACCTGCTGGATACGCCCCGCCGACATCACCGCCACCCGGTCGGACATGGTCAGCGCCTCGCCCTGGTCGTGGGTGATGTAGATGAAGGTGATACCGGTCTTTCGCTGGATCGCCTTGAGCTCGGCACGCATGTGCTGGCGCAGCTTGAGGTCCAGCGCCGAGAGCGGCTCGTCGAGCAGCAGCACCCGCGGCTCCACGGCCAGCGCCCGGGCGATGGCCACCCGCTGCTTCTGGCCACCGGAGAGCTCGCTGATCCGCTTGGGCCCGCTGCCCTCGAGTGCCACCAGCGCCAGCAGCCGTTCGGAGGCCTCGCGACGCGCCTTGCGGTCGACCCCACGCACCTCCAGGCCAAACTCGATGTTCTCGAACACCGTCATCAGCGGGAAGAGCGCCAGGTTCTGGAAGATCATCGCGGTAGGACGACGGTTCACCGACACGCCGCCCATGGGTTCGCCGCCGATCAGCACCCGCCCTTCGCTTGGCACCAGGAAACCGCTGATCATGTTGAGCAGGGTGGTCTTGCCGCAGCCCGAGGGGCCGAGGAAGCTGAAGAACTCCCCCGAGCCGATCTCGAGCGTCGTCGTGTCGATGGCGGTGAAGTCGCCGAAGCGCATCACCACCTTCTCCAGGCGGACGCTGCCGTCCTCCATGGTCACCTCGCGGTCAGGCATGCGTCAGGCGGAGAGATAGCGATCCTGGTACTCGTTGCGCAGCGCCACGTACCAGGGCTCCTGGATCGGCCACCACCAGAGGTTGGCCAGATCCTGCTCGGTATACGACTTGATGAAGAAATTGCGCGTCGCCTCGGGCAAGAGCTCGGTGGCGCCCTTGGCCGTGGAATTGTAGCCGGTGGCCTCGACGAACATCGCGCCCGCCTCGGGGGTGTAGTACCAGTTGATCAGCTCGTAGACGGCATCCGGGTTGCGGGCGTTGCGCGGAATCACGAAGCCCTCCATCCACGCCAGTGCTCCCTCCTTCGGCGCCCCATAGACGATCTCCTCGTCCTCCTGCTGCAGGCGGAAGGCGGTGGAGTCCCAGGTCTGGCCGATGATCGCGCCGTTGGTGCGGAAGGCGGCCTGGGCCTCGTTCTCGGTGCTCCAGAACTGCACCAGCATCGACTTGTGCTTGATCGCCTCCTCGAGGATGACATCGAAGTTGGCGCGCATCGCCTCCTCGCTGCGGTAGGAGTCGAGCAGCGGGAAGGGTAACCGCCCTTCGCGCTCCAGCCACAGGCCGATGCCGACCAGCGCCGAGTGGCTGCGCACGGTGACGCCCTGGCCATGCTCGGGATTCCACAGGTCGGCATAGCTCAGGTTGGCGCGGTCGACGTCGGCGAAGCGGCGATTCCATGTGATCGCCTCAGTGCCCCAGTCGCTGGGCGCGAAGTAGCGCTTGCCATCCACCACCCCGCCGGTCCTGGAGCCCTCGATGGCACTCTCCAGGGCGCCATCCCAGTTGATGCGCGAGGTGTCCAGGGGCTGGATCAGGTTGTAGTCCAGATAGCCCGGCACCCGATCCACGGTGGGCATGATCACGTCGAAACCGCTACCGTCGCTGGCCCGCAGCGAGTTCATCAGTTCATCGTTGGTGCCGTAAGGTGTGAAGGTGGCCTTGATCCCGGTCTTCTCGGTGAAGTCTTCCAGCATGCGCTCGTCGAAGTAGCCCGCCCAGGCGTAGATGCGCAGGGTCTGCTCTTGCGCCAGCAGCGTATTAACATAGAAGGACGGTACGCTGGCCGCAGCACCGGCGACCAGGCTGCCCTTGAGGAAACGACGACGAGTGATCGACATGACGAACTCTCCATGGTGCGTTAAGGTGCCCCCGTTATCGCGCTGCGAGGTGACAACGGCATGACGCTGCGATGACGGCTCAGTTTCGACTCAATCAACGTAGCACAATAGCCATATAGGGAAAGGCCCAGTCGCTGCGTCAGAGAGCCCGGCTCGCCGGGTCCGAGTCACATCACCGGCACGCCGATGAGCACGGGATGCAGGTAGAAGGCGAAGAGGACGTAGGCCACCAGGCCGATCACCACGGTGGCGACGGTGCCCGCCACACTCGGGGCAGCAGATTGCGGACGGGGACGGCGACGAGCGGCACGGAAATCGAACACCGCCCACACCAGGAAGGCACCGAAGAAGACGATGTCGCCCAACCGACCGTTGACCAGCAGGTGGGCGAGGGCCCAGAGCTTCACCGCCAGGATCATCGGATGGCCGAGCCGTGCCTTGAGGTGGTTACGGGGCACATAGGCCGCCACCAGCAGGATGAAGGCGGGGATCATCAGCAGCGCGACGAGATGGCGCAGGCCAGCCGGGGGCTGCCAGACCGATACCGGGTCGAGGCGCATCTGGCCAAAGCCCCAGATCGCCAGCGCCAGGCCGATGATCGAGATCACCGAAAAGAGCGCCTTCCAGGGCAACTCGCCCATGCGCTGGATCTGGGTACCTCGCCAGTCGTCAGCCAGAATACGTATCGAGTGCATGCCAAGAAAGATCACCAGGCCGAGCAGCATCACGCTCATGGTGGAAGTCTCCATCAGGGAACGGGCAAAGTGGAACGACACAGCGGCCAGCCTAATCTGTTGACCCGATCACTACCAGCGGCACCATCAACGCCGCAAAGGACGGCCATGTCCCCCGACACCGCTTCGCTGCCTGACGTCCTCGCCGGCCCCCTCCTGCGACGCCTGAGCGCGGAGCGCCTGGTGATCTGGCTGGTGGGCTCACAGCCCCTCGAGCTCGGCCTGATGCTGCACCCCGCCGGACACCCACCGCGCCGCCTGACGCTCAACGCGCGGCGCCTGCAGCGGCTGCCGCTGGGCCAGCATGCCTGGCTGCACCTGATCGACGTGACCCTCGAGATACCCCTGCCGCGTGGTGTGCGCATCGACTACGACCTGACGATCGCCTCGGACGGGAGCGACGTCGGGGGCGGTGACGTCGGGGGCGGTATCGCCGACTGGGCGCCTCACCTGCTGTACCAGGGCGCCAGGCACCCCAGGTTCGTGCTGGCCGACAGCCACCGCCGCCTGCTGCATGGCTCGTGCCGCCGGCCCCATCACGACGGTCCCGACGGCCTGGTGCGTGCCGATGCCTGGCTGGCCGAACGACGGACGACGCCCGAGGCCTGGCCCGCCTGGCTGCTGATGACCGGCGACCAGATCTATGCCGACGACGTCGCCGGCCCGCTGCTGGTCGCCATCCACGCGCTGATCCGCCGGCTGGGCCTGTTCGACGAGACCCTGGAAGGGGCCACCGTGGCCGATAGCCAGGCCCTCTACGCCGACCCTGCCAGCTATTACCGGCGCGAGGCGATGCTGCCGGACGTCAAGAGCAGCGACAACCTGCGCGAGCGCTTCTTCGGCGGGGTGAGAAAGCCGGTCTTCACCTCGGCCAATGCCCACAACCACCTGATGAGCTTCGCCGAGGTCATCGCCATGTACCTGCTGGTCTGGTCGCCGGTGCCCTGGCGGCTGGTCGAGATACGTGAGCCGCCGCTGGACGAGCAGGAGGCAGCCTGCTTCGGCGAGGAAGCTGCGGTCATCGCGCGCTTCGCCGAGGGGCTGCCCGCCGCCGCCCGGGTGATGGCCCACCTGCCCTCGCTGATGATCTTCGACGACCACGACATCACCGACGACTGGAACCTCACCGCGGACTGGGAGCGCACCGCCTACGGGCATCCCTTCTCACGACGCATCATCGGCAACGCCCTGCTCGCCTACCTGCTCTGCCAGGGCTGGGGCAACGACCCGGATCGCCTGGCCGAGCCGCTGGGCAAGGCGGCCGACCTGCTGGCCTCGGCGGCCAGCCAGGGGGGATGGCTGGCCGCCAAAGAGCAGGACGCCGTCATCCAGCAATTACTGCGTTTCCAGGGCTGGGAGGTGGAGGTCGAGGGCGAGCCCAAGCTGGTGGTGCTGGACACCCGCACCCGACGCTGGCGCAGCGAGCGCCACCCGGCTCGCCCCTCGGGCCTGATGGACTGGGAAGCGCTCTCGGACTTTCAGCAGCAGATCCTCGGCGCCACATCGGTGGTGATCGTCTCGCCGGCCCCGATGTTCGGCGTCAAGCTGATCGAGACCATCCAGCGGCTCTTCACCCTGGCCGGCCGACCGCTGCTCGTCGACGCCGAGAACTGGATGGCCCATCGCGGTGCCGCCAGCGTGATGCTCAATATCTTCCGCCACTCACGCACTCCGGGACACTACGTGATCCTCTCCGGCGACGTGCACTACTCCTTCGCCTACGACATCCATATCCGTCAGCACCGCGAGGGACCGAGGATCTGGCAGATCACCTCCAGCGGCATCAAGAACGCTTTCCCCGACACCCTGCTCGACTGGTTCGACCGCCTCAACCGTTGGCTCTACGCCCCGCGCTCGCCGCTCAACTGGTTCACCAAGCGCCGGCGCATGCAGATCACCCCGCGCGACCCGGACTGCGCCAAGGCCGGCGAACGGCTGTGGAACGGCAGCGGCATCGGCCTGGTGGAACTTGATGACCAGGGTCGCCCGATCGACATCCGCCAGCTCGATGGCCGCGGCTTCGACGTGACCTTCCCGCCTCCAGAATAAGCCGTCGTATTGATATCCATATCGCAACAAATGCTTTTAAAGAATAAAAAACGTATTTTATATTCCCATAAGCATTTCCTGTGCAGGGATATTCCGCATGAACCTTCAACAGCTGCGCATCGTGCGAGAAACCGTACGCCAGCACTTCAACCTCACGGAGGCCTCCAACGCGCTCTTCACCTCTCAATCGGGGGCCAGCAAGCACATTCGTGACCTGGAAGAGGAGCTGGGTGTCGAGCTCTTCGAGCGCCGAGGGAAGCGCATCCTGGGACTGACGCAAGCCGGCAGCACCCTGCTTGAGATCATCGAGCGCATCCTGCTGGATGCGGAGAACCTCAAACGCTCGGCTCAGCAGCTGACCCACGAAGACCAGGGTAACCTGGCCATCGCCACCACCCATACCCAGGCCCGCTATGCGCTGCCGCCAATCATCGCCCGCTTCAAGCAGGCCTTCCCCAAGGTTCACCTGGAGCTTCACCAGTGCGGGCCAGACGAGATCGTCTCGATGCTCAAGGCCGGCAAGGTGGATATCGGGGTGGCCACCGAGGCCCTGCACGAGCACGGGCAACTGTTCGCCTGCTTCTCCTTCTACCACTGGTACCACGGGGTGATCGTCCCGGAGGGACACCCATTGGACGATGGACAGCCGCTGACCCTGCCGCGAATCGCCACGCATCCCATCGTCACCTATCACGAAGGCTTCACCGGTCGTGCCCGCATCGACCAGGCCTTCGCCGCCGCCGATGTGGTACCCGATATCGTGCTCACGGCGCTGGATGCCGATGTCATCAAGACGTATGTGGAACTCGGCCTGGGTGTCGGGGTCATCGCGTCGATGGCCTATCACGAAGAGCGTGACCGAGGGCTGAGGCTGCTCGACGCCAGCGAGCTGCTCCCGCGCAACACCACCTACTTGGCCCTGCGCCGGGGACATTTCCTGCGCGGGTTCGCCTACCACTTCCTGCAGTTCTGCCGAGACGACCTGGATGAGGCCACCGTCCAGCAGGTGCTGGCCGGCAACCCGGTTTAATTCAATAAAAGAATAAGCAATCCGTTTTTAATTCGTTCTAGTGGCGTGAGAGGCGGCAGTAGGGTGGACCACACCATCAACGCATACGGAGCTCACCTCATGCCACGTTCGCTTTCCTCACCCTACCGTTTCGGCCTGGCGCTGATGGCTGCCGCCTCAGTGCTGACTGTCTCACTCCCCGGCGGACAAGCCCACGCCGAGAATGTTGAGATCCTTAACGTCTCCTACGACCCGACCCGCGAGCTTTATCGAGAGTACAACGACTGGTTCAGCGACTACTGGAAGGAGCAGACCGGTGACGACGTCACCGTCCGTCAATCTCATGGGGGGGCCGGCTCCCAGGCGCGAGCCGTACTGGATGGCCTTCCGGCGGATGTCGTGACCCTGGCGCTGGCCTATGACATCGACCAGTTCCATAAGCGTGCCAACCTAATCCCGGCCGACTGGCAGTCGCGCCTGCCCAACAACAGCGCCCCCTACACCTCGACCATCGTGCTGCTGGTCCGCGATGGCAACCCGAAGAACATCCAGGACTGGGACGACCTCACCCGCGATGATCTCGAGGTCATCACCCCCAACCCCAAGACCTCCGGCGGCGCACGCTGGAACTACCTGGCGGCCTGGGGCTATGCGCTGGACAAGTTCGACGGCGATGAGCAGAAGACCTTCGAGTTCGTGCGTGACATCTACAAGAACGTGCCGGTGCTCGACTCCGGTGCCCGCGGCTCCACCAACACCTTCGTCCAGCGCGGCATCGGCGACGTGCTGCTGGCCTGGGAGAACGAGGCTTTCCTGGCGACAGAACGCCTCGGCAAGGGAGACTTCGAGATCGTGGTGCCGTCGGTGAGCATCCTCGCCGAACCGCCCGTAACGGTGATCGACAAGAATGTCGAGGCGCATGGCACCCGCGAGGTGGCGACGGCGTACCTCGAGCAGCTCTATACCGATGACGCACAGCGCCTGGCCGGCAAGCACTTCTATCGGCCTGCCGACCCCGAGATCGCCAAGGAATTCGCAGACCAGTTCCCCGATGTCGAGCGCTTCACTGTCGATGAGGTATTCGGCGGCTGGACCAACGCCCAGGAGACCCACTTCAACGATGGTGGCCGCTTCGACGACATCCTGCAGCAGGTCGGCAATCCCACCGACTGAGCATCCTGGCTGATCTCTCCCCCGGGCCTCGCGCCCGGGGTTTTTGGGCAATCGACTCTTGGGTAACCGACTCACAGATAAACGACGGATTAGACCATGCCGATCCTCAACCAACCTCGCAGCGTGATCCCGGGCTTCGGCCTGACCATGGGGTTCTCGCTGTTCTATCTCGGCTTGATCTTTTTGATCCCCGTGGCTGGGCTACTGGTCTTTACCGCCACCATGAGCTGGGCGGACTTCTGGTCAGCGATCAGCCATCCCCAGGTGGTGGCTTCCTATAAGCTCTCCTTCGGTGCCTCCTTGGTAGGCGCCACGATCAACCTGGTCTTCGGGATGCTGGTGGCCTGGGTGCTGGTGCGCTACACCTTCCCCGGCAAGCGAATCATCGATGCCCTGGTCGATCTCCCCTTCGCGCTGCCGACGGCGGTGGCGGGGATTTCCCTGGTGACCCTCTACGCCACCACGGGCTGGGTGGGGCAGTACCTGAACCTCTTCGGCATCAAGGTCGCCTATACCCAGCTCGGGGTGGTCATCGCCCTGACCTATATCGGTCTGCCCTTCGTGGTGCGCACCGTGCAGCCGGTGCTGGAGGATCTCGAAGCGGAACTCGAGGAAGCCTCGGCCAGCCTGGGAGCGAGCCGTTTCACCACCATTCGCCGGGTGATTCTCCCGGCCCTGCTGCCGGCGGCTTTGACCGGCTTCGCTCTGGCCTTCGCCCGCGCCCTGGGCGAGTACGGCTCGGTGGTGTTCATCTCCGGCAACCTGCCCTATCGCACCGAGATCACGCCGCTGCTGATCGTCGCCAAGATCGAGCAGTTCGACTATCACGGCGCTGCCGCCATCGGCAGCGTGATGCTGCTTGCCGCCTTCCTGCTCCTGCTGCTGATCAACGGCCTGCAGTGGTGGGCCTCGCGGCGCCGTTAAGGAATTCGTTTCATGACCTCATCGAGTCTCTCATCATCGGTATCCCACACCACGCTGGTCGCGCACTGGCGTCGTGCCACCGAGGAGCCGGTCTGGCTGCGGCGCTGCCTGATCGCCATGGCCCTGACCTTTCTCGGCCTGTTTCTGGTGTTGCCGCTGATCGTGGTGCTCTACAGCGCTTTCAGCCAGGGCATCGATGCCTGGCAAGCGGCGATCACCGAACCCGACGCCCTGGCGGCCATCCGGCTGACGCTCCTGGTGGTCGCCATCGCGGTACCCGCCAACCTGGTGTTCGGCGTGGCCACCGCCTGGGCGGTGGCCAAGTTCGAGTTTCGTGGCAAGTCGGTGCTGATTTCGATGATCGATATGCCGTTCGCCATCTCCCCCGTGGTCGTCGGCCTGATCTTCGTGGTGATGTTTGGCTCCCAGGGCTGGCTCGGCCCCTGGCTATCGGAACACGACCTGAAGATTCTCTATGCGGTGCCGGGCATCGTCATCGTCATCGTCTTCGGTACGCTGCCCTTCGTGGCTCGCGAGCTGATTCCGTTGATGCAGCAGCAGGGCAAGGAAGAAGAAGAGGCGTCGCTGACCCTGGGGGCCAGCGGCTGGAAGACCTTCTGGCACGTCACCCTGCCCAACATCAAGTGGGGGCTGATCTACGGCGTGATCCTGTGTAACGCCCGCGCCATGGGCGAGTTCGGTGCCGTCGCGGTGGTATCGGGCCGCATTCGCGGCGAGACCAACACCCTGCCGCTACATATCGAGGTGCTCTACAACGAGTACCAGTTCACCGCCGCCTTCGCCGTGTCATCACTGCTGACCGGCCTGGCGCTGGTCACCATCGCCATCAAGAGCCTTGTCGAATGGCACGACGAGCGCCGACAGCGCCTCGCCGCCGAATGAGTCTGCCTTCTGAATCCACGAGAACGCCATGAGCATCGAGATCGATCACGTCAACAAGCACTTCGGTGACTTCATCGCCGTCGACAACGTCAGCCTGACCTTCCGCGATGGTGAGCTCACCGCCCTGCTCGGGCCGTCGGGCTCGGGCAAGACCACCCTGCTGCGCGTCATCGCAGGGCTAGAACAGCCCGATACCGGGCGGATCCGCTTCCACGGCGAAGACACCACCGATCTGCATGTCAGCAAGCGCAGCGTCGGTTTCGTCTTCCAGCACTATGCGTTGTTCAAGCACATGACGGTGTTCCAGAACGTCGCCTACGGGCTCACCGTCAAGCCACGCCGCTCACGCCCCAGCAAGGCCGAGATCAAGCGCAAGGTGATGGAGCTGCTGGAGCTCGTTCAGCTCGACTGGACCGCCCACCGCTATCCTCATCAGCTCTCCGGCGGCCAACGCCAGCGCATCGCCCTGGCCCGCGCGCTGGCGGTGGAGCCCAAGGTGTTGCTGCTCGACGAACCCTTCGGTGCCCTGGATGCCAAGGTACGCGCCGAGCTGCGTCGCTGGCTGCGCCGTCTGCATGACGAGATCCACGTCACCAGCGTCTTCGTCACCCATGACCAGGAAGAAGCCCTGGAGGTCTCGGACCGGGTGGTGGTGATGAACCAGGGCCGCGTGGAGCAGGATGGCTCGCCCGAAGAGGTCTACGACCATCCGGCCAACCCCTTCGTCTATCAGTTCCTCGGCAACGTCAACCTCTTCCATGCGCGCGTCCACGACGGCGTGGCGCGTATCGGTGACGTTCACCTGCCCGCACCGGAGTACGAGGGCTACCAGAATGAGCAGGGGCAGGCCTATGTGCGCCCCCACGAGATCGAGGTCTTCTCCGATCGCGATCACGACGGCGCCCTGCACGCCAAGGTCGAGCTGGTCTCGGTGGTCGGCCCCACGGTGCGCCTCGAACTGCGCACCGACAACAGCGAGGACCTGGTTCACGCCGAGCTGCCCAAGCACCGCTTCCGGGAACTGGGCCTGGCCCAGGGCGGCGATGCCTGGATTCGCCCTATTTATAGCCGGGTGTTTCTGCCTGACTCTCGGGTGGCCAATGGCTGACCGCATTTCATCCTTCGAGGGCTACCACTGCCTGATCGTGCCCGGGTGGCAGGGTTCTGGAGATGACCACTGGCAGACCCACTGGCAGTCTCGACTACCCCATACCTCACGCACCCGCGTCGGCAGCTGGCAGGAACCGGAGCTCGATGACTGGATCGGCGCCTTGGACAGGGCAAGCCGGCGCATCGACTCCCCCATCCTGCTGGTAGCCCATAGCCTGGGCTGTATCACCATCGCGCACTGGGCCACTAGACTGGCACCAAGCAGCAGCGTGGCAGGTGCCCTGCTGGTCGCACCGGCGGATGTGGAACGAGGCAGCGTCAGTCGTCCGCTGGCCAGCTTTGCTCCCATTCCAATGCACCGCCTGCCGTTCCCGAGCCTGGTGGTAGGCTCCACCAACGACCCCGCCGCAAGGCTTGAGCGCATCCAGCACTTTGCCAATGCCTGGCACAGCGCCTGCCATATCATCCAGGGGGCGGGGCATATCAATGCTGCATCGGGACACCATCGCTGGGAGGATGGCTTACGTCTTCTGAACTGCCTGGGCTCAACGCCTGATGCTGAACCCAGCATTCTTAATAATGAGAACATCGAAAAACCGCCGGTAGCCATACGATAGGCTCATCACGATCACCCATGATTCGACGACTAGACAATGGAATGGATATCGAGAGCAAAAAGGGGCAGTTCGAGCTTTCAAAGAGTATCCAGGATACCCCGACATCACGAGAGGCTCGAATCTGCTCTTGCGGAACGGGTGAGGGGTGGTTTCAAGTTGAGTGAAGGATTCAGCAAGGTGCTGAATGTCAGGCGAAGGCTGTATACCCCGGCGAAAATACTGACGTACCAGCCAGCCCCTGAGAGGTGTCAATTAGTTCCTTCAGTTCATCGACGGCGCGATCAATTCGCTCGCGTTCCTCTTCGTTGATTAAATAGCGTTTTTCAGCATCCAGCGTCAAGTGCCGGGAGTTGACATAGACGCTGCCCAGCACGTTGCTCGCTCCTAGCGCCGAGATCACGGGTTTGAGAGCATAGTCGAGGATCAGCAGGTGGCTATCGGAACCTCCGTTGGCCAGGGGCAGTACCACCTTGTCCTTCAGCCCACGCTCAGGCACAAGGTCAAGCAGCAACTTGATCGCACCGGAGAAGGACGCCTGGTAGAGCGGTGTGGCCAGCACCACGGCCTGTGCCTCAGCCACTGTCTTTCGGTAATGAGCCACCTGAGGGGCAGTCGCATCAGCGAAGAGGAGTTCTATAGTGGACCCTGAAATCCAGACACTGGTTTAAGCTATCGCCTGGCCGATTTCGAAGGGATCGATGATGTCGAATCAGAAACGCAACACCCACT
>NZ_SNWH01000024.1 GCF_004361885.1 Halomonas ventosae
TCGGCTAGCACTTCCCCTTGCCGGGCGTGCAGGGGACTTTCACCCCCAAGTCATTCCAAGGCACCACCCTTGGAAACAGCGCCAGTCAGGCGCTGCGCGCCATGCCTGGCGCACATAAAAAAACCGGCTCCCCTTGGGGAGCCGGCTTGGCGTGCTGCTGGCGGAAGGCCGATCGAGGATCACTCCTCGGCGGCGGCTTCCTCGACGACCGGACGGTCAACCAGCTCGACGAAGGCCATGGGGGCGTTATCGCCGGTGCGGAAGCCGCACTTGAGAATACGGACATAACCGCCCGGACGCTCGGCGTAACGCGGACCCAGCTCGTTGAAGAGCTTGCCGACCGCTTCCTTCGAGCGGGTGCGGCTGAAGGCCAGACGACGATTGGCAACGCTGTCCTGCTTGGCCAGGGTGATCAGCGGCTCGATGACGCGACGCAGCTCCTTGGCCTTGGGCAGGGTTGTCTTGATCACTTCGTGCTCGACCAGCGAGACGGACATGTTCTTGAACATGGCCTGGCGGTGCGAGCTGGTGCGATTGAGGTGACGACCACTCTTACGATGACGCATGGTTGTGATTCCTTACCAAACTGGGACTCGAGTCGAGGCTCACGCGGAGGCCTTGTCGTCCTTCAGGCTTGCCGGCGGCCAGTTCTCCAGCCGCATGCCCAGGGAAAGCCCGCGGGCGGCCAACACGTCCTTGATCTCATTCAGGGACTTCTTGCCGAGGTTGGGGGTCTTGAGCAGCTCCACCTCGGTGCGCTGGATCAGATCCCCGATGTAGTAGATGTTCTCGGCTTTCAAGCAGTTGGCGCTGCGAACGGTCAACTCGAGATCGTCTACGGGGCGCAGCAGAATCGGATCGATATGATCCTCTTCCTCCACCACTTCCTGTTCCTTGTCGGCTTCCAGGTCGACGAAGGCGGCCAGCTGCTCCTGCAGGATGGTCGCACTGCGACGGATCGCCTCTTCCGGATCCAGGGTGCCGTCGGTTTCCAGGTCGATGATCAGCTTGTCGAGGTCGGTACGCTGTTCGACACGCGCAGCCTCGACGCTGTAGGAAACCCGGCGCACGGGGCTGAAGGTAGCATCCAGCTGCAGGCGACCGATGGCGCGCGACTCGTCGTCGGCATCGCCACGCACGTCCGCCGGCTCGTAGCCGCGGCCGCGCGCGATCTTGAGCTGCATCTTCAGCTCGGCACCCTCGTTGACGTGGGCGATGACATGCTCGGGGTTGACGATCTCGACATCATGGTCGAGGGCGATGTCCCCTGCCGTCACGACGGTCGGCCCCTGCTTGTTCAGCGAGAGCACTGCCTCATCGCGACTGTGCATGCGCAGCGCCACATCCTTGAGGTTCAGGAGGATTTCGATGACATCTTCCTGGACGCCCTCGATCGCGCTGTACTCATGCTCGACACCGGCGATCTCGGCCTCCACCACGGCACAGCCGGGCATGGACGAGAGCAGGATACGACGCAGGGCATTGCCCAGCGTGTGGCCGAAGCCCCGTTCGAAGGGCTCGAGTACGATCTTGGCGTGGTGTGCGCTGATCTCTTCGACCTTGATATCGCGAGGACGGAGAAACTCTGTCACTGAACGCTGCATATGATCACCTTTCAGGCTGCCAAACGGATTGTCGGTACTCTTCGTCTCGTCCGCCCCCGCGAACCGTCCGCCCCGAACGGGGAGCGGCATGACGCGGGCGCCGTTTACTTGGAGTACAACTCGACGATCAGGTTTTCGTTGATGTCGGCAGACAGGTCACCGCGTTCAGGCAGGGCCTTGAAAGTGCCTTCCATCTTCTTGGCATCGGTCTCGACCCAGACCACGTCGCCGCGGTTGGCGGCGATGGCCAGAGACGTCTGGATGCGCGCCTGGTTCTTCGCCTTCTCGCGCACGGCGACCACGTCACCGGGCTTGACCTGGTAGGAGGCCACGTTGACGGTCTTGCCGTTCACGGCGATCGCCTTGTGGCTGACCAGCTGACGTGCCTCGGAGCGCGTGGAGCCAAAGCCCATGCGATAGACGACGTTGTCCAGTCGGGATTCGAGAAGCTGCAGCAACAGCTCGCCGGTCGCGCCCTTGAGGCGGGCCGCTTCCTTGTAGTAGTTGCGGAACTGCTTCTCGAGTACGCCGTACATGCGACGTACTTTCTGCTTCTCGCGAAGCTGCAAGCCGTAGTCGGAAAGACGCTGACGGCGCTGGCCATGCACACCCGGAATCTGCTCGGATTTGCACTTCTTCTCGAAGGGAGTGATACCGCTCTTGAGGAAGAGGTCGGTCCCCTCACGACGAGACAGTTTGCACTTGGGTCCAATGTAACGAGCCATGAATCTGTCTCCTTAAACGCGGCGTTTCTTCGGCGGACGGCAGCCATTGTGGGGAATGGGCGTCGCGTCGGTGATGCTCTGCACGCGGAAGCCGGCGGCATTGAGCGCGCGCACGGCGGATTCACGGCCCGGACCGGGACCCTTGACCAGCACGTCGACGTTTTTCACACCATACTCGGCTGCAGCGTTCGCTGCACGCTCGCTTGCCACTTGAGCAGCGAACGGGGTGCTCTTGCGAGAACCACGAAAACCCGAACCACCGGCAGTTGCCCAGGAAAGGGCATTGCCCTGGCGGTCTGTGATCGTAATGATCGTGTTGTTAAAAGAGGCGTGGATATGCGCGATGGCATCCACTACCTGCTTTTTAACCTTCTTGCGGTTGCTACGCGGGTTAGCCATGTTGATGTCTATTCCTGTCTTTACGCCAGAACGTGCGTGTTATTTGCGGATCGGCTTGCGCGGGCCCTTGCGGGTACGCGCATTGGTCTTGGTACGCTGACCACGCAGCGGAAGACCACGACGATGACGCAGACCACGATAGCAACCTAGGTCCATGAGACGCTTGATGTTAAGCGTGACATCACGACGCAGGTCACCTTCCACGGTGAACTTGCCGACTTCGGACCGCAGGGCATCCAGATCTTCACTGGACAACTCCTGGATCTTGGTGGTCGGCGCGATGCCGGTCGCGGCACAGATGTCCTGAGCGCGCGTACGGCCAATCCCGAAGATATAGGTCAGCGAGATCGCCGCATGCTTGTTGTCCGGGATATTGACGCCTGCAATACGGGCCATCAGCTTACTCCGAAATTTGAGCGGCTTGCTCGATTTATCATCTACAAAAGGCGCAATAGCATACCCCTTTCCTCGCTCGAGGACAAGAAGAATGCCGGCACCCGGTTCAGTGCAGCGAAGGGCTCAGCCCTGGCGCTGCTTGTGCCGCGGCTCGCTGCAGATGACGCGCACGGCGCCATTGCGACGAATGATCTTGCAGTTGCGGCACATTTTCTTCACGGAAGCTCGAACTTTCATCGTTCCATCTCCATTGTTGGCTCGCGACGCGAGCCAACGGTTAGACTCGCGACACGCCAGAACGCCAGCGGCGCGCCTCAGCGCATGATGCCGCCGCTACCGTAGCCTTTCAGGTTGGATTTTTTCATCACCGACTCGTATTGGTGCGACATGAGATGCGACTGCACCTGGGCCATGAAGTCCATGATGACTACCACCACGATCAGCAGCGAGGTGCCGCCGAAGAAGAACGGCACGTTCCAGGCCACGATCAGGAACTGGGGCATCAAGGAAACTGCAGTGATGTAGAGCGCACCGAACAAGGTCAAACGGGTCATGACCTTGTCGATATAGCGAGCGGTCTGCTCGCCGGGGCGAATGCCCGGCAGGAAGGCCCCTGACTTCTTGAGGTTGTCAGCGACATCCTTGGGGTTGAAGACCAGCGCTGTGTAAAAGAAGCAGAAGAATACCACCGCGGCGGCGAAAAGCAAGATGTACAGCGGCTGGCCCGGCCCCAGGGCCTGGGATGCCCGCTGCAGCCACTCCATGCCTTCGCCTGCACCGACCCACTGTCCCAGCGACGCTGGAAACAGCAGAATGCTGGAGGCGAAGATCGCCGGAATCACGCCCGCCATGTTGACCTTGAGCGGCAGGTAGCTGCTCTGGCCGGCATACATCTTGTTGCCAACCTGACGACGCGGATAGTTCACCTTGAGGCGACGCTGTCCGCGCTCGATGAACACCACGAAGGCCACGGTCGCCACGCCAAGCGCCGTCAGCGCCAGCAGTGGCAGGACATTCCAGGCTCCCTCGTTGCGGGCCAGCTCGAAGGCCTGCCCCACGGCGCCCGGCAAGCCGGCGACGATACCGGAGAAGATCAGCAGCGAGATGCCGTTGCCGATACCCTTCTCGGTGATCTGCTCGCCCAGCCACATCAGGAACACCGCCCCGGTGACGAACGTCACGATGGCGGTGAAGTAGAAGCTGAAGTCGGCCGTGTAGGCGATGCCCTGGCTGGCCAGACCCACCGACATACCGATGGCCTGGACCAGCGCCAGCAGCACGGTGCCGTAGCGCGTGTACTGGCTAATCTTGCGGCGGCCGGCCTCACCTTCCTTCTTCAGCTGCTCGAGCTGTGGTGAGACGGCGGTCATCAGCTGCATGATGATCGACGCGGAAATATACGGCATGATGCCCAGCGCCATGATGCTCATGCGCTCCAGGGCGCCGCCCGAGAACATGTTGAACATGCCCAGGATGGTACCCTGCTGCTCCCGGAACAAGGCAGCAAGCTGGTCAGGATTGATACCGGGAACGGGGATGTGGGCACCGATACGGTAGACCACGATGGCGAGGAGCACGAAGCGCAGACGCGCCCAGAGTTCACTCAGACCGCTGCCCATCGCCGGCATGTTTCCTGACTTGGCCATTTAGTCCTCTACCTTGCCGCCGGCGGCTTCAATCGCGGCACGGGCACCCTTGGTGACCTTAATGCCGCGGACTGTGACCGCCTTGTTCAGTTCGCCGGACAGGATCACCTTGGCATGCTTGGTGGCGTCCTTCAGCACGTTAGCTTGCTTGAGGGTGTCCAGAGTGACCTCGTCACCCGCGACCCGCGCCAGCTCGGCCAGGCGGACTTCCTCGGAAACCAGCGACTTCGCGGAAGTGAAGCCGAACTTGGGCAGGCGCCGCTGCAGCGGCATCTGACCACCCTCGAAACCGGGCTTCACGCTGCCGCCACTGCGCGACTTGAGGCCCTTGTGGCCACGGCCAGCGGTCTTGCCCAGACCGGAGCCGATGCCACGGCCAACGCGCTTGGCGGCGTGCTTGGAGCCCGCTGCCGGGCTCAGGCTATTGAGTTTCATGGATTACTCTCCCTCAACACGCACAAGGTAGTTAACCTTGTGGATCATGCCGCGAACGGCAGGGGTGTCTTCCAGTTGAACCGAGTGACCGATGCGACGCAGGCCGAGGCCTTTCATGGTGGCCTTGTGCTTAGCCAGCACGCCGATGGTGCTGCGGGTCTGGGTAACCTTGATTGTTGCTGACATGCTGCTTACCCCGTGATCGCTTCGACAGGCAGACCGCGCTTGGCGGCCACGTCTTCCGGCGCCTGCAGGGAGGCCAGACCATTGACGGTCGCCCGCACCACGTTCACCGGGTTGGTGGAGCCGTAGCACTTGGCCAGGACGTTATGCACGCCGGCCAGTTCAAGCACGGAGCGCATGGCGCCGCCGGCGATGATCCCGGTACCCTCGGAAGCGGGCTGCATGTACACCTTGGAGGCACCGTGACGGGCCTTGACCGGGTACTGCAGGGTGCCACCGGTGAGATTCACCTTGACCATGTTGCGACGCGCCTGGTCCATGGCCTTCTGGATCGCGACCGGCACTTCACGCGCCTTGCCACGACCGAAACCCACACGACCGTTACCGTCACCCACGACGGTCAAGGCGGTGAAACCGAAGATTCGGCCACCCTTGACCACCTTGGCGACACGGTTGATCTGCACGAGCTTCTCCTGCAGATCACCGCCTTGCTGTTCGTTCTTCGCCATCGTAAAAACCCTTTAGAATTCCAGGCCGCCTTCACGAGCGGCGTCGGCCAGGGCCTTCACACGACCGTGGTACTTGAAGCCGGCACGATCGAAGGCTACCTGGGTGATGCCAGCCTGCTTGGCACGTTCGGCAATCAGCGCACCCACCCTGGCGGCGGCGTCGGCATTGCCTGTCGCACCCTCGCGCAGGGCCTTGTCCAGCGTGGAAGCGCTGGCGAGGACCTTGCCACCATCCGGCGAGATGATCTGCGCATAGATGTGGCGGGGGGTACGGTTGACGCACAGGCGATACACGCCCAGCTCGCGGATCTTGGCGCGAGCACGGCGGGCACGACGGAGACGAGATTCTTTCTTCGCGTTCATAACCCTGCCTTACTTCTTCTTGGCTTCTTTGCGACGCACCTGCTCGTCAGCGTACCGGACACCCTTGCCCTTGTAGGGCTCGGGCGGACGGAAGGCGCGGATTTCTGCAGCACACTGGCCGAGCGCCTGCTTGTCCGCGCTTTTCAGCACGATGACGGTGTTCCTAGGCGTTTCCGCCGTGACACCGTCAGGCAGCGTGTAGTCGACCGGGTGCGAGAAGCCCAGTGTAAGATTGAGCGTCTGGCCCTTGGCCTGGGCACGATACCCGACGCCGATGATTTCGAGGCTCTTGGTGAAGCCCTCGCTGACACCGGTGACCAGGTTCTGGACCAGGGCACGGGTGGTACCGACCATTGCCCAGCTCTTCGCGGACTCGCTCGGCTGGAAGGTCAGCTGCCCCTCTTCCTGGCCGATCACCACATCGGGGTGAACGGTCAGGGACAGGCTGCCCTGGCTGCCCTTGGCGGACAGCTGGCCGCCATCGAGCTTGACCTCGACGCCGGCGGGCAATTTGACCGGATATTTGGCTACGCGGGACATTCCAAACTCCTAGAATACGGTGCAGATGACTTCACCACCGACACCCGCCTGACGCGCCGCACGATCGGTCATCACCCCCTGAGAGGTGGTCACGATAGCAACACCCAGGCCTTCGGCGACCTTCGGCAGCGCATCCTTGCCCTTGTACTGGCGCAGGGATGGCTTGGAAACCCGCTGCAGGTGCTCGATGACGGGCTTGCCCTCGAAATACTTGAGGGACACGGTCAGCTCGGGTTTGGCGGTCTCGCTGATGACGAAGTCGCTGATGTAACCCTCTTCCTTCAGCACGCGGGCCACCTGGACCTTGAGCTTGGAGGACGGCATGGAAACCGTCTCCTTGGTGGCCATCTGCGCATTGCGGATACGTGTAAACATATCCGCTAGAGTGTCTTGCATGCTCATTTATGTTGCGCTCCTGATAATTCTACGTGGCGTTACCAGCTGGACTTCTTGAGTCCGGGTACATCGCCACGCATGGCGGCTTCACGCAGCTTGTTACGGCCGAGACCGAACTTGTTGTAGTAGCCGTGCGGACGACCCGTGATGCGGCAGCGGTTGCGCTGACGCACCGGACTAGAGTCGCGCGGCAACTGCTGCAGCTTGAGCGGCGCATCGAAGCGCTCTTCGTCAGAAGCGTTGACATCCTGGATGATCGCCTTGAGCTCGGCGCGCTTGGCGGCATACTTGGCCACCAGTTTGGTGCGCTTGAGCTCGCGTTCTACCATGCTTTTCTTTGCCATGATCCCACCCTTATTTCTTGAACGGGAAGTTCAGCGCGCTGAGCAGCGCACGACCTTCTTCATCGGTGTTGGCGGTGGTGGTGATAGTGACATCCAGACCACGAATCCGATCGATCTTATCATACTCGATCTCCGGAAAGATGATCTGCTCACGCACCCCCATGGAGTAGTTGCCACGACCGTCGAAGGACTTCGGGTTGAGACCACGGAAGTCACGAACGCGGGGGATCGCGATATTGACCAGGCGATTGAGGAAGTCCCACATGCGCTCGGAGCGCAGGGTTACCTTGATGCCGATCGGCCAGCCTTCACGCACCTTGAAGCCCGCGATGGACTTGCGTGCCTTGGTCACCAGCGGCTTCTGACCGGAGAGCTTCTCTAGGTCGCCGATGGCGTTGTCGATCAGCTTTTTGTCGCTGGTCGCGTCGCCGATACCCATGTTCAAGGTCACCTTGGTGACCCGTGGCACCTGCATCACGTTGGCGTAGCTGAACTGCTCTTGGAGTTGAGCCACCACCTCGTTCTGATAATGTTTTTTCAAGTTCGCCATTTTGCTATCCGACTCGCGTTAGGCGTCGATCTGCGACTGCGTCGACCTGTAGATACGTACCTTGGTACCGTCTTCCTGAACCTGGAAGCCGACGCGATCCGCCTTGCCGGTCTCCTGATTGAAGATGGCCACGTTGGACGCGTGAATCGGTGCCTCGCGCTCGACGATACCGCCCTGGTTGCCCGCCATCGGGTTGGGCTTGGTGTGACGTTTGATCATGTTCACACCGGACACCACGAAGCGGTTTTCGAGAACCCGCTTGACGGTGCCGCGCTTGCCCTTGTCCTTGCCGGCGATGACGATTACTTCATCGTCACGTTTGATCTTTTGCATATCCGCCTCGCTCCTTACAGCACTTCAGGCGCCAAGGAAATGATCTTCATGAACTTCTCGTTGCGAAGCTCACGCGTCACCGGCCCGAAGATACGGGTGCCGATCGGCTGATCGTTGGTGTTGTTCAACAGCACAGCCGCATTTCCATCGAAGCGAATCAGCGAGCCGTCGTTACGACGGACGCCACTACGCGTGCGAACCACCACCGCCTTGAGGACCTGGCCCTTCTTGACCTTGCCACGCGGAATGGCTTCCTTCACCGTAACCTTGATGATGTCACCGATGCGGGCGTAGCGGCGGTGGGAACCGCCCAGCACCTTGATGCACTGCACCCGGCGTGCTCCGCTGTTGTCGGCGACATCCAGCATTGTTTGAGTCTGAATCATCGGTTTTCTCCAAACCTAATCTGACTGCACTGGCTTGAGCGGCGTGGGCCGATCAACCCTTGGCCTGCTCGACGACTTCGACCAGGGTCCAGGCCTTGTGCTTCGACAACGGACGGCATTCCTGGATGGATACCGTGTCGCCGGCCTTGGCCTGGTTGGACGCATCGTGGGCGTGCAGCTTGGTGGAGCGCTTGACGTATTTGCCGTAGATCGGGTGGCGCTCACGACGCTCGATCATCACAACGATGGACTTGTCCATCTTGTCGCTCACTACTTTGCCGGTGAGCGTACGGGCTTTTTTCTCTTCGGCCATCTCAGTCACCTGCCTTCTCGTTGAGCACCGTCTTCACGCGGGCAATGTCACGACGAACCTGCTTGAGCAGATGTGTCTGAGTCAGCTGACCGGTGGCCTTCTGCATGCGCAGGTTGAACTGCTCGCGGAGGAGTTCGAAGAGCTGCTCCTGGAGCTGCTCGGCTGACTTTTCACGAATTTCCTGGGCTTTCATCACATCACCGTCCGTTTCACAAAGGTGGTGGAGACCGGGAACTTCTGGGCAGCCAGGGCGAATGCCTCGCGGGCGAGCTCCTCGGAAACGCCCTCGATCTCGTACAGAACCCGACCCGGCTGGATCTGCGCGACCCAGTACTCGACGGAGCCCTTGCCCTTGCCCATGCGAACTTCCAGGGGCTTCTTGGAAATCGGCTTGTCAGGGAAGACGCGGATCCAGATCTTGCCGCCACGCTTGACGTGACGAGTGATCGCACGGCGACCTGCCTCGATCTGACGGGCGGTGACACGGCCCCGACCAGTGGCCTTGAGACCATACTCGCCGAAGCTCACCTTGCTTCCGCGATGCGCCAGGCCACGGTTGCGGCCCTTCTGCATCTTGCGGAACTTCATACGCTTAGGTTGTAACATCGACTCGCTCTCCCCTTATCTGGAACCTTTCTTCTTGGAGGGCGCGGCCTGCGGCTGCTTGGCCTTGGCGCGGACCTCCTCGATGCCCCCGAGGATTTCACCCTTGAATACCCAGACCTTGACACCGATGATGCCGTAGGTTGTCTTGGCCTCGTAGGTGGCGTAGTCGATATCCGCGCGCAGGGTGTGCAGCGGGACGCGACCTTCCCGATACCACTCGGTGCGGGCGATCTCGGCGCCACCGAGGCGGCCGGAGAGCATCACCTTGATGCCGCCGGCGCCCAGGCGCATGGCGTTCTGCACGGAGCGCTTCATGGCACGGCGAAACATCACGCGGCGCTCAAGCTGGCCGGCAATGTTCTGCGCGACGAGCTTGGCATCGAGCTCAGGCTTGCGGACTTCCTCGATGTTGACATGCACCGGCACGCCCATCATCGCGGTAACGTCACGGCGCAGCCGGTCGACGTCCTCGCCCTTCTTGCCGATCACAATGCCCGGGCGGGCGGTGTGAATGGTGATGCGGGCGTTGTTGGCCGGGCGCTCGATGGTAATGCGACTCACAGACGCATTCTTCAGGCGCTCTTCCAGGAAGCGACGCACTTCGAGGTCGCTGTTCAGCTTGTCGGCATAGGCGCCGCGCTCGGCATACCACACCGAGGTATGGTCCTTGACGATACCCAGGCGAATGCCTGTTGGATTGACTTTCTGACCCATCTGGTCGACTCCTACTTCTCGGCTACCTTGACGGTGATGTGGCAGGTGCGCTTCAGGATGCGGTCCGCACGGCCCTTGGCGCGCGGACGGATGCGCTTGAGCGTCATGCCCTCATCGACGCAGATGGTCGAGACACGCAGCTCGTCGATATCCATGCCGTCGTTTTCTTCCGCATTCGCGATGGCGGACTGCAGCACCTTCTTGACCAGCTTGGCGGCCTTCTTCGGGGAGAAGGTCAGCAGGTCGAGCGCCTCGGCGACCGGTTTACCGCGCACCTGGTCAGCCACCAAACGGGCCTTCTGGGCGGATAAACGAGCGCCACGCAGCTTTGCTGTGACTTCCATCTCTCAATCCTCTCTGGCTTACCGTTTGGCTTTCCTGTCCGCCGCATGACCGCGATAGAGGCGGGTAGCAGCGAATTCGCCCAGCTTGTGGCCAACCATTTCCTCGGAGACATGCACCGGGACGTGTTGGCGACCGTTATGGACCGCAATGGTGAGCCCGACCATATTGGGCAGGATCATCGAACGACGCGACCAGGTCTTGATCGGTTTGCGGTCGTTCTTCTCCACTGCAGTCTCGACCTTCTTCAGCAGATGAAGGTCAATGAAGGGACCTTTCTTCAGTGAACGTGGCACAGCCGTTACCTCTTGATGTCTTGGCGTTGGATCTTATTTCCGGGCCTTGCGGCGACGGATGATCAGCTTGTCGGTGCGCTTGTTCTTGCGGGTCTTGTGGCCCTTGGTGGGGATGCCCCACGGAGATACCGGATGACGCCCGCCGCTGCTGCGGCCTTCGCCGCCGCCATGCGGGTGATCCACCGGGTTCATGGCCACGCCGCGAACGGTCGGGCGCACCCCTCTCCAGCGCTTCGCACCGGCCTTGCCAAGCTGACGCAGGCTGTGCTCGGAGTTGCTCACTTCCCCCAAGGTCGCGCGGCACTCAGCCAGCACCTTGCGCATCTCGCCGGAGCGCAGACGCAGGGTGGCATAGTTGCCTTCGCGGGCGACCAGCTGGGCGCTGGTGCCGGCGCTGCGTACAAGCTGGGCGCCCTTGCCGGGCTTGAGCTCGATGCAATGCACGGTGGAACCCAGCGGGATGTTGCGCAGCGGCAACGCATTGCCCTTCTTGATCGGCGCGTTGACACCGGACTCGAGACGGTCACCGGCACTCACGCCCTTGGGCGCGATGATGTAGCGACGCTCGCCGTCGAGGTACTTGAGCAGCGCGATATGGGCGCTGCGGTTCGGGTCATGCTCCAGGCGCTCGACGATAGCCGGGATGCCATCCTTGGTGCGCCTGAAGTCGATGATCCGGTAGTGATGACGGTGACCACCGCCCACGTGACGGGTGGTGATGCGACCGTAGTTGTTACGGCCACCGGACTTGGACTGTTTCTCGAGCAGCGGCGCGTAGGCGCGACCCTTGTACAGCTCCTCACCAACGATCTTGACGACGTGGCGACGACCGGCGGATGTGGGTTTAGTCTTGACGATTGCCATGATCCGTACTCCTGCCCTTATTCGGCGCCAGAGAAGTCTTCAAGCGTCTCGCCGGCGGCCAGTGTCACGTACGCCTTGCGATAACCCTTGCGGTGACCCAGACCCTGCGCGGTGCGCTTGGTCTTGCCCTTCATGTTCAGCACCTGAACACGGTCGACCTTCTTGCCGAACAGCTCCTGCACGGCTGCCTTGATCTCGGGCTTGGTCGCGTCGCCTGCCACCTTGAACACGTACTGGTTGCGCTCGGCGGCCATGGCGGCCTTCTCGGTCACGTGCGGACCGAGCAGAACCTTGAATACACGTTCCTGGTTCATGCCAGCTTCTCCTCGAATTTACGCAGGGCGGAGACGGTGACCAGCACCTTGTCGAAGGCGACCAGGCTCACCGGATCGGCGGCGGCGACATCCAGCACATCCACGTTGGGAATGTTGCGGGCGGCAAGGTACAGGTTCTCGTCGACTTCCTCGGTGACGATCAGCACCTTCTCCAGGCCCAGCTCCTCGAGCTTGGCGACCAGCTGCTTGGTCTTGGGCGCATCGACGGCGAAGCCATCGACGGCCACCAGGCGCTCCTGGCGGACCAGCTCGGAGAGGATCGAGCGCATGGCCGCGCGGTACATCTTGCGGTTGACCTTCTGGGAATGATCCTGCGGACGGGCCGCGAAGGTCACGCCGCCGCTGCGCCAGATCGGCGAGCGGATGGTCCCGGCACGGGCACGACCGGTGCCCTTCTGACGCCACGGCTTCTTGCCGCCACCGCGCACGTCGGAACGGTTCTTCTGGGCACGGGTACCCTGGCGACCACCGGCCAGATAGGCGGTGACGACCTGGTGCACGAGGGCCTCGTTGAATTCTTTGCCAAAGGTGGCGTCGGATACCTCGACAGTACCGGCCCCTGCACCTGCAAGATTCAGATTCATCGGTAAGTTCCCCTTCAGCCTGCTTTGACGGCGCTGCGCACGATGACATCACTGCCGGTGGCACCGGGTACGGCACCCTTGATCAGCAACAGGTTACGTTCGGCATCGACACGGACGATTTGCAGGCTCTGCACGGTGCAGCGCACATTGCCCATCTGGCCAGCCATCTTCTTGCCCTTGAACACGCGGCCCGGCGTCTGGCACATGCCGATGGAACCCGGCGCGCGATGCGACAGGGAGTTACCGTGGGTGTTGTCCTGGGTGCGGAAGTTCCAGCGCTTGACGGCGCCCTGGAAACCCTTGCCCTTGGAGGTGCCGGTCACGTCGACCATCTGACCAGCTTCGAAGAGGGATACGGTGAGTTCGCCGCCCACTTCCAGAGCATCAACGCCTTCTGTCAGGCGGAACTCCATCAGCGAACGACCGGCCTCGACACCTGCCTTGGCGAACTGCCCGGCCTGGGCTTTCGACAGATGCTTGGCCTTGCGGGAGCCGGTTGTCACCTGAACCGCGGCGTAGCCGTCGCTCTCGACGGACTTCACGCGCGTCACGCGGTTGGGCTCAACCTCGATCACGGTCACGGGCACGGATGCACCGTCTTCGGTGAAGACGCGGGTCATACCGGCCTTCCTACCGACTAAACCGATAGTCATTCTCAGTCTCCTATAGTGTACGGGGCTATCACCCGCTATGGCTGCCCTTTCCAGAGCATTCCACTAGCACGTTGTATGACGCCATCCCGGCGTGGCGGCTGCTGCGTAGCGCTGCCTATCGTTGGGCAGACCAGGCGCTGGGCCGCGAAGTGTCTAGTGTGGTGTCAGTTGAGCTTGATCTGCACGTCCACGCCGGCGGCGAGGTCGAGCTTCATCAGTGCATCAACGGTCTTTTCGGTGGGTTCGACGATGTCGAGCACCCGCTTGTGGGTACGAATCTCGTACTGGTCGCGCGCGTCCTTGTTGACGTGTGGCGAGATCAGCACGGTATAGCGCTCGCGATTGGTCGGTAGAGGAATCGGACCACGCACCTGGGCGCCGGTACGCTTGGCGGTATCTACGATTTCCGCGGCGGACTGGTCGATCAGGCGATGGTCGAAGGCCTTCAACCGAATGCGAATCTTCTGGTTCTGCATTTGCCCTAACTCCAATGGAATCTGACGGCGCGAGCCGTCAACCCACGCATTCAAAGGATGCGCATTATAGTCACGCCGGCGACGAGAGTCAAACACTCGCTCCGGTGCGCAGAAAGGGGGCTCCTTACGGAGCCCCCTTCAATCGGTCAAGCAGCGAAACCTTACTCGAGGATCTTGGCCACGACACCAGCGCCGACGGTACGGCCGCCTTCACGGATGGCGAAGCGCAGGCCGTCATCCATGGCGATCGGAGCGATCAGGCTGACCACCATCTTAACGTTGTCACCCGGCATGACCATCTCGACGCCTTCCGGCAGTTCGCAGGTACCGGTGATATCGGTGGTACGGAAGTAGAACTGCGGACGATAGCCCTTGAAGAACGGGGTGTGACGCCCCCCCTCGTCCTTGCTCAGCACATACACCTCGGCCTCGAACTTGGTATGCGGGGTGATGGTGCCCGGCTTGGCCAAGACCTGACCACGCTCGACATCGTCACGCTTGGTGCCGCGCAGTAGGGCACCGACGTTCTCACCGGCACGCCCTTCGTCGAGCAGCTTGCGGAACATCTCGACGCCGGTGACGACAGTCTTGACGGTGTCGCGAATACCGACGATCTCGACCTCCTCACCGGCCTTGACAACGCCACGCTCGACACGGCCGGTGACCACGGTGCCGCGGCCGGAGATGGAGAATACATCCTCGATCGGCATCAAAAACGGCTGATCAATGGCACGCTCGGGCTCCGGGATGTAGTCATCCAGCGCCTTGATCAGGTTGGCCACGGCAGTGGTACCCATGCCGTTGTCGTCCTTGCCTTCCAGGGCCATCAGGGCGGAACCAGTAATGATCGGTGTGTCATCACCCGGGAAGTCATACTCGTCGAGGAGTTCACGAACCTCCATCTCGACCAGCTCCAGGAGCTCCTCGTCGTCGACCATGTCGGCCTTGTTCAGGAACACGACGATGTACGGCACGCCGACCTGGCGAGACAGCAGGATGTGCTCACGGGTCTGCGGCATGGGACCGTCGGCAGCGGACACGACCAGGATAGCGCCGTCCATCTGAGCGGCACCAGTGATCATATTCTTGACGTAGTCGGCGTGTCCCGGGCAGTCCACGTGCGCATAGTGACGCGCCTCGGACTGGTACTCGACGTGAGAGGTGGCGATGGTGATGCCGCGCTCACGCTCTTCCGGCGCATTGTCGATGGCGTCGAACTCACTCCAGTCGCCACCGAACACCTCGGCGGAAACGCGAGTCAGGGCCGCAGTCAGCGTGGTCTTGCCGTGGTCGACGTGACCGATGGTACCGACGTTGACGTGCGGTTTGGAACGTTCAAATTTTTCCTTAGCCACTGCTATAACCTCTTTACGTTAGCTAACGGTTAACCGTTCTGGTTGATGACGGCTTCAACGACGCTGGACGGCGCCTCTTCGTAGTCCGCAAACTCCATGACGTAGCTTGCGCGGCCCTGAGACTGAGAACGCAGATCGGTCGCGTAACCGAACATCTCAGCCAGAGGTACCGTGGCGCGGATGACCTTGCCCATGGAGGAGTCATCCATGCCCTGGACAAGGCCACGACGGCGGTTCAGGTCGCCCATCACATCCCCCATGAACTCCTCCGGGGTCACGACCTCGACCTTCATCACCGGCTCGAGGAGCACGGCCTTGGCCTTTTTGGCACCTTCCTTGACGGCCATGGAAGAGGCAACCTTGAACGCGGTCTCGTTCGAGTCCACGTCATGGTAGGAACCGTCGAACAGCGTGACCTTGACGTCAATCATCGGATAGCCCGCGATGACACCGTTCTGCAGCTGCTCGTAGGCCCCTTTCTCGACGGCCGGCACGTATTCCTTGGGAACCACGCCGCCAACGATCTCCGAGGCGAACTTGAAGTGCATGTCTTCGTCTTCGCCCTTGTCCTCTGCGGTGAGCGGCTCGATGCGCAGCCATACATGACCGTATTGGCCGCGTCCACCAGACTGGCGAACGAACTTGCCTTCCTGTTCGACCTTGGCACGAATGGTCTCGCGATAGGCCACCTGTGGCTTGCCGATATTGGCCTCGACCTTGAACTCACGACGCATGCGGTCGACGAGGATATCAAGGTGCAGCTCACCCATGCCGGAAATGATGGTTTGGCCGGTCTCCTCATCGGTGCGGACCTGGAAGGAGGGATCCTCCTGGGCTAGCTTGCCCAGCGCCACACCCATCTTCTCTTGGTCGGCCTTGGACTTCGGCTCCACAGCCACGGAGATCACCGGATCGGGGAACTCCATGCGCTCAAGCACGATCTTGTCGTTCAGGTCGCACAGGGTATCACCGGTGGTGACGTCCTTGAGGCCGATGCAGGCGGCGATATCGCCAGCCAGCACTTCCTTGATTTCCTCGCGGGAGTTGGCATGCATCTGAACGATACGACCGACACGCTCCTTCTTCTCCTTGACGGAGTTGTAGACGCTATCGCCCGACTTCAGCACGCCCGAATAGACGCGAATGAAGGTCAGGGTGCCGACGAAGGGGTCGGTGGCAATCTTGAACGCCAGCGCGGAGAAGGGGGCGCTATCGTCCGCCTCGCGGGTGGCGATAGTGCCGTCCTTGTCGTCCAGCTCACCTTCGATGGCCTTGACCTCGGTGGGCGACGGCATGTACTCGATGACACCATCCAGCACGGCCTGCACGCCCTTGTTCTTGAACGCCGAGCCGCAGGTCACCAGAACGATTTCGTTGTCCAGGGTACGACGGCGCAGACCGGCCTTGATCTCTTCGGGGGTGAGCTCGCCCTCTTCGAGGTACTTGTCCATCAGTTCCTCAGAGGATTCGGCGGCCGCCTCGACCATCTCCTCACGATACTTCTCGGCTGTCTCCTGGAGCTCGGCGGGGATATCCACCAGCTCGTAGTTCATGCCGAAGTTCTCTTCATCCCAGAGGATGGCCTTCATCTGGATGAGATCGATGACGCCTTTGAAATCTTCCTCGGTGCCCCAGTTGATCTGGATCGGCACGGCATTGGCGCCCAACTTCTGCTTGAGCTGATCGACGACCATGAAGAAGTCGGCACCGGTGCGGTCCATCTTGTTGACGAAGACCATGCGCGGGACTTCGTACTTATTCGCCTGGCGCCATACGGTCTCGGTCTGCGGCTGTACGCCGGAGGAGCCGCACAGCACCACGACGGCGCCGTCGAGTACGCGCAGTGAGCGCTCCACCTCGATGGTGAAGTCGACGTGCCCGGGGGTGTCGATGATATTGATGCGATGTTCTTCGAACTGCTTGTTCATGCCCTGCCAGAAGCAGGTGGTCGCCGCGGAGGTGATGGTGATGCCACGCTCCTGCTCCTGCTCCATCCAGTCCATGGTGGCGGCACCCTCATGGACCTCGCCGACCTTGTGGGACAGGCCGGTATAGAACAGGATGCGCTCGGTGGTAGTGGTCTTGCCGGCGTCTACGTGCGCAACGATACCGATGTTGCGGTAGCGTTTTAGCGGAGTCTTGCGAGCCACGTTGGAACTCCCCGTTGGTTGGCGATGCGTAGTGAAGCGCTACACTCAGAAGCGGTGCATTTAGAAGCGATAATGAGAGAAGGCCTTGTTGGCTTCTGCCATGCGATGCACGTCTTCCCGCTTCTTGACGGCCGAGCCCTTGCCTTCGGCGGCATCGAGCATCTCGCCGGCGAGGCGCAGCACCATGGTCTTCTCGCCACGGCGACGGGCCGCATCGACCAGCCAGCGCATGGCCAGTGCATGACGGCGCGAGGGACGAACCTCCACAGGCACCTGGTAGGTCGCGCCGCCAACACGGCGGGATTTGACCTCGACCATGGGCTGGATAGCTTCCAGCGCCTTGTCGAAGATCTCCAGCGGCTCGTCCTTGCTACGCTCGGCAACCCTATCCAGCGCACCATAGACGATACGCTCAGCCACAGACTTCTTGCCGCCGATCATCAGGTGGTTCATGAACTTTGCCAGGCGCTCGCTTCCGAACTTGGGATCCGGGAGGATCTCGCGCTTGGCCGCTACTCTTCTTCTAGGCATGATAAGCCCTCATCAAAGGATCCTTCAGGTAAACCCGAGACTCCTGCCGATAGCAGCGCTCGACCTTACTCTTATCAGACCGTGGTCAAATTGGGAGACTGTCGCGTACCCTGCCCGGTCAGACCTTGGGACGCTTGGTGCCGTACTTGGAACGGCCCTGCTTGCGGTTCTGCACGCCGGAGGTGTCCAAGGCGCCACGCACGGTGTGATAGCGCACACCGGGAAGATCCTTGACGCGGCCGCCACGAATCAGCACCACGGAGTGCTCCTGGAGGTTGTGGCCTTCACCACCAATATACGAGGAGACCTCGTAGCCGTTGGTCAGGCGAACACGGCACACCTTGCGCAGTGCGGAGTTCGGCTTCTTCGGGGTGGTGGTGTAGACGCGAGTACAGACGCCGCGCTTCTGTGGGCAGGCCTGCAGTGCAGGCACGTCGCTCTTGGCGGCCTGGCGCTTGCGCGGCTTGCGCACGAGCTGGTTGATCGTTGCCATGGTGTGTCGCTGACTCCAATGGGTTGCCTTGCCTAGTTTTCAGCGGGTGCGGGCGCACCCACCCCACTGTTAAAGGCTGCGCATTCTAATGGCTGACGCCACGCGTCGTCAAGCACTGCGCCTCCCAGGGGAGGCGCAGTGCCGTGACGCGCACGTCAGATCTCGTCGTCGTCCGAGTCCAGGGCGGTGAGCTGGGCGCCCAGCTCCTGCTCGACGTCGTAGGCCGACGGGTGGCGCAGCCGCTCGGCGTCTTCACGCTTGCGGCGACGCTCCGCATGGTGGGTCAGGCCGGTACCGGCCGGGATCAGGCGGCCCACCACCACGTTCTCCTTCAGGCCGCGCAGGTAGTCACGCTTGCCGGTCACCGCCGCCTCGGTCAGCACCCGCGTGGTCTCCTGGAAGGAGGCCGCGGAGATGAACGACTCGGTGGCCAGGCTCGCCTTGGTGATCCCCAGCAGCAGCCGCTGGTACTTGGCCGGGAACTTGTCTTCCTTTTCCAGGCGCGCGTTTTGCTCGAGCACCCGAACCAGTTCGGCCTGATCGCCGGGGATGAAGTCACTGTCACCGGCATCGGTAATCTCCACCTTGCGCAGCATCTGACGCACGATCACCTCGATGTGCTTGTCGTTGATGCCCACGCCCTGCAGGCGGTAGACGTCCTGCACCTCGGTGGTGATGTACTTGGCCAGTTCGGCAATGCCCAGCAGGCGCAGAATGTCGTGCGGGTTGCTCGGACCGTCCGAGATCACCTCACCCTTCTCCACCGACTCGCCCTCGAAAACGGCGATCTGGCGCCACTTGGGGATCAGCATCTCGAACGGATCACCGTCTTCCGGGGTAATGGCCAGGCGCCGCTTGCCCTTGGTCTCCTTGCCGAAGCTGATCACGCCGCTGATCTCGGCAAGGATCGCCGGCTCCTTGGGCTTGCGTGCTTCGAACAGGTCGGCGACCCGCGGCAGACCCCCGGTGATGTCCTTGTTGCCGGTGGCCTCCACCGGGATACGCGCCACCACCTCGCCGACGCCGATCGTTGAGCCGTTATCGACGGTGATGATCGCCTTGCCGGGCAGCGGATACTGCACCGGCGTGTCCGAACCGGATACGGTGACCGGCTTGCCGTCGGCGTCGGTCAGCAGGATCATCGGACGCTTGTCGCGGCCAGCCATGGGCCGCGCCGCCGACTCGATCACCTCGATGGAGGAGAGGCCTGTCATCTCGTCGACGGTGCGGTGCATGGTGACGCCCTCGTCGAGGTCGCTGTACTGCACCCGCCCCTCGGCCTCGGCGATGATCGGGTGGGTGTGGGGGTCCCACTTAGCCACGGCCTGGCCCGCCTCGACACTATCGCCGTCGCGCACATCCAGCTCGGCGCCGTAGGGCAGTTTGTAGTACTCGCGCTCGCGGCCGTGATCATCGGCCACCGCCAGGGCACTGGAGCGGGAGACCACCACCAGCTTGCCGTCAGCGCGCTCGACATACTTGATGTTATGCAGGCGCACCTTGCCGCCATGCTTGACCTGGACGCTGTCCACCGCGGAGGCCCGGGAGGCCGCGCCACCGATGTGGAAGGTGCGCATGGTCAGCTGGGTGCCCGGCTCGCCGATGGACTGGGCAGCAATGACGCCCACGGACTCGCCGATGTTGACCTGGTGGCCGCGCGCCAGGTCACGCCCGTAACAGGCCGAGCAGACACCGTGCGGCGTCTCGCAGGTAATGGTCGAACGCACCACGATCTCGTCGACGCCCATGGTCTCGAGTTCGGCGCACCACTTCTCGTCGAGCAGGGTACCGCGCGGAATCAGCACATCGTCGCTGGCCGGGTCGATGACGTCCTGGGCCACCACGCGACCCAGGACGCGCTGGGCCAGCGAGACGATGATATCGCCGCCCTCGATGACCGGGTGAAGCGTCAGGCCGCGCTCGGTGCCGCAGTCCGGCTCGGTGATCACCATGTCCTGAGCCACGTCGACCAGGCGACGGGTCAGATAACCGGAGTTGGCGGTCTTGAGCGCCGTGTCCGCCAGGCCCTTGCGCGCGCCGTGGGTCGAGATGAAGTACTGCAGGACGTTGAGGCCCTCGCGGAAGTTGGCGACGATCGGGGTCTCGATGATTGAGCCATCGGGCTTGGCCATCAGCCCGCGCATGCCGGCAAGCTGGCGGATCTGGGCGGCGCTACCCCGAGCACCCGAGTCGGCCATGATGAACACGCTGTTGAAGGAGTCCTGCTCGACCTCCTTGCCGTCGCGGTCGACCACGGTCTCCTTGGAGATGCCGGCCATCATCGCCTTGGCCACCTGGTCGTTGGCCCGCGCCCAGATGTCGATGACCTTGTTGTACTTCTCACCGGCGGTGACGAGACCCGAGGAGAACTGGTCCTCGATCTCCTTCACCTCGTCCTCGGCGGCGTCGACAATCTCGGCCTTGGCCTCGGGGATGACGAAGTCGTTGACGCCGATGGAGGCGCCGGACCAGGTGGCCAGGCGGAAGCCGGTGTACATCAGCTGGTCGGCGAAGATCACCGTCGGCTTGAGGCCGGCGCGACGATAGACCTCGTTGATCAGCTTCGAGATGGCCTTCTTCTTCATCGGTTGGTCGACCAGCGCGAAGGGAACACCCTCGGGCAGGATGCGGAACAGCAGCGCACGACCCACTGTGGTGTCATAGAGGCGGCGATGATGGCTTTTCTCGCCGGTCTCCTCGTCGATGTCCACCTCGTCGAGGCGCACCGTGACGCGAGCATGCATCGACACGCTCTGGGTGCCGAAGGCGCGCTCCACCTCATCGAGGCCGGAGAACACCATGCCCTCGCCCTTGGCGTTGATGCGCTCGCGGGTCATGTAATAGAGACCCAGCACCACGTCCTGGGACGGCACGATGATCGGCTCGCCGTTGGCCGGTGACAGCACGTTATTGGTGGCCATCATCAGCGCGCGGGCCTCGAGCTGGGCCTCCAGGGTCAGCGGCACATGCACCGCCATCTGGTCACCGTCGAAGTCGGCGTTGTAGGCGGCACACACCAGCGGGTGCAGCTGGATGGCCTTGCCCTCGATCAACAGCGGCTCGAAGGCCTGAATACCCAGGCGGTGCAGGGTCGGCGCGCGGTTGAGCAGCACCGGATGCTCGCGGATGACGTCGGCGAGGATGTCCCACACCTCCGCTGTCTCGCGCTCGACCATCTTCTTGGCGGCTTTAATGGTCGAGGCATAGCCGAGGCTCTGTAGCTTGGAGTAGATGAACGGCTTGAACAGCTCCAGCGCCATCTTCTTGGGCAGCCCGCACTGGTGCAGGCGCAGGGTCGGGCCCACGGTGATCACCGAGCGGCCGGAGTAGTCGACGCGCTTGCCCAGCAGGTTCTGGCGGAAGCGGCCCTGCTTGCCCTTGATCATGTCGGCCAGGGACTTCAGCGGGCGCTTGTTGGACCCCGTGATGGCCCGGCCGCGACGGCCGTTGTCGAGCAGGGCGTCCACCGACTCCTGCAGCATGCGCTTCTCGTTGCGCACGATGATGTCGGGCGCATTGAGGTCGAGCAGCCGCTTCAAGCGGTTGTTGCGGTTGATCACGCGCCGGTACAGATCGTTGAGGTCCGAGGTCGCGAAGCGGCCGCCGTCCAGCGGCACCAGCGGACGCAGGTCCGGCGGCAACACCGGCAGCACCTCCATGACCATCCATGCCGGGTCATTGCCCGAGCCCTGGAAGGCCTCCAGCAGCTTGAGGCGTTTGGAGAGTTTCTTGATCTTGGTCTCGGAGTTGGTCTGCGGGATCTCTTCGCGCAGGCGACCGATCTCCTCCTCGAGGTCGATGTCCTTGAGCAGCGCCTGGACAGCCTCGGCCCCCATGCGGGCGTCAAAGTCGTCACCAAACTCCTCGAGGGCCTCGAAGTACTGCTCGTCATTGAGCAGTTGGCCACGATCGAGCGTGGTCATGCCCGGATCGATGACCATGAAGCTCTCGAAGTAGAGCACGCGCTCGATATCGCGCAGGGTCATGTCCAGGAACATGCCGATGCGCGACGGTAGCGACTTGAGGAACCAGATGTGGGCGACTGGGCTTGCCAGCTCGATGTGGCCCATGCGCTCGCGGCGCACCGCCGCCTTGGTGACCTCGACGCCGCACTTCTCGCAGATGATGCCGCGATGCTTCATGCGCTTGTACTTGCCGCACAGGCACTCATAGTCCTTCACCGGACCGAAGATCTTGGCGCAGAACAGGCCGTCGCGCTCCGGCTTGAAGGTGCGGTAGTTGATGGTCTCGGGCTTCTTGACCTCGCCGTAGGACCAGGAGCGAATCATGTCCGGCGACGCCAGCGTGATCTTGATCGCGTCGAACTCGTCGGACTGAGACTGCGATTTGAGGACTTTCACCAAATCTTTCATGGGGAGGCTCCTAGCTCTCTAACTCGATATCGATGCCCAGCGAGCGAATTTCCTTCACCAGCACGTTGAAGGACTCCGGCATACCCGCCTGCATGGTGTGGTCGCCGTCCACGATGCTCTTGTACATCTTGGTGCGCCCCTCCACGTCGTCGGACTTGACGGTGAGCATCTCCTGAAGCGTGTAGGCCGCACCGTAGGCCTCCAGGGCCCAGACCTCCATCTCACCGAAGCGCTGACCACCGAACTGCGCCTTGCCGCCCAGCGGCTGCTGGGTCACCAGCGAGTAGGAGCCGGTGGAGCGCGCATGCATCTTGTCATCCACCAGGTGGTTGAGCTTGAGCATGTACATGTAGCCCACGGTCACCGGACGGTCGAAGGCATCGCCGGTACGACCATCGTAGAGGGTCATCTGGCCCGAATCCGGCAGATCGGCCAGGCGCAGCAGGTGCTTGATCTCGTGCTCCTGGGCGCCATCGAACACCGGTGTGGACATGGGCACGCCGCCCTTGAGGTTGTTGGCCAGGGCGATCACCTCCTGGTCGGAGAGCGAGTCGAGATCCTCGACGCGGGTTCCCTGGGTGGTGTTGTAGACCTGCCCCAGGAAGTCGCGGATTTCGGCCACCTGTTGCTCGCGGGCATCGCGCAGCAGCCCCTCGATCTTAACCCCGAGGCCGCGAGCCGCCATGCCTAGGTGGGTTTCGAGGATCTGGCCCACGTTCATCCGCGAGGGCACGCCCAGGGGGTTCAACACCACGTCGATAGGCTCGCCGTTGTCGTCGAAGGGCATGTCCTCGATGGGCATGATCGCCGAGATGACACCCTTATTGCCGTGACGGCCGGCCATCTTGTCGCCCGGCTGCAGGCGGCGCTTGATCGCCAGGTAGACCTTGACGATCTTCAGCACGCCCGGCGCCAGGTCGTCGCCCTGGGTGAGCTTGCGCTTCTTATCCTCGAAGCGCTCGTCCATCTCCTTGCGACGGTTCTCCAGCTGCTCGTCGGCCTGGGCGAGCAGCTCGTTGAAGGTTTCGTCCTGCAGACGCAGCTTGAACCACTGCTGACGCGGCAGCTCCTCGAGGTAGCTGTCGGAGAGCACATCGCCCTTCTTCAGCTTGGGGCCGCCGTTGACGACCTGGCCGGAGAGGGTGCGCTTGAGACGCTCGAAGGTGGCATCCTCAGCGATGCGGTAGGTTTCCTGAAGGTCCTTGCGCACCTCGTCGAGCTGCATCTGTTCGATGGAGAGTGCCCGGGAGTCCTTCTCCACGCCGTCGCGGGTGAACACCTGGACATCGATGACCGTACCCTTCATGCCGGTGGGAGCACGCAGCGAGGTGTCCTTCACGTCGCTGGCCTTCTCGCCGAAGATGGCGCGCAGCAGCTTTTCTTCCGGGGTCAGCTGGGTCTCGCCCTTGGGCGTGACCTTGCCCACCAGGATATCGCCGGCGCCCACCTCGGCACCGATATAGACCACCCCGGCCTCATCCAGCTTGCCCAGCGCCGACTCGCCGACGTTGGGGATGTCGGAAGTGATCTCCTCCGGCCCCAGCTTGGTGTCACGCGATACGCAGGTCAGTTCCTGGATGTGGATGGTAGTGAAGCGATCTTCCTGAACCGTCCGCTCGGAGAGCAGGATGGAGTCCTCGAAGTTGTAGCCATTCCACGGCATGAAGGCGATGCGCATGTTCTGACCCAGCGCCAGGTCGCCCATGTCTACCGAGGGACCATCGGCAAGGATATCGCCGCGCGCCACGCTGTCGCCGGGGCGCACGATGGGCCGCTGGTTCTGGCAGGTGTTCTGGTTGGAGCGCAGGTACTTGGTCAGGTTGTAGATGTCGACGCCGGCCTCGCCGCCGATGATCTCCTCCTCGCTGACCCGCACCACAATGCGCTTGGCATCGACCGAATCGATCACCCCGCCGCGACGCGCCACCTCGCAGACGCCGGAGTCACGCGCCACGAAGCGCTCCATGCCGGTGCCCACCAGCGGCTTGTCGGCACGCAGGGTCGGCACGGCCTGACGCTGCATGTTGGCCCCCATCAGGGCGCGGTTAGCATCGTCGTGCTCGAGGAACGGGATCAAGGCCGCCGCCACCGAGACCACCTGGCGCGGCGACACGTCCATCAGGGTGACCTGCTCGGGACGCATGAAGGTGGTCTCGCCACGGTGGCGAACCTGCACCAGGTCATCGACCAGCTTGTTTGATTCGTCGACGGTGGCAGAGGCCTGGGCGATGACGAAGTCGCCCTCCTCGATGGCCGAGAGATGCACCACGTCATCGGTCACCTGGCTATCCACGACCTTACGGTACGGCGTCTCGAGGAAGCCGTAGCTGTTGGTGTGACTGTAAGTGGCCAGGGAGTTGATCAGGCCGATGTTCGGACCTTCCGGCGTCTCGATCGGACACAGGCGGCCATAGTGGGTGGCGTGGACGTCACGCACCTCGAAACCGGCCCGCTCACGGGTCAACCCGCCTGGGCCGAGCGCCGAGACGCGCCGCTTGTGGGTGACCTCGGAGAGTGGGTTGTTCTGGTCCATGAACTGCGAGAGCTGGCTCGAGCCGAAGAACTCCTTGACCGCCGCCGCTACCGGCTTGGCGTTGATCAGGTCCTGCGGCATCAGGCCTTCGCTCTCGGCCATGGAGAGACGCTCCTTGACCGCACGCTCGACACGCACCAGGCCCACGCGGAACTGGTTCTCGGCCATCTCGCCGACGCAGCGGATGCGACGGTTGCCCAGATGGTCGATGTCGTCGACATCACCAAAACCATTACGGATGGCGATCATCTCGCGCAACACGTCGAGGATGTCCTGCTGGTTCAGCACGCCAGAGCCGGTGTCGCTGTCGCGACGCAGGCGGCGGTTGAACTTCATGCGGCCCACACCCGAGAGATCGTAGCGGTCCTCGCTGAAGAACAGGTTGTTGAACAGCGTCTCGGCGGCTTCCTTGGTGGGTGGCTCGCCGGGGCGCATCATGCGGTAGATCTCGACCAGCGCCTCGAGGCGGGACCCGGTAGTGTCCAGCTTGAGGGTGTCGGAGATGAAGGGGCCACAGTCGAGGTCGTTGGTATACAACGTCTCGAGAGTGGTGATGCCCGCCTGAGCGATCTTCTCCAGCAGCTCGGGGGTGATCTCGGTGTTGCAAGGGCAGATCAGCTCGCCGGTGTTGGGGTCGACCTGGTCCTTGGCCAGGGTCTTGCCGTACAGGTAGCCCATCGGCACGTCGAGGCGCTCGAGGCCAGCCTTCTCCAGCTGACGGATGTGCTTCTGGGTGATCCGGCGACCCTCCTCGACGACCACGTTGCCATCGCCGTCCTTGATGTCGAAGGTGGCGGTCTCACCGCGCAGGCGCGAGGGCACCAGATCCATGGAGAGGCCGGAGGTCTCGATATGGAAAGTGCTAAACTCGAAGAACTCGTCGAGAATTTCCTCGGCGCTCATGCCCAGGGCACGCAGCAGCACCGTGGCCGGCAGCTTGCGGCGACGGTCGATGCGCACGAAGACGTTGTCCTTGGGATCGAACTCGAAGTCGAGCCAGGAACCACGGTAGGGGATCACCCGAGCAGAGTACAAGAGCTTCCCGGAGGAATGGCTCTTGCCCTTGTCATGGTCGAAGAACACGCCCGGCGAGCGATGCAGCTGGGAGACGATCACGCGCTCGGTACCATTGATAACGAAGGTGCCGTTCTCGGTCATCAGGGGGATCTCCCCCATGTAGACTTCCTGCTCCTTGATGTCCTTGATCGCCTTGTTCGACGAATCCTTGTCGTAGATGATCAGGCGAACCTTAACGCGCAGGGGGGCCGAATAGGTGACGCCACGCAGCTGGCACTCCTTGACGTCGAAGGCCGGAGTGCCGAAACGGTAGCTGACATACTCCAGGGCAGCATTGCCGGAGAAGCTCGCGATCGGGAAGACCGACTTGAAGGCGGCATGTAGGCCGATTTCAAGGCGTTCTTCGGGTGAGCGATCCTGCTGGAGAAATTCGTAGTAGGAATCAAGCTGGATGGCCAGCAGGTAAGGCACATCCATTACTTGGGGCAGTTTGCCGAAATCCTTGCGGATGCGTTTTTTCTCAGTGTATGAGTAAGCCATCTGTATTCCCCAGCTTGTTCACCATGGGTGACCGATGCGTATCGGCGTCACCTGACGGGTACGGCGCCGTCAGGCGCTGACGGCAAGCCTCCACCAGGAAGCTCGCCGTCGGAATTCGGCTAGTCGGGAGCCCGGAGGCAACCGGCTAGTGACAACAGAAAAAGGCCGGCAGCGGGTGTTCCGCCACCAGCCATGGAAGCTTACGCTGCGCGTGAAGCCATGGGCACAAGGGTTACTTGAGCTCCACGCTCGCGCCGGCCTCTTCCAGCTTCTTCTTCGCCGCTTCGGCGTCGTCCTTGGACAGGCCTTCCTTGATGGTGGCCGGTGCGCCATCGACGGCACCCTTGGCTTCCTTGAGGCCCAGGCCGGTGATCTCGCGAACCGCCTTGATCACGTTGACCTTCTTGTCGCCAACGCCGGTCAGCACGACGTCGAACTCGGTCTGCTCTTCCTCGACAGCCGCTTCACCGCCACCCGGGCCAGCCACCACGGCTGCGGCAGCCGAGACCCCGAACTTCTCTTCCATGGCCTCGATCAGCTCGGCCACTTCCATCACGGACATGTCGGCGACGGCGTTGATGATATCTTCTTTGGTCAGTGCCATTGTCTAGATTCCTAACTTTTCAGGAGCCTCGCCATCGCGATGGCTCGGAGATTCAATGTTCGATTCGGACTGAGCGCGAGAGTTCGCCGTTCAGGCGGCCTCTGCCTGCTTCTGGTCGCGCAGCGCCGCAAGGGTACGGACCAGCTTGCCGGCAGACGCTTCCTTCATGACGGACATCAGCTTGGCGATTGCCTCATCGTAGGTCGGCAGGGTTGCCAGACGGTCGATGTCGCTTGCCGGGATCAGCTCACCTTCGTAGGCCAGCGCCTTGACTTCGAAATCCTTCTGAGCCTTGGCGAACTCCTTGAACAGACGGGCGGCGGCGCCCGGGTGCTCGTAGGAGAAAGCCAGCATGGTCGGTCCAGAGAAGGTCTCGTCCAGGATCTCCCAGGGAGTTCCGGACAGGGCGCGGCGTGCCAGGGTGTTGCGGACAACACGGATCTGCACGCCATTCTCGCGGGCCTGCTTGCGCAGGTCGGTCATTGCGCTGACCGCGACGCCACGAGAATCGGCAACGACGACGGAGAGCGCCTCCTTGGCCGCTTCACTGACCTGGGCAACAATTGCCTTCTTGCCTTCGAGTGCTAGTGGCACAGTGATCACTCCTTCGTGCCGGAACCTCGCGAGAGGATTCCGGTGGTTACCATCTCTCCCGACCCACGGCCGAGAGTCCTGGGTGATGGTGCTCACCAGAGAGCTGGCGGCCACACCATCTGCGCAGGCCTTCCCGAAGGAAGATTAAGCCGTGCTCACATGAAGCGCGGCACCTGCGGTCTTTGACGATGCCCCGCCGGCGAGGTAGCCCGGCACGGGGACCGCAAAGTTCCTGCCATCGTTTCGATCGTCGCTCGATCACGCCAGGGCGGAATGATCGATGGTCAGCCCCGGGCCCATGGTGGAGGACAGGGTGACCTTCTTGAGATAGATGCCCTTGGACGTGCTTGGCTTGAGCCGCTTCAGGTCGGCGACCAGCGCCTCCAAGTTGCCCTGGATGGCGGCAGCGTCGAAATCGACCTTGCCAAGGGTGGTGTGGATGATGCCGTTCTTGTCGGTACGGAAACGCACCTGACCGGCTTTGGCGTTCCTGACCGCGGTGGCCACGTCGGCCGTGACGGTGCCGACCTTGGGGTTCGGCATCAGGCCGCGCGGACCGAGGATCTGGCCCAACTGGCCGACAACACGCATGGCGTCCGGCGAGGCGATGACCACGTCGAAGTCGAGCTGACCTTTCCTGACCTGCTCGGCCAGGTCGTCCATGCCGACGATATCGGCACCCGCTTCCTTGGCGGCATCGACGTTAGCGCCCTGGGTAAAGACCGCGACGCGCACGTCCTTACCGGTACCGTTGGGCATGACGGTGGCGCCACGCACGACCTGGTCGGACTTACGCGGATCGACGCCCAGATTGATGGCGACGTCAAGCGACTCCTTGAACTTGACGGTGGACAGCTCGGAGAGCAGGGCCACGGCCTCGTCGAGGGAGTAGGTGCGATTGGTGTCGACCCGCTCGCGAATCATCTGTGCGCGCTTGGTGAGCTTGGCCATAATCAGAGACCCTCCACGTTCAGGCCCATGCTGCGGGCACTACCGGCAATGGTACGCACCGCGGCGTCGAGATCGGCAGCCGTCAGATCGGGCTCCTTGGTCTTGGCGATCTCCTCGAGCTGCTCGCGTGTCACGGTGCCGACCTTGGTCTTGTTCGGCTCGCCGGAGCCGGACTTGATGCCAGCCGCCTTCTTCAGCAGGACAGCCGCGGGTGGGGTCTTGGTGATAAAGGTGAAGCTGCGGTCCGAGTAGACGGTGATGACCACGGGGGTCGGCAGGCCCGGTTCGATATCCTGAGTCGCGGCGTTAAACGCCTTGCAGAACTCCATGATGTTGACGCCGTGCTGGCCCAGCGCGGGGCCCACGGGGGGACTCGGGTTGGCCTTGCCAGCTGCGACCTGCAGCTTGATGTAAGCCTGTACTTTTTTGGCCATGTTGGACTCCAGTTGGGTAGTAGCGCCTTGCGGCTCCCCGGATTACGTAGCCACCCGTCGGGTGGCTGCCACGAAACAGCCAGGAGGGGAAGATTACTCCTTCTCGACCTGGGCAAACTCCAGCTCGACGGGCGTGGAGCGGCCGAAGATCAGCACGCTGACCTGCACACGGCTCTTGTCGTAGTTGACCTCCTCGACGACCCCGTTGAAGTCGGCGAAGGGTCCGTCGATGACGCGCACCGACTGCCCCGGCTCGAAAAGCGTCTTGGGCTTCGGCTTGTCGGTGCCGTCCTTGACCCGGCTAAGGATGGCATCGGCCTCCTTGCGGGTGATCGGGGCCGGCTTCTCCTTGGTGCCACCGATGAACCCCATGACGCGCGGGGTCTCGTTGACCAGATGCCAGGTCTCGTCATCCATCTCCATCTCGACCAGCACGTAGCCGGGATAGAACTTGCGCTCGCTCTTGCGACGCTTGCCGTCACGCACCTCGACGACCTCTTCGGTGGGCACCAGGATCTCGCCAAAACGATCCTCCATGCCATGCATCTTCACACGCTCGATAAGCGAGCGCATGACATGCTTTTCGAAGCCGGAGTAGGCGTGGACGACATACCAACGCTTGGACATGAAAACTCCTAACCGATGACGCCGGACATCGCCCAGCCAAGAAGGGTGTCGATCAGCCACAACATCAGCCCGACCACGAGCACGGCCACCAACACGATGGCGGTGGTCTGCACGGTTTCCTGACGCGTCGGCCAGACGACACGCTGAATTTCCTTCTTCGCACTCCTGGCCAGCTCGACCAGATCACGACCCTTGGTCGTGGTCAGCGCCACCAACGCCGCCCCCACGCTGAGCACGACGACTCCAAGCACACGATAGAGAAGCGCCTGGTCGGCGAAATAGGTATTGCCAACCACGGCGAGCACCAACAGAGTGACGACAACCGCCCACTTGAGCCCGTCGTGGCGCGACTCCTGCACCTCGGCGTTATGCTTCATGGAAACGAGACTCCTCAGGTGCGGCAATCGAAACATGAAAGTATATGAGATATCGCCAGCCTGGGGAAGACTGGCAGGCCAGGAGGGAATCGAACCCCCAACCTGCGGTTTTGGAGACCGCTGCTCTGCCAATTGAGCTACTGGCCTGTATCTGCTCTTGCAACCCGCCCTTTGCAGGCGGCCTGTACGACAGCGGGCGCCATGATAGCGAAAGTCGCTTTATCTGGCAACCCTTTCTCCGGTGATCAGTCACATCAGGAAGAAGAAAGAGAAAAGGCGAGCAAGGCTCGCCTTTTCGATATGGAGCTCATGGACGGATTTGAACCGTCGACCTCACCCTTACCAAGGGTGTGCTCTACCCCTGAGCTACATGAGCAAAAACGGAAGACCTCTTGACAGGATGCCTGGAGCGGGCAGCGGGGATCGAACCCGCATCATCAGCTTGGAAGGCTGAGGTTCTACCATTGAACTATGCCCGCTGGTCCACTCTTGCGCGCCACCACTCGACCTGTCGGGTGCGGCTAAACCTGGTGGAGGGGGAAGGATTCGAACCTTCGAAGCTTTCGCGGCAGATTTACAGTCTGCTCCCTTTGGCCACTCGGGAACCCCTCCAGCTGGCGATGTATTCTACCGCCTATCTTTCCGGTGTCAAGTGATTGTTTTCCTTGCCTCTTGAGCAACCTCGCATACCTGGCGAGCATGCATATCCGGAACGCGGCGAATTGTGTCAAAGCAGTATCGAGAATGCAAGCGCGGCCCGTATCTTTTCCAGGGCCGCCGGCGAGGTTACCTTGGGCGCCCCGGACATATGACCCGCCCGCTCGGCCGCGGTCAGCGGGAAACAGGCCTCAAGTCCGCCATAGACCATGTCCGGCCAGAGTGCATGAGGCATCTGAATACCCCGCGACACAACCCGTGCGTCACCGCCGGTCAGTATCATCGGCAATGCCACCCCCTGCTGATCACAGACTTCGCTATAAATGCGATTGACCGCGCTCACTGCCGCCATATAAATACCATGATTGACCGCCTCAACGGTCCGCCTGCCTGGGACCAGCAACTCTTCTGCCTCACTGTCCGGGTCGATGGCCACATTGCGCGTGCCAAGCTTCAGACTCTCCTTCATCAGCCGCAACCCAGGCAGAATATACCCCCCCAGGTGACGCCCACCAGGCAGTACGAAGTCGATAGTGATCGCGCTTCCGCAATCCACGGCACAGCAGCCCCCAGCCAGCTGATAGCTCGCCAGGACGCCCATCCAGCGATCGACGCCCAGCCGACCGGACTCCTCATAGCCGTTGGTGACGCCCAAGGCCTCGGGCGTTGAGCGCGCCACATGTACAGTCCCGACGCGATGGCGCAGCAGTGCCACTGTCTCCTTGAGCACCGCCTTGCGTGCCACGCTAGAGATACGTACCGCCTCTACGACATCAAGATCCGGGATATCCGCGCCTGGTCGCCATTCCTCGCGGGTCCAAACCGCTCCGCGGGAACGGATCTCACTGCTATCGGCATCCTTGAGTCGCCACTTGGAGAGAGTATTGCCGATATCGAGGTCGAGGATCATGTGCGTCTCCGCACGCTGATCTCGCCACCGGCAAGCCGCACTGGCCGCCCATCCTGATGCACCCACAGGTTGCCGGTCTCGTCCACCTCTCCGGCGGTCGCCGATTCTCGGGTGCCACCTTGGAGGATATCCACCTCGCAACCGACGAAGGCGTGTCGGGCATTCCAGTCGTCACGCCAGGCAGCAAACCTCTGCCGTTCGAACTCCGCCAGCAGGGGTAGCAATTCATCCAGCAGCTGGGTGGCCAAGATATTGCGAGAGAGCGCTGGGGCCTGGTCATGAACCGCTGCGACGGCCTGGTCGATACCCTCACGAAATGCCGCAGGCAGGTCAACATTGATGCCCATGCCCACCACGACCTCGCAGGGGCCGGCAGCATCCCCGTTGACCTCCACCAGGATGCCGGCCAGTTTGCCGAGCGCTCCGCCCGGTCTTTCCAGCAGCACATCGTTGGGCCACTTGAGGCGGGGTTTGAGGCCATGGCGCTCAAGCACCTTGGCGAGTGCCACCCCTAGCGCCAGGCTTAACCCCTCCAGCGAAGACACCCCCCCCTCGACCCGCCAACCAAGCGAAAGCATCAGGGTGCGTCCCCAAGGAGTCACCCAGGAACGCCCTCGCCGTCCCCGTCCCTCGCTCTGCTGCTCCACCAGGCAGACTTCACCATGCCCAGCCCCCTGTACAAAGCGTTCGCGCAGGAATGAGTTGCTGGATGGCAGGCTCTCCTCGACGAACAGTCGCGTGAGATGGATACTCGCTTCAGGTGAGAGACCGGCGGCAATGCTTCCGCCATTCAGGAGCTCTAGGCGTTCGGCCAGGCGATATCCCTGGCCCTTGACAGCCTCCATGGCAATGCCCAGGGACTCGAGCTTCTGCAACTGCTTCCATACTGCCGCCCGCGACACGCCTAGCCGCTCGCCCAGCTGCTCGCCAGAGTGAAATTCGCCATCGCTCAGGAGGCGGATCAGATCACTAATGGTCATACTCATGCTCCTGACGAGAAACATGCCATTCTAGCGGATGCGTCCATCGCCCGGAAACGCCAACGACTAAAGTGGATAAAGCGACATGAATGACGAGCCACCCATAAAAAAACCCCGAGCTCAAATGAACTCGGGGTTTTTTTCGGGATAAGTGCCTGACGATGACCTACTCTCGCATGGGGAGGCCCCACACTACCATCGGCGCTGAGCGGTTTCACTGCTGAGTTCGGCA
>NZ_SNWH01000025.1 GCF_004361885.1 Halomonas ventosae
GCGGTCAGCGAGGTCTGATGATGGCAGCGATGGCACTGGTAGAGCCCCCGCGACAGCTGGCAGCCGGTGGTGTTGCCGCAGTCGGGGCAGACGAATCCCTTGGGCCAACGATACCGATAGAGCGCCGCCCGACATTGCGCTTCTGTGCCGTACTGCTCGAGGAAGGCCGGCAGCGACAGGCCGGGCTGAAACTGGATCGGGTTGCGTGCCATGACGTTACCTCCTCTACTGGATATAACCTCAGTATAGGAAAAGCTGGCGGAATGGTGGCTGATCAACATGAGTAATCAGGAAACAAATAGATAGGGCGCTCTGCTATGCTAGGTGGCCTCGCATGGGGCACTTCGTCGCCCCTCGCCCCTTCCCACGACATGATCACACCCGAGCATTACTGGGCCATCGCTCGATGGCTATGCTTGCCGAAGGAAAAGGGCTCGCAAGGAGAAACAACGTGGAACTGATTCAGTACGCACTGGACAACATCGACCTCTTGGCCACGCGCACCCTGGAGCACATCGCGCTGGTGGGGGTCGCCGTCGGCATCGCCACCCTGACCGGGGTACCGATCGGCATCGCCATCACCAAGAGCGAGCGCCTGGCCCAGGCCGTGCTCTATACCGCCTCTATCATCGTGACCATTCCGTCGATCGCGCTGTTCGGGATCATGATCCCGGTGCTCTCGCTGATCGGCCAGGGCATCGGCTACCTGCCCGCGGTGATCGCGGTGCTGCTCTACTCGCAGCTGCCGATCATCCGCAACACCTATACCGCGATCAACAATGTCGACCCGGCCCTGCGCGAGGCGGCCCGGGGGATCGGCATGAGCCCCAACCAGCGCCTGCGCAGGGTGGAGATCCCCCTGGCGGTGCCGGTGATCATGGCTGGCGTGCGCACGGCCGTGGTGCTCAACATCGGCGTGATGGCGATCGCCGCCTATATCGGCGCCGGGGGGCTGGGCACCTTCATCAGCCGCGGCATCTCCCAGTCCGACCCGCGCCAGCTGATCGTCGGCGCCGTGGCGGTGAGCCTGCTGGCCATCATCGTCGACTACAGCCTGCTCTACATTCAGAAGCGCCTGACGCCCCGAGGCATGGAGCTCAACACCTCCGCCGCCTGATAGCGAGCCCCTGATGACCGAGAGGACAAGGACACACGAATGATCGAACTCGATAACCTGACCAAGGTCTTCGACACGCCCAAGGGCGCCGTGGTCGCCGCCGACCACATCAGCATGAAGGTACCCAACGGCGAGATCTGCATCCTGCTCGGCCCCTCGGGCTGCGGCAAGACCACCACCCTGAAGATGATCAACCGCATCGTGAAACCAACCTCCGGCAAGGTATTCATCAACGGGGAGGACACCACCGGCATGAATACTCAGGATCTGCGCCGCAACATTGGCTATGTGATCCAGCAGATCGGGCTGTTCCCCAACATGACCATCGAGGAGAACATCACGCTAGTGCCCCAGCTGCTGGGCTGGGACAAGGCGCGCTACAGGGAGCGTGCCCGGGAGCTGATGGCGATGATCTCCATGGAACCCAACGCCTTCCTCAAGCGCTTCCCCAGCGAGCTCTCCGGCGGCCAGCAGCAGCGCATCGGTGTGGCTCGAGCGCTCGCTGCCGACCCACCGGTAATGCTGATGGACGAGCCCTTCGGCGCCATCGACCCCATCAACCGGGCAGTGATCCAGGATGAGTTCCTCAAGATGCAGCAGGAACTCAAGAAGACCATCATGTTCGTCAGCCACGACATCGACGAGGCGATCAAGATGGGCGACCGGGTGGCGATATTCCGCGAGGGTAAGCTGGTGCAGCACTCCTCGCCCGATGACCTGCTGGCCGCACCTAAGAACGCCTTCGTCGAGTCCTTTCTTGGCGAGGACCGCGCACTCAAGCGCCTCAACCTGGTCAAGGTCCAGGAGGTGGTCTCCGACAAGATCGCCACGGTGAAGCCCGGTGACACCCTGGAGACAGCACTAGCCCGCATCGAGGACTACGGCTACCAGAACGCTATCCTGATGGTGAACGACCAGCGCCAACCGGTGGGCCTGATCACCCGCACCAAGGCGCGCACCACCAAGGGCTACTGTCGCGACCACTTCGAGAACGTCCCGGCCACGGTGACCCTGAAGGACAACCTGCGCAAGGTCGCCTCACTGATGTTTTCCCAAGACGCCACCTGGCTGCCCTGCGTGGATGATCAGGGGCGGGTCTGCGGCCAGATCACCCAGCGGGCCATGACGCACCACCTCGGTTCACGCTTCCGCGCCCGCGAGGCCGCCCCCCGGAATCCCGACAGCGCCATCAAGGAGTGAGCCAATGCCGATCCAGAGCCTGAAAGGGGCCCTGCGGGCACTCCTGCTGGTGGCGATCTTCTTCGCCGGAGTATGGAGCCAATCGAGCGGGGTCATCAACGACTTCATCTTCTACCTGCCCGACGTGCAGTACCTGGCTGTCCAGCACCTGTGGCTGACGGTGATCTCCGGCAGCCTGGCGATCCTGGTGGCCATCCCGTTGGGCATCGTGCTGTCGCGCCCCAGCATGGCCCGCTGGGCGGAATCGCTGATGCAGGTGCTCAACGTCGGCACCACCATCCCCACACTCGCGGTGCTGGCGCTCTCCATGAGCTTCCTGGGCATCGGCACCGTGCCGGCGGTCTTCGGGCTGTTCGTCGCCACCCTGCTGCCGATCACCCGCAATACCTATACCGGGCTCAAGGGGGTCGATCCCGCGCTGATGGAGGCCGCCGCCGGCATTGGCATGTCGTCGACCCAGCGCCTGCTTCGGGTGGAGCTGCCCAACGCCCTCTACGTGATCTTCGCGGGCATGCGCACCGCCCTGACCATCAACGTGGGCACCGTGCCGCTGGCCTTCCTGATCGGCGCCGGGGGGCTGGGTGAGCTGATCTTCACCGGCATCGACCTGTACGATCCGGTGATGATGCTGGCCGGTGCCATCCCCACCGCCCTGCTGGCGATCATCGTCGATGCCCTGATCGCCACCGTCGCCTATCTAGTGGTGCCGCGCGGGGTCAACCCGTCGCGCGCCTGATTGTTCGAACCGTGCTAGACCATTTGCAGCCACACGAGGAGAAGACCCATGAAACGCCTGATGACTACCCTGTCCGGCCTGGTCCTGGCTGGCGCCATGACCACCGCCGGCGCCACCGAGATCACCGTCGGCGGCAAGAACTTCACCGAGCAGCAGATCCTCTCCAGCATGACTACCCAGTATCTGGAGGGGCTCGGCTACGATGTGGAGAATCGCTCCGGCATGGGCTCCGCCGTGCTGCGACAGGCCCAGGAGAATGGCCAGATCGACCTCTACTGGGAGTACACCGGCACCTCGCTGATCAACTACAACGACGTCACCGAGCGCCTGTCGCCGGAGGAGACCTACGCGCGGGTCAAGGAGCTCGACGCCGAGAAGGGCCTGGTATGGCTGGAGCCCTCCAATGCCAACAATACCTACGCCCTGGCCATGCGCGAGGAGGACGCCGAGGAGCGTGGCATCGCCACCCTCTCCGGCCTGGCCCAGGCGGTCAATGACGGCGAGGAGCTGACCTTCGCCCTGAACGCGGAGTTCTATGCTCGCGAGGATGGCTGGCGGCCGCTGCAGCAGGCCTACGACTTTCGCGTCAGCCGCGGCGATATCAAGCGTATGGATTCCGGCCTGGTCTACCCCGCCCTGCGCGACGGCAACGTCGATGTGGGGCTGGTCTTCGCCACCGACGGCCGCATCCCCGCCTTCGACTTCCGCGTACTCGAGGACGATCAGGGCTTCTTCCCGGCCTATGCCCTGACCCCGGTGGTGCGCCAGGAGACCCTGGAAGAAAATCCCGAGCTCGCCGAGCAGATGAACACCCTCTCCAGCCTGCTCGATGACGCGACCATGGCCGAGCTCAACGCCCGGGTCGACGTCGAGCGCGACACCATCGAGGATGTCGCCCAGTCCTTCCTCGAGGAAAACAACCTCCTGTGACGCCTCCCGGCAGGGCTGGCATAATGCCGGCCATTGCCTACGGCAAGGAAGGCCGCCCATGGGCGGCCTTGCCTCTTTTGACAGGGGGATGAGATGCACTATCAGGACAGACTCCGGGTCGGCGCCGCCCAGATCAACGCCACCCTTGGCGAGGTGGATGCCAACCTGGCGCAGCATCTCGACACCATCCAGGAGGCCTGCGACCAGGGCATCGAGCTGCTGGTCTTCCCCGAGCTCTCGCTGACCGGCTACGGCCTGGGCAGCCGGGTGATGCAGGTGGCGATGCCACTAGAGGATCCGCGCCTGCGCGAGCTGGCCCTGGCCTGCCGCGAGATGCAGACGGTGGTGGGCTTCGTCGAGGAGGCGAGTCCCGGCGAGTACTACAATGCCCTTGCCATCCTCCAGGAGGGCGAGCTCGCCGCGGTGCATCGCAAGCTCAACCTACCCACCTACGGCGGTCTCGAGGAGGGCAAGTGGTTCACCCACGGCAGCGCGCTTACCCATACCCCGGTACGCCCCGGCTGGTCGGCCACCCAACTGATCTGCGCCGACCTGTGGAACCCGGCGCTTGTCCATGCCGCCCTACTGCCCCGCCCCACGGTGCTCTGCGCGCCGATCAACTCGGCCTCGGGCATCGTCAGCGACGACTTCTCCAACGAGCAGAACTGGGCCCTGAATGTGCGCTTCTACGCCATGACCTACGGCACGCCGGTGATCATGGCCAACCGCTTCGGCCCCGAGGGCCAGAGCCACTTCTGGGGCGGGTCGCGCATCCTCGGCCCGCGCGGCGAGTTGCTCGCCGAGGCCGAGGAGCGCGAGACGCTGATCACCGCCGAGCTATCACGCACCGCCATCGCCCGGGCCCGCTTCGAGCTACCCACCCACCGCGACGCCGATACGCCGCTGGTGCGCGAGCTGATGGCCGGCTACCGTTGAGCGGCCACGTGGGAGGACGATGATGCGCGAGGATCCGATCACGGTCTTCGGCGGCACCGGCTTTCTCGGCGACGCCATCGTCCGCGAGCTGGTCGAGGCCGGTCGCGCCGTGCGTATCGCCGCCCGCCATCCGGCCTTGCCCCGCTGGTTCGAGGACGGCGATCCGGTGGAACTCGCCACCGCCGACGTCCGCGACGAGGCAAGCATCGAGGCGGCCCTTGCGGGCGCCAGTGCCGTGGTCAATGCCGTCAGTCTCTACGTGGAAACGCGCGATGCCAGTTTCGAGGCGATCCATGTCACGGGAGCCGGGCGGCTGGCCCGCCAGGCGCGAGCGGCCGGCATCGAGCGGCTGGTGCTGGTCTCGGGGATCGGCGCCCGCCACGACTCGGCCTCGGCCTATGTACGGGCCCGCGCCCGGGGCGAGGATGCGGTGCTTCAGGCCATGCCGCGGGCAATCATCGTCCGGCCCAGCGTACTGTTTGGCCCCGGTGATGCCTTCCTCAGCGGCCTGGAGGGGCTGACCCGGCTCCCGCTGGTCCCGCTGTTCGGTCGCGGCACGACCCGACTGCAGCCGGTACACGTGGTCGACGTGGCGCGGGCCATCGCCCGGCTCACCGGCCACCCCGCCACCGAGCGGCGCCTCTTCGAATTCGGCGGCCCCGAGGTGCTGAGTTACCGTGAGATCCTCGCCACACTGCTCGCCCACCTGCAGCGCGAGCGGCCGCTGGTGCCGCTCCCCTTCCTCGCCTGGCGACTGATGGCGGCCCTGGCCGCCTGGCTGCCCGGCCCGCCGTTGACCCGCGACCAGGTGATCCTGATGCAGACGGACAACGTCGCCGACGAGGATATCGGCGGCTTCCAGGACCTGGGCATCCTGCCCCATTCGTTGCGCGAGACGCTGCCAAACTGCCTGATGCCTTCCGGCGGCTCCTGAGGCTCGCCAGGGTTCCGGTATAGCGTCTACGCTTGGAAGCATGAAACTGTTCGCTCTCAATCCCAGCCGAGCCTTCGGCGAAAAGGTCGCCCAGGCGCTTGGCATCTCGCTTGCCGAGCATGAGGAACGCGATTTCGAGGACGGCGAGCACAAGGCACGCCCACTGGAAAGCGTGCGCGGCGAGGATGTCTACGTCCTGCAGAGCCTCAATGGCGACCCGCAACAGAGTGTCAACGAGAAGCTCTGCCGACTGCTGTTCTTCCTCGGCGCGGTGCGCGACGCCGGGGCGCGTCGGGTGACCGCCGTGATCCCCTACCTGGCCTATGCACGCAAGGACCGACGGACCAAGCCCCGCGACCCGCTCACGTCCCGCTACCTGGCCATGCTGCTGGAGGCCATGGGCATCGATGGCGTCGTGTCACTCGATGTCCACAACCCGGCCGCGTTCCAGAACGCCTTCCGCTGCCCCACCCATACCCTGGATACGCGGCGCCTGTTTGCCGAACACATGCGCGAACGCTGCGACGACGGGCCACTGGTGGTGGCCTCACCCGACCCGGGTGGGGTCAAGCGGGCCCAGGGCTTTCGGGAAATGCTCGAGGCCGTGCTGGGCCGCGAGATCGGCTCGGCCTACATGGAGAAACGTCGCAGCGAAGGCAAGGTCAGCGGCACCCTGCTGACCGGCGAGGTCGAGGGTGCCACCGTGCTGGTCGTGGATGACCTGATCAGCTCGGGTGGCACCCTGCTGCGTGCCGCCCGGGCCTGCCTGGACCGGGGGGCCAGCCGAGTATACGGCCTGGCGGCACACGGGCTTTTCGTTGGCGATGCAAACCGCGTGGTCAGTGACCCGCAGCTGACCAAGCTGATCGTGACCGATAGCGTGCCGCCGACTCGCCTCGATGCGGAGGTGGCCAGCCAACACCTGGAAGTGGTCAGCGCCGCCCCGCTGTTTGCCGAGGCGATCCGTCGCCTCCATGACAACGGCTCACTGACCGAGCTGCTGGAAGGCCCGCTGTAACGGCGAGAGTCCCCTGCCCCTCCGCCTGGGCGGGTTCAGCGGGCAATGCCGCTCAGTCCAGTGCGCGGCAGGCGCGTTGTCCCAGCGCCAGGTACTGCCTGGCCCGCGGCTTCCACTTCTCAGGGGTACGCGGGTCGGGCTCGAGCAGATGAGCGAGCGACAGGCGTGCCCTGAGACAGGCACGATACGCCGTATAGAAGGCCAACAGCCGCCTGCTGGGATGGTCATCGAGCGCTCGGCTGCACTCACTGACCAGCCGTTCGAAGATCCAGGCGCCCCCGAGTCGCTCGCACTCGAGACCCAGGAAACTCAGTTCATCGAAGGGGTCTACCAGGCGCAGGGGGCGACTGAATTCGAGACAATCGATGACCACCGGGGGATCACACAGGCAGACATGCTCGGGGCGCAGATCGCCATGCCCCTCGATGATCCGCCCCTGACGCGGGCGTTCGCCGAGCAGGTCGGGCTCTTCCTCGAGCACGCGGTCGAGACGCTCGAGCATCGCCAACACGCCGCCTCGGGCCAGGGAGAATCGGCTATCCGTGAGCACGGCCCGATTGTGGTCGAGTTCGCGCCTGAAGCCCTCCAGATAGGTGTCTGGCGACATCTCGACGGGCGCGAGCCCCCGGTAGAAGCCTGAGAGCCGCTGGGCGACCCGGGTGATGCCCTGCCCGCTGGCCGTCTCCCGCGACAGTGCCACATCCAGCATCAGATGCTCGGGCAGTCGCTTCATCACCACCAGCCAGTCGACGACCTCTCCTTCACCATCGAGCGCCAGGCTGCCCTCGGGATCCACCCGCAACGCCGACACCCCGAGATACACCTCCGGGGCCAGGCGACGGTTGAGGCGCACCTCCTCGTGGCAGAGAAACTCGCGGTCACCCAGGAAGTGACAGTCACGATAGGTGTACTCGACGGGCTTCTTCAGCTTGTAGACACGATCGCCCGCCAGGAAGACCCAGGCCATGTGGGTCTGCTTGACCTCGACCTCGCCCGTGAACCCGGGATACGCCCGGGAACTCGACAGAAACGCGACCTTGCGCCGGAGCGGAACCTCGCTCATGGACACGGCTGCGTTGTCGGATGACGCCTTGGACATGGGTACCCTCCCGATATAACGGGAGGGTACCACAGCTTCCTGGCGACCCCGGAGGTGGGCTTCATCACCCCGCTGCCGCCCTGCTGCTCCAGCAGCCGGCGGCAGGCCAATGCCGGCCTTCGAGATAAGCCGAACTCAGTCGCCCAGGGCAGCGAGCCGGTCCGCCTGGACCACCTCGATCCAGTAGCCGTCGATGTCCTTGACGAACACCACGTCCTTCATCTTGCCCTGGTCCGAGCGCTTGACGAACTCGACCTCGTTGGCGTCGAACCAGGCCTCGGCGGCCTCCAGGTCGGGCACCGAGAAGCAGATGTGGCCGAAGCCCTGCGGCTGGGCATTGCCGTCGTGGTAGATCCGCCCCTCCTGGTTCTCGGTCCCCCAGTTGTGCGTCAGTTCCAACACACCGCGCTGACTGAAGGTCCAGACGGTGCGCTCACCGGTCTTCTCGGGGACGCTTTCGCCGGCTTCCGGCCGCGCCAGGAAATACAGCGAGAACTGCATCTCCTCGAAGTCGAGCCGGCGCAGCACCCGCATGCCGAACACCCGCGTATAGAAGCCCAGCGCGGCCTCGGGATCCTTGACCCGGAGCATGGTGTGGTTGAGACGAAAGCCGTCTGTCTCACCGGGGGGCGCCTGGACGCCAGGGTACTGCTCACCTGCAAAGCTCATGCTAAAGCTCCTTTATCCGTTACATGGAAAAGCGCCGCGTTCGGCTTGCGCCGGACGCGGCATGGGGGTTTATCAGACCTCTCCTTTCTGCATCAACTGGCCGATATGCTCGGCCTGGCGGATGGCCAGCGAGACGATGGTCAGGGTGGGATTCTCCGTCGCCGAGGTGGTGAACTGGCTACCGTCCGAAATGAACAGGTTGGGGATCTCGTGGGAGCGCCCATAGCCGTTGCAGACCCCATCCTCGGGACGCGCGCTCATGCGGCAGGAGCCGAGGTTGTGCGTCGAGGGGTAGGGAGGGACCTCATAGGTATCCTTGGCGCCCACGGCGCGATAGATCTCGGCGCCCTGGCGATAGGCATGCTCACGCATGGTGACATCGTTGGGGTGGTCATCGTAATGGACATTGGCCACCGGTAGTCCGAAGTGGTCCTTGACCTCGCTATTGAGGGTGATTCGATTGCTCTCCTGAGGCATGTCCTCGCCGACCAGCCACATCCCGGCCATATGGTCGTACTGGTCAAGTGCGCCGGTGAAGCGCGGCCCCCAGGCGCCCGGGTCAAAGAAGGCGGCCATGAACGGCAGGCCCAGCGAGAGGGTCTCGATCTCGTAGCCACCCACGAAGCCCCGGCCGGGATCATGGTGGGCCTCATCGGAGATGATGCCGGCCATGGTGGTGCCGCGATACATGTTCACCGGCTTATCGAAGGTGCCATAGACAGACCCCGTCATGTGGCGCATGTAGTTTCGCCCCACCTGGCCCGAGCCATTGGCGAGCCCATCGGGAAACATCGAGCTGGCCGAGTTGAGCAGCAGGCGCGGTGTCTCGATGGTATTACCGGCCACTGCCACCAGCCGTGCGCGCTGACGCTGCTCCTTGCCTGCGGCATCGAAATACACCACTCCGGTGATCTTGCCACTGTCATCGTGCTCGATACGGGCCACGTGAGAGTCGGGCCGCAGCTCCAGATGACCGGTAGCGATACCGGCGGGCAGCTCGGTATACAGGGTCGACCACTTGGCGCCAGTCTTGCACCCCTGGAAGCAGAAGCCACGTTGTTGACAGGCGGCGCGTCCGTCGCGCGGTTCGCTGTTGATGGCCATGTGGCCGGTGTTGCAGGAATACCCCAGTTTCTTCGCGCCGTTGTACATCACCTTGAAGTTGTTGTTACCCGGCAGGCCCTTGAAGCCGTTGGTGCGGGTCACGCCCATTCGTCTCTCGGCATTGGAGTAATAGGGCGCCAGGTCGTCGTAGGTGACCGGCCAGTCGAGCAGGTTCGCGCCTTCGACCTTGCCGTAGGTCGAAAGCGCCGCGAATTCGTGGGGCTGGATGCGCAGGCTCGCCCCGGCCCAGTGCACAGTGGTACCACCCACCGCCTTGACGATCCAGGCGGGGAGGTTGGGAAAATCATGCCCCAGGCGATAGCTGCCCGACGTGGTACGGGGATCAGTCCAGGCGAGCTGGTCGAAGGAGGCCCACTCGTCGGGCAGGAAGTCACCGGTGGTGTGCAGGGCGCCGGCCTCCAGCACCACCACATCGATGCCTTGCTGGGCGAGCTCGTTGCCGAGGGTTCCACCCCCGGCTCCCGAGCCGATCACCACCACGACGCTATCGTCGTCATGGGCGAAAGTCTTTTGATTGTCGGTCATTGCCATGTTGGCGTCTCCACAAGCGTCGTTGTTGTGTTGTCAATCTCGCGGCAGCCTCGTCAGGCCGTCGGTTCCTCGAAGGGCAGATAGCCGCCTTGCGGCTTGGGCGGGTCGGGCAGCCAGGTCAGGTCGTTGAAGCCTTTCGTCAGGTAGCCGCCATCGCCCTCCGGGCCCTGATAGCCGAAATGGGCAAAGGCCAGGGGATTGTTGTAGAGCGAGACCACCGCATCGCTGCGGATCGCCTCGAAGAAGGGTGTCCCCGCCATGGGAGTGAGGATCTCGAGACGTTTGGCATCGTCGAGTGCCAGCCAGTCGCCGCCGGCGGCGGCATCCAGCTCAGCGATGCCCGCGTCGAGCGTGTGACCCAAGGTGTTCTTGCTGTCGAGATTCTCCGCCGGCTGGCTCTTGCGATCGAGGCTCTTCACCACATGGGCGTAGACGGCATCCTCGAGAGTCGGATGGGGGAAGATCTGTCGGGTGACGGCAAGCAGGACCTCGCCCTGGCGGGAGCTCAGGTGGTCGAGTGGCATCGCCCAACTGCGCGAGGGTGCCAGCAGGGCGATGGGGCCACTCGCGAAAGCCAGGGTGCCGGCCACAACGCCGCCACTCGTCTTGAGGAAGACGCGGCGGGAAATATTGGGTGAACTCATCGCTGATCTCTCCGGGGGTAGATGGCGCAGCCCCTGGAAGGCTGAGCCGCGCCTTGCCTGTTGTTGTGATGATGGCCCGCGTGCCGGCCACCTCAGTGAAGAGTAGGCCCAAGCCTGGCGGGTCGGGTAACAGCGGACTACTACATAGACGATGGTCTAATGCTCACGAGCATCCACAGCGGGCAAGGTTGAGGAACGCCGGCGCCGCTCCGGCACCCTGATCCTTGCGGAGTGAAAACCATGTGCCACGTCTATGCCTCCACCGACCCCCAACGCTATGAATGCACCACTCGCTCGCTGCGACTGCAGGGCAGCGTGACCAGCGTGCGGCTCGAGAACGAGTTCTGGGAAATCCTCGACTATCTGGCCCATAGCCAGCAGCTCTCCAGCGGTCAGTTCATCAGCGAACTCTACGGGGAGGTCATGGCGACCAAGGGGGTGGTGCCCAACCTCGCCTCGATGCTGCGGGTCGCCTGCGCCGTCCATCTACATATCCGTGCTGAACCCGCCGCCCGTAGCGCCTGATACACCAGCGGGCGACTCCCCGCTGTGCGGCGCTCGCCGTGCTATTCCAGCCTCGCCCCCTGTTCCTGCAAGGTGGCCGGCTGTTAACCTGTCAGACCCTGCCCCCCTACACAGGAGGCCCCGATGACGGCACCGCGTATCATCCTCGATGTCTTCAGCGACTATGTCTGCCCCTTCTGCTACCTGGAAGCCCCGGAGCTCGAGGCTCTGGCCGAGCGCTTCGACGATGACGTGGAGATCCGCTGGCGAGCCTTCGAGCTGCGCCCCGAACCCGTGCCGACCCTCGACCCCGATGGCGACTACCTGCACGATATCTGGGAGCGTGCCGTCTATCCCATGGCCGTGGAGCGCGGCATGACCCTGCGCCTGCCGCGCCTGCAGCCCCGCTCGCGGTTGGCCCACGAGGCCAGTGCCTGGGCACGAACGCAGGAACCCGAGCGCCCAGGGGCCGAGGAGGCGATGCGCACAGCGCTGTTTCGCGGTTTCTTCGAGGAGAGCCTCGACCTGGCCGACCCACAGGCACTCGCCGCTGTGGCACGGACGCTCGGTCTGGACGACGAAGCCCTGCGCCACGCCCTGGCGAAGAGGGATTTCCGTGAGCAGGTCCAGGCCGACCAGCAGCTCGCCAGGGAGCTCGGCATCGGCGGCGTGCCGGGCCTGCGCTTCTCGCTGGATGGTGAGCACGCTGGTGTGCTCGAGGGTGCTCAGCCGCGCCGTCAGCTGTTACTGGCAGTGGAGCGCCTGCTCGACGTCACGGCGTGAATCGTTTCGCCGCTTCCTCAAGGCCCGCTTACCAGCCTGTGGGTGCGTCTGGTGGGCTGCCGGCTTCCAGGACTGCGCTGAAGCTTTCAGGACTGCGCTGAAAGAAGCGCGCGCGACAAGCGCTCCGGCAGGCCGTCCTACTCGGCCTGCCGTTGAACGGGAAAGATTACTTGACTTCGACCTTGCGGCGGTTGGCCTGCTTGAGCTTGGGCAGCGTCAACTCGAGGACGCCGTTCTTGAAGCTGGCGTCCGCCTTGTCGGCATCGATCTCTCCGGGCAGGGCCACCGTGCGGGTGAAGGAGCCACGCGAGATCTCAGAGTGGAAGTAATCTCCCTCCTCCTGCTTGTTTTCCTCGCGATGTTCGCCCTTGAGGGTCACGGCGTCGTCGGTCACCGTGACATCGAGCTCATCACGTTCGAAGCCAGGGACTTCGGCACGCACTACTACCTCCGCATCCCGGTCGATGACATCGACCTTCGGCATCCCCTGCTCGAAGGCGGCGAAGCGCTGCCAGAGGGGGTGCTCCCAGCGCGAGGGCATCCAACCGCGGTCGAAGAAACTTTCAAGCATGCGATCGAACTCCCGGAATGGGCTCATCGCCCGGGATTCGGCTGGCTGGGAAGACTTGTCGGTCGTGACCGAGACATCCTTGGACGTTTTCTTGGCCATAACAGTAACTCCTCTCGATGTAGATAAGACAACGGGTTCAACGATGGCGAGGCCAATTCAGGGCTCGCCTCATCATTAAGTATAGTACAGGCCTGAACGGCCCATTTGACATAGATCATCAGTATCCTTAGCCATGTCTCACGGGCAGCGCTACTCGCCGATGTCCTCGTGCCACAGCTCGGGCGAGGAAGCGATGAAGCCCTCCATCATGGCGATGCACTCGGGCTCCTGCAGTACCTCGACCTCGACGCCGCGTTCCCTGAGCAGCGCCTCCTCGCCCAGGAAGGTGCGATTCTCGCCGACCACTATCTTGGGGATGCCGTAGAGCAGGATGGCGCCACTGCACATCGGGCAGGGTGAGAGAGTGGTGTAGAGAATACTCTCGCGATAGGTCTCGGCCGGATGACGTCCGGCGTTATCCAGGGCGTCCATCTCGCCGTGCAGCACCGCGCTGCCCAACTGCACACGGCGATTGTGGCCGCGACCGAGGATCACGCCACGATGTACCAGTACCGAGCCGATGGGAATCCCGCCCTCTTCGAGGCCATGGCGGGCCTCCTCGAAGGCAGCCTGCATGAAGCGATCCATGGGCAGTCTCCTTGTCTGACGCTGCGCTCCAGCATACGCCACCCTTGCCGCCCCTCGCCATCAGGCGTCGCCCAGGCTGGACAGTCCGGGGGCGTTCCCGGCTATGCTATGAAGGGGCTGTGAGCGGCCCCACCAACCGTCATCCAGGGAGCCGCCATCGTGGCCAGCAAGCAACGCGTGATCGCCTTCTATGACGAGCGAGTGCTCGCCCACCAGCCCGACATCGAGGTGCCGTTCCTGCCGAATCGCATGGACCGGCGTATTCGCCAGCTGCTCGCCGGACTCAACACGCCATGGAAGTACCCGGAACATCCCGGGCGCCTCACCGCCATCCTTCAGCTACTCGAGCGCGAGCCGATAGCCGGACTGACCTTCGAGACAGGCCAACCGGCGACCCGGGAGCAGCTCGGCCGGGTCCATACCACCTCCTACCTGAATGAGATCTTCAGGCTGCGCGGCAAGAGTGCCTGGCTCGACGAGGATACCACCGCGGTATCACCAGGAAGCGTGGAAGCCGCCGAGGTCGCCGCCGGCACGGCCATCGCCGCCGTGGAGACCGTGGTCTCGGGACGCACCGAGAGCGCCTTTGCCCTGGTTCGCCCACCCGGCCACCATGCCGAGCCGGTGCGAGCCCGCGGCTTCTGCCTGTTCAACAACGTCGCGGTGGCCGCCGCCCACGCCCAGGAGGCGCTGGGTTGCCAACGCATCTTGATCATCGACTGGGATGCCCATCACGGCAACGGTACCCAGGAGATCTTCTGGGCGGATCCCGACGTGCTGTTCTTCGACATCCATCGCGCCGCCCCCTTCTATCCCGGCTCGGGGCGGCTGGAGGAGATCGGCGCCGGTATCGGCGAGGGCACCATCGTCAACGTGCCGGTACCTGCCGGAACGGGTGACGAAGCCTACCTGAAGGCCTTCCACGAGATCCTCGTTCCCGCGGCGGACTGGTTTCGCCCCGACCTCATCCTGGTCTCGGCAGGGTTCGATCCCCACTGGCAGGACCTGGCGCTGAATGTCTCCTACGAGGGATTCGGTGCCATGACCGGCGTGCTGCAAGCGCTGGCCCGCCGTCACTGCGAGGGCCGCCTGGCCTTCGTGCTGGAGGGAGGCTATAACCTCGAGTCGCTCTCCCGGGGAGCCCGCGCGGTGCTCGCCGTGCTGGCCGGCGAGACGCCACCGGAGCCGGGCAGCGCTGGCCTGGCGGAGGTAGCTGCCGCCGCGGCTTTCCATCGCGGTGCCTTCGAGCGGGATGCCGAGGGATTCGGCGAGCCTTTCACATTCCCACCCCGAACAGAGCCTGAGCCAGATGGCCGGTGACCAAGGCCAGTCCCGCTGCGGCCCCGCCGTTCAGCAGGGTCCGCAGCCCGGACTTCAGCACCGGCTGGTGGTAGACCAGGCTCTTGCCCATGCCAATCAAAGCGAACATCAACCCGGCCACCGCCAGGCTGGCCAGGAACTGCCGGGAGGGTGCCAGACCCGGTAGCGCATAAGGCAGCAGCGGCATGGCGTACCGGCAACCCGCCCTGAAAGACTTGCCAGCTAAACGCGACACCCCTCAGTAGACGAATTGGAACAGCACATGGTCAACGACTCTCCACGATACTGGGCCAGCCGCCTCAAGAACGGCCTGCAAACCCTGCTGATCATGGGCAGCCTAGCGCTGGTGCTGGCGGTGCCAGGCTACCTGCTGGCCGGCAGCTTCGGGGTCATGGTCAGCCTGGGCGTGGTGGTCATCGGAGCCTTTGCCGGCAGCTGGGTGCCGGCCCGCTATATCCTTGCCGAAGCCGGTGCTGGCCTGCTCGACCGTGACCAGGCACCAGCGCTCTACCGGCTGCTGGATACCCTCTATCGGCGCGCCGGCATCAGCGCTTCTCCTCAGCTCTTCTATGTGCCCTCACCAGAGCTCAACGCTTTCGCCGTGGGCAGCCGCCACGATGGCGGCATCGCCGTCACCGAAGGCCTGCTGCGCACCCTGACCCTGCGCGAGCTGGCCGGTGTACTGGCCCACGAGGTGAGTCACCTGCGCCACGGCGACACTCGGGTGATGTCCATGGCCGCAGCCATGACCCGCCTGACCCTGTGGCTGACCACGGTGCTGCAGATCAGCCTGCTGCTGATGGTACCCATGATCCTGTCCGGTGAGCTGCGCCTGCCCTGGAGCCTATTGCTGGTAGTAGCCTTCGCACCCAGTATCAGCACCCTGCTCCAGCTGACCCTGTCTCGCAACCGCGAATATAGCGCCGACCTGGACGCCGTGGCCCTGACAGGCGACCCTGAGGGGCTGGCCTCGGCGCTGGCGGTGCTGGAACGCTACCATGGGCGCTGGCTGGCCACGCTGTTCGGTCGCCATCCGCCCCGCGGACTCAACTGGCTGCGTACCCACCCGCCGACGGAGGAGCGCATCCGCCGGCTGCGCGAAGTCGATGAATCGCCGCGGACGCCCGTGCATGATGACCACCAGGAACACGCCCATCGGCCTGCGACGATCATCGAACGCCCGAGCTCGATGGGCCGGCGCTACTGGATGCGTCGCCGGCGCTGAGACGCTGGGCCCCTTTTCCCCATTGTGAACCAACGAGAGAGACCCTCATGACCGACACTGCAAAGCCTTGGAACAGCCCCATGCCCGACGACCAGTTCGCGCTGATGCGTGAGATCCTTGCCGCTCCGAGCCCGGTGGGCCTGGAGGCGGCGATGACCTATGGCGTGCTCAAGCCCCACTTCGAGCGCTTCGCTCCCAAGAGCTGGCAGTTACGGCAGTTCATGGGCCATGCCGGCGTGGTGCTGGATACCCATCCGGGGCGCGACGACCTGTTCAAGGTGATGATCATCGGCCATGCTGATAAAATCCGCATGCAGGTCCGCTCCATCGGCGATGATGGCAAGATCTGGATCAATAGCGACTCCTTCCTGCCCAACGTGCTGGTCGGCCATGAAGTGACGCTGTTCAGCGAAGACCCGGAAGCACCAGGCAGCTACCGGCGCATCGAAGGCGGCACCGTGGAGGCGCTGGGTGCCATCCACTTCTCGGACCCGGCCCAACGCAACGGTGAGAAGGGCATCAAGAAGGAGCAGCTCTACCTCGATCTGCAGATCCATGGCGAGAACAAGAAGCAACAAGTGCAGAACCTCGGGGTGCGGCCCGGCGATGCCATCCTGTTCGACCGGCCCATCCGCCACGGCTTCAGCCCGGATACCTTCTACGGCGCCTACCTGGACAACGGCCTGGGCTGCTTCGTCACCGCCGAGGTGGCCAGGCTGATCGCCGAGTCGGGGGGTACCGAGCAGGTGCGGGTGATGTTCGCCATCGCCAGTTACGAGGAGATCGGCCGTTTCGGCAGCCGGGTGCTGGCCGGTGAGCTAGAGCCCGATGCGATCATCGCCGTGGACGTCAATCACGACTACGTGGCCGCCCCCGGCATCGGTGATCGGCGCATGCAGCCGCTGGAGATGGGCAAGGGTTTCACGATGTCGGTGGGCGCCATCGCCAGCGAACAGCTCAACCGCATCGTCGAGAAAACCGCCCGCGAGCAGGATATCCCCATGCAGCGCGACATTGTCGGCGTGGATACCGGCACCGACGGCATGGCCGGCGTGCTCGCCGCCGTGGACTGTGTGGCCACCTCCATCGGCTTCCCGATCCGCAACATGCACACCATCTCCGAGACAGGCTATACCCGCGACGTGCTGGCGGCGATCCATGCCATCACCCATACCGTGAAGGCCCTGGACGCCCTGCCGGACCCGCATCGCGAGTTCCGCGATCACCACCCCCGCCTGGATCAGGCCGGCGCGCTTGATCACCAGGGGGCCGACAAACCCGACGCAGACGACAAGTAGCCGTAAGCAGCACAGCGGGGAGGACCTCTGGCTCGCTCTGCTGTGCTGTTCGGCAAGCCAAGGAGCGTCCACCGAGGCGACACCGGCCTCGATCAGCGTCTCGGCAGCACCGTGGTCGTCGAGGATATCGCGAGCGACGTCGGGGGGGCATGCCGACGATATCCGACACCATGACGTCGAGCCACGAGTCGCGCTAGGCTTGCGACATGCCGATAACAGGAACCCTGCCCATGCTCGATGATATCCTGGAACCTGGCCACCTGTGGGCCGTGGGCATGACCCTGATCGCCGTGATCCTCTGCATCCTGCTGCACTACGAGGTGTCGATGCGGCTGTGGCAGTTACTGGAACGCGCCCACGGTAGCCAGCGCCGTCGCTTCCTGATGCTCAGCTTCGTGGTCTTTGTCGCTCATGTGGTGGAGATCTGGATTTTCGCCGGCGCGACGGCACTGCTCGGGCAGCATCCCCGAACCGGCCAGTTGGTGGGGGGGGTCGACACCCTCAACTTTCTCGACTACGTCTACTTCTCGGCAATCAGCTATACCACTGTGGGCTATGGCGACCTCATCCCCACCGGCCCGCTCCGTTTCGTGGCCGGGACCGAGGCACTACTGGGTTTCATGTTAATCACCTGGTCCGCCTCGCTCACCTTCCTGGAGATGCAGCGCCACTGGTCGGCCCGTCGCGAACGCTGAGTTACCAGCGGAGCCACGACACGCCTTGCGCGGCCATCGGCGGGCTCAGGGAAGGCGGCCCTCTCGCCCCAACCGCCGCCTCACCCAGCGGTCGTATCCCCAACGCAGCAATGGCTTGAGCCCCGGCAGGCCGATCAACCAGGCGAAGGGCTTGAGCCTCGGCACGCGACGCATCAGTCGCACATAGGCATCGATGCCCTCGACGATGCGACCGTTCTTTTCCTCGACATGCAGCGAGAGCAGCGCCGCCTGCGGGTCCACTCCCTTTTCGCGAAGTTCCTGCTGGTGCTCGGTTACATCGCACCACGCCACCGCCCGGCCGGCCTCTCCCGCCCAGCGTTCGTAACGGGTGCGATCACGCCGGCAAATGGGGCAGAGGGCATCGTAGTAGACCTTCAATGAAGGCTGATCGGACATCGAGGATCTCCTTGAGATTATGTTAAGTCCGACAGGCTGCGAGGTGGCGAGACCATCAGCGTCATTCGTCGGGGCTCAGCAGTGGTGGTTGGCCCCGATTGGCCTGCGGCAACCTGAGCGACGTCATCTCACGAATCAGGCCGTAGCGGGTGGCAGGCTGGGTACCCAGTCGAGGATCCCCAACGTCTCGGCACCGATCCAGACAAGAAAGGCCAGGTAGATCACCAGCAGGACGACAGATTCCCGACGGGAGAGGATCATCCGCGTACGCATCATCAAAAACAGCACGACGGTGGCGGCGGTGAGCGCCGCCATCAAGGGCGCGGCGATCGAGAAGTTGATGGTAGCGGTTCCGGCGATCAGAACCCCGGCAGGAATGCACACCAGCAGATCGAAGGTGTTGCTGCCGAGGACATTGGCGATGCTGGTCACACCACGGCCATGGCGGGCGGCGCGAATCGACACGAAGGCATCCGGCACCGAGGTGCCGGCCGCCACCACGGTGATGCCCCACAGGAAGGTTGGGGTGTCGAAAATATCGCCGAAGTTGATGGCGGCCCGCACCAGCGCCTCCACGCCGATCACGATCACCACCAGCGAGATCGCCAGCCGGCTCCATTCGCGGCCAGGGCGGATATGGCGGGTGTCCACCTCCGCCTGGAGGTCAAGGGTGTCCTGATACTGGACGAAGAGGTAGAGCCCATAGAGCGCCACCGGCAGCAATGCCAGGGGGCGCGTCAACTCGCCGCGAATGGCGCCACCAGCGTCGGAAAGCGGCTGGTAGATGACGGCGAAGGAGAAGGTCAGCGTCAGCACCGCCACGGCGATCATGTAGAACTGCGCTTCCTTGTAGACCAGGTCACGGTTGGCTTGCAGCGGCTCGCGGCTGGCCAACCCTGACAGCGCAGGGACCACCAGGATATTGAACAATGCCGAACCGACAATGGCGGCCACGCCGAGTTCGAATTCACCGTGCAGAAGGCTCGAGAGCACCGTCGTCGAGAGTTCGGGAAAGCTCGAGCCCACCGCGACCACGATCGCCCCCTGGACGATGTCGGGCAGCCGATAATAGGCCGCCAGCCGCTCGCTGGTACGCTCCAGCAAGCCGCTGCCATGCCAGACAATCGCGGTGCCTGCCACCGCCACCAGCGCCCAGAGCAATACCTCGGACATGGTCCTATCTCGCAGTGCGGCGTCGTCGAAAACGCCATGACTCACGCACGATGCTCGCGGCATCGGTTGAAGGGCAATAGATCCACCCCCTCGCCTCATGGCAAGCTCATACCGCAACGGGTGACTCATCGACGCTGTCGGGCAATGCCGCATTCAGGAAAGATATCTTGCGCGTTGAAGCGAACAAAACGTCTCGGGCCCCGTCGATCGACGGGGCCTCTTTGTGGTGCCGCTTCGAAGGGCACAAGCCCCAGGGGAACGATACCTCCGCTCGGTTCAGTCGCGCTGGTAGCGGCCCACCAGCCGGTTCATGCCGATCAGGTGGGGCTCGACCTGCCGGAGCAGTTCCGGCAGCGAGAGTCCCTCCGGCAGGTCGGTGGCCTTGTCCAGGGCCAGCACCAAGAAATAGTAGTGGTGGGCACCGTGGCCCTCCGGCGGCATGGGGCCACCATAGCCCATTTTGCCCGTGTCATTGAGTCCCGTCGTGCCAGCGCTAGTGTTCTCCTCGAGTGACGTAGTAGCCGCCGGCAGGTTGTAGAGCACCCAGTGCACGAAGCCATAGCTGCCGTTTTGCACCAGGGGGGCGTCCGGGTCGTGGCAGATCACCGCGAAACCCTGTGTACCCTCCGGGGCGCCCTGCCAGGAAAGCGCCGGTGAGACATCGTCACCCTCCGCGGTGTGCTTGGTTGGAATATCTCCCCCCGCGGCGAAGGCGGAGCTTTCGAGCTGCATGGTAGAGAGAGCAAAAGCCATGGTGATCAACCTCCCAGAATGTCCAAGATGGTAACGATGACGGGATATCGGCGTGACCATACGATAGCCGACTCAGGGTCGAAGAAAGCCTGATGCCTGTCAACGCTATCTGTCTTGGTATTGATGGCTGCATGCCACGAGTTCAAACCGGGAGACCGCTATGCCTCGCCGGCTGACCGTTGCCCATGCCCCCTCGGCCGGACGAGTCACGACAAGCGCTCGAACACGGTGGCCACGCCCTGACCCATGCCGATGCACATGGTCGCCAGGCCCAGGGTGGTATCGCGCTCCTGCATCACGTTGAGCAGCGTGGTGCAGATGCGCGCGCCGGAGCAACCCAGCGGGTGGCCAAGGGCGATGGCGCCGCCGTGGAGGTTGACCTTGTCATCCATCACGTCATGCAACCCCAGGTCCTTGAGTACCGGCAGGGCCTGGGCGGCGAAGGCCTCGTTGAGCTCCACGGTATGGATGTCGTCGATGGTCAGGCCTGCGCTCTTGAGCGCCTTCTTCGCGGCCGGCACCGGGCCATAGCCCATGATGGAGGCATCGCAGCCGGCCACGCCGGTGGAGAGCACCCGGGCGATAGGGACCAGGCCCAGGGCCATAGCCCGCTCGTGACTCATCACCAGCATGCCGGCTGCCCCTACCGAGAGCGCCGAGGAGGTGCCGGCGGTAACGCTGCCGCCTCGCGGGTCGAAGGCCGGCTTGAGCTCGGCCATCTTCTCCAGGCTGGCGTCGCTGCGGATCACCTCGTCGCGGTCGACCCGCACCCGGAAGCCATTGGCGTCATGTCCTTCGATGCCGACGATCTCGCGATCGAACCCGCCATTCTCCGTCGCTGCCTGGGCCCGCTGGTGCGACCGCACGCCGAAGGCGTCCTGCTCCTTGCGGGAGATGCCATGCATCTTGCCCAGCAATTCGGCGGTCATCCCCATCATCATGGCCGCCTTGGCCACATGCTTGCTGGCGGCAGGATTGACGTCAACGCCATAGGTAATGCCCACATGTTCCATGTGTTCCACGCCACCGATGAGATAGAGCTCGCCCATGCCTGCCCGGATGTTGGCGGTAGCAATGTGCAACGCGCTCATCGACGAGCCACACAGGCGATTGACCGTCTGCGCCGGCACGGTGTTAGGGATGCCGGTGAGAATCGCCGCGTTGCGGGCAATGTTCATGCCCTGCTCCAGAGTCTGGTTGACGCAGCCCCAGATCACGTCGTCGAGCTCGGCCGGGTCCAGGCCAGGGTTACGCTCCAGCAGGGCCTGCATCACCGCAGCACTGAGGGTCTCGGCGCGTACGTGGCGAAAGGCGCCATTCTTTGCCTTGGCCATGGCGGAACGAGCGCAGTCGACCACCACCACGTCTCTCGGATTCAAGCTCATCGATAACTCCTCAAATAGTGTCTGGCACGTCCTGTTCGTCGCCTGGCATGTCGTCTGGCAGTATCAGCCCTGTGCCTTGCCAGCATCCTGCGCCTCACGGGTATAGAAGGTCTCGCCGGAGGCGGCCATCTGACGCAGCTTCTCGGTAGGCGCATAGAGGGGGCCGAGTTCCTCGGCCAGGCGTTCGGCCTGGGACACGAACACCTCAACGCCCATGGACTCGATGTAGCGCAGCGCGCCGCCGCGGAACGGCGGGAAACCGATGCCGTAGATCAATGCCATGTCAGCCTCGGCCGGGCTGCCGACGATGTCATCCTCCAGGCAGCGCACAGTCTCCAGGCACAGCGGCACCATCATGCGCGCGACGATCTCCTCGTCGGAGAAGTCGCGACGCTCCTTGACCAGGCCCTCGACCAGCGCGATGGCGGCCTCGTCGGTCACCTTCCTGGGTTTGCCCTTGCGGTCTTCCTGATAGGCGTAGAAACCCTTGGCGTTCTTCTGACCCAGGCGATCGTGCTCCACCATGACCTGGATGACGCTTTTGCCCTGGTTGTTTCCCCGATCACCGGCCATGCCGGCCATCCGCTCCGGGAAGCCCTCGGCCATGACCTCGCCGGCGTGCTGGGCGATGTCCATGCCCACCACGTCGAGCAGGTAGGCGGGGCCCATGGGCCAGCCAAACGCCTCCATGACCTTGTCGATCCGTTGGAAGTCAGCGCCCTGGGCCAGCAGCTGGCTGAAGCCGCCGAAATAGGGGAACAGCACGCGATTGACCAGAAAGCCGGGGCAATCATTGACCACGACGGGCGTTTTGCCCATGGCCCGAGCGTAAGCCACGCTGGTCGCCACGGCAGCATCTGTGGTTTTCTCGCCGCGGACCACCTCCACCAGCGGCATGCGATGAACCGGGTTGAAGAAGTGCATGCCGCAGAAGTTCTCGGGACGCTTGAGGTTACTGGCCAGGCGGGTGATGGAGATGGTCGAGGTGTTGGAGGCAAGTATCGTCTCCTCTCCTACCTGGTCTTCCACCTCGGCAAGTACCGCTGCCTTGACCTTGGGGTTCTCGACCACCGCCTCGATCACCATGTCGACATGGCCAAAGTCCCCATAGGCGAGAGTCGGACGTAGCTTGGTGAGCCGCTCGACCATCTGTTCAGTGGAGAGCTTGCCCCGCTCCACCTGCTTGGTGAACAGCTTGCGAGCCTCCTTGAGGCCAAGCTCGATGGCCTCCTCCTGGATGTCCTTCATCAGGATCGGCGTGCCCTTGGAGGCGCTTTGATACGCAATGCCACCGCCCATGATACCCGCGCCGAGTACCGCCGCCTGCTTGACCGGCCGCGCCTGCTTCGCATACCGGCTGACCTTCTTCTTGACCTGCTGATCGTTCATGAACAAGCCAACCAGGTTGAAGGCCACCTCACCCAGCGCCAGCTTGGCGAAGGCTGTGGTCTCGATGGCCTGGGCCCGAGCACGCGACTCGCCAGCACCCTTCTGAATGACCCGGATGGCCTCCAACGGGGCCAGATAGTGGGGTCCGGCCTTGCCGGCCACATACCCTTTGGCGGTCTCGAAGGCCATCATCTGCTCGATGGGATCGAGCAACAGCGGTGCCTGTTTCTCGGCGCGGCGGGCCTGATGGTCGAGCTCACCGGCCCGGGCGCGGGCCAGGATATCCAGCGCCGCGGCCTCAAGCTGCTCGCTCGGCACCACGCCATCCACCACCCCCATCTCGAGCGCGGCCTCGGCGCGGTTCTCGGTGCCGCCGGCGATCCATTCGATGGCGTTGTCGGCACCGATGAGCCGCGGCAGACGCACGCAGCCTCCCCAGCCCGGCAGGATGCCGAGCTGGGTCTCGGGCAGGCCGATCTTCGCCGACTCGGCCATGACGCGAAAGTCCGTAGTAAGTGCGATCTCGCAGCCACCCCCCAGCGCCAGGCCATTGATGGCGGTGACGGTAGGGAACGGCAGATCCTCGATCGCATTGAAGATGCCATGCACACGTTCGAGCATGGCCTGGATCTGCTGCGCACCTTGCTCGAACATGCCATGAAACTCGGTGATGTCGGCACCGACGATGAACGCCTGCTTGGCACTGCCGATCACCAGCCCCTCGAGACTACGCTCGGCCCGGATGGCGGCGACGGCCTCCCCCAGCTCGGCGACCACGGCGCTGGAAAGCGTGTTAATGGAGGCATCCTTTCTGTCGAAGGTCAGGGTGGCGATGGCCTCGTTTGCTCCTTCCGGACCCCGCTCTACCCGGACGGCATTACCTTGATAGATCATCCGCGAACCTCCCTGCAGGAATTCATACAGTCGTTTGATTTTTGACAGTTTGGTGCAGCCGCGCGCCAGCGTCAAGTCTCTGTCTTCAGCATGGCACGTCGCTGGCGACTCACCCATTGGACCTCGCGCTGTTAAACGCAACGGATGAACAGAGAACTGCCAAGAGCGAGACAGAGGACTTGCAATGGTAAGCCTGCTTGCATTTCATGGCGCCGATTTGGACAATCCAAGCAGGTTCTTCTGGATGCACAGACCCATGCCACTGAACATCGGCTTCCAGCTATCCCGCGTCCCACGCCTGTGGCGAGCCGTGCTCGACCGGCGCCTGGCCCCGCTGGGCCTGACTCAGACTCGCTGGATTACTCTCTATCATCTCTGGCGCCTCGGCGATGGCCAGCCGCAATGCGATCTTGCCAGGGCCATCGGCGTCGAGGCGCCCTCTCTGGTCCGCACCCTGGACCAGCTCTCTGAACAGGGGCTGATCGAGCGCCGCGGCTGTGAGCAGGACCGTCGCACCAAGCGCATTCACCTGACGCCCGAGGCCACGCCGCTGCTGGAGGAGATCGATGCGGTGGTCAGCCAGGCGCGCAGTGAGATGCTGGCCGGCCTCGACCACACCCAGACTGCCCAGCTGGCGAGTCTGCTGTCGCGTATCGAGGAGAACGGCCTGGCGATCCAGGCCCGCGAGGGACAGCAGTGACCTGGCTCAGCGCGGCAACGCAGGTGTAGACGCACGACGGTGCGGTCGATCGGGTCGTCCTGAAAGCGCATCACGCAGTGCCCTCAGGCGCTGTAGCAACGGGGCCAGGGCCCCCACTTCCAGGGACTCCTCCCACCACAGGGTGAGCGCCGCGGCGCTCGACTCAAGCACCAGGGCATCCTCGGGCAGTTCTGCCAGGGCGGCCTCGAGACATTCCACAACCGAGGCCGGCAGCGCCCTCAGGGGCTCGATCCGCCATCGCCAGCCGCGCCGAAAGGGCTTGAGCAAGGCGCTGCCCACGACGTCGCGCACCAGCACGAAGTCGGGGCCTGGCTGCTGCTGGGGGAAGGCCCAGCGATATGCCGCCATGGAGCCGTCCGCCTCGTGCAGCGGCGGGGTCTCGAGCCGCACGGTCACGCCCGCCTCACGTGCCGCTGCACGAAGCCTGCTTATGCGCTGCTGACCACGCGACGGCCTGAGCCACAGCGCCGGGGCAAAGACCAGGCCGACGATGACGATGATAAGTAACCAGACCATGTCGGTCTCCTTCGCGAAGATTGAGGCAAGTCGTTGTCTTGTCACGCACGGCGTCCTAGAGTGGAAGCATCCCCAACACGCTGAACGACGCTGTAAGGAGAGGCATACCATGAGCAACGAATATCGCCACGTCCTGGTCGCGGTCGACCTGACCAAGGACTCCTACAAGGTCCTGGAGCGGGCGATGCAGATCGCCGACCGCAACCATGCCAAGCTGTCGATCATGCATACCCTGGAACCACTGGGCTTCGCCTATGGCGGCGACATCCCCATGGACCTCACCAGTATCCAGGACCAGCTCGACGAGCACGCCAAGCAGCGCCTGGCCGAGATTGCCGACAGCCACGTACCTCGCGAGAACCAGCACGTGGTAGTGGGCATGCCCGATACCGAGATCCATCGCTTCGCCGAGGAGCATGACGTCGACCTGATCGTGGTTGGCTCCCACGGCCGCCATGGCTTCGCGTTATTGCTCGGCTCCACTTCCACTGGCGTGCTGCATGGTGCCCAGTGCGACGTACTGGCCGTGAGAGTGGGTGCCAAGGGCGAGGAGAGCGAGGAGTAACCCGCGCGCCCTGCCCTGCTCCACTGAAAGGCGCCGAGGCGGCGGTATCACTCGCCTGCCGCCATCGCCTCCAGCTCCAGCCAGCGCTCCATGGCCGCTTCCAGCGCGGCCTGGGTGTCGTTTAGCGACTGCAGGGTCGCGGTTACGGTCTCGGCATCCTGCTGGTAGAAGGCCGGGTCGCCCACCCGTGCCTCGAAGGCGGCCAACTCGCCCTCAAGGCGCTCGATTTCGGCCGGCAGGCTGTCGAGCTCGCGCTGCAGCTTGTAGGAGAGCTTGACCGGCCGCTTCGCCGGGCTCGCGGCGGATGGCGCCTTGGCCGGCACCGGAGTCTCGCTCACCGCCGGGACCGCAGGCTCGGTGTGCTGGCGCGCGGCCCCTTCCCAGGGCGCGGGAGGCAGCCTGCCCCCCTGGCGCACCCAGTCGCTGTAGCCGCCCACGTACTCGCGTACCCGCCCCTGGCCCTCGAAGGCCAGCACGCTGGTCACCACGTTGTCCATGAAGGCGCGGTCATGGGAGACCAGCAGCAGGGTGCCGTCGAAATCGAGCAGCAGCTCCTCGAGCAGTTCCAGTGTCTCGACGTCGAGGTCGTTAGTCGGCTCGTCGAGCACCAGGACATTGGCCGGCTGGGTGAACAGCTTGGCCAGCAGCAGACGATTGGACTCGCCGCCAGAGAGTGCCTTGACCGGCTGGCGTACCCGCTCAGGGGTAAACAGGAAGTCCTGCAGGTAGCTCATCACATGGCGATCGCGCCCCCCCACGCTGATGCGATCGCTGCCCTGGGCGACGTTGTCGTAGACGCTCTTCTCCGGCTCCAGCCCGGCGCGCAGCTGGTCGAAGTAGGCGACCTGCAGCTTGGTGCCGAACTGCACCTTGCCCTCGGTCGGCTCGAGCTCGCCGAGCAGGATCTTGAGCAGGGTCGTCTTGCCGGCACCGTTGCGGCCGATGAAGCCGATGCGGTCGCCGCGCTGGATCTCCAGGCTGAGATCGTCGATCACCACCTCGTCGCCGAAGCGCTGGGTGACGTGCTCGAGGCTGACCACCCGCTTGCCGCTGCGCGCACCGCTGTCGACGGCGAGCGAGGCCTTGCCATGGCGCTCGCGGCGTTCGCTGCGCTCACGGCGTAGTTGCTCCAGAGCCCTCACCCGGCCTTCGTTGCGGGTGCGCCGGGCCTTGATGCCCTGGCGAATCCAGGCCTCTTCCTGGGCGAGCTTCTTGTCGAACTCGGCGTGCTCGCGGGCCTCGACCTCCAGCTCATGGGCCTTCTGCGCCTGGTAGGTGGCGTAGTCGCCGGGGTAGCGGCCCAGGCGGCCGCGGTCGAGCTCGAGGATCGCCGTGGCGAGCCTGGACAGGAAGGCACGGTCGTGGGTGATGAAGAGCACGGCGCCATTGAAGTCCAGCAGCTGCTCTTCGAGCCAGGCGATGGTGTCCAGATCCAGGTGGTTGGTGGGCTCGTCGAGCAATAGCAGATCGGGCTCGGCGACCAGCGCCCGAGCCAGCGCCACGCGACGCCGCCAGCCACCGGAGAGCGCAGCCATCTCGGCATCGGCCGGCAGCCCCAGGCGTGTCAGCACCACGTCGATACGCTGGTGGAAGGACCAGCCATCGATCGCCTCGATCCGCGTCTGCAGTTCGGCCATGCGGCGCATGTCCGGCGCCTCGTCGTGGATCAGGTGGTGATACTCGGAGAGCAGTTCACCGGCCTCGGGGAGGCCCTGGGCTACCACATCGAAGATGGTCTGGCCGGTGGCATCCGGCAGCTCCTGGGCGAGTACGCCGATCTTCAATCCCGGCGCCCGCCAGATGTGGCCACCATCGGGCTCGATATCACCGGCCACCAGCTTGAGCAGGGTCGACTTGCCGGTGCCGTTACGACCCACCAGGGCGAGGCGCTCGCCCTTCTCCAGCACCAGGTCGGCGCCATCGAGCAGCACCTGGGTGCCGTAGGCCAGTTGCAGCTGTTCCAGACGTAGCAGGGTCACGCGCTCACCTCTTCATTCATCGAGAGGGCTAGTGTAACGCATGGCCGGCGCAGCGGGGCGACGGGTACAATACGCATCTGATCCCTGAAGGAGTTCCGCCTTGGTTGCCCCGACCGACACCTTCGACGACGTCCTGCCCGAGGCCCTGCGTTTCACCTCGCCCGCCCCGCTGGTCGACATCGGCGCCAACCTGACCCACGCGAGTTTCGCCCGCGACCTGCCGGCGGTTCTGGCCCGCGCCCGGGCGGCGAACGTCAACACTCTGATCCTCACCGGCACCGACCGCGAGCATGCCGAACAGGCCGTGGCGCTGGCCCGCCGCCATCCGGGGCTATTCGCCACCGCCGGCGTGCATCCCCATGACGCCAGCCAGTGGAACCCGGCGCTGGAGCAGGCGATGCGCGAGCTGCACCGCCAGCCCGAGGTGGTGGCGGTGGGCGAGTGCGGTCTGGACTTCAACCGCAACATCTCCACGCCCATTGAGCAGGAGCGCGCCTTCGAGGCCCAGCTCGGCCTGGCGGCAGAAAGCGGCAAGCCGCTGTTCCTGCATGAGCGAGACGCCGGACGGCGCATGCGCGAGATGCTGCATGCCTGGCGCGACGATATCGGCGATGCGGTGGTACATTGCTTCACCGCCGATCGCGAGACCCTCTACGGCTACCGGGAGCTGGATCTGCATATCGGCCTGACCGGCTGGCTATGCGACGAGCGCCGCGGTCATCACCTGCGTGAGCTGGTCGGCGAGATTCCCCTGGAGCGGCTGATGGTGGAAACCGACTGCCCCTACCTGCTGCCGCGCAATTTACCTGCCAAACTCAAGGGCAGACGCCACGAACCGGCGCTGCTGCCCTGGATCGTGCGCGAGATCGCCCACTGGCGAGGTATGGACGAGGCCGAACTGGCGCGAGCCACCACCGCGGCCGCGCTCACCTTCTTCCGCCTGCCGGCAGGCGAGACGCGCCACACCACCGAACACGAGGAGTCCTAACATGGCCGGTCCCGAGCACAAGGAGATTCCCGGCTTCATCGCCATCGAGACCGGCGAGGATGGCGGCTTGCCGCTGGCCATCGCCTGGACGCTGGCCGACGGGCGGGTCAAGCACACCCTGATCCAGCCAGATGACGATTGGCTGGACAGCGAGATGGTGTCGCTGGGCGAGTACAGCCTGGAGGAGCTCAACAGCATGGGCGTGAGCCCACTGGACGTGATTCGCGAGCTGGAGAATGACCACTTCAGCGAAACGCTCTACACGGCCGGGGTCAGTGATGACGAGGCGGCAATATCACGACTCTTCGATACCTACGGCCTCGACCCCTTCGTCGAGCTGGCCCCGGCCGAGAGCCTCTACCATGAGCTCGAGCCCGGCGACTGGGCGCGGGCACGGGGCGAGCTGTTCGGCGAGCTGGGCCTCGAGCCACTGCGTCCCGAGCATGAGGTGGCGGTAATGCTCGACCTCCACCAGCGCCTGGTACCGGGCGCCGCAGCCGCCGAGACGATGGTTTTCGATGGCAGGCTGCTGGACGGCGATGACGTCGACGATTGAGCGGCCTAGTCGATCACTTCGCAAGACCGCGATCTGGCCTCCACAAGCCGTCGGCGCCCGGTCAGCACGGCCGCCTCGAGGTTGAGGTCCTGCCGGTAGAAGGCCGCCAGCGCCTGCTGAAAGGCCGCGGCGCGCCTCGGCAGGCCCTCGCGCAGGTAGCGCTCGGCGCGCGCCTCGACCCTCATCTGGAAACCCTCGCGGTCGACCGTCACTTCGCCCAGGTTGTCAACGCTGACGTTGAAGGGCAGGCAGCAGGCGTGCGAGAAGAGCCGCTCCAGTGCCTGGGGCGCCACCTCCACCGCCTCGAACTGGCGCTGCTGGCAGGCGTCCCGGCCGTCGGGCTGGTACCAATAGCCGTAGTCCTCGAGCTCACGGCGGCGTGCCCCGGCAATGCACCAGTGGCTGACCTCGTGCAGGGCGCTGGCGTAGAAGCCGCGGGCGAAGATCACTCGGTGCCAGGGCGAGGCATCGTCGGCCGGCAGGTAGAGTGGCTCGTCCCCGCCGCGCATCAGCCGGGTTCGGTAACGGGGCAAGAAAAGGCCGTCGAACAGCGCTATGACATCCTCGAGTCGGTGGCTCACGCAGGCTCCTGCTAAGACCAAAGGTCCATTATAGGGCCATGGCCGGACGGAGCGAAGATCGATGCCCCCTGATAGACTATGCGGTCATTGCGCGCTCGCCCCGGTTCGGGTAGCGCTACTCACTCCCTGCATGGAACTGCTGCCTTGGTCTCGTTCGCCTCACGCCTGCTGGCCACCAGCCGCCAGGAAACGCGCCCGCTGATGCGCCTGGCGCTGCCCATCTGCGGGGCCCAGCTGGCGCAGGCCGGGATGAGCGTCAGCGACGTGATGATGACCGGGCGACTCAGCGCCACCGACCTGGCAGCGGTCTCGGTGGGGTCCAGCCTGTGGATGCCGCTGATGCTGTTCATGACCGGCACCCTGATGGGGCTGACGCCGGTCGTCGCCCAGCTGCTGGGGGGCGGCCGCACGGCGGGGATCCGCCCCAGCGTCCACCAGGCGCTGTGGATCGCCCTCGCCCTGGGCATGGTCGCCGCGGTGCTGCTGTGGTTCACGGTGATGCCGATCTTTCGCCTGATGACGGTGCCCGAGGAGGTCGCCGGGCGCGCCGCCGCCTACCTGGCCGCCGTGGCCCTCGGCATGCCCGGGGTGGCCCTCTTCCAGGCGCTGCGCGCCTTCTCCGACGGCATGAACCATACCCGACCGTCGCTATGGATCAGCCTGGTCGGCCTCGGCGTGAACGTCCCCTGCAACTTTGTGCTGATCTACGGCGGCGCGGGGCTGACGGGACTGTTCGGTAACTGGCTACCCGGCAGCGTGCAGGGCCTGCCGGCCCTCGGCGCCCTGGGTTGTGGCATTGCCACGGCGATCTCCATGTGGGTGATGGGCCTGGCGATGATCGCCTACACCCGGCACTCCCGGGCCTATGGCGAGGTCGCGCTCTGGCACTCGCCCACGCCTCCGCGCGGGCCGCTGATCGGCGAGCTGCTGCACGTGGGGGTGCCCATCGGCGTGGCGATCTTCGTGGAGGTGACACTATTCACGCTGATCGCCCTGTTCATCGCCAGTCTCGGCGAGGTTACCGTGGCGGCCCACCAGGTGGCGCTCAACTACACCTCGATCCTGTTCATGCTGCCGCTCTCGCTGGGCATGGCGCTGACCGTGCGGGTCGGCAACACACTGGGGCAAGGACGCCCCGATGCTGCACGGCTGGTGGCCTGGCACGGCATCCTGGTGGCGCTGGCCGTGGCGGGCCTGAACAGCCTGCTGCTGTGGCTCACCGCAGAGCCGGTGATCGGGCTTTATACTCATGACAGCGAGGTGCAGCGCCTGACCCTGACGCTGGTCGGCCTGGCGATGCTCTACCAGGTGTCGGACGCCCTGCAGGTCAACCTGGCCGGGGCCCTGCGCGGCTACAAGGACACCCGCATCATCATGCTGATCACCTTGCTGGCCTACTGGCTGGTGGGGCTGGGGGGCGGCCATTGGCTGGGCGCGCATGGCCTGTTCGGGTGGATCGCCCCCCTGGGCGTCCACGGCTACTGGATCGGTCTGATCGCCGGCCTGACCACCGCCGCCTTACTGCTGGGCGAGCGGCTCAGACGCATCAGCAAGGCGATGACCCATGGACAGATCGAGATTCCTGCCGGGTGATACCGGCCTTACCCTATAGTGGACCCTGAAATCCAGACACTGGTTTAAGCTATCGCCTGGCCGATTTCGAAGGGATCGATGATGTCGAATCAGAAACGCAACACCCACT
>NZ_SNWH01000026.1 GCF_004361885.1 Halomonas ventosae
ACATCAGGCCTTGTCCCATGTGCTTCATTGGTCGGACTGGCGACGAAAACACCAGTACCGGGCTTGGCAGTGCCACTGTCGTCAGCAGCAAGCCCAGATGGCAACGCATGAACGATCACAGCAGTAGTTACGGCTGTAGTACTAGGAGTGGAAAAGTAGGGAGCTGGTGTCCTCCTGAGCAAGAAGACCTCTTCACCCAACCTACGAATATGCATGGTTTTGTAGTTCAACCCAAACGGTGGGTAGTCGAGAGAACCTTTTCTTGGATAGAAAAGTCTCGGCGGCTGATCATGCACCATGATCGCCTCACTGATGTATCTGAGGCATGGGTTTAGCTGGCATCAGGTAGGCAACTTTTGAAGCGATTGACCAGCACCACTTAAATTTGTAAACACCTTCTCAGATGTAAAGCCTCACTTGGTGATCGGTGATGTGTCGTCCCGGCACGGGGTGCTCCTCTTTGTCGAGAAGACCACTCTATGCCGGGTCGGCCGCGATCACCCGGCGGGGTTCCCGAAGGGGATCCCGCCGTCCTTCCCTCGTCGACGTCGCTCGGGCTACGCCCTCCCGACGTCGACAACCGAAGGTCTCGGCTTTCTCATCTTGATTGTCGCGTGACTCTCATCTTGATTGTCGCTCTATACTTCAAACCCGAGGCAGAGATGCCAGAGGCATCGTCGATGAGCAGCCTGCCCTCCAGTTGGGTTAGACGATTCACCGCGGCGGTAACCTTCGGCCAGTCGTCATCATCCATCTTTCCGGTCCGCAGCTTCTGCAGAGAGACATTGCCGAGGCTGGCAATCAGCCGGAGCATCAGCTGCGCTTCCGGCATCTCCAGGGAGAAAATGAAGACCGGGCCGGCAACGTCCTCTGCCGTCAGGGCATGCTCCGCGAAACCGAGCCCCATGGCGGTCTTGCCCATGGAGGGGCGGCCGGCCAGGATGATCAGATCCCCTGGCTGCCAGCCCGCAGTCATGGCGTCCAGCTCGCTTAGGCCGCTCGGGATGCCCGTCACCCCACCCTGTGCATTGAAGGCCCGGTCGATGACGTTGATGGCCTCACCGAGCATCTCCTTCATGGAGCTCAGCTGCTCATTCCTCTCTTCCGTCAGGGCAAAGAGCTTCTGCTCGGCCTCCTCGATCAGCTCGGTGGCCGAACGGCCCTGAGCCATCAGGGCCTGCTGGTTCAGGGTGAAGCAGGTATGGATCAGCTGCCGCAGGGCATGGCGGTCCCGCACGATCTCAGCATAGGCCTCGACATTGGCCGCACTGGGCGTATTGCGTGCCAGCTCCGCCAGGAAGGCGAGACCTCCCACCTGTTCAAGCTGACGCGCTTCTTCCAGCGCCTCGGACACCGTCACGACATCCATTGGCTGGTCGCGCTCCGCCAGCCCTTGAATCGCCTGAAACACCAGGCGATGGGCCTGCTGGTAGAACATCGCCGGTGCCAGGCGGTCGGCAACCTCATCCCACATGGCGTTATCCAGCAGCAGACCGCCCAGCACCGACTGCTCCGCCTCCAGACTATGCGGCGGCAGGTAGCCGGCCTCCGGACGCTCTTCGGCCACCCGAAGTTCGGCCAGGTTCTCAATGGCACTCATCGTGGCAGCCCCCCTGCATGGCGGTGGTGCAGACCATGGCGTCGATCAACGGCTGCCACTCGGGGTTGAGCTCACAGGCCATCGCCTTGACCTGGTCGGCGGCGGCAGGCGACTTGCGGCCGGCGGGCCGTCGCGGTTCGAACTGATGCGCGGGAAGGCCCGCGCTGGCGGCCTGTCGGAAGGCCACACCGGCACGGATGGTGCTTTGCATCACGCTGACGCCCTGCTCGCCGGCGGCGAACATCTCCGCCAGCGTCTGGTGGATGCCCCGCGCATCGGCGGTCTCATCCAGACGGTTAACCAGGACGGAAACGGGGGGAACGGAGAGGTGGGTGAACTGGCTAAGCGCTTCGAGATCGCGCAGCAGGCCGACGGTGCCTCGCACGAACTCGCGGGCGGAGAGCAGCTCGGGGGTGATGGGTGAGAGGGCATGATCGGAGGCCAGGACGGCCATCTCCAGGGTGATGGAGCGTGCGCCCTGGGTATCAATCAGGATCAGGTCATAGCCCGACAGCCTGGAGAGCAGCTAGGCGAGACGGAAGCGGCCATCCGGCGCGTTGAGCAGCAGCTGAGGGAGCTGGCCGGCGTGATCGTTGGAGATCACCACATCCAGGTGGGGATGGGCGGTATGCGATATGACATGGGCAGGAGCGGTATCGCTGAGCGCGATCAGCTCGTAGGTGCCGCCGGGGGCTTCGGTGCGGAGGGGGTAGTAGCTGGAGAGAGTCGGCTGGCTGTCCAAGTCGATGAACAGGACCTTGAGGCCCGCATCGGCCAACAGGCCACCCAGATTGGCAGTGACGGTGGTCTTACCGACGCCGCCCTTGGTCGAAACAACGGAAACAACACGCATAACCTCACCTCGGTTCCAGATGGAATCAAGTGTGAGGCTGATGATCTGTAGCTATTTCACGAAGACGGCTTGAGCCACACCACAATTAAGGAGGGCTTCCACTTCTCTCTCGCAAGGTGCTGATTTTGAAGAGTTTGAAGTGGTGCCGGCAGCAGGAGTCGAACCCGCGACCTACTGATTACAAGTCACACCACCAGAAACCGTTAAAAATCAGTGCATTACGCCTAGCGTAAGGCTTCGTGAAATGCGTATAGGGACAGCCTGCGAATCAGGAATTATCACCAGCATCACACGGCATCATCGAGTAGCTATTAAAGAGGATGAGGCTGCAAGTGTCAACCTGCATCAGGGCGGGCTAATTCAGACAATCGTCTAAGGCAGGCCGATAGGCGCAGAAGGGCTCTCGAGAGAAGCAAAAAGCGGTGCCGGGCTGACTCATCAGCCCGGCACCGCCTGGGTCGTGACCGGGTTTGCCAGAGGGCGCCCGAATTTAAAGGCGCCCCTCAATGGCGCTGCGCAGGCTGCCGATATCGACCTCGACGTACTCCAGCGTCGTGCTGATATTACTGTGGCCGAGCAGCGCCTTGACGATGTGCAGGTTGCGGTCCGGCTCTTTCATCAGCTCAGTGCCCAAGGTATGGCGGAATCGGTGCGGACTCATCTGGTAGCCGCAAATCTGAGAGAGCTTCTGATAGAAGCTTTCCACCTGCCAGGAGTCCATCGTCTCCATTCGGTGCCGAACGCTGAATCGGTTCACATTGAAAAGCTGCTCGCCACGCTGGATACCCACCATCTTGGCCGAGTTCATCAAGTTTTCCAGGTGCGGGTAGAGAGCATTGGAGATGGGTACAAAGTGTTCGCGGTTGTTCTTGGCCCCCTGCCAGGTAGCGGTGAGTACGCGACTTCTAAGGTTGATATCCTCTGGCTTCATCAGCAACAGCTGAGTCAGACGGATGCCCGTATGGTAAAAAGTCTCGAACACGACCTCCCAGAACCAGACAGGGTGGAGTATCGAAGGTTTTTTTCGGTAGAGCTCCATCTTTTTATATAGGCTGATGGCTTCACGCGCCATTTCGACCTGCCGCTTGCTCAGTGTCTTCTTTCGCTTCCTGGGAGAGCTGACCTCCATCTTGGCAAAAGGGTTGAAGGAGGTATCGATCAAGGCATGATCAATCGCATGTTTGAAGAGGATTCGGTTGTGCCGACAGTAGTTATTCCAGCTTGAGTGCGCGAGATTTCTCCCCTCCTCCGAGAAGCAAAACCCCCTCCACTCCCTGACATCATCACGAGTCACTTCCGCGGGCAGCTTATCCTTGCCCACGAACCTGCGGAATAGCTTCACCGGAACGCTATAGGAAATACGGCTTCTTTCGGTCAGCCAGCGCTCAGAAAAATAGGATTGAATCAAGTCGTCAAAGGTAAATGTTTTCATTCTTCAGGCTTCCCATCAATCAGGTCAATAAAGGGGTTATCAAAAACCTCCTTACCCTCCTCCATCAGGTCATCCTTACCCACAAGATACCCAGAAAGCGTGCTCGACTTCTTGTTTGGACCGACCACCTTTACCTTGTGAAAACTTCCGCCATCCTTGTTTTTCTTGTGAAGCTTCAGCTTCTGGAATGAATCCTGAACTTCTTTCCAGCCTTTCTCTTCTCCGCTCACCTCCTGACAATAGCGCTTGAATACCTTGGGACTGACCACCAGCAGCATTCCATCCACGGCATGCACTAGGGCCTTGGAGTCGTTCATCAATACCTTGTGATTTTTCAACCCGCCTCGCAACCAGGCGAGAAACTCTTCCCCAGATGATGACTGTCCGGGCGATGCCTGGCCCGCAAGTTTCTCTGCACCTTCATCAGGATTACGACTTGGCTGCCGCTCCATATCTGGCGCTGCTTTCTCATCGCCACCTGTGACGATATCAAGGATGGAGGCTTCCAGATCATCCTGGCTTTCCAAAGTTTCTGGAATCGCAGGCTTATCACCTTGTTCCTGATCTTTACGCTGTTGCCTAGCTAGCTGACAACCTTCACAACTCTCACCAACGTCAATGGCCCCGACACTCCCCGAAAAAACCTCTGGCTCTTCATCGCCGCTCCAAACGAGGGATTTGTGAACCTTGAGCATGAAGAGTTCGGTCCGCCACTCTCCCACCTCGACGCTGCACTTCCAGACCGACCGTCCGTCCGGATTCTCCATGATCAGGCCATGGGACTGCATTTCGTCATAGAGGCGCGACTCGTTGGATGGCACGCCTTCGATACCATGGGAAAGGAGGTAGCTCTTGATCTCTCGGGGTACCAGCGGCGTCACCAGCCACAGCGCCTCAGCGGTGACAAACCCCTGAGCGCCTTTTTCATTCAGGCGGATCTTTTCTGTGACGATATGGCGGATGGCGCCCTTGAGCTTGCTCTGTAGAGATTCCCTGGGCGCCTTGTCGATATTCGAGACCTTGCCGCCCAGCGACTTGGCGACGCTGGCCCTGTCGGCCTGGCTGACGATTTCCCCGATCACCCCGGAGCGCTCCGCGTGCCCACTGATGGCGTACATCACCAGCCCAAACAGCTCCGGCTGGCTTCTCAGCCACTCGAGCCCGGCATTGCCTATCACTTCCTTGCACAAGAGCGGGTTGGCCGCCGCATGCAGAAAGTAGTCTCGCCCCTTGAGGTAGCGAACGCGGTATTGGTCGGGAATCGTGCCCTCCCACAGGCACCACCTTCGGCCAGATCTCAGGTGTATATCGACATCGACGACGACCTTGGCGATATCGTGCAGCAGGCAGGCATAGATGACCGCCACGCTCCACAGCTCCCCGGTAGAGGACTGCCGTTCTGGTGACTCCTTCGGCGGAAGCAGGTGCTGTCGTCGGAGCCGGAGACCGAACACGCAGGTCTCGAGGCCGTGATCCAGCATCCCGCCCGGATAGCTGTGATGGTGGGATTCAGAAGCCGGCAGCAGTTGGACACGCTCGGCGTATCGTTGCAGCGGCTCCTTGACGTAGGCCCCGAACACCGGCGCCGTCAGCGAGGTGCTTTCCTGGATTGCCCGGAGCAACTGCTGCCGATAGGGTGTGGCCAGCAGCTGCGCACCGGTGCGCGGGCTCTCCCAGCCGGTGTCATCCCGAACGCTGTCGGTGCCGGCTGCGTTGCGGCGACCGCGTAGTAGTTTACGAATCAGCAATTTTCGCTCCTCTGGATGCAATCCATGCATCACAGCGGCAGTCCCTGACGGGCACCAGAAGAAACGTTAATTGCGATGAGAGGCGTTTACCCCGGGGCACTCCTTGCACCGGTGCAATAGCTATGGGATGCAACCCAAGCGCGAATGATTTTATTTAAGACTCAAATGATTGCACGGAGACATCTCAGGCTTTTTCGTTAAGAAATATCTCAATCGACATCCCAAACCACCTACAACCAAAGTGGAGTTTGTAAGTAGAAATTTACAAAAAAGCCCCCTCCGAAGAGGGGGCATAGGTTGGGTAGCGGTCAGCTGACCAGCTGTCTGGCCAGGGCCATCTCCACGGAGTCTCCGTCCGTATTGAGGGCATCCTGTCCAGACTCTGAGATATCTCGCGACGTGTTCTGAATCACAGCGATCTTCAGGGGCCTTGAGTATTCAATTTGAGCACCACCACCTCACCGCGAGGCCCATTCATCAATGGCCGAGGGAGCCAGTTTCCTGTGTAGCTGTAGGGTCCCGGATGATCAGATGAGCTATAGGAGTTATCCTCTGCTGGCAGCCAGAGAGCTTCTACAGCAATTCATTCGGGAGCAGGTTCATGGACATCAAGCTGCATAAGCAGGCCACGACGACACCGAAGATCCGTGCTGAAATCCAGGCGGCACCCGCCAGCATCACGGATAGCGAGCTGGACCGCCAGTATGGCGTCTCCCCCGCGACCATCCGGCGCTGGCGGTACCGCGACGATGTCCATGACCGACCGCACACGCGTCACAACCTACTGGCCACCCTCACGTCCGAGCAGGAGGAGGTGCTGATCGCCGCTCGCGAATTCCTGCGCCTCGGCCTGGATGATCTGCTCGTCGTGGCACGTGAGTTCCTGAACCCTCGACTGTCTCGTTCAGGCCTGCACCGCATGCTCCAGCGCCGCGAGGTGCCGACACTGGCAGAACTAGCCCGTCAGGACGCCGGAGATGATGGCAAGCCCCGGCACAAGCCCTTCAAGGACTACGAGCCCGGGTACGTGCATATCGACATCAAGCATCTGCCGCAGATGCCCGACGAGGAGCAGAAACGCTACCTGTACGTCGCCATCGACCGTGCCACACGCTGGGTCTATCTGGAGGTCAGGAACAGCCAGTCTGCCAAGGATGCCAAGGCGTTCATGAAACGCGTGGAGAAGAAGGCTCCCTTCACGATCCAGACGGTGCTCACTGACAACGGCAAGTCGTTCACCGATCGCTTCACGCGGGCAGGTGAGCGCAAGCCCAGCGGCCGCCACCCCTTCGACCAGGAGTGCCAGGCCCATGGTATCGACCATCGCCTGATCAAGCCGGGAAGGCCACAGACGAACGGCATGGTGGAGCGGTTCAACGGCCGCATCAGCGACGTGCTGGCCACCCGGCGGTATACCTCAGGCGAGGACCTGGAGCAGACGCTCAAGCGCTACGCTTGGCTGTACAATCACCACATCCCTCAGAAGGCGCTGCATCATCAATCACCGACCACGGCGATGAAGGAGTGGCAGGCCAAGCGGCCTGAGTTATTTACCAAACGAGTGGTCAATCACACGGGACCCGACATGTAGCCCAGGATACCGAAGCCTGACCAACACAGTTTCGGAAAAGGCTTGGTTTTTCCGGATCTTTCACTTCCCGCCTTTTTCCACCCATCAAACAAACCAGGACTTTATAATGCTGCAAAATTAGTGAAAGAAAACCTTATTAACAATGCAACGGAAATGCAACCTACAGCATGCAAGCATACTGACCTCAACCAAGAATCACTTTTCAACTATAGACCGAGGCCTTTATGTCTAGCATATATCAAAAGACAGCAGCCACTGCTCTTGCTGGAATATTTTCTGTGCTTTCTTTTCAAGCCAGTGCCGATCTTTCTGATCGTTTTTCTGATGCAGATGGCGACATGATTGCTGATATCCCTTCAGATGAGACCCAATGGATAGATCCTGACACTCTGGTTTTCGCCTACACTCCTGTCGAAGATCCTGCTGTCTATGCCGATGTTTGGTCTGATTTTCTCGATCATCTAGGCCAAGTGACTGGGAAAGACGTTCGTTTTTTCCCCGTTCAGTCAAACGCTGCTCAACAGGAGGCGCTGCGAGCCGGGCGAGTTCATGTAGCAGGATTTAATACCGGCGGCGTACCTATGGCGGTTAACTGTGGAGGGTTCCGTCCTTTCGCCATGATGGCAGGAGAGGACGGCAGCTTCGGCTACGAAATGGAAATCATCACCTACCCGGGAAGCGGTATCAATTCTGTAGCAGACCTGGCCGGAAGAGAGCTCGCCTTTACTTCTCAGACGTCAAACTCTGGTTACAGAGCCCCCTCAGCAATTATAAAGTCAGAGTTCGGCCTGGAAGCTGGAGTGGATTTTGAAACCCCTTTCGCTGGCACACATGAAAACTCAATTCTAGGCGTAATTCACAAAGATTACGAGGCTGCAGCAATTGCCAACTCTGTTATCACAAGGATGAAGGCAAGAGAAGTAATCAGCGAAGATGACTACGAGGTGATTTACACCTCCGCCACATTCCCCACGACCCCCTACGGCACTACTCATAACTTGCACCCTGATCTCCAGAAGAAGGTCCAGGAAGCGTTCTTTAGCTTCGACTGGGAAGGCACGCAACTGCAGGCGGAGTTTTCCAACAATGGTGAGAGCCAGTTCATTCCCATCGATTACGCTGAGCGCTGGGAGATAATCCGCACCATCGCCGAAGCCAACGGCGTCACCTACGACTGCGACTGACCTCCACCTCATACCACCGACCATGACCAGGCACGGGCCAGGAGGGCCTCGCTCTCCGGGCCCGTGTGCGTGAAGGGAGACTGACCATGCTGACGCTTTCCCAGGTCAACAAGCGCTATCCCACCGGGGATCGCGCCCTGACCGATATCGACCTGACCCTGCCGCGGGGCCAGGTCATGGCGCTGATCGGCCCCTCCGGGGCCGGCAAGAGCACCCTGATCCGCTGCGTCAATCGCCTGGTGGAACCCACCAGCGGCAGCATCCGCCTGGAGGAGACCGAGCTGACCCGGCTTTCCGGAAATGCCCTGCGCCGGGCGCGCCGCGCCATGGCGATGATCTTCCAGGAGTACGCCCTGGTGGATCGCCTCACGGTGATGGAGAACGTGCTCTCCGGGCGGCTCGGCTACGTGGGCTTCTGGCGCAGCTTCCTGCGCCGCTACCCCGCCGACGACATCGCCGAGGCCTTTCGACTGCTGGAGCGGGTGGGTCTGCCCCACGCCATGGACAAGCGAGCCGACGCGCTCTCCGGCGGCCAGCGCCAGCGGGTGGGCATCGCCCGGGCACTGATCCAGCGCCCCCGGCTGCTGCTGGTGGACGAGCCCACCGCGAGCCTCGACCCCAAGACCTCCCGGCAGATCATGCGCCTGATCCGCGAGCTGTGCGCCGAGCGGGAGCTGGCCGCCATCATCAATATCCACGATGTGGCCCTGGCCCAGCAGTTCGCCGACCGCATCGTCGGACTGCGCGCCGGCGAGATCGTCTTCGACGGCAAGCCCGGCGAGCTCGACGCCGAGACGCTCACCACCATCTATGGCGAGGAAGAGTGGGACACCCGCGTCCAGGAAGAGGAGGCACCCAGCGCCGCCGCGAGCGCAGCCCCGGCGCCCGCCACCCCGCTCACATTGGCCACCGGAGGTGCCCGATGAGCCGTCAGGCCCTGGCCCAGGCGGGCCGCTGGCGGCGCCTGCCGCTGATCGAGACCCCCCGGCTGCGCTGGGGGCTGGCGGCGGGCCTGGCCGTCTATCTGGTGCTGGCCCTCTCCACCATCGACGTCAACTGGGCACGGGTCGCCGAGGGCGCCAGCCGCGGGCTGAACTTCCTGGCCGCCTTCACCCAGCCGGACTTCGTCAGCCGCCGCGGCGACATCCTCGATGGCATCCTGGAAAGCCTCACCATGACGCTCACCTCCACGGTGATCGGCGTGGCCCTGGCCGTTCCGGTGGGCCTGGGGGCGGCGCGCAACATCGCGCCCTGGCCGATCTACTACCTGTGCCGGGGCATCATCACGGTGTCGCGCACCTTCCAAGAGATCATCATCGCCATCCTCTTCGTGGTGATGTTCGGCTTCGGCCCCCTGGCCGGTATGATCACCCTGGCCTTCGCCACCATCGGCTTCATGGCCAAGCTGCTGGCCGAGGACATCGAGGACCTGGACTGGCGCCAGGTGGAGGCGGTGCGCGCCACAGGGGCGAGCTGGTGGCAGACCATGAACCACGCCGTGCAGCCCCAGGTGATGCCGCGGCTGATCGGGCTCTCCATGTATCGCCTCGACATCAACTTCCGGGAGTCGGCGGTGATCGGCATCGTCGGGGCCGGCGGCATCGGCGCCACCCTGAACACCTCCATCAGCCGCTACGAGTACGACACCGCGGCGGCGATCCTGCTGATCATCATCGCCATCGTGCTGCTCTGCGAGTACAGCTCGAGCCATATCCGCCGCTGGACCCAATAGGACCCCCCCATGCCCGTTTCAACGACGCCGCAGGGCACGCCTACCTGGCGCCTGCGCACCACCCGCGCCCAGTGGCTGGGCTATCTGGCCTGGCTGGCCGGCGCCTGCCTCTTCCTGCTCTGCTGGAAGCTGATCTCCGACAACACCATGTGGGTCTTCGTGGAGGACGCCGGCCGCCAGGGCAGCGATCTCATCAGCCGCATGCTGCCACCCCGGTGGGAGGTGGCCCACCGGCTCTGGCAGCCCATGTGGGACACCCTCAACATCGCCACCCTAGGCACCCTGCTGGGCATCGCCATGGCCTTTCCGGTGGCCTTTCTGGCGGCCCGCAATACCACCCCCCATCCGCTGTTGCGCAGCGCCGCCCTGGTAGTCATCGTCTCGTCCCGCTCCATCAACTCGCTGATCTGGGCCATGCTGCTGGTCACCATCCTGGGGCCTGGGGTGCTGGCGGGGATCATCGCCATCGCCCTGCGCTCCATCGGCTTCGTCGGCAAGCTGCTGTACGAGGCCATCGAGGAGATCCACCCCACGCCGGTGGAGGCGATCAGCGCCACCGGTGCCGGCCGCCTGCAGGTGATGAGCTACGGCGTACTGCCCCAGGTGATGCCCGCCTTCGCCGGCATCAGCGTCTACCGCTGGGACATCAATATCCGCGAGTCCACGGTGCTGGGGCTGGTGGGCGCCGGCGGCATCGGCCTGCAGCTCAACGCCGCCATCAACAGCCTGGCCTGGAACCAGGTCAGCGTGATCTTCGTGATGATCTTCGCCACCGTGCTGGCCTCGGAGTGGATCTCCGCCCGAGTGCGTCACGCCATCATATGATGAGCGGAAGTGCAGCGGTTGGCGTCGCCACCCGCTGCCTTACTTGCGACGCTCCACCCCGGGCGTCATAGACCTGCAACACCACACCCTCAGGGTGGTTCTTACGCAAAGCACGTAGTGCGCGCCCCTCCAGGAGCCCTAACATGACCAAATCGACCACCACTATCCTGATCGACACCCTGCAGCAGGCTGCCCGGGCGGCCGGTAAACTCCTCCACGAAGGTTACCATGACGTCGGAGTCATCGACTTTGAGTGCAAGGGCGCCTCGGATTTCGTGACCCACTACGACCAGGCGGCTGAACACGCCATCATTGAAACCATCCGACGTGCCCACCCCGATGTGGGCTTTCTCGGCGAAGAAACCGGCGCCACTCCGGCCAGCGACAGCGACCTCACTGTAATCATCGACCCACTCGACGGCACCAACAACTTCCTGCACCGTGTGCCTCACTTCTCGGTCTCTATTGCAGTGCGCCAGGGCAAGGTCCTGACCCACGGTGTGGTCTATCAACCGCTACTGGACGAGATGCTCTGGGCCATCCGTGGCCAAGGGGCTTATCAGGGGTCACAGCGAATGCCCGTTTTACCAGCACGCCCTCTCACTGAGATGCTGGTCGGCACCTGCTTCCCTTATCACGACAAGGGCGACTGCGCGACAAGCCAGCGACAACTCTCCGCTCTGATGCCCCGCGTGGCCGGGATTCGCAGCCCAGGCTCTGCTGCACTCGAGATTGCATATACTGGCCTCGGCCGGTTTGACGCTTTTTGGTCTCAGGGCGCGCGACTGGATCTATGGGACATTGCAGCAGGAATCGTCATTGCACGAGAAGCAGGATGCAAGGTCACCGACCTTTCTTGCAACCCCAATCCCGCTGAGTGGAACAGCTTGCTCATAGCTAAGCCAGAGCAACATGATAAGCTTTTAAGCGTACTGGTCAAGTGAAAGGGAGGGGGCAAGGCGTGTCATCAACAAATCCTGAGTTTATCGGATATGGACAGATGATGGGGTTAGTGCAGATGGTCGACAGGCTCTTTATTTTACCATGCAAACCGTCCTTCTAAGCCGTATCCAAAGTGATCGTCACTTTAAGCAAAATCCCGACTTCCCACTGGCACATAGGTTTCACCTGACCACATGAACCCATTAATGCTCGATACTTCCAGCCTCGCGAAAGCCACTTTGGCCATCCAAAGACGCACTGGGGATATCTCGCTGATCTTATGGAAAGCACGACCCCATCCTCACATAATCACTATATGTAAAGAGTGGTATTGGGAGAGATTCTCACCAAGGTGATGGAGAGATTTTCATAACCTTCCCAGATCAAGTTAGAGGTGCAGCAAGCCAAACTGACACAGTACCATTCTCGCAATAATCTCCGAGCTGAATGCATACGGATAGATGATACCAGCAACACTGACCAAAAACTGTAACAAGAATCCTGATATAATCACACCCTCCAGGTTATCCTAGTGGAAAATTTAAGAATTTTTATTACAAGGGTGGGAGTAATGAGTCTTGGCGTTTGGCTTACTTTCCTAATGGCTTCGTTTTTGGTGAGCATATCTCCAGGGGCAGGAGCTATCAACACGATGAACAGCGGAATTAATAATGGTGTTAAGTCCGCCTTCCCAACCATCTTGGGCTTGCAACTTGGGTATGGCATACAGATTCTAGCAGTTGCTATTGGAATTGGGGCAATCTTAGCATCTTCCACCACAATTTTCTCACTTATCAAGTGGATGGGAGTTGCATATCTAGTTTGGTTAGGCGTTCAGAAGTGGAGATTACCTGGCTCCTTGGGCAACATCGATAATGGCGAGAACACAAAGAAGAAGCAGTTCTGGCAATCTGCGTTCGTCAACCTAACCAACCCTAAAGCCACGGTATTTCTGGTCGCTCTTTTCCCCCAGTTCCTATCCAACAGCAGCACGTCATCTTATATACCCCAGCTCTTTCTAATGGGCGGAACGCTCCTCACTGTAGATATTATCGTCATGTTCTGCTATGCAGCACTGGCTAGCCAGCTCAAGCGATTTGTCAACTCCACATCAAGAATAAAACTTATGAATCGCGCATTTGGTTCTTTTTTTATAATCGCAGCCATTATGCTTGCAGCCTACAAAAAGACTTGACTCCATGAGATCAGCATACAAAGGAGAGTAGCGCCATTCTGCTTGCTGCCAAAATTAAATCATTACGAGCCCCTAAGCTGAATATCAACAGCTCTCTTCAGACTACAAGTGCGGAGATAACACACCTTTCAAGCCTGGGATAAGAATATTCTGATCCCTCCCAATCAGCCCTCCTTCCGTGCGGAAGGAGGGCTAAGGTCATGCAACAAGTTGTCTGGCCAGGGCCATCTCCACGGAGTCTCCGTCCGTATTGAGGGCATCCAGGCCCGACTCGGGCACGTCTCCCGACGTGCTTTGGGCCACGGCGATCTTCTTGGCCATCAGCGACAGGCAGGCGATCTGTGACGATCCGGCATAGCCGAGGTAGAGCACCTTCACCGACTGCCGCTGGCCGATCCGCCAGGAGCGGCGGGCAGCCTGCTGCAGGGTGTAGACGTTCCAGCCCGTCTGCATGAAGACGATGGTGGGGAAGTCCAGCAGGTCGAGCCCGGTCTTCACCAGGTCCGGATTGGTGATCAGCAAGTCGACACCGCGGTCGACCTGATCGGCAATCCAGTCCTCGCGCCGCTGGGTCTCCACGCTCGAGCGCAGCACCGCGACCTTGAAGCCGGCCTGGGTGAGCACCGCCTTGAGTCGGCTGCTGGTATCGCGCTTGCCGGTGTAAGTCGTGTAGACCAGCACCTTGCGCCCCTCCGCCTTCTCTCGCCGGCAGATATCCACCAGCTCGCGCTCCTTGGGCATCGGCTGCTGCTCGCCATAGAGGCTCTTCACGAACGCAAGCAGGCTGCCCGAGCGCGGATGCTTGACCGTCTCCGGTCGGAAGCAGCAGTCCGGCCAGGCCAGCAGCGCATTGAGCACCACACCCAGCAGGGTGGTGTCCTTGCGTGCCAGCGCCTGTCTGAGCTCGGCGGTCAGTTGACCCTCGAGCCGCCGGTAGGCAAAGGTCTGCTCGTCGTCCATCGGCACCTCGATGAAGTCTTCATCGTAGGGCGGCAACACGTTGCCACCGATGTCCTTGAGCTTGAGGAAGACGGTGAAGGGCAGCACGTAGCGCATGATGCCCTTGGGGCCGAAGCCCGGGGCCTTGACGGTGCGCACCGACAGCTTCTTGCCGCGCGCTGTCTTGTGCGAATCGCCGTCGCGCTCGGTGTAGATGTCCTTCAGCACCCCGTGGTCACGCAGGAAAGACATGGCCGCAGGGCCCATCGATCCGCGCCCGTTGGGGCGATACCCGTCCTCGAGCATCTTCGGCGTGAGGATGCGGAACAGCAGGTAGAACAGGTCGTCGGCATAGCCGCCCATCAGGGTGCCGGTCAGCAGCAGTGACTTGCGCGCCTTGGCTGCCAGCACGCCCATGGCCTGGCCCTGGGCGGATCCGGCGTTCTTGTACTCATGGCCCTCGTCCACGATCAGCAGATCGAAGGTGTGATCCGGCAGCTGCCGCTTGATGAACTCGGTCGGCTGATAGCCGCCTTCACCAAAGCCGAACTCCATCGTGGCCATGGCCCGCTCCATGCGGGCCGCCTGCCGGTCGGAGAACACCAGCTCGCCGTTCTCATCCATGAGGTTGATGAACTCGTGGATGTTGTCGCCCAGCAGCGTGGCCAGGAATTCCTCGCCAAACTGCTGCACCAGGCGCTCCGAGGAGACCTTGCCGATGGTGGGCAGCTTGCGCAGCGCCTTGAGCACCAGGTCGCGTTGCAGGCTGCCCGTCTCTCGCTGCGGCCGCATCAGCGTCCAGAGAGGGCTGTGACAGTGCCGGCACTTGTGGCGCCGCTCCTCACGGAGAAACTGCGACAGCGATACCGCTTCGTTGTCGCTGTCGATCACCGTGCCACCGCACTGAGGGCAGGCCGCCAGCTCGCCGCCCGGCACGCGCTTGCGAGCGGCGACGGGTCGCCAGTGGAAGCCCATGCGCATGCGCACACGCCCCAGGATGAAGAACTCCAGCCGCCCATCGGACGGCTGGCCCAGGGCCTCACGGAGCTTGAGCAGCTTGACCAGGGTATCCGGGCCATTCAGCACCCAGACCCTGGCCTGATCGACGGTCTCCAGAATCTCCCGCCGCCACTTGTAGACCAGGTGGGGCGGCGCGATCACCAGGAATCGCCGATAGCCCTCGCCATGACAGACCGCCGCGGTGGCGATGGCCATCATGGTCTTGCCGGTGCCCATCTCGGCGTTGATGATGCCCGCCGGCTCGTGCCGGTCGAGCAGCAGCGCCGAGATGGCCTGGACCACCTCGGCCTGCTCGGGGAAAGGCGCCCGCTTGAGGGACGCCATGACGGCCTGGCGACGAGGGTTGGCCTCGCCGTCATAGACCGGGGGATGGGAGCGGTTGAGCGAGGCCAAAAGGCCATCGCCAAACTCCTCCACAAAGGCGTTGAGATCCACCTGAGGCCCGAAGACCTCGCCAGACTGCGCCATGCCGGCCGGCGCCGGCAGCTGAGTGATGTCGTTCATGTCCGTCTCCTTGTGCACAAGAAAACGGCGGACACTCCCCTCCCCTGGCGGGTTGGAAAGGCCCGCCGTGGGGAATGGCGCCCAGGGCGCCGGTCAGTAGTCCTCTGGCAGCAGCAGCGTGGTGGCGCTGCGATCCGCCTCGGTGATGATCCAGACCGTGAGCGACTCACGGATCCGGTAGGACGAGAGCAGCCTGTCACCGTGAATCAGGGCCTGCTCGTTGCTCTGGCGATCCTCCTCAGGCACGTCACCCCAGTCGCCGGTGACGTGTCGTCGGAGCAGCGCCATGGGCGAGACCTCGCCCCGCTCCACCAGCTCGTTCACGGCCCGGGTCATCACCACGCGCCCTACGTCGAAGCGGCGTGGATCCGGCCTCGCGGCACGTTCGGCGACCCGGTTGAGCGGCTCAGGGGCATCGCCTGCCTCAGCATCGGCCGTCTGATCATCCTCTTCCGGCTCGCCATCATTGGCCGCCGGCGTCGAGGTAATGGTCAGCAACTGCCCACAGTGCGGCGAGTCTGGCGTCATCTCCCAGGCGCGGATCACCGGCACGAAGCGGTCGGTGAGCACGCGGGTCTCGGTGATGGAGCCATCCTCCCGCTCGGTGAACTCGGTCTTGGCGACCTTATCCTTGTGGGTGTTGCCCTTGACCACCAGGCAGCGGCCGTTGGGCGCGGTCACTACGCCGGAGATGGCCCCGGCCGCCAGCGACAGGGCCAGGTGCCAGGAGGAGAGCCGGCGCACCGGGGGACGCGGCGCCTGGCCGGTCTTCCCGAACACGCTGCCCGCCTCGGGCCAGAGCCCCTGCAGCTTCCCGACCTCATCGGCCAGCTGCTCGGCATCGAGCGACACGCGGTAAAAGTGGCGCAGCTCGCCCTGAGCCGCCGGCACCGCGTAGGGTTCGAAGGGCCACACCGCCGGGATCACCTCGGGTATGACCTCCTTGCTTCCCACGCGCAGCAGCTGGGCGCGCATCGCCTTGGCCTCCTGGCTGCGCTGCGCCTCACGGCGTCGCACCCGGCGGCCCAGGATCACCACCTGCTGAAAGTCATCCACGGCGGCGCGGAAGACCCTCAGCTCGGTGAAGTGGTTGACCAGCCAGCCGGTCAGCTCCTTGTCCAGGGCGTAGTCGGGAACGATCAGCACCATCACGCCCCCATATTGCAGGGTGCCAACGGTGCGCTGGTAGAACAGCTTCTCGAGTCGCCTGCGCCCCTTGCCCTGATAGCTCTCATAGCCGGCGTGGTCGGCCAGCAAGTCGCCATAGGGCGGGTTGAGCCACAGGCAGCCCATGCTGCGCGGTGAGATCACCGTGTCCATCAGGTCGCCCTGCAGGCCCCTATCCACCAGGCCATCCATAGAGGCGGCCCGCTCGGCGTGATACTCCACGCCACAGGCCTGAACGCGTTCGCGTCCCAGGTGGTGGGCAAGCTCGGCGATGGCAGCGCCCTCCCCCGCACAGGGGTCGAGCACCCGCATCCGGCCGGCGCTTGCCGGGCTCAGCGCCTGAAGCACCCGCTCGAGCGACGCTTCGTCCGTGGGGAAGTAGCCATTCCTGGCGAAGTTGCGCGCGATGCGCTGAAACATCAGTGCCATGCGACACCTCCTGTCGGTTGGGTATGGTAGGCGCGGCCAGAACGGCCGCACCGTGGTGGAGCGAGAGCTCAGGGCTCGGGGGTGAGCACGCCGGCGCGAATCATGCCGCTGAGGCGCGGGGGCAGGTCGTTCTCATCGAGTGAGATCTCCCAGGCCTGAATCGGCCCCTGTGAGAACGAGGCCGGCAGTACCGCCTGCTGGGCATGCAGCAGCGTCATCACCGGCCCCTGCCAGTGATCCAGCAGAGGCAGCGGGCAGAGCTCCCGCACGCTAGGCCACAGCTGGTCATCCACCGGGCAGGCGCCCTCCTCGTCGTCGAGCAGGACGATGCTGTGTAGGTTGGCGCGATCCGGCGTGATGCAGCGCTGGTCGAAGAGCCACACGTGCACCAGGGTGCCGAAGCGCGTCTGGCGCAGCCGGGCGGAGCGCCGGGAGTAGCGGTCCATGTCGCCAAAGACCATGGCGTGGCGAGTGTCGCCCTGGCAGAGATGCAGGGTGTCCAGGCCATTATCTGCCGTTGGCAGCGTCAGCCTGGCCAGCAGCTCCTGCAGCGCTGTATCCCGCCCCCACAGGGAGAGGAACAGGCACTCGCGCTGCCGGCCAATGCAGAACGCATCGGCGTACAGGTCCAGGCACTCATCGAGGGTGTAGAGCTCGGGCATGATGGCCTCCATCGATTAACGAAGATCGATGGGGCATCCCGAGCCCGGGGCATCCCGAGCCCGGGGCATCGAGATGCCCCGGTGGGGAGTGGCTGCCTCAGGCAGCGGCTTGCCAGGTCTGCGTCGGCGCCTGGAATCGGTAGCCCAATTCCTTCAGCCGACTCACCTGACGGCGGAACAGCGCTCGGTCCACGGTGGGATCGAGCTTGACGCTCTGCCCCAGGGGCCATAGAAGCCCGAAGAGCTCGGCATCGGGATGGGTCTCCTGACCAGCGGCGTGGGCTTCTGGGGCTTGAGGGCCTGGCGCCACGCCGGCTTCACCCTGAGACGATGGCACAGGCGGAGCCGTCGGCTCGCCCGGCACAGGCGTGGATGGGGCTGGTGGCACGGGAGGCGCAGGAGAGGCTTCCTCCTCCAGCGGGTCCACCTCAGCGGAGTCGAAGCGCGGGCCATGCTGGGTCACCAGCATGCCATCCTCGGTCAGCAGCATCTCGCCGACCTTGGCGCGAACCTCCACCACCAGCCGGCCACCGGCGAAGTAGCTCGCCGGGCGGATCTCGAGCAGCAGAAACTCGCCCTCAAACACCCCTTCGCTGAACTGGTCCAGCTGAGGGTCCTTGATGACGAACTCACCGATCGAGGCCGCCAGCCGGCCGACGTTGAAGGGGCCGTTGCGCCCATGAATGGTTCGGACGGTGAGCCGCCCGGGAATCTTGATCATCACCAGACTCCTGTTCGACAGGATGCAAAAAGAGCGGACGGGGCCGGCAGTGCCGGCACCCGTCCAAGAAGTCACGGGCAAGCGCCCGAGGTGTCAGAGATAACCCCGCTCCGCGAAGGAGACCGAGTCCGAGCCGCCCACCACGATATGGTCGAGCACGCGAACTTCGATCAGACCCAGTGCCTCTTTAAGGCGCTGGGTAATGCGTCGGTCCGCATCGCTCGGATCGGGCTCCCCGCTCGGGTGGTTGTGGGTGAAGATCACCGCACCGGCGTTGTGGTGCAGCGCCGCCTTCACCACCTCCCGCGGATAGACCGAGGCGGAATCAAGGGTGCCGTGGAATAGCTCGCTGAACTCGATCACGCGGTGCTGGGTGTCCAGGAAGATGGCACCAAACACCTCATGGTCGTAGCCAGCCAGCTTGAGCCACAGGAACTCACGCACCCGGTTGGGCGTGTTGAGCTTCATGCCTTTTGAGACGGAACGCTCAACCACCTGTCGCGCCGCATCGATGACGCGGTCATCGGGAGCTGCCAGGTAGTTGCCGTCGCTGTCGCGCACGAACAGCTGAGACGCGTTGGATGGGGAGTAGCGAGACTCTGCCGGGAGGGCAGCTACTGAAGTGTGTGTCATGACCAGAACCTCCGGACATGACCGAGACCACCCCCCTCCGGGAGCGATGTCCCGGTCGGGGTAGGTAGTGTAGAAGGGTTACGCGGCGAAAAGCTGCGCGTGGTTCAGCTCGTCATGGCGTGCCACCAGCAGGTAGTCACCGTGCTGGCGGTCGCCTTGCACGACCAACGCCTCGAGCTCGAAAGCCAGAGGCTGGTGGGGATTCCCGCTGGGCGGGATGCGATGGTGAGTCAGCCGCACCGCCTGGGTCCCTGCCGGGTACCCAGAAAGCTGGCTTGCCACGTTCTGCAGCAGCATTTGGAATCGTTCGATGGGAGTGACCCCATGCTCCGAGACCACTTGCTCTGCGACATACATGCAGTCGTCCATGACCCGTTCGCTGAGGCGGATCTTGCCCGCAAAACCGTGGTCGCAGGCCAGGAGCGACATATCGTAGGACTTCATGGTGGATCTCCTGCGGTAGTGCACACAGGGGACACACCTTCCCCACCGGGGAATGTGGATCCCCTGGTGGGTGGTGGCACATAAGTGCCTAAGAAGAGGTGCGGCATCCAACCCGGATGGGCAGCCTCGTCTCGGGATGCGCGAGGCTTTGGGAGGTGGCGTACCGCTAAGCGGCGCACCCTTGGAACGCCTGGGTGCCGGGGTGCCTCGGTTGGTGCCGGTCGAGACCACCGGGCCGCCATGGGCGACACTTGCACCAGTGAGCTTACGATACGAGCATGGGGAGTCAAGCGAGCTCATCACACGCGAGTGTGCAGACTATCCAGCAATCGGCATGACCATCGGAAGCCGTGCGTCAGCCGCCACGCTGCCCATCAGCTTCAAGAGCCGGGCCAAGGACACCTGATACTGGCCGGTGCGAGGCAGCGGCTTATCGGCTAGCTCTTGCCAAACCAGCTCCCCAGGGCCGTTGTAGGCCTCCGTGAAGCTGCCGTGCCGATCCAACTTCAGCACCAGTAGGTGCTCAGGGCAGCTTCTTAATGCGACTCGGCCACCCTGCGTAGCCTTGATCTCCACGTATCGACCATCACACACAGCATCGACTCCGGGTGACGACGCTGGCAGTAGCTCCAATCCATAGTGATGCGCCGCCAAGCACTCACCAAGGCTGCCAACCAAGTGGCCATCCGGGGTGAAGTGCCTACCCGGAAACATCTCCTCCAGCTCATTTACAACCCGATATAGCTCGGCAACAAGCTGGGGCAAACGTTCTTTATTCACTCAGATTCTTCTCCCTAAAATTGCTCGCAATGGCAGCTCACGGCCAAAAGCGGACAATCATAATTTCCTAAAATAGGAATTCGGAAAACATCCATTACCCTTAATTAATAATGATAGAAGAATTTTGGGCCATCCTAGAGATTTGACCCTAGGAGAGCGGCCCCATGAACACTCCCTCTGAAAAACATCACTCCCCGTGGAACAAGGGCAAGCTGGTTGGCCAAAAGCACCCACTCCGATTGAAAGACGTTTGGGCTATTCGTGTCAGGCTTCAACTCAATAATAGACAACGTGACTTGGCGCTGTTTGAACTAGCCATTGATAGCAAGCTAAGAGCCTGCGATTTGGTCGCATTGCATGTCCGAGACGTCTCTCACGGAGATATGATATCTTCCCGAGCCATTGTAATGCAGAGAAAGACCCAAAGACCGGTCCAATTCGAGATAACCGAAAAGACTCGTAGCGCACTACGCCAGTGGATCAAGAACGAAAGCCTTGGAATGGATGATTTTTTATTTCCGAGTAGAAAATCGAGGCAGCTTCATTTATCTACCCGTCAGTATGCTCGGATAGTAAAGAACTGGGTGGCATCCATTGGCTTGGACTCATCTTCTTATGGGACTCACTCACTCCGGAGAACGAAAGTCACGATCATCTACCGTCAAACCCCTGAATTCAAGCAATAAGCGCAGCACCTGCGGTATCCAGGGCTCCTGAGTATTCCCCCACACACCCACGCACATGAATTTGACACCCGCACCCGTATACAATAATGTTTGACATATTATTATATGCGGAATAATAAATGACAGCCCAAGTAGTAGCACCAGATGAGTATAGTTCCAACGCTAGGATTGTTTACATCGAACGACTGTTATAGTGGACCCTGAAATCAAGACACTGGTTTAAGATATGCCGAGGCCGATTTCGAAGGGACCAGAGATGTCGAAACAGAAACGTAACACCCACTCACCGGAGCTGAAGGCCAAGGTCGCCCTGGAGGCTGTCCGTGGCCTGAAGACGGCGAACGAAATCGCTCAGGAATTCGGTGTCCACCCTGTGCAGGTCGGTCAGTGGAAGAAGGCCCTCCTGGCGGACTCCGCCTCCTTGTTCGACAAGAAGCGCGGGCCAAAGCCAAAGCCCGAGTACCAGTCAGACGAGAAGCTCTACGGGGAAATCGGCCGTCTGAAGATGGAGCTCGACTGGCTGAAAAAAAAATCCGGAATCAACCTGCCATGATCCGCCGCGGCTGGATCGACGCGGCCGACCGAGTGCCGCTGCTCCGCCAGTGCGCCCTGGCAGGGGTCGCCAGGTCCACCGTTTACGCTCAACGGCAGCCAACGGAGCCTTCCGAGCAGGATGTCGAACTCTGCCATGCGATCGATGAGATCTACACGCAATGGCCGTTCTACGGTAGCCGCCGGATGGTCGTGGAACTCGGTCGCCATGGCTTTCGCGTCAATCGCAAGCGCGTGCAGCGGCTGATGCGCGGCATGGGGTTGGCAGGTATGGCGCCGGGCCCCATGACCAGCCGGCCGCATCCTGAGCACAAGGTCTACCCGTACCTGCTGCGCGGCGTGTCGATCACACGCCCCAATCAGGTGTGGAGTACCGATGTGACGTACATTCGGGTGGCGCGCGGCTTCGTGTACCTGGTCGCCATCATCGACTGGTATAGCCGCAAGGTGCTCAGCTGGCGGGTGAGCAATACCATGGAGGCGTCCTTCTGCGTCGACGCCTTGGAAAGCGCCCTGCGGCTACATGGCACGCCGGAGATCTTCAACAGTGACCAAGGCTCGCAGTTCACGAGCCAGGCCTTCACGGGGGTGCTCAAGCAAGCCGGCGTCGCCATCAGCATGGACGGCCGTGGGCGCGCGTTCGACAACATCTTCGTCGAGCGGCTATGGCGGACGGTCAAGTACGAGGACGTGTATGTGAAGGGCTATGCGAGCTTGGGAGAGCTGACCCTCGGCCTATCCGCGTACTTCTCGTTCTACAACGCCCAGCGGCCTCACCAATCGCTGGAGAACCAGACCCCGGACACCGTGTATGCGTTGGGGACTGGCGGCGGTGCCGCCAGTCCCGATCACTTTGGTCATCAACGTGACACCGCTCAGGACCATGACACAGGGCAGCGCTGTGCAGCTGCAGCCAAGGCCGAGACGATAACTTAAATCGGGACGTTTTCTGTCTTGACGATGGGGTCCACTTTATTTCATAAGCCCTCAACTTCCTCGACTGCGGGTCAAAGTCTTCCGGTACAGCTAGCAGTGACAGGCTTGGTTATTGCGCCGACCCGCACACTTGTCTATCATCAAGAGCCATTTCCCTTGGGAAGAAAACGACATCCTCTACACACGCCAGTAGACGCTTGAATGAGTGGTGAATGTGCAAGACAAACAACCCCCCGAGAAGTCTGCTTCCGCTTCACAAAAAGCAGGAAAGGCTGGAAAACCCCTTCCCAGCCAGACTCTTATGCGTGGCTTGGACATCATCGAAGCCGTCTCCGAAGGAGTCAATGACATTGCCGAGCTTGCCGCCACAACCGGCATGACCTACAGCACAGCGCATCGCATTCTTTCGGCTCTCCAAGCACGCCACTACATCACCCGCGACCCTGTACGTGGCTACCGCCTTGGTCGAAAATTGCTGGAGCTCGGCTCCCTTGCCTATTCGCAGATTGATCTGGTTCGCCTGGCTCACCCCATCCTAGAGAAGCTGGCAAAAGACACCTCTGATACCGTTCACTTTGGCTATGCCGAAAAGGGTCACGTGATTTATCTTGATAAGCTCTCAAGCCGGCGCGCCGTTGAAATCAGTTCGCGCGTTGGCGGTATGAAGCCGCTTATCTCGACAGGCATCGGCAAAGCGCTAATGCTAGACGCCGACGAAGACACATGGCGCCTTTTGTACGAGCGCAATGCCCACCTGCTGCGTGAACCTGGCACGCTACAACAGTGGCTTCTCACCATGCGGAACTATGCCAGCAAAGGTTGCGCCTACGACCTAGGCGAAGATGAGCAGTCTATTCGCTGCGTTGCCGCGCCGATTCGCGACAGCAGCGGCCATATCATTGCCGCCATCAGTGTCTCCAGCACGCTTGAGCATATGAGCACGGCACGCATGGAGCAACTGGAGACGGCCGTGCTAGATAGCGCCAGGCAGATCAGCGCTGAACTCGGCGCCACCATCTCCTAACGCCGCCAGCACCTCTACTCAATCAACGATTTTTCCGGGATTTAATATACCCTTCGGGTCAAGAGCACACTTCATCCGTTTGATCAGATCAACTTCGGCCTGACTTCGGCTATGACCCAAGTAGGGTTTCTTGTGGGTGCCGATGCCATGTTCTGCGGAAACGGAACCGCCCAGTTCGCGAGTGACGCCATAGAAAGCCTCTTCCATTTCACGCTGGGTCTGCTGACGATCGTCTGGCAGCGGCCCAACAACAACATGCAGGTTACCATCGCCCACGTGACCAAAGTACATGGCATGAATATCGGGGAACATCTCGTCCATAATCTGGCGCAGGCGCTCAACGCACACTCCAATTTGAGAAATGGGGAAGGAAATGTCGAAATTGAGGGTCGGCGCGTAGGAATCGAGCATCTCAGCGACCGAATCGCGTAGCGCCCAGAAGTCGTCCGCATCGGACTGAGATTGCGCCACGGCAGCATCCAGCACCCATCCCTGCTCCAGCGCATGCTCAAGCACAGCATCGAAGCGATCCGCGTTGCCTGCAGGCTCGGCTGACTGCATATCCATCAGCACGTACAGGGGGTAATCATCATCCAGCGGCGCACGAATGCCGCCCGCCGTGGTAGCCGAACGGTAGTAGTCGTTCCACATCACTTCATAGGCGCTCACCAGTCCCGATAACCTTTGCTGAGCATAGCGCAGCAGTAATACAACCGAATTAAAATCCGGCAGTGCAATCAGTGCAGTGTTGGCGCCTGTGACCCCCGCATGCAAGCGCAGCACGGCGCGTGTAATAACCCCCATGGTGCCTTCAGTACCGATGAAAAAGCCCTTAAGGTCTGGCCCAGCATTATTCTTCACCATCTTGTTCATCATGGGCAAAACGGTGCCATCCGCCAGAACCACTTCAAGCCCCAACACTAGGTCGCGCGCCATGCCATAGCGAATCACCCGATTGCCGCCTGCATTCGTCGCGATGTTGCCCCCCACCTGGCAAGAGCCCCGCGCACCCAGGTCCAGTGCCAGCAAAAACCCCGCCTCCTGAGCAGCTTCCTGTGCGACCTGCAATGGTGTGCCAGCCAACACGGTGATGGTGGCCGACGCGTGATCGACTTCTTCGACACCACTCATCCTCTCAAGCGAGATCACCACCGCACCGGCTGAAGGCACGGCACCGCCCGCAAGTCCCGTCAGCCCTCCCTGCGGCACCACCGGCCATTGGTGGGTATGACAGACCGCCAGCGCCTTGGCAACGTCTTCCGTGGCGCGGGGCCGCAAGAACGCCAGCGGCATCTCACCGCGCTTGCCGCTCCAATCCCGAAGATACTTGTCGCTGATCGCTGCGCCCACCAGCACCTCGCTCTCCCCCAGTGCGGATTGCAGTGCGGCCAGCACGGCCACGGCGGCCGCATTTGGGGTGTCCAGATCGGAGGACGGAAAATCGGTCATGGCAAAGGGTCCTTACGTCGTCGTTATATAGCTCTTGGTGATGCCTTGATCTCACGCTCAATTGGCATAGCAATTCTCATATTATGAGATCGACATTCAATCCTTGCAAAAACGGTATCACGAAACTAGACTCCGAAACAGGTTACAGCGCTGCCCCCACTTGGTGGCCAATCGCTGGAATCGGCTTGGTTTGGTCACGAATTCAGCAGGACACGAGCCGTAGTGTTCGATTGCGGCAAGTTATATCCATGTGGAGACAACACAATGACAGGCACCCTTCCCAAGCGGTTTTTCCGTTCCGCAGCCCTAGCTGCTGGCCTCTGCGCCGTTATTTCTGGCCCCACCCTTGCTCAGGAAATGGTTCTCAAGGCAGGCCATGCGGCTTCCACCAGCAATACTGGCCACAAGGCATTTGAATTCTTGGCTCAGGAACTGGCTGACAATACCGATGGCCGCATCAGCCTTGAAATCTACCCCAGTTCACAACTCGGCAGCGAACGTGAGCTGGTTGAGAGCATCCAGCTAGGCAACGTCGACATGACATTTGTCTCGTCGGCCGTGCTGGGCAACTTCAACCCGCAGTTCTTTGCCCTGGACATTCCATTCATGTTCAAGGACCGGGATGACGTATACCGGGTGCTGGACGGTGAGATTGGACAAAACCTGCTGACCAGCCTCGAGCAAGTGGGGATCAAAGGTCTTGGCTACTGGGAAAATGGGTTTCGGCAGCTGACCAACAGCAAGCAGGACATCCGCTCGCCCGAAGACCTTGAGGGGATGCGTATGCGCACCATGGAAAACGCTGTGCACCTTGAAGCCTGGCGCAATGTCGGCGCCAATCCGGCCCCGCTGGCCTTTGGTGAACTGTTCACGGCCCTACAGCAGGGCACCTTCGACGCACAGGAAGGGCCCATCAACCTGTTCTACGACATGCGCTTCAACGAGGTTCAGAAGCACATCACCAAAACCAACCACGTCTACTCACCGTGGCCCATACTTATCAATCCCAATATTTACAACAGTCTGAGCGACGAAGACAGGGTGATCTTGGAAGAAGCCGTCGCCAAATCGATAACGTATCAGCGTAACTTGGCGCAGCAGGCCGATGAAGCAGCCATTGCCGCCATGTCCGATGTCACAATCACTGAATTGTCTCCTGAAGAGCTTGAGGCCTTCGCCAGCCATATGGACCCCATCTATGACATGGTAAGGGAGCGCGTAGGCGACGAGATCATTGATGACATCCTGGCTGAAATAAAATAAGACCCCTTCAGCCTGCTACCATAACCGTAAGAACTAAGTCGTAAGCACTAACGCTCGCCGAGGCACCACCCACCCGGCGAGCGTTAGTGCAGACCTAGGTCGGCACTACACTCCACGGCAAACTGTACCGTACACAGTGTCTCGCCGTTGGCTAAATCTCGGACATCACAACATGTTCAAGTTTCTCGATAAACATCTTGAAGAAATATTTATGGTATTTCTTCTATCCTTGATGTCGATATTGATCGGTGCACAGGTATTCATGCGATATGTCATGAACGACTCGCTGACATGGTCGGAAGAACTGGCCCGATATGCCTTTATCTGGGCCACGTATATAGGGGTCGCAAGCGGCGTCAAACGCAATGCTCATATCTGTGTGGAAGCCGCTGTGACTAAGCTGCCAGCTCTCTACCAGCGCTATGCCGCTATAGTCGCCCACATTCTGTTCATTGCTTTCGCCATACTGGTCATGAAAGAAGGCTATGCACTGACACAGAAAATTCTCTCGTTTGGACAAAAATCATCTGCTCTTGGGATTCCCATGGGATGGATTTACCTCGCACCCACGGTGGGTTTCGGCCTGGTTATAGTTCGCCTGATCCAGCGGATCGTGTTCGAGATCCAGACGATCCGACGCAGCCACGGTGAGGTAAAATCGTGATTACCCTCTTGCTATTTGGTTCCTTTCTAGTTTTTTTACTTTTCAGTGTCCCTATTGCCATCTCGCTAGGGTTGGCATCCTCCTTTGCCTTACTGTTCAGCGGCAAGGTCAGCAGCACCTATATTGCCCAAGGGCTTGTCACCTCTATCGACTCCTTCCCGCTTATGGCGGTGCCCTTCTTTATTCTGGCGGGTGACCTGATGGGCGAAGGTGGCCTGTCTCGACGATTGTTGAACGTCGCCAACGTTTTTTTTGGGCGTTATACCGGCGGGCTGGCCGTTATCGGCGTAGTAACATGCATGTTCTTTGCCGCTATCTCCGGATCTGGCCCTGCCACGGTGGCAGCGATTGGTGGCCTGCTCCTACCCGCCATGGCGCGGGCCGGCTATGAGAAAGGCTTCTCTGTCGGCGTCATCGCGTCTGCGGGTAGCTTGGGCATCATCATTCCACCCAGTATTCCCATGATCATCTACGCGGTATCGGCCAACGTATCTATTACCGAGATGTTCATTGCCGGTGCGGTGCCAGGCCTGCTGATTGGTCTGGCGCTCATCCTTACTGCCTATATCAAGGCCCGCAGAGCGGGTTATACCGGCAGCCAGACCCGATACACCACAAAGGAAAAGCTCGCTACGCTATGGGAGGCAAAGTGGGCACTACTGGTACCGGTGATTATCCTAGGGGGAATCTATGGCGGCATCTTTACACCTACAGAAGCCGCGTCAATTGGTGTCATATATGGATTTTTAGTAGGCGTATTCGTCCATAAAGAGATCAAGATAAAGAGCCTTTACGAGGTGATTAGCAGGTCGGCACTGACCTCTTCCACCGTCATCGTCATCGTCGGCACTGCCACCATCTTTGGGCGCATGCTAGCGATTGAACGCATTCCCTTCATGATTGCTGAGTCTATCGTCAATCTGACCGACAACCCAATTCTCATACTGATGATGATCAACGTACTGCTGTTGATCATTGGTATGTTCATGGAGACGTTGGCCGCAATTATTATTCTGGTTCCCATTCTGCTTCCCGTGGTCGTCGCGGTCGGAATCGACCCCGTGCACTTCGGCATTGTGATGATCCTCAATCTAGCCATCGGAATGGTAACACCGCCAGTGGGGGTAAATCTGTTCGTGGGTGCTCGTGTTGCCGGCACGTCATTGGAAAAGGCATCCGTTGGTTCGATTCCTTTTATCTTGGCGATGTTCGCCATGTTGGCCTTGGTGACATACGTGCCGTGGATATCCCTGGCGCTTGTCAAACTGATGGGGTGAGATACAACCGCCCGTCAATGTTTTCTGAAAATCACATATCAGGAGTCAGAAATGGCACAGAAAATCAAAACAGCTATCATCGGCCCCGGCAACATTGGTACCGACTTGTTGGCCAAGCTGATGCGCAGCCCCTTGCTGGAGCCCGTCTGGATGGTGGGGGTAGACCCCGAATCTGATGGCTTGAAGCGGGCCGCTAAATTAGGCATAAAAACGACAGCGCAAGGTGTGGACGGCCTGCTGCCTTTCGTCAAAGAAGACGACATCAAAATTGTCTTTGACGCCACCAGCGCCTATGTCCATAAAGAAAACGCCGATAAGCTGACGCCTCTGGGCGTGCTGATGATCGACCTGACACCGGCGGCTATTGGTCCTTTCTGTGTACCGCCGGCCAATCTGAAAGAACAACTGGGGCGAGGGGTCAACAACGTCAATATGGTCACCTGTGGCGGCCAGGCCACGATCCCCATGGTGTATGCGGTATCACGCATTCAGCCGGTTGAATATGCCGAAATCGTAGCAACGGTCTCGTCTCGATCGGCTGGCCCCGGCACACGCAAGAATATTGACGAATTCACCCGCACCACCGCCAACGCGGTTGAGCAGGTTGGTGGTGCGAGGCAGGGCAAGGCCATTATCATCCTGAATCCCGCTGAGCCGCCCCTCATCATGCGCGATACCGTGCACTGCCTGACCGAGGGCGAGGCCGATCAGGAGAAAATCACGGCCTCCATTCACTCCATGATCACCGACGTACAGAAGTATGTGCCTGGCTATCGCCTAGTAAACGGCCCAGTGTTCGACGGCAATCGCGTGTCTGTGTACCTGGAGGTGGAAGGACTTGGCGACTATCTACCCAAGTATTCTGGCAACCTGGACATCATGACCGCTGCCGCAGCACGGACAGCCGAAATGTTTGCCGAACAGCTTCAAGCTATCGCGACCGCCTGAACGGGAGAAGAACCTCATGAGCAAGAACGTCATTCTACACGACATGACACTGCGCGACGGCATGCACCCCAAGCGCCACCAGATCACCCTTACGCAAATGAGCGACATTGCGCAAGGCCTAGACGACGCTGGTGTTCCCCTCATTGAAGTCACCCACGGTGATGGCCTGGGTGGTGCTTCTGTAAACTACGGCTTCCCCGCGCATAGTGATGAAGAGTATTTGAGCACCGTAGTGCCTCTGATGAAACAAGCCAAGGTATCCGCCTTGCTGCTGCCAGGTATTGGCACCGTTGATCATTTGAAGATGGCGCACGACATCGGTGTCAGTACCATCCGTGTGGCGACCCACTGCACGGAAGCCGATGTGGCCGAACAGCACATCTCGCTGGGCCGTAAACTGGGTATGGACACCGTCGGCTTTCTGATGATGAGCCACATGAACGAGCCAAAGGGCCTAGCTGAACAAGCCAAACTGATGGAAAGCTATGGTGCCAACTGCATTTATGTCACCGATTCAGCCGGCCACTTGCTGCCAAACTCGGTGGTAGACCGTCTGAGGGCCGTGCGCGATGTGCTTGCGCCGGATACCGAGCTAGGCTTCCACGGCCATCACAATCTGGGCATGGGCGTGGCCAATAGCGTAGCGGCCATCCAAGCCGGCGCCGACCGCATTGATGCTGCCGCCGCCGGCCTAGGTGCCGGTGCCGGCAATACGCCGCTAGAAGTGCTTGTGGCCGTGCTGGACCTGATGAACGTAGATACCGGTGTGGATGTCTTCAAGATTCAAGACGTAGCGGAAGATCTGGTCGTGCCTATCATGGATTTTCCCATTCGCGTAGACCGCGACGCCCTGACCCTGGGCTATGCCGGGGTCTACGGATCCTTCCTGTTATTCGCCAAACGTGCAGAGCAGAAATACGGCGTCCCGGCACGCGAAATCCTCGTCGAAATGGGGCGCCGAGGCATGATCGGCGGCCAGGAAGATATGATCGAGGATACTGCCCTGTCCCTCTTGCGTCAGAAACAAAGCACCTGACCACTTTATCTATTCTTTTGCATTAGCTAAGACGGCGAGGAGGCTGGCCCTATTTCCCTTGATCCAGCCCATGCCGAGATAGCACTTAGGCCGGATAAGCCGAAGGCGCATCCACCATGACGATGGCAGCCATTTCTCGCCAGGTACGCTAACGCTTACCTAGCCGTCTGGCTGCCATATTCGTGTTAGGGGAGTATAGTGCTGGCGAGACACTTCCCGACCACGGAATTGTTGATGCCATGGTGGAACGCTTTGAGGGCCGTAACAGAGAAGTACTGGCAATCAGCCAACCTTACTGTTAGCAGCTTTAATCATTCCACTATCTTTTGAATCTCGGCTTCGAACTCCTTCATCTTTTTTTCATTATACTCTTTCATCTTTACGGACTGACACTTACTTACAACGTCCCTCTCCAGGGCATCGACGACTTTTTCTTTTCCGCTACTTTCAGGAAGCTCCCTTATCGCGCTAGAAAGCTTTAAAAAACTGTTTCCCGCCATACTAACCAACATTTGATTCCATGGTTTCACAACCATATTATGGAGCTGGTAGGTTGAATATTCATTACCCCAATCCTCTCTCTCCCATTCCTCCCTCCAATTCTCACCATATATACGACACTGGCTCTCAATCTCAACTATCCATGGCGCGCTATCTTCTATATACCCTGAATCCGTGAGACCAGCCCCCAGAAATGCTTCTAACCTAATGAACTGCATGGCAATATTTCGAATATCGCCATTCACCCAGATAGTGCCATGCCCAACGTCAAGTTCCGTGCCAGTCGCCGCACCCTCACCAGCCACGCCGGGCTGTCCATCATCGGGCAATGCTTCGAGATCGCTGG
>NZ_SNWH01000027.1 GCF_004361885.1 Halomonas ventosae
GAGGGCTTAATCGTTCTTCGTGAACCGCCGTGGTACGGAACCGTATGCCCGGTGGTGTGAGAGGACGGGGGAGGCGACTCCCCCTCCTACTCGATTGCATCCATCCCTTGCATTCGCCCCTTGGCCCCCTGCCGCCGGCCAGAGTCCTCGGTTACGAAGGATGCACCGTGCAGTACCCTGTAGCTGGATTCGCCCATCAGCGAGGGATCATCGTGGGGGTTCGCTTCCAGCGTTGTACTCGTCGCGCACCCGGTGCGCGGGATGTCACTCCAGGTAGCGTCTAGCTGCAGGTGACATGCCGGTCTTTCGGTTGGCCCGCAGGGTCTGCGTCTGGTGCTGACGCGCGGGATCAGTCTGGCTCGGTATGCGCGGCACTGAGGATATGATGCAGTCCGGTGCAGTCCACCAGGGCATCGTTGCAGTTGACGACGATGTCGGAGCGGGCCAGCACGTAGCTCTTGCCGGTGATGCTGTTCTCCACGACCGTGTGGATCCCTTCCTGGCGTGTGCCCGTGAACTCGCCGATGAAACCGGTTTCGCGCAGTGAGACGGTTTCCAGCCGGTCGCCTGGCTGGATGCGCCCCTCATGGTGCATCAGCGCTAGTCGCGCCGAGGTGCCGGTGCCGGTGGTGCTGCGACAGATCACGCCGGGATGCACATAGGTGGTTGAGCGCGAGCGGTAGAAGTGGTCACCGACCTGTTCGAGAGGGCCCATGAAGTGCAGGAAGGGCAGTGGGCCGACGTCGCCCAGGGTGTAGTGGGAGAAGCCCCGCTCGGCCTGGATCGCCTCGACGATTCGATGGGCACAGTCGGCCAGGTCGCGTTCCTCCTTGCGGATCAGGGAGAAGCCCAGCTCGCTGGCGTCCACCAGCGCGTAGAAGCCGCCGCTGTAGGCGACGCTGTAGGTCACATCACCAAGGTTGGGGACATGGATGCTGGCGCGGTAGGTATCGATATAGCTGGGCAGTCCGCCACAGGTGATCGCCTCCACCACGCCGTTCTCGACCAGTGCCTCGATCTGAACCAGCCCGGCCGGCGATTCCAGCTTGAAGCGCTGGCGCCCCTCCCGCTTGGGTACCAGGCCGTTCTCCAGCACCGCCGTGGCGGTGCAGATGGTGTTGGAACCGGAATAGATCGGATAGCCCATCACTTCCATGATGATGTAGCCGACTTCGGCGGCCGGGTCGGTGGCGGGCACGATCAGGTCTACCGACATCTCGGGAATGCCGTAAGGCTCCTCCAGCAGCAGCTTGCGCAAGCCATCGGCATCGTCGCGCAGGTAGTGCATCTGTTCGCGGACGGTGGCGCCGGGCAGCAGGGTGATGCCGCCGACCACGATACGGCTGACATCACCGCCGGCATGGGTGTCGATCAGTTGCAGGGTCAGTTCCTGGCTCATGAATGTCCCTCGAGAGCGAAGGGCGCGCCGTGTTCGTCCCATTGGCTGTCGGGGACGATCACGATCTTGCCCAGGAAGTTGCTGTCGCGGCTGACGAAGTAGCGCTCGGCCTCGTGCAGGTCGGAGAGTCGGAAGGCGGCGTGCAGCACCGGCTTGAGCTTGCCGGAACGAATCCAGCCGATCAGCTGCTCGGCTTCCTCACGGGTGCCGTGGGAGACGCCGAAGATATGCACCTGGTAGAGGTAGATGCGGGTCCACAGGATCTCGCTGATATTGCCGCCGCTGGCGCCAGCGATGGAAAGGCGCGGGTAGGTGGTCCGCGCCTTCATGTCCTGGATCATGGTGTCGATAAAGCAGTCGGTCATCTCGCCGCCGACCAGATCCATGACCGCATCGATGGGCGCCCCCCCTGTGGCCTCGAGCACTCGCTCGGCAAAGCCCGCAAGATCGCCGCGGTCGATCACCGCCTCGGCGCCCAGCGCCTTCAGTGACTCGGCCTTCTCCTGCTGGCTCACCGCATAGGGCACTGCGCCGACGATGCGGCACAGCTGGAGCAGCGCGGTGCCGACGCCACCGCTGGCCCCGCTGACCAGAATCCGTTCTCCCGCACTCACCCGAGCCGACGTCATCATATGGTAGGCGGTCTGGTAGGAGCACATGCCCAGGGCGGCGAGTTCGGCATCGGCAAGCTCGGGGTTGGGCACGTGGTGGAACTGGTCCGAAGGCACGGCGACGTATTCGGCGAAGCCACCGTCGGCGCCGTGGCCGTAGTAGTCCGGGGTCAGGTTGATGTCGCGCCGGGCGTCGGGATAGAGATTGAAGTCGAGCAGGCCACGTTCACCGATGCGCGACGCATCGACTCCTTCGCCCACCGCCACCACGTGCCCGGCGATGTCGGCGCCCTGGATGCGTGGGAAGGTCAGGGTCGGCTCGCCGCCCATGGCAAACGATGTCACTTCGCCCTTCTTCACCGGATAGAGGCCTTCGCGGGCCTTGCGGTCAGTGTTGTTCTTGGCGGTGGCCGTGACCTCTACCAGCACCTCGCCGGGACCTGGCGTGGGTGTCGGCACGTCGTCACGGTAGACCAGCTTGTCGACGTCACCATGCCCGGTTAGCAGCATGGCGGCCATGGTATCGGGAAGGGTGTCGCTGCTCACTAGGTGCCTCCTTTCGTCTATGGGGCTCACTCGTTAGACAATAGCAGACTTCCCCGCCCCCTCGTCATTCCCGAAGGGCTGATACGCCAGAGGACACCGTGGGCTAGCCGCCGTCGCGGTGCCAGAAGGGCTGTCCCAGCGGCGGCGTGCTGGGGCTGGCGGTCTGGCGCTGCTGCATCAGCCCGGCGAGGTAGCCGCTGCGCCCGGCGCGGATGGCCTCGGCGAAGGCCTCGGCCATGAGTGCCGGGCGATGGGCGCGAGCCACGGCGGTATTGAGCAGCACCCCGTCGAAGCCCATCTCCATGGCCTCGGCGGCCTGGGACGGGGCGCCCAGGCCGGCATCGATGATCAGCGGCACGTCGAGGCGCTGGCGCAGCGTCTGCAAGGCATAGCGGTTCATCAGGCCGAGACCTGTGCCGATGGGCGAGCCCCAGGGCATCAGCGCCTGGCAGCCGGCATCGCGCAGCCGCTGGCAGAGCACCAGATCATCGGTGCAGTAGGGCAGCACCTTGAAGCCCTGGTCGATCAACTCACGGGCCGCCTCGAGCAGGCCGAAGGGGTCGGGCTGCAGGTTGTAGTCATCGCCGATCACCTCGAGCTTGATCCAGGGCGTATCGAACAGTTCACGCGACATCTGCGCGAGGGTGATCGCCTCCCGGGCCGAGCGGCAGCCGGCGGTGTTGGGCAGCAGCCGGCAACCGCTGTCGCGCAGGATCTGCCAGAAGGCGTCGCCGTCGCCGCCGGCGGGGTTCTGGCGGCGCATCCCCAGGGTGACCATCTCGCAGCCGGCCGCGCGGATGGCCTGCTGCATCACCGTGGGCGAGGAGTATAGGGCGGTGCCGAGCAGGAAGCGGCTGGCGAAGGTCTCATCGTAGAGCGTCAGGGTGTCGTCGTGCAGCGCGTCCATCAGCCACCTCCCACCGGGGCCACGATATCGATGCGGTCGTCGTCGTGAAGGATGCGCTCGGCATAGGCGGAGCGGGGCACGAACTCGCCGTTGATCGCCACGGCGATTCGACATTCCGCGTAGTCCCATTGCTGCAGGGCATCGGCGAGCGGGGTGCCGGCGGGAAGGCGGGCCGGCTCGTCATTGAGGCGCAGGGTGATCTCGTTCATGCAGCACTCTCCTGCGGCGGGCATGCCGCCAGAATGTCGGCGAAGGGCTGGTCGCCATGGCCGCGAATGTCGGCCAGCAGATGGCAGACCACGGCTGGCGCCAGCAGGTAGCCATGTCGGAACAGGCCGTTGGCGGTGACCAGCCCATGCTGTCGGGTGACGTGGGGCAGGTTGTCGAGGAAGGCGGGACGCAGGTTGACCCCCTGCTCGAGGATGCGCGCCTCGGCGAAGGCCGGGGACAGGGTATAGAGGGCGCTGCCCAGCTCCAGCGAGGACTGCAGCGACATGGGCGAGCGGTCCTCGCTCTCGATCTGGGTGGCCCCGATGACGAAGCGATCCCCCGGCTTGGGTACCACATAGAGCTGATAGCGGGGGTGCATCAGGCGGACCGGGCGCAACAGCCGGATCTCGGCGGTCTGCACATGGAGGGTCTCGCCACGTACGCCGCGCAGGCTCGGGTGGTGCGGCCGGGCGCCGGTGCCGCGACAATCCACCACCAGGTCGAAACGCCGGGCCCCGTCGGGGGTGACCACCTCGCCGGGAAAGGTCTCCACCGGGCAGTGGCCGTGGCACTCGCCGCCCAGGGCGCGGATCGCCTCCAGCAGGCATGAGAGTAGCGCCCGGTTGTCCAGATGGGCCTCGTCCGGCAGGTAGAGGCCCTGGCGGAAGCCAGAAGCCAGGTCGGGTTCCAGTCGGTGGATCTCTCGGGCGTCCAAGGATTGGCAGGGGGCGTTGCCGCCCAGGGCATGCTCGAGATCGCGGCGGAACTGGGTAAGCTCGCCCAGATCCTGGGGGTGTGCCACCATGAGGCTGCCGTTCTGCTGCCACAGCGCGGGGGCGTCGATGGCCTCGAGCCACCTGGGCCACTGGTCCAGGGCGAAGCGGCCCATGTCGTGGACGCAGCGCTCGGAGATCGCCGTCTCGCACAGCGGGGCGACCATGCCGGCGGCGGTCCAGGCGGCGGCGGGCGGGGTGTCCAGGTCCCCGGCGTCATAGAGAGTGACGGCGTGGCCGTCGGCGAGCAGTTGCCAGGCGACCAAGCGCCCCAGCAAGCCGGCGCCGGCAACGGCGATATGATTGGTATGGAGTGTCACGATAGCGGCCATCCAGCGGGAAACATGGCTGATCGGGCGGGATGACGGCAGGGGCGGGCAGGCCTGTTACGCGCTTGTTCCCTCCGCAGGCATCAACCTGATCAGGTTCAACGGGTTCGGCCGTACCGATCTCAGCCGCCGTGTACGACGTATTGGCGTAAGGGGGCTCCCCGACAAGTCGTTCCAACATATCCAAACACATCCGGGTGTGCAATCTTGCCTATCTCCGGGCCTCGCTGGTGATGGCGTGGCGTCCGGTTCAGGCGCAGTCGGCGGCCCCTTCGCCGAACATGTCGAAGAGCAGTTCGCGGCCGAGTCCAGTCAGCACGAAGCGCTGCTGGTCATTCCAGGTGGCGGCCTGGCTGGTCTCGAGGATGTGCTGGCAGGCCGTCCAGTCGCGGTCGGCGTCGCTGAGCGCCTTCAGCGCATTGCGCTCAAGACCACGGTGAGGGACGGTGACCGTCTCGAGCACGTGTCCGTGGCGATAGAGCTGGGTGGCCATGTGGGAGAGGCACTGGCGCAGGCTGCGCTGCATGCCGGAGGTGCTGGGGGTATCGTGTGTCATGCTGCGGCATCTCCTTGGGGTATGCTGCAGCGCATTATACATGCGACGAAGGTCGATGTCATACCAAAGTCTAATGCGAGACGTCCCGGCAGTTGCCAGCCGGGCGACCTCACCTCTCAGCCCTCTACGCGTCCCAGCAGCAGGAACTCGATCAGCGCTTTTTGAGCATGCAGGCGATTGCCGGCCTCCTGCCAGACCACCGCACGGGGGTCGTCGAGCAGAGTTGCACTGATTTCTTCGCCACGGTGGGCAGGCAGGCAGTGCAGGAAGAGCACGTCGTCCTTCGCCCGGTCGAGCAGCGCCTCGCTGACCTGGAAGCTGGCGAAATCCGTCTCGCGCCTGGCCTGCTCCTCCTCCTGGCCCATGGAGGCCCAGACATCGGTGGTGACCAGGTCGGCATTGTCGACGGCGGCCATGGGGTCGTGAAGGATGGTCACCCGGTCCCCGGCGGCCGCGAGAATGTCCTGACGCGGCTCGTAGCCTTGCGGACAGCAGACGCGCAGCTGGAAGTCGAACTGGCGGGCGGCGTTGATCCAGGAGTGGCACATGTTGTTACCATCGCCGATCCACACCGCGGTGCGGCCCTTTACGCTGCCGCGCAGCTCGGTCCAGGTCATCACATCGGCGAGCAGCTGGCAGGGGTGGTAGTCGTCGGTGAGGGCGTTGATCACCGGTACCTCGCTGGCAGCGGCGAACGCCTCGAGCCCGGCGTGAGAGAAGGTGCGGATCATCACCGCGTCGACCATCTCCGCGAGCACCCGGGCGGTGTCGGCGATCGGCTCGCCACGGCCGAGCTGGGTGTCCCGGGAAGAGAGGAAGAGGGCGTGGCCGCCGAACTGGGCCATGGCGGTCTCGAAGGAGACCCGGGTGCGGGTCGAGGACTTCTCGAAGATCATCGCCAGGGTACGGTTGGTGAAGGGCGTATAGGTCGGCCCGTGGGTCTTCAGGCCATTCTTGATGGCGATGGCGCGTTGGACGAGGTAGCGCAGCTCGTCCGTATCGAGGTCGAGCAGGGTCAGGAAGTGGCGGGTGGCCATGGGGTCGCTCCACGGGAAAAACGACCATCCTAGCCAGGCGCTGGGGGATGCGCAACGCGCTCGGCATCAGTAGAATGGCTGGTATCCACAAGGCCGACCTACGCACTCGGGTATTCCCGGGCATGCGTCGGCACTGGTTCAACGAGAGAGAGGGAGACGTCATGAGCACCACCGTCGAGAACATCCAGCGTCAGATCAGCGAGAACCCCATCCTGGTCTACATGAAGGGCACCCCCCAGCTGCCGCAGTGCGGCTTCTCTGCTCAGACCGTCCAGGCCCTGATGGCCTGCGGCGAGCGCTTTGCCTTCGTCAACGTCTTGGACAACCCGGACATCCGTGCCGAGTTGCCCAAGGTGGCCAACTGGCCGACCTTCCCGCAGCTGTGGGTTGACGGCGAGCTGGTTGGCGGCTGCGATATCGTCGTCGAAATGCATGAGAGTGGCGAGTTGGAGACCCTGATCAAAGAGGCCGCCGCGAAGCACAACCAGACTTCGTCTGGAGCTTGAAGCCACAAACTTGAGGCTTGAAGAAAAAACACCCCGTAGCAGAGCTACGGGGTGTTGGCTATTGGGGGCAAGCTTATGCTGCTTTCCAGCTTCCAGCTTCCAGCTTCCAGCTTCCAGCTTACGGCTCCTCGTCCAGCCCCTGCTCCTTCTGGGCCAGGGTCCAGCCGCCCAGGTCCTTGTAGCGGTTGACCATGGCGCAGAACAGCTCGGCGGTGCGCTCGGTGTCGTAGCGCGCCGAGTGGGCGGCGCTGTTGTCGAACTCGATACCCGCGGCGCGGCAGGCCCTGGCCAGCACGGTCTGGCCGTAGATCAGGCCACCCAGCGAGGCCGTGTCGAAACTCGAGAAGGGGTGGAAGGGGTTACGCTTGATGGCGCAGCGGTTGACCGCCGCATTGAGGAAGCCGTGATCGAAGGCCGCATTGTGTCCGACCAGTACGGCGCGGGTGCAGCCATGGGCCTTGATGGCCTTGCGCACCGGGCGGAAGATCTCGCCCAGTGCCTCGGCTTCGCTAACGGCCACCTGGCGGCGCAGCGGGTCATCGAGGCGAATCCCGGTGAAATCCAGCGCCGCTTGCTCCACGTTGGCACCCGGGAAGGGCGTGACGTGGTAGGCATAGGTGGCGTCGGGGATCAGGTTGCCATCGGGGTCCATGGTCAGGGTGACGGCGGCGATCTCGAGGATCGCATCGCTTTCGGGATTGAAGCCGCCGGTTTCCAGATCCACCACCACGGGCAGGAAACTGCGGAATCGCTGCGCCATGAGTTCGCGGGCGATTGCCTCGCTCATGCACCCCTCCTTCGTCTGGGCCATCGTGTCTCGCAACCGCGAAAGTCTAGCAGCTTGCCAGCGGCGAGTCGCGTCGCCGGTATTCGCTGCAGGCTCGGCGCGCTATAATCGCCCTCTTCAAGAATGTTACGAGAGGAGCCTTAGCATGTCCGATGTCAAGAAGGTCGTGCTCGCCTATTCCGGCGGCCTGGATACGTCCGTGATCGTCAAGTGGTTGCAGGAAACCTATGAGTGCGAGGTCGTGACCTTCACCGCCGACATCGGCCAGGGCGAGGAAGTCGAACCGGCCCGGGCTAAGGCGCAGGCACTGGGCGTCAAGGAGATCCACATCGAGGATCTGCGCGAGGAGTTCGTGCGTGACTATGTCTATCCGATGTTCCGGGCCAATACCCTCTACGAGGGCGAGTACCTGCTGGGCACCTCCATCGCCCGCCCGCTGATCGCCCGCCGCCTGATCGAGATCGCCAATCAGACCGGTGCCGATGCCATCTCCCACGGGGCCACCGGCAAGGGCAACGATCAGGTGCGCTTCGAGCTCGGCGCCTACGCGCTGAAGCCGGGCGTCAAGGTGATCGCCCCCTGGCGCGAGTGGGATCTTACCTCCCGCGAGAAACTGATGGCCTACTGTCAGCAGCACGACATCCCGGTGGACTTCTCCTCCGCAAAGAAGAAGTCGCCCTACTCGATGGACGCCAACCTGCTGCACATCTCCTACGAGGGCGGCATCCTCGAGAACCCCTGGGCCGAGGCCGAGGAGGAGATGTGGCGCTGGAGCGTGTCGCCGGAGGCTGCACCGGACACGCCCACCTATATAGAGCTGACCTTTGATCATGGCGATATCGTGGCCATCGACGGCGTACCGATGAAGCCCCACGAGGTGCTCGAGAAGCTCAACACGCTGGGCGGCGACAACGGCATCGGCCGCCTCGACATCGTCGAGAACCGCTATGTGGGCATGAAGTCCCGCGGCTGCTACGAGACGCCGGGGGGCACCATCATGCTGCGTGCCCACCGCGCCATCGAGTCGCTGACCCTCGACCGCGAGGAGGCGCATCTCAAGGACGCGCTGATGCCCAAGTATGCTGAGGTCATCTACAACGGCTACTGGTGGAGCCCGGAGCGCCGCATGCTGCAGGCGGCCATCGACGAGACCCAGAAGAACGTCTCCGGTGTGGTGCGCATGAAGCTCTACAAGGGCAGTGCCAGCGTAGCGGGCCGCAAGTCCGACGCCTCACTGTTTGACGAGTCGATCGCCACCTTCGAGGACGATGCCGGCGCCTACGACCAGAAGGATGCCGAAGGCTTCATTAAGCTCAATGCCCTGCGCCTGCGCATCGCTGCCGGCAAGGGCCGTCGGCAGGACTGAAGCTGACCGTCACGCCTTCCTCGACGCCGGCCTGCCGCCGGCGTCGTCGTGTCGAGGGACATCCCCCTCTGAGGAACCCATCATGTTCAAGAAACTGTTATCCGGCCTATTGGGCGGTGGAGACGGCAAGTCCGGCCATGCCGGGGCTGCCGAGCCGGTGGAGTACAAGGGTTACCTGATCATCTCCGAGCCCGCCGACCAGGGCGGTCAGTTCCGCGTCAGCGGCTGGATCCGCAAGCCGCTGCCCGCCGCCGCCGATGGGCAGCAGGGCGAGCTGCTCGAACACCGCTTCGAACGCTCCGACATGCTGCCCGGCCGTGAGGCCTGCGACGCCCTGATGGTCAGCAAGGCGCAGCGCTTCATCGACGAGGTCGGCGACGAGATGTTCTCGCCGCGCTGATCGGGAATGTCATTCGGGCTCGCCCGGAGTCCCCTCCTCCGGCGGCTGTTCATCCGGGGCCCGCGGAAGCTCCATCACCAGGCAGGCGCCACCCAGGATGGGGGCTTGCTCAATCCACAAACGCCCCCCCAGGTGGGCGACGATGCCACGGCTGATGGGCAGTCCCAGGCCGCTGCCGCGAGGTCGGCCGCGGGCCTCGTCTCCTGTTTGCCGCTGGATCTGGTGGAACTTCTCGAAGACCTGCTCGCGCTGGTCCTTGGCGATGCCGGGTCCGTTGTCTTCCACGGTGAGGCGGTAGTGGTCCTTGTAGCGCTCGAGGCGCAGCAGCACCCTGGGGTCATCGTTGGCGGCGAACTTGCCGGCGTTGTCGAGCAGATTGATGATCACTTGCTCGAGGCGGTCCGGGTCGCCGATGACTGGTGCGCTCACCGGTGTGATCTCGACTTCCAGGCTTACCCCGCGCTTCTCTTGAAGCTGCTGCACGGCTTCCACGCTGTGCTGCACCAGTGTCACCAGGTCGAGGCGCTGAGGCGCCAGGGTGAGCCGGCCGCTCTCGAGTCTTGCCAGGTCAAGGTTCTCCTCGATCAGCCGCGAGAGCCGCTGGGTCTCGCGCACCACCACGTCGAGGAAGTGGCGGCGTTTCTCCTCGGGCAGATTGTCGCTGTCGCGCAGGAGCTCGGCAAAGGCGCGGATCGAGGTGAGGGGGGTGCGTAGCTCGTGACTGACCATGGCCACGAACTCGTCCTTGAGGCGGTCGAGTTCGCGCAGGTGCTCGTTAGCCGCGCGCAGCTCCTCGCTGGTGCGGGCCAGCTCCCGGGACTGTTGTGTGAGGCGGCGGTTGACCTCGAGAGTCTTGGCGGTGGTATCCAGGATGCTAAGGATCGAGCCGAGGTTCAGGGCCTCGCCGCGCACCACCGAGTCGATCAGCCCCCGCGTCGAGGCGCTTCCCAGGTGGCGGTCGAGCAGGGCGCGTAGTTCGCCACGCGCGGCCTGCACCAGGCCCGGGTGCATGGCCTCGGTAAACAGCACCGCCTGGGTCTGCTCGAGCGGCGACTGACGGGTGAATAGCGAGATCCCTACCAGCAGGCCCAGGTTGGCGCCCAGGCTCCACAGCAGCGAGTGGGTGTAAATGTCCCAGCCCTCGAGCCCGAATAGCACATAGGGCCTCAGCCACTCCAGCCCCCAGGGGCCTTGGTCGAGGAAGCCGGCATCTAGCCAGCCGGACTGAGCGAAGCCCGGGATCAGCAGGGTCCAGGCCCAGATCAGGAAGCCGGCGCTCATGCCTATCCCGGCCCCCAGCCGGTTGGCGCCCCGCCAGTACAGGCCGACCAGCAGTGCCGGGGCGAACTGGCAGGCGGCGGCCAAGGAGACCAGACCCATGGTCATCAGGCTGTAGGTGTCGCCGATCAGTGCATGGTAGAGGTAGCCGAGCAGCAGAATCATCAGGATGGCCACGCGGCGGATGCGCAGCAGCCAGCCAGCAAGTTCGCCCCGGGTACTCAGCTGGAGACGGCGCGAGCGCAGCAGAGGCATCACCAGCTGGTTGCTGACCATGGTCGATAGGGCGATGGTTTCGACGATCACCATGCCGGTGGCGGCCGAGAGCCCGCCGATGAACACCAGCAGCGGCAGCCCCTCCAGTCCGGCCGAGAGGGGCAGGGTGAGCACGAAGCTGTCCGGGTCGCCGCTGGCGTCGCCGAGCAGCAGCCCGGCCAGGGCGATGGGGATCACGAACAGGTTGATCACCAGCAGGTAGAGCGGGAATAGCCAGCTGGCGCGCTTGAGGTGTCGCTCGTCGACGTTCTCGACCACCAACAGCTGGAACTGCCGCGGCAGGGTGAGAAAGGCCAGGAACGCCAGCACCAGCATGCCCACCCAACCCAGGGCGCCGCCGGGTACTGCCTCCAGGCTCAACAGCTGGGTGAGGTCGGGCATCGCGCCGACCCGGGCGAAGAGCTCAGTAGGCCCGTTGAAGAGCACGAAGACGGTGAAGACCCCTACCGAGAGGAAGGCCACCAGCTTGACCAGCGACTCGAAGGCGATGGCCACCACCATGCCCTCGTGGCGTTCACTGGTGTCCCGCTGGCGCGTGCTGAAAAGGATGATGAACCCCGCCAGCCCCAGGGCGACCCAGAAGGACTTGTCGGCCCAGAAGGGGGCGTCGGCCAGGTGAAGCTCGGCGCCCTGGGGGGAGGTGACCAGCACCGCATGGCTGACGGTGATCGCTTTTAATTGCAGGGCGATGTAGGGGGTGATGCCGATCAGCGCGATCAGCGACACCAGCGCTCCCAGGCACGAGCTCTTGCCATAGCGGGCACTGATGAAGTCGGCAATCGAGGTGATGCGATGGGCGCGGGTAATGCGCACCATCTTGCGGATCACCAGGGGGGCCATCAGCATCGCCAGGGTCGGGCCGAGGGAGATTAGCAGAAAACTGGGGCCGTACTGGGCGGCGCGCCCCACGCTGCCGTAGAAGCTCCAGGCGGTGCAGTAGACGGCGAGCGAGAGCGCATAGACGGTGGACGAGCCGAGCAGTGAGCGACCCTGCTCAGCCCGGCGATCGCCCCAGACGGCAATGACGAACAGCAGCGCCAGGTAGCCGAAAGCCACCGTCAAGATCACGACGTTGCGGCTCATGGCGTGTCAGCTTGCATCCGCGTCACTCCTCGTGGTGGCGCTCCATCAACCCGGCCATCAGACCGATCACCACGGCCCAGGCCAGGAACAGATAGGCCACCAGCCAGGCGGAGCCCGATGCGCGGCGCTCGGCGATCAGCAGCAGCGGCGGGGAGAACAGCAGGGCCGCCAGCACGATCAGCGCGACCAGGCGCTCCTTGAGGCGCGGCGTGTTCACGAGGCGAAGGCGTCCTGCTTGTCGTGGGCACTGGCTTGTAGTGCCAGTGCCTGTTCCAAGGTCTCGATGCCGCGCGCTTCCAGCCGAGGCAGCAGCGAGAGCCACAGCTCCGCGGTGACTCGGGCATCGCCCAGGGCGGTGTGGCGGGTGCCGGGCGGGAAGCTCAGGTCATAGCGGTCGGCCAGGCTGTCCAGATCGTGGCCATCCAGGCTGTTGTCGAGCGCTCGAGAGAGCAGCAGGGTATCGAGCACCGGCATGTCGAACGCGATGCCGCTGCCGGGGGGCTGGATGGCCAACAGGTCGAAGGCGGCATTGTGGGCCAGGATCACCGCCTCGCCGATATAGTCGCGAAAGCGTGGCAGCGCCACGTTGAGCGGTGGGGCGTCAGCCACGTCGTCATCGGTGATGCCGTGGATGGCAGTGCTGGCCGGCGGGATAGGACGCCCGGGGTCGACCTTCTGGTCGAAGGTGTCGCTGGCTAACAACCGTGCGTTGACGATGCGGCAGGCGCCGATGCTGATCACGGTGTCGCCACGGCGCAGCTCCAGCCCGGTGGTCTCGGTATCGAAGGCCACGACCTCCAGGGTGCGAAGGGGCCGGGCCGCTAGCTCGCTGTCTGGCGGGGGCATGTCGGCGATGCCGAAGTCGTGGAATTCCGGGCGCGGCGGGGTGCGCGGGCGTGGCGCGCCGAGCTGTTCGGTGGCGGGCAGCGGTAGGCGCAGGCGGGCATGCTCACCGTCCGCGTCGGCAATGCTCCAGACATCGCTGGTGTGCTGGCGCAGCACATCGGCAACCCGTGGCGTCATCGGCAGGACGTCCAGGCGTTCGGCACACCATTCGTCGAGCACTCTCTCGCCCAACGGTTGTCCCCGCCAGATGAGGTCCAGGTAGACCCGGCGGTTGCCCAGGCAGACCTCGCACTCCAGCTCGGTCTGCCCGGAGTGCGCCATCAGGCGCGGGAGCAACGAGGCGAGCAACGCCAGCAGGGCCGGGGCGTCGCCCTTGAGCCAGGCGGGCATGCCGATGGGGATGATGCGCAGGCCAGTGCTGTTCTGGCGCTCCTCGAGGGCGGCCCAGAGGTCATTGGACCACAGTGGAACCAGGCGCTCGCCTTCGCGATGCATGTCCTCGATCAGCCGGCACAGGCGCTCGAGCTCGGACGCCAGGGCACGGCTCTCCTCGTCGATTACCGCCTCCAGTCGCTTGCCGAACTCGCCGCCCCCGGCATCGTCGCGCACGCCGACCAGGGCCTCGGCGGCGCTGGTCAGGCTGCCGCTGTGGCGTCTGAGGACCGGCAGCATCGCGGCGATGTCGGCGCGGGCTCCCATCTCGCTGGTCCAGGCTGCCGTGGTGTCGGTCAGGGTCAACAGGGTCTCGTGGTGGCTGTCGGGGACGCGGCGCAGCACCACATGCAGCCAGCGTTCGTCGCAGGGCACCAGAATCTCCCGCGCCGCGCCGTCCTCGGGCAGCTGGCCCAGTGCATTTTCCAGGCTGGCGATCGGCAGCAGGGCATCTAGGCGCTTGCCGAGACCCAGGCCGGGATGACCCTCGAACAGCGCTTCGGCGGCCTGGTTGAAGAGCAGCACCCGGCGATGGTGGTCGCAGAGCAGCAGCGGCGTGTCGAGCACCTGGAGCAGGGTCTCGAGCTCCTGGCGGATGCGGGTGGCACTGCGCGCGCCCTCGGCATGGGCGGTGGCCAGGCGCTCGCGGTCGGCCCGCCAGGCCTCGCGCACTCGCATCAGGTCGGGGCCGAGGCCTCGCAGCCAGCCCTCGGGTGGGCCGTCCTGGCGGGCATCGGGGTTGGCCACCAGGCGGGCGAGTTGAGCCTGCAGATGCCGCACAGGGGTGAATAGTTGGCGCTCGAGCAGCAGCCCGACCAGGAAGATCGTGCCGCCCCCGGAGAAGCAGCCCAGCCACAGCAGCAGCCGTGAGATGCCCTCGAGGCCGGCGCGGCTGTCCAGCCACAACGCGAACACGGCACCGCCGAAAATACTGATACCGCTGAGCAGCAGCCACAGACCGATCAGCCGCTGGCGGCGGGGCAGGCGGGAGCCAAGCTTGGCCATCAGGGCACCTCGGCGAGCCGTTTCTTGACCTTCTCGACCAGTGCCTGGGTCGAGAAAGGCTTGGTGATGTAGTCGTCGGCCCCCAACGCCAGACCCTTCTCGCGCTCCACCTCGCGCCCGTGGGCGGTGAGCATGATGATCGGCAGCCGGGCATGGGTAGGGTCGTCGCGCAGGCGCTCGAGCACGTCGAAGCCGCTGATGTCGGGCAGACTGACGTCCAGCAGCACCAGGTCAGGGGGCGACTCGGCGATGCGTGACAGGGCACTCTCACCATCCTCGGCGGTGTCCACCTGGAAGCCGGCCTGCTGCATCAGGAATTCCAGGGATAGGACGATATTGGCTTCGTCGTCCACCACTAGCACCTTGGCCATGGCGCCCTCCTAATGAATGTCAGTGCTTTTATGCAAGGTTGCCGATCAGTCTAGTGGCCGGCCGGGCGGCGGCAAAGGCGACCTTGGCAGGAGATGGCGGTGCTGGCTGGTAGGCCGCATATGCCCATGCCGTGGTCCCAGGGCCTTCCGTCACCGGCAAAGCGGCAAAAGCATCGGCAGCGGCATCGCCGGGGTCAGCCTCCACGGTGAAACAGACGATCACGCAGTGCCAGCTCGGCGCGCCCCAGCCACTCATGCAGGGCGCGAGTACTCTGATGGAGGTGGTAGGCACGCGGGATCCAGGCCTGAATGCCCGGAGGTGGCTGGCTGGCGAACTCGGTCGGCGCCGGCGTGACGCAGAGGCCGACGCGCTCAAATTCTGCCACGGCCCGGGGCAGATGCCAGGCCTGGGAGACCAGCGCGATATGCTCGATACCCTCGCCCCCCAGCATCTCGGCGGTATAGCGGGCGTTCTCGGCGGTACTGCGGCTGCGCCCCTCCATCCAGCGCACGGGCACCTGGAATACCTCGCGCAGCGCGGCCGCCATCAGACTTGCCTCGGCGCTGTGTTCTTCGTGCAAGCGCCCGCCACTGACCAGGATCGGTAGCCGAGTCTCGCGGTGCAGGTAGGCGCCGTAGGCCAGGCGACGCCAGCTGGCATTGGTGGGCGCGTCACCCCAGCCGAACTCCGGGGAGGCGTAGTCGCGTCCACCGCCGAGGATCACGATGGCCTGGGCCTGGCGCAGCTGGCTGGGGCCGGCCAGTGCGGGTGGCTCGAGTCCCTGGCGCAGCGCGTGGCTCGCCAGTGGCGTGGAGAGCAGCAGCAGGCTTATGAGGCCCAGGGCAATGAAGGCACCGCCGGTCAGCTGGCGAGCGCCCAGCGCCAGGCCGGCGAGGATCAGCAGCACATTGATCACGGGCGGCAGTACCAGGTACTTCAGCGCATCCATGGGCGGGCCTCGTCGATGGTCATAGGGTCAGTGAACCAGCCGGCGGGCCCTTGTGCCAGCTCCGGCCCCGGCCGGTGCCCATCATTTTGGCATGCACCGCTGCAGCACCTCCGCCTTGGCGCTTGTTACAGCTCGGTCTTGTCCGGATACTCGCAGAGATCTTCGATGATGCAGCTGCCGCAGCGGGGCTTGCGCGCCAGGCAGGTGTAGCGCCCATGCAAGATCAGCCAGTGGTGGGCATCCTGGCGGAACTCCCTGGGCACGTGGCGCAGCAGTTTTTTCTCGACCTCGACCACGTCCTTGCCCTTGGCGATGCCGGTGCGGTTGGCGACGCGGAAGATATGGGTATCCACGGCGATGGTGGGCTCGCCGAAGGCGGTATTGAGGATCACGTTGGCGGTCTTACGACCGACGCCCGGCAGGGCCTCGAGCGCCTTGCGGCTGCGGGGCACCTTGCCACCATGCTGCTCCACCAGGATCCGGCAGGTCTTCATCAGGTTCTCGGCCTTGGTGTTGTAGAGACCGATGGTGCGGATGTGCGCCTTGAGGTCGTCGATCCCCAGATCGAGGATCGCCTGGGGCGTGTTGGCCACCGCGAAGAGCCGGGCGGTTGCCTTGTTGACCCCGACGTCGGTAGCCTGGGCCGAGAGCAGCACGGCAGTGAGCAGCTCGAAGGGCGTGGTCCAGTTCAGCTCGGTGGTCGGTTCGGGGTTGTGGTCGCGCAGCCGCGCGAAGATCTCGTGGCGTTTCTGGGCGTTCATGGCGTTCCCTAGCGAGGGGGCGCCGGGGGCAGGCCGAAGAGGAGGTCCTATGCCAGGGATGGCATCGGTAGCGCCCAGGGAAGGGTTTACAGCGCCTCCTCGATGGTCCGGCATTCCGGGGCCTGCCGCCGGATCAGCCCCGAGCGGTAAGCAGTCAGTCCAAGTCTCGAATCATTTAAGAGCGCTTAGCGCCTTCCAGCGCCTTTCGCGCTTCATCAAGCAGCCGGCTGGCGCTATCGACCTGCCCCCGGGCCGCCTCGATTGTGCTGGCCTCTCCCTGGCGCTCGGCGTGGGCCAGCTGCTGCCTGGTCCGGCGCAGGGCCTGTTCGGCGGCCTTGACGGCCAACTGTCGCCGACGCTGCAGGCCCGGGCCGGCGGCGCTGCCCGCTCCGGGCCGCTGGCGAAGCAGTCGCTTCTGGCGCTCTAGGCGCCTCTCACGCGCCTCCCGGGCCAGGCGCTGCTGACGGGCGCGATGGCGACGGCGGCCCTGCTCAGCGCGGCGGGCCAGGTAGGCGTCGCGCTTGTGCTCGCTCTCGGCGGCCTGCCAGGCGGGGTGAGGCAGCAGGTCGATGCAATCCACGGGGCAGGGCGCCACGCACAGCTCGCAGCCGGTGCATTCATCGACGATGACCGTGTGCATGCGCTTGGCGGCCCCCAGGATCGCATCCACCGGGCAGGCCTGGAGGCACTTGGTGCAGCCGATGCACTCGGCCTCGCGGATCACCGCGGCCAGCGGCGACTGGGCGGGCTCGGCCAGCGGCAGCGTTGCACGACCGGTCAGCGCCGCCAGCCGGGCCACGGTGGTGTCGCCGCCGGGCGGACAGCGATTGATCGTCTCGCCGTCGACGATGGCCTCGGCATAGGGGAGACAGCCGGGCTGGCCGCACTTCCCGCACTGGGTCTGCGGCAGTTCGGCATCGATGGCGTCGATCAGCGCGGCCCGGGGGCGGTCGTCCTTCGTCGTCACCACGGCCTCTCAGCGCACCCGCTGGCCGGGCTCGGCGCCGGCATCCGGGCCGAGCAGATAGATGCCCTCGGCATTGCCGGCCGCCAGCACCATGCCCTCCGAAACGCCGAAGCGCATCTTGCGCGGCGCCAGGTTGGCGACCATTACCGTTAGCCGTCCCTCCAGGGCTTCGGGGGCATAGGCGGAACGAATCCCGGCAAACACGGTGCGAGTCTCGCCGCCCAGGTCTAGGGTTAGCTTGAGCAGCTTGTCGGCCTTCTCGACATACTCCGCCTGGGTGATACGGGCGATGCGCAGGTCGACCTTGGCGAAGTCATCGATGTTGATCTGGTCGGCAATGGGTTCCTCGATCAGCGGGTTCTTAGGCGTTGCCTTGAGTTTCTGCTCTTCCACCAGATCCTCCTTCGAGGCCGTTATCATGGCATCGATCTTGTCGCGCTCCACGCGGGTCATCAGCGGCTTGAACTTGGCGATCGCGTGGTCGACCAGCACCTCGCGACGGCTCTCCCAGTCGAGGGTGTCGAGACCCAGGAACGCCCGGGCACCCTCGGCCATGGCCGGGACCACCGGCGCCAGGTAGACCATCAACTGGCGGAACAGGTTGATCCCCACCGAGCAGATCTCGAGCACCTCCTGCTCACGGTCGGGCTGCTTGGCCAGCACCCAGGGTTCGGCCTCGGCGATGTAGGTGTTGGCCTCGTCGGCCAGTTCCATCACCTTGCGCATGGCGCGCCCGAACTCGCGATCCTCGAAGTCCTCGGCGATGCGGTCGCCGGCGGCGATGAAGTGGGCCAGCATCTCCGGTTCGGCGCAGTGCGCCGAGAGCCGGCCATCGCCCAGCTTCTTGACGAAGCCGGCGCAGCGGCTGGCGATGTTGACCACCTTGCCCACCAGGTCGCTGTTCACCCGCGCCGCGAAGTCTTCGAGATTGAGGTCCAGGTCGTCGACCCGTGAGGTCAGCTTGGCAGCGAAGTAGTAGCGCAGGTACTCGGGGTTGAGGTGGTCGGCGTAGGTCGCCGCCTTGATGAAGGTGCCGCGCGACTTGGACATCTTGGCGCCGTTCACGGTAACGAAGCCGTGGCAGTTGACCGCGGTGGGGGTGCGGAAATCGGCGCCGTGCAGCATGGCTGGCCAGAACAGCGCATGGAAGTAGACGATGTCCTTGCCGATGAAGTGGTAGACCTCGGCGTCGGAGTCGGGGCCCCAGTAGGCGTCGAAGTCCATTCCCTGACGCTCGCAGAGGTTCTTGAAGCTGGCCAGGTAGCCGATCGGCGCGTCGAGCCAGACGTAGAAGTACTTGCCCGGCGCATCGGGGATCTCGAAGCCAAAGTAGGGAGCATCGCGGGAGATGTCCCACTCGTTGAAGCCCGACTCGAACCACTCCATGAGCTTGTTGCGGATCTGTGGCTGGACATGGTCATCGTCGATCCACGTCTTCAGGAAGTCGGCGAAGTCCGGTAGCTTGAAGAAATAGTGGGTGGAGCTTTTCACCTCTGGTGCGGCACCGGAGATCGCCGACACCGGGTCGATCAGCTCGGCCGGCGTATAGGTGGCGCCGCAGGCCTCGCAGTTGTCGCCATACTGATCCTCGACCTTGCACTTGGGGCAGGTACCCTTGATGAAGCGGTCGGCCAGGAACAGGCCTTTCACCGGATCGAACATCTGCTCGATATCGCGGGTGGCAATATGTCCCTTGTCGCGCAGCCGGGTGTAGATCAGCTCGCTAAAGTGGCGATTCTCCGGGGAGTGGGTCGAGTGATAGTTGTCGAAGGCTACCCCGAAGCGGGAGAAGTCGGTCTGGTGGTCGCGGGAGACCCGTTCGATCAGCGCTTCGGGGGTGATGCCCTCCTGCTCCGCCCGCAGCATGATCGCCGTGCCATGAGCGTCGTCGGCACACACGTAGTAGCACTCATTCCCGCGGCTCTTCTGGAAGCGCACCCAGATGTCGGTCTGGATGTACTCCAGCAGGTGGCCCAGGTGAATGGCGCCGTTGGCGTAGGGCAGGGCGCTGGTGACCAGGATCTTGCGCGAGGCGCGGGCGGTGTTCGACATGACGGCTCAGAGTATCCTGTTGAAAATCAGCCCATCATTGTAGCCATCTTCGACGCCCACTGCACCCGGCGCCCCTCGCTGAAGCCAACTGCGATAGCCCTGATAACTCCAGAGCGTGCGGATGCCTGCTCAGCAGGCGTGGCGCAGGACACCGAAGTGCTCCATCCCGCGATCCTTCAGATGCAGCGCCTGCATGCGGCTCATCACTCCCTGGTCGCAGTAGAGCAGGTATTCGCGGTTCCCAGGCAGGGTCGCTGCCTGGTCCTGCAGCTCGTAGAAGGGAATCGCCAGGCAGGGCACATCGGCAATCTCGAGCGGTGCCGCCTCGCGTTCGCCCGGGGGGCGAATGTCGATCACGCTAACCGCCGGCATCCGGGCCAGCGTGGCCAGGGAGTCGACGATGGTCACCTCGCCTGGTGGGCGCTGGCCCACCAGCAGGCGGCTGGCGCGGGTCACGGTGGCGGCCTCAATGGCGGCATCGAGTACCGTGAAATCGAAGTCGGCCTCGGCGGCGAGCACCTTGTCGGCGGGTGCCCGGGTGTGGGGGCGACGAGAGATGACCCCGCAGTATTCGGGCATCTGTTCGGCGAAGCGCGCGGTATCGATGCGGCGGGCCGTGTCGATGATCTCCTGCTTGTCCTCCGTGAGCAGCGGCCGCAGGATTGGCCGTTCGCTGGCCGCGTCAATCAGCGCCAGGTTGGTCAGCGTCTGGCTGGAGACCTGGGCGATGGCGTCGCCGGTGACCAGTGCCAGGATACCCTTGCGGGCAGCGACGCGGTTGGCCGCACGGACCATCATGCGTTTGAGGATCACGCCCATCAGGCCATCGGGAATGCTGCGCAGGATCTCCGCGACCACCTCCTCGAAGGGCACCGAGGTGAAGTCGACGTTGTGGGAGGCGCTGTAGCGCTGCCAGAGGTGGTGGGTGACCTCCCGCACGGCGCTCTCGTGGGCCGGGCCGCCGAGGTTGAAGAACAGGTAGTGGGTCTTGATGCCACGGCGCAGCATCCGCCAGGCCGCCACCGGCGAGTCGAAGCCTCCCGAGACCAGCGCCAGGGCCTGACCCTGAACCCCCAACGGATAGCCCCCTAGACCCGGGCGGCGTGAGCGAATCAGTTGCAGCCAGTGGTGGGTCAGCTCCACTGAGACCACGATCTCGGGGTGGTTGAGGTCAACCCGTGCCGTGGGCTCGGCTGCAAGCAGGGCGCTACCCAGGTGGCGTTCGAGATCCACAGACGAGAAACCGTGGTTCCCCCGACGCTTGGCCCGCACCCGGAAGCGGCGCCTGGCGATGGCCGCCTTCCAGTGCGGGACGATCCAGGCGGCGGCCTCGTCGAGCGAGCTGCAGGGCACCGCCTGGGTGGCCAGCACCTCATGAATACCCGGGATTCGGGTTAGGATATCCTCCATCTCCTCTATGCGGCCCTCGGGCAGGGTGTTGGGCAGGCTCACACGAAGGGCATCCCAGCCACCCTTGACCCGCACCCCCTCTATCTGTTTGCGCAGGATGTTGCGCACATTGCTGGCCAGGCAGCGAATCATGTGCTGGCGCACTGAACGGGACTTGATGGTGATCTCGGGGTGGAGCTTGAGCAGATAGGTCATTCGATAGGAACAGCAGCAACAAAGTGTGCGGTATTCTACCAAGGGCGGGCAATCAGGGGCAGGTCTGGCCGGAACGGGGGACGATGAGGCCGCTTTAAGCCACTTTTTCGCTTTAAGCCACTCTCTTGTGAAAGAGAAAGAGCTCTCTTGAAAGCGCTCTTTTGAATTGAAAGCCCTCCCGGCTCGGTGGCCGGGAGAGGGCAGAGCAGGGCGTGCCGAGCCGAGCCGAGCCGAGCATCAATAGAGCGCCTGCTCCTCCTTGACCACTTCCTTGAGCAACTCGAGGAAGAGCCGGTCGGCTTCGGAGTGTTCCTGGGGATCCTCGGGGATATGCACGCTGGTGGTGTCGGAGATCTCGTTGGCGATCCGCGCCATCACATCTCCCTGGCCCGGCTCGCTGAGCTGACGACGGGTGATTTCCAGCGACTGCTCGAGGATCTTCGGGTCCTGCAGAAGCTTCTTGATGAAGCCCCGCAGTTCGTTGATCACGCGTGTCTTCTGGATTTCCGATGAGGCCATGACATTCTCCTTGGCTGACCATGCCGTTTCGGGGACCGATCTGACGATACCACGTTTGCCGTCGGACGTGGCTGTCCGGCGAGCGTGCCGTCGCGGTCGGGGCGGTAATGCCTTGTCGGTCTTGTCTTATATCAATTGTCTACCTTTTCCTGCCCGCCTCGCGCTCTTCAGCAGTGGACAAAATATCCTGTCAGGTTAGGCTGGATGACACTGATCGGACCATCGCCATCATGAATTAGGGAACACGCATGACATGCTCTATCGATCCAGTCAGTAGCATCCGGGGGCGTCGCCTTGCCTCCACCCTCGCCCTGGGGGCGTCGCTGGCATTGTTGCCCCTCGCTTCAGCCGTGGCGCAGTCCCTGCCGGCCGGCCTGACGGCACCGGGGAGCAGTGATCTCCACCAGGTGGTCCAGCAGGCGATCACGACCAACCCCGAGGTTCAGGCCGCATGGAATGGCTTTCGCGCCTCCGGTAACGATATCGGGGTGGCGCGCGGCAACTATCTCCCCAGCGTCGATGTCTCGGCAGGGATCGGGAGGGAGGGTCGGGAACTCGATGGCCGCGGCCGTTATGATACCAACTACGCGGAAGTGACGATTACCCAGATGCTGTGGGATGGCCTAGCCACGGCCAACGAGGTCGAGCGCCTCGATCGCGCCCAGCTGGTGCGCTACTACGAACTGCTGGGAACCAGCGAGGATATCGCCTTGCAGGCGACGCGCGCCTACCTGGATGTGCAGCGCTATCGGGAGCTGGTGTACTTGGCGCAGCAGAACTACGCGGATCACATGCAGGTCTTCAACCAGATCGAGGAGCGGGTGGCCTCTGGCGCGGGGCGTCGCGTTGACCTGGAGCAGATCAGCGGCCGCCTGGCGCTGGCCGAGTCGAATCTGATGACCGAAGCCGCCAACCTGCACGACGTGACGGCACGCTTCCAGCGTATCGTCGGCCACCTGCCGGCGGAGAACCTGGCCCCTGCGCCGCAGATGAACGAGCGACTGCCGGCGGATGTCAACCGGGCACTCGAGATGGCCTTCCAGGGCAACCCCGAGTTTCATGCGGCCATCGAGAACATCCAGGCCTCGCGGGCCGAGCGACGCGGTACCCGCTCGGCCTTCCAGCCGCGCCTCGATCTGCGCGGTCGCACCGGCACCTACAAGAACAACGACGGCAACTACGACATGGTCGCCAACGGTGAGCAGCGGAATCGCCATACCATCGAGTTGGTCGCCAGCATGAACCTCTATAACGGCGGCAGCGATCTGGCCTCCTTCCGGGCTGCCAGCGACCGGGTCGAGCAGGCCATCAATCAGCGCGAGAAGGCCTGTGTCGACGTGCGCCAGACCACCCAGATCGCCTACAACGACACCCAGCGTCTGCGCGAACAATTGCGATACCTCAATGAACATCGCCAGTCCATCGACCGGGTGCGCGGTGCCTACGCCCAGCAGTTCGATATCGGCCAGCGCACCCTGCTCGATGTCCTGGACAGCGAGAACGAGTACTTCGAGGCCAGTCGTGCCTATGCCAATGCCCAGTATGACGTGGCGCTGGCGGATGCCCGGACCCTGGCCGCCATGGGCCAACTGATGCAGACGCTTGAGGTGCGGCGCGACGATCTGCCGACCCTGGCCGAGCTGGGCAGCGACGGGGTGGAGCTCGACCCTGACACGGTCTGTCCGGCACGCGGCCCACAGGGGTTCACGCTCTCCGACTTCATCGGCCAGACCCCGGCACCGGCCCGAACGCCGGATGTCACCCTCTCCGTCGAGTCAGCCCTGCGCTGAACGGCTGATCCATGACGCATCGCGCTGGCCAGCGCGGGATGCCGGCCTGTCTCGCCCCGCCCTGATCGCGGCGGGGCTTGTCGATTCTCGAGGTGGTTGTGTCGCAGAAAGAAGCGCTGGATTCTGGCCCTTCAAGGTCAGCAGTACATGATGAATTACTCGAATGCCTGCAGACCATTGCGCAGGTTCATGGACATGAGGTCACGGCCGAATCGCTGACCGCGGGTCTTCCTCTCGACGATGGCCGCCTGACGCCCGGCGTCTTTGCGCGTGCGGCATCCCGTGCCGGGCTCACCTCACGGCTTGTGAAGAGCCGCCTGGTGCAGCTCAATCCCGCCCTGTTTCCCGCCGTGCTACTGCTCGAGCCGGGCCGCGCCTGTGTGCTTCTGGCCCTTGACCTCAAGGCGCGCTGTGCGCGGGTCGTCTTCCCCGAACTGGGCGATGCCGAGACCGAGGTGAACCTCGATGATCTCCAGGCAAGTTACAGCGGCCAGGCCATCTACGTGCGACCGCGTTTCCGCTTCGATGCCCGTGGCCCCGAGGTGACACGTCAGCGCTCGCGGCACTGGTTCTGGGGCGTGATCCGCGAGAACCGCAAGCTCTATCGCGACATTATCGCCGGCTCGGTCATCATCAACCTCTTTGCCGTAGCAATGCCGCTGTTCGTGCTCAATGTCTACGACCGGGTGGTGCCGAATCACGCCACCGAGACGCTGTGGGTGCTCTCAGCGGGGATCTTCATCGTGCTGTGCTTCGACCTGGCCCTGCGATTGATGCGCAACGCCTTCGTCGACCTGGCGGCCAGTCGCGCTGACGTCAAGCTATCGTCGTCGATCATGGCCCGGGTGCTGGGGTTGCGCATGGAGGCGCGACCGGCCTCCACCGGCTCCTTCGCCTCGACCCTGCAGTCCTTCGAGTCGGTACGCGCCTTCATCGGCTCGGCCACCGTGGTGGCGCTGGTCGATCTGCCCTTCGTGCTGATGTTCGCGGCGATCATCGCCTTGATCGGCCCGCCCCTGGTGATCCCGGTGCTGGTGGGCATCGTCTTTGTGCTGCTCTACGCCATGGCCGCCCAAGGCAAGCTGCATGAACTCTCCGAGACCACCTGGCGGGTCAGTGCGCAGCGTAACGCCACTCTGGTTGAAGCAGTGTCACAGCTGGAGACGGTCAAGACGCTGCGCGCAGAGAGCCGCATCCAGGGCACCTGGGAGAAGGCCACGGCCTTCCTGTCGCGCACCTCCGCCCAACTGCGCCTGGTCAGCTCTTCGGTGGCAAGCGTGGCTCTCTGGGCTCAACATAGTGTCGCGGTGTGCGTGATCATCATCGGCGTCTACCAGATCATCGAAGGTAACCTGACCCAGGGGGGGTTGATCGCCGCCTACCTGCTGTCGTCGCGGGCCATGGCGCCGATCAGTCAGGCGGCGGCGCTACTGGCGCAGTACCATCAGTCTTCGACGGCACTGCAGTCACTCAATGACGTGATGGAGCGGCCGGTGGAGCGCCCCGGCGGCAAGACCTTCATCGACCGCCCGGTGGTACGGGGCGAGATCCGCTTCGACAAGGTCTCCTTTCGCTACCCGGAGGCGGAGCGCGATGCCCTGCATGATGTCTCGGTGATCATCGAGCCAGGCGAGCGCGTGGCCCTGCTGGGCCGCGTGGGCTGCGGCAAGACCACCCTCAACAAGTTGCTGCTGGGGCTCTATCAACCCACCGCCGGCGCGATAATGATCGACGAGGTGGATATCCGCCAGTTCGATCCCCTGCAACTGCGCCGCCATATCGGCTATGTGCCCCAGGATGTCAGCCTGTTCTTCGGCTCGTTGCGCGACAACATCATCGCCGGTGGCGGCAGCGACGGCGTCGATGACGAGGCGCTGCTGCGTGCCATCAAGCTCAGTGGCCTGGACGGTCTGGTCAATGCCCATCCCCAGGGGGTCGACCTGCCGGTGGGCGAACGGGGACAGATGCTCTCCGGTGGCCAGCGTCAGGCCGTGGCCATTGCCCGGGCCATGATCCATGACCCGCGTATCCTGCTGCTCGACGAGCCCAGCAGTTCAATGGACCATGCCAGCGAGGAGGCCTTCAAGGCCAACCTCAAGGCCTACGGTCAGGGCAAGACGCTGATCGTCGTCACTCACCGCACGTCACTGCTGTCGCTGGTTGATCGTATCTTGGTCATTGATGCCGGCAAGGTGGTGGCCGACGGGCCGCGGGACAAGGTGGTGGAGGCCCTGCGCAAGGGGCAAATCGGGAGGGCACATTAATGGCAACCTCGAAAAGATCCCCCGAGCAACAGGGCTTCGAGGCCATCGGTCGCTTCTCCCAGGCGGGTGGCAGGCCCTTCCGGCCTTTCATCGACCGGCTCTTTGCCAAGCGCGTCACTGCGACCCACCTCAATCGCGACTGGGCCAGCGATGCCGACTGGGCCCGTCTGCAGCAGGACCCCATTCGCGCCCGCGGCTTTCTCTACGTGGTGGTGCTGGCCGTTGTCGCCCTGCTGGTATGGGCCAGCGTCGCCTCCATCAACGAGGTGACCCGTGGCATGGGTCGTGTGATTCCTTCCAGTCAGCTGCAGCGGGTGCAGTCCTTCGATGGCGGGGTAGTCCAGGAGATACTGGTCGAGGAGGGGGAGCGGGTCGAGGCCGGCGAGCTGCTGATGCGTATCGATCCTACCCGCTTTCTCTCCAATTTTCGCGAGAACCGCGCCACGGCCCAGTCCCTTCAGGCGCGGGCCGAGCGGCTGCGCGCCCTGGCTACCGGATCGCCGTTTACCCCCTCTGATGAACTGGTCGACAAGGCCCCCGAGATCGTCAACCAGGAGCGTGAACTCTATCAGAGTGCCCTGGAAAAGCTGGCCGAGGAGAAAAGCATCCTTCAGGAACGCCTTGCCCAGCGGCGCGCCGAGCTCGAGGAGGCCAAGTCGCGGCGTGATACTGCCGCCAGGGAGCTGGCCATGGCCAGCCAAGAGCTCAATCTGACCCAGCCTCTGTTGCAGTCCGGCGCCGTCTCCGAGGTCGAGGTGCTGAGGCTCCGACGGGAGGTTTCAAAGGCCAGAGGTGATCGCACACAAGCGGCGGCCCAGGTGGAGCGCCTGCAGTCGGCGATCGAGGAGGCCCAGGCCCAGCTGCGCGAGGTCGAACTCAAGGCGCGCAACGAATGGCGCACCGAACTCTCAAGGACGTTGGGCGAGCTGGCGGCCCTCGATGAATCCAGCACCGGCTTGCAGGATCGAGTACGGATGTCTGAGATCCGCTCGCCGGTGGATGGTGTGATCCAGCGCCTGAATGTCACCACCCTTGGCGGCGTCGTCCAACCGGGGCAGGAGGTAGTCGAGATCGTGCCCACCAACGACGCCTTGCTGGTGGAGGCGCGCATTGCGCCCCAGGACATCGCCTTCCTTCACCCCGGCCAACCGGCAACCATCAAGCTCACCGCCTACGACTTTGCCATCTACGGGGGGCTCGAGGCCAAACTCGACCATATCAGCCCCGACACCATCACTGACGACGAAGGCAACACCTTTTATCTGGTGCGGGTGCGGACGGTGAAAAACGCACAGAAACACAAGGATATGGAGGTGATCCCAGGGATGATCGCCCAGGTGGACATCAAAACTGGCAAACGCACCGTGATGCAGTATTTGCTCAAGCCTGTGCTGCGGGCTTGGGGTAACTCCATGGGAGAACGATGATGGCACAGATCTTCGTCTGTCAGGGGCGCGACGGGATTCCGCGTTGGCGGGCGGCCTTCGCCGATGCCCGTCTGGTCTCGCCGCAACAGGCCAGGGCCCAGGCTGGGAAGGGCGACATAGTATGGATCATGAGCAATATCGAGGACTGGTTGCGGCTGATCCCCCTGTTCGCCGGCCGTGGTGCCACCGTCAATGTATTGAGCTACGCACCTAGCTCGATGGAAGCCCTGAGGGCCTTGAACGCCGGCGCACGGGGCTACGCCCATGCCCTTTCCCCTCCCGAGGTGCTGAAGCAGATGGACGTCGTGACCCGTCATCAGGGGATCTGGGTGCTTCCCGAATTGCTGGCTCAGGTGATGGGCGGCGCTTACCGGGCGTTGGGAGTGGAGTCCCAGCAACTGGACGACGCCCTCTCAGGGTTGACTGATCGCGAACGGGCGGTAGCGCTGGCCGTGGCGGAAGGGCAGAGCAACAAAGAGGTGGCGCGCCGGCTCGAGATTACCGAGCGGACCGTGAAGGCCCATCTCGGTGCGATCTTCCGCAAGCTCGGGGTGCGCGACCGGCTGCAGCTGATTCTGCGGCTTGCCCAGCGCGAAACCGTGTGAGGTTGCGCGACGTCTGATCACAGCGTTGGCTTGACATTTTTCACGTCAAAGACGAATCCCTGCCCAAGAGTACAATATTTTTTCCCCGCCACCTGGCCTAGCTTAGTAGCATCTATTGTTGTTCCGTGGGCGATTTCACACTCGCTTCGTACGCAGGGAGCCATTTCATGACCATCGCCATCATCATTTTCATCCGCGGCCAGGCCTGGGCACGTGACGAGGACGGCAATCTTCGTGAACTGCGTGTGGGGGATACCCTGCAGGAAGGCGAGACGCTCATCACCTCGACCAACGGCCAGGTTCAGCTCGATTTCTATGACAACCTAGCTCCTACTGTGATCGAAGGCGGGCAGGAGGTCGTCATGACCCTCGATCTTGCTGCTGAGCCACCGGTGACTGCTGAAGATGCCAGCGTCCAGGATGCCGATCTCGAGGCGCTGCTCACGGCCCTTGATGAGGGCGAGGGTGACCTGCTGGAAGAGCTGGATGCCACTGCGGCTGGTGCCGGGGCTGGTGGCGCCGTGGGTGGAGGGCACGATTTCGTGCGTTTAGCGCGGATCAACGAGAATCTAGATCCACTGACTTTCGAGTTCGCCACTACGGAGACTGCGGGGGCGGAGTTTGAAGATGGTGTTGCAACGGCAGTGGCCGAAGTCGATGCCGTTGTGCAGCCAGTGAACGACGGCCCGACCATCGACGTGACCGCGGCGCCTGCGTTCAACGAAAACGACGCCGTGGCGGGCCAGAGCGTGGCCACCTTCAGCGCCAGTGACGAAGAAGACGGCGCGCTTACCGCCAGTGCCGGTCAAGTCACCTTCAGCCCAGGCAGCAACGACGCCGGTTACTACGCCTTCGACGGCGAGAACGTGGTGCTCACCCAGGCCGGCGTCGACGCCATCAACGCCGGCACCGAGCTGCCCGCGGTGAGCCTGACCGCCACCGACAGCGCCAACGCCACGACCCAAGATAGCGATACCCCGAGCTATGTAGCGCAGAACGACGGCCCGACCATCGACGTGACCGCGGCGCCTGCGTTCAACGAAAACGACGCCGTGGCGGGCCAGAGCGTCGCCACCTTCAGCGCCAGTGACGAAGAAGACGGCGCGCTTACCGCCAGTGCCGGTCAAGTCACCTTCAGCCCAGGCAGCAACGACGCCGGCTACTACGCCTTCGACGGCGAGGACGTGGTGCTCACCCAGGCCGGTGTCGACGCCATCAACGCCGGCACCGAGCTGCCCGCGGTGAGCCTGACTGCCACCGACAGCGCCAACGCCACGACCCAAGATAGCGATACCCCGAG
>NZ_SNWH01000028.1 GCF_004361885.1 Halomonas ventosae
ATTGTTTGTTTCGCAATTAACAACATGCCGACCCATGCAGGTCTTTTCAATCATATCATCCTGATTTTCTTATCTATTTCGTGGGGATCCCTCAGGCTCGACCTGGCATTTACCCATGCGGTGGAAGAAACCCTGAGCGAGTGGAATTCCGAGGCCGACGAGGACGCCTACCGTGATCTTTGAGGCCTTCGATGTTGCGGTTGTGCCGTTCCCTTTCACCGACAGGAACACGACCAAGCGTCGGCCAGCGCTGGTCATCTCTTCTAACGAGGACTTTCATCGCACTACAGGACAGCTCCTGATGGCCATGATCACCAGTGCCAACAACTCCGCCTGTCCGCTGGATACCGACATCCAAGGTCTCAATGCCGCAGGCTTACCCGCGCCTTCCATCGTGCGCATGAAGCTCTTCACTGTGGATAAGCGCCTGATCATCCGCCAGGCTGGACGACTTGAGCAGGACGACCGACGCCGAGTGATCAGCGCCCTGAGGGCCCTGATACCAGCCATCATCAAGTAACACAACACGGCCCCGCCGCTCTTGAGACGGGGGCCGCCGATGGCCGCTGGGCGAGGTGTGATCAGCTCAGCGAGATGGTGCTGTTGATGTCGCTGGAGACGTTCTCCGGCTCGAACCAGCGTGCGGTGACGGTCTTGGTCTGGGTCCAGAAGGCGATGGCCTGCTTGCCGTTGGGGCCCAGGTCACCAAGCTTGGAGCCCCGCGATCCGGTGAAGCTGAAGTAGGCCACCGGCACCGGGATCGGCACGTTGATGCCCACCTGGCCGACGTCGATATCGCTCTCGAAGCGGCGCGCCACCCAGCCGGAGTTGGTGAAGATCGAGGTGCCGTTGCCGTTGGGGTTGGCGTTGATGAACTCGATCGCATCACTAAGGGTCTCGACGCTGACCACGCAGAGCACCGGGCCGAAGATCTCCTCGCGATAGATGGTCATCTCGGCGGTCACGTCGGCGAACAGGGTAGGACCAACGAAGTTGCCATCGGGGTAGCCCACCACCTGGCAGCCGCGGCCATCGACCAGCAGTTTCGCGCCCTCCTGCTCGCCGGTGGCGATCAGCCGCTCCACGCGCTCCTTGGCCTGCGGGGAGACCAGCGGGCCAAGGTCGGCGTCGCGCTGGGTGCCAGGGCCCACCGTCATGTTGCGGGCGCCCTCGACGAGGTCATCCAGCCACTCGCGGGCCTCGCCCACCAGCACTACCACGGAGTTGGCCATGCAGCGCTGGCCGGCGGCGCCGAAGGCCGAGCCCAGCAGGTTGTTGATCGCCTGGCTGCGGTTGGCATCGGGCATCACCACGCAGTGGTTCTTGGCGCCCATCATCGCCTGCATGCGCTTGCCAGCCTCGGCAGCGCGTTTGTAGAGCAGCGAGCCGACGTGGGTGGAACCGATAAAGGAGAGTGCCTTGATGTCGCTGTGATCGGCGATCTGGTTGGCCACGTCCGGGCCGCCATGCACCACGTTGAGCACGCCGGCGGGAATGCCGGCTTCGTGAGCCAGCTCGACCAGGCGGATGGTGGAGCTCGGATCCTGCTCGGAGGGCTTGAGCACGAAGGTGTTACCGGTGGCAATGGCCAGCGGGAACATGAAGCAGGGCAGCATGATCGGGAAATTGAAGGCGGTGATGCCAGCGCCCACGCCCAGCGGCTGGTTGAGGGTGTAGACGTCGACCTCGTTGGCAGCATTTTCGGCTAGCTCGCCAAGCTGCAGGGAGGTGATCGAGCAGGCGTGCTCCACCACCTCCAGGCCGCGTCCCACCTCGCCCTCGGCGTCGGGCAGGGTCTTGCCGTGCTCCTCGGTGATCAGCGCGGCGAGCTCGGCGGTGTTGTCGCGGATCAGCGCCTGCAGCTTGAGCATGATGCGCTGCCGCTTGGCCAGCGGCACCTTGCGCCAGGTCTTGAAGGCTTCCTTGGCGCTGGCCACGGCGCGCTCGACCTCCTCGGCGGTGCAGAACGGCACCCGGGCGACCACCTCCTGGGTGGCCGGGTTGATCACGTCGCGCCACTCCTGGCTCTGGGACTGGACGGGCTGGCCGTCGATATACATGGGAATCTCGCGAACGGACATGGTGGCATGCTCCTCTGGGCTGTTCCTGCCCCGCCCGCGACGCTGGCTTGTCATTATTCGGCCATCGTCAGGCGCCGCGCTGGCGGAGGCATTAGACTTTGTGTGTATCTATACACGAATCGTGGTGACATCGAGTCTATACAGGCGTCGGATGGCGTGACAACGCCCACTCGGGCACATTGCTTGTGCATCTATGCACAATGACCCATGAGCCGAGTTCAGCCACAACCCGCGACCAACTGAGGACTTTCATGCTCGACTGGCAGGATATCCAGATATTTCTGGAGGTGGCGCGCAGTGAGCGGCTCACCGATGCGGCCCGCCGGCTGGGGCTCGACCACTCCACCCTGTCGCGGCGCACCCGGCGCTTCGAGCAGGCACTCAACACCCAGCTGTTCGAGCGCAGTACCCACGGCTACCACCTCACCGAGGCCGGCCAGCAGCTGCTCGCCCACGCCGAGGAGATGGCTCGCCATGCCGTCGAGGCCGGCGAGAGCCTCACCGACAAGAACCACCAGATCAGCGGCCAGATCCGCCTGGGGGTGACCGAGGGCTTCGGCACCTGGGTGATCGCCCCGCTGCTCTCGGCCTTCTGCGAACGCCATCCCGGCGTGACCCTCGACCTGCTCGCCCTGCCCCGGGTGGTCAACCTGAGCCGCCATGAGGCGGACCTGGCCATCACCGTGGAGCGCCCGGTGAGCCCGGGGCTGGTGATCTCGCGGCTGTGCGACTACCGGCTGCGCCTCTACGGCAGCCAGGGGTATCTGGCCCGCCACGGCAGGCCACAGCGGCTCGCAGAACTGGGCGAACACCGCCTGGTGGGCTACGTCGACGATCTGATCTTCAGCGAGCAGCTCAGCTACCTGGAGCCGCTGCTCGACCCGGCGGTGGTGGGCCACCCGGGCCCGCACTTCGCCATGCGCAGCACCAGCGTCACCACCCAGCACGCCGCCTGCCTGCACGGGGCCGGCCTCGCCGTGCTGCCCTGCTTCATGGCCAGCGGCTCGCCGACGCTAGTCAACGTGCTGGCGGACGAGGTGGCGATCGACCGGCAGTTCTGGATCACCGCCCGTCAGGAGCAGCGCCGCCTGGCGAGGGTGCGCCTGCTGTGGGAGTTCCTGCGCGAAGCGCTGGAGGCAAACCGCGCCTTTCTGATGGGGGAGGCACACCCCCTGGTGATGCCATCTCCCGCCTCTGATACAAAATAGCTATCAACTTGGTCGGCAATGTCATATTGAGCTAATCGACTCTACGCGGGTAGGTTGAAGGCTGGTGGCAGCAATTCCGGCTGTCAGACCGCCTGAAAGACGATAGTTGACCAGGCTGACTGTCTCGCATGACTACCATCATCTATATACAGTAAGCCATTCAAGCAACGCAGCCAGATAGGAGAGCGACATGGGTGATCAGCACAACGCAGGCAAGTGTCCAGTGATGCATGGAGGCCAGACCACCAGCGGTCATTCCAACACTGACTGGTGGCCAGAAGCCTTGAACCTGGACATTCTCCACCAACACGACCGCAAGACCGACCCGATGGGCGAGGACTTCGACTACCGCCAGGAGGTCCGCAAGCTCGACTTCGAGGCGTTGAAGCAGGACATGCACGCCCTGATGACCGACAGCCAGGCGTGGTGGCCAGCCGACTGGGGGCATTACGGCGGCCTGTTCATCCGTATGTCCTGGCACGCAGCCGGCACCTATCGCATTGCCGATGGCCGCGGCGGCGGAGGCACCGGCAACCAGCGCTTCGCACCGATCAATTCCTGGCCGGACAACGGCAACCTCGACAAGGCGCGGCGTCTGCTGTGGCCGATCAAGAAAAAGTACGGCAACAAGATCAGCTGGGCTGATCTGATCATCCTGGCCGGCAACGTGGCCTATGAATCCATGGGGTTCAAGACCTTCGGTTTCTCCTTCGGTCGCGAGGACATCTGGCACCCCGAGAAGGATATCTACTGGGGCGCCGAGAAGGAGTGGCTGGCGCCCTCCGACGAGCGCTACGACAACGTCGACAAGCCCGACACCATGGAAAACCCGCTGGCCGCGGTGCAGATGGGGCTGATCTACGTGAACCCCGAGGGGGTCAACGGTCAGCCGGACCCCATGAAGACCGCCGAGCAGGTCCGCGAGACCTTCAAGCGCATGGCCATGAACGACGAGGAGACCGCGGCGCTGACCGCCGGCGGCCACACGGTCGGCAAGACCCACGGTAACGGTGATGCCTCAGCCCTCGGGCCGGAGCCGGAAGCTGCCGACGTAGAGGCACAGGGCTTCGGCTGGCTCAACCCCAATCAGCAGGGCAAGGCCGCCAACGCCGTCACCTCCGGCCAGGAAGGGGCCTGGACCAAGAACCCTCTGGAGTTCGACATGGGGTACTTCGACATGCTGTTCGGCCATGAGTGGGAGGTCAGGAAGAGTCCCGCCGGCGCCAACCAGTGGGAGCCCGTCGATATCAAGGAGGAGGACAAGCCGGTCGACGCCAGCAACATGACCACTCGCCATAACCCGATGATGACCGATGCGGACATGGCGATGAAGGTGGACCCGACCTACCGGGCCATCTGCGAGAAGTTCATGAAAGACCCGGAATACTTCAAGGACTGCTTCGCCCGCGCCTGGTTCAAGCTGATCCACCGGGACATGGGGCCCAAGTCCCGCTACATCGGTCCTGACGTCCCGGAAGAAGACTTGATCTGGCAGGATCCGGTGCCCGCCGGCAATACCAACTACATCGAGGAAGTGGTCAAGGCGAAGATCGCCGAGGCCGGCCTCTCCCTCGAGGAACGGGTCTGCACCGCCTGGGACAGCGCCCGCACCTTCCGTGGCTCTGATATGCGCGGTGGCGCCAACGGTGCCCGTATTCGCCTGGCGCCGCAGAAGGACTGGGAAGGCAACGAGCCGCAGCGCCTGGCCAAGGTGCTCAAGGTCTATGAGAAGATCTCCGCCGACACCGGAGCCAGCATCGCCGACGTGATCGTGCTGGGCGGCAACCTGGGCATCGAGCAGGCCGCGAAGGCAGCCGGCCACGAGATTCACGTTCCCTTCCTCAAGGGCCGGGGCGACGCGACCGATGAGATGACCGACGCCGAATCCTTCGAGCCGCTGGAGCCGCTGGCCGATGGCTTCCGCAACTGGCAGAAGAAGGACTACGTGGTCAAGCCCGAAGAGATGCTTCTGGACCGCGCCCAGCTGATGGGCCTGACCGCGCCAGAGATGACGGTACTGATCGGCGGCATGCGGGTGCTGGGCACCAACCATGGCGGCACCCAGCATGGCGTGTTCACCCACCGCGTCGGCCAGCTCACCAATGACTTCTTCGTCAACCTCACTGACATGGATAACCGTTGGGAGCCCAAGGGCAAGAACACCTATGACATCGTGGATCGCAAGAGTGGCGACACTAAGTTCACCGCAAGCCGGGTTGACCTGGTGTTTGGCTCCAACTCCGTTCTGCGCTCCTACGCCGAGGTCTATGCCCAGGACGACAACCAGGAGAAGTTCGTGAAGGACTTCGTCGCCACCTGGACCAAGGTCATGAACGCCGACCGCTTCGACGTGGTGGAGTAGCACCCCGCCCAGGAGCGGCCCGAGCCGGGCATGGCGCCCGGCTTTGCCATCCGCAAGCGCGAGACGCCCGGGGAAGCCCGGGCGTCTTCTTGTCTGTCAGGCGAATAATGACGTTCAAGTCCCGCAGAAGGTGCGGAATACGGCCTCGTTGGGCGGTGCCGGCCGGGCATACTCGTCGCGGCCGGGCTGCTCGGTGAAGGGCTTGGCCAACACGTCGCGCAGGGTCTCGAAGGGCGTGAAGTCGCCCTCGGCGGCGGCAGCCAGGGCTTGCTCCACCTTGTGGTTGCGGGGGATGTAGCGTGGGTTGATCGCGCGTATCCGCTCGGCAATCACCGCCGGAGCGGCATCCTCCCGCGCCAGCCGCTGACGCCAGCGCGGCAGCCAGGCGCGCAGGGCCTCGTCATTCTCGAACAGGGCGAGCAGCGCGGGGGCATCCTTCTCGACCGCTTCGCCGAGTCCACGGAAGGCCAGGGTGAAGTCGGCCCGGCCCGATTGCAGGGCCTCGAGGAAGGCCTCCACCAGCTCACGGTCGCTCTCCTCCGCCTTCGCCAGCCCCAGCTTGTCGCGCATCACCGCCAGCCACTCGGCCTCGTACTGCGACTCATAGCGCTTGATCACCTCGGTGGCGCGCGCCACCGCGCGCTCTTGGTCGTCATCCACCAGCGGCAGCAGCGTCTCGGCGAAACGCGCCAGGTTCCACTGGGCAATCCAGGGCTGGTTGCGATAGGCGTAGCGCCCCCCCTCATCGATGGAGCTGAACACCGTAGCCGGATCATAGGCCTCCATGAAGGCGCAGGGGCCATAATCGATGGTCTCGCCGGCGATGCTGCAGTTGTCGGTGTTCATCACTCCATGGATGAAGCCGAGCCCCATCCACCTGGCCACCAATGCCGCCTGGCGGGCCTGTACCGCCTCCACCAAGGCCAGGTAACATTCACCCTCGTCCGCCTCGGCGAGTTCAGGGCCCAGCAGTTGTGGAAAGTGACGCTCGATGGCCATCTCGGCCAGGGTGCGCACCGCCTCCACGTCGTCGCGGGCGGCAAAGTACTGGAAGGTGCCCACGCGCAGATGGCTGGCGGCGACGCGGGTCAGCACGGCGCCGGGCTCGGGCACACGCCGGAACACCCGCTCGCCGGTGGCCACCGCGGCCAGCGACCGGGTGGTGGGCACGCCCAGCACATGCATGGCCTCGCTGACCAGGTACTCGCGCAGCACCGGCCCCAGGGGCGCACGGCCGTCGGCACCGCGGGAGAAGGGGGTCATCCCCGCGCCCTTGAGCTGGATATCGCGCAACCGCCCCTCGCGGTCGGTCACCTCGCCGAGCAGCACCGCCCTACCGTCGCCGAGGCGCGGGTTGAAGTGGCCGAACTGGTGGCCGGCATAGGCCTGGGCCAGCGGCTCGGCACCTTGCGGCACGGTGTTGCCGGCGAACCATTCGGCCGCCTGGCGCTCGTCGAAGGCGGACAGGTCGAAGCCCAACTGCTCGGCCAGCGGCCGATTGAAGGCCACCAGTCGAGGCCTGCTCACCGGCACCGGGTCGAAGCGCAGGTAGAAGCGTTCGGGCAGGCGGGCGTAGCGAAGGGTGAACTCGGGAAACATGGCGACTCCGGTCGACGGCCGAGCTAGGCCTGGAAATACATACCCGAGTATAACGCTCGGGATTACCGCTTTCGACCTGTCGTACCCATAGCCGGCCGGGGCGAACTCCACGCGGCGAAAGACACCGTCAGACGGCGTTCAGCTGGGCCCCGAAGCGACGTACGCTGGAGACGAAGTCGCTGAAGCGCTCGCCCTGGATCACCACGTGCTCGCGAAGCAGGCGTTCCGCCCGCTCGGCGTCGCCGTGCTCGATGGCCGCGAGGATCTCGCGATGCTCGGCCAGCGAGCGGCTCATGCGCTTGCGGACCTGCAGCTGCAGGCGCCGGTAGGGCTTGAGGCGCTGCTTGAGCTGACGAGCCTCCTCCATCAGGAAACCGTTGTGGCTGGCGGCATAGATGGCGTGATGGAAGCCCTCGTTCTCGTAGTAGTACTCGTCGGTATCGCCGGCCCTGGCGGCGGCCACGCAACGCGCCATGGCCTCGCGCAGCGCACGCAGCTCCTCCTCGCTGATGCGCCGCGCGGCGAGGCGCCCGCACATGCCTTCCAGTTCCGCCATCACCTCGAACATCTCGACCAGCTGGTGGAGGCCTACCTGCGCGACGAAGGTGCCCTTCTTCGGCGTCACCGTGACCAGGCCGCTGGCCACCAGTTGCTGGATCGCCTCGCGCACCGGTGTCCGCGAGACCTCGAAGTCGCGGCACAGGGCCTCGGGGTCGAGACGCTCGCCGGGTTCCCGGCGGCCATTGATGATGTCGTCCTCCAGAGCATCCCGCAGCCGCTGGACATTGGAGCGTTTCATGCGATTCCCTCTGGGTCACGGCAAGAGCGGATGCCGAGGCTTCCACCTTTGTCTAGCCCGCCGCAATTGACTCTAGTATAGCCAAGGGGCTATTGATGTATACATCAGCCACGCTGATGGATATTCCAAAGCACAACAACAAGTTCTACTGGAGATGCCATGAAACCCTCACTCACCCCCATCGTCACGGGCCTGGCCCTGGCCGCCCTCGCTGCAAGCTCTACCGCCTCCGCCGAGACCGTGTTGCGCGCCTCCCACCAGTTCCCTGGCGGACAGGGAGACGTGCGCGACGAGATGGTCCAGATGATGGCCGATGAGGTCGAGGCCGCCGACGTCGACCTCAAGATCCAGGTGTATCCCGGTCAGTCACTGTTCAAGGCCAAGGAGCAGTGGGGCGCACTGGTGCGAGGCCGGCTTGACATGACATCGCTGCCGCTCGATTACGCCAGCGGCCGGCACCCCGAATTCTCGGCCACCCTGATGCCGGGACTGGTGCGCAACCACGAGCGTGCCCAACGCCTCAACGACTCCGAGTTCATGGACATGATCAAGGAGGTCATCAATGAGGCCGGGGCCCGCGTGCTGGCCGATGCCTGGCTGGCGGGCGGTTTCGCCTCCAACGTGCGCTGCATCACCTCGCCGGACACCGTCGAAGGCCAGACCATGCGCGCCGCAGGACCGGCCTTCGACGAGATGCTGGCCACCGCCGGTGCCTCGATCGCATCCATGCCCTCCTCGGATATCTACACCGCGATGCAGACCGGCGTGCTCGATGGGGCCAACACCTCCTCGGGCTCCTTCGTCTCCTACCGCATCTACGAGCAGGTGACCTGCCTGACCGCCCCGGGCGAGAACGCACTGTGGTTCATGTATGAGCCGATCCTGATCTCCGAGCAGAGCTGGGACAAGCTCACCGAGGAGCAGCAGCAGGCCTTGACGGCGGCCGGCCAGAAGGCCGAGGAGTTCTTCGCCAGGGAGGCTGCGGCGCTCGACCAGAAGATGGTCGACGTGTTCAAGGAGAACGGCGTCAAGGTGGTGCAGATGTCGGCTGAGGACTACCAGGCCTGGCTGGATATCGCCAAGCAGAGCTCCTACAAGACCTTCGCCGAGAACGTGCCCAACGGGCAGGAACTGATCGACGCGGCCCTGGCCGTCGAGTGAGCGAGCCAAGGCGCCGGGCAGGTCTTCCGGCGCCTTCCTCCATGGCCGCCCCTGCCGGGGCGGACCTCCTCTCCTCGATAGCGGAACCCGCATGATGGATACCCAACACCACACGAATGCGCCGAGGCGTGGCGTGCTCGGTCTCTATATCCGCCTGATGGACGTCCTCTCCTGCGCGACCGCCGTCCTCGCCGGCGCACTGCTGCTGGTGGGGGTGCTGGCCGTCTGCCATATGATCTTCATGCGCTACATGCTGGGCGAAAGCACCACCTGGCAGACCGAGTTCGCCATCTTCGCCATCACCGGCGCCATGCTGCTCGGCGCGCCCTACGTGCTGCTCACCGGCGGCCACGTGGCAGTGACGGTACTGCCCGACGCCTTGGGCGGCCTGGCCCGGAAGTTGATGAATCTCGTCGCCTCGCTGGTCGGCCTGGCCTTCTGCATCGCGCTGGCCTACTCCGCCTGGCTGTATGTCTTCGAGGCCCTGCATGGCGGCTGGACTACCGGCTCAGTGTGGAACCCTCCGCTGTGGCCCGCCCTGCTGCCCATGGCCGTCGGCATCAGCCTGCTGTCGCTGCAATATGTCGCAGAAATCCTTCGCGGAGAGACCTGAATGGACCCGGTAACCAGCGGAATCTTCATCATCGTGGCGCTGTTCGTGCTGATGGCCATCGGCACCCCGATCGCCTTTGCCCTGGGTGGCGTCTCGCTGACCGCCCTGGTGCTCAACCAGGGCATCGGTGAGCTGACCTACTTCGGCGAGACCTTCTTCGGCAACCTCGCTTCCTTCGGCTTCGTCGCCATCCCCATGTTCATCCTGATGGGGGCGGCCGTCGCCTCCTCGCCCACCGGCCGCGACCTCTACCGCTCGCTGGACCTGTGGCTCGGCAAGATACCCGGTGGCCTGGCGATCTCCAACATCGGCGCCTGCGCGATCTTCGCCGCCCTGTCGGGCTCCTCGCCGGCCACCAGCGCAGCCATCGGCAAGCTCGGCATCCCCGAGATGCGCAAGCGCGGCTATCCTGACGGCGTAGCCGCCGGCTGCATCGCCGCGGGCGGCACGCTGGGCATCCTCATCCCGCCCTCGGTGACCATGATCGTCTATGGCATCTCCACCGAGACCTCCATCGGCCGCCTGTTCATCGCTGGCGCCATGCCCGGGCTGATGCTGGCCGTGCTGTTCATGGTCTGGACGCTGATCGCCTGCAAGCTGGCCGGCGGCTATGACACCCCGAGCGCGTTGACCGCTGCAGCGAATCAGGTGAAGGAGAACGTCGAGGGCAACCTGAAGGCCCTGGTGCGCGTGCTGCCTTTCCTGGTGGTGGTGACCGGCATCCTCTTCGCCCTCTACGGCGGCGTCGCCACGCCTTCCGAGGCGGCGGGCGCCGGTGCCTTCCTGTGCCTGGCGCTGGCCATCATCGTCTACCGCATGTGGCAGGTAAAACCGCTCAAGGTGATCTTCCGCGACGCCCTGCGCGAGAGCGTGATGATCATGCTGATCATCGCCTGCGCCGAGATATTTGCCTATGCGCTCTCCTCGCTGTACATCACTCAGACCGTGGCCGGCGCCATCGCCGACCTGGAGGTCAACCGCTGGGTGCTGATGGGGGTGATCAACGTCTTCTTGCTGGTCGCCGGCTTCTTCCTGCCGCCGGTAGCGGTGATTGTGATGACCGCTCCGATCCTGATGCCGATCATCCTCTCCGCGAACTTCGATCCCTACTGGTTCGCCGTGATCCTGACCATCAACCTGGAGATCGGCCTGATTACCCCGCCAGTAGGACTCAACCTGTTCATCATCAAGGGCATCGCCCCGGATATCGCCCTCAAGGACATCCTGCTCGGCAGCCTGCCCTATGCGCTGTGCATGGTGCTGGGCATCTTGCTGCTGTGCCTGTTCCCGGGTATCGCCTTGTGGCTGCCCGACCTAATCATGGGCTGAAGGAGCCGCCAACATGAACATGACCTTCCTGCAGGAGATGTTCCAGTCGATCACCCGGCGCGACGCCCTGCTGCGCCGCCGCCAGGGCGATGGCACGACACCGGATCACCGCCGCCTGATCAAGGCCTGTCACGCGCTGCTTGAAAGCGACGGCGAGGCCTCGAGCATCGCCCTGGCCAGCCGGGCCCTGGGCATGTACCAGGGTCTCGAGCCGCAGGAGCGCCAGCGCTTCTTCGAGCGGCTGGCCAGCGACTTCACCGCCGAGCCGGCAGAGATCGACGCGGCCTACGCGCGCTACGCCAAGCAGCGCGACAACGCCAGCCTGGAAGTGCTGTTCGAGGCCTGCGAGCCGCGCCGCCAGGAACTGATCCGCCGCCTCAACCTCACCAGCGGCGGCACCGTCGAGCTGGTACGCATGCGCGCGGACCTGCTCGGCCTGCTGCGCGATCATCCCGAACTCTCGGCCATCGATGCCGATTTCGCCCACCTGTTCGGCTCCTGGTTCAACCGCGGCTTTTTGATGCTCAAGCGTATCGACTGGGACACCCAGGCCTCGATCCTGGAAAAGATCATCCGCTACGAGGCGGTGCATGAGATCCGCGACTGGAACGATCTGCGCCGCCGGCTGGATGCCCGCGATCGGCGCTGCTTCGCGTTCTTCCATCCGGCAATCGGCGACGATCCGTTGATCTTCGTGGAGGTGGCGCTGCACAAGGGGCTGCCGGCGCGCATCCAGCCGATCCTCGCCGGCAGGGATGCCGGCGTGGATGATCCCGAGATTGCCGATACCGCCGCCTTCTTCGGCATCAGCAACTGCCAGACGGGCCTGCGTGGCATCTCCTTCGGCAACTTCCTGATCAAGCAGGTAGTCCAGGAGCTCAAGCAGGAGCTGCCCCAGCTTCGCTACTTCGTCACCCTTTCGCCGGTACCCGGCTTCGCTCAATGGCTCGCCGAGCGGCGCGACGACGAGGCCCTGCCCGAGGCGATACGCAAGACCCTGGCCGAGCTGGAGACCCCCGGCTGGCACGAGACCCCCGAACGCGCCGAGCGTCTCAAGGCGGTGATCAAGCCACTGGCCGCCCTTTACCTGGTCGACGAGAAGAATGCCCGTGGGCTGCCGCTCAACCCGGTGGCTCGCTTCCACCTGGGCAACGGCGCCGAACTGCACCGCATCAACTGGCTGGGCGATGTCTCGGCCAAGGGCCTGCGCCAGTCTGCCGGCCTGATGGTCAACTACCTCTACGTGCTCGACGACATCGAGCGCAACCACGAGAACTACACGGCCAACGCCAGTGTGGCCCGGTCGAGCGAGGTCAAGGATCTCGCCCGCAAGGCCAGGAAGCTGGTCAAGGGAGAGACAAGCAAATGAACCAGAACCTCTTCGCCACCTTCGCGCGGCGCATGCGCGAGCGCGGCGACGCCGACTTCATCACCACCCGCGAGGGTCGCGGCTACCGCCACGCCGAGGCCCTGGCCACCACCGAGCGCCTGGCCGGCGCCCTGGTCGAGTTGGGCGTCACGCCGGGCGACCGGGTGGCGGTACAGGTCGACAAGAGCGCCGAGGCGATCCTGCTCTACCTAGCCACCCTGCGCGTAGGCGGCGTCTACCTGCCGCTTAACACCGGCTACACCGGGGAGGAGATCCACTACTTCCTCACCGACGCGGAGCCGGCGCTGTTCGTCTGCCGGCCGGGGGATGCCGAGAATGCCCGCCGCATCGCCGCCGACAGCGGCTGCCCGCAGATCGCCACCCTGGGCAGCACGGCCGACGGCAGCCTGATGGAGGCGGCCGAGACGGCCACGCCCCGTGACGCCATCGTCGCGAGCGACGCCAATGACCTGGCGGCGATCCTCTACACCTCGGGCACCACCGGACGCTCCAAGGGCGCCATGCTCACCCACCGCAACCTGGGCTCCAACGCCGCCACCCTGGTCGAAGCCTGGCACTTCAGCGAGGAGGACCGGCTGATCCATGCTCTGCCGATCTTCCATACCCACGGCCTCTTCGTGGCCTGCAACGTCACCCTGATGGCCGGCTCCAGCATGCTCTTGCTGCCGAAGTTCGACGTCGACGTGATCTTTGAGGAGATGCCCCGCGGCACGGTGCTGATGGGCGTGCCGACCTTCTACACCCGGCTTACGGCCGACGCGCGGCTGACCCCGGAGGTCACCGCCAACATGCGACTGTTCGTCTCCGGCTCGGCACCGCTGACCGCCGAGACCCATCGCGAGTTCGAACGGAAGACCGGCCATGCCATTCTCGAGCGCTACGGCATGACCGAGACCAACATGAACCTCTCCAATCCCTATGACGGCGAGCGCCGCGCCGGCACCGTGGGCATGCCGCTGCCCGGCGTGGAGTATCGCATCACCGACCGCAAGACCCATGAACCGGTGCCGAAGGGCGAGATCGGCATGCTCGAGATCCGCGGGCCCAATGTCTTCAAGGGCTACTGGCGGATGCCTGAGAAGACCCGCGAGGAACTGCTCGAGGACGGCTTCTTCGTCACCGGCGATCTGGCGATGGTCGACGAGCGTGGCTACGTGCATATCGTCGGACGCGACAAGGACCTGGTGATCTCCGGCGGCTACAATGTCTACCCCAAGGAGGTCGAGCAGGTGATCGACGAACTGGAAGGGGTCCACGAGTCCGCGGTGATCGGCCTGCCCCACCCCGACCTCGGCGAAGGGGTGACCGCGGTGGTGGTCCCCGAGCCAGGAGCGCACCTCGACGAGGCACAAGTGCTCGACCATCTGCAGGGCCAACTGGCCAAGTACAAGCAGCCCAAGCGGGTCTTCTTCGCCGACAGCCTGCCGCGCAACACCATGGGCAAGGTGCAGAAGAACCAGCTGCGCGAGCAGTACCAGGACACCTACCGCTGAGGAGCGCCCATGCCGACCACGATCCGCTACTACTACACCCACGTCTCACCGTGGAGCTACCTGGGCCACGCGCGCCTCGGCAAGATCGCCGCCCGCCACGGGGCCCGCATCGACTACGTGCCGATCACCCTCGGGACGATCTTCCCCAGGACCGGCGGGCTGCCGCTGGCCAAGCGTTCCCCGGAGCGCCAGGCCTACCGCATGGCCGAACTCAGGCGCTGGCCACAGCGGCTAGGTATTGCCCTCAACCTCGAGCCGGCGCACTTCCCGACAGATGACCGCCCGGCGGCCCGGCTGGCGCAGACGGCCAAAGCCCAGGGGCATGACATCGCCGACCTGTCGCTGGCACTGATGCGGGCCTGCTGGGCCGAGGAGCGGGACATCGCCGACGCGGGCACCCTGCGCGAGATCGCCGAGGCCTGCGGGCTGGACGGCACGGCCCTGCTGGAGGATGCCGAGAGCGAGGCAGGCCAGCGACGCCTGGAGGAGGCCTGCCAGGCGGCGCTGGCCGATGGCTGCTTCGGAGCGCCCTGGTACCTGCTTGAGGGCGAGCCCTTCTGGGGCCAGGACCGTCTGGAACTGCTCGAAGAGGCCCTGGAGAAAGAGGCACTGGAGAACAGATGATGCCGCAATCGCTTGCCGCCCTGGCCGATGTCAGGGCCCTGACCTTCGATGTCTTCGGTACCGTGGTGGACTGGCGCGGCAGCGTCATTCGCGAAGGCCAGGCGCTGGGCGAATGCCTGGGCCTCGCGGTGGACTGGGCGGCCTTCGCCGATGCCTGGCGCGGCGGCTACGCGCCGGCCATGGATCGGGTGCGCCGCGGCGAGCTGCCCTGGACGCGCCTCGATGCGTTGCACCGCATGACGCTGGACCGCCTGCTGGATGCGTTCGGCATCAGTGATGCCCTCGATGAGGCCGAGCGCGAGAGCTTCAACCGGGCCTGGCACCGCCTGGATCCCTGGCCGGACAGCGTGGCGGGCCTCTCCCGGTTGCGCGAGCGCTACGTGCTGGCGACTCTCTCCAACGGCAATGTCTCGCTGCTAGTCAACATGGCCAAGCGCGCGGGCCTGCCCTGGGACTGCGTGCTCTCGGCGGAGCTCGCCGGCCACTACAAGCGCGACCCCGAGGTCTACCAGATGGCCGCCCGCCTGCTCGACCAGCCGCCTGAACGCATCCTGATGGTCGCCGCCCATCAGGACGACCTCCAGGCCGCCCACCGCGAGGGCTTTCGCACCGCCTTCGTCAAGCGTCCCCTGGAACACGGCCCGGATGCCACCCCCGATCTCAGCGTCGATCCCCGCTTCGACCTGGTAGCCGATGACTTCCACGACCTGGCCGACCGGCTCGGCTTGCCCGGCGCCCCTCTCTCGTAAGGCTCGCTATCCCCGACGACGGCATAGGGGATCTTGACGGATATCGCAGCAAGCCCGCCACCAAGCGCTTGGCAGCGATTGTGAAGCTGGCCCTGAGCGACATACCCCAGGCCCCCTCAGTCGCTCAGTATCGTCAAGGGAACACCCTTGGAACAGAGCACATCCATTGGCGCTGGGCAACATTTTATCAGCAGTACCGATTATTCTTTCGCTACGACTTTGCTAGCAAGATCCTGATTTATGCCTGGGTCAACGACGATTCCACCAGGCGCACCTATGAAAACAAGCACGACGCTTATGCTGTCTTCCGCAAGATGCTCAAAAACGGTAATCCACCGGATAGCGAGAACGACTTGTGCAACGCGGCCCTCGGTGATGGCGAACGCATCAAAGCGCTTCTGGGAGCAGAGTGCGAAGATGACCCTTGACCATGACACCCGAGGGGCCGGTCAGCCGGAAGGGCTTCAGCCGCCGCGCTGCTGGCGGCTCATAGCACTGCCCGAGGCCGGGCGCACCACCTCGAAGAGGTCGGTACAGCGGGCATAGTCATTGCCAGCCATGCGGCCGATGGGCTTGAGCCCCTCGACGCTAACGTGGCGGCCATCCCACAGGGCGTCGTCGATGTGGATCGACGCCACTTCGGCAAGCACCAGGTTGCCGGCCAGCGGCTGGTCGCCGAAGCGGATGATCTCGCGCAGCCGGCAGCCGAAAGCCACCGGGGCGCCGGCCACCCGTGGTACCGAGACCCCGGACATGGCGGCTTTCTCCAGACCCGCGTGAGCGAACTCGTCGTCACCGTGCGCCAGCCCGGCGCTGGTGGCATTCATCTCCTCGACCAGTCCCTCGCCGCTGATATGCACCACGCACTCCCCCACCTCATCGAGGTTGCGGATGGTGTCCTTGGGATTGGCGTCGCCGTCGAGCAGCGGCGAGAAACCCAATACCGGCGGGTTGGCGCTCACTACGTTGAAGAACGAGAAAGGCGCCAGGTTGGCGTTGCCCGCCGCGTCCCGGGTCGAGACCCAGGCGATCGGCCGCGGGCAGATGCTGCCCGAGAGCAGGCGGTAGATCTTGCCCGGGCTTAGGTCGTGTTCGTCCAGCAGGTAGTCGCTCATGTGTGGTCTCGCGTTAGGGATCAGCCCGAGAGTGTCGCCCCCTCGGGCTTGGTTGTCCAAGGGAGCGATGTCGCCGACGCTGCTACTTGAAGCTGGTGCAGACGGGCGCCTGCTCGCCAGGCGCATGGGCCTCCTGGATATCCACGGGCCCCGTGATGTCAGTCAGCGCAACCCGCCATTGGTGGTCGACGTTCACCGGGTCACAGCTGCCTTCGCTGCCACCACCGAAGTTGGAATCGATCCAGTAGTGGACGTCATAGAGTTTGCCCGCCTCCAGCGCGCTGGGGAAGCTGAAGGAGAAGGCCGGCGGTTCATTCGCCGCCACCTGGCCTTGCTGGGTGGTCAGTACCTTCCCGGCCACCACATCGTAGAGCGCTACATGGATGGTCTGGCCGCCGTGGGGTGCGATGAAGGTAGCGTCGCCGGTGAAGGTGAGATCATTCCCTTCCTCGGCCACGGCGGGCGCCGCGGCAAACAGCAGCGCAACGGCCAACGGGCACGAGACTGCCTTGGCAAGGGGAGTAAAGAGAGACGTTGGGCCTGTCATGACATGCCTCCTTTCGGGTCTTGAGGAATCGACCGCACCCGACATAGGCCGGTCTCTCTTTGAGCATAGCTCACTTCGCGGCGACGACGGAACGCGGCGTGCCTGGCATCACCTAGCGCTCAGGAAGGAGTCGCCGCGTTGCGTGCCGGGAAATCGTTGCCTGCCAGGAAGATGGCATAGTCCTGGTGTACGCAGTCGGCATAGTTGAGCGCCAGGGCACTCACCAGCTCCACGCAACGCTCGCGCCGACCCTCGATGCATGCCACAACGGCGCGGGCGAAACGCCCCGGATCATCCTGGTTCAGTGCATGCGCGCCGCGCAGGTGCTCGCGGGCCAGGATGCGCCCCCACTGTTTTACCAGCTTGCGATAGGGCTTGGCGCCATCGAGCTTGTGGGTCGGGAAGTCCTCCTTGTAGGGCGAGCGCTCGCGCACCGAGAACACTGTCTCGCCCAGGTGCAGCCAGCCCAGATAGGGGTCGGGATGCTCGGCGATGGCCAGGAAGGCCGCGGCGTGGCGCACTCCCTCGTGGGGAAAGGTGCGCCGCCAGGCTTGCTTCTCGGCAGCGCTCATCAGCCGCCAGCCCTCCGGCGGGGTCTGCTGCTTGATATCGAGGATGACGTCGTCGTGCGCGTGATCCATGCCCCCCTCGATCAGCACATAGAAGCGCTCGAGCCCCAGCGAGCCGGTGCCGGCATCCAGCCGCCGGCTCACGTCCTTGACACGGAAGTGACCGTACTCCGCCTCCGCCTGCGCACCGTGCAGCGTCTGGCGGTACTCCTCCTCCACGGCCTTGCGTAACTGGCTGGCCAGGGGCGCCGGCAGGGCCGCCAGCTTGCCGGGACGCTCGGCGAAGTACCGGCCGTCATCGCTCAGCACGGTCCATTTGTCGAGCATCTTCGCTCGGCTCTTCTTACTGCCCACCTTGTTCATAAAGGGCTCGAGCGGCCCTTTGGCGGTGGCCAGGGTCACCGCGCCGGGCACCTCGCCCTCCACGTGGCCGGCCAGCTCGTCATGGTAGCTATTGACCAGCGCCGAGAGGGCCTTGCGAATTCCCTTGCCGGAAAGGCCGACGTTTTCCCGGGCATCCAGCACCACGCTGATGGCCAGGCGCCACAGGTCGTACTGGTAATCACCGATGATGGCGTCGTCGAAATCGTCCATGCCGTAACGCACGGTGTCGTCGTGGTGGCCATAGGCGCCGAAGTTATAGGCATGGGCATCGCCCTGCAGCCAGGTCTGGGTCTCCACCCGGCCGCCGAACAGCGCAAAGCGCCAGTCGTGCCAGACATCATCCCAGTAGAGGTGGTTGGTACCGCGAAAGAAGCGATAGGGCGACTCGCCGAGCTTGGCGTACTTTGCTGCCCGGTCCTGATCGGAGAGCGGGGCATTGGCCGCCCGGATGGCATCGAGGACCTGGCGGGCGCGGTTGTGGCGGTTCAGTGGTTGAGGCATGTGGGGATTCCTTTCGTCGACGAGGGCGAGGGCCAGTCAAACAGGCCACCGGGAAAGTGACAAGGACGAAGCGCAACCCGCGCCCCGCGAATATGGCACCATGGGGGCGAATGCCTTGGCACCCAGCGAAGGAACCGCGCCATGCCCGCCCTCGACGACACCGCCCTGCAGCCTGGCTTTATGGTGATTCACGGCAACCGCCTGGAGGCACTGCGCGGCCTGGTGGTGGCATGGATGCGCCGCCACCCGCTCTCGCCGCTGGAGAACGAGACGATCCTGGTGCAGAGCAACGGCATCAGCCAGTGGCTCAAGCTCGCGCTCGCCGAGGACCGTGCCCACGGCGGCGCCGGCATCGCCGCCGCCCTGGACGTCACCCTGCCGGCACGCTTCCTCTGGCAGGCCTACCGGGCTGTGCTGGGAGAAGAGCAGGTGCCGCCGGTCTCGCCCTTCGACAAGCCGCGCCTGGTGTGGCGCTTGATGCGCCTGTTGCCGGCGCTGCTCGACTCGCCCACCTTCGCGCCCCTGGCGCATTTCCTGGATAACGACGGCGACCTGCGCAAGCGTCACCAGCTGGCCGAGCGCCTGGCCGACCTCTTCGACCAGTACCAGGTCTACCGCGCCGACTGGTTAACCGCCTGGGCCGCGGGCGACGACGTGATCCTCACCGCCCGCGGCGAGGTGCGCCCACTGGCCCCGGAACAGCGCTGGCAGGCCGAGCTGTGGCGGGCGCTACGCGATGACATTGGAGAAGAGGGCCTGGCCTCCAGCCGCGCGGCGGTGCATGAACGCTTCCTCGAGGCGTGCCAGGCGCTGACGAGCGAGAGCCCTCAGCTGTCCTTTGAAAGCCCTCAGCTGTCCTATGAACAGCGCCGGCCACCGGGCCTGCCGCGCCGAGTGATCGTCTTCGGCATCTCCTCGCTGCCCGCCCAGACGCTGGAGGCGCTGGCCGCCATGGCGCGGGTCAGCCAGGTGCTGCTCTGCGTACACAACCCCTGCCGTCACTACTGGGCAGATATCATTGAACACAAGGACTTGTTGAGAGCAGAGAGACGCCGCCAGCAGCGCCGTCCCGGCATGCCGACGGATCTCGCCGAGACCGAGCTGCACCTGCACGCCCAGCCGCTGCTGGCCGCCTGGGGCAAGCAGGGGCGCGACTACCTGCGCCTGCTCGACGAGTTCGACGAACAGCAGGCCTACTGCAGCCTGTTCGAGGGCGAGGCGCTGCGCATCGATCTCTTCGACTCACCGCTGGAGCAGGAAGATAGCGAGGCCGAGCCCAGCCTGCTGCGCCAGCTGCAGGACGACATCCTCGAGCTGCGCCCGCTCGCCGAGACCCGCGAGACCTGGCCCGCGGTGGAGCCGAGTCGTGACCGCTCGCTGCGCTTCCAGGTCGCCCACAGCGCCCTGCGCGAGGTAGAAATCCTCCACGACCAGCTGCTGGCCGCCTTCAGCGAGGACCCGACCCTCACACCCCGGGACATCCTGGTGATGGTGCCCGATGTCGACCAGTACGCTGCCGCCGTGCAGGCGGTATTCGGCCGGCTAGCCCCCGACGACCCGCGCCATATCCCTTTTACCCTCTCCGACCAGGCGAGCCGCCACCGCCTGCCGCTGCTGATCGCGCTGGAATCACTGCTGCGCCTGCCGGAGCTGCGCCTCTCGGTGAGCGACCTGCTCGACCTGCTGGAGGTGCCGGCCATCCGCGCGCGCTTCGCCATCCCGGAGGGTGGCCTGCCCACCCTGCGCCGCTGGATCGAGGGCGCCGGCATCCGCTGGGGCCTCGACGCCCGCCAGCGCCAGAGCCTCGACCTGCCGGAAGGCCTCACCGCCAACACCTGGGCCTTCGGCCTGCGCCGGCTGCTGCTTGGCTATGCGGTGGGCGACGCCGCCGAGGGCCACTGGCAGGGCATCGAACCCTATGACGACATCGGTGGGCTGGAGGCGGCGCTGGCCGGCCCGCTGGTGGAACTGGTCGACACCCTGGAGGAACAGTGGCGCACGCTTGCCGAACCAGCCGACGTAGCCACCTGGGGCGAGCGGCTGCGCCACCTGCTGGAGACTTGCTTGCTGGCCGAGTCCGACCAGGACCTGATGGCGCTGACCCGCCTCGAGCAGGCCCTTGACGCCTGGCAGGAGAGCGCCGAGGAGGCCGAACTCAGCGAGCCCCTGCCGCTCTCGGTGGTGCGCGAGCACTGGCTCGCCCAGGTGGACGAGGCAAGCCTCTCCCAGCGCTTCCTGGCCGGGGCGGTGAACATCGCCACGCTGATGCCGATGCGCGCCATCCCTTTCCGCCACGTCTGCCTGCTGGGCATGAACGATGCCGACTACCCGCGGGTGCAGCGCCCGCTGGACATCGACCTGATGGCCCAGGACTACCGCCCCGGCGACCGCTCGCGCCGCGAGGATGACCGCTACCTGTTCCTCGAGGCGCTGCTCTCGGCCCGTGACCGACTGAGCATCAGCTGGGTGGGGCGCAGCATCGTCGACAACAGCGAGCAGCCGCCCTCGGTGCTGCTCGGCCAGCTGCGCGACCACCTGGCCCGCGGCTGGCGGCTGGCCGGAAAGGCAGACGATAGCGACGGCAAGGCGCTGCTGGCGGCGCTGACCACCGAGCACCCGCTGCAGCCCTTCAGCATCGACTATTTCCGCGAAGGCTCCCACCTTGCCACCTTTGCCCACGAGTGGCGGGAGCTACACCGCGCTGATGTCGCTCCTGCGTCGCCGGCGGGGGAGGAGGCCCCGCTGGCCCCCTTCCGCCAGGAGAGCCCGCTGACCCTGGCCCAGCTGGGCCAGTTTCTCAAGGCGCCGGTGCAGGCTTTCTACACCACACGGTTGAAAGTGCATCTGGAGATCGAGGCCATGGAGCGCCTCGACCACGAACCCTTCGTTCTAGACGGCCTCGAACACTGGCAGCTCCAGCATGCGCTGATCGAGGCGAGCCGCGCGGCGGTGGAGGCCGGCGAGCCCCATGAGCCCGCCATGCTGGCCACCCTGGAGCGCCTCGAGCGCCAGGGGCGGCTGGCCATGGGCGGCTTCGCCGAGCAGATGCGCGACAAGCTCGTCGAACCCATGGACACCCTCTTCGCCGAGTATCGCCAGGTACTCGACGAGTGGCCCCACGCCATGCACGAGCCGCTGATCGTTTCGCTGGAATGGCGGGACACCCTGGGCGGGAGCCTGGTGCTGGAGGACTGGCTGGGCGAGCTGCGCGTCAACGACGCCATGGAGCGCTGCCGGGTGCTGCTCACCACCAGCAGCCTGATCAAGAACAACAAGTACCAGTGGCGACACTGGCTCCAGCCCTGGGTCGCCCACCTGGCCGGCCAGCGGGAGGGGCCCATGACCACCCGGCTGCTCTCCCGCGCCGGCGGCGGCACCCTCGCCCCGCTGCCCGCGGACGAGGCACTCGCGCACCTGGCCAACATCGCCACGGCCTGGCAGCTCGGCATGTCCACCCCGCTGCCGCTGGCCCGGGACACCGCCTTCGCCTGGCTGGAGAGGGGCGGCACGCCCCAGGCCATGGTCCGCTGCCTCGCCGGCGAGGCCAGCGAGGAGGACGCCAAGGCCTGGAAGGCGCTGGACAGCGCCTTCCATGGCAGCGGCTACAACAACGACCACGGCGAGCGCGGCCGCGATGCCTACCTGCAACGCCAATGGCCGGAGCTCGAGGCGCTGGTCCAGTCGGCGGAAGGAGGCGGCTTCGCCGAGCTCGCCGAGCGACTCTACGCCCCGCTGCTGCGCGCGGTGAAGACGCCAAAGGCGAAAGAGGGCAATAGCGGCAAGGGCAGGGGAGGCACGCCATGAGCACACCGGAACAGACGCCACCCACCCTAGACCCGATCCACCTGCCGCTCACCGGCAGCCGGCTGATCGAGGCCAGCGCCGGCACCGGCAAGACCTTCACCATCGCCCTGCTCTACGTGCGCCTGGTGCTGGGCCCGCGGGACGAGGCGGACGCCGAGAGCTTCCCCCGGGCCCTCACCCCACCCGAGATCCTGGTGGTGACCTTCACCAACGCCGCCACCCGAGAACTGCGCGACCGCATCCGCGCCCGGCTGGTGGAGGTTGCCGATGCATTCCAAAGATCCCTTGGGGGTCTGACCCCAAAGTCCGCTGAGGGGTCTGACCCCCTGATCGCCCTCCGCGATAGCTACCCCGAAGAGCGCTGGCCAGCCTGCGCGCGCCGCCTGCAGCTCGCCGCCGAGTGGATGGACGAGGCCGCGGTCTCCACCATCCACGCCTGGTGCCACCGCATGCTGCGTGAGCACGCCTTCGAGAGCGGCAGCCTGTTCTCCCTGGCGATGAACCTCGACCAGTCGGAGCTCGAGCTGGAAGTCGCGCGAGACTACTGGCGCAGTTTCTACTACGCGCTGGACGCCGAGGCCCTGGCGGTGGTCAACCGCTACTGGAAAACCCCCGATGCGCTGGCCGACGACGTGCGCCGCCTGCAGGGCGATGCCGACCTGCTGCCCGACGCCCCGCCGCCCGCCGAGGCTCTCGCAGCCATGCAGGCCGAGCGCGAGCAGGTGCTGGGCGAGCTCAAGGCGCCCTGGCCCGCCTGGGTGGATGAACTCGCCAGGCTGTTCGATGAAGGTCAGCAAGCCAAGGCGTTCAATGGCAGCAAGATGCGCAAGGACCATCGCAGCAACTGGCTGGACAAGCTGCGCGAGTGGGCCACAACCGACATGGATTGGCCGGACCTGGATCGCAAGGCCGCTGCCTGGCACCGTCTGACACCCACGGGCATCGCCGAGATCTGGAAGACGGGCGAGCCGCTGGACCACCCGGCCCTGCACGCCCTGGCCGAGCTGCCGACACGCCTCGAGGCCCTGCCCGATGCCCACGCCGACCTGCTGGCCCACGCCGTGCATTGGATGAGCGAGCGCCGCGAGCGCATGCAACAACGCCGCGCCGAGCTCGGCCCCGACGACCTGCTCGAGCGCCTCGACCGCGCCTTCGAGGGCCCCGCCGGCGAGGCGCTGGCGGCCCACGTGCGCCGCCAGTTCCCGGTGGCCCTGGTCGACGAGTTCCAGGACACCGACCCGGTGCAATATCGGCTCTTCGACCACGTCTACCGTCTGGCCGAGGCCCCCGACCCCGACGCCCCCAGCAGTATCCTGCTGATCGGCGATCCCAAGCAGGCGATCTACGCCTTCCGCGGCGCCGACATCCACACCTACCTGCAGGCGCGACGCGACACCGCGGGTCGCCACGTGACACTCGGCACCAACTTCCGCTCGGCCACCGCCATGGTGGAGGCGGTCAACCGGGTGTTCCGCTTCGCCGAGACCCACCCCGCCGGCCGCGGCGCCTTTTTGTTCAAGACGCCCGAGGGCGACAACCCGGTGCCTTTTTTACCCGTGGCAGCCAAGGGCAGGAAGGATTCACTGACCCGCGACGGCGAACCGCTGCCGGCCATGACGCTCTGGCACCTGCCAACCGAGGACGGTGCTTCCGAAGAGGGCATGAGCAAGGGCGCCTACTTCAAGGCGATGGCCGCGCGCTGCGCCACCCGCATGGCCGAGCTGCTGCGCGAGGGCCAGGCCGGGCGCACCGGCTTCAGCGAGCCGGACGAGCCTTTTCGAGCACTCAAGCCCTCGGACCTTGCCGTGCTGGTCAACAACGCGAACGAGGCGAAGGCGATCCGCGGCGCGCTGCTCGAGCGCGGCATCAAGAGCGTCTACCTCTCCGACAAGGAGAGCGTGTTCGAGACCCCGGCGGCCCTGGAGCTGGAGGTGTGGCTGGCCGCCTGCGCCGAGCCCGACAGCGAGCGGCACCTGCACGCGGCACTGGCCATGCCCAGCCTGGGCATGGGGATCGCCGATCTCGACGCCCTGCAGCACGACGAGCTGGCCTGGGAGGAGCGCGTGCTGCAGTTTCGCACCTACCAGCGCCAGTGGCAGCGCCAGGGCGTGCTGCCCATGCTGCACCGGCTGCTCGCCGACTTCGCCGTGCCCACCCGGCTGCTCAAGAGCGCCAGCGGGGAAAGACAGCTCACCGATCTTCTGCATCTCGGCGAGCTGCTGCAGGAGGCCAGCGCCGAGCTCGACGGCGAGCATGCCCTGCTGCGCCATCTCGGCGAGGCCCGCGCCCATCCGCCACAGCAGGCCGACACCCACCGCCTGCGCCTGGAGAGCGATGCCGACCTGGTGCAGGTGATCACCATCCACAAGTCCAAGGGGCTCGAGTACCCGCTGGTCTTCCTGCCCTTCATCTGCGCCTTCCGCGAGAAGAAGGCCAGCGACCTGCCGCTCACCTGGCACGACGAGGCGGGCCGGCGCCACCTTTCGCTGGCAGCCGACGAGACGCTACTGGCCCGCGCCGACGACGAACGCCTCGGCGAGGATCTGCGCAAGCTCTACGTGGCGCTGACCCGCGCCCGCCACGCCACCTGGCTGGGCATCGCCCCGCTCAAGGGGCTGGAGCGCAGCGCCATCGGCCAAGTGCTCACCGCCGGGGCACCACTCTCGCCGCCCTCGACCCAAGCCCTGCTCGATGCCCTCTTCCCCCTCGCCCAAGGGGCAGAGGAGACGGAACTGACGGTGCAGCCGACCCCCGAGCCCGATGACTTGATAGTGCCTATCGAGGCGAACGGCGAGACGCTGCGCGAAGCCCTCACCCCGGCCCGCCGCGCCCACGATCACTGGTGGATCGCCAGCTACTCGGCGCTGCGCCTGGGCGGCGAACGCATCGGTGGTGAGGAAGCAGAGCCCGAAACGGCGCTGTTTATGGAAGAGCCCGTTATGGAAGAACCCGAGACCGCGCTCTTTATAGAAGAGCCCGAGACCGCTCTTGAAGCCACCGCCCGGGAGATGCGCGACGAACCGAGCGACAGAGCACAACTGGATATGGAACGCCATCGAGCGAAGGCAAGACAAGGCGATATCTTGCGAGAAAACGGAGTTTACAAGTCAGTAAATGAGTATTTCGAGCAAGATATCAACGCCGTATTGTCGAGCGCAGATCGTTCCATGCACCGCTTCCCTCGGGGGCCGGCTGCGGGCACCTTCCTCCACGGCCTGCTGGAGTGGGCCGGCCGCGAGGGCTTTTCACGGCTGGCCGCCGAGCCCGAGCGCCTGAATGACACCCTGGCGCGGCGCGCCAACCTGCGCGGCTGGCGCGAGCGCATCCCGGCACTCCAGGCCTGGCTGCGTGGCCTGCTGGAAAGCGAGCTGCCGGTGCCGCAGGCCCCGGAAGGGCCGGTGGCGCCGCTGCGCCTCGACCGGTTGGAGAGTGATCACTACCAGGTGGAGCTGGAGTTCTGGTTCGCCGCCCACCAGGTCGACACCGCCCGCCTGGACGCACTGGTGAGCGCTCACACCCTGGGCGGCACCGCCCGCCCGGCGCTGGAGCACGACCGGCTCAACGGCATGCTCAAGGGCTTCATCGACCTGGTGGTGGAGCACGAGGGGCGCTTCTACGTGCTCGACTGGAAGTCCAACCACCTGGGCCGCGACGACGAGGCCTACGCCGAGGCGGCCATGGCGGAGGCGGTCCGCGAGAAGCGCTACGACCTGCAGTACTGCCTCTACCTGCTGGCCCTGCACCGCCTGCTCAAATCGCGGCTGCCGGACTACGACATCGACCGCCACCTGGGTGGGGCGCTCTACGTCTTCCTGCGCGGCCAGCACGCGCCCTCCCGCGGGGTGCATCGCGAGCGCCCGTCCCGTGAGCTGATCGAAGCACTGGACGCCCTGTTCCGCGATGCCCAGCATGTCACGACAAAAGAGCCCAGCCATGAGTGACCACCCGCACACCGACGAGGCCCTGCACGACACCGAGGCGCTGTTCGCCCTGCTCGACCGCTGGGTGGCCCGCGGCTGGCTGCGCGCCCTGGACCGCGCCTTCGCCGCCTTCCTGGCCCGCGAGGTAGCCGACGCCCCCGCGCCGCTGCTGCTCGCCGCGGCGCTGGCCAGCCACCAGCTCGGACGCGGCCACGTCTGCCTGGACCTCGCCCAGACCCTCGCCGAGCCGGATCTCGCCCTCTCGCTGCCGCCGGAGGGCGACAGCCTGGAGGACCCGCCGCCACGGCCCAGCCAGCTGCTCGGCGAGCTGGCGCTGGCCGACTGGCAGCAAGCGCTCACTCACCCGCTTGTCGTCGGCCACGGCCCCGGCAACACCCCGCTGGTGCGCGACGGCACCCGGCTCTACCTGCGCCGCTTCTGGCACCACGAGCGCTCGATCCAGCAGCATATCGCCGCTCGACTGGCGCCATCGGCGCCGCGCGATGGCACCGATCGACGTCCGGAACCGGCCACCGATACGTCGACGCTCTCCCAGGCCCTGGCCGCCCTCTTCCCCTCCAGCGACACCCTGGACTGGCAGAAGGCCGCCTGCGCCCTGGCCGCCCGCTCGCCCTTCGCGGTGATCACCGGCGGCCCCGGCACCGGCAAGACCACCACCGTGGTCAAGCTGCTCGCGCTGCTGCAGGCCCTGGCACTGGGGGAAGGCCCGCGAGCGCTACGCATCCGCCTGGCCGCTCCCACCGGCAAGGCCGCCGCACGGCTCAACGAATCCATCGCCGGGCAGGTCTCGGGGCTGGACCTGACAGCGCTTGCGCCGCTGCTTGCCGGTGCCGAAGACGAGACCACCCGGCTTCGCCAGGCGATTCCAACGGAGGTCACCACCCTGCACCGGTTACTGGGCTCGCGCCCCGATACCCGCCACTTCCGCCACCACGCCCGCAACCCGCTACCAGTGGAGGTACTGGTGGTGGACGAGGCCTCCATGGTCGACGTGGAGATGATGGCCGCACTCCTCGACGCCCTGCCACCTCGCGCCCGCCTGGTGCTGCTGGGCGACAAGGACCAGCTCGCCTCGGTGGAGGCCGGCTCGGTGCTCGGCGACCTGTGCGCCCGGGCCGAGGGCGGCCACTACACCCCGGCAACCGCTGCGTGGCTGAGCCAAGCCACCGGCCAGGCGCTGTCGCCGGAGATGCTCGACGCCGATGGTGCCCCGCTGGACCAGGCCATCGCCATGCTGCGCGTAAGCCACCGCTTCGATGCCGAGAGCGGCATCGGCCGGCTCGCCGGTGCAGTGAACGGCGATGTGCCGGGCAGAGAGAAGCGCGACGCCATTCGCGCGGTACTTACCCACGGCTATGCCGACCTCTCACACCTCAAGCTCGAGACCGACCACGACCGGAAGCTGGAGCAACTGGTGGTTTCGGGGAACGCCGCGGGCTTCCCTGATCGAGGAAAGAGCCGCGGCAAGGGCCACACATTGCGCGGCCAGCCGCTACCGCCGCCGGTGGGCTATCGCCACTATTTAGAGGTAATGCAGAACCTGGAAGCCATGAAGCACGCCGCGCCGCAGGCAGGCGCGGATGGCGAGATCGACCGCGAGGCCCTGGACGACTGGGCCCACGCAGTGCTCACCGCCCACGGCCAGTTCCAGCTGCTCTGCGCCCTGCGCCGCGGCCCCTGGGGCGTGGAGGGGCTCAACGAGCGCATCCGCGTCGCGCTGGAGAAGGAAGGACTGATCGACACCGGCGACGGCCGCCGGCTCTGGTACCCCGGCCGCCCGGTGCTGGTGACGAGCAACGACTACGGCCTGGGGCTGATGAACGGCGATATCGGCATCACCCTGGCGCTGCCGCAGCCGGCAAGCCCAAGCGATGGCGCAAAACGCGGCCCGGCGCTGCGCGTGGCCTTCCCCGCCGGGGACGGCAGCGGCCAGATCAAGTGGGTGCTGCCCAGCCGCCTGCAGGCGGTGGAGACGGTCTACGCCATGACGGTACACAAGTCCCAGGGCTCGGAATTCACCCACACCGCCCTGCTGCTCCCCGACGCCCCCAACCCCATCCTCACCCGAGAGCTGGTCTACACCGGCATTACCCGCGCCCGCCACTGGCTCACCCTGGTCGAGACCGGGCGCGGCCAGCTGCTGCATGCGGTGGAAAGAAGGGTGATGAGAGTGAGTGGGTTGGGGAAAATATAAAAAACTGCCATTGCCTCTACAGGCAATGGCAGTATTCGGCCAGAAGCGGACGACCAGGCGAGCCTGACCGTAGAGCTAACGTGCGCCGTTTGCGGCGTCACCGTTAAGCAGCTTGTTAAGAGCCTATTTCGATAGGCATGTCCGCCACGTGATGATGCCCAGCGCCAAGTGGAGCATCGCCAAGTAGGTATCGGCCCTTTTCTCCCAGCGCACCAGG
>NZ_SNWH01000029.1 GCF_004361885.1 Halomonas ventosae
ATCGCGCTGCCAAGTCATCCATTAATGCTGAGACAGAGAGATCCAGCTCTTGCATCCTTCACCCTGTGATCGCTTTCATATCAGTCACATGGATTATAGCGCATTCAGTTACGGCTGTAGTATTAGGGGACTGCGCAGGATTCAACCACGCTACCGCCCCTACCGGTGCATGTTGACTGAGCGACTGCCCTTCATGCGGTAGTCATCGAGTATCACGCTATGTCTTCTTTCCTCCCTTCCTGCCTGCCAGGCATTTCATCAATGAGCCTATGTGAGCCGGTGCCGGGTTGCAAAGTCGAGTTGGGTTGTCGCGGTGCTATGGTAGTACCTCACCGAAGCGATGATGGAGGGAAACCGCGTGAAATACCTCGGAGCCCATGTCAGTGCCGCCGGCGACCCCGCCCAGGCGGTGTTGCGCGCCGTGGAAATCGGCGCCGATGCCTTTGCCCTGTTCACCAAGAATCAGCGCCAGTGGCACGCCAAACCGCTGACCGACAAGACCATCGAGGCCTTCCGCACGGCCTGCAAAACACACGGTTTCGACCCGGGGCAGATCCTTCCCCACGACAGCTACCTGATCAACCTCGGCCACCCGGAGAGCACCGAGCTCGAGAAGTCCCGCGCGGCCTTTCTCGACGAGTTCCAGCGCTGCGAGCAGCTCGGCCTCACCCTGCTCAATTTCCATCCCGGTAGCCACCTGAAGAAGATCAGTGAAGGCGAGTGCCTCGCCCGCATCGCCGACTCCATCAACCAGGTGCTCGCCGAGACGCGCGTCGTCACGGCGGTGATCGAGAACACCGCCGGCCAGGGCACCAATCTGGGCTGGCGCTTCGAGCACCTGGCCGAGATCATCGACCAGATCGATGACACTTCGCGGGTCGGGGTCTGCATCGATACCTGCCACGCCTTCGCCGCCGGCTATGACCTGCGCACCCCCGAGGCCTGCGCCGCCACGCTGAATGAATTCGACAAGGTGGTGGGCTTTGCGTACCTGCGCGGCATGCACCTGAACGATGCCAAGAGCGCGTTCGGCAGCCGCGTCGATCGTCATCACAGCCTGGGCCAGGGCAACATCGGGCTGGAGGCATTCACCACTCTCATGCGCGACCCGCGTATCGACGAGATACCCATGGTGCTGGAAACCGTCGAGCCGGCGATCTGGGCCGAGGAGATCACTTGGCTGCGTGCTCAGGTCGCCAACACATGAGTGACATGTTGAGCTAACGTCACCCTCCCCTGGCGCGAGCCCTTAATCGTGCCCATCGTGGCCGGATGCCGGGCTAGCCAGTTCCGGCGCTATCTCATCTCATCATCAGGGCGGAAGCTGCTCCGAGGGCCGCCGGCCTGCCGTGCCGTATCACCTATGGTAGGGTAAGCTCTTGCTATTGACCTTTTTTACCGCAAAGGAGGTGCGCGTGCTGACTTGGCTGCAACGTCGTCTTGGGTTACAGACCATACCGGGAGTCTTTTTCACCTCGGCGGGTATAGCGGCACTGTTTGTCGCCATCGCGATCCCCTTTGACAAGGCCGTTGCCACATATTTCAGCCTGATTACCGGCTGGGTCGCCGCTAATCTGGGCTGGTTTTACATTCTGGCAGTCAGTTCACTGCTGATCTTCTTGCTCGGCCTGGCCGTAAGCCGCTATGGCAATATCCGCCTAGGTGCCGACGACAGCCGGCCCGATTACTCCAACCTCACCTGGTTCACCATGCTGTTCGCCGCCGGCATCGGTACCATTCTGATGTTCTGGGGCGTGGCGGAGCCGATTTCCCACTTTGCCCACCCACCCTTGGACAACGTCACGCCACGCTCGGAACAGGCGGCCAGCGATGCCATGACCTTTGCGCTGTACCATTTCGGCCTGCACACCTGGACCATCTTCGCCATGCCGGGTCTGGCAATCGGCTACTTTGCCTACCGCCACCGTCTTCCCATGCGCATCAGCAGCCTGTTCTACCCCATGCTGGGCGAACGCGCCTTTGGGCCCTGGGGCTGGGCCATCGATGTCATCGCGGTACTGGGCACACTGTTCGGGGTTGCCACCTCGCTGGGGCTGGGCACGTTGCAGCTCAACAGCGGCCTAAACTACCTGATAGGCGCACCCTCCAGTCCACTGGTCCAGATCGGTCTGATCACTGTCATCACCGGCATCGCCGCCACCTCGGTCGCCCTCGGGCTGGACAAGGGCGTTCGCCGCCTCTCCCAGCTCAATATCATCCTGGCCATGCTGTTGCTGGCGTTCGTGTGTCTTGTCGGCCCCACAGTGTTCATTGCCGAGGGCATGGTACAGAGCGCGGGTAACTACCTGAGCAATTTACCTTGGCTGGCTTTCTGGACCCAAACCTACAAGGAAACTGAGTGGCAGCGGCAGTGGACCCTGTTTTACTGGGCCTGGACCATTGCCTGGGCACCCTACGTCGGCATCTTCATTGCCCGTATTTCTCGGGGACGCACCATTCGTGAGTTCGTGGGCGGTGTGCTGTTTGCCCCCACGGCCTTCACGCTGGTCTGGTTCGGTGTCTTTGGGCTTTCGGCCATACAGGGAGAAATGAGCGGCCAGCTTTCGCTGGCGGCCCAGGTGCAGCAGGATCCCTCGGTGGCCATCTTCGCCTTCCTGGAAGGCTTTCCTCTGACGCGCGTGGTCTCGGCTTTGAGCGTGGTCATCATCGTGATCTTCTTTACCACCTCATCGGATTCTGCTTCGCTAGTGATCGACCTGTTGACCCGGCGCGATGATCAGCCTTCGCTGGTGCGCCAGCGTATTTTCTGGGCCGTCGCGCAGGGCGGCATTGCCGCCACATTGCTGCTGGCGGGCGGCCTGGAGGCCTTGCAGAATGTAATCACCACCCTGGGGCTTCCCTTCTGCATTCTGCTGGTGTTCATGGGCATTGCACTGCTACGAATGCTGCGGGCAGACTATCGCGGCTACAGCGCCGAGGAGCTGGTTCAGGGCAGAGCCTTTCCTGAGGTGGAAGGCTCCGCCGCTACGCCAAAACAGGAGACCGCTGATGTATCAGAAAATGTTGCTCGCCATTGATCCAGAGGACGATGGTGAAGGTAAGTGTGCCATAGCAGCGGCCATGGAGCTGCTTGCTGAAAATGGCGAGCTCCACCTGGCCAGCGCCTTTCAACCTGGCGGTGGTGGCGGCTTCTTTCCCCATGTGACACAGGAGGCACCACAGGAGAAGGAAGCCGAGGTACGCAAGACCCTGGATCTGCTGGTACGCAAGTACCTTCCGTTGAATCGTACCGCCACCTTGCATGCCTTGGCCGGCAATGCCGGCGAAAAACTGGTGGGCCTGGCGGCTCAGCTTGAAGCCGACCTGATGATCTTAGTGTCCCGCGGCAGCAGCGGGCGCTGGCCGTTGCGCCGTGCCACCGTGGAGTACGTGGCGGTGAATGCCCCGTGTCGGGTGTTGGTGCTGCCGGAACTGGAGAAGGAGAAGGAGAAGGAGAAGGAGAAGGAGAAGGAGAAGCAAGAAGATGGCGCGCAGGACGATGCAAAAGCCAAGCAGGAAGAAGATCAGTAGCAGAATCACCCGCGCACCAACGCTGGCTCACGACTGATGGATGACGCCATCAACGCCAGGGCATCCCGCTTGAGCAGGTGCTCTTCCTGCGTGCCCGTTTCGCCATCTCTTACAGGCAGCGACCCCGCCCTGCCCTGGGCGCGCCCTCAGTCGTGTCCGGACGCCGACTCGGCGGGTTCCGGCCTGGCTTCGTCATCGATATCCTCGCCGATAAAGCCGCCTGACTGGCGCCGCCACAGGGCGGCATAGAGACCGCCCTTGGCCAGCAGCTCGCCGTGGGTGCCGCTCTCGACGATCTGCCCCTCGTCGATCACCACCAGGCGGTCGAGCATGGCGATGGTCGAAAGCCGGTGGGCGATGGCGATTACCGTCTTGCCCTCCATCAGCGTATAGAGCTGCTCCTGAATCGCCGCCTCCACCTCGGAATCCAGCGCCGAGGTGGCCTCGTCCAGCACCAGGATGGGCGCGTTCTTGAGCAGCACTCGGGCGATGGCAATGCGCTGGCGCTGGCCGCCGGAAAGCTTGACGCCGCGCTCGCCCACATGGGCATCCAGGCCACGGCGGCCTTGGAGGTCCACCAGGTCGTCGATGAAGGTGTCGGCATGGGCGCGACGCAGCGCCTCCTGGATCTGCGCTTCGCTGGCCTGGGGGCTGCCGTAGCGGATGTTGTCGCGCACCGAGCGGTGGAGCAGCGAGGTGTCCTGGGTGACCATGCCGATATGTCCGCGCAACGACTCCTGGGTCACCCCGGCGATGTCCTGACCGTCGATCAGGATGCGTCCACCCTCCAGGTCATAGAAGCGCAGCAGGAGACTGGCCAAGGTCGACTTGCCAGCCCCGGAGCGGCCGATCAGCCCTACCTTTTCGCCGGGGGCGATGGTCAGATCGAGACCATCGAAGATCCGCCGGCCCTGGCCGTCGGGGCGCGCATAGCCGAAGCGCAGCGCCTCGAAGCGGATCTCGCCCCGCGGCACCGTCAGCGTCTTGGCATCGGGCGCGTCCTGCACCGCCGGCTCCCGGGCGATGGTATTGAGGCCATCTTGCACGGTGCCGATGTTCTCGAACAGCCCGGCCACCTCCCAGAGAATCCAGTCGGACATGAAGCGGATACGCATCACCAGGGCGATGGCCACGGCAATGATGCCCAGCGAGACCGCCTCCAGGTACCAGGCGCCGATGGCCATGGCCGCCACGCTGACCAGCAGCAAGGAGTTGAGCAGGGTCAAGCTGACGGTCAAGCCGGTAGCCAGGCGCATCTGCCGATACACGGTCTCCATGAAGCCCTGCATGGCGTCGCGGGCGTATTCCTGCTCGCGGCGGGTATCGGCGAACAGCTTGATGGTCTGGATATTGCTGTAACTGTCGACGATGCGCCCGGTCATCACCGCCCGGGCGTCGGCCTGCGCCATGGAGACCGCCCGCAGGCGCGGCACGAAGACCCACATGATGGCAATATAGCCGCCCAGCCAGAGCACCAGCGGCAGCATCAGCCAGGGCTCGGCGCGGCCCATCAGCAGCATGGCCCCGGTGAAGTAGACGAGCACATAGACCATCAGGTCCATCAGCTTCATCACCGTCTCGCGTATCGCCAGGGCCGTCTGCATCACCTTCTGGGAGACCCGCCCGGCGAACTCGTCCTGATAGAAGGCCAGGCTCTGGCCGAGCATGTGGCGATGGGCCAGCCAGCGGCCGATCATCGGGTAGTTGCCGAAGATGCTCTGCTGGGTCACCAGCGCCTGCAGCAGGGTCAACAGCGGCAGGCCAACCACCACCAGCGCCGCCATGCCAGCCAGGCGCCAGCCATGCTCGGCGAAGAAGCCCTGGCGCTCGGCGCCAGAAAGCCAATCCACCAGGTCACCCATGTAGCTGAAGAAGAGCACCTCCGCCGCCGAGACCAGCGCCGTCAGCAGCGACATCACGATCAGCAGCGGCAGCACGGGTCGCGAAAAGTGCAGGATGAAGGCGAACAACCCCCTCGGGGGTGTGCCGCGGGAATCCTCGGGATAGGGGTTGACCAAGGTCTCGAAATAGCGCAAGAGGGCGCGAAACATGGCAGCAATCCGGTTGCAGAGGGTGGCTCAGACTCGATATGTTCCAGATCGTTCGGCCGGAACGCTCAGCGGCTGCTGGACACAACGCTCAACGCCGTTACCGTGAGCAGGATCAGGCCCATGCCGACCAGCTCGGTCCCGACCAGGCGCTCATCGAGCACCACGATGCCGAACAGCGACGCCGTGACCGGTTCGACCATGGCCACGATGGCGGCCACGGCCGGGGCGGTATAGTTGAGCCCGATGACATAGAGGATGAAGGACACGCCGGCACCCAGCACGCCCAGCACGACAAAGAGCGGCCAACTCGGCGTGCCCAACGCCGAGAGGGTCTGGCCGGTATCGCCCAGCGGGAAGAGGATGAGCGAGAGAGCCGCGAAAGCGATGACGAGAATGGCCTGGGGGCTGCCATGGGGCGCGGCATACTTGAAGCCGAAGATGAAGACGGCGTAGGAGAACCCGGAGAGCAGCCCGGCGATAACGCCGAGGGGGGTCACCCCATCCGGCTGGATGTCGTAGATACGCGTCAGCAGCACGATCCCCAGCATGACCATGACGATGGCGGCCCACTTGAGCGGCGTGGGCCGTTCGAGCTTGAGGACGAAGGAGACGATAAACACGAACACCGGGGCGCAGTACATCAGCGTGGCCGCCACCGCCACGCTGCCCTCGGAGATGCTCACAAAGTAGAAGGTGAAGTTGCCGGCCACGCCTAGCCCGGCCATCACCGACCAACCCCACAGCCGGGGATCAGCCAGGCCGCTGCGGCCCGGGCGCAGTGCCAGCCAGGCGAGCACGAACACCAGCCCGATCGCACCGCGATAGAACGAAACGACCAGCGGGTTCCAGCCGTCGGCCATGAGCACCCCGGCGATGCCGCCGGACAGCCCCCAGAACAGGGCAGCCAGCAGCACGAACAGCGTACTCAATGTCGCCATGTGCGCTCCTTCGGTGGTGATCGGTAAACCCGCAACGCGCCCCGCGGCTCAGCAGATGACGTGGCCGCAATGACAATACCGATGCCATGCATGCGGGTCTGCAACGGCGGATGGTTTGGCCCCCGATGTGATGACCCGATGTGATGACCCGATGTGATGAAAAGACGAGCAAAGGCCGAATCGAGCTTGGGTCAACCGACTATCAAGCGATCGGATGACGTTGAAGTAGGTCGACTCTCTCGTTCGGCATCCTGATGAATGAGGCGGGGTAATGTGTCACTCCCTCAAGCGGTCAACCTGAGGGAGTGACGATGGGAACTCGCTCACAGATCCGACGGCGCCTGCTGTTTCTCGGTAGTGGCATAGTGGCGTATCGTGCCAAGAAAATGCAGCACAAGCAAAGCCGGAAGCAGGTATATGCCAACATTCAGATGCAGCCATTCCATGGGCTCATGGATGAACGACAAGCTCTCCAGCGGTATGCACACCGAAAACCATCCGAACACCCCCATGCATTCGTTCTCTGTGAACAGGTACAGGGGGCCTGTCACGATCTGGAGTGCCAGAAGCACCAATATCGCCCTGTGAACCCAGTAGGCGGTGCGACGCTCCAAGGCAGTTTTCCCGATATTGTCGGGGAAACCTTCATACAGCCTGAATAATATGCGCCAGGCAACGAAGATCAGTACAAAGAAGCCCAGCGATATATGAACACCGATGATATATATTTCGACTTCCTCAGACGGCGCCGCCCCTGCAGCAAAGCCTAATGCCAGCATGACGACAACCAGCAGCGCGGTAAGCCAATGGTTAATGATCGAGATGGCAGAATAGCGGTTGTGGTTACGCATCGTTACCTCGTGTGCAATGCCCTGAACCCGGAATCTTGAACAGTCAGCGTATGCAAGGATGACGATTGATGCCACCTGTCCGGTGGGCCGCCGGCATTGTCAGGTGCGAGGCTTTATCATGGCGGGGATGAAAGGCTACGCTTAACAGATGATCGAACTGGCCAGTATCCGGCAGGCGCAGGCACGCCTGGCCGACACCCTTTCCGCGACGCCATTGGTGCTCGACCACGCCCTCAGTGACCAATGGGGTCGGCGAGCATACCTATCCGCTTTGCCGCCAACATGTCCAGGCATTGGTGGCCGTGGACGAGACCGCCATCCACGAGGCCATGCATCATCTGCTCTACCGCAGCAAGCTCGCCGCCGAGCCCGGTGCCGCCGTGGGGGTGGCCGCCCTGCGGCAGGGCACCGTGACGCTGCCGCCGGAAGGTGATGTGGTAGTGGTGGTCACCGGCGGCAATCTGGCTCGCGAGGAACTAGAGGCGTTCCTGTAGCCGCTTGACCAGGGCCATGGCGACCGGCTACGCCATCGACACGGCCAGCCCGGCCCGGGCCGCGCGGTGAGCATGGAGCTTCTGGTAGCTCTCGATCAAGCGCTGGTGTTTCTCCAGCCCCTCCAGCGCCATGCTGGTGGGCGTCAGGCCGTGGAAGCGCACGCTGCCGTTCACCGAGCCCACCACGGCCGCCATGGTCGCCTCGCCGAACATGCGGCCGAGGTTGTAGCGGAAGTCATCGAGCTCCAGATCATCATCCAGCACGATCTCGAGCACCGCCTGCACCGCACGGTAGAAGAGATTGCGCTCGACGGTATTGTCGTTGTACTGCAGGAACATCTCGACCCGCTCCAGCGCCGCCTCGTGCTGGCCCAGCGCCAGGTTGATCAGCAGCTTCAGCTCGAGGATGGTGAGCTGACCCCACTCGGTATTCTCGTCGAACTCGATGCCGATCAGGGTGATGATGCCCTGGTGGTCGTCGATCTGGCTTTCTTCCAGGCGCTCGAGCAGATCGGCCAGCTGCGCGTCGCTGAGCTCGTGCAGATGCAGGATGTCCTCGCGGAACAGCAGCGCCTTGTTGGTGTTGTCCCAGATGAGGTCCTCCACCGGGTAGACCTCGGAGAAGCCGGGCACCAGGATGCGGCACACCGGCGCGCCCAGGTCCTCGTGGAGGGCCATGTAGGACTCGAGGCCCAGCTCCTCGAGGATGCCGAACAGGGTCGCCGCCTGCTGTTCGGTGCTGTAGGCGCCGTTGCCCGAGAAGTCCCAGTCGACGAATTCGACGTCCGAACGGGCGCTGAAGAAGCGCCAGGAGACCAGCCCCGAGGAGTCGATGAAGTGCTCAACGAAGTTGTTGGGCTCAGTGACGGCAAGCGAGTTGAAGGTGGGCGGCGGGAAGTCGTTGAGGCCCTCGAAGCTGCGGCCCTGGAGCAGCTCGGTGAGGCTGCGCTCCAGCGCCACTTCGAAGCTCGGGTGGGCGCCGAAGGAGGCGAAGACGCCGCCGGTCCTGGGGTTCATCAGGGTGACGCACATCACCGGGAACTGCCCGCCCAGCGAGGCATCCTTGACCAGCACCGGGAAGCCCTGGGCCTCCAGCGCCTCGATGCCCTCGACGATGGCGGGATAGCGCGCCAGCACCTCCTGGGGCACGTCCGGCAGCGCCAGCTCCTCCTCGATGATCTGCTTCTTCACCGCCCGCTCGAAGATCTCCGACAGGCACTGCACCTGCGCCTCATGCAGGGTGTTGCCGGCGCTCATGCCGTTGCTGAGGTAGAGGTTCTCGATCAGGTTGGAGGGAAAGTAGACCACCTCGCCGTCCGAGTGGCGCACGAAGGGCAGCGAGACGATGCCGCGCGCCTGCTGGCCGGAGTTGGTGTCGATCAGGTTCGAGCCGCGAAGCTCCCCTTCGGGATCGTAGATCGTCCGGCAGTAAGCATCGAGGAGGCCTGCCGGCAGCGCGTCGTCGGGGCCGGGCTGGAACCACTCCTCGTTTGGGTAGTGGACGAACTGGCTGCCCGCGATCCGCTCGCCGAAGAACTGGTCGTTATAGAAGAAGTTGCAGCTCAGCCGCTCGATGAACTCGCCCAGCGCCGAACACAGCGCGCTCTCCTTGGTGGCGCCCTTGCCGTTGGTGAAGCACATCGGCGAGGCGGCGTCACGGATGTGCAGCGACCAGACGTGGGGCACGATGTTGCGCCAGGAGGCGATCTCGATCTTCATGCCCAGATCGGCCAGGATCGCGGTCATGTTGGCGATAGTCTGCTCCAGCGGCAGGTCCTTGCCCTCGATCCAGGTGCCGTTCTCGCCATTCGCCTCGCCCAGCACCTTGCCCATCAGCAGCGCCTGGGTATCCTCGTCGATATTCTCCACCGCCTCGACCTGGAACTCGGGCCCGGTCTGCACCACCTTCTTTACCGTGCAGCGGTCGATGGCGCGCAGGATGCCCTGGCGGTCCTTGTCGGATAGCTCCGCCGGCAACTCCACCTGGATCTTGAAGATCTGCTGGTAGCGGTTCTCCGGGTCGACGATGTTGTTCTGCGACAGCCGGATGTTCTCGGTGGGGATGTCACGCGCGTTGCAGTACACCTTGACGAAATACGCCGCACACATCGCCGAGGAGGCCAGGAAGTAGTCGAAGGGTCCCGGCGCCGAGCCATCCCCCTTGTAGCGGATAGGCTGGTCGGAGATGACCGTGAAGTCGTCGAACCTGGCCTCCAGGCGGAGGTTGTCGAGATAATTGACCTTGATTTCCATGGGGCACCGGTAAAATGTTGAGCGTAGGCGAACGAAACCGTTCATTATCCGGGTTTCGTTGCCTTGCGTCATTACGGATCAGCCGAGCGGCTAGCTTGCCTCTTTCAGGGTACGCATGTCGCGGGGCACCACCCCCAGGTCCTGCCAGTTTTCCGGGTGACAGGTGAACATCAGGATCTGATGGCGCTGGGCAGCATCGAAGAGGATGCGCTTCATCTGCTCGCGGCGCGCCTGGTCGCAATGCACCAGGGCATCGTCGAGGATGATCAGGGTGGGGCGGCCCGCCTCCTGCAAGAGGTCGGCGTAGGCCAGGCGACTGATCAGCCCCATCTGTTCCCGGGCCCCGAAGCTGAGCGCTTCCAGATCACCGCGCTCCTCCGGGCTGGCATCCGTGCGTATCAGCGTCTCCGGCTTGAGCTCCTCATCCACGGTGAGCTCGGCCCCGGGGAACAGCAGCTTCAGGTAGCGGTTGAGGTGCTTTTGCAGCGGCGCCTGAAGGCGAAGGGTAACCTCCTGGCGCTGCTCCTTGAGCAGCGTCAGCAGCAGGTCCAGCGCGGCGGCGCGCCGCTGAAGCTGCTCGCGGCGGCGCTGCTGGCTCTCCTTCCTCTGGCGAGTCTCGTCACGCTGCTCCTCCAGGCCGTTGGCCCCCAGGGTCTCCAGGCGGATCCTGAGCTGGGTGATCTCGGCCTCACGCTCCCTGGCGTGGCGCTGCATGGCATCGGCGGCCCTGGAGAAGCGCTCGACGTCCTGGGCCAGCAGCTCGGGGTTGGCGGCGTCGATCTGCCGCTTGAGCGCCTGCAACGATGTGGCCAGGCGCTGCTCCTCCGCCTTGAGATCGGTCAGCGCATCGCGGGCCTCCTGCTGACGCCGCTGGCGATCAGGGGCATTGAGCTCATCGTGAAGCCGTTGCCACTCGGCCCCGGCGGTCGCCAGAGCCTGCTTAGCCAAGCTGAGTTGCTGGCGATAAGCCACCTCGGCTTGTTCTGCCGCCTTCAGCGCTTCACCGGCGCTGTCGAGTTCGGTCTGAGCCTGCGCCATGCTGGGTAGCTCGGCCTGCTGCTCTGCCGCTGGCAGCCCGGCAAGCTCTGCGGCCAGCTGCTCATACCCCTTGACGGCCAGCCGGTGCTGGCTCTCCAGCGCATCCACGCCCTCAGGCGCCAGGCCCTCGAGTCGCGCACGCGCCTCCTGGATCTGCTGCTCGAGCTCGCGGGCACGCCTGGCCTGCGCCTCGGCGGTGGTCAGGTCGGCCACACCCAGGCGCTGAAGCAGTGCGTCGCGCTCTGCCTCTCGGCGCTGCTGCCGGCGCAGCAAGTCGGTGACGTCGGTGCCACCGGGCTGGATGGTCAGCCTGCCCACCCCGGGAATCCGCAACTCGGCCTGTTCGAGCAGTAGCGTTTCACCCTCGCCGCTGAGGGTCTGCCCGTCCAGCTCGAGCCGCTGCCCCGCCTCCAGGGAGAAGCCCAGCCGGGTGGCCAGGGCATGCTGCTGGATGGCCAACCTGCCGAGCTCGGCTTCGAGCCGCTGCAGCTCGCCCAGCGCCTTACCGTCCACGGCCTGGGCCTGGTAATCGGCGGCGAGGCGCTGCAGGGCGTCGCGCAGGCTGCGGGCCCTGCCCAGGGTCTCGTCCAGCGTTGCCACCTGCTCGGCCAGCCGGTCATGCTCCGCCTGTCGGGTCTGGCGGTGGTCGCGCTCACGGGCAGCCTGCAGACGGGCTGCGGCTTGCTCGTAGGCCGCGGTGGCGTCCGTCAGGTGGCGCCGAACGGGCTCTTCGCCAACCTGGCAGGCCTCGAGCCGGCTGCGGGCCTTCTGGTTGTCCTGCTGGCGCGTGACCAGCTGCTCCGCCTGGGTCTCGAAGTCCTGCAGTTGCTGGCGGTAGAGCCGCTGCTGACGCTGGCAGCCTTCCAGGTCGCGTTGCTCCTGAGCCTGCTGTTGCTGCAGCTTCTCGACGGCCCTCAGCTGCTGCTCGGCCGCGCGGGCCTTTTCTCGTTGGGCTTCCCAGGGCCGGGCGGCATCGATCTCCTGTTGCTCACGCTCGAGCTCGCCCAAGCGGTCGACGCTGGCCTGGTAGCGTCTGACCGCCTCTTCCTGCTGGGCCAGTTCGTCCTCCAGCGTTTCACAGGCCTGCTGCGCCTCGCGCAGGTCGCCGGTGGGCCGGCCGGTAGCCGTCAGCAGACGGCCGCGCTCACGCTCCACCTGCTGAATCAACGCATCGCCGCTGCTGCTGGTCATCTCACCAAGGGCCTCGCCCAGGCTGCCGACCAGCGCCGACTGCAGATGCTCGCCGGCATGACCGACCGAGTCGCGTACCTCCTGACCCGCACCCTGCTCGACCCAGAGCAGGCCCGGAATGCCCCAGTGCTCGGCCTTGCTGGCTCCGCGGCCGGGAAACTGGTAGCCCAGCAGTTCGGCCAGACGCTCCTCGGCCTCGTCGCCGTTAAGGTGTTCACCGGCGGCAACCAGCTCACAGCGCTGGCGCCGGAGAAAGCGTTTGTCCAGCTGCCACTCCTGCCCCTGCCAGGTGAAGGCCAGGGTGACCTCGGGGGCCGCCGAGGATTCGCCCCACGGCTGCAGCTCGCCCAGGCTGGTGGAGCGATGGCGCTCGAAGAAGGCGGCGCGGATGGCGCGCACCAGGGTGCTCTTGCCAGATTCGTTGGGGCCGGCAAACAGGTTGATGCCCTCGCCGAGGTCATTGACCTCGAGCGAGGTGCGAAACTGCTGGAACTGCTCGAGGCGAAGACGCGACAGCTTCATCCCTGGGGCTCCTCACGCTGTTGAGACGGACGGGCGCCCAGCATCCCGGCAAGGATGCCCAGGGCCTCGCGAGCGACCTCGCGCTCGCTTTCAACCTCCTGGCGTCGCTGCAATTCGGCGATCACATGGCCCAGGTAGCCGTCGGCGTGCAGCGCGGCGATATCCTCGGCGGTGGGCACCAGGCCGAGTCCGGAGGTCTCCACCTGCAGGCTACGCTGGCGTCCGGCCGCGGCACCCAGCGCCTGCTCCAGGCGTTGCTGACCGGCAAGATCCAGCTGGCCTTCCAGGGTGAGGTCCAGCACCGACATGGGCGGCAGCGCCTCCAGTTCCGCCAACAGGGCGTCGAGGTCCGAGGCCACCGACAGCCGACGCCGCCAGGCGTACCAGCCGTGCTGACCTATGGGCCGGGCCTCCACCTCAGGCATGACGCCGGGGGTATCGAGGGTCACCAGCAGCGCCTGGCCGGCAGCGTTATTCTTGAAGCGCTCCTGCTCGGGGGTGCCGCTGTACCAGGTGCGCTCGTCGATCCGCTTGAGGCCGTGCCAGTCGCCCAGGGCCAGGTAGTCCAGCCCGGCGCTGGCGGCGCGGTTGGTGGCGATAGGGTTGGCAGCGTCGATGCCCTCTGCCAGTTGCCCCTCCACTCTGCCGTGAGCCAGACCGATGCGCAACAGCCCCGGCGGGGTCTCGGCCGTGTCGAACCAGGCAGTGAGGTCGCGGTGGGTCTGGCGCTGGGTCAGGGGCGCAGGGAGAATGGCCACGCCGAGCTCCTCGAACAGCGACACCTCGGGCGCCAGCAGCAGGTGTACTTTGTCGGGAATGGCCGCGATGCGCCGGGCGCGGGTCCAGACGCTCTCCGCCAAGGCGGCGTCATGATTGCCCGGCAGCATGATCCAGGGGCCACTGAAACTGGCCAGGGCCTGGAAGGTACGGTGCAGAGTACGCTCGCTCAGGGTCTGGGCGTCGAAGATATCGCCGGCCACCAGTACCGCATCCACGCGCTCCTCATCGGCCAGGCGTGCCAGGCGCTCCACCGCGATGAAGCGCGCCTCGGCCAGCGCCACGGCATCCTCGGGTGCGAAGCGAGCGTACTGGCGACCTATCTGCCAGTCGGCAGTGTGCAGGAAACGGGGCATGTTCAGCCTCCTTGCCGAAGCGTGTTTGGGGTTTGGGCTCAAGGGGTAGCGGGCGTCTCATCCGCCTCCTGGCCAAGGGTCTTGCGGACTTCCGCTTCGATGGCGTCCACCACGTCTTCATACAAGACACCCTTCAATTCACAACGAAAGCGGAAATTTTTCGGTTCTTCACAGACTGGCGTGATCGTTAACTGCACGATACCGGCTGGCCATCAGACCCCGTAGGCCCGGTAAGCGCCAGCGCACCGGGCGGAAACGCCGGATGCGCCTCCGGCTTATCCGTCCTACGCGACATTCCCGCTGTTTTCACGCCAATTTGCGATCAACCAATTTTTCTTCACCTGGCTCACCAGTGACCTCACCCACTACGCTACCGGCGCGAAGAGCAGCGCCAGATCCTCCTCGTCGAACAGCGGGCCGTCGCTTGTGTGCTCGGCGCCACCCTCGAGGATCGAGGCGGCGAGATCGGCCTTGCGCGCCTGCAGCTCAATAATGCGCTCCTCCACGGTGCCGGCACACACCAGCTTGTAGACGAACACCGGGTTCTGCTGGCCCATGCGGTGGGCGCGGCCGGTGGCCTGGGCCTCCACCGCCGGGTTCCACCAGGGGTCGTAGTGGATCACGGTATCCGCGGCGGTGAGGTTCAAGCCCGTGCCGCCGGCCTTGAGGCTGATCAGGAACACCGGGATCTCGCCCTGCTGGAAGAGCGTTACCCGCTGGGTGCGGGTCCTGCCCGGGGTGTCGCCGGTGAGGGTGGTGAAGGGAATGCCATCCTTCTCCAGGGCCTCGCCGATCAGTGCCAGCATTTCGGTGAATTGCGAGAAGATCAGGATCCGCCGCCCCTCCTCCACCAGCGGCGGCACCAGCTCACGCAGCTGCTCCAGCTTGGCCGAGCGCTGGGTCTGGCGCGCACTCTCCAGCTTGACCAGCCGCGGGTCGCAGCACACCTGGCGCAGCTTGAGCAGCGCATCGAGCATGACGATGCCGGAACCGGCCAGGCCGCGCTCGGCCACCGCCTGCTGCACCCGCTGGTGCTGGGCCAGCCGCAGGCTCTCGTAGAGCTCGCGCTGGGCGCCGCTCAGGGTGACCTCGCGGCGGGCCTCGGTCTTCTCCGGCAGCTCGGCCAGCACCTGCTGCTTGGTTCGGCGCAGCATCAGCGGCGCGATGCGCCGGGAGAGGCGCTGTCGGAGTGCCACATCACCCTCCTTCTCGATGGGGGTGCGGAAACGCTGGCCGAACCACTGCTGGCTGCCCAGCGCTCCCGGGGCCACGGCGTCGAGCTGGGCCCACAGCTCGCCCAGATGGTTCTCCAGGGGGGTGCCGGTCATGGCGATGGCGCGGTCGACGTTGAGCTCGCGAACCACCCGGGCAGTCTGGCTGGCGGCGTTCTTGATCGCCTGGGCCTCGTCGAGGACCAGCAGGCCGAAGTCGTGCTCACGCAGGCGCTCGAGGTCGCGGATCAGCAGCGCATAGGTGGTCACCGCCAGGTCGGCACTCGGCAGCGCCTCCTCGAACTGACGCTCGCGCTGAGCCTTGCCGCCCTGCAGGGCGACGACGTTGAGCTCGGGGGCGAAGCGTGCCGCCTCGGCGCACCAGTTGCCCACCAGGCTGGTGGGCGCCACCACCAGGGTCGGGCGCGCGAGCGCGCCGCGGGCGCGCTCGTCGAGCAGATGCGCCAGCACCTGGACCGTCTTGCCCAGGCCCATGTCATCGGCCAGGATGCCGCCGGTGCCGAGCTCGGAGAGAAAGCGCAGCCAGGCGACGCCGCGGGCCTGGTAGTCGCGCAGCTCGCCGGCAAAGCCGGGCGGTGCCGGCAGGCTGGCGGGCAGCTCTCGCAGGCGCCGGGCCAGGGCGGTAACGTCCTCGCGCCCGGCCCAACGCTCATGCTCGGCCAGCGGCGCTACCTGCTCGGCGGCGGTCAGCGGCAGGCGCAGCGCCGCCTCGGCATCGTTCTCGTCACCCAGCCAGTCGAGGATCGGCGCCATCAGCGAGCGCAGCCGTGCCAGCGGCATCACCAGGCGGCGGTTCTCCGGCAGGCTCAGCGTCCAGGTGGCGTCTTCGGCTTCGTCGTCGGCAGGCTCCAGCGGAAAGTACGGGTCCTTGAACAGGCGACGCAGGATCGGCAGCAGGTTGAGGCGCTCGCCCTCCACCTCGATATCCAGCGCCAGGTCGAACCAGCCGTTACCGGTCGGTTCCAGCTCGCCGTACCAGTCGTCCGGCTCCAGGTAAGTCGGCTCCTCGGGGAAGTCGTCGGCGAATTCGACCCGGCAGCCCGCCTGGCGCAGCCGGGCGATCATCTCCCACCAGTCATCGGGGCCGGCCAGGTGGGTCGGCCATTCGGCGGCAGTGGCCGGCGGCGTGCCGTCCAGGGGCAGCAGCAGCGTCCACTCCGGGAGATCGAGATGCTCGGGCACGGCGTCGATCTGCCGCAGGCGCTCCAGGGTCACCATGCCGGGGGGCAGGGTGCGCACCAACGACAGTTCCGCCTCGGGGTCGCGCATCACGGTGAGACGCTGCCCATCACGGAAGCCCTGGGCACTCTCGCCCTCCTCCGGCGGCACCTCGATGCCGTCGTAGTCGAAGCCCACCACGGCGGCCGCCACCTCGATCCAGCGCGGCACCGTAGCGCCGTCGCGATAGCCCAGCTGGCCGGTGGCGAGGCGCATGGTGACCTTGAGACGTGGCGAAACGCCCTCCAGGGTGCGCTCCTCCACCTGTTGCGGTGTCGGCAGCCGCTCGGCCAGGCCCGGCACCTTGTTCAGTCGCTCGCTGAGCCAGCCGCTCATCTCCGGGGGCAGCGGCGGCGCGTGGCGCAGGCGCATCAGCAGTTCGGGGTCGCCTTGCAGACGCCCGAAGCGGCCATTCTTCTCATCGAGATAACAGAGCTCGGTACCGGCACGCACGATCGCGGCTTCATGGGAGATGACGTCAGCGGGCTCGGCATCGGCGTATAGGTGCTGGTTGCCTTCGGCGTCGGGCTCCCAGGCCAGGGTCAGACGACAAGCCGGGCCCGGGTCGAGCATGGCGCCGGTCTGCTTGGGGTGAAAGAGCAGTGGCGGCGTATCGCTCTCCAGCAGCGACCAGAGTGCCCGCGCCTGGAAGGCATGGGTAATCGGATTCCACCACTGCTGGTATCCTACGCTGGAGAACTGGCGGCGCTGATCGCCAAGCATCAGCAGCTCCAGGGCCTCCTCTTGCTCCGGCGGGAGCCCCTGGGGCGGCCTGGGCGAGAGGCCGCCGCCGCGTTGCACCATGATCGGCCGAGGCTTGACCCAGCCGTTACCGCGACTGCGCTGTTTCGCCGGCCGCACCCACACCGGTGACACCTTGAGGGTGGGCGAGCGAGGATTCGGGTCGATGTCCAGAAACAGCGCCAGGCGATAGTCCTCCTCCAGCGCCTCGATGTAGCGCTTGCCGTCGGGCGTTGGTTCGAGCTCGGCCAGCCACGACTCCCAACGCTGCTCGAGCAAGGCCGCGTCGTCGCGGGTCGGGAGGCCATCGACCTCCATCTCGTCGATGAAGCACTGTATCACCGCCACCGCATGCTTGCACTGGCGCCCCACCGGGCAGCTGCAATCGCTGACCACGCCCATCTCGGGGCGGTCGGGGTCCACGGCCAGTCGCGTCAGGTAACGATGACGCCCGCGGCCATCCACCTGGGCCCGCAGCACCAGCAGATCGCCGTCACGTTCCAGACGGGTGCCGTCGCGCACGCTGCCCTGCCGCGCATAACCCCGTCCACGGGTCAGCGAGCGTGCATCGAAGCTGCGCTGCCACTGGATGGCCTCCAGGGTGTGATAGAGCGTCAGGGCGGGATCGGCGAGATGGGCATCCGGCACAGTGATTCCTCACGGCGTGAAGGCGAGGTCCGTATTGGAACGAAACCCGCAGACCTCTGCAACCATGTTGGTCCCTGGGGCATGACACACCAGCAGCACCTCACAGTCGCACTCGTGGTTGCAGCGCCGAAACAGCTCGCCTGAGGTGCGCCCTGGAAGCCGTTTGCTGGCCCGCCCCCGCTCGAGCCATTCGTAACAGGCGCTCAGTCCTCCCGCGAGACCCACAGTCCGGCCTGCTGCTCGGCGCGTCCCTCGGTCTCCAGCTTGAGCAGGTGGGCCAGCGCCGAGCGCGTCGCCACCCGCAGCTTCTCCGCCGGCACGTCGTCGTAGGCGTGGGGCGTCAGGGCTTCCAGCGGCGCCGGCCCATGGCGCGCCAGGGCCCGGCGCACCTTGTGCTCCCGAGCCAGCCGATGGGTCATCAGGTAGTCGATGGCGGCATGGGCTTCACCGATCAGAAAGCCGTGGCCCGGGGCAATGGTGTCGAAGGGCTCCTCGCCCAGGGCGTCCAGGACCTCCAGGTAGGCAGCCATGTCGCCGTCCGGTGGGTTGATCACCACCGTGGAGCCCTGCATCACCTGATCGCCGGCGAACAACAGCCACGCCGGCTCCAGCAGGTAGCAGAGGTGATTGGACGCGTGGCCCGGCGTGTGCAGCACCTTGAGCGGGCCAGCCGGGGTGGCCAGCCGCTCACCATGGTGAGGCCGGTAGTCGGGTTCGAAGCTGGCATCCTGGCTGTCCCCGAGCGGGGGTGGCAGGCCCACCAGGCGGGCGCCGGTACGCGCCTTGAGCCAGGCCGCGCCCGGCGAGTGGTCGATATGCGTATGGGTGACCAGCACCCGCGAGAGCCGGCCGCCGCACAGCGCCAGCAGCCGCTCCAGGTGAGCCGGTTCCGCGGGGCCGGGGTCGATCACCAGGTGGTCGTGGCCGTCACCGAGCAGATAGCTGTTGGTCCCGGGGCCGGTCATCACGCCGGCATTGGGCGCGGTGATCCGGGTGACGCCCGGGGCGAGTTGAACCACTCGGCCGGGCACGAGCTCGGCACGCGCCGTGCCCTGGCGATGCGGATCCAGGCGGCGCACCTCGGCATAGGCCGGCGAATCCGGCTCCACCTGCCAGGCGGTACCGCCCTTGCGGGCCGGCCAGGGGCGGCTGGGGCGCGGCGTGGGCGGGTTGGCATGGGCGTGACGCAGCAGCGCCTCAGTGGTGGAAAAGTCGGCGAGCAGGCGCAGGGTGCGCAGGGTGGGGTAGCCCAGCGCCATGCGGCCCTGGCGATGCGCGGCCACGGCCTCTACGGGAGGCAGCCAGGCATGGTCGATGGTCTCGCAGCCGTCATGGGCCGCCTGCTGGTCCGGCGGCGCCAAGGCCACGAAGAAGCGTGTGTCGAAGCGCCGCGGGGCTCCGCGGGGGGTGACCCAGTGCCCGAGATACGCCAGGCGGTCCAGCGGCAGGACGAGGCCATGCTGCTCGCACAGCGCCCGGAAGCTGGTGTCGCTGCGCCGCAGCGCCTCGCGTCCCGCCGTCAGCACTGGATGGTCTCCTGCTGGCAGGCGCCCCTGACTATCCACGGCCAGCAGCAGGCCCGCCTCTTCCAGGCACTCGCGCAGAGCCGCGATCATGTAATCGGCGCCGCCCTCGTCAAGGCTCAGGGTCTGGCTGATGGTGGCGTCGTCCTGGCCCGAGACAAGGGCGCGGACATCCGGGTCCTGCAGGTCCACGGCCCCGCCGGGGAAGACGAAGTAGCCCGGCAGGAAGGCCGCCTGCCAGGTGCGCTGTAGCAGCAGAACCTCCAGCCCCCGGTGGCCATCGCGCACCAGGGCGAGGGTTGCGGCGGGACGGATCTCAGTCATGGCAGTGTCGACGTCGATGCGTTGAGAAGCGTATCGGAGACATGGCTCATCGGTGGACTCCCGTCAGTGAGTAGGTCAGCGCCCAGAAATACCATGAGAAAAGCCTGGCGCCCAGCCCCCGACCATGATAAAGCACCACGCTGAGACTAGGGCGGCGTCCCAAGGAAATGGCTATCCTCGTAAGGAACCATGCACTGAAAACGAGAATTTCCATGCCCGACCATCAGAACGACGTAACTCTACCCCTGCCGCTGTTCCCCGGCAGCCATATGGTATTGGACGATGACTATGTCTTCCTGTCGGGGCTGACCGCCGCGGATATTCAGGGCGGCGAGGCGGTGATTGGCGACATCGTGGAAGAAACCCGCCTGGTAATGCGCAGCCTTCAGCGCATGCTGAACTCTGCCGGTTGCGAGATGGGCGACGTGGTCCGCAGCGACGTGCATATCACCGACCTCGACATGACCCGCGACATGGACGCCACCTACGCCGAATTCTTCGACGGCCATGACTACCCGGCGCGTACCTGCAGCCAGACGCCACGCCTCTACGGCGGCGGCCACGTCGAGATTACCTTGATGGCACGCCGTCCCAAGCAGGAGGAGGCCGACTCGGAGGCGCAGGAAGAGGAAGAGAGCGACTGAGGACCGCAACGGGCGGTGTTGCCATCACCGCGGCACTTTTCACTCAAGGAGTCGCCGGGTAGGCTGGGGTCCGTTTTTGTGCGGGGCTTTTTGTGCGGGGCAAGGCATGAGGAGAGTGGTTTGCTTGTTTCAAATGAACGACGAATAACGCAGTATCGTGCAAAAACGGGTCCGGCCCATTGGGTTGCGCGGCAAATGGCGGCATCTGGCGCAGCAACACGGTTCGCGCAGAAACCTCAACAGGCCCTAGCGTCGCCGATGTCGCAATCCCGCTTTTTCCATGCCCGCCGTCTCGCCATCGCGGCCAGCCTGGCCTGGTTGGCCCCGCTCGCCGCACAGGCCGAGGGCTGCCCCATGCCCGGCCAGTGGCAGCTCGCCGGTGGCGAGACGCGAACCACCGCCGGAATGATGACGGAACTCGCCGGAGCCCAGGTGGTGCTGCTCGGCGAGCAGCATGACCGCCTCGATCATCACCGCTGGCAGCTTCACACCCTGGCCGCCCTGCATGCTCATCATCCATCGCTGGTGATTGGCCTGGAGATGCTGCCCCGCGAGGCCCAACCGGCACTGGATGCCTGGGTAGCCGGTGAACTCGATGAAGCCGCCTTCCTCGAGCAAAGTGGCTGGCGCCAGGCCTGGGGCTTCGACCCGGCCCTCTACCTGCCGATCCTGCACTTCGCACGCATGCAGCGCATCCCGCTGCTGGCGCTCAACGTGTCCCCTGAGCTGCGCGGCCGCCTGGCAAGCGAGGGCTGGCAGGCGGTCCCCGCGCAGCAGCGCTTCGGCATCACGCCACCGGCCCCGGCCTTGCCTGACTACCGCGCATCGCTGGAGGCGATCTACGCCGAACACGCCGATCGCGACGACGACCCGGAGAACCTCGAGCGCTTCATCAGCGCCCAGCTGGTCTGGGATCGCGCCATGGCCACCGCCCTGGTCGATGCCACCGCACCGGGCACCCTGGTGGCGGGCCTGATGGGCCAGGGCCACCTGGGCAACGGCGTGCCCTACCAGTTGAAGGACCTGGGCGTTGACGACCATCGCAGCCTGCTGCCCTGGACGCCGGGTCCCGACTGCCAGCCGCCCGCGACGCGAGCCGATGCGCTCTTCGTGCTGGGCGACGAGTCGGCCTTCCAGCTGCCCGAGCCGCCGCGCCTGGGGGTGCTGATCGGCGAGCATGCCGACGGTGTGCTCGTGCAGGGCATCGCCCCCGGCAGCGTGGCCGAGGCGGCCGGCCTCGCTGCGGAAGACGTGATCATCACCGCCGCCGGCCAGCCCATGGCAAAGCCCGCCGACCTCACCGAGGTGATCGGCCGCCAGGCTCCCGGCACCCTGCTGCCGCTGGAAATCCTTCGCCACGGCGAACGCCAGGAACTGTTGGCCCGCTTTCCGCCTGCCACCCCGTGACGTTTGCGTCGATCAGCTGCGCCGTAACCATGGGAAGGACGGCCCGCCGAACGTCTCGCAACACGCGGCCACGACAGGCATCATGGGCGTCTCTGGCACAACGCCCTGACCCTTCATCGTTTGCGAGGTTGATCATCCCCGATGAGACTGCTGATTCGTACTTTCTTCCGCGGCATGCGCCTGGTGCTGGCGCCGGTCATGCTGATCACCGAGAAGCTCTCCACTCCCCAGGCCATCGAACGCAGCCCGGAGGAACAGGCTAGCGTCGACGCGGCGTGCCGCCACCTAGCGCTCTACCAGTTCCGCACCTGCCCGTTCTGTATCCGGGTACGCAAGGAGATCGCTCGCCTGGGCCTGACCATCGAGCTGCGCGACGCCCAGCTCGACCCCGAGCACCGCCGTGACCTTGCCGAGGGCGGCGGGCGCATCAAGGTGCCCTGCCTGAAGATCGCTCACGACGAGGGTGCCGACGAGTGGCTCTACGAGTCCGACGATATCAACGCCTGGTTGCACCACCGCTTCGGCAAGATCGACACCCAACCCGCCTGACCTCGCCGAATAAAGCCACCAAGGGACGGCCCTGCCCAAGGTCAGGCCTGGTACGCCCGCCCCTTGGAGCGCATGCGCGACTACTTCGAAGCCTGGCGTAAGGCGCGGGAGTCGCCCTGACGGTCATGGTGACTGCCTGAGCGCCAAGCCCGCAGCAGAGCAGGTTGCGGGGGGTCAGTTCACGCGCGCAGAAGGTGCCAAGCTCGACCGTGAAGCCCGCCTCCTCGAGCCGCCACAGACGATCCAGCACCAGCCACACCTCCAGCGGGCGGCGAAAGAGGTGGCGGATCAGCTCCAGGCGGGTGACCTCGGCATGGCGGCGATGCCCTTCCCGCTCGAAGGCGCCCCAGTCGATCCCCGGCGGCAACGTCAGTCCCTTGCACTCCGCTGCCCAGCGGCAGAACGCCGCGAAGTCCTCCGGCATGCGGCCATAGGCGAGGCTCGGCACCGGCAGGTAGGCATCCTCGCTCCGTATCCGGCGCTGCAGGGCATCGAAGCCCAGCCGCCAGGCATTGGCCCGCTCGCGATGGCGGCGCACATGACGCGGAGCGGTCACGGTCTCCTGCACCGCCATGGCCAGTTGCTCCCGGGTGAGCGAGAGGCCGTGCTCGGCCCAGTGCGACGGCAGGCAAGGCCCTTCGGCAGGCAGCTCAGGAAGCGCGACCAGGGCGGCGAGTGCCGCCACCGGCAGCCACTCGTCCAGGGCAGAGGCGCGGAAGGGATCGGCCTTAAGGCGCGCGCAGGTGGCATCATCGAGGGCGCGCAGCCGGTCGGCAAGCTCGGGATGCGCCTCGGCCCAGGCGAGCCGGCGATGCTGGAACGGCAGGGGTTGCCACAGCGGCTGAAACTCGGCCAGCAGTTGGGTCAACCGCGCGAAGCACTCGGCATGGGCGAAGGTGTCGGGCATACCCGTCGCTAGCACTCCAGGCCCCGACGCCGGTGCCACTCGGCGAGGCTCTCCTCGGGATAGCCGGCGAAGCAGCGGTCGTTGTCGTGGGCCTCGACTTCCACCCAGGACGCCTTGCTGTCGAGCAGCAGGTGGACTCGCTCCGGCGGAACCGGCAATTCGCTGTCGATCGCCGAGGCGAAGGGATGCACCAGTTCCGGCCAGTCCGGATCGAAGATCCACAGCGCACTGGCACAGTGGCCACAGAAGTGGCGCTCGCCGGTGCTCTCTTCGCCATCGATCACCGCATGGTAGATGCGCCGATGCTCCTCGCCCTCCACCTCGAGGGTCGCGGCCAGGGCACCGAGGTTGATGGCATAGCCGCCTCCTCCGGCCGTCTTGCGGCAGATCGAGCAGTAGCAGCGCTGATAGGGATAGGGGTGCGGCGACTCGACGCGAAAGCGCACCGCGCCACAATGGCAGGAACCTTCGAGAAGCATGGTGATACCTCGCTGTTATGACGGCCCTCGCCAGATGACACTCGACGACTGGCCTCTCATGGATGGATCGGCCGGGCAGGGTCATGCATACGCATGCCACCCCGGCCCTCAAGCCTCAGGATGGCGATCCTGATCGACTGGTGCAAAGCCATACCGGTAGCGCCTTTTGTCGTGAGGCTGCAAGGTGATTGATGTGCATCAAGTGGGTGACTCGCCGTCCCGCTATGCTGTTGAACAAGTCACCCCTGCCAACAGGTGTGAAGGTGATCAGCAACCGCGATTCCACAGGAGATACCTCATGAAGATTCGCAAGCAGACCCTCACCATCGGCCTGGCCATGGCCCTGGCGGCGGGAGCCAGCGGCACCGCCCTCGCACAGGGCATGATGGGACCGGGCTATGGGCAGAACCACGGTCACGGCTATGGCCAGATGGGCCCCGGCATGATGGGGCCTGGCTATGGGCAGAGCTATGGACAGGGTCAGGGCTACGGCCCGATGGGCCCCGGCATGATGGGGCCTGGCTATGGGCAGGGCGGCTTCTTCCAACTGTTCGATGCGCAGCAACGTAGCGCCGCACGCGAACTGATGCAGGAACATCAGCGCAGCCAACTCAAGCGTGCCAACAAGATGATGGAGCTGCGCGAGCAGATGTTCAGCCTGATGCAGCAGGCTCGCCCCGATCCCGACGAGGTCAAGACCCTCAATGCGCAGATGTCCGAGCTCCAGGGCGAGATGATCGCCGAGCGCGTCCGCCTGCATAATGCACTGCAGGATCTGCTCACCGAGGAACAGCGCCAGAGGCTGCTCCAGGGCGCCGGCGACTCACCATAAGCGCCGTGTAACACGTGTAACAAGAGAAGAGCCAGCAGTATCCCGTGAAGCTCATGGTGGTCACGCTCACAGGAATTCGCGGGTGGCATCGAGCATCCGACCGTCGACGGTGCGTTGCGACTTGTCCTCGATCTCGCTGCACAGCGAGGCAACCTCCCGCGCCGTGGTGCCCACCACCACGCAGGTCCACTCGCTGGCATCGTGGCGATCAAGGTCACCGCTCTCGCAGACCGCAATCGACGGATGACGACCGAAGCGTTCATGCAGGCCACCCATGCGCTGGCGCTTCTCCTTCAGGGAGCGACAGCCCGGCAGGCTGAAGGTGAGGGTAAGCACGGCGATATGCATGACGGACTCCTCTGGTCGTCAGGGCATCTCTCCGGGTCGGCCGCTGTCGCGTTGCGCGCCTACCCCGGCAGCAGGCAGCATAGTAGCCTTTTGCCATGACCTACCTCCAAGGCTACCAAGAACGCACCAGGAGACCCCATGATCCGCCTCCACCATTGTGTCAGTGCTCGCTCCTTCCGGCCCCTGTGGCTGCTGGAGGAACTGGAACTGCCCTATGAGTTGATCCTGCACGCCTTCCCGCCCCGGATGCATGACGAGGCCTTCCTGGCCGTCAATCCGCTGGGCACGGTGCCGGCCTTCATCGACGGCGAGACGCGCATGACCGAGTCGGCGGCCATCTGCCAGTATCTCGCCGCTCGCCATCCCGAGGCGGGGCTGGACGTGGCCATCGATGAACCCGGCTATGGCGACTACTTGAACCTGCTGCACTTCGGCGAGGCGACCCTGACCTTTCCCCAGACCCTGGTGCTGCGCTACGGCCACTTCGAACCCCCGGAGCGTCGCCTGCCCCAGGTGGTGGAGGACTATAGCCGCTGGTTCCTTTCCCGGCTGCGCACCCTGGAGCCACGGCTGGCATCGGGGCACTGGCTGTGCGCCGAGCGCTTCACCGCCGCCGACGTCTCGGTGGGCTACGCGCTGCTGCTGGCCAGCCACCTGGGGTTGGACGAACGCTTCAAGTCGAACGTGCGCGACTACTGGGCCCGCCTGCAGGCACGCGAGGGCTTTCAGCGTGCGCTCCAGGCTCAGCATGCCGCGGCACTGACCCAGGGTGTCTCGCCGACGGTGTCCATGGCGTCATGCTGAACCTGGCCGGTGGCGGCACGATTTCGCGTCTGGCGCGAGCGGTATCCTGCTGAGAGCTCGCCAGGTAGCGCATGTCACTCCGCCTTGGGTAAAGTCGCGGCGTCGAAGCCGTAATCGGCCAGCACCGACTGGCCGTCGGGCGAGAGGATGTGCAGCACCAGCCTCCAGGCCTCGGGCGGGGCCCCGTCTAGCACAATCAGTCCGTAATCGGCCCCGACCGAGAGGGCTTCAGGGATCTGCACGATCTGAAGGCCCGGCACCTCCTTTTTCGCCAGCACGGCATTAGTGCAATAGGTCAGAAACAGGTCCGCCTGATCGCTGTCCAGCACCCAGGCATAGGTGTTGCGTCCCTCGGGCGGGGCTGCGCTGTCCAGCCCACCGGTCAGTTGCAGGGCCTTGGCCTTAAGCACTTCGGCATGGCCGGACTTGTCGAAAAGCTCGAAGGCATAGTCGCCGGAGGGATCAGCCTTGGGCGTCGATGTGCCCAGCCGGATGTCATCCTTGAGCATCACGTCGAGCAGCGTCTCAGCAGAGACTTCGACATCAGGTTGCGCCAGTGCGCAAAGACGGTTGCGCGCAAAAAGCGCCACGGGCCCTCCTTTACCCGCCCTTTCCAGTGCGCGCGGGTGGCGCATGTTGGCCGAAGCAAAGACGTGCGCCCTCTCGCCCGCCTCGATCCGTTCGCGCATCAGGCCGGATGGGCCGAAGCTTGTCGCGACTGGCGTGTCGTAACTACGCGAGAAGTCTTGCGCCACCTCCGAAAGCGCCGCTTTCAGGCTGCCAGCGGCATAAAGCGCCACATCTTGTGCCAGGGCCGGGCTCATCGCCAGTCCAAGGGCCGAGGCCAGCAGGAGTCTCTTTCGCATGGTCGTTCTCCTATCGTTCAGGTTGCTTGGTTGCCTTCGAGTTTCGGCGGCGCCTGCACGGTGAAGGCGCAGTGGTCGGGCTTGAGGTCGATGAGCGGCGTTCCATCGAGACAGTCGAGTCCCCGTACATGCAGCACCCCCGCATCGATCCGCAGCAAACGGACATACGAAGTGCCGATCGGGTTGGGCCTCACCGGCGAGCGCAAGGCGAAGGTGCCGATGGTTCTCCCGTCATCGCGCGGGCTTTGCAACAACAGGTCGCGGCGGCTTTGGTCGAGCCAGTAGAGCACCTCGATGCGCTCAAAGTGCTCCAACCCCATCAGCGCAGGATGCCACACAGGATGAAGTTCGATCCGGCATTCAGGCCCGTCAAGCTGCCCCTGGCGCGGGCAGTCCTTGCGATCCGCCCAAGGCGTGCGGATGGTGCCGATGAACTGAAGCACGGCGTCGGAGGGCGGATCGATCGCAGCGGTGGCCTCGCCCCGGCGCAGATCAGTGTCAGTCATCTATTCCTCCTGAAAATTTTGCACCCACGCAGGCCTGTTGGCCTGTTCTCGTCGACATGAGCCGTTTGCTTCATTGTCGGTGGCTCTAAGAACCTATTTCGATAGGCATGTCCGCCACGTGATGATGCCCAGCGCCAAGTGGAGCATCGCCAAGTAGGTATCGGCCCTTTTCTCCCAGCGCACCAGG
>NZ_SNWH01000030.1 GCF_004361885.1 Halomonas ventosae
CACATGGCCGTAGCCGCGCAGGGAACTGTAGGCGAGGCCGTTGAGCATCCCCGTCTCGCCGCGCGCCAGCGCCTGCAATCGGGCAGAGCGCGGCGGGCGTGGAAAGCGCAAGGGCTGCATGGTGATGTCCACGGGCTCCTCCTCGGGCGGCTCTGGCGGCTGGGAAATCAGTCCCATCTCGCGCAACATCTCGACCACGCGCGGCATCTCGGGCAGGGCCCCATCGTCGCCGCCCAGTGCCGCGATCACCTCCGAGAGGCGCGCGGCAGGCAGCTCATCCTCGAGCGCCCGGCGCAGGAACCGCAGCGTATAATCGCGCGTCGGGCCCAGATATTGCCCGCCCGGCACCTCCTTGAACGCTGACGAGATCCGCCGCAGCACCCGCATCTTGGCCACCTCGACCGGCAGGGCCGGCTCGATCCGGGGCAGGCTCGCGCGCAGCGAGCGCAGGATAAACGACGCCTCGATCGCGTCGCCCTCGGCCTGCACCAGGGCGGTCGCGGCCAGGCGGGGCGCATAGAACCCGGCCTCGGCCATGATCCGGTCCACTGCGCTGCGCTGGCTGCGCAGCATCATGTCGATCACCTCGAATGTAGGTGGCGCGGCCTCGGCATCGCCGCGATCAAGCCCTCCGAGACGCACGAAATCGAGCATCTCCTCGGCGGCCTGCATCGCCTCGGCGCCACCCCGGACAACGGAATAACCCATAGCTCAGCCCTCCAGTTTCACATGGCGCGGCAGGCCGAGCATCGTGCCATCCGGCCCGATCAGCAGCGCATCGACGCCCATCGGGAACCCGGCATTGACCTCGGCGCGGCGCGCGGCCCAGCGGGCCGAGAGCCCCCCGGCAAGAATGCGGCGGGCCCCGATCGGGCCAGGGCCGAAGACCGTAAGATTGCCCGAGGTATCGGCCGCAAGCGCGTCCAGCATGATCACCGCCAACGCCCCCTCTTGCGGATGCTGCAGGCTGCCGCGCCGCAGATCGACAAACAGATCGCCCGCCTCAGCCCCCGCCATCACGACCACCGCCGCCGCGCCAGGCGCGGCCAGCCGCAGCCCGCGTGGCGCGGCACAGCCTGCCGCCTCGGCGGCGGCAGTCACATGCACCGGCGTACCCACGGGCGCAAATGCGCTCAGCACCGCCTCGGCACGCGCCTCGTCACAGGCATGCAAGCGCCCCGGATAGGCCATCGCCGAAATCACCCTGCGCGCGATGCGCTGTGTCTCGAACGGATCGCTGGTTAGCTCGTCAAGCAGCATGGTCACGCCCCCCTAGCGGTCAGTGGTAAAGTCGCTGGCGGCATAGGCCTCGGCCTCGCCCCCGTCAAAGCGCACCCGTGTGGCGCGCACCGCCGCGCGCTCGGCGGCGTGTCGCCCTGTCGCAAGTTGAGATCCGAGCAGTTCGGTGATCCGAGCCACGCGCTCCGGATACTCTTCGGCGGCCAGCATGATCGCCGCGCCCAGGCGAGCGGCGTGCAGATCGTCGCCCACGCGGATCATGTAACCCTGAAGGCCCTGCGCCTCTGCTGTGGCCTCGGCCACCAGAACCTCGCCCAGAAAGAACCGCCCGCCCGAAACCGGATCAGGCAGCGGCAGCATCATGCGCGCCGTGCGCGCCCGCGCAGACCGCGCCAACGCCATCAGAGAGAAATCTTGAGCAACCTGTTTTAGAGCGGCCACCGGACTCGTGGCAACCAATCCAAATAAATGCTCTACTGTATGCTCTTGATTTGCGTTCATTTCTCAGCGCCAATCCCTGTCATGCACCTGTCTGAGCAGACGTCTAGACGTTGTATGTTCAAGCATCCGCTGTGCCCTACAAGCCTGAGCAGGCCGGCCAAGCGCGCACGCTGGCCTCGATGCCCGCCGCATCCAGCCCCAGCAGCGCTGACGTCTTCAAGAATCTTCGCTACTTCCTCCGCGGAGAAAAAGCTTTCAATCTTCGTATATCCCTTGTCGAGATATTCGCGTTGCTGCTCTGCAAACATGGTGATGCTCCAAGGTCTTCCAACGAATAATCGGGAGGGCAAACTGCGGCTCCTTCCGGCCTGCTGATTCGATCATGTAATCAATAAGTAACTTTGATCTACAGATCGATCATGAAAGGATGGTAGATCGTCGGTATGACATAGGCATGACAGCGGGACGCGGAATGCAACACAGAAGGATGGTCGCAGCGCCTGGCAACCCGAGTTCGACACCAAAATGCCGATTTCGCATTTTTGGTGAAGCCGCTTCCATGTGAGTCAACGACTTATGCACATTTTTGCGGAAGTTTTGTAGTGGCAACTGCATGAATGCTTTGTAGTGGGGGTCTCCTCGTTTTCAGTGCAATAAGTGACGGTACGCAAAGCTAGCACTGGCGCGGGGGTGGTCTGGGTAGACCGTTGATTTCATTGACTTTCCTGTTCGCTTTGTAAACGGGTATGGTGGCCTCCCACTTTTGAGGTTCACGATGCAGGGTTGGCACACAACGTTTTTGGGGATGCGTGGGCTCCCCCGCGATATCAGCGACTTCGAGATGAAGGCATTTTTCACCTTCGATGGTGCCGAGCGCGACGCAATCAATGCACGCCGAGGTGATTCCCACAAGCTTGGTCTGGCGCTCCATATTGGTTTCCTGCGCATGAGTGGGCGTTTGCTCGGTGCCTTTCGGGTAATTCCAGTAGCCTTGTGGCGCCACCTTGGCAACGAGCTTGGCATTGCAGCACCAGAAGTCGCCTCGCTGAGAGCCATGTATGAACGCGGGCGCACGCTATTCGATCACCAACAAGTAGCCTGCACGGTCCTTGGATTCCAGTGGATGAGCGAGCACCAGCGCCGCTCACTGGTACGTGAACTGCGCGACGAAGTGGCGCGCTGCGCCGACCGCGATCAGCTACTCGTGCGGGCGCGTCAATGGCTGTACAAGAACAAGCTGGTGATCGTGCACGAGCGGGCAATTCGGACACTGATTGCGGCGGCACTTGCCCAGCTTGAAGTTGAAACAGGCACCGCCATCGCCGCCAGCGTTGATCCAGCAACACTTGATCGCTGGCGAGCCTCAGTTTCAGAGCTGCGCCCAGATGGACAAACCCAGCAGAGTTGGCTATGGGCTGCACCGGCGAAACACTCAACCCGCCAAATCAGCGAGGTACTGGAGCGCATCGACCTGCTTTACACGCTGGACGTTCATAAGCACCTGGCAGACATCCCCGATCTCATCTTGCGCCGCTACGCGCGCCGACTTGTCTCCAGGCCGCCCTCAGCCGGAGCCAAGATCAAAGAGCCAGCGCGCACCGTGGAGGTCGCATGCTTTCTTCGGTATTGCCTGTTCACCACCACAGACCAGTTGATCCTTATGGTGCAGCGCCGGATCGCCGATCTGTGGCGTCAGGCTGCCGCCGATGTCCCCGCTACCGTCAATTGGGCCGCAATGTACAAAACGCTGCTCGGCGAACTTGTTGCCTTGAGCGCGCAAGGTGCGGTGCCAGATGCTGAGTTGCGTGCCCGTCTTGAAGCCTTGATCACCGAAACCCAGAAACGCAAACCACCGAGCAGGGCCTCCCTGGTCCGCGAGGGATTGATTGATGGAATTCGCCCCGTGCGGTCGTTGCTCGTCGCCATTGCAAAGCTGCCCTGGCAGGCCACCGGCGAGCACCTGCCATCGAGTACCTTGCCAAGCTGCAAGCTTTATATCTCAAAGGATCCAGAAAGCTGCCAGTTGAAGTGGTGGCACCAAGTCTGGGAATGATCTGGCAGGTTTCGATCTCCAGCCCAGACCGGGAACGGGCGTTTCAGGCGTTGGAGGTGGCCACCCTGTTTGCCCTGCGCCGCGCGGTGCGCAATGGCTCGGTCTGGATTGAGCACAGCCTGAGCTTTCGGGGTCGTGCGCGCTTGTTCTTCACGGACGAGCGTTGGCAGGCAGAGTCCAAGAAACACTATGCCCGTCTATCGTTACCCAGCAAGGCTGCCACTTTCTTGAAGCCTTTGCTGGCCAGAGTAACTGCCGGTGTCGATGCGGTGGCCGCTGCAGCCCGCAGTGGCGTACTGCGCGTGGATGATGAACTCCATTTGTCGCCATTGCCCGCAGAGGACGAAGACCCAGAAGTGACCAAGCTGCGCGCGGCTTTGGATCACCGCATCGGTGAGGTTCAATTGCCGGAAGTGATTCTGGCCGTTGACGCCCAGGTGCGCTTTAGCTGGATCATGCTCGGACGTGAGCCGCGCTCTACCGACGAGCTGCTGATGGTCTATGCCGGCATCATGGCCCACGGCACCAGTCTGACTGCGGTCGAATGCGCGCGCATGATTCCGCAATTGTCTGCCACCAGCATTCGCCAGGCCATGCGCTGGGCGCGGGACGAACGGCGTCTGAGCCAGGCCTGCCAGGCTGTGCTGGAATTCATGCAGCGACACCCGATTGCCGCCACCTGGGGGCGGTCCGATTTGGCATCTTCTGACATGATGAGCATGGAGACCACCAAACGGGTGTGGCAAGCCCGGCTTGATCCTCGGCGCAACACACCTTCCATTGGAATCTACTCCCATGTAAAAGACCGGTGGGGCATCTTCCATGCGCAGCCCTTTGTGCTCAATGAGCGCCAGGCGGGCGTGGCCATTGAAGGTGTCATCCGCCAAGAAAAGCTGGAGACCAGCCAGCTTGCTGTGGATACCCATGGCTACACCGACTTTGCCATGTCACATGCCCGTTTGCTTGGTTTTGATCTTTGCCCGCGGTTGAAGGAACTCAAACAGCGCCACCTCTTTGTGCCACGCGGCACCAAAGTGCCCGCAGAAATCGCTGCGGTGTGCGAAGCCAATGTCGACGTCGCTTTGATCGAAAAGCATTGGGATAGTCTGGTGCACCTGGCAGCCTCGGTCATGAGCGGACATGCCAGTGCGGTGGCAGCTCTTGCGCGGTTCGGTTCTGCCGCCCAGGGCGATCCAATCTATGAGGCTGGCGTGCAATTGGGGCGGTTGCTGCGTACGGCGTTTTTGGCTGACTACTTTGTCAAGGACGCTTTCAGGAACGAGTTGCGCCGGGTGCTCAATCGGGGCGAGGCTGTTAACGCCCTCAAGCGCGCCATTTATACCGGCCGGATCAGCCCGGCGCAGGCCAAACGTGTCGATGAAATGCAGGCTGTGGCCGATGCGTTGAGCCTGATGGCCAACATCGTGATGGCGTGGAATACCTCACAGATGCAGGCGGTCCTGGATCGCTGGTCGAACCGCCGCCAGGTCATTCCACCGGAACTGATCGGGAAGATTGCGCCCACCAGGCTGGAGAGCATCAACTTGCGGGGTGTGTTTCGCTTCCCGGTTGACCGCTATGCTGACCAAATCCTGCCTTCGCGGCCAAATGCATCGATAACTGGCACCAATGGATGAAACCGACCACGGTTTGACGCCACGAATCGCAGATTTGAAAGTGAACAGGAAAGTCAATGAAATCAACGATCTACCAACACCACCTCCGCGCCAGTGCTAGCTTTTCGTACCGTCACTTATTGCACTGAAAACGAGGAGACCCCACAACGGCGCACCGAGGAGTTGGGTCGGCGCCTGGTTGAGCAGGAGGCGGCCGTCAAGCAACTCAACGCCTCGAACGAACAGTTGGAGGCCAAGGCCAACGAACTGCTCACGGCAAAGCAACAGCTGGAACTGGCGCTGACCGCAGCCAAGTCATCCGTCACGGCGCAAGAGCAGGTCGTGGTCAGCATGCTGGAGCGTTTCAGCGCTACGGTGCCCAGTCCTGATGCGTCCGCGAAAGACCCTGTTGAAGGGGCAGAAAAAATGACACAGAGGAATGATAAAAACCCAACTGTGACAGGGACTTAAGCCTGTTTCTGCGGTTTTTTACATGAATCCCTGCCGACCCTCAATACAACAGTTTATCGAAACCAGCCAAGCAGTGCATCAAGCAGCGTCTGCTTTGGCCGCTTTGGAATATCTCGACCAGGAACATGCGCAGCAGCTCGGGCCGCTGGCCGAGGCGGTTGCCAATATGTTCATGGTGGTTTTCTACCAGGCTGAAACCGGCCAGGCCACACCACATGACTTCCAGGAGGCCATCGAGGCCGTGCGCCAATCGCTGACACCCTGATTAGATTTGAACGCCAGGAATGAAAGAGGCGGCCAACTGGCCGCCTCTTTTTTTTGGAGGATCGTCAGTCAATCCCATACGGTGCAGCGGCAAGGCTGACTGCCCCACTGGCTACCGTGCCGCGCTCTGATTGCGAGTGGTTAGAGTAAGTCGGCCAGTCCGGGAAATACTCATCGGACTGATTGCCCCATACCGCCCAGCCTTCACGCGGGCCGCGTGCGAACAACTCTAGGTAAGGCCCTGGGCTGCAAGACTCAACAATGTCATAAAACTCGTCTGGCTTGCGCGAGTGTTCGCGCTTGCGAGTGGCGAGATAGTTCACTTGTGTTCTGCCGGGCTGCAACGTCCTAGCGTTCTTGCCGCGAACACCGAATAGAACCAGCTCCGTGACATTGCGGAAATAGAAGCCAACGCCTCTACCGTCAGAGCCACCATCCTTTCGGATTTTGTGCCAGACGATATTGCTTTTGTACGAGAAGCCCCAGGCTTCCAACACCTTGATACCTTCCGGCAGCAGGGCATTAGGAACCCACAGGTAAAGGTGCGCGGTATCGGCGGCCAGTTGCTCTACAGGCAACGCCATAATTTCAGCCAGGTTCATCGTGCCGTAACGGGACAAGCGGCGATGTTCGGGCGCGACTTTGCCCGTCCGGTTCTGGAACTGCCAGGGCGGATCCGCAAGGATTGTTGAAAACTGCTTATCGCCATGCAGTTTCAGCAGGTCTTGCCCGGCCTCAGATAGTGCTGCATCGGCTTTCTTGGTTGTCATGTTTGGTTCCAGTCCTCTATCAGCTTTGGCGTGATGCCGAACACCAGGATTGGACAGCCACCATGCCGGCCGGCATTGAGCCGGTACAGCAGTTTGCCCATCCATGTGGTACTAGCGCCGTATTTGGCCCGTACCGTCTTGGGCTGGCCTGCCTTCTTGCCTGACTTGAATAGCTCAGGTTCGCCGGTCTTGGTCAGTTGCGGCACCACTTCAAAAACAGGGTTTAGCTTCTCGCTGCGTGTGACCATGACGCCCAGGCTAATCAGCCCGCACTCATGGAAGGCACGCATCGCGTACAGATCGCGGTCAAAGGTCTGATCCTTTGAGTTCCATTCCAGGTCGAAGGCAACGCGACCTTTCACGTAGTCGATTTTGTGGCCGTCGATGAAGTTTTCGATGACCCGAGGCGTCGAGTCTGACCGTTTGGTCTTGCGGGTTTTCCCGCTCGGCAAAACTTCCTCGTCGTACTCCTGCATTCTCACCAGTAGATCACCTTGGATACGGGCTTCGACCCAGCCAGCAGGCCGCAGCGTGCGGGAATACTTTTTCGGCATGTCCGACTCATTGCCCCCTGGCGTTCCAATGTCCTGAGTCGTGATCCGGAAATCGAGCAACGCCCGTTCAATCTCGGCCAGCTCATCAGGAAAGGACGTTGCCAAGATGGCCGCCGCGTGTCGGTAGCTGTACACGTCATAAAGCGCCCGCACTTCTGCGCTGATGTATTGCTCAATGTCTGCCTGATCGTCGGCATTCGGGCCGGGCCGGAGTGAAACATCATCCGCGCCGTTCTCTTCGGGCAGCTCGTCGCCCTCTGTCTGGTTGTCCAGATCTGGATCTTGTTCTTCGCTCATGTAAAGTGTTTGCAGCCATCGCTATGCCTCCTTGAAAGGCTGGTTGTGGTTAGGCTGATCGACCGGTTGCCCCCGGTCAGTCAGCCGCTTTTCTTATTCCGCGTTCGAGATCGCTTCCAGGCGCTTCAGGCGCTGTTCCAGGTCGGTCGCAGCCTTCAGGGCCTCGATGCCTAGTTCAGCCAGCAGCGGATTGTTTGCCGCCGCTAGGGCCTTCACATCACTGACAAGCAAGGCGGCGCATTGCGCCGCCTTCGTTACGTTCTCGCGTTCCGTATCGCTCAACATGCCGCCCCCTTCTGGTCGGTAGTCCTTCGGTCAAAGGGCAGGCTGGCTTGCCGGCCTTGTGTTGACTGCTGGACATACTCGCGCATGAAATCCCGAATCAATACCGAGGCGGGCCGGTCGTTTGCCTTGGCCGCTCTCAGAAAGGCTTGTTTCAGGTCAGCATCGACGCGGCAGGTGAAGTTTGTTTGCTGTTCCATCCTGCATCCTCTTAATAACGCCGTCTGTACTATGCACTAACATTGTAATGCAATCAATCGCCATAGGCTTACGCTGAAATTGTCTTGAACTGTCGCGGGTTTTAGGACTTGAGCGACAAACCAAAGGCGGCGCAATTCCGGGCTGTGGCTTGTCGCCTGTTTTAGTCTCATAATGCACCTATCAGAGACTAAAACCAGAGACAACGCCATGAGACACCAGGACGACCCCGGAACCCTCGACCTGATAACCGGCCGGCTGCTGCTGGGCTATGCCCGAGTGAGCACCGACGACCAGGACTTAACCCACCAACGGGCCGAGCTGCACGCGGCTGGCTGCACCCGCATTTACGCCGAGAAGATCACCGGCACCCGGCGCGACCGCCCGGAGCTGGCCCGCCTGCTCGATCACCTGCGACCCGGTGACGTTGTGACCGTGACCAGGCTCGACCGGCTGGCCCGGAGTACCCGCGACCTGCTGGACATTGCCGAGCGCATCCAGGCGGCCGGCGCTGGCCTGCGCAGCCTGGCCGAGCCGTGGGCCGACACCACGACCCCAGCCGGGCGCATGGTGCTGACCGTGTTCGCCGGCATTGCCGAGTTCGAGCGAACCCTAATCATCGACCGCACCAGGAGCGGCCGCGAGGCTGCCAAGCGGCGCGGGGTCAAGTTTGGCCCCCGCCCTACCCTCACCCCGGCGCAAATCGAGCACGCCCGCGAGTTGATCGAGCAGGAGGGCCGCACCGTCAAGGAGGTGGCCGCCCTGCTGGGTGTGCATCGCTCGACCATGTACCGCGTACTGAACAAGGAGACCACCCAATGACCCACCGCGACGACGAGCCGGCTTTCATGGACGACGAAGGCCCATCCAACGACCTGCCCGCGTTCATATCCACCACCAACGCCCGCGAGCTGTACGGGCTACGCGAAGGCGAGACCGTGGCCGAAGCCATCACCCGCCACCAGGACGAAGGGGCCGCCGTGCGCCGACTGACACCTGACGAAATGGCCGAGCTACGGCGAGACATGGCCGAGTCATCGGCCTGGGCGCGTGCCGAGCTGGCCCGTCGGCGTAAGGAACACAAATAAGCAAAAACACCTTTACTCATTTGTATTTTGTGTTATGATGCTTTGAGTAAATCAACAAAGACGCAAGGGGCACATCATGCACGTTATCGCTGTTTTGAATCAGAAAGGCGGGTCAGGAAAAACGACCATTGCCACCCACCTTGCCCGCGCCCTGCAACTGGACGGGGCCGATGTTCTGCTGGTCGATTCTGACCCGCAGGGCAGCGCCCGCGACTGGGCCGCCGTGCGCGAGGATCAACCCCTGACCGTGGTCGGCATCGACCGCCCCACCATTGACCGGGACTTGAAGAACGTCGCCCGCAAAGACTTTGTGGTAATCGACGGCGCACCCCAGGCGGCAGACCTGGCCGTGTCGGCCATCAAAGCGGCCGACTTCGTTCTGATCCCGGTACAGCCTAGCCCCTATGACATTTGGGCGACTGCTGATCTGGTGGAGCTGGTCAAGCAGCGGATCGAGGTCACAGACGGACGCTTACAGGCCGCCTTTGTGGTGTCGCGTGCCATTAAGGGCACCAAGATCGGCGCAGAGGTGGCCGAGGCGCTGGCTGGCTATGGCCTGCCTGTTCTGGAATCGCGCATTACCCAGCGCGTTGTTTACCCAGGCACAGCGGCCAACGGTACGACCGTCATGGAGGCCGAACCGGCTGGCGATGCCGCCGCCGAAGTCCGCGCCCTGGCGGCTGAACTGAAGCATAAACTTATTTGAGCTTTTGAGGATTAACGCAAATGAGCAAGTCAGGAACCTTGAGCGCAGGCCGCCCGAGCGCGACCAGGAACAAAGCCGCCACCCTCGCCAGCCTGGCCGACGAGGCCAGCATGAAACGGGTCAATTTCCAGCTTTCCGCCGCCCTGCACACCAAGTTGAAGGTCTATGCCGCCAGTCACGGCAAGACCATTACCGAGATTCTGACCGATTACGTCGAGCAACTACCGGAGGCGTAGAAGAGTAAAGGCGCTTTTACTCAGTTACGTTTTAGCAGCTAAAGGAGAATAGCCCATGACCAAACGCCCCCAAGGGCCGCAGCCCATCGGCAGCGTTGTCGGTGACGACCTGATAGACCGGGTTCAGAAGATACGCGAGCGCAGCAACCAGCGCCGCATCGAGGCCGAAGCGCGCCCCGGTGAGTCATGGGCAGACGCGGCCGCCAGGTTGAGGAAAGAAGGACAGGATAAGAAAAGCACTCGTGACCGCAGCCTAGAGGAAGATTTGCTTGATAGGAGTTGGGCAGATGGGTCTGTGCAGCAGACGCAAGCAGAAACACGCTCAAATATCCGTAAGCCACCGGCCGCTGACTGCCAGCCTGATTTTTTCGTGCCAACACTCTATGACGTAGGCACCCGCGACAGTCGCAGCGTTATGGACGTGGCCGTGTTCCGCCTGTCCAAGCGAGACAAGCGAGCCGGTGAGGTGATCCGCTATGACCTGCCAGACGGTTACGTTGAAGTTACGGCAGGGCCTTACGGCATGGCCAGTGTGTGGGATTACGATCTGGTGCTGATGATGGTCTCGCACATGACGGAGGCCATGAACCGCTATCGGGAAGGGAAGGGCGACAAACCGGGCCGCATCTACCGGCCCCATATAAGCGACATTCTCAAGTTCTGCCGGCGTGGTGATGGTGGCAAGCAAGCCAGCGAAATCGAAGGTGCCCTTGATCGACTCAAGGGCACATCCATCAAGAACGTGCGTGAGCGGCCATCCCCCAACGGTAAGCGAATGATGCGTGAGGTTGAGGCGGAAGGGCTGATAAGCGGTTACAAGGTCTTGTCCCGCACCGACAACGGCAAGATTGCATCTGTCGAGATCGAAGCCCCGAGGTGGATTCACCAGGAGGTCACGGAAGGCAAGAACCCGGACGTTCTCGCCGTGCATCCCGATTACTTCCTGATCGAACCCGGCATTGGCCGGTACATCTACCGGCAAGCCCGGAGGGCAGCCGGCAAGGATCAAGCCGTGTGGGCGTTCCAGACCCTCTATGAGCGCAGCGGCAGCGCCGGAACGCTCAAGAAATTTGCCTTTACGCTGCGGAAGCTGATCGAGGCCAACGACCTGCCCGAATATCACCTGGAGGAACAGAAGGGGCAAAACGGGCCGCTTCTGGTGATGACGAATCGGGCATGGCTGGCTGATCTGGAAGGACTGGGCGCGTTGGAGTACCGGCAGCAGCTGATCGACAACGGCATGGAGCCTTCGGCCGCCAACAAGGAGGCACTGTCTTACGCTCGAAAACAGCGGAAGGCCGGGGAGGCGGGTTCCTAATGTACGGAGGAAACCGGCTCAGACCATTAGGGCAATATGCCCTAAGCGGCTTTCCGATCCTTTGCACCCCTCAGCCTGTGGATAGACCGTACATTAGGAACCGTTCTCCGTACATTAGGAACCATTCTCCGTACATTAGGAACCATTCTCCGTACATTAGGAACCGGGCACATTCGTAAGTCTATGTTTTTAAATAAAAAAATACGGTTTTTTTGCTCTAAAACTTATTAAAACTAAATAAAAACTTTATTAAAACCCCTCAGCCTGTGGGCAAGCCCCAGCCCTGGCAACAAAATCGACAGCCGAAAAGTGCCTATCGGCACGCCTGCCCTTCGGTCGCTTCGCTCCCTTCGCCCCGCCGCTTCGCGTCGGCCTATCGCGGCCGGTGGCCGCTCAAAAATGCCTGGCCTGCGGCCAGTGACTCTTTTCAGGTCGCGGCAAGCCGCGACGGTGCCAGCTCCACCACCTCAGCCCAAGCCATGCACCTGCGCCGCCTGAAAGGCCGCTAAAGGTTTGTCAGTAAGGGATCGAGGCAACCCCACCGCCTGCGCCCATCCTGAACGACTGCGCCGACTGCAAGGCCGTAAAGGTTGAACGCCAAGAAGGGGGGCGGGGAGCCGCTGCAACGATCTGCGCGCCGGAGCAAGGCCAGAGCCGCCAGAATCGCGCCACACGACGCGGAAGGGATCAGCCAAGGGGTCAGCCTACCCCCACCCCTGAAAACGCCTCTGCGGGCGTTCTATGCGGTCGGTATGTTCGGGCAGGTTCCCAGAGGCCGGAGCTGGGCCGATCCTCGACCAGGTGGCGGCCGGTGTATGGCCTGGCGAGTTGTAGGCTTGTAAAATGTAGTATGTAGTAGTATCATACAACATATTACAACATACAGAGGTTTTACAGATGGCCGTCACCAAAGAGCAAATCCTTGCCGCCGCTGACCAGATCGCCGCCGAAGGCCAGCGCCCGACGCTGGAGGCAATCCGCCAGATCACCGGCGGCAGTTACACCACGATCAGCCCGGTTCTGAACGAGTGGAAGGCGAAGCAGACCAGCACCGCCGCGCCGATCCGCGAGCCTGCCCCCCAGGCCGTGGCCGACCGCCTGGCCGAAGTCGGGGCCGAGGTCTGGAGCATCGCCCTAGAGCTGGCGAACGCCCGTCTAGCGTCCGAACGTGAGGCGCTGGAGAAGGCCCGCGCCGACCTGGAAGCCGACCGGGTAGAGGCAACCGAGCTGGCCGACCGCCTGGCCGGTCAGGTTGACGAGCTGCAATCCCGCCTGGCGTCCATTGAGGCGGCCGAGGCCGCCGCACGCGGCGAAGCCGGCGAGCTGCGCGAGGCCCTTACAGCGATGAAGGAAAGGGCTGCGACCGCAGAGGCGCGAGCGGCTGAATTGCGGACGGAGCTGGATCACGCGCACCAGGAGGGCCGTCAAATGCGGGGAGAGCGCGACCAGGCCCAGGGTGTTGCCCTGGAGAGGGCGGAGGTTATCGAGAAGCTGCGCGACGAGCTGGCGACCGCTCGCACGACTGCCGAGCAGTCCGAGCGCCGGGCGGCAGAATTGCGGCTAGAGCTGGATCGAGCGCACCAGGACGCCGACAAAGCGAGCCAGGCGCTTGCGGATCAGCAGCAGGCGAGCCGGGCGAAGGCTGCCGAGCTAGACCAGATCAAGGGCGAGCTGGTCAAGGTGCAAGCCAAGGCGGAGGCCGATCAGGCCGCGCACCAGGAGCAGCGCAAGCAGATGGCACAAGAGGCGGCCCGGCAGGCGGAACGCTACACCAAGGCCCAGGCCGACCGCGATGCTGCCCGCAGCGACGCAGCGCAGGCCCGCGAGGATGCCGCCCGGCTGGCCGGTCAGCTCCAGGCGCACCAGGAGCAGGCCGCCGCGTTGCTGGCCCGGATCAACCCGGCCGAAAGCAAGCCAGCGAGCACCAGGAAGAAAGGCGGGGAGTGATGCCCGCCCCTCAAGTGTCAATAAAACCCCCCGGCACCATCGCGGGGGCCAGGCACTTGAAGAGGGTCGGCAGGGATTCATGTAAAAAACCGCAGAAACGAACCTAACCTTATGATTATATTGGAATAATGGTGACTTCGAAATCCAGCGGACCGATCTTCCGGCGGAAGTCGAGTGTGTAGTCTCCAAATCGGTTGATATGGGCCGTGCGGAACGGCGCAAGGCCGCCCAATATCTCCGGCGTGATCTCGGTGCCTTCGTCGAGAAGCTCTCGCAGTACACGTGTCATGCCCACCACGTTGTGCAGGATGATCATGTTGGCCACGAGGTGGTTGTACTTGATGACCTTGCGCTGCTCGTGCCGGATGTTTTCGGCAATGATCCCCTCTCCCCCGAAAAACGACCAGCCGGCAAAGCCGTTGAATTGTTCGCTCTTGTTGGTTTCGGCGTGGATCACCTTGCGCAGTCCGACGTCCCCGATGTAGCTCAGCAGAAACATGGTCCGGATCACTTTGCCGAGTTCGACGAAGGCGAAGTACAGCTTGTTCTTGCGGCTGTAAGTGCCAAGTCGGCGCAGGATGGCCGATGGCGTGATCTTTCCCGTCTTGATAGACACAGCCACCCGCAGCATCGCCGGCAGATGCAGTTCAATCAACTGCCAGTCGATCACGTCGCTGAACAGCGTATTGATGTTCTGGTACACGGTGCCCGCCTGCGGGCGATGGAATTTCAGGTCCTGGATGCCTCGGATGCGCGGCATGAGCTGGATGCCAAGCAAGTGAGCCAGCGCAAAAACCGGGTAGCTCTGTGCCTGCGTGTCACCGTGGATCGTGTCGGGCCGAATGTCGGACTCGTTGCTCATCAGCCCATCCAGGATGTGGATCCCCTCATAGGTGCCACAAGAAATGAAGTGACTGAACAGTGCGATGAACTTGTCGGAGACATGGTAGTAGCCGATGCCGCCGTAGCCGCCATAGCGGATGTGGTGCTCGGACAGTAGGTTCTGCTCGTACAGGTTCCACTTGGTGCCATCGGCCGATGCGTGTTTGCCGGTGCCCCAGTAACCGGGCAGTTCGAACTTGTTGTAGGCGTTAATCACCTTGACGTATACTTGTGCTCATGCGGTTGGATTTCCTATCCCCAGCTTTCTCGTTCTGGTCTCATTTTAATGTCCTTATCCAATTGGTCGAGCACAAAGACGGCAAGGAAGATTACCACCAGGATCGTGCCGACATGGCAGTAGGTCTGGCCCTCCTTGGTGTCGAAATGAATGCCAGCCGCCTGCGTCACCTCATTGAACACCGGCTGGAAATCGGCCTTGGTGCCGCCGTCGGGGGGAATCAGCATCACGCGATAGGGATTTGCAGCCGTGCCATCGGATTGTTGCGCGTCGGCGCCGGTGATAGAGATGAATGCCGCAGCAGAAACCACAACGAAGGGATTGACAAGGGACATGGTTTCTTCCTTGGTCGTCGGGGTTTATTGACTGGGGAATAAGGGTTGCAGCCGACCCTCAGTCCGGCAGCGGGTCTTCCGAGGTCCAGCTAGCTTCGGCCACGGAAAGTTGGATGCGATCGCCGCGGAACTGGCTGATCGCGTATTCCTGAACGAGACTGGATTCTCGGCACGCATTGACACCTTTGACGCGCAGAACCGGGCGGTTTCGCGGCATCCGCAGCGCGAGCGCGTCTTCGGGGAGCGGCAGGCGTGTCGTGATCAGGCTCTCGACCCGGTCCAGTGTCACGCCTCCCGCCTCCCGCAGATGGCGCGTCAGGGATCCCCCCTCGTAGGTTCGCGCCGCCTCTGCCGCAGCCCCCGTCAGGAAATGCAACGTGAGCGCATAGGACAGATTGTCCTCGCCGCGCAGGGTGCGCAGGCGCAGGACCGGGGCACCCTCAGCCACGCGCAGCCGGCGGGCGACCCCGCCCTCGGCCCCGATCTCGGCCCGCTCGAGCAATGTGACCCGCGCCGTGCGACCCGACGCCGCCAGACGTTCGGTGAAGCGCGTGTCGCGGCCGATCCCGTAGACCAGCCCCCGCGCCAGCACGCGCGTTCCGCGGCCATGCACCCGCTCGACAAGGCCCTCGGTGACGAGTTCGTCGACGGCCCGGCGAAGGGTGTGCCTGTTGACGCCGAAACGCGCCGCCAGTTCCGGCTCGGCGGGCAGCCAGTCGCTCTCGTCCAGACCCTGCTCGATATCGCCGCGCAAGGCCGTTGTGATTTGTGCCCAAATGGCGATCCCGGAATGTCTGACAAGCTGTGGCACCGACTTCTTCCTACCCTATTTTATTGACATCTAATCCATAATCGTTGACCCGACCACCTTGGTGGTCTGAAAGATGACGGGGCCGGGCTCGTCTCGCACGACCGGTCATGTTGCATTCTTGCAAGGTTTGTCCTCACGGCTGACCTTCTTTTCGTGCCGCCGAACCCCAAGCAGAACCGCCACGCCGAAAACGAAGGCAAGCGCGCCCAGGAAAATCATTGTGAAGGCTGCGGCCACGCGGATTTCGAGGTTCATGAAGGTCTCCAGCAGGGCCACGCCCACAGGCCGGTATTGCGCAGATCCGAGAAAGAGCGAGCCGTTGATCTCGGCGAAGGAGATGATGAAAACCAGAACCGCGCCCACCCCTGCCGCGCCGCGCAGATTGGGCAGGATGACCAGCCGGAACACCGTCCACTCCGACGCCCCGAGCGTGCGCGCCGCGGCGCCGACGGCGGCGCGGTCGAACCCCGACAGCGCCGCCATGACGGGCCAGACCATATAGGGCAAGGTCCAGATCACATGTCCGAGATAAAGGATTTCCCAACCGCCCAGCAGCCCGGGAAAGGCAAGGATCAATGACATCGACAGGATCATCGGTGGCAGGACAACCGGCAGCCCCACCAGTTCCCGCGCGAGGGCGCGACCCGGAAAGCGTAGCGCCGACAGGAAATACGCGAGCGGTACCCCGAACAGCAGATTGGACAGCATCACCACCAGTGCCAGCGCAGCGCTGAAGCCGATATCGCCAAGCCCGAGAGCCAGCGCCTCGTGATAGGCCGAGAGCGACAGCCCGCTCAGACCCCGGCTGTCCCATCGCGCGGCGAAAGAGCCGATCATCAGCACCGCCAGAGGCAGGCCGAGAACCAGCGTCGGCGACCAGACCAGCACCGGCTCCAGCCCGCGCCACAGCCGGTCCGCGAGCCGCGCAAGGCGCAGGCCCGCGGCTGGCTGGCCAGAGATCGCGCGAGCGGGCATCATGCGCTTTTCTCCGTCAGCGGGACGTCTGCGAACGCGGCGCGCTGTGGGTCGACCACGAGCCCCAGGCGGTTGCCCGGCGCGTAGGCGCTGTGCTTGGGCAGATCGACGACGATATCTTGTCCGGTCTTGCTCATGCCGAAGACGCGCACGCGGTCGCCGAGAAAGACCTGCCGCGTCACCTCGATCACCAGATCGGCGCGCGCGCCCTCCTCGGGCAGTCTCAGATCCTCGGGTCGCAGCACCGCGCCCTGCTGCCCGTCGAGCAGGTTGACGAGGCCAAAGAACCGCGCCACGCCGACATCGTTGGGCGCAAGATAGAGATCGCGCGGCGATCCGGTCTGCACCAGCGCGCCATCGCGCAGCATCACGATCCGATCCGCCAGCACGAAGGCATCCATCTGGTCATGGGTCACAAGCAGCGTCGTGATATCGAGCCGCTCCAGCAGCGCGCGCAGTTCCAGCCGGATCGCGTCGCGCAGGATCGGATCGAGCGCCGAAAGCGGCTCGTCCAGCAAGAGCACGCGCGGCTCGATCACCAGCGCGCGGGCCAGTGCGACGCGCTGCCGCTGTCCGCCCGACAGCTTGTCGATGGGCCGTTTGGCAAAGCTTTGCATCTGCACGAGGCTCAGCGCCTCCATCGCGCGGGCGTGGCGCTCCTTGCGCGCTACGCCGCGCACCCGCAGCCCGAACGCGACATTGTCCAGCACATCGAGATGCGGGAAGAGCGCGAAGCTCTGAAAGACATAGCCGATCCGTCGCTCGGCCACGTCGAGCCCGCCGATATCAACCCCGCCGATCTCGATTCGGCCGCCATCGGCCTCGACCAGCCCGGCGATGATGTTGAGCAGCGTGGTCTTGCCCGAACCCGAGGGCCCCACCAGCGCCGTCACGCCCTGCGATGGAAGGTCGAGGTCGATCTGGCGCAGCACCTCGGTCTGCTCATAGCTCTTTGAAATCCCGCGCAGCTCAATGCTCATCACGCTCTCCTTATCGGTCAGGGGGTGGCCGGGCGGATGGCCAGCCGCACAGCAGTGGTCAGCCCCAGCACGATCAGGGCCAGGATCACGGCCATCGCCGCCGCCGTCGAAAAATTGAGAAATCCGGTGAATTCCCGGTAGATCACCGCCGGGTAGATCGGGATCGACCGCGCCAGAAGCAGCGCCGGGCCGAACGATCCCATGGCCAGGATGAAGGAAAAGCTCGCCGCCTCGACGATCACCGGCCGCAAGAGCGGCAGCGTCACGAGAAAGGCCGCCTGCGAGCCCTGTGCCCCCAGCGTGCGCGCAGCGGGCACCAGCGCGGGGTCAAGCTTCTCGATCGCCTCGGCCAGGATGAGCGCCGAGCGCGGGATCTGGAAACTGAGATAGGTGATCGCCAGCCCGGCCAGGGTAAAGGCCAGACCGGCGGTCGTGCTGGTCCCGAAGAGCGCGCGCTCGATCAGCACCAGCGCCCCGGCATTGCCCATCAGCGCGATCACCAGCATACCGTAGACGATCCCGGCAAAGGCGAAATTGATCTGGCTGGATATCCGCAGCGCCCCTGCCCCGGGCAGTCCCCGCCCGATCCGCCAGGCCAGCGGCAACGCCCAGGCGGTGGCCACCACCGAAGTGACGGCGCAGAAGATCAGCGTATCGCGCAGCGAGGCCATGAAATAGCTACTGCTCAGCACCTGGGCATAGGCATCGAACCCAAAGCCGCCGTCCTGCCCGGTCAGGCTGTTCCCGGTCAGCACGACAAGGGGATAGAAGAACGCGAGGATGACGAAAGCCGCGATCAACAGGCTGGTCGTGATGATGAAACTACGCATGGCGTTCCCCTCGGGATGAAAGGCAGGCGCCGCAGCATGCGGCACCTGCCCTTGGCGTCTGGCTCAGCTTCCAGCCAGACCGATCTGGCCGAGCGCCGCGTCGATGTCACCGCCCCGCAGCACCGCATCGGTAAAGGCGCGCTTGAGATCGGCCACATGGGCAGCGGCATGAGGGATGTTGATCGTCACCTGACGCTCGATCGCCGGGAAGCGGCCCAGCACCTCGGCGGGCACGCCCTCGGTGATCACCGGACGGAAATAGGCTTGCGCGATGATGGTCTGCGCCTCGGGGCTGATCACCCAATTGAGGAAATCCATAGCCTTCTCCGGCTCGGGCGCGCCCTTGGCCATGGACATGCCCAGCGGCACCGAGGCCACGCCCTCGGAGGGGATGACGACCTCGACGGGGGCGCCCTTCTCCTTTTCGATCAGGATATTGCCCTCGGCGTCGATGGTGATGGCACATTCGCCCTGCGCCAGGCGCGGCGCCACGATCTCGGTGCGATAGCTGTGCCCGTTATCCTGGAACGCCTTGAGATATTCCATGCCGGGGCGGAAATCGTTCTCGCTGCCGCCCATGATGAAGTTGATCGAATACATGTGCACCGAGGCCGTGCCCGACCAGGTCGGATCCATCGAGCAGGCCAGCCCCTTGTATTTGGGGTCCAGCAAATCGGCCCAGGAGGTGGGCACCGGCAGGCCCTTGTCGGCCAGCACGTCGGTATTCACGCCCATCACGATATTGGCGGTGGCCACGCCCCACCAGTATTGCTCGGCATCCTTCAGCCCCTCGGGGATCATGTCGAGGCGATCCAGCGCGGCGGGCTGGGTCAGGCCCTGCTTTTTCGCTTCGACCGCGATATCGAGCGACCAGTAGGCGGCATTGGCCTGGGGGTTGGCCTCTTCGAGCTTGAGCGCGGCGAGCGCGGTGCTCGAGCCGTTCTTGAGGTCAAGCGTCGGCGCGATGCCGGTCTTTGCGGTATAGGCGGCAACAAGACCCTCCCAATTCATGTATTTGCTGGGCAGCTCGTAGACCGTCAGGGTCTCGGCCGCCACGGCGACGGAGCCGAGGCTGGTGAGGGCAAGGGCCGCGGACCCGATGAGCAGAGAGTGAAGTCGCATGTCAGAACCTCTTGGGTTGAACGTCAGTTGGCAGTCTGGTTAAAACGATGGTCGCGGTAGACGGTGCGTCCGCCGCGCCAGGTGTGACGCACCACAGGATGCCCGAGGCGCGTGCTCACGAGTGCCAGATCGGCCCGCAATCCGGGGGCGATCCGGCCTCGATCCGTCAGGCCGAGCGCGCGCGCCGGGCCATGGGTAATCAGGGCGATGGCCTTGGGCAGATCGGCCCTGCCTTCCTCGACAAAGCGGAAGGCACCGCAGATCAGCGAGGGCGGACAGTAATCCGAGCAGATCGCATCGAGCGCCTCCGCCGCCAGCGCATCCACCGCATTGAGATTGCCGCTGGCCGAGCCGCCGCGCAGGATGTTGGGACCGGCCATGGTCACGGTCCAGCCCAGGGAACGGGCGCGTTCGGCGGCCTCGATCCGCACCGGCATTTCGGCCAGCCGCGCGCCGAGCGCATGCATCTCGTCCACCTTGGCGGCGCTGATATCGTCATGCGACGCGACCAGAAGGCCCAGATCGCGCGCCCGCGCTCCGACGCGGGCCTGATGTTCGCCCTTGAGATTGCGCCGGGCGATCTTTTCCATCACCAGTTCCTCAAGCTCGCTGTCATCGGCATCGGTCAGTTGACGGTTGAGGGATTTATACGCCTCGATATCGGCGAATTGTCCCTCGCCGGGCGTGTGATCCATGATCGAGATCATCCGCACCACCGGATGCGCCATCGCCTCCAGCGTATAATCGGGATCGGCAGTCACCTCATAGCGCAGGTCCACCCAGTGCTCGGCCAGCAATTGGCCTTCGTCCTGATAGCGCGCGATGGCGTCCATGATCGCACCCGAGAGGCGCTTGGAGCGGCCCTTGGCCTCGTCCTCGAAATAGGCGATGGCGTGCAGCTTGGTGGTGATGCCCCAGGCCACGGCGTTCTTGTCCGACTGCATCAGGCCCACCTCGACCGGCATCCGGCGGCTGCCGGCGCGGGGACCGAGCGCGCCGATCTCGAATTCGATATCGTCGCCATGCAGGTCGATCGCACCGGGGATCAGGAAATCGCCCTCGGCATCCACCGTGACGGCCCCCTCGGGCGCGGCCGCATCGCCCAACTCGGCGATCATGCCGTCCCGGATCACGACGCGCCCCTCGCTCACCTCATCGGGCAGGACGATCCGGGCGTTTTCGATGATGGTTGTCATGCGCGTGTCTCCTCAAACTGTGCAGGGGTGATTGGCGTGCTCCGCCACGATCCCGCCCTTGTCGATTTCCAGAACGCGGTCGGCCAGGTGCGCCACCGCCTCCATGTCGTGAAAGATGCCGATGCCGCTGATCCCCGCGCGCTTGCGCGCCAGAAGCACATCGACGATGCGCGTGCGCGTCTCGGGATCGAGCGCCGCCGTCGGCTCATCGAGAAAGAGCATTCGCGGTTCGCCCATCAGGGTCAGCGCAAGGTTCAGACGCTGTTTTTCGCCGCCACTGAAGGTGACGGGATAGACATCTTCGAGCGCGGGCGAGAGCGCCAGATCGGCGAAGATGCCCCGCGCCCGTGCGCGTGCCGCCTCCGGCTCCAGTCCGACCGCGCGCTCCAGCATCAGGTCGAGAGCGCCGACACGCGGCGCAACGCTGAGCGCCTGCGAGACATAGCCAAAATCGCGTTCGGTCAGGTCCAGCAGGGCGTGATCGCCCATCTCTGTCAGGCTCTGCTGTGCGCCGTTCCGGTCGCGATACTGCACGCGGCCGCTGTCGGGACGATAGATCTGCACGAGGCATTTGAGCAGTGTCGATTTGCCTGCCCCCGTGCGCCCGACCAGCGCGATGAACTCGCCCTCGGCCAGATCGAAGGAGACATCGCGCAGCGCGGGGATTTTCCGTCCGCCCAGAAGATGCATGACGAAGGTCTTGTTCAGGCCCTGCGCGCTCAGAATGGGATCGGTCATAGTGCGGAACTCACAAGAAGTTGCGTATAGGGCGCTTGCGGGTCTTCCATGAGCTGCGCCACGGTGCCGCGCTCGACCACGCGACCGGCCTTGAGCACGATGGCCCGACGCGCCATCAGGCGCAGCACGCTCCAGTCATGGGTGACAAGGATGATCGCCAGGCCCAGGCGGCGATGCACCTGCCGGATCAGGTCCAGCGTGCGCGCCTGCACCGACAGATCGAGCCCCGTCGTCGGCTCATCCAGCAGCAGCACCTTCGGAGAGTTGACCAGCGCGCGCGCGATCTGCACCCGCTGGCGCATCCCCATGCTGAGCGTGCCGGTCTTGAGATCCATGCGCCCGGCCAGTTCCATGTGATCGAGCATGTCACCGGCCACGCCGCGCATCTCCCCGATATGGCGATTGCCCGCGGCCAGCATCCGCTCGACCACGTTGCCCCCGGCCGAGACCCCCATCATCAGGTTGCGGCGCGGGTTCTGATGCACCACCCCGATCTCGAAGCTGCGCAGATAGCGGCGCTCTTGCGCGGTGGCGTCATGCACCGGCACGAGACCCTCCTTCCAGGGCGCGTAGAGGATCGCGCCATCGCTCGGATCGCGGGCGAAATCCAGAATGTCGATCAGGGTGGATTTTCCCGCGCCGCTTTCGCCGACAATGCCGAAGACCTCACCCGGCATCACGTCGAAGCTGACATCTCGCAGTGCCCAGACGGTGCCGCATTGCGGGCAGATATTGGTTTCGGCCACGAAATCGGGGGCATGGCAAAGCGCACAGCCCTTTCCGTGGCGCAGCGACAGTCGCTCGGCGCGGATCACTGGTCCAGCCATTGCGCATCCTCCAGTTCTTCGCCGCGGCGCGCGCGGCAATAGGCGGTGTCAGAACACACCCAGTCATAGGCACCACCCATCCGCAGCACCGGCGCCAGAAAGCTGTCGGTGGACTGGCACAGCAGGCAGGCGTGTCCCTCCTGCTGCTCGACGCGGAAGGGGTGATCGTCAAACCCCAGCGGCACGACCGAGGTATAGGGTGGAATGGCGTAGATGCGCTTCTCGCGCCCGGCGCCGAAGAGGAACAACGCCGGCGAATTGTCCATCATCGGCAGGTCCCAGCGCGGCACGTGGGTTGGATCGAGCACATATCGCCCGCCCACCATGACCGGATAGCGCCCACCGATCATGATCTCCCCGTGGTCGATCACGCTCTCGTAAAGCCGCAACCAGAGCTTGGCGTAATCGCCCTCGGCATGCATCTGCCGCGACACCGCCTCGGAGCGTTCAAAAAACCGTAACGCATCGGGAAAGGCCGATTGCAGCACCACGATCTGCCCTTCGGCCAGCGGCGCCTCGGGCACCTTGTGGCGGGATTGGATGATCGTGGCACGCGCGGGGTCGCGAGTGGCCACGTTGCCCGTCACCGTTCCGATCATGCGGCGCAGGTTCTGGGCGTTCACCGTCTCGTCATCGCCCTCGTCGATCACCTTGAAGCGGTCCTCGCGGCCAATGATCGACAACGTGATCTGCAGCCCCCCCGAACCATAGCCACGCGCGATCGGCACCTCTTCGGAGACGTAAGGCACCTGATAGCCGGGGATGCAGACCGCCTTGAGGATCGCCACCCGGACCGAGCCCTTCATGAACTCGTCGAGATAGCCGTAGGGATAGGCCGGGGCCTCCCGGGTCTGTGCTTGCATTTCGGTCATTCGGCCATCTCCCCGGTATTGGCGCGGCTCTCTGCGTCGCGCGCCTCGGCGCGCCTGGCGTTTGCCCCCGCCAACCGGTCCATGACCGAGGCGAAAAGCATGTAATGCGGCTGTTTGAGATGCTCGACAAAGCCGAGGCTTTCGATCCCGTCGATGTGATAGAGCACGAATTCCATGTCATCGGCGGGCCCGTCGCTGGTGCCTTCGGCGAGGCAGCCATCGAGAATGGCCATGGAAATCGCCCGCGCCTCCTGCTGGCCGAAACTGGCGCCGAAGCCCAGATCGAGGCGGATATCCTCGTCGCCCGTCGCCGTGACCATGGCCACGCCCGAGATGATCCCGTCGCAGAGCGTGAGCGTCACCTCGCCGATATCGACCGGCACGTCCCATTGCGGATGCTTCACCCGCACCGGCACGGCCCCCACGCGCAACTCGCCCAGGGTCGGATGCACATGGCCGTAGCCGCGCAGGGAACTGTAGGCGAGGCCGTTGAGCATCCCCGTCTCGCCGCGC
>NZ_SNWH01000031.1 GCF_004361885.1 Halomonas ventosae
TCGGCTAGCACTTCCCCTTGCCGGGCGTGCAGGGGACTTTCACCCCCAAGTCATTCCAAGGCACCACCCTTGGAAACAGCGCCAGTCAGGCGCTGCGCGCCATGCCTGGCGCACATGCAAGACCCCCTGCCGAGGCAGGGGGTTGTCCTGGCGTAGGGGTGAACTACCCGGCTTACTGGGGCCGCTTGGCGAGGCGTAAATAGGGGAAGACGGTCTCGAACTCGCCGAACTTCGCCTTGGCATCCTCGTCGGAGACGCTGGTGGGAATAATCACGTCGTCGCCGACATTCCAGTCGGCGGGCGTGGCCACACCCTCGCCGTTGGCCGTCTGCAGCGCATCCAGAGCGCGCAGTACCTCGGCGAAGTTGCGGCCCACGTTCATCGGATAGGTCATGGAGAGCTTGAGCTGCTTGTCCGGGCCGATGATGAACACCGTGCGTACGGTGGCGCTGTCGGCCGGGGTGCGGCCATCCGGCAGGTAGGCATCGGCCGGCAGCATGTCGAACAGCTTGGCGACCTTGAGATCCTCGTCAGCGATGATCGGGAAGCCCACATCGCAGCTGGCCAGGCTGGCGATGTCGTTGACCCACTTCTTGTGGTCATCGACGGGGTCCACCGAGATGCCGATCACCTTGGTGCCGCGCTTCTTCCACTCCTGGTTGAGCTTGGCCACGGCGCTGAACTCGGTGGTGCATACCGGGGTAAAGTCCTTGGGATGGGAGAACAGGATCGCCCAGCTGTCGTCGAGCCACTCGTGAAAGCGGATCGGGCCCTGGCTGGTCTCGGCCTCGAAATCGGGTACGACGTCGTTGATACGCAGTGACATGCTGTGTCTCCTTGATGAGTGGAGAAATCCCCCGCGTGCCCGCAAATCGGACGCGGAATTGGCACTCCTGATAGACATATGGGCATTGGTCCATGACATCAAGGCCTCGTTCGCACCTATTTCGACACCTTATCGCCAGGTGGCCCGCTGGTCCTAGTGTCGGTCACCCTGAGGTGAAGCCGCCCCTCGCCCAGCCGTGCCTCTATCGCCTGGCCGGGGCTCGTGTCCGTCGCCCGGCGAACAATCCGACCTTGCGCGTCCTCGAGGATCGCATAGCCGCGTCCCAGTACCGCCAGGGGGCTCACTGCCTGCAACTCGCGCGCCAGCCCGCCGAGGTGCTCGCGATGGCGGGCCAGGGCCCGCGGCATGGCTTGATGGAGCCGCCAGCGGGCTCGCGTCAGGCGTTGCTCGGCCAGTTCCACCCGCCGCTTCGGCGAGCGCAGGGCCAAGCGCTGGTGCAGATGGCGCTCGCGGCGCTGTTCGGTGGCGAGCTTGGCCTCGATGGCCCGTCGTAGCCGTCTTTCCAGCTGCTCCAGCTGCCGGCGACGCGTGATCAGCACTTCACCCGGATGGCGCAACCGTATCCGCAGGTGGTCCAGGCGCTGGGCCTCGCGCTCCAGGCGGGCGCGCTGGGCCCGGTTGAGCCGCTCGGCCAGCTGCTCGAGGTGGTAACGCCGCTCACGGCGGTCGGGTACCAGCTGCTCGGCGGCGGCCGAAGGGGTGGGGGCTCGCGCGTCGGCGGCGAAGTCGGCCAGGGTAACGTCCACCTCGTGGCCCACCGCCGACATCACCGGCAGCCGCGAGTGGAAGATCGCCCGCGCCAGGTGCTCGTCGTTAAAGACCCACAGGTCTTCCAGGCTGCCGCCGCCACGGGTGATCAGGATGGCATCGCGGGCCGGGTCCAGCGCCGCCTGGCGGTTGAGTAGCCCTAGCGCCGAGATCAGCGCCGGCGCGGCCTCGCGGCCCTGCACCGGCACCGGAATCAAGGTCACCTGGGTAAGTGGCCAGCGCGCCGCGAGCACCGCCAGCACATCGCGGATCGCCGCGCCGGTGGGCGAGGTAAGCACCAGCAGGTGGCGCGGCGGATAGGGCAGGGGCCGCGCGTTGGCGAATACGCCCTCGGCGTCGAGGCGGGTCTTGAGGCGTTCGAAGGCCGCCAGCAGCTCGCCAACGCCGGCCATCTGCACCGCCTCGACCATCAGCTGGTAGTCGCCGCGGGGCTCGAACAGCGACACCTGGCCGCGCACCTTGACCCGGTCGCCGTCGCGCATGGGGGCGGCGACGAAACGCGCCCGGGTACGGAACAGCGCGCAGCGCAGCTGGGCGCGGTCATCCTTGAGGGTGAAATAGATGTGCCCCGAGCCCGGCCGCGAGACCCCGGAAAGCTCGCCCTCCACCCACACCTCGCCGACATCCTGCTCCAGCGCCTGGCGGGCGCGGCGGTTGAGCTCGCTGACGGAAAGCGGGGCGTCCTCGGGGCGTAGCATGGCACGGTCATCGCAGGAGAATGGAGGCAAATACCCTATCATGCGCTGCCGCCCCGGTGGCAGCGTCTCGGGCCGCCAGGGCAGGGCATACCAAGCAGCGTCGTTTGCTCGCCCCCGCCCCTCCCCGCTATAATGGGCGATTAACTTTATTCCCCCACCAGTTCACTGGGTGTTGCCACCTATGCTACGTATGGCCCAAGAAGCGCTTACGTTCGATGACGTACTACTCTTGCCCGGGTATTCCGACGTCCTGCCCAACGAGGTCAGCCTCCGCACCCGCCTGACCCGCAACCTCTTCCTGAACATCCCCCTTCTTTCTGCCGCCATGGACACCGTCACCGAAGCTCGCCTGGCTATCGCCATGGCCCAGGAGGGCGGCATCGGCATCATCCACAAGAGCATGACCATCGCCCACCAGGCCGCCGAGGTACGCAAGGTCAAGAAGCACGAGAGCGTGATCGTCAAGGACCCGGTCACCGTGGGCCCCAAGGCCAAGCTGGCGGATCTGCTGGCGATGGCCGAGGAGCACGGCTTCTCGGGCTTCCCGGTGGTGGAGGGCGAGACCCTGGTGGGCCTGGTGACCCAGCGCGACATGCGCTTCCAGCCCAACCATGGCGACAGTGTGGCCGACATCATGACCCCCGGCGAGAAGCTCGTCACCGTGCCGGTGGGCACCAGTCTCGAGATCATCAAGGGCAAGATGCAGGAGCACCGCATCGAGAAGATGCTGGTGGTGGATGACGAGAACCGCCTGCGCGGTCTGGTCACCTTCCAGGACATCGAGAAGGCCCGCACCTTCCCCCACGCCGCCAAGGACGCCGACGGCCGCCTGCTGGTCGGCGCCGCCGTGGGCACCGGCCCCGAGACGCCGGACCGCGTCGCCGCCCTGGCCGAGGCCGGCGTCGACGTGGTGGTGGTGGATACCGCCCATGGCCACTCCCGAGGCGTGATCGAGCGGGTGCGCTGGGTGAAGGAGCATTTCCCCGCCATTCAGGTGATCGGCGGCAACATCGCCACCGCCGAGGCCGCCAAGGCGCTCGCCGAGGCCGGCGCCGATGCCGTCAAGGTGGGTATCGGCCCGGGCTCCATCTGCACCACCCGCATCGTCGCCGGCGTGGGCGTGCCGCAGATCACCGCCGTTTCCAACGTCGCCGCGGCACTGGTGCCCTACGACATTCCGCTGATCGCCGACGGCGGCGTGCGCTTCTCCGGCGACCTGGCCAAGGTGGTGGCCGCCGGTGCCAGCACGGTGATGGTCGGCGGCCTGCTGGCCGGCACCGAGGAGGCCCCGGGCGAGGTCGAGCTCTACCAGGGCCGCACCTACAAGGCCTACCGCGGCATGGGCTCGATGGGCGCCATGTCCCAGAGCCAGGGCAGCGCCGACCGCTACTTCCAGGACAAGAGCGAGGGCGCCGAGAAGCTGGTGCCGGAAGGCATCGAGGGCCGGGTGCCCTACAAAGGCATGATGAGCGCCATCGTCCACCAGCTGATGGGTGGCCTGCGCGCCTCCATGGGCTATACCGGCTGCCGCGACATCCAGGAGATGCGTACCAAACCGCAGTTCGTGCAGATCACCGGGGCCGGCTTCAACGAGTCCCATGTGCATGATGTGCAGATCACCAAGGAGGCGCCCAACTACCGCGCCGGTTGACACACCCTTGGTGCCGGAAGCTTGACGCTGGAAGTGGCCGCGCCGCTTCCAGCGTTCGTGTTTCCGGGCCGTTCGCCTCGCAAAGGAAAGGCCAGATGACCGACATTCACGCCCACAAGATCCTGATCCTCGACTTCGGCTCCCAGTACACCCAGCTGATCGCCCGCCGGGTGCGCGAGATCGGCGTCTACTCCGAGGTTCGCGCCTTCGACATCAGCGAGGCCGAGATCCGCGAGTACGCCCCCAACGGCATCATCCTCGCCGGTGGCCCCGAGTCCGTCACCCAGCTGGACTCGCCCCGGGCGCCGCAGTGCGTGTTCGAGATGGGCCTGCCGGTGCTGGGTATCTGCTATGGCATGCAGACCATGGCCGAGCAGCTCGGCGGTGCCGTGGAAGGCTCCCACGTTCACGAATTCGGCTACGCGCAGATCCGCATCGACGAGGAGACCGCACTGTTCCGCGACATCAAGGACCATGTCGACCGCGAGACCGGCAAGAGCCTGCTGGATGTGTGGATGAGCCACGGCGACAAGGTCTCCCGGGTGCCCGACGCCTTCACCGTCACCGCTTCCACCCCAAGCTGCCCGATCGCCGCCATGGCCTGGGAGGAGAAGCGCCTGTATGGCGTGCAGTTCCACCCCGAGGTGACCCACACCCTGCAGGGAAGCCGCATCCTCGAGCACTTCGTGCTGGCGATCTGCGGCGCCGAGCGCAATTGGACGCCGGCGCAGATCATCGAGGACCAGATCGAGCGCGTGCGCGAGCAGGTGGGCGAGCGCCACGTGCTGCTCGGCCTCTCCGGCGGCGTGGATTCTTCGGTGGTCGCCGCGCTGCTGCACAAGGCGATCGGTGAGCAGCTTACCTGCGTGTTCGTCGACAACGGCCTGCTGCGCAAGGACGAGGGCGAGCAGGTGATGGAAACCTTCGCCCGCCACATGGGCGTGAAGGTGATCCGCGTGGACGCCGAGGCGTTCTTCCTCACCCGCCTGCGCGACGCCCACGACCCCGAGGCCAAGCGCAAGATCATCGGCAACACCTTCATCGAGGTGTTCGACGAACAAGCCGCCAAGATCGAGGGCGTGGAGTTCCTCGCCCAGGGCACCATCTACCCCGACGTGATCGAATCCGCCGCCGCCAAGACCGGCAAGGCCCACGTGATCAAGTCGCACCACAACGTCGGTGGCCTGCCCGAGACCATGAAGCTCACGCTGGTCGAGCCGCTGCGTGAGCTATTCAAGGACGAGGTACGCAAGCTCGGCGTCGAGCTCGGCCTGCCCTACGACATGGTCTACCGCCATCCCTTCCCGGGGCCGGGCCTGGGTGTGCGTATCCTCGGCGAGGTGAAGAAGGAGTACGCCGACATCCTGCGCGAGGCCGACGCCATCTTCATCGAGGAACTGCACCGCGCCGACTGGTACCACAAGACCAGCCAGGCCTTCGCCGTCTTCCTGCCGGTGCGCTCCGTCGGCGTGGTGGGCGATGCCCGCCGCTACGAGTGGGTCATCGCTCTGCGCGCCGTGGAGACCATCGACTTCATGACTGCCCGCTGGGCGCACCTGCCCTATGAGCTACTGGAGACCGTTTCCAACCGCATTATCAACGAGATCGCCGGCGTCTCCCGCGTGACCTATGACGTTTCGAGCAAGCCGCCGGCGACCATCGAATGGGAGTGAGAGAGAACACTTCACAGCAGCCGCATCTCCCCGCTCCAGTGACAGGAGAATGTCATGCATCCCTCAGTGATTTCGCTCAGGCCTCTGGAGAACTATTCACTGGCGATCACTTTTGATAATGGTGGGTCCGGGGTGCTGGACATGGATGAATATCTGGATTTCGGGGTGTTCCAGCATCTGAAAGACAGGAAGGCCTTCGAGAACGTCAAGGTGTCCTTCGTTACCTTCGAGTGGGAATCGGGTGTCGACCTCGATTCGGAATTTGTCTACCGTAACTGCACGATTCAGTGAACAAATTCGCGCCGCTGAAGTACGTCTCCGACGCCTTCGAGGAGCGCCAGGCTGAGCTGCTCGAGATGTTCCAGACCGATGATGACGAGAACATCTACTACCTGCCCCGCCAGGATCTCGACAGCGACGAGGCCTACCAGCAGGCCCTGCAGGAAGAACTGGAGGTGCTGGACTACTACCGCGGGGCCAACGTCCTGGAGGCGATCGAGAGGAGCAACGACAAGCTCAAGGGCATCCTCGGCCACGTCTACGAATATGAGTTTCGTCTTGAGTCCAGCAACTTGAAAAAGCTCCGCGATACCCTTCTCTCCAAACTTCTTTCCGGCGAGCTGTCCGTTCCCGATGCCGAAAACAAGCCCACTCAGGCCGAATCAGCGTCGAGTGCGGCCTGCAAGGCGCTATAGGCGGGGAGGCAGCATGGCAGAGCAACAGATCAGGATCTTCACCTCAAGCGATGGCCAGGCCCGGCTTGAAGTGGCGCTGGACCGGGAGACCGTCTGGCTGAGCCAGGCGCAAATGGCGGAGCTGTTTGGCAAGGACGTTCGCACAGTTAGCGAGCATATCGGCAATGTTTACGCTGAGGGCGAATTGGATCGGGAAGCAACCATCCGGAAATTCCGGATAGTTCGCCAGGAGGGTAAGCGTCAGGTCCGCCGTGACATCGACCATTACAACCTAGACGTGGTCATCTCCGTCGGCTATCGCGTGAAATCCCAGCGAGGCGTGCAGTTCCGCCAATGGGCCACCCAGGTTCTCAAAGATCACCTGGTTCAGGGCTATACCCTCAATCAGCGCCGCCTGACGGAGCGCGGCATCGAGTTCGAGCAGGCGGTCACGTTGCTGAGCCGCACGCTGACGAATCAGGGCCTGGTCTCCACCGAAGGCGAGGCGGTGGCGCGGGTTATCAGCGACTATGCTCGTTCCTGGAGCCTGCTGCAGGGCTACGATGAGCAGGTGCTGGTTGAGGTGGGCATGATGCAGCCCGGGATGAGAGCCCTCGCGTTGGACGAAGCACTGAAGGCGATCGCTGAGCTGAAGCAGACGCTGATCGAGAAGGGCGAAGCCACCGAGCTTTTCGGTCAGCTGCGCGGTGATGGACTTGCCTCGGCGCTTGCTACCATCGAGCAGGGCTTCGGCGACGCGCTTTTTTATCCGAACCTGGCCAGTCGTGCCGCGCACCTGCTCTACTTCGTCATCAAGAATCACCCGTTGGCCGATGGCAACAAGCGCTGCGGCTCCTTGCTGTTCCTGTGGTACCTGCGCCGCAACGCGTCCCTGCTGGCGCGGCCCGTAGAGCGGTTGATCAACGACAATACCCTTGTCGCACTGGCGTTGCTGGTGGCCGAGAGCCTGCCGGGTCAGAAAGACCTGATGATCCGGCTGATCGAGCACTTCATTCTGCTCGAGGAGCCCGCCCGGGAAGAGGACTGAGCGTATGACCGAGGATCAACTGGAACGGCTCTGCCTTGAGTGGTTCGCCGAGGGTGGCTGGGAGATCGCCCACGGGCCGGATATCGCGCCGGCTGCCCTCACGCCGGAACGGGCCGACTACCGCCAGGTGCTGCTGATTGGCGATCTGGAGGCGGCGATTCGGCGGCTTAACCCGCACCTGCCCGATGATGCCGTCGAGCAGGCGCTGGCGGTGGTGCGCAAGCCGGAAAGCCTCGACGTGGTGGTCAGCAATCGCGCCTTTCACCGCCTGCTGCTGGACGGTGTGCCCGTGGAGTACAAGCGCGACGACGAGATCGTCCATGACCGGGCGCTGCTGGTGGATTTCGCCGAGCTCTCGGCCAACCACTTTCGCGCCGTCAACCAGTTCACCCTGCAGGGCCGCCGCCAGCTGCGCCGCCCCGATGTCGTGTGTTTCATCAACGGCCTGCCGCTGGCGGTGCTGGAGCTCAAGAGCCCAGGCGCCGAGAACGTCGATATCTGGGACGCCTTCCACCAGATCCAGACCTACAAGGACGAGGTTCCCGAGCTGTTCGTCACCAATGAGGCGGTGGTCATCAGCGATGGCTACAACGCCCGGGTCGGCTCGCTGACGGCCAACCAGGAGCGCTTCATGCCCTGGCGCACCCTCCGGCACGAGGACGACAAGCCGCTGCTGGAGTGGCAGCTGGAAACCCTGGTGCGCGGTTTCTTCGATCGCGAACTGCTGCTCGACTACCTGCGCCACTTCATCCTCTTCGAGAGCGACGCCGACACCCTGATCAAGAAGATCGCCGGCTACCACCAGTTCCATGCCGTGCGGGAGGCGGTGCGTGCCACCGTGATCGCCGCCCGTGAGACCGATCAGCGCCAGGTGGCCGAACGCCGCGCCACCTATGCCGACAGGGTCACGCCCGGCAGCAAGAAGGTCGGGGTGGTGTGGCACACCCAGGGTTCCGGCAAGAGCATCACCATGTGCTGCTATGCCGGCAAGCTGCTCCAGCAAACGGAGATGAACAACCCCACCCTGGTCGTGGTGACCGACCGCAACGACCTTGACGGCCAGCTGTTCGCCACCTTCAGCGCCGCCAGGGAGCTGCTGAAGCAGGAGCCCATCCAGGCCGATGACCGCGATGAACTGCGTCGCCTGCTGGCCGAGCGGGAGTCCGGCGGCATCGTCTTCACCACGGTGCAGAAGTTCGCCCTGCTGGAGGAGGAGGCCGGTCATCCCATCCTCAACGATCGCCACAACATCGTGGTAATCTCCGACGAGGCGCACTGCAGCCAGTACGGCCTCAAGGCCACCCTGAAGCAGGATGGCAGCTACCGCTTCGGCTACGCCAAGCACATGCGCGATGCGCTGCCCAACGCCTCCTTCTCGGCTTCACCGGCACGCCCGTGGCCAGCGAGGACAAGGACACCCGCGCGGTGTTCGGCGATTACGTCTCCATCTACGACATCCAGGATGCCGTCGATGACGGCGCCACGGTGCCAATCTACTACGAGTCCCGGCTGGCCAAGCTCGATATCAACCGCGAGGCCATCGAGGCGCTGTCCGACCAGGTCGAGGAGGTGGTGGAGGACGAGGAGGACCTGGGTTCTCGCGAGCGCACCAAGGGCGAATGGAGCCGGCTGGAGAAGCTGGTGGGCTCCGGGCCCAGGCTCAGGAAGGTGGCCGCGGATCTGGTGGAACACTTCGAGACCCGCAACGCCACCCTGGACGGCAAGGCGATGATCGTGGCCATGAGCCGGGACATCTGCGCCCACCTGTACAACGAGATCGTCGCCTTGCGTCCCGACTGGCACGGTGCTCCATTGGGCGCCGCCGCTGATCCGGAGAAGGGTGCCATCAAGGTCGTCATGACCGGCTCGGCCGCGGACAAGCCTCTGCTGCAGCCCCACATCACCAACAAGGCGATAAGGAAGCGGCTGGAAAAGCGTTTCAAGGACGTGAACGACCCGCTGAAGCTGGTGATCGTTCGCGACATGTGGCTCGCCGGCTTCGATGCGCCCACCTGCCACACCATGTACGTCGACAAGCCCATGAAGGGCCACAACCTGATGCAGGCCATCGCCCGGGTGAACTGGGTGTTACGGGACAAGCCGGGCGGCCTGGTGGTGGACTACATCGGCATCGCCAACGAGCTGAAGCTGGCGCTGAAGACCTATACCGAGGCCAAAGGGCCGTGGCGCGCCGACCCACAGCGCCGAGGAGGCCTATGCGGTGCTGCTCGAGAAGCTGCTCAAGGACGACATCACGGCCAAGACGCGGCACAACGTGGTGCAAGATAAGAAGTATTCCGAGCGGCTGCAGGAAACCCTGCGCAAATACAACAACCGGGGGATCGAGACCGCCCAGGTGATCGAGGAGCTGATCAGCATGGCCAAGCAGTTCCAGGCCGAGATGGAGCGGGATGCCGCCTTAGCCCGCTGCTGCTGGCCGTGCCTCAGATCATGGTGGCGATGCGCTGGGTGGGGGTGGCGTTCCTTGCCTGGTTGGCCGCCCAGGGGCTGTAGCGGTCACCCTGCTCAACCCCCAGGTTTACCTGGACACTTTGCTGCTGATTGCCTCGGTGGGTGCGCAGCAGAGCAGTGTGGCCGGCTTCCTGGTCGGCGCGGTGTCGGCCTCGGTGCTGTGGTTCAGCCTGCTGGCATGGGGCGGAGCGGCGCTGGCGCCCTGGTTATCGCGGCCGCTGGCGTGGCGCGCCATTGACGGGACCATCGGGGTGATGATGGCGGCCATTGCGCTGCAACTGGCGAGCGGCACGGGCCTCGGGCCCGGTCTGAAGGAGTTGAGCGCGGTGACGGAAAACAGCAGCGAGTGAGTCGCAGTAGCCCAAGGGTCGCGGACAGCGCCCTAAGCGGTTATCTTCTTGGACATGATCCTTTCGTCGGGTACGCGTCTTGACCAGGCGAGGGGCATGTCATCCACTATCCAGGAGGTTTCATGAGCCAGGGTAACGAGTACGTTCCACCGAGAGTCTGGACCTGGGAGAGGGCCAGCGGCGGCACTTTCTCCAGCATCAATCGCCCGATCGCCGGCCCTACCCATGAGAAAGAGCTGCCGGTTGGCAAGCACCCCTTTCAGCTCTACTCCATGGGCACGCCCAATGGCGTGAAGGCCACGGTGATGTTCGAGGAGCTGCTGGCGGCCGGCCACGAGGGTGCCGAGTATGACGCCTGGCTGATCCGCATCGGCGAGGGCGACCAGTTCAGCAGCGGCTTCGTCGAGATCAATCCCAACTCCAAGATCCCGGCGATGGTCGATCGCAGCACCCCCGAGCATATCCGAGTGTTCGAGTCTGGTGCGATCCTGCTCTACCTGGCAGAGAAGTTCGGGGCGTTTCTGCCTGTCGATACGGCTACGCGCACCGAGACGCTCAACTGGCTGTTCTGGCAGATGGGCAGCGCGCCCTTCCTCGGCGGCGGCTTCGGCCACTTCTACGCCTATGCGCCGGAGAAGCTCGAATACCCCATCGACCGCTACGCCATGGAGGCCAAGCGCCAGCTCGACGTGCTCGACCGCCGCCTTGCCGAGGTGCGCTATCTGGCGGGCGATACCTACACCATCGCCGATATCGCCACCTGGCCTTGGTATGGCCAGCTCGCCCTGGACCGCCTCTACGACGCCGGCGAATTCCTTCAGGTGCAGGAGTACCAGAACGTGCAGCGCTGGGCGCGCGAGATCGATGCTCGCGACACCGTGCAGCGCGGGCGCATGGTCAACCGCACTTTCGGCGATCCGCAGATGCAACTCCACGAGCGCCACGACGCCAGCGATTTCGAGCTGCGTACAGAGGACAAGCTGGCGGGCGAGAAGGGGCACGCCTGAGACTGCAGGGGCGACCAGCGTCTGCCCCATGTGGCGATGCCTGGTTACGCTCTGCCGGGTCTTGTTCAACGACCGACCATCGAGGAGGATGCCGCGGCTTGCCGTCGTTCAGAGCCGCACCAGCATCTTGCCGCGATTGGCGCCTTCGAACAGCTTAAGGAAGGCATCCGGCGTGCGCTCGAGGCCTTCTTCCACGGTCTCTTCGTAGTCGAGTTGGCCGCTCTCGACCTGCGGACCAACGTCCTCCAGGAATTGGGAATAATGCGCCCAGTGATCGAAGACGATGAAGCCCTCCATGCGCGCACGACGAATCAGCAGCATCGCCAGATTGCCGGGACCGGGGCTCGGCGTTTCCTCGTTATAGCGAGCGATCATGCCGCATATCGCGATGCGTGCGCCAACTCTGAGGGTGTTCAGCGCCGCTTCCAGGCAGGTGCCACCAACATTCTCGTAGTAGACATCGAAGCCTTCTGGACAGGCATCATGCAGCGCCTCGGTGAGCTCGGCGGCATTCTTGTTACGGTAGCTCACAGGCTGGATGCCATGGGACGCCAACCAGTCGAGCTTATCGGGCGAGCCGGCGATGCCGACCACGGTGCCGCCCTTGGCCTTGGCCAGCTGCACGGCCAGCGAACCCACCGCGCCGGCCGCGCCGCTGACCAGGACGTTGTCGCCTTCCTGCATCTCGGCGATGCGGTTGAGGCCGGTCCAGGCAGTCATGCCCGGCATGCCGAGCACACCCAGATAAGCTTGTTCCGGCACCTTGAAGGTGGGCAGGGATTCCAGCTGGTCACCCGGCAACTGGGCGATGTCACGCCAACCCCCCATGTGGCGCACCTTGGTGCCCACCGGAAAGTTCGCATCGCGCGACTCGATCACCTCGCCGATGGCTGCGCCTTCCAGGGGAGCGTTCAGCTCGAAGGGTTCGATGTAGGTCGTCACGCCGCTCATTCGGCCGCGCATGTAAGGGTCCACCGACAGCCAGGTGTTGCGGATGCGCACCTCGCCCTGGGCGAGCGAGGGCAGTGCCTGCTCATGTAGCTCGAACAGCTCGCGTGCCGGGGTACCCTGTGGATGGTCGTTGATGGTGAAGTAACGGGACTGCATCATGCCACTCCTTCGCTTCGGTGTGTAGACGACCAGTCTATTATACGGGCGGCGCACGGGCCAAGCTGTCAGGTCATGCCGGCTAGCCTTGGTGAAGTTGGTGAAGGATGCGGAGTTGCCAGACAGCCGGCGAACATGAATGTTTACCCCCAGGAGGTGGTGGGCGGTGTAGCATCGGGCGATGCACCGGCGACAGGAGGATGACATGGCATCGGCGATCGGTTGGCTCAGGGTTAGGAGGATAAAGCAGGCTCGCCTGCGGTTTATGGCGGGATGGCTGCTGATGGGGGGATATCTCCTGCTGGCCAGCGGCTGCGCGATGCTGGCGCCCGCGCCACCAGAGAATCAGCGCAACATCTGCGAGATCTTCCGCGAGCAACCCTCCTGGTATGACGACGCCCGGGATGCCGAGGAACGATGGGGGACGCCCATCGCCACCCAACTGGCGTTCATTCAGCAGGAGTCGGGCTTTCGCAGTCACGTGCGTCCGCCACGCACGCGCCTGCTGGGGATCATTCCCTGGCGGCGTCCATCCTCGGCCAAGGGCTATGCCCAGGCCCAGGATCCAGTGTGGGGCGAGTATCGAGACGAGGCCGGCAGCCTCTTTGCGCGGCGTACTAGCATGAAACACGCCACCGACTTCATCGGCTGGTACAACGCTCGTTCACATCGCCAGCTGGGCCTTTCCCTGCACGACCCCGAACGCCTCTACCTGGCCTATCACGAGGGTGCCGGTGGGTATCGGCGGGGCACTTACCGCTCCAAGCCTCGGGTGAGGCAGGCTGCCCGTCAGGTGGCGGCACGGGCCAACCGCTATCAGGCACAGCTAGGCGCGTGCGAGGCCGAATTTCGCTGTCGGCACTTCTACCAATTCTGGCCGTTGTGTCGCGCATGAACGAAAACACCCCATCCGACCGGGGCCGGATGGGGTGTGGTGACGGCGCTTAGCGACACGCTTACGGCCTCAGCGTTGAGGCGCTTGCTCGAACAGTTCCGCCTTGGCATCACGCATGACGTCTTCGCAGGCGGCCTGGTGGGCGAGCTGGGTGAGCAGACTCTGGCTCAGGGCGAAGCCCTTTTCCAGGCAGGTGTCGACATCCTCACGGCTCACCTCGGGGGTGACGTTGCAGTCGATCTTGATCGTCCTTCCACCACCGTCCAGCTTGTCGGCGAATTCCCGTATGCGCCAGGCGATTCGCTCCTTCCAGTTAGCTGATTCTTCCACGCCCTCGTTTACGCTAAACGTGCACTGCCATTCCGGTTCCTGATTACGCATAAGGCTCAGCCATCTTCAGGAACCGGTACGGCATCGGCGGTGTTCGGGCGGCTACCGTGAGAAAGCGCGGGATCATGGCCTTGAGGTCATAGCGCCGATTGAAGCGATACTCGAACTCGGCCAGGTAGCGTGGGGTATGTTTCCCGCGGATGGCATGGTACGTGCCGGTGATCGCGTTCTTGACGTTGCCCAGCACCGTGTTGACCCAGTTGAACTCGGGGTTCTTCACACTGGCACGCCCACCGCCGGTGATGTGACAGTCATGAACGTAGAGAGGCGTATCGAAGGCTCGGAAACATCCGAGGCCGTCGCTGATGACCTGACTACCAGGCACAATGGCCTGTTGGGCGTAGCGACGCATCTCGTCAAGGGTAAAGCCGCTCACACGGCGCAGCTGAACCCGCTGCGGGTGGCCTTCCTCATCGGTTTGCACGGCGGCGATGAAGGGGACCTTGTGTTCAGCGCCGCGCCCGCGCTTTCCCGGCCGTTCGCCGCCCAGGTAGGCGTCATCGATCTCGATGCGCCCCGTCAGCGTCTCACTCTGGTTACGCTCGTACATGACCTGCAGCAGCTTGTGCTTGAGCTTCCAGGCCGTGTTGTAGCTGACGCCGAGCTCCCGGGACAGCTGCAACGCTGAGATGCCGTTCTTGCGCTGGGTGAGCAGGTAGATCGCCAGGAACCAGGTGGTCAGCGGCAGGTGCGTGCCATGGAAGATCGTACCGGCGGTCAGCGAGGTTTGATGATGGCAGCGATGGCACTGATAGAGCCCGCGCGCGAGTTGGCAGTAGGTGGTGTTGCCGCAGTCAGGACAGACGAAGCCCCTCGGCCAGCGATGCCGAAAGAGCGCCTCCCGGCATTGCCCTTCCGTGCCGTACTGACCAAGGAAGGCCGGCAGTGACAGGCCGGGCTGGAACTGGATAGCGTTGCGTGCCATGACGTCGCCTCCTCTACTGGATATAACCTCAGTATAGGACAAGCTGGCAGGGTGGTGGCTGATCAACATGAGTAATCAGGTTCCGGTTTGTAGACCTTCATGAGAACCTCCCGTGCTGGCTTGAAAGAAATGGTCGATCGTCTCTTTCGCTCCGTATCTGACGGTGTTGCCCATCCATCATACAGGCTTTCCGTCTTCGGGCCAGTGCCCGCGGAACGCCAGAGTCGCGATGAGCTTGGCGGCACGGCCATCGAGTCGTGGCAGGCCGGAAGTGGCAGTGTCTCGGTCTATGTTGTCGTGGGTTTATGTTGGCGTGGCAGTGAGGGTCGTTAGCCCAGGTAGGCGGCGAAGGCTTCGAAGGCGCTCCGCTGTAGTTGAGCCTGATGTGCCCAGCACTTGAGAACGTAAGAATCGAACGGATGGGATTGCGCTTGTAGGGTATTCATTGCAGTTGCCCTCCTCATGGGGATTGCAATACCACTATAGACGTTTTATTGCTGCGATGCAGCATAATTTTTCTGGTGACATGCAGAACCTTCTTTCAATTCTTCGCAAATCGGCGTGAAAACAGCGGGAATGTCGCGTAGGACGGATACGCCGGAGCTGCATCCGGCATGACGATGGTGCCCTCGGCATGCCCGGTGCGCTGGCGCTTACCGAGCCTACGGGATCAGATGGCCTGCCTGGCGGGCTTGGATTAGCAGCGCCGGTGGCGTCTATCTGCTATCCTGCCAGCCTCTTTTATTATCGATTCCACGGCTTCAGATCCGATGGCTCCCGTCGTCTGCTCGTCGCGTTTCTGTGCCGTCTCCTCTTCGCAGGGCTATTCACGTGTCTGATTCCTCTCCCGATTTCGCCGCGCTGCCGCTGGCGCCGGAACTGCTGGCCAACCTCGCTTCGCTGGGCTACGACGCTATGACGCCAATCCAGGCCGAGAGCCTGCCGCCCATGCTGGCGGGCCGCGACGTGATCGCTCGGGCGAAGACCGGATCGGGCAAGACCGCCGCCTTCGGCCTGGCGCTGCTCTCGCGGCTGTCGGTAGCGGACTTCCGGGTGCAGGGTCTGGTGCTCTGCCCGACCCGCGAGCTCGCCGACCAGGTGGCCGGCGAGATCCGTCGCCTGGCACGCAGCCTGCCTAACATCAAGGTGCTGACCCTGTGCGGCGGCGCGCCCCTGGGGCCGCAGCTCGCATCGCTGGCGCATGGCGCGCATGTCGTCGTCGGTACCCCGGGGCGGATGGAGGAGCACCTGCGCAAGGGCTCGCTCGACCTCGCGGGTCTGGGGATCCTGGTGCTGGACGAGGCCGACCGCATGCTCGACATGGGCTTCCAGGCGGCCATGGAGACGATCATCGCCGCGACCCCGGCGGAGCGCCAGATGCTGCTGTTCAGCGCCACCTATGCCGAGGCCATCCGGCCCATCGCTGAGCGTCTGATGCACGATCCGGTCACGGTGGAGGTGGCCGAGCCCCACGACGCGACCACGATCCGCCAGCACTTCTACCGGGTGGCGGACGAGTCGGCCCGCTTCGAGGCACTGCGCCGCCTGCTGCTGCATGTCAGGCCCGCCGCCAGCGTGGTGTTCTGCAATACCAAGCGCGAGACCGACGAGGTCGCCGACGCCCTGAACGACGCGGGCTTCAGCGCCCTGGCGCTGCACGGCGACCTGGAGCAGCGCGACCGCGACCGCCTGCTGGTGCTGTTCGCCAACGGCAGCGCCTCGATCCTGGTGGCCACCGACGTGGCCGCGCGCGGACTTGACATCGATGCCCTGGATGCGGTGTTCAACTACCGCATCGCCCGCGAGCTCGAGGTGCATGTCCACCGCGTCGGGCGCACCGGCCGGGCGGGTGGCTCCGGGATCGCCTGTACCCTGGTGGCCGAACAGGAGGACTACCGGCTGGCGCGTCTCGCCGATTTCCTGGGCGAGGTGCTGGAGACCGAGCCGCTGCCCTCTCGCTCGGTGCTGGAGCGCCAGCCCTACCGTCCCGCCATGGCGACCCTGCAGCTCGGCGGCGGCAAGAAGCAGAAGCTGCGACCCGGCGACATCCTCGGCGCCCTGACCGGCGAAGGCGGGATCGCCGGCGACCAGGTGGGCAAGATCAAGGTGCTCGCCGACCGCGCCTATGTGGCCGTGCGTCGCGACGTCGCCCGGGCGGCCCTCGATCAGCTGGGCAACGGCAGGCTCAAGGGGCGCAGCTTTCGTGCCCGTCGCATCAGCCGCTGACCATATAAAGGAAACGTGATACTCCCGCGGGATACACAGCCGGCGGGTTCTATGCCAATGTGGTGATATGAAGATACCCAAGAGATTGCAACCGCTGGTCGACGACGGCCTGATCGAGGCGGTCGAGAGCCAGCTGATGAGCGGCAAGGAAGCTCAGGTCTACGTGGTGCGCTCCCATGGTGAGCGGCGCTGTGCCAAGGTCTTCAAGGAGGCCAAGCAGCGCAGCTTCAAGCAGGCCGTGCAGTACCAGGAGGGGCGCCGCGAGCGCAACAGCCGCCGCTCTCGGGCGATGGCCAAGAAGACCCGCTATGGCCAGAAGGAGCAGGAGCAGGCCTGGCTCAACGCCGAGGTCGATGCCCTCTACCGGCTGGCGGCGGCGGACGTGCGGGTGCCCAAACCGTATGGTTTCGTCGATGGCGTGCTGCTGATGGAGATGATCACCGATGCCGAGGGCCTGACCGCGCCGCGGCTGGATGACGTGACCCTGACCGCCGACGAGGCCCGGGCCCATTACGCCAAGGTGCTCGGCGACGTGGTGCGCATGCTGTGTGCCGGCTTGATCCATGGCGACCTCTCCGAGTTCAACGTGCTGCTCTCCGCCGACGGCCCGGTGATCATCGACCTGCCCCAGGCGGTGGATGCCGCGGGCAACAACAGCGCCGAGAGGATGTTCGAACGCGACGTCGACAACATGCGCCGCTACTTCGGTCGTTTCGCCCCGGAACTGCTCGCCACCGATTACGGCAAGGAGATCTGGGCGCTCTATGAGGCCGGTGACCTTTACCCGGACAGCCCGCTGACCGGCTGTTTCGAGCATGACACCAGCACCGTGGACGTGGATGAGCTGATGAGTGTGATCGACGATGTGCGCGAAGAGGAGGCCTACCGTCAGGCAGCCCGCAACCGTGACGATGAACCCGGGGTCGAAGAGGCCGCCGAGGCCTGGCGGGAGTCCCGCGGAGAGCGCTGAAGGCCGTCGTTGACCTTGTAATCCCGGTTGGGGGTCGGCAATGTTTCAGGGGTTACTCATCATTGCCGAGTCCGCCATGTCCCGATCCGATCACGATTCAAACTCCCAGCGGGAACGTCAACGCAACCGCATCAAGCGTTCCCCTCTCTGGTATCCCGAAGAGGTTCAGCCCTCCCGCCGGCAGTGGCTGGTTTTCGTCTGGATCGCACTCGTCATTGTGCTGCTGTTTCACTATCTCGATTCGGCGCAGCGGCATCAGCGGCTCGAACTCGCCTATTCCGAGTTCCTGACGGCCGTGGACAAAGGCCATGTCGAGGCGGTCACGCTGCGGGGGCAGAGGGTGGAAGGCAGCTTCACCCAGGCGGGACGAAAGGCGCGCGAGCTTAGCAAGACCGAGAAAGGTTTTCAGACCACGCGGCCGGAGGTCGAGGGTCAGCGGCTGCTTCAGCGTCTCGAGTCGAATGGCGTGCGCATCGACGCCGAACCCACCGAGCCACCCTGGTGGCAGCGTATCCTTGTCGGGGCGTTGCCCTGGATCCTGATCCTGGGCCTGCTGTTCTGGTTCTGGAACCGAATGCAGCAGCGCGCCATGTCGGGCGGTGGGCTGTTCAACATGGGCAAGTCCAGCGCCCGCCGGGTGAGCAGTGAAGAGAGCGAGGTGCGGCTGAGTGATGTGGCCGGCTCGGAGAATGCAAAGCGTGAAGTCCTTGAGGTGATCGAGTTTCTCAAGGAGCCGGCGCGCTTCCAGGCATTGGGGGCCAAGATTCCCCGCGGTATCCTGATGATGGGCCCCCCGGGCACCGGCAAAACCCTGATGGCCAAGGCGGTCGCCGGCGAGGCCGAGGTGCCGTTCTTCAGCATCAGCGGCTCGGAGTTCATCGAGATGTTCGTGGGCGTTGGCGCCTCGCGTGTTCGTGATCTCTTCAAGCAGGCCAAGGAGCAGGCGCCGGCGGTGATCTTCATCGATGAGCTGGATTCCATCGGACGCTCCCGCGGCGCCGGGATGGGGGGCGGTCACGATGAACGCGAGCAGACCCTCAACCAGATTCTCTCCGAGATGGACGGTTTCCAGGCCGATGAGTCCGTCGTCGTCCTGGCCGCTACCAACCGTCCCGACGTGCTCGATTCGGCCCTGCTGCGGCCGGGTCGCTTCGATCGCAAGGTGACCCTGGAGAACCCGCATCGCGAGGCGCGCAGGGATATCCTTCGCGTGCATACGCGTGACGTGCCGTTGGCCGATGACGTGGATCTCGAACGACTGGCCGAGATCACCATCGGCTTCTCGGGGGCGGATCTGGCCAACCTGACCAACGAAGCCGCCCTGCAGGCCGGGCGCAATGACCAGCAGGAGGTGGACTGGGCCTGTTTTTCGGCGGCCCGCGACCGGCTGCTGCTGGGCGCGGCCAAGGATGCCGGGCTCTCCGAGAGCGAGCGCCACATCGTGGCCTATCACGAGTCGGGACATACGCTGCTTGCCTACCTGCTGCCCAAGGCCGATCCCCTCGAGAAGGTCACGGTGCTGCCACGTGGACGCGCCCTGGGCGTGACCGCACAGGTGCCTGCCGAGGAACGCTATAACCAGGGCGAAGCCTATCTGCGCGACCGCATCACCGTGATGTTCGGCGGTCGGCTGGCGGAATCGATCGTCTTCGACGAGGTGTCGAGTGGCGCCGAGAACGACCTGGAACAGGCCACGCAACTGGCCCGTCGCATGGTGTCGCGCTGGGGGATGAGTGAACGTATCGGACCGGTCATGTTTGCTCAGAGCCAGGAACATGTGTTCCTGGGCAAGGAGATTGCCCAGTCCCGCGAGTACAGTGAAGCCATGGCAGCAATGGTCGATGCCGAGATACAGCGGCTGCTGACCGAGCTCGAAGCCCGCGGCCGTGAACTCCTCGAATCCCATCGCAGCGAGCTGGATACCCTGGCCGCGGCCCTGGAGAAGGAGGAAACCCTGGAGGCCGAGGCGATTCGTGAGCTGCTGGGTCACGCTTCCGCCCAGTCGTGACGCATCACGCCATATTCGACTACGCTGTAGGCGAGCGTCGCCCATCGTGGGCGACTCCGAGTCATCAATGAGGAGATAGCAATGAACCACTGGATAGCGAGCCTGGCCCTGGTGGGCGGCGTGTTGCTGGCTGGCCCGGCGCTGGCCCAGATGGAGCGCGCCCCCGCCCCCGAAGGTGCCGAGGTCTACTTCATCTCTCCCCAGGATGGGGCCACGGTCGAGAACCCCGTGACCGTGCGCATGGGGCTTAAGGGCATGGGCGTGGCGCCCGCCGGCACCCAGAGCGACGGCACCGGCCACCATCACCTGTTGATCGACACGCCGCTGGACGAGGTGAATCTCGACCAGCCGCTGCCGGCTGATGAAGGGAAGCGCCACTTCGGTGGCGGCCAGACCGAGACCACCCTTGAGCTCGAGCCCGGTGAGCATAGCCTGCAGCTGCTGTTCATGGATGGACGCCATGTCAGCTTCGACCCGCCGGTGACATCAGAGCTCATCACCATCACCGTGCAGTAACCCTCCCCCGCCGGGCAGGCGTGGGGGCAGTGCTGGCAGAACAAGGAGCCGTTTCAGGCCGAGTCGATGGACTTCGTCTGCAGGCTGGCCGGCGGCACCTCACGCTTCGCCTGTTACCTCGGCGTTGTGGAAGACATTCTGCACGTCGTCCAGGTCGTTCAATGCATCGAGCAGCTTCTCGAACATCACCACGTCCTCGCCCTCGAGCGGGGTCACGGTCTGGGGCACGAACTGGATCTCGTCGACCTCGAAGTCGAGCTCGCCGAAGGCATCAAGCAGCGCCTGCTTGGTCTTGGCATACTCGGTATGTGGGGCGAAAACGGTGATCTGGCCGTCCTCGCTCTCGATATCGGTGACGTCGACATCGGCTTCCATCAGCGCCTCGAGGATGGCCTCCTCGTCGTCACCTGGGAAGGCCAGAATGGCGCAGTGATCGAACATGTGACTGACGCTGCCGGGGGTACCGAGCTTGCTCTTGGCCTTGTTGAAGCAGGCGCGCACATCGCCGAAGGTGCGGTTGGGATTGTCGGTCAGGCAATCGACGATGATCATGCAGTTGCCCGGCCCGAAGCCCTCGTAGCGGGCCGGCGAGAAGTCCTCGCCGCCCACGCCGGACGCCTTGTCCAGGGCCTTGTCGATCACGTGGCTGGGCACCTGGTCCTTCTTGGCGCGCTCGATCAGCCCGCGCAGGGAGAGATTGCCCGAGGGGTCGGTGCCGCCCTGCTTGGCGCAGACGTAGATCTCGCGACCGTACTTGCTGTAGACCTTGGTCTTGGCGGCGGCCGTCTTGGCCATGGATTCCTTGCGGTTCTGGAAGGCCCTGCCCATTGCATTGTCCTGTGGCATCGAAACACGAGGCTGAATTCTACGAAACCGAGGCGGAGGCGAACAGGGATTTTTGCCACAATCACCGGCGCCTGGCCTGACTACCCTGTCAGGGAGTCCCGACTACCCAGGAGGCTGTTCCGGTGGACCATCATGCCGACCACCATGCGCTGGCTGACTGCCTGGGTAAGCAGGCATGATGGGCTCCGGCAAGAGAGTTTTCGATGATGCCGCTGCCTGCGCCGAAAACACCACTGACGCGATATGCTCATGGCCCATCCAGCGCATCAGGATACCCATCGCTAGGGGCGTCTCAGAAAGGACGAACCGAACATCTACGCCTACTTCAACAACGATAGCAAGGCCCACGCCGTGTTCAATGCTCGGGATCTCAAGCGCGACGTGGAGGACCGCCTATGAGACCGAGATCGTGACTCCATTCGTTATTGCAGGAGTTGAGCTCCGTTCGTCAATCGGCAAAAAGGCATGCCACGATGTGACGAGGATCAAGCACAGGATCGTGGCGTTGGCATTCCGCCAATGGCTGCTCCTATAATGGAAGCGGTGCCTGCAAGGCTAGCTTGCAGAGTGCGCGCGACAGGGCCAATGGGGCCTTGGAGCAACGACCCTCTTGCTGGAGAAGCGCATGACTCAAACAGTGACAGCGACCTACGACGACAGCATGAAGGCGGTCAACGCCTACGATGAGCTGGTTTCCAAGGGATTTCCCCGCGAGAAGCTGTTTCTCGACAAGGAAACCAGCGAGGTCAAGGTGATCGTTCCCGATTCCACGCAGCGGGAGGCGGAAGAGATCCTCAAGCGCCACGGAACCGACGAGATTCATGCGCGCCCCTACGAGGAGTAAGTAGCTCATTGGAAATTGACAAGAGCAGGCCTTATGCTACCTCCAGCAGGCCAGGCGTCCGCTGGAGGTGTTTTTCTTTCTTCCTCGCTTTATTGGCCCCGCACCTGGCATGTTATCGTTAGCATGATTACCCTTGCCCTCATCGCATTCACCGTCATCCTATCCTTGACGGCCTGGCGCTCGCCGTCTCTGCTCGCGTCTCTGATCTACTGGCCGCCTGGCGTGGCGAAGGGGCAGTGGTGGCGGTTGCTCACCCATGGTTTCATCCATGCCGATGGTACCCACCTGCTCTTCAACATGATCACCTTCTATTTCTTTGGTCGAGTCATGGAGCAGGTTCTGACACCACGCATTGGTCCTCTAGGCTTTTTGCTCTTCTATCTCTCGGGCATTCTGGTCGCCATCCTGCCCAGCCATTTTCGCCATCGTGTCGACAGCCAGTACCGGAGTCTGGGGGCATCGGGCGCGGTGTCGACGATGCTGTTCGCCTATATTCTTCTCCAGCCCTGGTCGCTGCTCTACGTCTTCTTCGTGCCGGTTCCGGCGATCATCTTTGCGGTCGTCTATGTGGTCTATTCGGTCCAGGCCAGTCACCGCGGGGGGAGCAAGATCAATCATAGCGCCCACCTCTGGGGCGGTGCCTGGGGCGTGGCTTTCATGCTCTTTCTCGCCCCCGGTCTCGGGCCGCGCTTCTTCGAGGAGCTGTTGTCGAAGATTCCCTGAGAATGCCGACAGATCACATCGCTTGAGCGATTGACCTTCGGCATGGTGACATGCCTTCCGATCCGTTGGGGCTATCGCCCCTTTGCTCCTGGCGGATCCCCACGAATTTTGTGTTATTCGTCGCATAATGCCTGCTCTTTGACCTCTTCGCGAAGGCTCTCTCGGAGGATTTTCCAGGAGGGC
>NZ_SNWH01000032.1 GCF_004361885.1 Halomonas ventosae
GAGGGCTTAATCGTTCTTCGTGAACCGCCGTGGTACGGAACCGTATGCCCGGTGGTGTGAGAGGACGGGGGAGGCGACTCCCCCTCCTACTCGATGCGTGGCCTCCGCTGGGTACGGTTTTAGCCTACGCTGGGAAGAGCGGGTTACCGCTACCAAGGAGAGGAACGACATGAACGACATCACCAAGCTACTGGGCAGCGAGGCCGACAGCCTGCTGGGCCACGTCTGCCGTGGTGTGCCTGCCGAGGCGATTCACCCGCCCGGGGCGGACTTCGTCGACCGGGTGATGGCCCAGAGCGACCGTCGTCCCAACGTGCTGCGCAGCATGCAGGCGCTCTTCGATCAAGGCCGCCTGGCGGGTACTGGCTATCTCAGCATCCTGCCGGTGGACCAGGGCATCGAGCACTCGGCGGGGGCCTCCTTCGCGCCGAATCCGCGCTACTTCGACCCGGCCAACATCGTCGAGCTGGCCATCGAGGGCGGCTGCAACGCCGTGGCCTCGACCCTCGGCGGGCTGGCCAGCGTGGCGCGCCGTTACGCCCACCGCATCCCCATGATTCTCAAGCTCAATCACAACGAGACGCTAAGCTATCCGGTGATCTACGACCAGACGCTGTTCGCCCAGGTCGAGCAGGCCTTCGAGATGGGCTGCGTGGCGGTGGGGGCGACCATCTACTTCGGTTCCCACGAGAGCCGTCGCCAGATCATGGAGATCAGCGAGGCCTTCGAGCGCGCCCACGAGCTGGGCATGGTCACGGTGCTCTGGGCCTACCTGCGCAATCCGGATTTCAAGCAGGACGGAACCGACTACCATGTGGCCGCCGACCTGACCGGCCAGGCCAACCATCTGGCGGCGACCCTCAAGGCCGATATCGTCAAGCAGAAGCTGCCCGAGATCAACGGCGGCTACCGCGACATCGGTTTCGGCCACACCCATGCCAAGGTCTACGATGAGCTGACCTCGGACCACCCCATTGATCTGACGCGCTACCAGGTGGCCAACTGCTATCTGGGGCGTGCCGGGTTGATCAACTCCGGCGGTGGCTCCAAGGGCGCCTCCGATCTCGGGGAGGCGGTGCGCACCGCGGTGATCAACAAGCGTGCCGGGGGCATGGGGCTGATCTCCGGGCGCAAGGCGTTCCAGAAGCCCATGGCCGAGGGCGTCACGCTGCTCAACGCCATCCAGGACGTCTACCTGTCACCGGAAGTGACCCTCGCCTGACACGATGGTGCCACCAACGCAAGCGGGCCCGGTATTTGCCGGGCCCGCTTGCATCAGCAACACGCCTGTTTGCCGAGATCAGTCCAGCAGGGCCGTGGCCTCGGCGACCACGCGCTCCACAGTGAAGCCGAAGTGCTTGAACAGGTCGCCGGCCGGGGCGGATTCGCCGAAGGTGGTCATGCCGACGATGGCGCCGTTTAGGCCCACGTACTTGTACCAGAAATCGCGATGGCCGGCCTCGACGGCCAGGCGCGCGGTGACGGCGGCGGGCAGCACGGCTTCGCGGTACTCGGCATCCTGGCGGTCAAAGAGATCGGTGGAGGGCATGGAGACCACGCGCACGGCACGACCCTGGGCTTCGAGCTCGGCGGCGGCGTCCATGGCCAGGCCGACCTCGGAGCCGGTGGCGATCAGGATCAGCTCGGGCGTGACATCCCCGCCCTTGAGGGGACTCTCTTTCAGTACATAGCCACCCCGCTGGATATCGGCCAGCTGCTGCTTGCTGCGTGCCTGGTGGGGCAGCCCCTGGCGCGAGAAGACCAGCGCGGTGGGGCCGGAACGGCGCTTGATGGCGGCGTCCCAGGCGGCAGCAGTCTCCACCGCATCGCAGGGGCGCCAGGTGGCCAGGTTGGGGGTGGAGCGCAGAGTGGTCAGCTGCTCGATGGGCTGGTGGGTGGGACCATCCTCGCCCAGCCCGATGGAGTCGTGGGTGAAGACATAGATGACCTGCTTGCCCATCAGCGCTGCCATGCGCACGCTGTTGCGCATGTACTCCGAGAAGATCAGGAAGGTGGCCCCAAAGGGCACGAAGCCGCCATGCAGCACGATGCCGTTCATGATCGCACCCATACCGAACTCGCGCACGCCGTAGTGCAGGTAGTTGCCCGCCGGGGCGTCGGGAGTGATCGCCTGGGCGCCCTGCCAGAAGGTCAGGTTGGAGGGCGCCAGGTCTGCGCTGCCGCCGAGCAGCTCGGGCATCTGTGGGCCTAGCTGATCGAGGCAGGCCAGGGACGCCTTGCGGCTGGCGACGCTCTCGCCCTTCGCCTGGGCCTTTTCGACCATCGCCTCGCTGGTCAGCTCCATCGGCAGCTCGCCCTTGAGGCGGCGCTGGAGCTCCCTGGCCTCCTCGGGGAAGGCCTCGGCGTAGCGCGCGAAGCGCTCCTGCCAGGCGTCCTGGCGGGCCTGGCCGGCCTCGGTGGCATCCCAGCCGCGGTAGATCTCTTCGGGCACATGGAATGGCGCGTGAGGCCAGTTGAGCTGCTTGCGGGCGGCGGCCACTTCCTCGTCGCCGAGCGCGGCGCCGTGGCACTCCTCCTTGCCCTGCTTGTTGGGCGCCCCGAAGCCGATGATGGTCTTGCAGATGATCAGGCTGGGCCTGTCGTCGTGGCTGCGCGCCAGCTCGATGGCGGCCTTGATCTCCTCGGGCTTGTGGCCGTCGACGTTGGGCACCACGTGCCAGCCGTAGGCCTCGAAGCGCTTGGCGGTGTCGTCGGTGAACCAGCCCTCGACCTCGCCGTCGATGGAGATGCCGTTGTCGTCATAGAAGGTGATTAGCTTGCCGAGCTGTTGGGTGCCGGCCAGCGAAGCGACCTCGTGGGAGATGCCCTCCATCAGGCAGCCGTCGCCGACGACGCACCAGGTGTGGTGGTCGACGACGTTGTGGCCGGGGCGGTTGAACTGGGCCGCCAGGGTGCGCTCGGCCAGCGCCATGCCCACGGCGTTACCCAGGCCTTGGCCGAGCGGGCCGGTGGTGGTCTCCACGCCTGGCGCATAGCCGTATTCCGGATGGCCGGCGGTCTTGGCGTGCAGCTGGCGGAAGTTCTGCAACTCTTCGAGGCTGAGCTCATAGCCGGTCAGATGCAGCAGGGCGTAGAGCAGCATGGAACCGTGGCCGTTGGAGAGCACGAAGCGGTCGCGATTCGGCCACTGCGGGTCGGCCGGGTTGTGGACGAGATAGTCGTTCCACAGCACTTCGGCGACGTCGGCTAGCCCCATGGGGGCGCCGGGATGGCCGGAGTTGGCCTTCTGGACGGCGTCCATGGACAGCGCGCGTATGGCATTGGCCAGTTCGAATCGTGACGGCATGGTGGTGGGCTCCTCGCCTGCGGCGGAAAGGTGGCAACGACACGCATGGGCCAAGGGGGTTTGGCCGGGCGTGACTTCTGGCTGGATGACTCCGCGAGATGGAGCGGCGCGGACGAATTCGGGCGGTCATTGTCGCCGACTTGACGCCCTGCATCAAATCGTGGATGCCCGGCAGGGCCGCAGCGTGTAGACTTCGCGACTGCCTATTTGACGATAAAATGAGGGCCGAGGACGCCATGAGCGAATACTCCCTGTTCACCTCCGAGTCCGTGTCCGAAGGGCATCCGGACAAGATCGCCGACCAGATCTCCGATGCGGTGCTCGACGCCATCATCGCCCGCGACAAGAACGCCAGGGTGGCCTGCGAGACGCTGGTCAAGACCGGCGTGGCGATCGTCGCCGGCGAGATCACCACCTCGGCGTGGGTCGACCTCGAGGCGCTGGTGCGCGAGGTGATCACCGGCATCGGCTACACTTCCTCGGAGGTCGGCTTCGACGGCGAGACCTGTGGCGTGCTCAACCTGATCGGCAAGCAGAGCGTGGACATTGCCCAGGGCGTCGATCGCCGCAAGCCCGAGGATCAGGGCGCCGGCGACCAGGGCCTGATGTTCGGCTATGCCACCAACGAGACCGACTCCTACATGCCGGCGCCGATCCATTACGCGCACCGGCTGGTGGAGCGCCAGGCCGAGCTGCGCAAGCATGGGCTGCTGCCCTGGCTGCGCCCCGACGCCAAGAGCCAGCTGACCTTCCGCTACGACGAGCTGGGCCAGCCCTGCGCCGTGGACGCCGTGGTGCTCTCCACCCAGCACGACCCGGAGATCGACCAGGTGGAGCTGCGCAAGATGGTCCGCCGCGAGATCATCGAGCAGGTGATCCCCGCCGAGTGGCTGACCACGACCACCAAGTACCACATCAATCCCACCGGCAAGTTCGTGATCGGCGGCCCGGTGGGCGACTGCGGTTTGACTGGGCGCAAGATCATCGTCGACACCTATGGCGGCATGGCGCGCCACGGCGGCGGTGCCTTCTCGGGCAAGGATCCCTCCAAGGTCGATCGCAGCGCCGCCTATGCCGGCCGCTACGTGGCCAAGAACCTGGTCGCTGCGGGACTCGCCGACAAGTGCGAGGTCCAGGTCTCCTACGCCATCGGCGTGGCCCAGCCCACCTCGGTCTCGGTCAATACCTTCGGTACCGGCCGGGTGGGCGACGCACGGATCATCGAGCTGGTGCGCGAACACTTTGACCTGCGGCCCAACGCCATCACCCGCATGCTCGACCTGCTGCATCCCATGTATCAGCTGACTGCGGCCTACGGCCACTTCGGTCGCGAGCCTTTCGAGACTTCCTATAGCTGGATCGATACCCAGGGCGAGTCTCACACCGAGACCTTCACGGCCTTCCCCTGGGAGAAGACCGACCGCGCCCATGCCCTGCGCCAGGCGGCCGGCGTCGTGTAGGCGATCGCCTACAGGCGATGTCAGGCCCCGCTGGCAGCGCCACGCGGGGCCTGTTGCTATTATGGTCAGGGCAAGCCCTTACGTGGGAGCCGCCCTCGATGTCTCGCTACCTGTCCGGCTGGCTGCTGGTCCTCGCCGTTGTGCTCATTCCCTCCCTGGCCCTGGCCCAGGCCTGTCCCGAGTGGTCCGTGGTGCGGGCCGGGCGTGAGCTCAGCGCCCTGTCCGAGCGGCTGGCCGGGTGGGACGATGCCTATTACCGCCAGGGCCAGTCGCCCATTTCCGATGCCCTTTATGACCAGGCGCGGGCGCGGCTGGCAGCCTGGCAGCGTTGCTTCCCCGGTGTTGTCCAGGGAGTCGCCGCCGATGACGCGCGACCGGCCGGTCCGCTGCGCCATCCCGTCGCCCAGACCGGGCTCGCCAAGCTCGAGGGCGAGGCCGCGGTGCGTCGCTGGCTGGTACGGCGTGGCGAGGTCTGGGTGCAGCCCAAGGTGGATGGCGTCGCGGTGACCCTGGTCTACGAGCAGGGGCACCTGGTGCGCGCGGTGAGCCGTGGAGACGGGCAGTATGGCCAGGACTGGACGTCGGCGGCACGTCGCATCCCGGCGATCCCCACGTGGCTGCCGGAGGCCATCGATGCGATCCTGCAGGGCGAGCTTCACCTGCGCCTGGTGGATCATGTCCAGGCCGAGGCGGGCACCGCCGGGGCGCGCAGCGCGGTCATCGGACTGCTGGCCCGCGAGTCGCTGGACATTGAGGCGGCGCGCCGCATCGGGTTGTTCGTGTGGGACTGGCCGGATGGTCCGGCCACCATGGGCGAGCGGCTCGCGGGGCTCAAGCGCCTGGGCTTCGGTGAAGCCGTCGCCCTGACCCGGGCGGTGACGAGCCTGGCGGAGGTGGTGCGCTGGCGGGAGGACTGGTACCGCGGCCCGCTGCCCTTCGCCACCGATGGGGTGGTGCTGCGCCAGGGTGGCCGCCCGCCGGGATCGGCTTGGGAGGCCGAGCCGCCGAACTGGGCCGCGGCCTGGAAGCATCCACCTCGCGAGGCTCTGGCCGAGGTGCGTGACGTCGCGTTCCGTATCGGTCGTACCGGGCGCATCACGCCGTTGCTGCACTTGCGTCCGGTCGAGCTGGGAGGCCGGACGATCCGTCGTGTCGGCCTGGGCTCGCTGGCCCGCTGGCAAGCGCTGGACTTGCGTCCCGGCGATCAGGTGGTTATCGCCCTGGCCGGCCTGACGATTCCCCGGCTGGAGCGCGTGGCCTGGCGCGCCGCCGAGCGACCGGTGATCGTCCCGCCCGACCCGGCGGCCTACCACGCGCTGAGCTGTCTGCGTCTGTCGCCGGGCTGCCAGGCGCAATTCGTCGAGCGCCTGGCCTGGCTGGGTGGGCCGCAGGGGCTCGACATGGCCGGCGTAGGCCAGGGCACCTGGCAGGCGCTGGTCGAGGCGGGGCTGGTCTCGGGCCTGCTGGACTGGCGGGCCCTGGACGAGCAGGCATTGCGCCGCGCCCACGGCATCGGCGAGGTGCGTGCCAGGACGCTGGTGGCCGCCTTCGCGGCGACGCGGGAGGCCAGTTTTTCCCGCTGGCTGCAGGCACTGGGCGCACCACCCGGCGTGGAGGCCACCCTGCCGGCAGACTGGGCAACGCTGAGCGGCCTTGGCCGCGGCGATTGGGCGGCATTGCCCGGAGTCGGCCCCACGCGGGCCCAGGCCCAGGTCGACTTTTTCACCCATCCCCAGGTGAAGATCCTGGCCCGGCGACTGGGAGAGGCCGGCATCGAGGGTTTCTAGGCCTGGGTTGCTTGTCCCGAATCGTGCTGACTGTCTATAGTAGGGGGTCATGTTTTTCGTCCTGACCCCCTGCTTTTCGTGCTGAACAAGAGGTGTTGCTCGATGAACCACCCCGCCGTTTCCGCTCCCGTGACCACCGACTGCAAGGTCGCCGACCTGGCGCTTGCCGACTGGGGGCGTCGCGAGATCCGCATCGCCGAGACCGAGATGCCCGCGCTGATGACGATCCGCGCCAAATATCGGGACGCACAGCCACTGGCCGGCGCGCGCATCGCCGGCTGCATCCACATGACCATCCAGACCGCGGTGCTGATCGAGACGCTGATCGACCTCGGAGCCACGGTGCGCTGGTCGTCCTGCAACATCTTCTCCACCCAGGACCATGCGGCGGCCGCCATCGCCGCCGCGGGCATCCCGGTGTTCGCCTGGAAGGGCGAAAGCGAGGAGGAGTTCTGGTGGTGCATCGAGCAGACCGTGGCAGGCCCCGAGGGCTGGACGCCCAACCTGGTGCTCGATGACGGCGGCGACCTGACGGCGCTGCTCCACGAGAAGCGTCCCGAACTGCTGGATGCCATCCACGGCATCTCCGAGGAGACCACCACCGGGGTGCATCGCCTGCAGGAGATGCTGCGCGACGGCCAGCTCAAGGTGCCGGCGATCAACGTCAACGATGCCGTTACCAAGTCGAAGAACGACAACAAGTATGGCTGCCGCCACTCGCTCAACGATGCCATCAAGCGTGCCACCGACCATCTGCTGGCCGGCAAGCAGGCGCTGGTGGTGGGCTATGGCGACGTGGGCAAGGGGTCGGCCGCCTCGCTGCGCCAGGAGGGCATGATCGTGCGCATCGTGGAGATCGACCCGATCTGTGCCATGCAGGCCTGCATGGACGGCTTCGAGGTGGTCTCGCCCTACCGGGCGGGGGTCAACCGCGGCCTGGAGAGCATCGACCGGGAGCTGATGTCGCGAATCGACCTGGTGGTGACCGCTACCGGTAACATCCACGCCTGCGACGCCGCCATGCTCCAGGCGCTCAAGCCGGGAGCGGTGGTCTGCAACATCGGCCACTTCGACAGCGAGATCGATACCGCCTACATGCGTCGCCACTGGCACTGGGAGGAGGTGAAGCCTCAAGTGCATCAGATCTATCGCGACAGCAAGCCGGGCACGTTCGACCCCGATAGCCGCGACTACCTGATCCTGCTCTCCGAGGGCCGCCTGGTAAACCTGGGTAACGCCACCGGGCATCCCTCCCGGGTGATGGACGGCTCCTTCGCCAACCAGGTGCTGGCGCAGATCCACCTCTTCGAGGGCCGTTTCGCCGAGTTGCCCGAGGGCGACCGGCGCGATGCCCTCGGCGTGACGGTGCTGCCGCGCCACCTCGACGAGGAGGTGGCCCGTTACATGGTGCAGGGCTTCGGCGGGGTGGTCACGCGCCTGACCGAGGAGCAGGCCGACTACACTGGTGTCGCCGTCGATGGACCCTACAAGCCGGACGCCTACCGCTACTAACGCTATGTTGCTGAGCATGGCTGTCATAAATAGATCGATCGCTCAAGGCTGATCCGGCGGTAAGCTCCGGGGTGCCGGACCATCGAGGAGGCGCTGTGAATACCTCCCTGTAAACTACCGACGCCATCCATGGCGTAGGATCTCCTCTTGGGCTTGCCCCCGGCGCCTCTCGCTGTGCGTGATCAGGAGAACTCAGTTACAGCCCGGTCAGGCGCACCGCCAGCGTCAGGTAGAACGGGATCAGCAGCGGGGCGGCCAGGGTGGTGATCAGCACCGCCAGGGCGCCCTTCTCCGGGGCGATGCCGAGTTCCATGGCCACCACCACCACGTTGGCGGCCATCGGCACCACGCCGATCAGCAGCAGCGCCAGGGCCAGCTCTCCCGGCAGCAAAAAGAGCGCCTGCAGGCCCAGCACCGCAGCCAGCGACAGCAACGGCCAGAGGCCGTAGCGAATCGCCACGCAGGCGCCGATAAAGCGCCAGTCCAGTTGACGAATGGTCACCCGGGCGAGCGTCATGCCGATGATCATCATGCCGAGCAGGGTGTAGGTCGCCGGGAAGGCGGCCAGCCCCTGCATCACCGCGCCTGGCACCTCGAGCCTCAGGCCGCTCACCAGCAGGGCGGCGAGGAAGGCATAGACCAGCGGCAGCCGGGCGATCTTGACCAGGCTCTGGCGTACTGAAAACTGCCCTCGGGCGCTCAAGTAGAAGCCCACCGTGAACTCGTAGAGGGTCACCCCCAGCACGCAGAAGAGGTAGAGCGTCACCCCCTGGGGCGGCAGCAGCACCAGCGCCACCGGCAGGCCGAAGTAGCCGGTGTTGCCGGTGCCGGCGGAGAAGGCCAGCAGGGCGCTCTCTGGCGGGGCGAAGCTGTGTCTTGCCAGTCGGTGGACGACCACGGCGATCAGGCTGGCCAGTACGAACAGCGCCGCGGTGAGCAGCAGGTAGCCCGGCGTAGGGCCACCCAGGACCAGGCCGCGGAAGAAGGTCAGCGGGGCGACCAGGTAGATCAGCAGGGTGGCGACGGGGCGCGGGTCCACCGCCAGCCGGCGGGCGGCCAGCCAACCCAGGCCGATATAGGCGAGCAGGGTCCAGAGCGGGCCCATCAGGGTGCCGGGGTCGATCGGGGTCATGTCCTTCCCTGGGTTATGGCGGCCCTGGTGCCGCTTCTGCATGAGCAGGATTGATGCAGCGTCGCGTATCTTTCATTGGTCGGCAGCACAGCCAGCCGTCAGAATAGCCACAATATGCATCATTTTCATGAGGTAAGCCGATGAGCACGCAGGAACACCCGCTGGGGATCAGCTTCGAGTTCTTTCCGCCCAACACCGACGCCGGGCGCGAGAAGCTGGTCGGCGTTCGCGATGCCCTGGCCAGCCGCGCGCCGCGCTTCTTCTCGGTTACCTACGGTGCCGGGGGCTCCACCCAGGACCGCACCCTGAACACCGTGCGCATGGTGCGCGAGTCCGGTTTCACCACCGCGCCACACCTTTCCTGCATCGGCAGCGACAAGGGCGCGCTGCGCGAGCTGCTCTCGCGCTACCGGGAGGAGGGGATCGACAGCCTGGTGGCCCTGCGCGGCGACCTGCCCTCCGGCATGGGCGGGGGCGGCGTCGGCCAGCTGCGCTACGCCAACGAGCTGGTTGAGTTCATCCGCGAGGAGACCGGCGACCATTTCGAGATCGCCGTGGCTGCCTACCCGGAGTCCCATCCCCAGGCGGCCAACCTCGAGCAGGACCTGTCGAACTTCGCCCGCAAGATGAAGGCCGGGGCCGACATCGCCATCACCCAGTACTTCTTCAGCGCCGAGGCCTACTTCCACTTCGTCGAGCGGGCTCGTGCCCTGGGCGTCGAGGCGCCCATCGTGCCCGGCATCATGCCGATCACCAACTACACCAAGCTGGCGCGCTTCTCGGATGCCTGCGGCGCCGAGATCCCGCGCTGGATTCGCAAGCAGCTCGAGAGCTATGGCGACGACAGCGAGGCCATTGGCGCCTTCGGCGAGGAGGTGGTGTCGCGGCTCTGCCAGCGGCTGCTCGACGGCGGGGCGCCGGGGCTGCATTTCTACACCTTGAATCAAGCGGCTCCCTGCCTGCGCATCCTCGATAACATCAGCGACTGACACGGCTCGCTACGCCACGCAACGGGCCCTGCCAATAGCGGGGCGTGTTGGCGGCGAAGCCGATGTGGTAGTACTGCTTGTAAATGAGGTTGTCGCCGTCCACCCCTGGCCATGGGCATCAGTGCCCTTTGGGGTCGAGGATCTTCACGGTCTGCAGATCGCTGTGTGCCTGCTCCTCGCGCTCGCGATTGACTCGGGTCTCGAGCTCCGGCAGGGCTGCATCCTCGATGGGCAGCTGCTCGAAGAAGTCACAGCTGACGCAGTCGCGATAGCGGATGCCGTTCTGCTCCCAGCTGCGGATACGGTCCATCTCGGCGCAGCGCGGACAGATGGCCCCGGCGATAAAGCGTTTGGTTACGGTCATGTCATCTCCACCATGGGCCGCCGAGGGAACCCGGCGGCCAAAACCTTCTCAGGCGGCACGGATGCCGCTGTGACGCAGCAGGGGCTCGACGCTGGGCTCGCGGCCGCGGAAGGCGCGGAACAGATCGGCGGCGTCGCGTGAGCCGCCGCGTTCGAGGATCTCCGTGCGAAAGCGCCGACCGGTCTCGGGGTCGAAGATACCGGCTTCTTCGAAGGCGCTCCAGGCATCCGCGGAGAGTACTTCGGCCCACTTGTAGCTGTAGTAGCCTGCCGCATAGCCGCCGGCGAAGATGTGTCCGAAGCCGTTTTGGAAGCGGTTGAAGTCAGCCCGCGGCACCACGGCGATAGCGTCGCGCACCGCGTCGAGCAGCGCCTGGATGTCGGCGGCGCTCGGCGCGGCGAGCTCACGGTGCAGGCGGAAGTCGAACAGCGAGAACTCCAGCTGGCGCACCATGCCCATGGCGGACTGGAAGTTCTTGGCCGAAAGCAGCCTCTCGAAGAGCGCCTCGGGCAGCGGCTCGCCGGTCTCCACGTGGCCGGCGATCAGGTCGAGCCCCTCGCGCTCCCAGCAGAAGTTCTCCATGAACTGGCTGGGCAGCTCGACCGCATCCCAGGCCACACCGTTGATACCGGAGATGTCGGCGACGGTCTGGCGGGTCAGCATGTGGTGCAACCCGTGGCCGAACTCGTGGAACAGCGTGGTGACCTCGTCGTGGGTCAGCAGGGCCGGCGCGTCTCCCACTGGGCGGGTGAAGTTGCAGGTCAGGTAGGCCACCGGCAGCTGCACCGCATCGCCCTCGCGGCGGCGGACCCGGCACTCGTCCATCCAGGCGCCGCCGCGCTTGCCCTCGCGGGCATAGAGGTCGAGGTAGAAGCCGGCGATGGGGGTGTCGTGCTCGAGGATGCGGAAGTAGCGCACGTCGGGGTGATAGCGCGGGGCCGTCTCGTCCTCCGCGAAGGTGACGTTGTAGAGGCGCTCGACCACCCGGAACAGGCCGTCGACCACCTGCGGTGCGGGGAAATAGGGGCGCAGCTGTTCGTCGGAGATGGCGTGGCGCGCCTCGCGCAGCTTCTCGCTGGCGAAGCCCACGTCCCAGGGCGCGAGCTCGTCCATATCGAGCTCGTCGCGGGCATAGGTCTCGAGCTCCGCATACTCCTCCCGGGCCTGGGGGACGGCGCGGGCGGCGAGGTCCTCGAGGAAGGTGACCACCTGGTCGGGCGACTCGGCCATCTTGGTGGAGAGCGAGTAGTCGGCGTAGTCGCTGAAGCCCAGCAGCTCGGCCAGCTCGTGGCGTAGCGCGAGGATCTCCTCCATCACCGGGGCGTTATCGTACTCGCCGGCGTTGGGGCCCTGGTCGGAGGCCCGGGTGACGAAGGCGGTGTAGACCTCGCGACGCAGCTCGCGGTCCTCGGCGTAGGTCATCACCGGGAAGAAGCTGGGGAAGTCCAGGGTGATGCGGTAGCCGGCCAGCCCCTTGGCCTCGGCATTGGCCCGCAGGCTGGCCAGCGCGCTCTCGGGCAGGCCGCTGAGGCGGGTCTCGTCGGCGAGGTCCAGGTGCCAGGCCTGGGTGGCGTCCAGCAACTGGTTGGAGAAGGTGTTGGAGAGCTCGGAGAGCCGTGACTTGATCTCGCCGTAGCGTCGCTTCTTCTCGGCGGGTAGGTCCACGCCGGCCAGGCGGAAGTCGCGCAGCGCGTTCTCCACGGTGCGGCGCTGCCCCTCGTCGAGGGTCTCCCAGGCGGGGCCGTCACGCAGCGCCTGCCAGGCCCGGAACAGCCCCTCGTGCTGGCCGACCCAAGTGCTGTAGTCGGAGAGTTTGCCCAGGCAAGCCTGGTAGGCTTCGCGCAGCTCGGGGTTGTTCATGGTGCCGTTGAGGTGCGAGACCGGTGACCAGGCCCGCGCCAGACGGTCATTGAGGGCTTCTAGCGGGGCAGCTAGGCTCTCCCAGCTCGGCGCGGTCGTCTCGGCATCTGCCACCAGTGCCTCGATGGCCGTGCGGTTCTCCGCCAGCAGCGTATCGATGGCCGGCACCACGTGCTCGGGGCGGATGGCATCGAAAGGAGGCAGTTCGTGGGATTCGAGCAGCGGGTTACGGGACATGCACACCTCGGGTAGAGACTAGGAATGGGTTTTACATGCGGGCGGCCGCGGCCGGTTTCAATGTGCTAGGCTTGCGCCCTTTTCAGGCTCGCGGAGTGGGTCCATGAACGAGACACTGGAGCGCTGGAGCACGCGGCGCGCCTTTATCCTGGCGGTGACCGGTGCAGCGGTAGGCTTGGGCAACATCTGGCGTTTCCCCTACATCACCGGCGAGAACGGCGGTGCCGTCTTTCTGCTGCTCTATATGGCCTTCGTGCTGCTGCTAGGGCTGCCGATGATGATGGCCGAGATCCTGATCGGCCGCGCCGGACGGCGCAGTCCCATGCAGTCGCTGGGCTATCTGGCCGGCCAGGCCGGGGCGAGCCGCCACTGGCGCTGGCTGGGACTGTTCGGCGCCTTCACGGTGTTCTGCATCCTCTCCTTCTACTCGGTGGTCTCGGGTTGGTCCATCGAATTTTTGGTGGCTGCGGTCAATGGTGACTTCGTGGGGCGCAGCGCGACGGAGATCGGCGCTGACTTCGATGCCTTCCTCGCCGACCCCGGGCGCATGACCTTCAACCATACCCTCTTCTTGATGATGACCATGCTGGTGGTTGCCGCCGGGGTGGCCAAGGGGCTTGAGAGGCTCAACAACCTGCTGATGCCGCTGCTTTACCTGCTGCTGCTGGTGCTGGCGGGCTACGCCGCCACCACCGACGGCTTCGCGCCGGCGTTGGCCTGGCTGTTTTTGCCCGACCTCGCGGCAGTGACGCCCCTGGTGATGCTGCAGGCCATGGGCCACGCCTTCTTCACCCTGGCGGTGGGCGCCTGTGCGTTGATGGCCTATGGTGCCTACATGCCTGAACACCAGAGCCTCTCCAGAGCCGTTGTCGCGGTGGCGGTGCTGGACGTCACCGTGGCTCTGCTGGCCGGTATCGCCATCTTTTCGGTAGTGTTCGCCCAAGGGCTGGATCCCGGCGAGGGGCCGGGGCTGATGTTCGTCACCCTGCCGGTGGCCTTCGCTGACCTTCCCGGAGGGCCGCTATGGCTGTCGCTGTTCTTCCTCTTGCTGCTGCTGGCCACCTGGACCTCTTCGATCAACCTGGCCGAACCGATGGTCGCCATCCTGCAGGGCTGGGGCTTGCGGCGGAAAGCGGCGGCGGCTGTGGTGGGGGTGGTGGTCTGGGCGCTGGGGATGCTCTCGGTGCTCTCGTTCTCGAGCCTGGCCGAGAGCCGAGTGTTGTTCGGCATGAACCCCTTCGAGCTGGTCAGCAGCATTCCACCCGAGGTCTTCCTGCCGCTGGGCGGGCTCTTGATCGCCATCTTCGCCGCCTGGGTAATGCCTGAGGAAACCAGCCGGCGGGCGCTGGATGCCGGCCCCAACGGCTTTCGTGTGTGGCGCGCGCTGGTGCGCTGGGTGTCGATTCCGCTGACGTTGATCGTATTGTTGGCCGGACTGATCTGAGATGCGTGAACTGGCAAGACCTGATCTGACAAGACGAGGTGAGCAATGAGCGAAACAAGCAACCTGCGACCCTGGAGGGGACAGGCGCCGCAGCTGGGCGCGCGGGTCTATATCGACCCGGCCTGCCTGGTGCTGGGCGACGTGGTGCTGGGCGACGACTGTTCGGTGTGGCCCATGGCGGTGATCCGCGGGGACATGCACCGCATCCGTATCGGCGCGCGCACCAGCGTGCAGGACGGCAGTGTGCTGCACATCACCCACGCCAGCGACTTCAATCCTGACGGCTTCGCGCTGACCATCGGCGAGGAGGTGACCATCGGCCACAAGGCGATCCTCCACGGCGCCACCCTCGGCAACCGCATCCTGGTGGGCATGGGCGCCATCGTCATGGATGGCGCCGTGGTCGAGGACGAGGTGATCATCGCCGCCGGCGCCGTGGTGACGCCGGGCAAGCACCTGGAGAGCGGCCACGTCTACGCCGGCAACCCGGCCAAGGCGCTGCGCCCACTCAAGGAGAAGGAGCGGGCCTTCTTCTCCTACACCGCCGGCAACTACGTCAGGCTCAAGGACGAATACCTGGCCGCTCAGCGGGAGTAATTTTCTAACCTGTTGTTTTTATTGTCGGGGCGCGCGATAATCTGGTCATTTATCCAGTGATCGAGGGCGCGCCCCGGCATGGCCAACTTTCGCACCCACCTTGGCGTGGCCGCCGCCGCCGGCGCCGTGCTGGCCCATGGCGGCTGGCAGGCGGGTCTCTGGAACGCCGTGGAGAGCCTGCCGCTGCTGGCGCTGGTGACCTTCGGCGGTATCCTGCCCGACATCGATGCCGACCGCTCGCGGGCGATCCGCCTGATCTTCAACCTGCTTGCTGTTCCCGCGGTGGTGGCCGGAGCCCTGATGCTGCAGTCGCGGCTGGCCACCGGCAGCCTGCTGATGGTGTGCGGGGCGATTTACCTGGGCGTGCGCTACCTGGCCGGTGCGCTGTTTGCTCGCTTCACCGTGCATCGCGGCCTCTGGCACTCATTGTTGGCGGCAGGGCTCTGTGGCCTGGTGACCACGGCGCTCAGCCACCGGCTGTTCGGCCAGACCGACCACCTGGCCTGGGCCCATGGCATGAGTCTGGCGCTGGGCTTCATGATCCACCTGCTGCTCGACGAGCTGTACAGCGTCGATCTCACCGGGGGGCGGCTCAAGCGTTCCTTCGGCACGGCCTTCAAGCCCTTCGACTGGCGCGAGCCAGGCAACTCCCTGGTGATGCTGATGGCGGCAGCGAGCCTGGCGCCCTGGCTTCCCCCCTGGTGGCCGCTGCGTGAGCTGCTGTGCCAGGGGGTCTCGCTCTGGCGATAGTCCTCGCTCTTGAGGCCATACTTCCTGAGCGTGTCGCAGAGGGCCTTGCGCGGCAGGCCACGCGGCTTGCAGGCCTCGCTCACGCGGGCCGCGGTGGCGGGCCTGCTGGGCGGCCTGTAGATGGTAAGCTCCAACTCAAGAGACGCCAGCCGCCATCGCGGCTGGTGAATCCGCTGTCGTGACATCATCGGCATGATTGAGCTCAGCGGGCGTTGGCGGGCATGGCCTGGGCGCGGCGCAGGGCGCGCTGGGCCCGGGTCTCGGCGCGCTCGACCTCGAGCAGCCCTTCTTCCACAAAGACCAGGTGCTCGTGGGCGCGGCTGCGGGCGTCCTCGGCACGACCCTCGAGGATGGCATCGAGCAGGGCGCGGTGCTGCTGCATCAGCAGCGGGCGCGATTCGGGCTTCTCAAACAGATGGGCCAGGTTGTCGACAATGCTCTTCTCCAGCAGGTGGAAGATGCCGCGGAGGGTATGCAGCAGCAACACGTTGTGGGCCGACTCGGCGATGGCCATGTGGAAGGCCGCGTCTGCGCGGGCCTCAAGCGCCGGGTCGCGGCCCTTGAAGCACGCCTCCAGTTCCTCGAAGCGTTTGATTAGCAGCGCCTTGTCGGTGGGCGTGGAACGCAGGGCGGCGTAGTAGGCGGAGATGCCCTCCATGGCATCGCGGAACTCGAGCAGGTCGAGGTGGAATTCCCCGTGTCGCGAGAGCAGCTCCAGCAGCGGGTCGCTGTAGCCGCTGTTGAGCTCCTCGCTGATGAAGGTGCCGCCGCCCTGGCGGCTGGTCAGCAGGCCCCGGGCCGACAGCTTCTGGATTGCCTCGCGCAGCGAGGGGCGCGAGACGCCGAAGCGCTCGGCCAGTTCGCGCTCCGGCGGCAGGCGCTGGCCGGGCTTGAGGCTGCCCTCGAGGATCAGCGCCTCGAGGCGCTCGGTGATGACGTCGGCAAGGCGAGGCTGGCGGACGGGCTGATAGGCCATGGTGATGGCTCCGAAGCAGGTGGTGAAAGCCGGCATCATATCGTCGTCAAATTGGTAATACCAAGCTGCCGGTCTCCAGCACCTTGTCATGGTCACAGGCAGGATAGATTTCTGCATCAGCATCAAGGTGTTGGCAGAAGCGTTGATAGACATAAACTAAAGTATGAATGGTCAGGGCTGGGAAGCGAGCGTCGAGCGTTTGACACTGCAGGCTCCGCTTCCTAGTGTGCGGCAATATTTTCGTCTAATGGGTTTTACCAATTTACCGTAGCCCGAACCAACGACTTCAGCGTAACGCTGCCGTGCCCCTGTGCTGTCCAGGATACTGCCCATGACGCCAGTCAAGTTCTATCCGTCGAAGTCGGAGAAGGTCTACTTCTTTGGTACATGTCTCGTCGACCTCTTCTATCCCCAGGCTGGCCTCGACGCTATCCGCCTGCTCGAGCGAGAGGGCATCGAGGTGCTCTTCCCCGAGGATCAGACCTGCTGCGGGCAGCCGGCCTATACCTCGGGCTATCAGCAGGAGGCCCGCGCAGTGGCGACGGCTCAGCTCGACCTCTTCCCCAAGCCCTGGCCGATCGTGGTGCCCTCCGGCTCCTGCGGCGGCATGATGCGCACCCACTATCCCCAGCTCTTTGCCGGCACTGACCGCGAGTCGCAGGCCAATGAAGTGGCCGGGCGGGTCTATGAGCTGACCGAATTTCTGGTCCACGTCTGCCACCTCAAGCTTGAGGATAGCGGCGCGCCGGAGAAGGTCGCCATGCACACCTCCTGCAGCGCCCGGCGCGAGATGGGGCTGGCCGAGGCCGGTCCCGCCCTGCTCGCCCAGCTTGGCCAGGTCGAACTGGTGGAGCAGGCGCGCGGCGCCGAGTGCTGCGGCTTCGGCGGCACCTTCGCGGTGCGCCATCCCGAGGTCTCCGCCGCCATGGTGGAGGACAAGACCACCGCCATCGCGGAGGCCGGCGCCCAGCGCTTCGTGACCTCCGACTGCGGCTGCCTGATGAACATCGGTGGGCGCTTCGAACAGCAGCACACGCCGGTCCAGGGCGAGCATATCGCCAGCTATCTGTGGCGGAGGACCTCATGAGCCTACAGAGCCACGATGTTCGACCCCAAGGCGTTCAAACCTACACGCCGCGCGAGTTCCATCACCAGGCCCACGATGCCTTGGGCAATCCGCAGATCCGCGCCAACTTCCGCAAGGCGATGGACGGCCTGATGACCAAGCGCCGCGATAGCTTTGCCGACTGGGACCTGGAGACCCTGCGCGAGCTGGGCGCCAACATCCGCCTGCGGGCACTCGCCAAGCTGCCCGACCTGCTCGAACAGCTGGAGGCCAACTGCGAGGCCAACGGCATCCGGGTGCATTGGGCCGAGGACGGCGAGCAGGCCTGCCGGATCATCCGTGAGATCTGCGAGTCCCACGACGCCCGCTCGGTGGTCAAGGGCAAGTCGATGGTCACCGAGGAGATGCACCTCAATGCGTACCTGGAGCAAGCTGGCATCGAGGCGCTGGAATCCGACCTCGGCGAATACCTGGTACAGCTCAATGAGCAGACGCCCTCGCATATCATCATGCCGGCGATCCATCTCAATACCGACGAGATCTCCGAGATCCTGCATGACAAGACCGGCACCGAGCGCACCCGCGACGTCGACACCATGACCGCGGCGGCTCGGCAGCAGCTGCGCGAGCGGTTCATGGCCGCCGACGTGGGGGTCTCCGGGGTCAACTTCGCGGTGGCCGAGACCGGCACCCTGTGCCTGGTGGAGAACGAGGGCAACGGCCGCATGACCACCACGGTGCCGCCGGTCCACATCGCCGTGACCGGTATCGAGAAGGTCGTCGAGCAGCTGCGTGACGTGCCGCCCCTCTATGCCCTACTGACCCGCTCGGCCACCGGTCAGCACGTCACCACCTACTTCAACATGATCAGCTCGCCGCGCAAGGAGGGCGAGCACGACGGGCCGAAGGAGGTCCACCTGGTGCTGGTCGACAGTGGTCGCTCCCGCATCTACCAGGACGACGAGCTGCTCGACACCCTGCGCTGCATCCGCTGCGGCGCCTGCATGAACCACTGCCCGGTCTACACCCGGGTGGGCGGGCACAGCTACGGCACCACCTACCCCGGCCCCATCGGCAGCATCCTCTCGCCCCACCTGATGGGCCTCGAGGAGACGAAGGACCTGCCCACGGCGTCGAGCCTGTGCGGCGCCTGTGGCGAGGTGTGCCCGGTGAAGATCCCGATTCCCGACCTGCTGGTGCGGCTGCGCCGCGAGTCGGTGGGCGAGGGGCGCGGCAACGTACCCGGCGCCGGCGTCAAGCGCACCCGCAAGGAGGCCGCGGCCTGGAAGGGTTTCCAGTGGCTGGCCACCCATCCCGCCGTGTGGCGTGCCGGAACCTCGGTACCCGGCAAACTCAGGGCGCTGATGCCCGCGAAGTTGGGCGTCTGGACCGACTACCGCACCGCGCCGAAGCCCGCCGGCACCACCCTGCATGCGCTGGTCAAGCGTCACCAGGCGAGCAAGAGCCATCAGCCGAACAACAAGAGCCACGAGGAGGAGCCCTGATGCGTGCCCGCGATGCCATCCTCAAGCGCCTGCGCGAACGGGCCGACGGCCCCTTGAGTGCGCCCGACAGCGACTTCGCCGTGGTGACAAACCGCGGCTGGAGTGCCGAGGAGCGTCTGGCGCGCTTCGAGCACTGGATTACCTCGGTGCATGGCGAGGTGATCCACACTCCCCACGAGACCTGGACCGATACCCTGACGAAGGTGCTCGCCGACAAAGGCATGCGACGCCTGGCGCTGGGTAAGCAGCACTCGGTGGCGGTGGAGGCGCGCCGCGCCCTGGCCGGTGCCGAGGTCGAGCTGGTCGACGTCGATCGTGATATTGAGACCTGGCAGCGCGAGCAGTTCGAGAGCGTGGATGCCGGCCTGACCTCTACCCGTGGCGCCATCGCCGAGACCGGCAGCCTGTGGCTGTGGCCGACGCCGGACGAGCCGCGCCTGATTAGCCTGGTGCCGCCGATCCATATCGCCGTGCTGGATGCCGATACCCTCGAGGACACTTTCTTCGATGTCGTCAAGGCCCATGGTTGGGCCGGCGGCATGCCCACCAACGCCCTGCTGATCTCTGGGCCCAGCAAGACCGCCGATATCGAGCAGACCCTGGCCTATGGCGTACATGGCCCCCGGGCGCTGGTGGTGCTGGTGCGCCACGCCACTACCCAGGCGGAGGGTGCCTGATGGCCACGAATATCTGGCGCGATCTCAAGGCGGTGCTGGCGACGACGGAGCGGCTGATCAATGACCCGCTGCGCACTCTGGCCTGCTTCCCGGATATGGGCGCCACCTGCCGTGCGACCATCGCTCTCAAGCGCTCGCCGGTCTCCGCCGTGGAGCTGATCGACCGGCCCATGTTGTGCTCGGTACAGGGCGAGCCGGGCATGTCTGAGGTATTGAGGACGCTGCCAAGGGAGCGGCTTGAGATGCCGGAGCCGGTCGCCTTTGCCCACGATCATCTGCTGTCCTGGCTGGTTATCACCCCACTGGATGAGCGGGTCGCCGTTCTTTCTTCATTGAGGCCTTGCACGGCCCCGGGGAAATCCGTAGAGTACGCATCCGCTGCCGGCGACGGGACAGGTTGCCGGCGGTGGAGAGGGAAAGATCAGGGGTTGACAGGCAACGCCGATCACGTAGAAT
>NZ_SNWH01000033.1 GCF_004361885.1 Halomonas ventosae
TCGGCTAGCACTTCCCCTTGCCGGGCGTGCAGGGGACTTTCACCCCCAAGTCATTCCAAGGCACCACCCTTGGAAACAGCGCCAGTCAGGCGCTGCGCGCCATGCCTGGCGCACATGCAAACGGGAGCGCCCCGCCAGGCAGGGCGCTCCCGGGTCAACACCCGCTCAGGCCGCCTTGACCTCGATACGCCGCCGACGGTGGGTCTCCTTGCGCGGCAGCACCAGTTCCACCACGCCATTGTCGATGCGTGCCTGGATGGCCTCGGCATCGATCTCGTGGCTGAGGGTGAAACGTCGTGCATAGCGCTGGGCACGCACCTCGGCATAGATCGCGGTCAGTCCTTCGGGCATCTCGAGGCGTACGTCGCCCTCCAGGCTCAGTACATTGCCGTCCACCTCGATATGCAGCGACTCGCGAGTCACGCCGGGCATGTCGGCGATCAGGTGCAGAGCGTTGTCGTCCTCGAAGATATCCACCGGCGGCAGCAGAGTCTCCACCTCCCGCTCGCGCTCGGCCGGCGCCTGAGGGGCATTGTCTCGCGTCACATCGTTCATCTCGCTCACCTCCTAGCAAACACTCCTAGCAAACACTCGAACACACGACCTGTATCACGCCGCTTGGATGGCGATGCGCCGCGGCTTGAGCTCCTCGCGCTTGGGCAGTACCACCTCGCACACCCCATCACGGAAGCGCGCCTCGGCACGCTCGATATCCAAGCCTTCCGGCAGTGCCAGCGAGCGGCTGAATTCGCCCTGGAAGCGCTCACGGCGGAATTCGGTGCGTTCCGACGCCTCCTCGCGCGCGGCCTCGGACTCGCGCCTGCCGGAGACGCTCAGCACGTTGTCCTGTAGGCTCACCTCCAGCTCGTCGGCCGCGAGGCCGGCGGCGAATACATAGACCCGCACCGCATCGTCGGTGCGCCCCACGTTGATCATCGGGAAGCTACCGCGGGGCACCGAGCGAATATCCGCGACACCGGCCTCGGGCAGCATCTCGTCCATCAGTTGCCGAAACCAGTCCAGGCCCTGGAGCCGGCCGCTATCGAAACGCCTGAGATCTCCGAACATCACGAACACCTCCTACGCTGATTGACCTGATGAGATGGCCGGGAGATCGCCACGGGTGGCTGACATCGCCCCGGTAATCTGCACAATAGGATCGCTTGGACGCTTTTCAAGGGCCCCATGCGCTCTCTTCCCTGCATGAACATGCGCTCTCTTCCCTGCATGAAAGTGCCACAGGAATGCACCACAGGAAGCTGCCGCCATGCCGGCGCGGCGTAGCCTTCTCGGCTGAGGGGGCTTGCTGCCCCTCGGCGAGTGGCACAAGACGCTCGCCTGGCGACTGGTAGGGGCGTAGAGCAGACGATCGCGGCGCAGATGCGCTAGAATCGCCGCTTCGTGTTTCCCGATCCCGGAGTCCCTGTCACCCCATGGCCCTTCGCATCGCCATCAACGGTTACGGTCGCATCGGCCAGTGCGTGCTGCGCGCCCTCGTCGAGGGCGAGGCATCTCACGCTGCCATCCACGACGAACCGCAGCTGGAGATCGTGGCGATCAACGAGCTCTCGGACCTGGCCACCATCGCCTACCTGACCCGCTACGACACCACCCACGGCCGCTTCCCCGGCCGCGTGGAAGTGGAGGGCGAGCGCCTGGTGGTGAACGGCCGGGCCATCCGGGTGCTCTGCGAGCCCGATCCGGACCGGCTGCCCTGGGGCGAGCTCGGCATCGACCTGGTGTTGGAGTGCTCCGGCAGCTTTCGTGACCGCGCCACCGCCGAGCGCCACCTCGCCTCTGGCGCGGGGCGGCTGCTGTTCTCCCAGCCCGCGGAGAGCGACGTCGATGCCACCATCGTCAGCGGCATCAACGACCATACCCTGACCGTACACCAGCGCATCGTCTCTGCGGCCTCCTGCACCACCAACTGCCTAGTGCCAGTGCTCACCGTGCTCGACGAGGCGCTGGGCATCGAGCATGGCGTCACCACCACCATCCACTCGGCGATGAACGACCAGCCGGTGATCGACGCCTACCACCAAACCGACCTGCGCCTGACCCGCTCGGCGATGCACTCCATCGTGCCGGTGGATACCGGGCTAGCCCGCGGCATCAACCGCCTGATGCCCCACCTGGCCGGTCGCTTCGAGTGCCTGCACGTGCGGGTGCCGACCATCAATGTCTCGACCATGGACCTGTCGATCTGCGTGCGCCGCGACACCACGGCCGAGGCGGTCAACGCCCTGCTGCGCAAGGCGAGCCAGGGGCGGCTCTCGGGACTGCTTGGCTACACCGAGGAGGCAGTGGCCTCGGTCGACTTCAACCACGATCCGCGCTCGGGTATCGTGGACGCCACCCAGACCCGAGTGGCCGGTGGCCGTCTGGTCAAGCTGCTGTGCTGGTTCGACAACGAATGGGGCTTCGCCAACCGCATGCTCGATGTCGCCCGGCGTCTGGCCGCCCTGCCCCCGGCACCGCCCGATATCCCCAACAGATGACCTCCCTTAGGCTTTCCCAGACGAGGAACCTGCTTCCATGAACGTGCGCAAGATGACCGATCTCGACCTCAACGGCCAGCGGGTGTTGATTCGTGAGGATCTGAACGTGCCCATCAAGCACGGCAAGGTGACCAGCGACGCCCGCCTGCGGGCCAGCCTGCCGACCATCCAGGCCGCCCTGGACGGCGGCGCCCGGGTGATGCTGATGAGCCACCTGGGCCGTCCCACCGAGGGCGAGCCGGCCGAGACCTTCTCGCTGGCGCCGGTGGCCGAGCACCTGGGCGGGCTGCTGGGCCGCCCGGTGCGCCTAGTGAAGGATTACCTGGGTGGTGCAGTCGAGGTCGCAGACGGCGAGGTGGTGCTGCTGGAGAATGTGCGCTTCAACCCAGGTGAGAAGAACGACGACGAGGCGCTCGCCCAGCAGTATGCCGCGCTCTGCGACGTCTTCGTGATGGATGCCTTCGGCACCGCCCACCGCGCCCAGGCCTCCACCCACGGCGTGGCGCGCTTCGCCGCCACCGCCTGCGCCGGCCCGCTGCTGGCCGCCGAGCTCGACGCCCTGGAGAAGGCGCTCGCCACCCCGGCGCGCCCCATGGTCGCGGTGGTCGGCGGCGCCAAGGTCTCCACCAAGCTCGAGGTGCTCAACGCCCTCTCCGAGAAGTGCGACCAGCTGATCGTCGGCGGCGGCATCGCCAACACCTTCATCGCCGCGGCCGGCTACAACGTGGGCAAGTCGCTGCACGAGGCCGAGCTGATCGACCAGGCCCGGGCGCTGATGGAGCGGGTCGAGATCCCGCTGCCCACCGACGTAGTGGTAGCCACCGAGTTCGCCGAATCGGCCGAGGCCGTGATCAAGCCGGTCGACCAGGTGACCGACGACGAGATGATCCTCGACATCGGCCCGCAGACCGCCGGCCGCCTGGGCGGGCTGCTCAAGGATGCCGGCACCATCCTGTGGAACGGCCCGGTGGGCGTGTTCGAGATCGACCAGTTTGGCAAGGGCACCGAGGCGCTGTCACTGGCCATCGCCGAGAGCAACGGCTTCTCCATCGCCGGCGGCGGCGACACCCTGGCGGCCATCGACAAGTACTCCATCGAGGAGCGCGTCTCCTACATCTCCACCGGTGGTGGCGCCTTCCTCGAGTACGTGGAAGGCAAGACCCTGCCGGCGGTGAAGGCCCTGGAAGACGCCGCCGCCCGCTGAGGTACCCTATTCTCGAACTCCACTCTCCGGCGTGGCCGCAACGGCTGCGCCGTCATGACTTCCCATACAGAACAGGTAACTCCATGGCTCTGATCAGCATGCGCCAGCTGCTGGACCACGCCGCCGAGCATGGCTACGGCGTGCCGGCTTTCAACGTCAACAACCTCGAGCAGATGCGCGCCATCATGGAGGCCGCCGACGAGACCGACTCGCCGGTGATCGTCCAGGCCTCCGCCGGCGCGCGCAAGTATGCCGGCGCCCCCTTCCTGCGCCACCTGATCCTGGCCGCCGTGGAGGAGTTCCCGCACATCCCGGTAGTCATGCACCAGGACCACGGCACCAGCCCTGCCGTCTGCCAGCGCTCCATCCAGCTCGGTTTCTCCTCGGTGATGATGGACGGCTCCCTGGGCGAAGATGGTAAAACCCCGATGGACTACGCCTACAATGTCGACGTCACCCGGCGCACCGTGGCGATGGCCCACGCCTGCGGCGTCTCGGTGGAGGGCGAGCTGGGCTGCCTGGGCAGCCTGGAGACCGGCATGGCCGGCGAGGAGGACGGCATCGGCGCCGAGGGCAAGCTGGACCCCGGCCAGCTGCTCACCGACCCGGAAGAGGCCGCCGACTTCGTTAAGGCCACCGGCGTGGATGCGCTGGCCATCGCCATCGGCACCAGCCACGGCGCTTACAAGTTCACCAAGCCGCCCACCGGTGACACCCTCTCCATCCAGCGTATCAAGGAGATCCACGCACGCATCCCCGAGACGCACCTGGTGATGCACGGCTCCTCCTCGGTGCCCCAGGAGTGGCTGGCGGTAATCAACACGTTCGGTGGTGCCATTCCTGAGACCTATGGCGTGCCGGTCGAGGAGATCGTCGAGGGCATCAAGCACGGCGTGCGCAAGGTCAACGTCGACACCGACCTGCGTCTGGCCTCCACCGGGGCGGTGCGCCGCTTCCTGGCCGAGCACCCCGCCGAGTTCGATCCGCGCAAGTTCCTCAAGGCCTCCACGGCGGCCATGAAGGCGATCTGCAAGGCGCGCTACGAGGCCTTCGGTACCGCCGGCCACGCCTCGAAGATCACGCCGATCAGCCTCGAGGCCATGGTGGCGCGATATGAGCGCGGCGAGCTCGACCCCAGGGTGACCTGATCACGCCCGACGAGCAGAACATGAAGCGCTCGGCGACACGTCTCTGGCTCACCTTCGCGACCCTGACGAAGATGCTCGGCATCATCGCCTGCCACCTGGCCGGAGTGCTCGCACTCCTGCTGGGCCCCGACACGGGCAGGTAATCGTCCATGCCGCGCCGCACCATTCAAGAACACTGTTCACAAAATAGCGAAACTGGGCTTTACTATGGGGCAGGAAGCCCCTATCTCTGAAACAATGATCAGATAACCCTATGATTCATCGTGAGGCCCGGTGATGGCACGCCACCTCTGCCTGCTCTTCGATTGCGACGGCACCCTGGTTGACAGCGAGCCGCTGCTCGCCGACGAGATGTCGTCCAGCCTGACCGATGCTGGCCTGCCCTTCCAGGCCAGCGATTACATGGGAGAGTTCCGAGGGGCCCGTTTTCGCCACATCGTTGCCGAACTGGAGCGTCGCCACGGCAGCGTCGACCCAGCGCGGCTCGACACCCTCGAGGGCCGCATGCGCGCCAACCTCAACCGGCGCCTCGCCAGCGAGCTGATCGCCATCGACGGCGCCGCCGAGGCCCTGGCCGCGCTCACCGGCCATCCCATGGGGGTGGTGTCCAACGGCCCGGAGAACAAGATCCGCACCTCGCTTGTGGCCACCGGGCTTGCCGAGGTATTCGGCGATCGTCTGTTCAGTGCCTACACCGCCAACTGCTGGAAACCCGATCCCGGCCTGTTCCATTACGCTGCCAGCCTGATGGGCTTCGCGCCCGAAGAGTGCGTGGTCATCGACGATGCTCTGGTGGGCGTCAGGGGCGCGCTGGCCGCCGGCATGACGGCGATTCATCTCAACCGCTTCCCTGACGTCGAGCAGACGCCGGAGGGCGCCATCATGATCAGCAACATGTTCCAGCTGCCCACGGTGATCGGCCACCTGGAGAGGGGACGCGCCCTGGTCGCCCACGCCTGATATCCGCTGCCGCCAGCCCGTCACTGCGGGTGGAGGGCTGGCATGGATGCAGAGTACCACTGGCCAAGGCTATCATCGCCTGGACATTTATCGAACGTAGGAGGCCGACATGGCATCCCTGAAGGAGCAGCTCGGCGGCCTGGTCTACTCCACCGAACATGGCGATACCTGCCCGCAGTGCCGCCGGCCCCTGACCGAGTGCGAGTGTGCCGAGCAAGCCGAACAGCAACGCCTGGCCGAGCTGGACGGCATCGTGCGCATTCGCCGCGAGACCAGCGGCCGCAAGGGCAAGGGCGTCACCAGCCTGGAGGGCATCCCGCTGCCCGCCGACGAGCTCATGGCCCTAGCCAAGGCGCTCAAGAAGCGCTGCGGCACCGGCGGAGCGGTCAAGGCGGGCGTCGTGGAGATCCAGGGCGACCATCGCGAGCTGCTCAAGGGCGAGCTCGAGAAGCGCGGTTTCCGGGTCAGGCTGGCCGGCGGTTGAGCCCTCGCAGCGAGTCGCCCTCCAGCTTGTCACACAGTGCCGAGAGGGCCTCGGCCGGGGCCTTAACCTTGAGAGTGTAGAGATCGTCAGCCCGGGTGCGGCCGAGGTTGAGACAGGCGATGGGCTGGCCCACCTGGGCTGCCTCCCGGGCGAAGCGAAAGCCGGAGAAGACCATCAGCGAGGAGCCCACCACCAGCAAGGCAGCGCTTTCGGCCTGCAGGGCAAAGGCCGCCGCCACGGTATCACGCGGCACACTGTCGCCGAAGAACACCACGTCGGGCTTGTAGATGCCCTCGCCGCAGCGCGTGCAGTCAGGGACCCGAAATCCTGAGAAGTCGGCCTCCAGATCGGCGTCGCCATCAGGCCCCGCCCGGGCGCCGGATTCGAGCCAGCGGGGATTGCGGGCAGCCAGCTCGGCATGCAGGTCATGGCGCATGCGCCGGGCGCCGCAACTCATGCAGCGCACCATGTCGGCACGCCCGTGCAGGTCGACCACCCGCCGCGAGCCGGCCCGTTGGTGGAGGCCATCGACGTTCTGGGTGATCACCCCGCTGACAAGGCCCAGTGCCTCGAGTCGCGCCACGGCGGCGTGGGCGGCGTTGGGCCTGGCATCCTGCAGGGTACGAAAGCCCACCAGGGCCCGCGCCCAGTAGCGCTGACGCGCCGCATGACTGGCCATGAACACCTGGTGCTGCATGGGCGGCCGACGCTTCCAGTCGCCGCGATCATCACGATAGTCGGGAATGCCACTGGCCGTACTGATCCCGGCGCCGCTGAGCACCGCCAGGCGCGGGTAGCGCAAGACGAAGGCGGCAAGCGCCTCGAGGTCATCGTCGCGTGCCGCTGCCGTCGCCTGTCTCACCGCTGTCTTTTCACCGCCCATCCCGCGTTCCTCTTTCATCACACCGAAAGAGCATGGCCCCGCGAGGGGCAGGTTGTCTAGAATAGGCGCTCTCTCCTCAGGGCAAGGAATCCTGATGGCCTGGCTGGAATACCTGCTCCCGCTGATCTTCCTGTTTCCGCTGGCGGCGGCCGCGGTGATCGTGGTGGCGCTGCGCAACCTGCACGATGCCCGGGTGCGCTCGCCCTTCGATGCCCAACCGCTGCGCGAGCCCGGCCAGGCCCTTCGCAACCGACTCGATCGCGCCTTCGCCGGCCTCTTCCTCGATGGCGCCCTGGGGCCCATCGTCACCCTGGCGCCGCTGGTCTACGGCATGGGCCGCATGCTCTTCTCCCACCAGCAGAACTGGATCGAGTGGGCGCTCTACGGCGCACTCTGTACCCTGCTGGCGCTGGTGTTCTGCCTGCTGCTGATCCGCGACTTCCAGCGCATCCGTCGGCTCAAGCTGGGCCTGGCCTGCGAACTCGCCGTGAGCCAGGAACTCGAGCGGCTGATCCGCCCCGAGGCCCACCCCTACTACGTCTTCCATGACGTGCCTGGCGATGGCTACACCATCGACCATGTGGCGGTCACCCCCCACGGCATCTTCGTGGTCGAGACCCGCGCCCGCACGCCTGTCCTCACGCCCGGCGGACGCGAGGTCAAGGTGGTCACCGTGGAGCCCGAGCGCCTGCGCTTCCCGGGCTGGAGCGAGCGTCAGCCACTCGCCAAGACCCGCCAGGCCACGCGCTGGCTGAAGAGCTGGCTCGAACACCAGCTCGGCGCTGCGGTTCCGGTCAAGGGCGTGCTGGCCCTGCCGGGCTGGGAGATCGACACCCGTCAGGCGCTGGACGACCTGCTGGTGGTGGGTGGCGACGACCTGGCCAGGCGGCTCGCCGCAACCCTGCTGGGCGAGCTCGACGATGCCACCCACGACGCCGTGATCTCCGCCCTACGCCAGCGCGCCAGCCTGCTCGACCTGCCGCCGCTGCAGGGCCCCTCGATCTGATCAGTCGAAGGTCGCAATCCGTATCCGGGTTGCGCAGCGGCCGCGACCCTGGCCTACCAGGCTTTGCGCCGCCGGGAAGTCCGCCAGATGAGCGGCGGCGATCGCAATGCGCACCTCGGTCAGAAGGCGATGGCCGCGCCCGCCACACTCGAGCCTCAGCGCCCGGTCGGTTCCTTCACCGAAGGCCGCCTCGAAGGCATGGATCAGCGCGTTGCGCCTCACCTCGCCACCCTGGTTGAGCGCCACGAAGTCCGCGAAGGCACTCGCGTTGACCGCCTCGACCAGTGCCACCGCCGTTGCGAAGTACCCTTCCTCGGTCAGCTCCAGGCAAGCGGCATGCTTGGCATACTGATAGCGCCCCAGGCAGCTGGCACGCCCCGGCATGGCGGCGTCCAGCGCGCTCTCCAGCGTCGCCGGCAGGTCGAGGGGCGGATGGGCGCGGCAGAAGCTGCCCTCCGGCCGCGGCGTCTCCAGGAAGCAGCCCTCCCGCCACCAGCGGCGCCGGTCGACGCCCCGCGCAGCGAAGCGTGCCGGCAGTGAAGGCCACAACCCATGCAGCACGAAGCCCTGCTCGGCCCCTTCGCGCAGGGCCGGTTCGCGACACTCCCTGGGCGGGCGCGAACGGCTCTCGCAGAAGCCCGGGTGCCAGGTCAGCGCCAGGGTGTAGTGCTGAACACCCTCGGTCTCGAGACGGGGCACTGCCGCGGCGGTTGTCGTCGCCAGCCAGCCGATGACCAGCGCCAGCAGCAGCCCCACGCGGCCACCCCGCCGCCAGGATGCGATGCGCTTCAATGGCAGTGCCCCATGCACTGGCGACGCCCCCACAGGAAGGCCCCCAGCGCCAACGGGATCATCACCAGGTTGAGCAGGGTAATGTAGTTCCAGCCGAAGACGTCGCGCCCCAGGCTGACGTCACGTGGTCCCTCGGGTAGCCAGCCCAGCGCCGCGAAGCCATAGTCCAGACACAGCGCGGTGACGATCGCCCCCAGAAAGAACACCAGCGCCATCCAGCCGGCCGCCTTCCAGCCGTAGTAGCGGCGGTAGACGGACAGCATCGGCAGGGTGATCAGGTCGCAGAAGATGAAGGCGATCACCCCGCCGAAGGAGATACCGCCCTTCCACAGCACCGCGGCGAGCACGATGTTGCCCACCGAACAGACGAAGGCCAGTACGGCGACGATGCTGCCGGCGACGGCATTCCACAGCAGCACGCCAAACCCCGGATCACTGCCTTCGCTGAGGAACAGCGCCTGCCAGGCCGACTGCGGCACCAAAACCGAGAGCACCGAGGCGAGGGTCACGCCGATCAGGATGTCCTTGCCGACCATGGTCACATCCATGTGGAAGTGCGCCGCCGCGGTGCGCAGTCGACGCCAGCTAGTGCTCCCGCCGGCAGCCTCATGGTCATGGTCATGGTCATGGTCGTCATGATGCTGATGATCATGGCCACCCTCGCTCCCTGTCCGCCGTGCATGCTCGCGTGCGGCTTCGATCACCGACTGCGGCACCAGCAACCGTACCAAGCCCGCCATCACCAGGATGAAGATCAGGCCACCGATCAGCTCGCCAAGCACGAAGGCCAGGCCCAGCAGCGAGAACAGCACGATCAGGATTTCGAACACCAGATTGGTGCTGGCGACCATGAAAGCCATGGCGTTGGCCCAGGCTGCGCCCTTCATGATCAGGGTGCGCGCCATGCTTGCCGCCGCGTAGGAGCAGCTGGACGATAACGCACCCGCTCCGGTGGCCAGCGACAGGGACGTGGGTGACACCGTGCCCAGCTTGTCGCCGACCAGTGAGGCGGGTACCCAGGCACGGATCACCCCTGACAGCAGAAAGCCCAGCGCCAGCCCCCAGAAGATCTCCCAGATCATCCCCGACCAGGCCGTAAGCAGTTCAATGATCATCCCCATGACCTCTTCTCCTTCATTGCCGAGCTCTCAACATAAGCCATGCGGCCACACAAGGCTAAAGGCATGTGCCTGTGGCTGAGGCCCACCACGCGATCAATCGCCCCGCAGGCGACCGCCCATCTCCTGAGCCAGGTCCACCGCGTAGTGATCGGTCATGCCACCGATGAAGTCGAGCATGCGCCGGTAGCTGTCGTAGAGGCTCCAGGAAGGACGCGGGGTGTTCTCGCCGATCAACGCCAGCACTCGCTGATGCTTGAAGGTGGATCGCCCCTGATGGTGCAGCTCATGGGCCGCCCCGATGAAGGCCTCCAGAAGTATTCCCAGCGTCGTGTAGGCGCCGATCTCCAGCTTGGCCTTGCGCTCGTTCTGGAAGATCCGCTCCCAGGCCAGCTGCTTGGCCGACTTGACGCCCCAGCCGAGGTCCGGGTGGCAGAGCTCCAACAGATCGTCTGTCAGGCGGCCACCGAGAAGCTCGGCCTCGTGCTGCACGAACACCGCCCCCACGTCGTTGACCGCCCGCTCCATGGCGGCGCCACGCAGCACGGCGATACGCCGACGCTGTGAGACGCCGTGGCGCTGCATGGCAGCGTAGTCGGCCGGCTCACCGCCGGCGATCTGGATCAGGATTGCCGTCACCTCCTCATAGCGCAGGATGCCCATCTCCAGGCCATCCTCCAGGTCGAGCAGTGCATAACAGATGTCGTCGGCGGCCTCCACCAGCCAGGCCAGCGGATGGCGGCACCAGCGATTTTCGCCACGGGGCAGCAGGCCCAGTCGCTCAACCACCTCGCCCAGCAACGGGCGCTCGCTCTGGTAACAGCCGAACTTCCCCGCCGTGCCACCGTGCTCCACCGTCCAGGGGTACTTGAGCAGAGTGCCGAGCGTCGCCGTGGTCAGGCGCATGCCGCCGCGGAACTGGTTGTATTCGATCTGGGTGACGATGCGAAAGCCCTGGGCATTGCCCTCATAGGTGAGCAGATCCTGGCGCTCGAGCGGCGAAAGTCCTTTCAGCAGGCCGCTGCCATCGGCGCGGGCGAACCAGTCACGGATGGCGTATTCGCCGGCATGGCCGAAGGGCGGGTTGCCGATGTCGTGGCCCAGGCAGGCGGCCTGGACGATCACCCCCAGGTCCGCCGGCGTGATCCAGCCGGGCAGGCGGCCACTCAGCCGCTCGCCGACGATCATGCCCAGCGAGCGCCCCACGCAGCCCACCTCCAGCGAGTGGGTCAGACGGGTGTGGATATGGTCGTTGTCGGTCAGCGGGTGGACCTGAGTCTTGCGCCCCAGGCGCCGGAAGGAACCGGCGAAGACAATGCGATCGTGATCCTTGTGGAAGGGGCTGCGGCCGATCTCCTCACGACCGCCACCGGGGCGCTCGCCGCGCCGGTCGTGCAGGCGACCGGGATCGAGCAGCCGCTCCCAGCTCATCTGCGTCATGGGCGTTCTCTCCTTGGAAGCCCCATTCTGGCAGCCCCGAGCGCCGGCGCCCAGTCCTACGGTCTAGCGCAGTCGCCGCCGAACCATCCAGGCGTAGACCAGGCCAGCGACGATCAGGGTAACGGCGAACAGATAGATGCCCACCGAGATGCCGCTGCTCCACAGGATGCTCCAGTCGCCGCCCGAGATCGCCATGGCGCGACGTAGGTTGAACTCCATCTGTCCGCCCAGCAGCAGGCCCAGCACCACCGGTACCGTGGGAATCTCCAGCTTGCGCAGCACATAGCCCAGCACCCCGAAGCCCAGCATCATGTAGAGGTCGAAGGCGCTGTTGTTGAGCGAGTAGACGCCGACGAAGGCCACCATCACCACCATGGGCATCAGCAACCAGCCCGGCGCCAGCAGCACCCTGGCGAACAGGCTCACCAGCGGCACGTTGAGCACCAGCAGCACGAAGTTGCCGATCACCAGCGCCGCCACCAGCCCCCACACCATCTCCGGCTGCTGCTCGAAGAGCAGCGGCCCGGGGGTGATGTTCATCGACAGCAGCAGCGCCAGCAGGATCGCCGTGGTACCGCTGCCGGGGATGCCCAGCGACAGCATGGGAATCAGCGCTCCGCCGGCGGCGGCATTGTTGCCCGCCTCGGGCGCCGCCACGCCACGCGGGTCACCCTGGCCGAAGCGGCCATCGCGCCCTACCCAGCGCTTCTCGAGCATGTAGGCGAGGAAGCTGCCCAGCGCCGCGCCGGCCCCGGGCAGCACCCCGGCCACGAAGCCGATCAGCGAGCCGCGGGCGATGGTCGGCGCGCAGCGGCCGGCGGAGCGCACGCCGGGCATCGCCGAGCCGAGCCTCAGGGCCGGGCGGCTGGTGCCGCGGATGTCCTCCAGGTAGATCAGGCACTCCGAGATGGCGAACAGTCCCACCAGGGCGACGATGAAGTCGATGCCATCGTAGAGTTCGTAGAGCCCGAAGGTGTAGCGCGGCACCCCGCTCACCGCATCGATACCGACGCTACCCAGCAGCAGCCCCAGGAGGGCGGCGATGAAGCTCTTGACCAGGCTGCCACCAGTCACCCCGCCGATGGTGGCGAAGGCCAGCACGAACAGCGCGAAGTATTCCGCCGGACCGAAGCGGATGGCGAACTGGACCAGCAGGGGGGCGAACAGCGCCAGCCCCAGGGTCGCCACCGCGGCGCCGGCGAAGGATGCCACCGCGGAGAGCCCCAGGGCCTCGCCGCCCCGCCCCTGCAGCGCCATGGGATAGCCGTCCAGGGTGGTCATCATGGCCGGCTCGTCGCCGGGAATATTGAGCACGATGGAGCTGATGCGTCCACCATACATGCAGCCGTAGTAGACGCTGACCAGCAGGATCAGCGCCCCCGTGGCCGGCAGGCCGAAGTTGAAGGAGAGCGGGATCATCAGCGCCACGCCGTTGACCGGCCCCAGGCCGGGCAATGCGCCGATCAGGGTGCCGATGACACAGCCGATGAACGCCAAAAAGAGGTTCTGGGGCTCCAGGGCCACGGCAAAGCCCTGGGCGAGGAAGGCGAGGATATCCATGTCGCGGCGTTACCAGTCCAGGCCAGGCATGTCGGGAAGCGGAATACCGAGGGCGAATTCGAACAGCGCGTAGAGGGCCAGGGCGAGTGCGGCGCCGCTGACCAGGGCGGACCTCCACGAGGCCCCGAACAGGCGAACCAGCAGCACCACCGTCATCAGGGAGGCCGGCAGGAAGCCGAGCGGCTTGACCAGGCCGGCGAAACTGGCCAGCACCAGCAGGGTAAGGGCCTGGCGCAGCAGCGCGGCACGCCTCGGCCAGCGCTGGTTGACGCCGGGACGCAGGATCAGCAGCAGCGACAGCGCCGCCAGGGGCAGGCTGATCAGGCGCGGGTATTCGCCCGGCCCGATGGGCTGCATGAAGCCCGACTCCAGATCGTGAGAGAGCCACCAGGCTCCCACCGCCAGCACCAGCAGCAAGGCCCCGGCGACGCGGTCGCCGCTGACGCCGGGCACCCGCCCGGCGTCATCCTGCAGGAGTTCGCTCACTGAATGACCCCGATCTCCCGGGAAATGGCCTCTACCTCGTCGATGGACTCGCGGACGAAGGCGTCGAACTCGTCACCGCCTCGCCACAGCGGGACCAGGCCGTTGTGCCGGGCGACCGCCTTCCACTCGTCGCTTTCATAGAGTGTCTGAAGGTCGTCCACCATGGCAGCATAGTCCGCGTCGGAGACCTCGCCGCCGGTGTAGAAGCCGCGCCAGTTGTAGCCGGCGACGTCATAGCCCTGGGAGGCGGCGGTGGGCAGCTCGGCGAAGGGCTCGGGCAACGGCTCCTCGGAGAGCACCGCCAGCACGCGCACGTCGCCCGACTCGATGAAGCCGGCGATCTCCCCCAGGTCTGTCGAGACCACATCCACGTGGCCGCCCATCATCTGGGTCACGGCGGGGCCGCCGCCGTCGAACTGCACCCAGCGCAGGCGACCGATCTGGTTATCCGGCATGCCGGCCGCCTTGGCCAGCATCAGCGCACGGATGTGGTCCCAACCGCCAGCCCCGCTGGAGCCGGCGACGGCCAGGGCGCCCGGATCCTCGACGATGGTGTCCAGCAGCTGCTCCAGAGTCTGGTACTCGCTGTCGTCGTCGACGAGGATCACGCCCACGTCGGTCCCCAGCATGGCCAGCCAGCGCATGGTGTCGGCACCGCCGGGATACCTGCCTTGGGCGATCTGGGTGATCCCCACGGTGCTGGTGGCGACGATCAGGTCGCTGTCATCGGCGCGGTTGCTGGCGACGTTGGCAAAGGCCACCGCGCCCACCCCACCGGGCATGTTGGTGACCTGCACCGGGCCGTCCGTCAGCTCCAGGTCGAGCAGCAGCTTGCCCACCGAGCGGCAGGTGAAGTCCCAGCCGCCGCCGGGGTCCGCCGGGGCGATGCACTCGCTGATGGGCAGGGCATGGCCGGGCATGCTGGTGACCAGGCCAAGGCCCAGCAGGGCCGAGGCGGCAAGCCCCCGGGTGGCGTGCTTGATGGTTGGCATCTCGTGGATCCTCCTGTTGTTGTTATAACGACTGTTGTTATAGCGACTGTTGTCTTGGCCACGCGCCCAGCGGGCCCGCGACCCTCTGCAGCGTAGGTTCAAATCACGCCCTGTGCCTCCAGGGCCTTCAACTCGTCTTCATCGAGGCCAAGCTCCGCCAGGATCTCGCGGGTGTGCTCGCCGAGACGGGGCACGGGATGGTGCACCGCCGCCGGCGCCTCCTGCATCTTCACCGGGAAGCCGGTCACGGGAATGCGGCCGAGTTCGCCCTGGTCGAGCTCGATGCGCATCTGCTGCGCCTGGACCTGGGGGTCTGCAAAGGTCTCGCGCAGGTCGTGGACGCGTCCGCAGGGCACTCCGGCCCGGTTGAGGTGGTCGATCCAGGCGTCGACGCTGCGCGTCTCGGTCACCGCCGTCAGGCACTCGCGCAACGCCTCCCGGTTGGCCATGCGGCGGTTGTTGTCGGCGAAGCGCTCGTCGTCGAGCAGATGCAGCATCCCCAAGGCCCTGAACAGGCGCTCGACCATGGCGTCGTTGCTGGGGGCGATGGCCACCTCGCCATCGCTGGCCCGGAAGAGGCCATAGGGATAGAGCATCGGGTGGTCGTTGCCGGTACGCGCGGGAATGCGGTCGGTGGCGAAGAACTCCGCGGCCAGGTAGCCCATCATGCCGATCAGGCCGTTGGTCAGGGCGGTCTCGACTATGTCCCCCTGCCCGCTTCGCTCCCGGCGGACCAGGGCGGCGCAGATGCCGAACGCCAGGTTCTGGCTGGCCACCATGTCGCTGATAGGTGGGGCCGCTCGCATGGGCTCGCCGTCGGCCGGGCCATTGACGCCCATGAAGCCGCTCATGGCCTGGGCGATGAAGTCATAGGCCGGGCGGTCGCGGTAGGGGCCGGTGGAGCCGAAGCCGTTGATGCGCCCGACGACCAGATGCGGGTATTGTGCGCGCAGGGTCTCGTCATCGAGGCCCATCTTCGCCAGCACCCCGGGGCGGAAGTTCTCCACCAGCACATCGCCACCCTCCAGCAATCGGTGCAGCACCGCCCTGCCCGCCTCCTGGCGCAGGTCCAGCGTCACGGAGCGCTTGTTGCGGTTGAACTGGGCGAAGTACCAGCTGAAGCCGTTGACCATGTTGCCCTGGGCACGCACGACGTCGCCACGCCCCGGCGATTCCACCTTGATCACCTCGGCGCCGTGGTCGCCCAGGATCTGGGTGCAGAAGGGCCCGGAGATCACCCGCGTCAGGTCGATAACGCGAATGCCCGATAGCGACCCCGTGGTGCGAGAGGAAGGTTCCATCATCGTCATCCCTGCGCGGTAGGAACGGCATCGCATGCATTCAGCGCCAGACGCGGGCCCGCCTTGGAGACCTGGGCCGGCAGGGGCCGCCCCATGAGGTCGCGGGCCAACCGTGCGGCACCGATCAGCCCGTCGAGATCGAGGCCAGTGTCGAAACCCATCTCCAGCAAAAGGTAGGCCAGATCCTCGCTGGCGATATTGCCTGAAGCACCCGGGGCGAAGGGACAGCCGCCGAGCCCGCCGATCGAGCTCTCGTAGCGGTCCACTCCCAGCGACAGCCCCTGCATGACGTTGGCCAGGCCGATGCCGCGAGTGTTGTGGAAGTGCAACGTCAGCGGCAGGCCGGGCACCACCTCACGAAGTCGCGCCACACGCTCGGTGACCAGAGGCGGCGTGGCCATGCCGGTGGTATCCCCGAGCGACAGATGCGTCGCCCCGAGGTTGGCGAACCGCCGTGCGATGGTTTCTACCGCCGTGACCGGGACATTGCCCTCGAAGGGGCAGCCGAAGGCGGTGGCGATCGCCCCCCGCAAGGCGACCCCGCTTCCCTCGAGCAGACGCGCAACCTGCGTGAAGGCGTCCAGGGACTCGGCCACACGGCGGTTGACGTTCTTGGTGTTGTGGCTTTCCGATGCGGAGACGAACAGCACCACCGAATCCACCCCAGCCTCGAGGGCTCGCTCGGCCCCTCGCACGTTGGGCACCAGCGCCGAGAGGTGCAGATCCGGAATCTCGCGCAGGGCCGAGACCAGTTCGGCGGCATCGGCCAGTGCCGGCACGGCCCGAGGGCTGACGAAGGAGGTCACCTCGAATTCGCGGACACCAGCGTCGACCAGTGCCCGCGCCAGCGAGAGTTTCTGCTCGGTAGTCAATACCACCGGCTCGTTCTGAAGGCCATCGCGAAGGCCCACTTCGGTGATGTGGATAGGCTGCGGCGACGAGGCGAGAGCGGTCATGGGCGGCCTGCTTGAATGAAAAGTTGCTTATGCATCGACGCTACGGCAGCAGCGTCACATACAACAATGCGCCTTTCGTCCTAGTACTACAGCCGTAACTAATGCTGTGATCGTTCATGCGTTGCCATCCGGGCTTGCTGCTGACGACAGTGGCACTGCCAAGCCCGGTACTGGTGTTTTCGTCGCCAGTCCGACCAATGAAGCACATGGGACAAGGCCTGATGT
>NZ_SNWH01000034.1 GCF_004361885.1 Halomonas ventosae
ATCGCGCTGCCAAGTCATCCATTAATGCTGAGACAGAGAGATCCAGCTCTTGCATCCTTCACCCTGTGATCGCTTTCATATCAGTCACATGGATTATAGCGCATTCAGTTACGGCTGTAGTACTAGTCCAGCACGGCTCACTCCCCCGCAGCCAGCGCCGGTAGCAGGGCCTTCAATTTACGCGTCAGGGTGTTGCGGCCCCAGCCCAGCAGCTCAGCGGCCTCGCCCTTGCGCCCGCCGGTGTGCTTGAGCGCCGTCTCGATCAGCATGCGCTCGACGTCCGGCACGGCCTCCTCGAGCAGGCGGGTGTGGCCGGCGGCCAGCGCCCGGTCGGCCCAGTCGCGGAAGGCGGTACGCCAGTCACCGGTGTTGCCCACGGTGGCCCCGGGCTCACGCAGCTCCTGGGGCAGGTCCTCGATGAGCACCTCGCGGCCGGAGGCCATCACCGTCAGCCAGCGGCAGGTGTTCTCCAGCTGGCGCACATTGCCCGGCCAGGGCAGCCGGGTGAGGTGCGCCTCGGCCTCGGGGGTCAGCACCTTGACGTCGGTGGCAAGCTCCTTGGCCGCCTCGGCCAGGAAGTGGCGCGCCAGCCGCGGGATGTCCTCGCGACGCTCGGCCAGCTTCGGCAGATGCACCCGGATCACGTTGAGGCGGTGAAAGAGGTCCTCGCGGAAGCGCCCGTCTTCCACCAGGGTCTCCAGGTTCTGGTGGGTGGCGGCGATGATGCGTACGTCCACCTTCACCGAGGCGTGGCCCCCCACCCGGTAGAACTCGCCGTCGGCCAGCACCCGCAGCAGGCGCGTCTGGGTCTCGGCGGGCATGTCGCCGATCTCGTCGAGGAACAGGGTGCCGCCGTCGGCCTGCTCGAAGCGCCCCTGGCGCTGGGCGGTGGCGCCGGTAAAGGCGCCCTTCGCGTGGCCGAACAGCTCCGACTCGATCAGGTCCTTGGGGATCGCCGCCATGTTCAGGGCGATGAACGGCTTGCCGGCCCGCGGGCTGTGCTGGTGCAGCGCGCGGGCCACCCGCTCCTTGCCGGTGCCCGACGCACCGTTGATCAGCACCGTGATATGCGAGTGCGACAGCCGCCCGATGGCACGGAACACCTCCTGCATGGCCGGAGCTTCGCCGATGATCTCGGCATCCAGCCCCTCGGGGACGCTGACCGGGCGACGCCGCTCGCGTGCGTGGGCCACGGCGCGGCGCACCAGGGCCAGGGCTTCGTCGACGTCGAAAGGCTTGGGCAGGTACTCGAAGGCCCCGCCTTGATAGGAAGCCACCGCACTGTCAAGGTCGGAATGGGCCGTCATCACGATCACCGGAAGCTCCGGATGGACCTCACGTAGCTTGGCCATCAGGTCCAGGCCGTCGATGCCCGGCATGCGGATATCGGTGACCAGCACATCAGGCGGCGCCTCGAGCAGGCGTTCCAGGGCGTGATCGGCACGCTCGAGGATCTCGACCTCGAGGTCGGGCTGGGCCAGGGCACGCTCCAGCACCCAGCGAATGGCGCGATCGTCGTCGACGACCACCACGCGTGCGACATCAGTCATGGCGCTTCTCCAGCGGAATCAGCAGTCGGAATTGGGTATGGCCGGGCTCCGAGTCGCACTCGATTAGCCCATGGTGCTGGTGCAGGATCGACTGGGCGATGGAGAGCCCCAGACCGCTGCCCTCGGCGCGGCCGGAGACCATGGGGTAGAAGAGGGTCTCGCGCAGCGACGCGGGAATGCCCGGGCCGTTGTCGATGATCGCCAACTCGCAGACCAGCCGGTGGCGCTCCGCGCCCAGGGTGAACTGGCGGCGGGCGCGGGTACGCAGGGTGAGCCGCGGCGAGGCGACGCCGGCCTCGGTCATCGCCTCCACGGCATTGCGCGCCACGTTGAGCACGGCCTGGATCAGCGGCGATTCGTCACCGATAAGGTCGGGCAGGCTGGGATCGTAGTCGCGCTCGATCCATACGTCCGGCTGCTCGACGATCAGCAGCGAGCGCACCCGTTCCAGCACCCTGTGGATATTGAGCGGCTCCTGGCGCATTACCCGATTGGGCCCCAGCATGGAGTCGACCAGGTCACGCAGCCGGTCGACCTCCTCGATGATGATGCGGGTGAACTCCTGCAGGCCGGGGTCGTCGAGGTCGCGCTCCAGCAGCTGGGCCGCGCCGCGGATGCCGCCAAGCGGGTTCTTGACCTCGTGGGCCAGCCCGCGGGCGAGCACCTTGATGGTCTCCTGGCGGGTCTGCAGCGCCTCCTCCCGGGAGATGCGCAGCAGCCGGTCGCGGGGCTCCACCTCGAGCAGCACTTCGTCGGCAGAAAGCGGCGAGACGGTATAGTCCACGGTCAGCACCTCGCCGTTGGCAAGGGCCAGGCGCGCCTCACGCTGAGTGAAGGGGTGGAACTCGTCGCGGGCCTTGGCCAGCAACTCGCCGATCTCCTTGCCTCCATCCACCAGAAAGGGCAGGGGCAACCCCTTGAGGCGGCTCAGGCTGATCGCCAATAGTGACTCGGCGGCCGGATTCATCCAGCACAGCCGCAGTTCACCATCGAGCAGCAGCACCGCCGTGGTGAGGTGTTCCATCAAGCGTTGGTACATGAAGATCCCGCCCGGTCCGGTTGTCGCCTCCCTCGCAGGGGCTTTGAGGAGCTATTGCAAGAAGCTCTTGTAAAAAGCTCTTGCAATAAGCGCGCCACGCCATGGGACACGGCATGGCGTCGTATTGGGCAGGGTCGCACCCACCTAGCGCACCACTTTAGTGCATGGCAACCCTGAGCGCCCATCGCCGTGGGGCAGACCGAGGCGCGGGCAAGGGACAACAGCCAGCTCGCTCAGCGCCTCTCCGGCTTCGGGGCGTGATGAGAAGGAGGGTGACGGGGAGGACGCCTCGCTGGCCGCCGCTCGTCTTGGCCGTCGCGTGGGGTAGCGTCGCCCCGCAAGCGTTCCAGATGCTGGAAGGCGCTGCCCTCGCTCACCCGGTCGGCATGGTCGAAGGCATCAAAGTGCCCATCGTCACGGGGCGAAGGCTCGCGACAAGGTCTGTGGGTGCCGTCCGGACACAGCGACCGATGTGGCCGGCGAAGGGGGAGCTAATTACTGTTCGGGTTATTGGGGTTACGCGGCAGATAGATGCTGGCTCGCTGCACGTATAGGGTCACCGGTGCGGTGCGGTGGCGCACCGCCCCGCTGGCATCGAGCAGCTCGGCCTGCAACACATGCTCGCCGCGATTCAGGTCGTTGAGCAGGAAGGTATCGGTATGCATGGCCGTCTGGCTGATCTGGCCGTCCACCAGCAGACGCACACGATGGTCCTTTCGCAGGTCCGGCTGGATCCGTAGGGTCACCTGAACATCGCCGGCAGCCCCGGTGGGCAGCGTCTCACCATCACGGGGGGAGACGATGCCAAAGCTATCGTAGGGCATGAAGGGCTGCCCCGGGCTGGCCGTGGAGACCGCACTCCCACCATTACCGCTGGCATCCTCGCTAACCGGGGGCAAAGCGCCGGCATCGGTGCGACCGGGCACCACGGTGAGCGGCTGAAGGTCGACTATCTCGCCGCCGCGCGCCGGATTGTCGGTGAACACCACATTGCCCTGGGCATCGGTGGTGCGATAGATGGTCTGCGCCTGGACCGCGAAGCTGACCACCAGACCCAGCACCAGTAACACGACTGCCTTGTTCATGCGTCCCTCCCGGGGATCGTCGACATCCAGACGCCTTCCTGGCCCGTGGTCTTCAGGCTTCTAGCCTAGCCCAAGCCAAGCCTGGCACGAAATCCCCCCTGCGACACCGCGGCAAATGTGCAAATGTGCATAGGATAAGCACTCTTGGACACCACTAGACGAGGAGTATGGCGCATGGATACATGGCAGACGGTGCTAACCCTGACACTGATGGCCGGCATGGCGATGCCACTGGGAGCCTGGTTCTCGCAGGTGGAGCGCATACCGATCCCCTGGCTCGAGACGGAGTTTCGTCACGGCGTCATCGCCTTCGGCGGCGGTGCGCTGCTCTCCGCCGTGGCCCTGGTGCTGGTACCCGATAGTCTGCCGGACCTCAACCCTGCCGCCGCTGCCGCCTGTTTCCTGGCGGGTGGACTGGCCTTCATGGCTCTGGATATCGTCCTGAACCGCAGAGGCACTTCGGCCAGCCAGTTGACCGCCATGCTCTCCGACTTCGTGCCCGAGGCCCTGGCGCTGGGTGCCGTCTTCGCCCAGGGCAGTAGCGGGAGCCTGCTGCTGGCATGCCTCATGGCTCTGCAGAACCTGCCCGAAGGCTTCAATGCCTACCGCGAGCTTCGCGACAGCACCCCTTACTCGAGCCGCCGATTGATCGGCATGTTCTTCCTGATGGCCTGGCTGGGGCCTCTCGCCGGCCTCAGCGGCTTTCTGTGGCTGGCCGAGTTTCCCCTGACCATCGCCTCGCTCATGCTGTTCGCCTCGGGCGGCATCCTTTACTCGGTATTTCAGGATCTCGCGCCCCAGGCGAGACTCGACCGTCACTGGGGGCCACCCCTGGGTGCCGTGCTTGGCTTTGCCCTGGGGATCGTCGGCCATATGCTGATCGTCAAGACATGATGTCGTGATCCGAGACACGCGAAGGCCCGCCGAAAGCGGGCCTCGAGAATGCGCTTACACCGGCAGGCCAAGGCCTGCCGGTGGCGATCAGCAGCTGTAGTACATGTCGAACTCGATGGGGTGGGTCGCTAGGCGAATACGCTCAACATCCTCCATCTTCAGCTCGATGAAGGCATCGATCATCTCGTCGGTGAAGACGCCACCCTCGGTAAGGAAGGCACGATCCCCATCCAGGGCCTCCAGAGCCTGGTCGAGACTCTGTGCCACGGTCGGCACGGCCTTGCCCTCTTCCGGGGGCAGATCGTAAAGATTCTTGTCCATGGCATCGCCGGGATGGATCTTGTTCTTGATGCCATCGATGCCGGCCATCAGCATCGCGGCAAAGCACAGGTAGGGGTTGGCGGTAGGATCCGGGAAACGCAGTTCCACACGCTTACCTTTGGGGCTGGCCGTATAAGGGATACGGATGGAGGCGGAGCGGTTGCGGGCACTGTAGGCCAGCATCACCGGCGCCTCAAAGCCCGGCACCAGGCGCTTGTAGGAGTTGGTCGAGGCATTGGTGAAGGCGTTCAGAGCACGCGCGTGCTTGATGATGCCGCCGATATAATAGAGCGCCATCTCGGAGAGGCCCGCGTACTCGTCGCCGGCGAACTGGTTGACGCCTTCCTTCCAGAAGGACTGGTGGACGTGCATCCCTGACCCATTGTCACCCACCAGCGGTTTGGGCATGAAGGTGGCCGTCTTGCCGTAGGCATGCGCTACGTTATGCACTACGTACTTCATTTCCTGGAGCTCATCGGCCTTCTTGACCAGGGTGTTGAACTTCACGCCGATCTCATTCTGGCCGGCGTTGGACACCTCATGGTGATGCACCTCGACGGTCTGGCCGATGGCCTCGAGGGTGTTGCACATGGCACCGCGGATATCGTGGAAGCTGTCCACCGGAGGGACGGGGAAATAGCCGCCCTTGACCCGCGGACGGTGCCCCAGGTTCCCGCCCTCAACCTGGCGGTCGGTGGACCAAGCGCCCTCCTCGGAGGTGATCTTGTACATGGCGCCTTCGATATCGGCTTTCCAGTGAACCTCATCGAAGATGAAGAACTCGGGCTCGGGACCGAAGAAGGCGGTATCACCCAGGCCGGTGGACTGCAAGTAGGCTTCGGCGCGCTTGGCGATGGAGCGCGGGTCGCGCTCGTAGCCCTGCATGGTGGCCGGCTCGATGATGTCGCAGCGCAGCACCAGGGTGGCGTCCTCGGTAAAGGGGTCGAGGAAGGCCGTGCCATCTTCCGGGCGCAGGATCATGTCCGATTCGTTGATGCCCTTCCAGCCCTCGATGGAGGAGCCGTCGAACATCTGCCCATTCTCGAAAAACTCCTCATCGACATCACGGGCCGGAATGGTGACGTGCTGCTCCTTGCCCTTGGTGTCGGTGAAACGCAGGTCGACCCACGTCACATTGTGTTCTTCGATCAGGGCGAGCGTCTTGTCAGACATGTACTCCTCCATTGTGAGCTTGGCTCGAAAGGTTGGGCTAAGAAAAACCACTGGCGCCGACGATGTCAGCCCGTGTTGTAGCATGTCACGGCGGGTGCTGCCCACGGGTTGCCAGGCACGGACAGGGCGCTGCGCTGCATTAAGCAGGTTTCATGCCAGAATCACAGATCTCACGAAAAAAAGCCACTGCACACTGATTCATATACTTTTTTACACGAAAAAGAGCGAGGCCGGAGTACATCACAATCACCGAGGCAGATGCACCGGCATGCCACCCGGCGAGACTTTCGCACGCTCATGGTGCATCTCGCTTTAGCGTTGCACATTATTGGCGCATGATCGATCGCTCCGCCTGGGTCAGGAGTTCACCTGAATCCCTGAACCCTGCACCCAGGGCTATCGCAGCTGGATCTGACGAGGGGCGCCGGGACAAGTCGTAGAGGGGGCCCTACGCCAGGGATGGCGTCGGTAGCACCCAGGGAGGGGTTCTCAACGCCCCGTCGATGGTCCGGCACTCCGGGATCTGTCGACAGATTAGCTCCGAGCGATACCGCTATCTGCGATAGCCCTAATGGGCTCCCCTGCTTGCAAGATAACGATTCGATGAAATGCGAAGGCCCGACTGTATCTTTATATTGGTCCTACTTGGTTAGCCGCCGCGGGGGAAGCAAGAGGGCGGGCACAGATGATGATCCGCGCGCCAAGCCCTCGTCTGATTCGCAACCTCGCATGGGGGCCAAGGCAAATTTGTTCTCATGCGGAAGTCCAGGGCGTCGTTGAGAGCGCTGCTACACCCGGTGACCCGTGGGCGATGCTCGTCAGTTCGATTTACTCCGGTGCGCCACGCTGGCCTTGCGCGCGGCGCGGATAGGAATGCCGGCGAAGCAGTGGCACCTCATCGGCCAGGAATTGTTGACGCGAAAACCTATTGCGACCAGCCTCAAGGGGAGCCATCATCAGCACCCACTCGCTGGCCCTGCGGCCAGGCGAGGTCGAGACCGGGGTGGCATGATCCCCTACCACTTTGACTTTCCCGATCTGGATTCGAATCCCCATGAGCAAAGTCCTGATTATCGGCGCCGGCGGCGTCGGCGGTGTCGTCACCCACAAGTGTGCCCAGCATCCCGAGGTGTTCAGCGAGATCTGCCTGGCCAGCCGCAACCAGGCCAAGTGCCGCGCCATCGCGGCCCAGCTGGAGCGCCCCATCCAGACCGCCGAGGTGGATGCCGATGACGTCGAGGCGCTGGTCGCGCTGATCGAGTCCTTCCAGCCCGACGTGCTGATCCACGTCGCCCTGCCCTATCAGGACCTGACCATCATGGAGGCCTGCCTGCGCACCGGCGTGCCCTATCTGGATACCGCCAACTACGAGCACCCGGACGAAGCCAAATTCGAATACAAGGAGCAATGGGCCTTCCAGGAGCGCTACGCCCGCGCCGGCAACATGGCCACCCTGGGCTGCGGCTTCGACCCGGGCATGACCAACATTTACTGCGCCTGGGGCCAGAAGAACCTGTTCGACGAGATTCATCGCATCGACATCCTCGATGCCAACGGTGGCGACCACGGCTACCCGTTCGCCACCAACTTCAATCCCGAGATCAACATCCGCGAGATCACTGCCAACGGCCGCTACTGGGAAGAGGGCGAGTGGAAGGAGACCGAACCGCTGGCCGAGAAGCGCAGCTTCAACTTCGACGGCATCGGCGAGAAGGACCTCTACCTGCTCTATCATGAGGAGCTCGAGTCCCTCAGCCAGAACATCAAGGGGCTGAAGCGTATTCGCTTCTGGATGACTTTCTCCGAGGCGTACATCACCCACCTCAAGGTGCTCGAGAACGTCGGCATGACCCGCATCGAACCGATCGAGTTCGAGGGCCGCGAGATCGCCCCGCTGCAGTTCCTCAAGGCGGTGCTGCCGGACCCGGCGTCGCTGGGCCCGCGCACCAAGGGCAAGACCAACATCGGCGTGATCCTCGACGGCATCAAGGACGGCAAGCGGCGCAAGGTGCATATCTACAACATCTGCGACCACCAAGCGTGCTACCGCGAAGTGCAGTCCCAGGCGATCTCCTACACCACCGGCGTACCGGCGGTGACCGGCGCCATGCTGATGCTCGAGGGCCTGTGGAAGGGCGACGGCGTGTTCAACGTCGAGCAGCTCGACCCGGACCCCTTCATGGCGCGCATCGGCGATATGGGCCTGCCCTGGCAGATGGTCGAGCTCGACCCCGATGCCGACCCGCTGGCCTGAGCCCGACATGAGCCAGATCGCCTATCCGTTCGATGCCTACCCCTTCGACATTGGGGCCTGCCCGTCGCCCGCCTACGTGGTGGACGATGCCCTGCTGCGCCGCAACCTGGAGCTGCTGCGGCGGGTCCAGGAGCGGAGCGGCGCGCGCATCCTGCTGGCGCTGAAGGGCTTCGCCATGTGGGACACCTTTCCGCTGATCAGCCAGTACCTGGTGGGCACTACAGCGAGCGGCCAGGACGAGGCGCGGCTGGGCGCCGAGACCTTCGGCGGCGAGGTACACTGCTACTCGCCGGCCTTCAGCGAGGCGGAGATGGCGGTGGTGCTGCAGTACGCGGACCACCTCAGCTTTAACTCCCCGGCCCAGTGGCAGCGCTTGCGCGAGCAGGTGGCCCAGGCGCCGCGGCGGGTCTCCTGCGGCCTGCGGGTCAACCCCGAGTACTCCGAGGGCAAAGTAGCGCTCTACGATCCCTGCGCCCCGGGCTCACGGCTCGGCACCCGGGCCGTGGATCTGGAGGGCGTGGACCTCGCCGGCCTGGAGGGCCTGCATTTCCACACCCTGTGCGAGCAGAACAGCGACGCCCTGGCGCACACCCTGGCGGCCTTCGAGGAGCGCTTCGGCCGGCACCTCGCCGGTCGCCGGTGGGTGAACTTCGGCGGCGGCCACCACATCACCCGCGAGGACTACGACGTGGAGCGGCTGGTGCGTGTGATCCGCGACTTCAAGGCGCGCCATCCGCACCTCGAGGTCTACCTGGAGCCCGGCGAGGCGATCGCGCTCAACACCGGCTACCTGGTCTGTACAGTGCTGGACATCGTCGACAACGACGGCACCATCGCCATCCTCGACACCTCCGCCACCGCACACATGCCCGATGTGCTGGAGATGCCCTACCGGCCCGATATCATCGGCGCCGGCGAGCCCAGCGAGAAGGCCCACACCTACCGGCTGGGCGGGCTGACCTGCCTGGCCGGCGACGTGGTGGGCGAGTACAGCTTCGACGCCCCGCTTGCCATCGGCGACCGGCTGGTGTTCACCGACATGGCCCACTACACCATGGTCAAGACCACCACCTTCAACGGCATGCGCCTGCCGGCGATCTGCCGGGTCGACGAGGCCAGCCGCGAGGTGCATACGGTGAAGCGCTTCGGCTATGAGGATTACAAGCAACGACTCAGCTGAGGGACAAGAAATGACCCAGGTTTTCAAGTTCGGCGGCGCATCGATCCAGGACGCCGCGGCCATTCGTCGGCTAGGCGAACTACTGGCTCGTTTCCGGGTGCGCCCGCTGGTGGTGGTGGTCTCGGCCATGGGCAAGACCACCAATGCCCTGGAGGCGCTGCTGGCCGCGGCGCGGGATGGCGAAGCGGACGACTATCGCGACCGCCTCGAATCCCTGCGCCGGGAGCACCTGGCCACGGTCGAGGCCCTGTTCGGCGCGAATGCCGGCCCCGTGGCGGAGCGGGTCGAGGCACTGATCACCGAGCTCGACCGCCGCCATCGCCGCCATGCGGGCCGCGAGCGCCCCTTCCACTACGACCAGACCGTCTGTTTCGGCGAGCTGCTCTCCACCACCATCGTCAGTGCCTGGCTCAACGAGGTCGGCATGGCCACCGAATGGCTCGATGCCCGGGAGCTAGTGGCCACCGACGACTGCCACCAGGCGGCCAACGTCGACTGGGCGGCCACCGCCGAGCGGGTGCGTGGCCTGGATAGCGATGACGGCAGAATACGAGTCACCCAGGGCTTCGTCGGCGGTACCGCCGAGGGCGTCTCGACCACCCTGGGCCGCGAGGGCTCCGACTTCAGCGCGGCGATCCTCGCCCACTGCCTAGACGCGGAGGAGGTCACCATCTGGAAAGACGTGCCGGGGCTTTTTAATGCCGACCCGCGGCGCTTCGACAACGCGGTACAGCTCGAGCGAATCTCTTACGACGAGGCTATCGAGCTGGCCTGGCACGGTGCCAAGGTGATCCATCCCAAGACCCTGAGGCCACTGCAGCGCAAGGCGATCCCGCTGACAGTGCGCTCCTTCCAGGATCTTGAGGCACCGCCCAGCACCATCGGCCGAGATACCCGATTCGACACCCGTACACCCTCGCTGATGCTGCGCGAGGCGCAGACCTTGCTGGAGATCCGCCCGCGGGATTTCGCCTTCATGGACGAGCCCCGCCAGCATGACATCCTCGGCCGCCTGGTGGAGGCCGGACTGCATGCCGGCCTTATCGACAGCGGGGCTATGCGCCTCTCGCTGTGCCTGGACGGCCACCCCGAGCGCCTCGAACCGCTGGTCGCCTCACTGTGTGACGACTTTGCGGTGGAGCGCCACGACAACCTGGCCCTGCTCACCGTGCGCCATGGGAACGAGGCACTGCTTTCGGCCCTGAGCAGCGGGCGCGACAGCCTCGCCGAACGGCGCAACGCCGATACCGCCCAGCGACTCTTTCCCGGCGACCAGTGCCAAGGAACTTGGCACATTCCCTATTGAGGGTCGGCCCAGCGCACACTCTCCGACCTCCGGCCTCCAGCGCGGCCCCGGGCTAGCGTCCAACTGTCTGCTGCATAGCCAGAGCGGTATCCAGCATGCGGTTGGAGAATCCCCACTCGTTGTCATACCAGGCCATCACCTTGACCAGGCAGCCGTTGACCCGGGTGTGGTTGGCATCGAAGGTCGAGGAGTGGGCATCGTGGTTGAAGTCGATGGAGACCAGCGGCTGAGCATTGACCGCCAGAACGCTAGAGGTCTCGGCCGCCCTGGCGACGATCTCGTTGATCTCTTGCTTGGTGGTCTCGCGACTGGCGGTGAACACTAGATCGACCAGCGAGACGTTGATCACCGGCACGCGCACGGCCAGGCCGTCAAACTTGCCCGCCAGCGTCGGCAGCACCAGGCCCACCGCGGAGGCAGCGCCGGTCTTGGTGGGAATCATCGAGTGCGTTGCGCTGCGGGCCCGGTAGGGGTCCTTGTGGTAGACGTCGGAGAGGTTCTGGTCATTGGTATAGGCGTGAACCGTGGTCATCAGGCCGTTCTCGATGCCCACTCCCTCATGCAGCGCCTGGGCCACAGGCGCCAGGCAATTGGTGGTGCAGGAGGCGTTGGAGACCACCCGGTGTTGGGGCGTGAGCACGTCCTCGTTGACGCCGTACACCACGGTGGCGTCGGCATCGGGACTCGGTGCGGAAATCAGCACGCGCTCGGCGCCAGCCGCGAGATGCTTGGCGGCGGCCTCGCGCTGGGTGAACAGCCCGGTGCACTCCATCACCAGGTCCACCCCCAGCGACGCCCAGGGTAGCGCAGCAGGATCGCGCTCGGAGAAAATGGCGATGCGCTGGCCATCCACACTCATGCTCGACTCGTCGTGCTCCACGGCGAAGGGGAAGTGCCCATGCACGGTATCGTGGCGCAGCAGGTGCGCATTGAGCGAGGGGTCACCGAGGTCATTGATGGCGACCACCTGCACGCGATCGCGATAACCGTTCTCGAAAAGGGCACGCAGCACGTTGCGGCCGATGCGGCCGAAACCGTTGATGGCGATCTTGAACGTCATAGTGTTTTTCTCCTCGGTCAAGTAGCGTTGTATGGAAGAGTAGCTGGACCCAACCCATAATGTGGACCACTGACGTTTTCGGCTCAAGCATTTTTTAGTAATTTTACAACAAAACGGATTCGCACAACACTGCCCCTGCTCCATCACGCTTGCCCTAGTACACTTGCCATAGTCCTCGCAGATACCAACATCTCAGCAGGAGCAGGCTAAAATAGGCACGTCGCCGCCGCCACTCCTATGTAGTAAACTTACCGAAAAGATGATATCGTGACCGAATAACAACCTGCGCCCACCGGAGGAGTTCGACATGTGGACCACCCCACTACACACCCCCATCCGTCGCACCAAGATCGTCGCCACTCTGGGCCCGGCCAGCGACCGGGAGGGCGTTCTGGAAGCGATGCTCGAGGCCGGCGTCGACGTGGTACGCCTGAACTTCTCACACGGCAGCGCCGATGACCACCGCCATCGCCTTGAACGCGTCCGCGCCATCGCCGAGCGCCTGGACAGAAGCGTTGCCGCCCTGGGGGATCTCCAAGGCCCCAAGATCCGCATTGCCCGCTTCACGAAGGGGTTTGTGACACTCGAGGAGGGCCAGTCCTTCATCCTCGACATGGGCCTGGACAGCGACCAGGGTGACGAGACCCGCGTGGGCTGCGACTACAAGACCCTGGCCGACGACGTCGCCCCCGGCGATCGCTTGCTGCTCGACGACGGTCGAGTGGTGCTCGACGTCAACCGGGTCGCCGACCATCTGATCCACACCAGCGTGGTGGTGGGCGGCACGCTCTCCAACAACAAGGGCATCAACAAGCAGGGTGGCGGCCTCTCAGCCCCGGCCCTCACTGACAAGGACAAGGCCGACCTGGAGACCGCCGTGGCGATCGGCGTCGACTACCTGGCGATCTCCTTCCCGCGCAGCGCCGCCGACATGCAGGAGGCCCGCGAGCGGCTCGGCGAGGCCGGTAGCGAGATCGGCCTGGTGGCCAAACTCGAGCGCGCCGAGGCGGTGGCCGATGACGAGACGCTCGACGCCATCATCCGCGCCAGCGAGGCGGTAATGGTGGCGCGTGGCGATCTCGGCGTGGAGATCGGCGACGCGGCGCTGATCGGCACCCAGAAGCGCATCATCAAGCATGCCCGTACGCTGAACCGGGCGGTGATCACCGCCACCCAGATGATGGAGTCGATGATCGACTCACCCTTGCCCACCCGCGCCGAGGTCTTCGACGTGGCCAACGCGGTGCTCGACGGCACCGATGCGGTGATGCTCTCCGCCGAGACCGCCGCCGGCGACTACCCGGTGGAAACCATCGAGGCCGTCGACAGGGTCTGCCTGGGCGCCGAGCGTGAGCGGATGATCCAGGAATCCGGTCACCGCATCCATGAGGGCTTCTCGCAGATCGACGAGACCATCGCGCTCTCCGCCATGTATGCCGCCAACCATCTCTCCGGGGTGGCCGCCATTGCCTGCATGACCGCCTCGGGTTACACGCCGCTGATCGCCTCGCGCATTAGTTCGGGGCTACCCATCGTCGGCCTGGCTCACAATCCGGTGGCCCAGCGGCGCATGGCGCTCTTCCGCGGAGTGGTCTCACTGCCCTTCGATACCAGCGAGATGAGCGCCGCGGAGCTCAATGACCGGGCGATGCAACGTCTGGTGGCAAAAGGCATCGCCAGGCCCGGCGACCATGTGATCCTCACCCGGGGCGATCACATGAACGCTCATGGCGGCACCAATACGCTGAAGATTCTTGCCGTGCAGGCCGACCATGAGTGACGCTCGTCCACCGCGCAACGTGCAGCGGACCCTGCCGGCACGCAAGCGCATCGCGCTGGTCGCCCACGATGGCAAGAAAGACGAGCTGCTGGAGTGGGCAGCGCGCTGGCGAGCAACCCTGGCCATGCACAGCCTGATCGGCAGCGGCACGACGGCGAGGCGCGTCTCGCGCCAGTTGAGTCTCGAGGTGGAGGGACTGATGAGCGGGCCTCTGGGCGGCGACCAGCAGATCGGCGCGCGTATCGCCGAGCAGCGGCTCGACCTGCTGATCTTCTTCTGGGATCCCTTTGCACCGCAACCTCACGACCCCGACGTCAAGGCCCTGCTGCGTCTGGCAGCGCTATGGAACATCCCGGTGGCCTGCAACCCCGCCAGCGCCGACTTCCTGATCAGCTCCCCCTGGCTTGACCAGGACTACGAAATGCGCATTCCCGATGCCGGTGCCTGGATCTCCTCCCGTATCGGCTGATGGCGTTTCCGGTCGAGACGCCAACAACCCTACCCACCCGCACGAGGTCGACCATGTTCCAGCTCACCCGCAGCGTCACCTGGCAGGCCCTCCAGGGCCTGCAGGCGCAGACCGCCAACGATCGCATCCGCGACTACTTCGCCGCCGAGCCCGAGCGCTTCGAGAAGATGAGCCTGCGCGTCGACGGGCTCTTCCTCGACTACTCCAAGCAGCCAGTCTCCGAGGCGGTGCTGGCCAAGCTGATCGAGCTCGCCAACCATTCTGCGCTGGTCCAGCGCCGGGCGCAGATGTTCTCCGGCGACATCATCAATGTCACCGAGGACCGGCCGGTGCTGCACACCGCTCTGCGCAACCTCGGCGACGACCCGGTAATGGTCGACGGCCAGGACGTAATGCCGGAGATCCAGCGCACCCGCGAGCAGATCCGCAGCTTCTCCGAGGCAGTGCGCAACGGCGAGTGGACCGGCTACAGCGGCGAACGCATCAAGGACGTGGTCAACATCGGTATCGGTGGCTCGGATCTCGGCCCCAACATGGCCTGCCGGGCGCTGCTCAAGTACCGTCACCCCGAGCTCAGCTTTCACTTCGTCTCCAACGTCGACGGCGCGCATATCCAGAAGGTGCTCAACCGTCTCAACCCCGCCACCACGCTGTTTATCGTCTCCACCAAGACCTTCTCCACCCAGGAGACGCTGCTCAATGCCCATACCGCGCGGCGCTGGTTCCTGGACAACGCCGGCCCGGAGGCCGACGTGGGGGCGCACTTCATCGCCGCTTCCACCAACAAGGCAGCAGCCATGGCCTTCGGCATCCGCGAGGAGAACGTCTTCGAGTTCTGGGCCTGGGTCGGCGGGCGCTACTCGATGTGGTCCTCCATCGGCCTGCCCATCGCACTGTCCATCGGCTTTCAGGGGTTCATGGAGCTGCTCGAGGGCGCCTACGCCATGGACCAGCATTTCCTCTCCGCACCCTTTGCCGAGAACATGCCGGTGCTGATGGCGCTGATCGGTATCTGGCACATCAACTTCCAGGGTGCCGAGACCCAGGCCATCGTGCCCTACGACCAGGCGCTGCATCAGCTCCCGGCCTTCCTGCAACAACTCGACATGGAGTCAAACGGCAAGTCGGTGGATATCTTCGGCCATCCGGTGGACTACAAGACCGGGCCCATCGTCTGGGGCCAGACCGGCTCCAACGGCCAGCACGCCTTCTTTCAGCTGCTCCATCAGGGCACCCGCTACGTGCCCATCGACTTCATCGCCTCGCTCAAGCCCGAGCCGGGCATGGAAGAGCACCACTTCGCGCTGCTCACCAACATGCTGGCCCAGGCCAACGCCTTCATGGAGGGTAGCCAGACCGGCAGCCGTCTCGACCCCTACAGTTGTCCGGGCAATCGCCCCTCCAGCGTACTGCTGCTCGACGAACTCACGCCGAAGAACCTTGGCGCGCTGATCGCACTCTACGAGCACAAGGTATTCGTCCAGGGGGTGATCTGGAACATCAACTCCTTCGACCAGTGGGGGGTTGAGCTGGGCAAGCGCATCGCCGGCGAGATCAGCGAGCGCATCGATGCCCACAGCCAGGACTTCGATGCCTCCACTCAGGGCCTGCTGGCGCTGGTACGCGGACACTTCGCGTCGGGCGGCGTTCCGTCGCACGGCGCTCCGTCGGGCGGCGAGCGGAGCGACGAGGTTACCGCCAAGGGCAAGGCCGGCAAGCGCGGTCGCAAGAGCTGAGCGCGGTGCCGGCGGGCGGCGTCAGCGCCGCGCCGCCGCCCGCCGGCCGAGCCACTGGCCCAGCCAGGCACCCGTCAGCCACAGCGGCATGCTGACCAACATATAGCCCAGCGCCAGCCAGGGACGGCCGGCCTGCCACAGCTGCAGGGTCTCGAGGCCAAACAACGAGAAGGTGGTGAAGCCGCCACAGAAGCCGCCCATCAGGAAGGGTTCCCAACGCGCGACCCGGCCGTGGCCACGATGGGCGGCATAGGCGGCGAAACCGGCGATCAGCCAGGAGCCGAGGCCGTTCACCGCCAGAGTCGCCCAGGGGAAGGCCGGCCCTGCCAGCGCCAGCGCGGCCAGGTAGCGCAGCGTAGCACCCAGGGCACTGCCCAGCCCCACGGCGGCATAGGCGCGCCAGGCGATCAAGCCCCCCCCCCTTCCGGCCAGCC
>NZ_SNWH01000035.1 GCF_004361885.1 Halomonas ventosae
CGGGTTGCGTGCCATGACGTTACCTCCTCTACTGGATATAACCTCAGTATAGGAAAAGCTGGCGGAATGGTGGCTGATCAACATGAGTAATCAGGTTCAAATAAAGGGATTTCTCTCAGTGTTCGGGTCAATTAAAGCTAACAAAGCAATTAAGTTCGCTCCCTGCGGCCGCCGGACGCTCGTTCCTCGCGCCGCTTATGGCTGGCGTTATGTTTCTTTCCTCAGACACCTTGCCTGCCCTCATACGTTATCGTACAATTTTATGTACATAAAAGAGTACATAGGTGGTTTCCATGTCAAGAGTTCGCGTCGACGAAGATATTCGCCCTCTGTCCGAGTTCCGGGCAGGAGTAGCCACATTTGTAAAGCAGATCCATGAAACCCGCCGCCCTATGGTACTGACACAGAGAGGTCGTGGCGTCGCAGTATTGGTGGATGTTCACGAGTACGAGAGGATGCAAGAGCGCCTTGAAGTGTTGGAAGAGGTGTATAAGGCTGAAGAACAGATAGCTTCAGGGGATGGTATTGCGCACGAAGATGCGAAAGATCGAGTTCTGAGCAGACTGGCCCAATGAAGATTGTTTGGTCTCCGCTTGCGCTGGAGCGTGTCGAGGATACAGCTTGGTATATAGCAGAAGATAATCCAGATGCTGCGGTACGGTGGGTTGATGATTTATTTGCCACGGTAGAGCGATTAGCTGACTTTCCTAAAAGTGGGCGCATGGTTCCTGAGGTTGGCTCGCCCCGCATCAGGGAGCTGATATTCGGAACGTATCGGGTTATTTACAGCGTTAAGGGTCAGGTTGATATTCTGACTGTGCGTCGCAGTAGCCAGCTATTACGGATGTCTGAAATCGACGATGACGAAACATAACCAGCGGCTGCACAGCGACCGATTTTCCGCCGCTTCGCGGCTCCAAACCGGCGCGTGAGCCGGGCGTTATGGCGTATTGCGTTTCCGCCATAGCCTGGTTTTCGGAGGGGTGAGCGATGGCAATACTTTCCTGCCAATCGGTGAAGACTGGCTCTACCTGACCCGACACTAGCTCACGTGCAGCATGAGCGCCAAGAGAAACTGCTATGATAACGCCGGCGCCGAGAGCGTCTTCCACAGCCTCAAGGCTGAGGCAATCCATGGCAAGTGATTCTAGACCCGGGGCGCTATGTGGAGGCACATGTTCGAGTACATCGAGAGGGACTACAACGGGCAGCGCTGGCTCAGTGAATACAGGATGATCAGCCCGGAGGCTTTCGAGGCCTGATGGATCGCTTAGATCGGTATCCAACAATGGGGGGTGGGAAGATCATATGAAGCATGCTGAAAAGCACAGGACAGAACGGATAGGCTGGCTGCGTGCCGCGGTTCTGGGCGCAAACGACGGGATCGTTTCCACCGCCAGCCTGGTGCTGGGGGTGGCCGCATCAGGGGTAGGCTCCAAGGCTGTCTTGGTTGCCGGTATTGCGGGTCTGGTTGCAGGCGCTATGTCAATGGCGGCGGGGGAGTATGTGTCGGTCAGTTCCCAATCCGACACGGAGCGGGCGGATCTTGCCAAGGAGGTGGAAGAGCTGGCTAGCGCGCCCGAGCAGGAGCGGGCGGAATTGGCTGAGATCTACGTCAGGCGGGGAGTGGATCCGGAGCTTGCAAGCACCGTAGCCGCTCAACTCATGGAGCACGATGCGCTTGGGGCGCATGCGCGCGATGAACTGGGCATTTCAGAGGTCTCTACGGCTCGCCCGATTCAGGCGGCATTGGCGTCTGCCGGTGCATTCTCGGTCGGCGCGAGCCTTCCTCTGCTTATCGCCCTGTTGTTCCCGGCCTCCTCGCTGATGTGGTCTGTTCCAGGCAGCTCCCTTTTGTTCCTTGCGTTACTAGGTTCATTAGCAGCGAAAGCAGGCGGTGCCTCTATTGTTATCGCCGCCTGGCGAGTCACTTTCTGGGGAGCCCTGGCAATGGCGTTGACCGCAGGCGCGGGTGCCTTGTTTGGGGGAGCTGTTTGATTTTTTGGTCATGCTGGTTTTTTGATACGCAAGGCAATGCACGGTTCCATCATGTGATGGGGGCGTTAACTATGGTCAGCCAAGTATTGGCCTTATGATAATCAGCGCTCCGCGCCAGAGATCCGGCTCGGGCGTGTTAGGTGTCTGGGTGTGTTGACTTCGCGGCCAGTGCTACGCCGACCTTCGAGCGGTTGGGCCGGCTAATGGCCTGGGTGATCCAGCTGCCGGTGGCGGCCAGGGTGTTCAGGTTGATGCCAGTCTTGATGCCGAGGCCGTCAAGCAGGTAGACGACATCCTCAGAAGCGACGTTGCCGGAGGCACCCTTGGCATAGGGGCAGCCGCCAAGGCCGGCGACGGAGCTGTCCACCACGCTGATGCCTTCTTCCAGCACGGCGTAGAGGTTGGCGAGCGCTTGACCGTAAGTATCGTGAAAGTGGACGGCGAGCTGGGTCATTGGGATGTCGCGGCTCACCGCCTCGAGCATGCGCTTGGCCTTGAGTGGGGTGCCGGTGCCGATGGTGTCGCCCAGCGAGACCTCGTAGCAGCCCATCTCGAAGAGTGCTTTCGATACCTCGGCCACTTTGTCCGGGGCGATCTCGCCCTCGTAGGGGCAGCCCAGCACGCAGGAGACGTAGCCGCGCACCCGCACGCCGGTGTCGTTTGCCCGCTCGAGCACCGGCTCGAAGCGGGCCAGGGACTCGGCTACGGAGCAGTTGATGTTCTTCTGCGAGAAGGCCTCGGAGGCGGCGCCGAACACGGCGACTTCTTCGACCCCGCACTCCAGTGCGGCTTCTAGACCCTTGAGGTTGGGAGTGAGAGCGGCGTAGGTAACGCCGTCCAGGCGGGCGAGGTTCTTCATCACCTGGCGGTGGTCGGCCATCTGCGGCACCCACTTAGGCGAGACGAAGCTCGCCGCCTCGATGTAGCGGATGCCGGCCGCGCCGAGGCGCTCGATCAGCTCGAGCTTGGTGGTGGTGCTGATCGGTTCGGGCTCGTTCTGCAGCCCGTCGCGCGGGCCGACCTCGACCAGGCGAACGTATTTCGGAAATGCCATGAATCTTCTCCTGTCTTGCTCAGGGCGAACCGATGAGGTGACTACTAGCCGCGGCTTTCCCGGCGACAGGTCTTCGAGGGGGTGCTGTGAACCCTTCCCTGGGCGTTACCGATGCCATCCCTGGCATAGGACCCCCTCTACGACCTGTCTGCGGCGCCGCTAGCCTTGGAGGATAATGTTGCGGCTTAGCCTTGAGCTTGGCGCTCGGCGCTCGGCGCTATTCGTCGGGGGCGAACTCGAGCAGTACGTCGCCCTGGCCCACGGTATCGCCGGTCTGGAAGTGGAAGCTTGCCACATGGCCGTCGGTGGGGGCGGACATGGTGTGCTCCATCTTCATGGCTTCCATGACCATCAGCGGCATGCCCTTCTCGACGCGCACACCGGGCTCTACCAGCAGCGCCACTACGGTGCCATGCATCGGCGCGGTGAGGGTGGACTCGGCCTCGTGGTGGCCATGGTCGATGGCGTCGATGCGTCGCCAGAACAGGCGGGTCTCGCCGCGCGAGTCGACCATCACCACCACGTTGCGCGCTCCTTCGCCAACCAGACGCGCCTGCAGGCGGCGGCGGTGGCCGTTCAGGGTTATCGCCACGGCGTCTCCGGCTAGCGGGTCGAGGCGTGCGGTGAGCGTCTCATCACCGATGGTCAGGTGCCAGGGGCCGGTGTTGTCTGCGCGTGTGCCCTTGACCACCACCACGGCCTCGGAGTCGTCCGTGTCCTGGGCGTGGGCAGGATCGCAGAGGGCGATGCGAATGGTATGCGGGGCGTTGACGCGAAAGCCGTCATGGCGATCCCAGGGTGAATCGCTCTTGCTCTCGCGGGAGAGCTGGTTGAGACCCACCAGGGCGGCCCCGGCGTACTCTTCCATGCGGTAGTGGTGCGGCGCGAAGAGGGTCTCTTCATGCTTCTCGATAAAGCGGGTGTCCAGCTTGCAGGCCTTGAAGGCCGGATGGGTGGCTAGCCGCTGCAGGAAGGCGCGGTTGGTGACCACGCCCTGAACATCGAGTGCGGCCAGGGCCCGGTTGAGGGTCGCCAGTGCCTGGGCACGGTCGTCACCGTGGACGATCAGCTTGGCAAGCATCGGGTCATAGTGCATCGACACCACATCGCCGGTCTCCACGCCGCTGTCCAGGCGCACGCGCTCGGGGTCCAGGCCGGTGCCTTCCAGGTCCATGGCGAAGCGTGTCAGGGTACCGGTGGCGGGCAGGAACTCCTGCTCGGGATCCTCGGCGTAGAGCCGCGCCTCAAAGCTGTGGCCGGTGATGGACAGCTCCTCCTGGTTGAGGGGCAGCGCCTCACCCCTGGCCACGCGCAGTTGCCATTCGACCAAGTCCTGGCCAGTGATCATTTCGGTGACCGGGTGCTCCACCTGCAGGCGAGTGTTCATCTCCATGAAGAAGAACGCGCCATCCTGACCTTGTGATGCGTCCAGCAGGAACTCCACGGTGCCGGCGCCCACATAGCCGATCTCGCGGGCGGCGCGCACCGCGGCCTCGCCCATCTCGCGGCGCAGGCCCTCGCTCATGCCGGGGGCCGGGGCCTCCTCGAGCACCTTCTGGTGGCGGCGCTGCACGCTGCAGTCGCGCTCAAAGAGGTAGACGCCATTGCCGTGGCTGTCGCAGAACACCTGCACCTCGACATGGCGCGGCTGGGTCAGGTACTTCTCGATCAGCATGCGGTCATCGCCGAAGGCGGCTCGGGACTCGCGGCGGCAGCCGTCCAGGGCGGTCTGAAAACCGGCGGCGGACTCCACCACGCGCATGCCCTTGCCGCCGCCGCCGGCGCTGGCCTTGAGCAGCACCGGGTAGCCGATCTTCTCGGCCTCGGCCTTGAGCAGGGCGTCGTCCTGGTCGTCGCCATGGTAGCCCGGCACCAGCGGCACGCCGGCGTGGGCCATGCGCGCCTTGGCGGCGGACTTGTCGCCCATGGCGGCGATGGCCGAGGCGGGCGGGCCGACGAAGACGATGCCGGCCTGGTCGAGGGCCTCGACGAAGGCGCCGTTCTCGGAGAGGAAACCGTAGCCGGGATGGATGGCGCCGGCGCCGGTGCGCCGCGCGGCCTCCACCACGGCCTCGACGTTGAGGTAGCTCTCGCGGGCCGCGGCGGGGCCCAGGCGGATGGCCTCGTCGGCCTCGCGCACGTGACGGGCGTTGGCGTCGGCGTCGGAGTAGACGGCGACGGTGCGCAGGCCCATGGCACGCGCCGTGCGCATCACGCGGCAGGCGATCTCGCCGCGGTTGGCGACCAGCAGGGTGTCGAAGCGCTTGGTGTTATCGGTCGTCTGGCTCATTGTCGGCGCTCCGTGTTCGAGGGGGAGTCGGGGGCCCAGGCGGGGCGGCGCTTCTCCAGGAAGCTGGCGAGCCCCTCCTGGCCTTCATGGCTGACCCGCAGCTCGCTGATCACCCGGCAGGTATGATCGCGGGTGGTGTTGCTGTCGGGCTCGCGGGCCACCTCGGCGAGCAGCGCCTTGGTGGCGCGGCTGGCCTGGGGCGAGGTGCCAAGCAGAGTGTCGACCATGGCCGCGACGGCGGCGTCCAGGTCGTCATGCGCGACCACCCGGTGGGCCAGGCCCAGGGTCTCGGCGGTGGCGGCGTCCATGACCTCGGCGGTCAGGGCGTAGCGGCGCATCTGGCGGGAGCCCAGAGCGCGCTGCACGTAGGGGCTGATCACCGCCGGCGAGAGGCCGATCCTCACCTCGGAGAGACAGAACTTCGCCTTCTCGGAGGCAATGACGATGTCGCAGCAGGCGGCCAGGCCCACGGCGCCGCCGAAGGTGGCGCCCTGCACGCGGCACACGGTGGGGCAGGGCAGGGTGTCCAGGCCGTGCATCAGCGCAGAGAGCTCGCGGGAGTCCGCGAGGTTGTCCTCGAAGTCATAGTCGACCATGCGCTTCATCCAGTTGAGGTCGGCGCCTGCAGAGAAGCTCTTGCCCTCGGAGCCTAGCACCAGCAGGCGCACCTCGCCGCGGTGGGCGAGCTCGCCGACACGGCGCAGGTGATCGTTGAGCTCGGCGATCAGGTGGTCGTCGAAGGCGTTGTGGACGTCCGGGCGCTCCAGGGTCAGCCAGGCCACGCCGCGGTCGTCGATCGTCAGTCGGGAAGTTGTCTGTGTCATCTCGACCTCACATCCGGAACACGCCGAAGCGGGTCTCTTCCACTTCGGCATTCATGGCGGCGGCCAGCGACAGGCCGAGGATCTCGCGGGTCTGCAGCGGGTCGATCACGCCATCGTCCCACAGCCGGGCGCTGGCGTAGTAGGGGTGCCCCTGGTGCTCGTACTGCTCGCGGGTGGGCGCCTTGAAGGCCTCTTCCTCCTCCTTGGTCCACTCGCGGCCCTCGCGTTCGATCTGCTCGCGCTTGACCTGGGAGAGCACGCCGGCGGCCTGCTCGCCACCCATCACCGAGATGCGCGCATTGGGCCACATGAACAGCAGGTTGGGCTCAAAGGCGCGGCCGCACATGCCGTAGTTGCCGGCGCCGAAGCTGCCGCCGATCAGCACGGTGAACTTGGGCACCTTCGCGCAGGCCACCGCGGTGACCAGCTTGGCGCCGTGCTTGGCGATGCCCTCGTGCTCGTACTTAGAGCCCACCATGAAGCCGGTGATGTTCTGCAGGAAGATCAGCGGGATCTTCCTCTGCGCACACAGCTCGATGAAGTGCGCGCCCTTGACCGCGGACTCGGAGAACAGCACGCCGTTGTTGGCGATGATGCCCACCGGGTAGCCCTGGATATGCGCGAAGCCGGTGACCAGGGTGTCGCCGTAGTAGCGTTTGAACTCGTCGAAGTCGGAGTCGTCGACGATGCGCCCGATCACCTCGCGCACCTCAAAGGGCTTCTTGAGGTCGGTGCCGACGATGCCATAGAGCTCGCTGGGGTCAAGACGCGGCGGCTTGGGCGCCTGCATGGCGAGCTGGCCGCGCTTTTGCCAGTTGAGCCGCGAGACGCAGCCGCGGGCCAGCTGCAGGGCGTGGGCGTCGTTCTCGGCGTAGTGGTCGGCCACGCCGCTTTTCTTGGTATGCACGTCGGCGCCGCCGAGATCCTCGGCGCTGATGCTCTCGCCGGTGGCAGCCCTCACCAGTGGCGGGCCGCCGAGGAAGATGGTGCCCTGCTCCTTGACGATGATCGACTCGTCGGCCATGGCCGGCACATAGGCGCCACCGGCGGTGCAGGAGCCCATCACCACGGCGATCTGCGGAATGCCCTCGGCGGACAGGGTGGCCTGGTTGTAGAAGATGCGCCCGAAGTGATCGCGGTCGGGGAAGACCTCATCCTGGCGAGGCAGGAAGGCGCCGCCGGAGTCGACCAGGTAGAGGCACGGCAGGCGGTGCTTGCGGGCGATCTCCTGGGCGCGCAGGTGCTTCTTCACGGTGAGCGGGAAGTAGGTGCCGCCCTTGACCGTGGCGTCGTTGGCGACGATCACGCACTCTACCCCCGAGACGCGGCCGATGCCGGTGACCACGCCCGCGGTGGGCACCGCGGAGTCATAGACCTCATGGGCGGCCAGCGACGAGAACTCGAGGAAGGGCGAGCCCTCGTCGATCAGGTGGTCGATGCGGTCGCGCACGAACAGCTTGCCGCGGGACTCGTGGCGCTCGCGGGCCTTGGGGCCGCCGCCCTGGGCGATGGACGCGGTCAGTTCGCGCAGCTTGCCGACCTCGTGGCGCATGGCGACGTCGTTGACCTGGAAGACGTCGCTGCGCGGGTTGATCTGGGTATTCAGGATTGCCATGTACCCCTCCGGGGAGCTGTAAGCCGTAAGCTTGAAGCCGTAAGAAAACCCCGCTTGGCAGGTACTTACAGCTTACAGCTTATAGCTTACGGCTTGGGTTAAACGGATTCGTTGAAGATCTCGCGGCCGATCAGCATGCGGCGGATCTCGCTGGTGCCGGCGCCGATCTCGTAGAGCTTGGCGTCGCGCAGCAGTCGCCCGGTGGGGTACTCGTTGATGTAGCCGTTGCCGCCAAGCAGCTGGATGGCGTCGAGCGCCACCTGGGTGGCCTTCTCGGCGCAGTAGAGGATCACGCCGGCGGCATCCTTGCGCGAGGTCCGTCCGCGGTCGCAGCCGGCGGCCACGGCGTAGAGGTAGGCGCGGCAGGCGTTCAGGGTGGTGTACATGTCAGCGATCTTGCCCTGCACCAGTTGGAACTCGCCGATGGCGTGGTTGAACTGCTTGCGCTCGTGGACGTAGGGCACCACCACGTCCATGGCGGCCTGCATGATGCCGATGGGGCCGGCGGCCAGCACGGTGCGTTCATAATCCAGCCCGCTCATCAGCACACGAACGCCCTTGCCGATCTCGCCGAGCACATTTGCTTCCGGCACCTCGCACTCCTCGAACACCAGCTCGCAGGTGTTGGAGCCGCGCATGCCCAGCTTGTCGAGCTTCTGGGCGGTGGAGAAGCCGGGCATGCCCTTCTCGATGATAAAGGCGGTGATGCCCTTGGAGCCGGCCTCCGGGTCGGTCTTGGCGTAGACCACCAGCACGCTGGCTTCCGGGCCGTTGGTGATCCACATCTTGTTGCCGTTGAGGATGTACGTGTCACCCTTCTTGCGGGCGCGCAGTTTCATGGAGACCACGTCGGAGCCGGCGCCGGGTTCTGACATGGCTAGTGCACCGACATGCTCGCCGCTGATCAGCTTGGGCAGGTACTTGGCCTTCTGCTCGGCACTGGCGTTGATCTTGAGCTGGTTGACACACAGGTTGGAATGCGCCCCGTAGGAGAGGCCCACCGAGGCACTGGCCCGGGAGATCTCCTCCATGGCGATGCAGTGGGCGAGATAGCCCATGCCGCTGCCGCCGTCCTCGTCCGGCACGGTGATGCCGAGCAGACCCATGTCACCGAACTTCCGCCAGAGATCGCTCGGAAATTCGTTGTTCTCGTCGATCTCGGCGGCGCGCGGAGCGATCTCGTCGCGAGCGAAGGCATTGACCTGATCGCGTAGCATGTTCAGCTCGTCGTCGAGGCCGAAATCGAGGGGCTGGTAGGGCGTATGCATGGTGTGGCTCCCGTCTCGTCAGGTGAAGCGTCCCGCGCGAGCGGCGACGCAACAGGCAAACTGGTGTCATCAAAATGGCAGATGCGATAAGACTAGGCCAGGTTGACGTTAACGTAAAGTGCAGGTTTTCGTGTTTATGACGAATGTAGAAGAAGAGAGGTGAGAGGTGAGAGGTGAGAGGTGAGAGGTGAGAGGTGAGAGGTGAGAGGTCAAGGGACGCAGTGCGAGGCCGTTCACCCGGCTGAGTGCGCCGAACGCCGTTTTCTGAGCAACGGGCTAAAAGAGCTGCTGGCGAGACTGGGCAGGGTCCCGTCAGCAGAGTGACGGGACCGGTTTACAGGATTACTGCTTGGCGTTAGGGAAGAACAGCTGCTGGCCCTTCACCTCGAAGTCGGCGATGGCCTGCTGGCCCTCGTCGGAAAGCAGCCACTCATGCCACTGCTCGGCAAGGTCATGCTTGAGGTGGGGGAAGCGCTCGGGGTTCATCAGGATGCTGCCGTACTGGTTGAACAGCGCCTCATCGCCCTCGAAGAGCAGTTCCAGGTTCTGGCGGTTGTCGAAGGCGACCCAGGTGGCGCGGTCGCTCATCACGTAGGCGTCCATGGCGGCGGCGGTGTTGAGCGTCGCACCCATGCCGCTGCCCAGCTCGCGATACCACTCGCCGCTAGGCTCGATACCGGCGGAGTCCCAGAGGCGCAACTCGGCACGGTTGGTGCCGCTATCGTCGCCGCGCGAGGCGAAGGGAGCCTCGGTCTCGGCAATCAGCGTCAGCGCCTCGGCCACGGTCTCGGCGTCGGTGATGCCGGCCGGGTCGCCACTCGGGCCGATGATCACGAAGTCGTTGTACATCACGTCGGCACGCTCGGCGCCGTAGCCCTCCTCGACGAAGCGCTTCTCGCCGGCGGTATCATGCACCAGCAGGCTGTCGGCGTCGCCACGACGGCCAATCTCGAAGGCCTGGCCGGTGCCGACTGCCACCACGCGCACATCGATGTCGGTGACCTCGGTGAACTGCGGGATGATGGCATCGAACAGTCCCGAATTTTCGGTGGAGGTGGTGGAGGCCAGAGTGATGTATTTCTCGCCGTCCTGGGCCTGAGCAGCCAGCGATAGCCCTATCAGCCCGATGGCGGTCAGTGCAATGCGTGTTTTGTGTTGCATGATGGCTTCCTTACTTTTTTGCAGGATGAAGGAGGTTGGTTAAAGCACCAGTTCCCCCTGGATGAAGGCTCGCGCCTCGCGAGAGGCAGGAGCCGTGAAAAAGGATCGGGCATCGCTGTGCTCGACCAGGCAGCCTCGGTTCAGAAACAGCACCTCGTCGGCCAGGCGTCTTGCCTGGTGTAGGTCGTGGCTGCTCATCAGGATGCGGGTGCCGTGGGCGTGGAATTCCTGCACTGCATCTTCCACCGCCTTGATGGCGGCCGGATCCAGCGCCGAGGTGGGCTCGTCCAGAAACAGCACCTCGGGCTTGAGCAGCCAGGCTCGCGCCAGGGTCAGGCGTTGCTGCTCGCCGCCGGAGAGCACGCGTGCCGGCCGCGTCTCGAGAGCCGCCAGGCCGAAGCGCTTCAGTGCTTCGCGGGCCAGCGGCCGGCGTTGCGCTAGTGGCGTGCCAGTCACGGCCAGGGCATAGGTCAGATTGGCCAGGGCCGAGCGCCGGAGCAGTACCGGGCGCTGAAAGACCATGGCCTGGCGTGGCGCGCTGCCCTCCCAGTGGATACGTCCAGCCGTCGGCTTCAGCAAACCATGGGCGAGGCGCATCAGCAGGCTCTTGCCGGCCCCGTTAGGCCCCATCACCAGGGTCCGTCGGCAGCCTCTCAGCTGCAGGTCCAGCGGCCCCAGCAACCGCTGGCCGCGGTGAATGAAGGTGACCCCTTGCATCTCGAGGGTAGGGACGTCGGTGACCGGCAGTGTCGTCATGTCATTCATCCCTGCCGCCTCCGAGCCATTTCGCCCATCAGGTAGGCGGCGGCATTGATCAGCGCCACCAGCCCCAGCAGCACGATGCCCAGCCCCAGCGCCAGCGGCAGATTGCCCTTGCTGGTTTCCAGCACGATGGCGGTGGTCATCACCCGGGTGACGCCATCGATATTGCCGCCGACAATCATCACCGCCCCCACCTCGGCGCTGGCTCGACCGAAGCCAGCCAGGATCACCGTGACCAGTCCCAGGCGCGCATCCCACAGCAGGGTGGGAATCATGCGCAGTCTTGACAGGCCCAGTGAGGCGAGTTGTTCGTGGTACTCCTGATGCAGTTCCTGTACCTGCTGGCGGGCCAGGGCGGCGATGATCGGCATCACCAGCACCACCTGGGCCACCACCATGGCGGCAGGGGTGAACAACAAGCCCAACTCGCCCAGCGGCCCGGCACGCGAGAGCAGCAGGTAGACGCATAGCCCGGCTACCACCGGTGGTAGGCCCATCAGCGCGTTAAGTGCCACCACCAGGGCGGCGTGCCCCGGGAAGCGCCACAGCGCCAGCGCCGCGCCCAGCGGCAACCCCATCAACGCCGCCAGCGCCACAGCGGAAAGCGAGACACGCAGTGACAGCGCCACGATATCCAGCAGATACGGATCGAGGCCGAGAATCAGGGTCAGGGCGGTCATGAAGGCGCCAGCATCGGTGGACATCGCGATCTCCGTTGTCTGTCTGGCATCTTGTGCCGTGATGTCGCAAGATGCATTCAACGCAGGAAACCATGCAGCCAAAGACATGAATATGCAGTATCCAGCCTATCTAACCACCGCCGAGGTGGCCGACTACCTTCGACTAAAGGAGCGCAAGGTCTACGACCTGGTGCGCCAGGGAGCCATTCCCTGTGCTCGTGTGACCGGCAAGCTGCTGTTTCCACGTGAAAGCATCGATCTGTGGTTGATGAACCACCTGGAAGGCGACCAGGCCACCTCCCGCGCGGTGCCGCTGGTGCTGGCGGGCAGCCAGGACCCGCTGTTGGAGTGGGCGGTGCGCGAGAGTGGCTCGGAGCTGGCACTGCTGTGCCAGGGCAGCGGCGATGGCGTGCGTCGACTGATCGATGGCCAGGCGATGTTGGCCGGCTTGCACCTGCTGGACAGCGACAGTGGCCGTTACAACGAGCCCTCACGCCTTGGCCTCGGGGGAATGCGCGATCTGGTGATGATGCGCTGGGCTCGGCGCCGCCAGGGCCTGTTGCTGGCGCCGGACAATCCGCTGGAGATCGGCGGCATCAAGGATCTGGCCCGCCAGGGGCTACGCGTCGCCCATCGCCAGCCCGATGCCGGCGCCCAGCGGTTGCTGACCTGGCTATTGGCGCGAGCGGGGATCGAGGCCGGCCGGCTGACCTTTACCACCCACGCCTCGCTCTCAGAGGACGATCTCGCCCTGGCGGTGCGTCAGGGGGAAGCGGATGCGGGACTCGGCGTGGAGGCCGCCGCCCGCCGCCAGGGACTCACCTTCATGTCCCTGCATGAGGAGTGCTTCGACCTGGCCCTGCGGCGGCGCAGCTACTTCGAGCCACCGATACAGCGCCTGCTCGCCTTTACCCGGGAGCCGCGTTTCGCCCAGCGGGCCGAGGCGCTGGGGGGCTATGACATCGGTGAGCTTGGGCGAGTGGTCTACAACGCCTGAGGAGGGAGTGCGGGAATCACTGTGCGGTCTGCGTCGGGCCGCGCAGGACGCGGCCCGACGGGGGATCAACCCTTGGCGTTTATGCAGTTGTCGTAGAAGGTGGCGGTGGCTGGCCAGTCGCTGAACAGGCCGATGATGCCGACGTCACGGGCGAGAACATCCAGGGTGAGCAGCTTGTCGCCGTCGCTGTCGATCACGTCATCTGTGGTGCGGTGATACCACTCGCCGTCGTTGGTCAGCGGACCGGCACGCTCGAAGCTCCAGGCGATGAGATCAAGACCGGCTGCCTTGGCGCGCTCGGCATAGAGGGAAGGCACGATGCGGCTCTCGTTGTCACTCGCTTCGGGGTTGGACGCCAGCAGCATCCACATCGGCGGGGCGAGGATCTGCACGCCCTGGTCGGCGAGCTCTTCCATGCTCGGTGACCAGGTGGCGGGGTCGGTGTGGTCGAAGCCATCGAGGCTGTAGCGGTCGTCAAGATAGACAGCCTGTTCGCCGAATTCGGCTGCATTGTCGATCCAGTAGCGCACATCTTCCAGGTTGAACGACTGAACATAGACGTCGCTCGCCGGCACATCAGCGGCTCTGTACTCGTCGATCATCTTCTGGGCGTAGTCGGCCTGGCTCATGCCGGCGAAGGGCATCTCGACGCTCGGCGTCTTGAGTTCCGGCGTCATCTTCACGCCCAGCGCCTTGAACAGTTCGATGCTTTCGGCGTGGGTCATCAGCGTGCCACGCGTGTTGTAACGGTCCGTGCGCCAGCCGGGCGTGCCGTCGAGGTAGCCCTCGATGCTACTTGCTTCGGTGTCGACACCTTCCATCTTGCCCTGGAGAGTGCGGAATTCCGCCAGGCTGATATCGCTGGTACAGCACTGGATCTCCGCGGCATTGGTCAGTTCGCCCGCCGCGTTGAAGGCCGGCGGCACGCTGCACTTCTGGGCCAGGTCGGTGGCGACGATATTGGTGGTGGAGTGGAGGTCGCACTGGGAATGGCGGCAGACCAGTGCCTGGTCGGCGGTAAAGGTGACGTCGCACTCGATGATGCCGGCCCCCATCTGGGCGCCGGCCAGGTAGGATTCGCGGGTGTGCTCGGGGAACTGCATGGGCGCGCCGCGGTGGCCGATGCTGAAGTCGCTGCGCTGCCAGTCGCCGGTGCGGGCGGCACAGCGCATGAGCTCGGCCTTGAGCTCACGTGAGCGCTGAGTCTCTTCGTCCATGTCCTGGACCAGAAAGAGTGGCCGCGGGCCAAGGGTGACGTGGCTGGCGGCGGTAACCTCATCCTGCGCGACGACGGTTGCGGGGGCGAGCAGCAGCATCGACAGGCCGACGAGGGTGAGTATCGGGGAGCGTGTTGCCATGGAAACCTCACGGTGCTTCTGTGATGGAAAGGAGATTAATGGAAAGAAGATCACACCTGCCCAGCATGCCCCCAAGCCCATGACAACGCGGTGACGCTGGTGATCTGCCCGCTCGCTGCCAGCCTGTCGCGGGTCGGCTGGCGTTACACGCCTGCAACGTGTCCAGTCCATAACGCCGATTGTCTCGACGAGCAATGTCTCTATCTCAAGGCGTCTTCCAGTATCTGCAGTCGCCCGGGTACCAGGGCATCCTCCACGGCGGTGATGCGCAGCACCTGGCCGAGGTCCGGGTGAGCCGGGCGGGCAATCAGCCGCCCGGCCTCGAGCAGCTGGCGGTGGACCCGCTCGGCGAGCCCGGCGCTTTTCATGCGGATGGCGATGAAGTTGGTGGCGCTGGGCAGCACCTCGGCGCCGAGCGCACGGAAGTGCTTGGCCAGGCGCTCGCGCCGTTCCCGCACCGCGGCGATGTGCTCTCGGGTCTCGTCTGGGTGGTCGAGCACCACCTCGGCGGCGGCCAGGGTCAGGGTCGAGACCGCATAATGGATGCGCACCTTCATCATCATCGCCAGGGTCTCGGGCTCGACGATGGCATAGCCGATGCGCAGCCCGGCCAGGCCATGGGCCTTGGAGAGGGTGCGCAGGCGGATCACGCCAGGCAGCACCTCGCGGGCGAAGGGGGCCTCGGCATCCTCGCGGAAGTCATGGTAGGCCTCGTCGAGGAGCAGCCAGCAGTCGTCGGGCAACGCATCGCGCAGGCGGTGAATGGCCGTGTCGTCGTGCAGGTGGCCGCTGGGGTTGTCGGGATTGGCCAGGTAGACCAGCCGGGCCTGCTTCCGCCGGGCCGTCTCGGCCAGGGCCTCGAGATCCGGCGCGAGGCGGCCCGGCGCTGCTTCGTAGGGCACCTCGACCAGCCGGCAGCCCTGGCCCCGGGCGAAGTAGCCGAAGGTGGGGTAGGTGCCGGCGGTGGCCACCACGGCGCTGCCGGGCTCGGCCACGGTGCGCAGGGTCAGCGCTATCAGGCTGTCGGCCCCGGCGTCGACCAGCAGAGCCTCGAGGGGGATGCCCTGCTGCTCGGCGAGCCGCCGGCGGACGCCCAGCGCCTCCGAATCCCCGTAGCAGTAGGCATGCTCGACCATGGCGTCGCCGAAGTGCGCGCGCAGGGCGCGGTGGGGCATGTCGAGCCCCTCATTGGAGCCCAGGCGGTGGGGGATCTCGCGGCCCAGGCGCCGCTCCAGCACGCGGATTCCGGGGAAGGGGTTGGTGGGACCGTCGCCGGTCAGGTGGTCGGGAAAGCGGGGCATCGTGAACTCCCAGTCAGCTATGGTTCAGGGGATTGTGTCACGTTCTGTCAGGCGCGGGACCACCGAGCTCTCCATCGAGGGGCATGGGGAGCGCATCACTGCCAGCCGGGGTTGCCTGATTTCCTGTGGGCGCCACCTTAATTACTGTGGCGACGGCCGCGACCGCACTTTCGTGCTCGACATTCCTGTCGTGAGCCTGCCGGCACTGCGCGATGGCTATAGTGGACCCTGAAATCCAGACACTGGTTTAAGCTATCGCCTGGCCGATTTCGAAGGGATCGATGATGTCGAATCAGAAACGCAACACCCACT
>NZ_SNWH01000036.1 GCF_004361885.1 Halomonas ventosae
TCGGCTAGCACTTCCCCTTGCCGGGCGTGCAGGGGACTTTCACCCCCAAGTCATTCCAAGGCACCACCCTTGGAAACAGCGCCAGTCAGGCGCTGCGCGCCATGCCTGGCGCACACGCAAAAGCCCCTTGGCGGATGCCGCCAAGGGGCTGACTCTCTGAAACTTGTTGGTGGAGCCTAGCGGGATCGAACCGCTGACCTCAACACTGCCAGTGTTGCGCTCTCCCAGCTGAGCTAAGGCCCCACGTCGTTCCCGTATGGCGAGAACGGGCAGAATACTACGCAGCCCTGCCGAAGGCGTCAACCCCACACCGGCCATTTTGCTCTGCTGCCTTATGCGAATTCCTCTTAGGGGCGGTATATGTCAGGCTAGCCAAGCTGATGCCGAGTCGGCCCCTAGCATGTCATGGCAGCGATCTTTCCTGGCCTCGTCTCGGGACGACATCCACCACGTCTTCAGGAGTGTCTGCATTGATCAAGGTTCTCGTCGCCGATGACCACCACCTGGTTCGGACCAGCATCGCTCACCTGCTGAATGCCGAGCGCGGCATCCGCGTGGTCGGTGAAGCCGCCGATGGAGAGGAGGCCATCAGCAAGGCACGCAAGCTCGAGCCCGATATCGTGCTGATGGATATCCGCATGCCCGGCATCGGCGGCCTGGAAGCCACTCGCAAGATCAATCGCTTCGCCAGCGACATCCGCATCCTGGTACTGACCGCCTTCATCGAGGAAACCTTCGCCCAGCGTCTGCTCGAGGCCGGGGCCCACGGTTTCATCAGCAAGGGCTGCCAACATGAAGAAATGGTCGAGGCCATCCACTGTGTGTTCGGCGGAAAGCGCTATATCAGCCCCGAGATTGCTCAGCGGCTGATCCTGTCGCGCATCGATGCGCCGGATAATCCTTTCGACCAGCTCTCCCAGCGCGAGCTCCAGGTCGCCATGATGATCGTTAACTGCCAGCGCGTCGCCGATATCGCCGACCGCATGTTCTTGAGCCCCAAGACGGTCAACACCTACCGCTACCGAATCTTCGAGAAGCTAGGCGTGGCCTCCGATGTGGAGCTGACCCACCTCGGTCTGCGTCACGGTCTGGTCGATGGCTTCTCAGAGGTAGACTGAGCGCATGGTAGGCGAACCGATCTGATAGAATGACGCTCCGTTTCCTGGTTCACGATACGCCGTTTCCATGAACTTCGATTCCCGCGACTTCCTCGGCAGCGTCAGCGAATCCCCGGGGGTCTACCGCATGCTCGACGAGCACGGCGAGACCCTCTACGTCGGCAAGGCACGTCGCCTCAAGGCGCGTCTGGCAAGCTACTTTCGCGGGGCGCTCAACACCAAGACCCAGGCGCTGGTTGGCCGTATCGCCGACATCCAGGTGACGGTGACCAACAGCGAGACCGAGGCCCTGCTGCTTGAGCAGACACTGATCAAGCAGTTGCGCCCGCCGTACAACATCCTATTGCGTGACGACAAGTCCTACCCTTTCGTCTTCGTCAGCGACCCCCACCCCTTTCCCGCCCTGGAGTACAAGCGTGCCCGGGTGCGCCGCGACGACGGTCGCTACCTCGGCCCCTATCCCAGCAGCAACGCCGTACGCGAGAGCCTGTCGCTGATGCAGAAGATCTTCCGCATCCGCAACTGCGAGGACAGCGTCTTTGCCCATCGCACCCGACCTTGTCTGCAGTACCAGATACAGCGCTGCAGCGCCCCTTGCGTGGGTCATATCAGCGAAGCCGACTATCGGCGCGACCTGGAACACGCCGTAATGTGTCTCGAGGGCAGAAGCGAGGTGGTGACCCGTGAACTGAGCAAGGCCATGGAAGCAGCCAGCGAACGCCTCGACTTCGAGGAGGCTGCTAGGCTGCGCGACCAGATCCAGCATCTGCGCCAGATGCAGCAACGCCAGTTCGTTGACACCGGCGGCGGCGATGCCGATGTCTTCGCGTTGGCCAGCCGCCCTGGGGCGCTGTGCATCTCAGTGCTTACCGTTCGCCAGGGCCGGCTGCTGGGAGCGCGGCACCATGCCCCCGTCAACGGACTCGACCTGGGATCGGAGGCGTTGCTAGGCGACTTCGTCAGCCAATTCTACCTGGGTCAGGCCAGAGAGATCCCGTCGGAGGTGATCACCAGCCATCCGCTACCGGACGCCGATCTGCTCGCTCAGGCGCTAGGGGAGCGCGCCGGCAAGCGCATTCGTCTGACCGACCAGGTTCGCGGTCATCGCGCCCAGTGGCGGGAACTGGCGCGCACCAATGCCGAACAGCAGCTGACCAGCCAGCTGGCGAGCCAGACCCAGCTCTCGAAACGCTTCGCGGCCCTGCGCGAGGCCCTGGCACTCGAGGACACCCCCCGCCGCCTGGAGTGCTTCGACATCAGCCACAGCCATGGCGAGGCCACCGTGGCCGCCTGCGTGGTATTCGACGAGAACGGGCCACGCAAGTCCGACTACCGCCGCTTCAACATCGAGGACGTGGCCGCTGGTGACGACTATGCCGCTATGCGCCAGGCGCTGACCCGCCGCTTCAAGCGAATCCACGAAGGCGAGCCCCCGGACATCCTCATCGTCGATGGCGGCAAGGGGCAATTGAACATGGCCAGAGAGGTGTTTGCCGAGCTGGGTGTGAGTGGCGTTACCCTACTCGGCGTGGCCAAGGGCACCACGCGCAAGGCGGGGCTCGAGACCCTGTTCGTCGAGACCGTCGATCACAGCTTGGACCTCGACGGCTCATCTCCGGCCCTGCATCTGATCCAGCATATCCGCGACGAGTCGCATCGCTTCGCCATCGCCGGACATCGAGCACGCCGCGACAAGACACGACGCACTTCTACCCTGCAGGACATCCCGGGCGTGGGGCCGCGTCGCCGCCGCGAGCTGCTGCGCTTCTTCGGCGGCCTGCAAGGGGTCAGGCAGGCCAGTCGCGAGGAACTGGCGCGGGTCCCCGGCATCAGTGCCACCCTGGCCGAGACGATTCATCGCGCCCTGCATGGATGAGCCGGGCCCCGGCGGATAGAATGAGGGGGTTTCCGGCATCTCCCAAGCAAGGACCGCACCTCCCGATGAACATACCCAACCTGCTCACCCTGGCCAGAATCCTCTCCATCCCGCTGTTGGTGTTGCTGTTCTATCTGCCCTTCGCCTGGAGCATGCCCCTGGCCGCCGCGCTGTTCGCGCTGGCTGCGGTGACCGATTGGCTCGATGGCTATCTGGCCCGGCGCTGGAACCAGTCCACGCCCTTCGGCGCCTTCCTCGACCCAGTGGCCGACAAGCTGATGGTGGCCGTGGCCCTGGCCCTGCTGATCGAGCGCTACGAGGCCATCTGGCTGACCCTGCCGGCGCTGGTGATCATCGGCCGCGAGATCGTCATCTCGGCGTTGCGTGAATGGATGGCCGAGATGGGCAAGCGTGGCCAGGTGGCGGTATCCTGGATCGGCAAGGTCAAGACCACCCTGCAGATGATCGCCCTGCTGGTGTTGCTGGCCTTCGCCCCGGGGACACCCCTTGCCCTGCTCGGTGTGGTGACCCTCTATGTGGCGGCTTTACTGACGCTATGGTCGATGTTTCTTTATCTCAAAGCAGCATGGCCGCACCTGAGCAGCTCGATGCGCTGAGAGGGAAGAAAACTGTTTGACAGTCACCGGCTTATCCGTATAATTCGCTCTCGAGTTCAGCGGGAATAGCTCAGTGGTAGAGCATCGCCTTGCCAAGGCGAGGGTCGCGAGTTCGAATCTCGTTTCCCGCTCCAGACTCAAGGCAACATCACGAGTGGAAGAGTGCGACTTCGAGGGTCGCGAGCCGGTACGCCGGTCCGATCAAATCTCGTTTCCCGCTCCAGACTCAAGGCAACATCACGAGTGGAAGAGTGCGACTTCGAGGGTCGCGAGCCGGTACGCCGGTCCGATCAAATCTCGTTTCCCGCTCCAGACTCAAGGCAACATCACGAGTGGAAGAGTGCGACTTCGAGGGTCGCGAGCCGGTACGCCGGTCCGATCAAATCTCGTTTCCCGCTCCATTCCCCACATCAGTGACACGACTCCTTAGGCTGGATGGCAGAGTGGTTATGCAGCGGACTGCAACTCCGTGTACGCCGGTTCGATTCCGACTCCAGCCTCCATTATTCCCCCGTTTCCCGCTCAGAACCGTGCCGCCCGGATGGCGAAATTGGTAGACGCAAGGGACTTAAAATCCCTCGGTGGCAACACCGTGCCGGTTCGAGCCCGGCTCCGGGCACCAGCTTGCTGCTTGCACCCTTCCAGCATGCCTCGGGAGCGCCTCACCGCGGGTCTCACCTGCCACCTGGGCCCCTTCGAGCACCTGCCTCGCCGAGCACCTTACCATTGCATCAAGGCAGAGGCCTTGGCCATCACGCGAGTCACCACGCAAGAGGGAAAGCCAGATGACCGACGGCAAGCATGAGGTGCTGATCATCGGTGGCGGGATCGCCGGACTGGCTCTGGCCCTGGAGGTCGCCGACCATCGCCGGGTCACGCTGCTGCGTCCCGAGAGCGACGACCAGGGTGCCAGCCGCTGGGCCCAGGGCGGCATCGCCGCCGTGCTCTCCCCCCAGGACGATATCGAGGCCCATGTGGCCGACACCCTGGTGGCCGGCGACGGCCTGTGCGACCCGCAAGCGGTGCGCTTCACCGTGGAGCAGGGGCCCTCGACCATCGAATGGCTGCTGACGCTCGGCGTGCCCTTCACGCCTGACGCCAGTGCCGATGCCGGCTATCCCTACCACCTCACCCGCGAGGGCGGCCATGGCGCACGACGCATCATCCACGCCGACGATGCCACCGGCCGCGCCGTGGTCGAGACCCTCAGGCAACACGTCGAGGCCCACCCCAACATCCGGCTGCATGGCGAGCTCACCGCCATCGGCCTGATCGGCGACAACGAAGGCCACTGCCGCGGAGCACGCTGCCTGGATGCCGCTGGGCGGCTACACGAGCTCACTGCCGAGGACACCGTGCTCGCCACCGGCGGGGCCAGCGGCCTCTATCGTCACACCACCAGCCCTCAGCCGGCCAGCGGCGAGGGCATGATGATGGCCGCCGAACTCGGCGCCGAACTGATGAACCTGGAGTTCCAGCAGTTCCATCCCACCTGCCTCTATGACCCTCAGGGCCCCGCCTTCCTGATCAGCGAAGCGGTTCGTGGCGAGGGCGGGCTGTTGATCGACGCCGCGGGCGAGCGCTTCATGCCGGCGGTGGACCCCCGGGCCGAGTTGGCGCCCCGCGACATCGTCGCCCGCGCCATCGATGCCCAGATGCAGCGCACCGGCAGCGACCATGTCTACCTGGATATCCGCCACCTCGGTGAGGCCGCGATCCGCCTCCATTTCCCGACCATCCATGCCCACTGCGCCAGTCGCGGGCTGGACATCGTGCACCAACCGATCCCGGTGGTACCCGCTGCCCACTACAGCTGCGGCGGAATCACCACCGACCTCGCCGGCGCCACCACGGTGCCGCGACTGCATGCCATCGGCGAAGCGGCCTGCACGGGACTGCACGGCGCCAATCGCATGGCCAGCAACTCCCTGCTGGAGTGCCTGGTCTATGCCCGCAGTTGTGGCCGACGGCTACGCACGGCGCAAGCCGAGCCAAATGCCACGCCGTTGCCGATGCCACGCGGAGAGCAGCGAGTGGCCCTGGAAAGGATCGAGCAGATTCGCGAAGCGATGCGTCAGCTGATGAGCACCCGGGTCGCCATTGTGCGCACCGACCAGGGTCTTGAGGAAGCCGCCTGTGGCTTGGAGACGTTGTATCACCGGCTAGCCCCCCAGATGAAGGACGTCATCCCCTCGGTACCCCTGACGAATCTCTGGCATGCCCTGCGCCTGGCCCGCCTCACCGTAGCCTGCGCCCGGGCGCGACGCGAGTCTCGCGGTCTGCATTACAACCCGGATTGCCCGACACATGGCGACGCATTTCCCCAGCCCTCCCGGATCACGCTTCGGGCCCTGGAGGACCTGGAGGAGGGCACGTGATCCCCCACCCCCTTAACGACGCTCGTCGCCATCAAGGCAACGGCAGCAGCTCACGTCGCAGGCGACGCAGCGATTCCACGTCGCTGCTGTCGGGCCATAGCCACAGCCGCCGTCCGTCGAGCCTCAGCCCGATCAGCCAGGGACCCAGGTAGTCGCAGCGCAGGCTCACCGGTTGCCAGGCCTGGGCAGCGCTGTCGCGCCATGACCACTCCGCGCCACCCGTCGCCTTTGGCGTTCCATGCAGTTCACCCTGAAAGCGTGGCCTGGCGAGTGTCACCAGCACCCCGCCCAGCAACGCTCCTGCGAGCACGCCTGCCACGGGCGCTACCCCCACCCCCACCACGCCGGCGACCGCCGCGGCGCAGCTCCCATGAGCCGCCAGCGATAGCCTAGAGGTTGCGATAGCGATCGTTGTCGGTGGTCTCGGCATGCTCGACGATCAACTTGAGAATACGCCGCCGCGCCGGTTCCTCGGGCCACTCGCGGCGCATCAACCAGATAAACAGATCCTGATCCTCCTCCTCGATCAGTGATCGGAAGGCCGCCTGGTCGGCTTGATCCAGCTCACCATAGCACTGCTCGAGGAAGGGAATCAGCAGCAGGTCCAGTTCCCACATGCCGCGCCGCGAATGCCAGTAAAGGCGCTTGCGCAGGATAGCTTGCGTAGATGAATCGTCGCTCAAGGTTAGCCTCGTCAAGTGGCATGGGTGTCTTGCCAGTATACCCGACCCCCGCTTTGCCAGCAGCCCGACGATGACAGGCCTCTTTCTGACTCGAAAAAAGGTCGTAATGCGTTGTTTTTCAGATATTTGCACAGTATGCTTTGGAAAAACAACAACGCCGGGATCGCGTCGACCCAGGTAGGAGCGCACGGAGTAGAGCCGATGACCAAGTCCGAACTGATCGAACAGATCGCCATGCGACAGCCTGAGCTGTCGGTCAAGGAAGTCGAGGCGGCGGTACGCCTGATCCTTGATGACATCACCGACACCCTCGCCGAAGGAGGACGCGTGGAAATCCGTGGCTTCGGCAGCTTTTCGCTGCACTATCGCAAACCGCGAGTGGGTCGCAATCCCAAGACGGGAGAACCGGTCGCACTCGACGGCAAGTTCGTGCCACACTTCAAACCCGGCAAGGAGCTGCGCGAACAGGTGGATGCCAGCCGCGCGCTCGGCTACTAAGCGGCGCCCCGCGACCGCCGACTCTCCTTCAACCGACATGGGAACAAGCACATGCGTTGGCTAAAAGGCCTGATCCTGGCCATTATCCTGCTGGCGGTGCTGCTGATCGGCATTCTCTTTGCCGTCAATAACCAGCAGGCCCTGCCACTCAATCTCATCTGGATCGAGCTGCCTGCCGCCTCGCTCTCCGTTTGGTTACTTGCCTCGCTCGCCGTGGGTGTGCTGCTGGGGATGCTGGCCATGAGCGGTGTCTACCTGCGGCTGCGCACCCGGCTGACCCGCGCCCAGCGGCACAACCAGCAGCAGCGCAAGGAACTTGACCGCCTGCGCGTGCAGGAGATTAAGGAACTTCCCTGACATGCCCGATGTTTTGCTGCTGGCCCTGCTGGTGGCGGCCGTCGCCATCGGCTGGTGGCTGGGCCGCCGGGAGCGCCAGGGCACCGGCAAGACATCACAGCCGCCGGCACTGGCACGGGACTACTTCGTCGGCCTCAACTACCTGCTCAATGATCAGCAGGACCGGGCCATCGAGACCTTCATCGGCGCGCTGGAAGTCAACAGCGACACCATAGAGACCCACCTGGCGCTAGGTAACCTCTTCCGCACCCGGGGCGAGGCCGACCGTGCGCTGAAGATCCACCAGAACCTGCTCGCCCGGCCGACACTGACCGCCGGGCAGAGCGACAGGGTCCAACTCGAGCTCTCCCGCGACTTCCTCGCCCTAGGACTGCTCGACCGCGCCGAGCGCCTGCTGCAGGGCCTGGTGCGCGACAGCCAGGATGACGAGCTGCGCGATGCGGCCAGGCGGCTGCTGGTCGACCTGCTGGAACGGGAGGGCGAATGGCAGGCCGCGCTGGATATCGCCCTGCCCAGGCTGGTCCGCCAGCACGACGACATCCGCCGCGCGGCGGCGCACTGGCTCTGCGAGCTGGCCGAACAGGAGCGTCATTCGGCCAGCCCCGTGCTGGCCAGGCGGCACCTTCGCCAGGCACTGACCACCGACCCGCAATGCGTGCGCGCCAACCTGCTGCTGGCCGCCATGGAGCACGACACCGAGCAGTACAAGGCCTCCATCCGGCTGCTCAGGCGGATTCCCGACCAGGACCCCGCCTTCACCCCCACCATCCTCGAGCCCCTGGCCCGCGCCTATCGCCTGCTGGACGACGAGCAGGGCCTGATCCGCTGCCTGCAGGAGCTTCTCGAGCAGGCACCCTGCACCAGCGTGATCATCCGCCTGGCCGAGACGTTGCGCCACCATCACGGCGATGACCAGGAGGCCCTGGCGCTGGTCACTGAGCAGCTCGACCATGCCCCGAGCCTGGGCGCAATGCACTACCTGCTGACCCTCTACCGGCACAACGACAGCGGCGAGGAGGACGAGCGCCTCGCGCTGCTGCAGCGCCACACCCAGACCCTGGTCCAGGCCATGCCCCGGCACCGCTGCCGTCGCTGCGGCTTCTCTGGTGAACGGCTGCATTGGCAGTGCCCCCGCTGTCGCAACTGGGGCACCACCAAGCCAATCACCGGCATCGAGAGCCAGTAGCCGCGCTCAGCCGCCGGAAAGCTCGCTCTCGATGGCGGCCAGGGCGGCCATTGGCTCCTCCGCTTGGGTCACCGGTCGTCCCACTACCAGATGGGTACTGCCGGCGGTCACCGCTTGTGCTGCGGTCATCACCCGACGCTGGTCACCGGCCATGGCGAAGCTCGGCCGAATACCCGGGGTCACCTTCAGAAACTCCTTGCCACACAGCTCATCCAGGCGTGATGCCTCATGCGCCGAGCAGACCACTCCGTCCATGCCACTGTCACGAGCCAGCATGGCCAGCCGCTCGACCTGCTCGGCCAGCGGCGCCTCGATACCCACCTCGACCAGATCCTCCCCCTGCATGCTGGTCAACACCGTCACCGCAATCAGCCGAGTCTCCAGCCCCTGCCGCTCGAGGCGCTCGCGCGCTGCCTCCATCATCCGGCGGCCACCGCTGGCATGCACATTGACCATCCATACGCCCTGCTCGGCGGCGGCCTGGATGGCCCCCGCCACAGTAGTGGGGATGTCGTGGAACTTGAGATCCAGGAACACCTCGAAGCCGCGGCCGTGCAAGGCATCGAGCACCTCGGGACCACTGCGGGTAAAGAGTTCCTTGCCGACCTTGAGTCGACAGCGGGCGGGATCGAGGCGATCGGCCATGCACAAGGCGGCATCCAGGGACGCATAGTCGAGGGCGATGATCAGCGGGGAGGCGGTGGACACGGGCGGGCTCCAGACAGCAAGGGTGGCGCGGGCAAGAATATCAATGATAGTTGACATAGCATGTCAGCAAAGTCGTCGATCATCTTACGCAAATGCTGACATGCCGCGTCCACTTTCGATGACATGGCCACCGGCACAGGCCCACTAGCTTGATAGGGGCAGACCGGCGCAGCACGGAGTCGGCTGCAACCCTCCAAAAGCCAGGAAAAGGGAACAACATGAAAGATGCCTTCACACGACGCCTATCCGGCCTGTTGCTGGTCATGCTGCTGAGCCTAGCGCCCTTCGTCGCCGGCCAGGTACTGGCCCAAGCAATGGAGCCGATCAACATCAACAGTGCCGACGCAGAGCTGCTGGCTGAGCTACCCGGCATCGGGGAAACGCGCGCAGCCGCCATCATCGAGGACCGTGAGGCGAACGGCCCCTACCAGAGCGCCGAGGAGCTGACCCGCGTCAACGGTATCGGTGAGCTGACCGTGAAAGGGCTCGCCGACCAGATAACCTTCTGAACCTGCCAGTCGAGGACGCCGGCCGAGTGCCCGGCGTCCTCTCTTCGAAAAAACCTTAGCGGCTAGAGGCGCAAGCCACCGTCACACTCGATTACGCGGCCAGTAAAGTAATCATTGGTCATGATGAAGGCCACGCTTTCGGCGATGTCCTCGGGCTGGCCGAGGCGTTTGAGCGGCACCCCTGACGTCAGCTTATCGAGCATGTCCTGGCGCATAGAAGCGGTCATCTCCGTCTCGATGAAGCCCGGCGCCACCGCCCCCACGCGAATGCTATAACGCGCCAGCTCCTTTGCCCAGGTTGTGGTCAGCGCCACCACAGCGGCCTTGGCTGCGGCATAGTTACTCTGCCCCATGTTCCCCGCGCGAGAGATGCTCGAGATGTTGACAATGACACCCTGATGACCGGCCTCGATCATCTGCACCGCCGCTTCCCGACCACACAGGAAGACGCCCGTCAGGTTGACATCGAGCACCTGCTGCCACTTGTCCAATGATAATGTCTTCTCCACCTTGCCATCCCGGGCTTTGACCAGCAGACCATCGCGGACGATACCTGCATTGTTGACCAGGCCATGGATGGGGCCCAGCGATGATGCGATGTCGCTAAAGGCCTGTCTCACCGCTGCCTCATCGGCCACATTGGCGATGAAGCCACGGGCCTCGATTCCCGCGGCATGCAGCGAGGAGACGGCACGGTCCAGAGTAGCGGAGTCCACGTCCAGCAGAGCGAGCCTCGCTCCCTGACCACCAAGCTGACGTGCCATGGCCAGGCCGAGGCCTTGCGCGCCGCCGGTGATGGCGATGACGGTATTATCGAGTTGCATCGGCACTTCTCCAATGGGGGGAAATCTCGCTGGCCTTAAGGCTGCACGGCAGCCGCGGGGAATGACCAGCTGTCGGTAAGGGGTCGTCATGCTGCACTGCACCACACCATAGCAAAAAGCGGAAGTACCTTCCATCGTCCACCTGGGAACAAGCCAGTGGCTTGAATTTCGTTGCCCTGCCCCCATCACCTGCAAAACGCCACACGCGGAGTCCCCATGCCCTTTCTTGTCCTCTTCACCGTCTTCGCCCTGCTCGACTTCGTCATCCTCTTTTCGATTGGCAGCCAGATCGGTCTGCTGAGCACCCTGCTGCTGGTCCTGGCGACCGGATTCATCGGCCTGCAGCTGATCCGCCGCGAAGGCGTGGCCACCTTCGCCCGTGCCCAGGAGCGCATGGCCAAGGGCGAGATCCCGTCGGGTGAGTTACTGACCGGGGCGGCACTGATCTTTGGCGGCGCTCTGCTGATGGCCCCCGGCTTCCTATCCGACGCCCTGGGCTTCATGTGTCTGATCCCCAATACGCGGCGACTGCTGGCCAAGTGGCTGGGCTGGGTGGGAGTGCATGTGAAGAGCCTGCACCTGAATGCCAGGACCTACCGGCCGCGCCAGGCCACCGATGCCGACTGGCAGCAGGCCGGCCCGCGGCGGGAATCCCCCGACGCGGGCGACCAGCACGCCCATGGCCATCGTCAGGACGCTCCGCTGGAGGGCGAGTTCCTCTCGCGTGACGACTCACGCTGAGAGGGAACAAAAAATTTTCATCGGGGGCCTTGAAAGCCCAACGCCGAGCCCCACTTATCCGACAGCATCAGGATTCGGCACGGGATAATCCCCGAGCCATCGACAAGGAAGGCGATAACCGCCTCCACCCCGCAGCTGGACTGCGGGTTGATGATGAAAACGTCCAGGCAATGCCCTGGCACAGCAAACCATCAGGAGAACGTGAGCAATGAACATCCGTCCCTTGCACGATCGCGTCGTGATCCGTCGCGTTGAAGAAGAACAGAAGACCGCAGGCGGCATCGTGCTTCCGGGAAACGCCCAGGAAAAGCCCACGCGTGGCGAGGTGCTGGCCGCCGGTAATGGCCGGATCCTCGACAACGGCGACGTCCGCCCACTCGACGTCAAGGTTGGGGACACCGTGATCTTCAAGGATGGCTTCGGCGTCGAGAAGCAGAAGATCGACGGCGAGGAAGTGCTGATCATGAGCGAATCCGACATTCTGGCCGTCGTCGAAGGCTGATACCGGACACGACCCGCAACTGTTTGATACTGACGTTCACGAACTCACAGGAAGCATACGAAAATGGCAGCAAAACAAGTCAAGTTCTCCGATGATGCCCGCAAGCGCATGGCGCGCGGCGTCGATCTCCTGGCCAATGCCGTCAAGGTCACCCTGGGGCCGAAGGGTCGCAACGTGGTGCTGGAGAAGTCCTTCGGTGCACCGACCGTGACCAAGGACGGCGTCTCCGTGGCCAAGGAGATCGAGCTCAAGGACAAGTTCGAGAACATGGGCGCCCAGATGGTCAAGGAAGTCGCGTCCAAGACTTCTGACGTGGCCGGTGACGGCACCACCACCGCTACCGTGCTGGCCCAGACCATCGTCACCGAGGGCATGAAGGCGGTGACCGCGGGCATGAACCCGATGGACCTCAAGCGCGGCATCGACCAGGCCGTGGCCGCCGCCGTCGAGGGCGTTCAGGAACTCTCCGTACCCTGCACCGACGCCAAGGCCATCGCCCAGGTCGGCACCATCTCCGCCAACGGTGACAAGCGTATCGGCGAGATCATCGCCCAGGCCATGGAGAAGGTTGGCAAGGAAGGCGTGATCACCGTCGACGAGGGTCGCGGTTTCGAGGATGAACTAGATGTCGTCGAAGGCATGCAGTTCGACCGTGGCTACCTGTCGCCCTACTTCGTTACCAACCAGGACACCATGGCGGTCGAGCTGGAAGACCCCTACATCCTGCTGGTCGACAAGAAGATCTCCAACATCCGCGAGCTGCTGCCGACACTGGAAGCCGTCGCCAAGGCGGGCAAGCCGCTGGTGATCGTCTCCGAGGATATCGAGGGCGAGGCGCTGGCCACGCTGGTGGTCAACACCATGCGCGGCATCGTCAAGGTCGCCGCCGCCAAGGCACCAGGCTTCGGCGATCGCCGCAAGGCCATGCTCCAGGACATCGCCATTCTCACCGGTGCTACGGTGATCTCCGAGGAAGTCGGGCTGACCCTCGAGCAGGCGACCCTGGACCACCTGGGCACCGCCAAGCGCGTGACCATGTCCAAGGAGAACACCACCATCATCGATGGTGCCGGCAAGGACAGTGACATCGAGGCACGTGTCAACCAGATCCGCGCCCAGATCGAGGAGACCTCCTCCGACTACGATCGCGAGAAGCTCCAGGAGCGCGTCGCCAAGCTCGCCGGCGGAGTCGCCGTCATCCGTGTCGGTGCCGCCACCGAGATCGAGATGAAGGAGAAGAAGGCCCGCGTCGAGGATGCCCTGCATTCCACTCGCGCCGCCGTCGAGGAGGGCGTGGTGCCTGGGGGCGGTACTGCCCTGGTACGCGTGCTGACCAAGCTGGCCGGCCTCAAGGGTGACAACGAGGACCAGAACCACGGCATCGCCCTGGCGCTGCGCGCCATGGAAGCCCCGCTGCGCCAGATCGTCACCAACGCCGGCCAGGAAGCCTCCGTCATCCTCAACAAGGTCAAGGAAGGCGAAGGCAACTTCGGCTACAACGCCCAGACCGGCGAGTTCGGTGACATGTTCGAGATGGGTGTGCTGGACCCGGCCAAGGTGACCCGTTCCGCGCTGCAGTCCGCCGGTTCCGTCGCCGGCCTCATGATCACCACCGAGTGCATGATCGCCGACGACCCGGAAGAGAAGGACACCGCACCGGATATGGGCGGCATGGGCGGCATGGGTGGTATGGGCGGCATGATGTAAACCAGCCCCCTGCCCCAGGCCTTGCCTGATCGAGACCCCCGCCGGGAGACCGGCGGGGGTCTCTTTAGCTATAAGCCTTAAGCTGGGAGACAATCTTGACCGGACCACGACTCGGGTGAATGACTCGAGCCCGAGGGGTTCTTACAGCTTATAGCTTACGGCTTACAGCTTTCCGCCCAATCAGTACACTACGCGCTCATCTCGCATAGAGCCGACTCATGCTCTCCAACATCCGCATCGTCCTCGTCCAGACCTACCACCCCGGCAACATCGGCGCCTCGGCCCGGGCCATGAAGACCATGGGCCTGAATGATCTGGTGCTGGTCACCCCCCGGCAGTTCCCCGACCCCGAGGCCTCGCGGCTGGCCGCGGGCGCCGAGGACCTGGTCGACAACGCTCGGGTGGTCGGCTCGCTGGCCGAGGCGGTAAGCGAGTGCGTCCAGGTCGTCGGGGCCAGTGCCCGGCTGCGCAGCCTGCCGCTACCCCACTTCGACGAGCCGGACGAGATGGCCCGGGCACTGGTAGCGCAAGCCAGCTATGATCCGGTGGCGCTGGTCTTCGGCCGCGAGCGCTTCGGCCTGACCAACAACGAGATCCGCTGCTGCAGCCACCAGGTGAGCATCCCCGCCAATCCCGACTACGGCGTGCTCAACCTCTCCCAGGCGGTACAGGTCCTGGCCCACGAGCTCTTCACCGCCTGGCGGCGCCGCCCTGCCAGCGGCTATCGCTCAGCGCGACCGGCAGAGGAACGTCAGCCGACGCGCGAACAGCTCGGCCATTTCCACGACCATCTGCGCCGGGTGATGCAGCACAGTGGATTCATCACCCAGCCCCACGCCCGCACCGAGGACCAGCTGGAGGCCCTGTTCGCCCGAGCCCGGCCGAATCGCAAGGAACTCTCGCTGCTGCGTGGCCTGCTCGCCTCGCTGGAGAGCCACCTGCCCGACGCGTGACGGCCACGGGTGGGTCGAAGCTAATGACCAGTGGGACCAGTACTGATGAGCATCGACAACGGGCTGTCATCCAGCCGTCACCCGGCCATCACGCGCTTGTCATGGCAATCGGCGATAACAGCGGGGACAGGCAAGGGACACTGCCGGCAGGACGCCAGGGACGCGAGGGGGCTGGAGCCCCTCAGGGAGTTCGGTATCGGGACGATACCCAGGGAGGAGTGAGACCGCCACGGCGCCCGCGTCGTGGCGTTTTTCATGGGCGGCGATCCAGAGACTCCCTGTACAGAGCCGGGCAGCACTCGAGCTGCTGCATCAGGCTTGCCGCCAGACGGTTGAGGCGCGGCGGCACCTGAAGAAGCGGGGCCCCTCGAGGAGACGCTCGATCGCCTCGCCTAAAGTGGACCCCACGGTCAAGACAGAATTTGCCTGAGTTTAAGCTAATGCCTCGGCCATGTTCGCAGCGGCACAGCGCTGCCCTGTTGCTTCG
>NZ_SNWH01000037.1 GCF_004361885.1 Halomonas ventosae
GAGGGCTTAATCGTTCTTCGTGAACCGCCGTGGTACGGAACCGTATGCCCGGTGGTGTGAGAGGACGGGGGAGGCGACTCCCCCTCCTACTCGATGGATCATCGCATTGTGGCGTGAAGGCGCCGACGGCTTGCCTTGGTAAGGCCATTTATTGTTGGTGTTGCAGCCGCTTGCCCAGTGCCGCCATAAAGGCTGCACCCGCCTCGAGTTGCTCGATGTCGATGTGTTCGTCGGGTTGGTGGGCCTGGCCAATGCTCCCTGGTCCACAGATCACCGTGGGCAGCCCCTCACGCTGGAACTGGCCGGCCTCAGTGGCATAGGCCACGACACCGACAGGCCGCTCATCGAGCAGGTCGTGACACAGGGCGAGCACCTCGGCATTGTTGTCGTCGGCCAAGGCCGGCACCGTGGTGTTGAGTGCCTCGGTGACGATGGCGGCGTCCGGCGCGCGCCGTTGCATCTCGGCCTCCAGGCCAGCTGCGGTATCGTTGACCCGTGCAAGCAGTTCCTCGAAGCGGTCCGAGGGCAGGTGACGGATCTCCCACTCGAAGCAGCACTCGCCGGCCATGATGTTGATGGCCGTGCCGCCGGCGATCTTGCCGACGTGCAGGCTCGAGTGGACCACGTTGAAGGCTTCGTCCACGCGCCCCTCGGCCTTGAGTTCGGCCATCACGTCCTCGATCCGCGTCACCAGCCGGGCGGCCACATGGATGGCCGAGACTCCCTGGTTGATCTGGCTGGAGTGAGCGGCACGGCCGGTTACGGTGGTGCGCAGGTTGGTCGCCCCCTTGTGGGCCACCACCGGGTGCATCATGGTCGGCTCGCCGACGATCACCGCCGCCGGACGCGGGTGGTCGTCGAGCAGCCGTTCGATCATCCGCGGGGCGCCGATGCAGCCCACCTCCTCGTCGTAGGAAAAGGCCAGCCAGATCGGTCGCGCCAGGTTCAGCTTCACCCAGCGCGGCACCTCGGCCAGCGCGCAGGCGAGAAAGCCCTTCATGTCGCAGCTGCCGCGGCCATAGAGCCGGCCATCGCCCTTGTCGACCAGGGTGAACGGGTCCGTTGACCAGGGCTGACCCTCCACTGGCACCACATCGGTGTGGCCGGAGAGCACCACACCACCTTCGACCCCGGGACCGATGCGTGCCAGCAGGTTGGCCTTGCGGCCGTCGTCGCTCTCCACCCGCCAGTGCGCCACGCCGTGATCGTCGAGCCAACCCTCGACCCACTCGATCAGGGCCAGGTTGGAATCTCGCGACACGGTGGCAAAGCCCACCAGGCGGTCGAGTATCTCGGCGGCGGTCATGATCAGGTTTCCGGCTAGCTAGTATCGGCCCAGTCTAACACGGCGGGCCAGGTGGCGGGCCAGCTCGCATCCATGCCGAACTGGACCATCAGCTGCGCTTGGTCCGGTTGCCTGAGGAGGAGGCGGGTTACCACGGTGCTTGACTGACATGTTCATCATCATAACCACGCAGGTTCAGTTTCAGCATGCGGACCGCGTTTGAGCCTCCTGTTACTTGACCGTGATCTGGTTGTCGATGGTGTCCACCTTGTCATGCTCATGCGCTATGGCCTCGGCTCGCCTGCGCTGTTCTGATGTCTCGACGAAACCGCTCAGGGTGGCTCGGCCGTCTTGCAACTCAATATCGATGGCCGATCCGGCCAGGTCCGGTGCTTCGAGAAGGCGGGCCTTGATCTGTACCGCCGGCAGGGAATCCTGCTGGGTGACCCTGGCCGATTCATTGACCGGGGCGTCGGCACAGCCGACCAGAAGTCCTGCCACGACAACGCCCGGTATCGTCAGGCTGCCAAGCCAGTGGTGTCGATGTCTCATTCGATGTCCGCCTTATCGATCGCCTCGCGGGAGCGCTTGATCAACCCTTGGCAATAGTCCCTGCCGATACCCGTGCCCGCATCGACCAGCGGCAAGAGCGCAGCGATAGGGCCGGCAATGGCGCCGAGAGCTACGCTCGTCCCGCTACGTATGGCGAGGCGTTGGCTATGCACCCCGCTGTCGATTTTGTTGAAGGTGCCGCCCAGATGAAGAGGAGATCGTCCCACCAGCAGGCTGGGGTCGTTGGGATGGGCGATAAGGCTGATATCCAGGCGTTCCGTATTCATGTCCACCTGGCCTCCGATGGTGAAGGTGGTATCGATCGTGTCCACCAGGAAGGTGTCCAGTTCGATAATGCCATTTCGCGCCTGGAGATCGGCATAGGCACAATCGATGGGGATGGCGTCGCGTCCACGTATCCAGCTCAGAAAGGCCTGGCTGGCATCGAGCCCGGCCAGCTCGACGAGTAACGCCTCCAGCCTTCCGCCTGTCATCAGCAGCACCATGCCGCCATCGACAGATGCCAGGAGTTCTGCAATGGAGGTTCCCTCCACCCACAGCTTTCCGCGCCCGCCGACGATGCCGATACTTTCGTCGGCCAGGTTCCATTGCTGCAAGGCATCGTTGAGATTCACGTTCTGCACCTCTACCTGCAGGGTGCCGCTGGGCGGTTGGGTGCCGGCATCCAGGTCGAGGATAAGATCGACACTTCCCTTGCCAACCCCGAAGCCGACGGGCTTGAACAGGCCGCGCCCATCCTCGAGAAGAAAATCGATGACCACGTTGCTCAAGGGGATGTCCCCGGCACGCACGGACTGCCCTCGAAAGCTGACGTCTGCCGATATCTCCTTCCAAGCATCGCCGATGATCGGGTCGTCGGGCAGAAGGAAGCGCTTGTCAGGCACATCGCTTTCGTCCGTTTTCGGGGTCGCTCCGGCAAGAGCCCCGAGATCCTTGATATCCAGATGACGAGAGGTCAGTTCTCCGGAAAGACGAGGAGGCCTGGCGCCTCCGTCGAGTGCCAGCCACCCATTGAGATCGCTATCGCCTACCGTGCCTTGCATCTCGCTGAGGCTCCAGCGCTGACTGTCCAGTTCCAGACTGCCCGATACCGAATAGGCGGGAAGACGTGGCAAGGGCACGCCCAGCAAGCGGTTTAACCGTTGCGGGTTCGGTCCCTCCAGGGCGAGCTCGAGATTCAACCCTTTCAGGGCCAGCGGTTGAAGCAGAGTACCCTGTAACTGGAGCCGTGTATCGACGATATCGGCCTTGACATTCACCGCATAAGGGCGGTCGGGGTCGCGGGCATCGAGCAGGGGGTCGCCATCTAGTGACAGCGAGGCTGGCACGCTGTCGTAGCGACCTTCGCCTTTCAGATGAAACCTTTGATCGCCTTCATCGAGACCTTGCGTTTCCAGCGACAGCATCAGCTCGGTACCGGCTTGCGGGTCATTGAAGCGAAGTTCGGAGGGGACAATCGTCAGCTGACCGATGAAGGGCAACAGCAGATCATCGCGCCTCTCAGCGGCCAGCGTTTCACGCATTTCCAGGTGCAGGTTTCCGGATAACCTGCCCAGTCTGTCCTCGACAGGCGTGAAGGTATCGGTGAGCCGTGAAAGGGCAATCGTATCAAGCTGTATATCCAGCTTTCCCGACGCCGGTTGGGTGGTCGCATCCAAGGCAAGGCTGCCGGCCAGGGAACCCTCACCGACATGAAACTCAAGAGGATCTGCCAGAAATCTGCCATCTTCCAGCTGGGCATTCAGCAGGGGGTCACGCAGTTCGAGTCCGTTGGGCAACACCAAGGCCTGCGCTTTTAGATCGAACTGTCCATCGAAGCCTCGTAATGGCGCCAGCAGGGAATCATTCGGGTCGCCTTGGTTTGCTTCGCCAGCGGCGGGAAGCAAGCGAGCTAGCACGATACGTCCGGCTTGCAGGTCAGCGTTTACCAAGGGGCGTTCGGTGTTATGAAACTCCACGCTGCCAGCGATACTGGTTGAGGCTATCTTGCCGTCAAGCCCCGTGGCAGACCATCGGGCGTCGTCGCGACTCAAGCGGCCGGTGAGACGAAATTCGGGCAAGGGCGGCAGAATCGGGCCAACCCAGGTTTCCAAGGCACGGCCGCTGTCGGCCTCCAGCACCACATCGCCGTCAAGGGTGCGGGGCTCTAGCAACGACGCCAGATGGGTGTCGACGCGGGCGTGTAACCCACCAGATGTGGCCTCGGCCTCGAGCCCATAGTCATCTTGCCAGGCCCCCGTCTCGAGGTTGATCAGCTCGGTCAGCGGGCCGCCCCTGACGTCCATCTCCAGCGGTTTATCAGCAAAAGTACCGTTCACGCCGAGCAACAGTCCGGGAGGCTCTCCCTCACCAACCATCCCCAGTGTCGCCTCGAGGTCGCTGCCGGCCGCCTCGCTGCGATATGACAATCGGCCGTTGGTGATACGCACGTTGGCAAGCAGGGTCTCGCGTTCGACGGTTGGGCGTTGCTCGATTGACTGAAGGTCAATGGTCAGTTCGGCATCCAGGTTAGCGTCGGACCCCAGCGGGATCCCCAGCGCCTGCGGGGGCAGGCTCTGTAGGGAGATCTGCGTCTTCGCCGCCAATATCTCCGCATTGCTCGTCAGGCTGGCGTTGGCTTCGACCTTGCCCCCGGCCATCGCAAAGCGCAGGGAATCGAGGGTGAGTGTGCGCTCGGCAAGCGTGATTCGCGAGTGAATGTCATCGACACGTTGCTGTTCCAGGATCAGGCGCCCAACCGACAGCGCCAGTTCGCCCCGCAGAGCTGGCAGCACGGGTACTGCAATGGCCGTCGTTTCTTTTCGGGATTGAGGCAGGACCGCGCGCAGGGCGGCGACATCGAGTTGTGTGGCTTGCAACTGGCCATTCAGCGTTGGTATCTCGCCGCTGGTATCCAGCTTCAACTGGCCGGTCATGCGGCTCTCGGCCATTTGGATATCGATGTCGCTGAATTGCCATTGACTGCTGTGGTGCTCCAGATGTGCTGCGATATCAACACGATCCAGCTCGAGCGGGGGCCAGTCCCGCCATTGCAACCAGTCGGCAAGCCCCTGAAGGCTGAGCTCGCCATCTACCTGCCATCGCGCCAGTGCCGGTGCCTCGGGAACCTCGAAGGTTGCCGATAGCTGGCTTTCATTGGCACTCAAGGAAAATTTGCCGGCAAATGCCTGGGCCTGATCCATGAAGGCCTCGAGGGAATCGGTTTCTGCTTGCAGTTCGAAATGTTGCTGCTGAAATGTCAGCGTTGCCTGACTCTTCAGGGTGGTGTCATCTGCTTGCATCTCCAGAGAGGAAACGCTCAGCTCGAGCGGGGTGTCGCTCTCGGCGGTGAAGTAGTGTATCTGCGCGTCGGAGACCGACAGGTGACGAATACGCAAAGGCGACGCTGTCGCGTCCTTGGAAGGCGGCTCGCCCTCCTGAGCCGGCGGCGCTGTATTGTCGACGAATATCCAGTTGCCTGGCGCATCACGACGTTGTTCCAGGTTCAGTGTCAGGCCCTGGATCTCGATACCATCCAGCACGATCTCTCCTCGCATCAGCTCACCCAGTGATGGCAAGACACTGACACGCCCGACCCTGAACATCCGAGGCGCCGTGGTCCATGGCGGATTATCGAGTTCGAGCTCGTGAAGGGATAATCGTGGATTCGGGAAAAAATCCACTGTCACGGTGCCGTGAATCGTTGCCGAGCGTCCGGTGGCCGCCTCGATTTGTTCACTGATGACCGGCTTCAGGAAGTTCCAGGGCACCAGCGCCACTGCGGCGGCCACAAGTACCCCGAGGATGAGCGGTACCCGCCACCACCAACGCAGGTGTCGTAAAGATGCATCTGCCATGTGTCTGCCGTCCTGTATCGATTACCTTGAGTATATCAGCGCGTTGCGTGGACGAACGCTCTCGGCATCATGAGTATGCCGAGTCGGCCCTGGCGGTGGCGATGATAGCGCCAGTCTATTGGTGCCATCGGCGTCTCGGCTTGGTGCAGGCCGTTGACACGTATATGATGTTAGCTTCCTTACATTTGCTGAAATACCTTCGCCAGAGGAGGCGCCTCAATGCCGAACACTTCGCTTCTTGTCCCGCTCAAGCTCGGCAGCCTGACCCTGCCCAATCGCGTGATCATGGCGCCGCTGACCCGGGCGCGCACCCCAGACAGCGTGCCCGGCAAGCTGCAGCAGGTCTATTATGGCCAGCGCACCGGCGCCGGCCTGATTATCAGCGAGGCCACCAATATCTCGCCTACCGCCCGCGGCTACGTCTACACGCCGGGAATCTGGACCGACGAGCAGGAGGCTGGCTGGCGTGATGTGGTAGAGGCCGTGCATGCCAAGGGTGGACGCATGGCCCTGCAGCTATGGCACGTCGGTCGGGTCTCCCATGAGATGGTGCAGCCCGATGGCCAGCAGCCCGTGGCTCCCAGCGCCTTGAAAGGGGAAGGCGCCCAGTGCTTCGTCGAGTTCGAGGACGGGAGTGCCGGCCAGCACCCCACCAGCACTCCCCGAGCTCTGGAGACCGACGAGATTCCCGGCATCGTCGAGGACTACCGCCAGGCCGCGCAGCGTGCCAAGTGCGCCGGCTTCGACATGGTCGAGGTCCATGCCGCCAACGCCTACCTGCTCAACCAGTTCCTTGCCACCGGTACCAACAAGCGCACCGACCGCTACGGCGGCTCCATCGAGAACCGTGCGCGCTTTCCGCTGGAGGTGGTCGACGCCGTGGCCGAGGTATTCGGCCCCGAGCGCGTCGGCATCCGCCTGACCCCCTTCATCGAGCTGTTCGGCCTCACCGACGATGAGCCCGAGGCGATGGCCCTCTACCTGGCCGACGAGCTCAACCGCCGCGGCCTGGCCTACCTCCACCTCAACGAGCCCAACTGGGCCGGAGGTGATATCACCTTCCCTGAAGGCTTCCGCGAGCAGATGCGCGAGCGTTTCAAGGGTGGCCTGATCTACTGCGGTAACTACGACGCGAAAAGCGCCCAGGCACGGCTCGAGGATAACAGCGCCGATGCCATCGCTTTCGGCCGTCCTTTCATCGCTAATCCCGATCTGCCTGAGCGCTTCCGCGTCGGCGCCCCGATCAACGAGCCTGATCAAAACACCTTCTACGGTGGCGACGAGCACGGCTACACCGACTACTCCTTCCTCGATAACGGTTACGACCGTCTCGGCTGAGACCGCCAACGCGGCGGTGGCGACGGCACGGCGCCTCAACCAACTGCGCGAGCAGGACGAGGCGTGTATCAACGAGTCGGGGGATACCCCGGCTCGGTGGAGCTGCTGCTGGATGTCATTTTCCAGCAGCTTCCTGCAGCCTCCAGCAACCTATCGCCAACGTCGCTCAATGCCACTCTATCGTCGCCCAGCTCAGTGAACGGTGGGGGCTGAGGCTACATGATTATTCCCCATTAAAATAAGCGAGAAAAAGTCAATAGAGTAAGCTTGTTTTTATACTAGGAAAAACCGATTACCGACATTGGTAGGACTGACTTTATCGGCATTCCAACAAGGATATATCATGCTTCAATCGGATCAGTTTGACGTCAACGAGGCGTGGGTCGTGTTCAAGTTGAACGATCAGCCAATCCATACGGATCAGGATGGTGACTTCAATGTCTTTGCGCTCATCGATGCCGCAAGCTGTTTCATTCTCAGTTCTTCTCCAGTATTGGCAACGAGTGTCGAGCCGAGCAAGCTGGATTCTCGGCGCCTGCTGAAGCAGGGGAAAGCGCATAAGAAAAAGCGGCCGAAAAAGCTCTTTGTGCCGAGCGGACAGCCTGCTGAACTTTTGGCCGCTGAAGCAAAGAGGCTGGGCATTAGTGTGGTTTATATTCCCGAGGACCAGCTGTTTGCTATTATCGGAGAAGCAAGGAAAGGCTTCAGGGAGCGCTTCGGTTGAGAGGTCATAATCGTGGGCTGAATGCAGAAGAACAGGCGGGAATAGGGGATATGCTCCTGTTCCCACCGGGGATAGAGATTAGTTAAAAGATTCGCAATGAAAGACCATGAGTACACCTTGCTCGATGTCTTCACCGACCGGGCCTTTGCCGGGAATCCACTGGCGGTATTTCCGCTAGCGGAAGGCCTGGATACCGCTATGATGCAGGCCATTGCCAACGAGCTGAACCTTTCCGAGACGGTGTTTGTCGGACAGGCTAGCGGCCCGAATCGTTACCCCATGCGTATCTTCACGCCCACCATGGAGTTGCCCTTCGCTGGCCACCCGACGGTAGGTACGGCCCATCTCTTGATGGAATTGGGCATGGCCGGGCGTGATAGGCCTCTGACCCTCGAAGCGGCGTCGGGCCCTTGGTGGTGGCGTTTGATCAGGCGCTGGCGAGTTTTACCACGGCAGAACCGGTCAGCATCCTGGCCAGTACGCTGAACCAGGTTGCTGCTGCAGAGTTGCTGGGCCTTGAATCCGGCCAGGTCGTCGGAGAGCCGGTGCTTGCCTCCTGCGGGTTACCCTATCACTTGATCGAGCTCGATTCGTTGGAAGCCCTCGAACGGGCACGACCCGCGCCGAGCGCCTGGGCGCAATGGGTATCACCCAGCGGCCATGAGCAGATATACCTCTATGTTGCCGGGGATGAGTCCGTAGACAATGAGGTGCTTCGAACCCGGATGTTTTCCACCACGGGAGGTGTACGTGAAGATCCGGCTACCGGCAGCAACGCCGCAGCCCTGGCGGGGAAGTTGGCGGCGAGCAAGGAAGAGGGCGAGCTGTGGCGTTGGCGAATCGAACAAGGCATCGAAATAGGGCACCCAAGCCGCATCTTTGCCGAGGCCGAACGCAATGGCCAGCACCTGACGATCCGCATCGCCGGGGAAGCGGTGATCGTTGGCACAGGTTCGTTGTGGTTGTCGGAGTTATAGCCTGGATAGCATCAGTGTTCTTCTGCTGCCACTGCTCGCGAAATTCGACCCGCAACTTTTCCGCCAAGTCATTCTCGAACGCTGCAGACAGGTTGATGCCCAGCTGCCTCGCTTGCTTGAGAAATTCACTATTGATGCGGGCGCTCGTCGGCTTCTTCGACGCTTGCACGTCCTATGACTGATCCATGGGCTCGGCCTCGCATAGTCTATGCGCACCGATTTTGTCCGACAATCATGCGCTGGGTAATGCAGACCGTCGAGCTTCCATCTGCTACTCGATATAATCGACTACTAGGCGGCGATCTTCACCGGCTGACGGGCCAGCCCTGGAAGGGCGACCCCCCGTGGGCTGCTCAGCTGGCCCTCATCGAGTTTTAGTGGCAGGCTAGAGGTAATCATTACGCAATTGCTTGCGATGCCATGGCGGCGGGCCAGCGGGATGCACAGGGATCAAACGATGATACGGCGACTACAAGAATTGCAGCAGCTGCCGGGCCACACCTCGACCAATCTGATCGGCAAGGTGCATGAGAGAGGGATATGACCGCTATCGATCAAAGGCAGCAGGCGCGCGAGTTTTGTATATATAGCCTAATTTTAATTAATTTTCCAAGGAATCAGAGGCTTGCGCCGATCTTGGCAGGCAGCATTTGCTGGATAAACGTGCCGGCACGTTCATCCAATCATAGAACGTGCCGTCTAATACCTGTTAGTCACCAGGAGAATCGAGTGCCAAATTACGCAACAGGAATTGACGATATCGCCACAACGAGAGGAGCGTGTTCTGGCTGGACGTTTATTTGCATTGATCATTCGGCCCTCGATGCTTTCGAAACGGCCGCAGCTGCACTTCTTCAAGAAGCAAAACTCAAGAGCTTTCATGGCAAGGAATTTAAGCGCCGCAAAATCGATTCCTATATCAAGTTTCTGAAGTTGGTTCGTTCAACTCTTGAGTCTGAGTCTGGTTCAGGTTTCGTCAGTTCCACCCTGCTTGGTCAAGACTGGAAAACCGAGTTCGAGGGCTTCTGCAACAACGTGATCGGCGGTTCGTTCTCGTCTGCTGGAGTCGAACCTGGGCCGATCAGCGAAGCGTCACAGCGAATAGCATCTCCTCTCTTTACGTTCCAACGGATGGCGGAATCAAATTGCCGTGGTGGAAGTACCATTGTTCAAATAGACCGCCATGCACTATACGACAGCCTTGATTCTGATGAACTAAAGATTGAGGGAACCAAAGTCTCCGGCCAACTGCCAATCATTGCGGCACTACGCGCCTATGGAAAAAGGCAATTTCCAAACGCACCAGAGATTGAGCGTGAAGGTATTTCTGTATGTCCAGATGAAGATTCGTTCTTGGTTCAAGCGGCGGACATCATCGGAAACTTTTCGACAGCTCTTGCGTTCCGTCACCTCGGAAGGAAATCGAAGTCTAATGATCTTAAATGCTCGACGTTTCACCAAGTGTTCGGCGACTTGATTGACTTCAGTGATTTTCCTGAAGGTGTGGAGAGAAATGGTGACGAGCTAGTGCTGGCACCTGGCTCAGCATCTTTCACTTTTAGTATCGGTGGAGCTGGTGTCTAACAATGCATTCAACTCGGACGCCGGCAAAGCCGGCGCCGGTTAATGCAAACGTTATGTGCGATCATAAAATCAGAAAATAGGTAATATTTATGGCTTTCAACCCCAAACCCGAATACACAATTGTGAGTACCGAGTTCGGGATTAAAGATTTCTACGATTACGGCGAAGATTTTGTCACGAGGCCCCCATACCAGAGAAAAGCTGTTTGGTCGAAGAAGAAAAAACAGTCTTTGATGGATAGCCTTTTTCGCCGTTACTACATCCCGAAATTGGTAGTTCGAGAGGTTCGTCTGTCAGACACCTTTGCCGTAAATGAAGTGATCGATGGGCAACAACGAATAACAACGGTTCAAGAGTTTTTCGCAGGAGAGTATCCACTTCCACGCTCTCTTTCAGACCTCGACCCAAACTTACCGGGAAAATATTACGATGATCTTGACGTTTCTGTACGGAAGTTCATTGATAAGTCGCTGAAATATCAGGCTGACGTTATTAAAAGCATTGACAAGCCCCACGATGCTGATCACCAGATCATCGCCACAGAAATTTTCTGGCGATTGCAGCAGGGCGAAACGTTAAATTACATGGAAGTTGCTCACGCGCAGCTCTCAAGTCTGACTAGAAATTTTATTGTGAAGTATGCCGATGACCAGTCATTTGACTACGAGCGTTACGAGCCTATCGACAATAATCCGAATAAACATCCCTTTTTTAGGTTGTTGAATGTAGATAATAGCAGGATGAAGCATCTGCAATTTATGGCTCGTTTCCTAATGATTGAGGCAGGTGGCGGGTATGCTGATTTGAGTGATCGGAAGGTTGAGGATTTTATCAACCAGTATAAGCAGGATGACGGCATTGGGAATTTGTCGTACGAAAATCAAACAGAAGCTATATCCGTTCTAAAGTCTCTTGATACGTTTTATGAGGTTTTCAGGGATGATCCTATGCTTGATGAAAACTCTGGAATAAAAGAGTTTTCCGTTGAGTACTTCATAATATCCATATACATGCTGGTTCGCCACATTAGTCGTTACTACGTGATAGATGGCGAGGCGCGGGAAATATTGAAGAATTTCATTTATTGGTTCTATCAGCGCTGGAAAAGCTATGATGAGGCAGAAGATACGGATTTACTAACGTTTAGCAACCACAGGCAACAGGGTGAAAGGGATCTTGAAGTAAGAGATATGATCCTAAGACAGATCTTCTTCAAATATTTGGCAGATGAAAGTGTTGAGCTCGTAGCAAAAGATTTAAAACGAGCGTTTACTGAATTTGAGAGAATAGCTATTTATAGGAAAGGAAAAGGGTTGTGTCAGCAATGCCTTCGAGAGGGCCGGCCTGAAAATGAAGCCAGGGTTAGTTGGTCAAATTATCAAGCAGATCATGTTATTCCCCATTCCAAAGGTGGCAAGACAATTTTGGAGAATGGGGAGCTACTTTGTGCTTATCACAACCAATCTAAAGGTGCGTCCATCTAGTACTGCACATAACCAGGGGCTGCAGCGGACCGCTTTTCCGGCGCGGTGCGCCTCCAAATCGGCCGCTGAGCCCAGACGTTAAAAAGGAGAAGTCATGGACATCCTAAAGGAGTTCGAGGATGACGCTCGAATTGAAAAGCAAGATGGAACTGTAGTCGGTCCATATAAGGCTTCATTTCCCGGCAAGACCATCTTCATTCTGGATGAGAAGGCAGATGTAGAAGAAGGCGACGTAATTTTACGGGAGCTACCCAGTGGGAAGGATGAGCGTTGCATAGTCACTGATGCCACATTCTATAAACGTGGTGTTGCCGGCATGGGAGCGCATTTCCAAATTAAGTATCGTAAAGGCGGACAATCTGAGATGCAGAAACCTGGGCACACCATCAATATTCATGGCGCTCAATCAGTCCAGGTCGGCGACCATAACACTCAGAACATTGTGAATTCGTTTGAAGCCCTTGTGAAGAAAATCGAGTCTGCTGACCTCCCTCCAGCGCAAAAGGAGGAAGCCAAAGGAATGCTCCGCAAACTACTGGAGCACCCCGCTATTGTATCCGTCATCGGCGCTGCGGCTGGGGCTGTTTTTTAACAAGTGCAGGCACGGCGACGCCTACTACATTGCGCCTTCGGCTCCATTCCGTAGGCGCGCATGCTGCAAGCGTTAGCACTACCAATGACATAGCGCTCCGTGCCTTATTAAAGGTTTAGAAGTTACCTATGGTGGATGAAAAGTGAACAATCTAACAGCAATTAGCTTGTTTTGTGGTGCCGGAGGGTGCTCTCTGGGATTCAAACAGGCTGGCTACGAAATACTGTATGCAAATGATAAAGATTCTGCTGCTATCGACACCTATAAACGAAACTTTCCTGGTGCAGTATGTAGCAACGAAGATATTAACAACCTAGATTTTAAGCAGGTATTAAAAGATATTGGGGTGGTTCCTGGTAATCTTGATATGCTTATTGGCGGCCCTCCCTGCCAAGGTTTTTCGACTGCTGGAACTAGATTTTGGGATGATCCAAGAAACTATCTCTTGAAGAGCTACGTTAAAGCTTTGGATGTAGTTCGTCCCAAATGGTTCATAATGGAAAATGTTGAAGGGTTGCTAACTTCAAATAAAGGAAAGTATATTCATGAAGCAGCGAAAGCGTTTATTGAAATTGGCTACTTTATAAGGATTGAGAAGGTATATTCACAAGAGTACGGGGTTCCCCAGAGAAGAAAAAGAGTTCTAATTGTTGGTAATAGAATTGGTCATAATTATAAACTCCCAGAGGCGATAATAAAAGTTTCAGGGCAGATATTCAGGAATTCAGATATAACAATTTCGCACGCAATTGACACTCTGCCAAAATCTGCTAAGTCAAAAGATGAATTGGTAACTCCTATTTCTGAACCTGTTCGAGATAAATTCGATTTAATACTTAGAGGTAATGCTGTTGAAATTACAGACCATTACTGCCCCCCAATAAAAGGTATTCAATTGGAAAGAATATCCTCTCTTAGACCTGGGCAGACAATGAAAGATTTGCCTGACCATCTTCAGCATGAATCATTCAGGAAACGGGCAAATAGGCGCGTGGCAGATGGAACGCCAACGGAAAAACGTGGCGGAGCGCCCTCTGGCTTAAAGAGATTAATATACAATGAACCAAGCCTTACGATTACGGGCGCAGCTACACGAGAGCTAATCCATCCTGTTGAGAACAGGCCCCTTACGATTAGGGAAGCAGCCAGAATACAAACGTTTCCAGATGACTTTATATTTTGCGGCACGGCATCTCAAAAAATACAGCAAATTGGAAATGCTATCCCCCCAATGCTTGCTCGGATATTTGCCGAACATATCCGAGATGATTATGGTTTTACAGGACAGCCCCACAATGAAGGAAAGCTCTTAGGTTATTTGTTAACTAAAGCAGGAGCTATGAGCCCGGCTCTGAAATCAACTGATATGTTGCTTTTAGATCTCATGACGAATCAAAGCCAGAAACAAGAGTTACTGTTTGGATAAAATATGACGAATTCAGCATTTTTTCGAAACCTATATACTAAATGCAAGATGCATGGAGCTGGAGAAGCACAAGTTTCTATATCGGACGGAGAGCTATATGCGCTTCTTTCCATTGCCATTGATGACTTGGGATGGTCGCACGCTGATTTCGGTGCTAGTCGGGTGGCTACTCCCGATACAGACTACTACAAAATTCCTTTGAGCTGGTTTGATCAGCAAGCTGAAATAAGCATCAAGTTAATTGAAGTCCAGAGCGTATTGAGATCTGCGTTTGAGAAAGATAATGACTTCGGTCTATACATCGAAAATTTAACTGCTCTTCATCGACGCAGAGTCAAATACAGAAGGATTTTGGCGGCACAACCGATGCCAAACATGGATCAAATTGGTCCTCGGTCTTTATTGGAGTACGGCTGCTGCGAATCTACTTTGCTGGCCAACTGGATGGTTTGGCGAAAGTGGATTTATGATGTTGATAATCGATCAGCACAAGAAACCGGTTATCTGTTCGAACCGCTTTTGGCCAGCTGTCTAGGCGGCGAACCTGTAGGATCAAAAAATTCTCCGGTAAAAAGGCTAGACTCAAATGGTCGGCCAACGACCAAAGGAAGGCAAATCGATTGTTTGGTTCCTGGCAATAACAGAACCTATGAACTAAAGCTTCGGGTTACTATTGCAGCAAGTGGGCAAGGTCGCTTCGGTGAAGAGCTTTCCTTCGCAGAAGAGAGCCAAGCTGCCGGATTTACTCCGGTTCTTCTCGTGCTTGATCCGACTCCCTCTGCTCGACTGACTGAGCTATCAGAAAAATATATCTCATGTGGAGGCGAGTTTTACCACGGTGAAGCCGCTTGGCAGCATATGGAAGAAGAAGCAGGGGAGGTTATTTCTGTTTTTATAGAAAACTATATCCGACCTGCCATTCAAGGGATTGAAGAGATTGAAATCCATTTCCCGAAATCAATAAATTTGAGCTGGTCGAATAATGAAATAAAAATATCCGATAATTCTGCTTCCTATATCGTCCAGAGAGTATGAGTGCTAACAAGGTGCTGCACACGGACAATTTTTCCGCTGCGCTCCAAAATTGCCGGTGAGCGCGGCGTTAGCAAGATGCCAATAGGCACACACCTGAATCCGTGATCCCGAAACCCAAGTCTTCCCTATCTCGCCTCCCGAGCAATTTTTGATCACCGGCATCCCCTTTCTCGCGATGCCTGTCAAGCTTGTTGGAACCTGGAATCAGGCGGCTTCTAATCGCTGATCGCGTTGAACCAGCGGATCTTCCTGGTCCGGGTTCAGCCA
>NZ_SNWH01000038.1 GCF_004361885.1 Halomonas ventosae
GCGGCAGGCCGTTGCCTTCTGTCAGCAGGCTGCGCTTGACGCCGCCTTTGCCGCGGTCGGTGGGGTTCGGGCCGGTTTTTTTCCCCGCCCAAGGGGGTCGCCCAAGGGGGCCTTGGTCATCGTGCCATCCACCGACAGCCAGCTCCAGTCGATGCCCTGGAGCCGATCGTACTCCAGCACCCCCCGGCGCCAGAGCTCTTCAAACACACCGCCTCCAACCATTCCCGAAAGCGACGGTAGGCCGAACTGCACGAGCAAATCCCCGTGGCATCGAAGGCATTCCACTGGCATCTCGTACGCAACACAAACAGGATGGCATCCATCGCGTCCCAGCCCAGTTCACGAGCGCGTTCGGCGAGTTTTACAGCTTGTAGTGCCGCCATGCATGTCCTCCCCTGACTGTTGAGCGCAAAACCGCCGAGGCAATAGCCCGGCGGAATTTCTGTGTGCCCGGTGTGATGCCAAGGCCACTCAACAATCTGTTGACATCTATTTGCAGTGATCGATGCAAATTTCAAGCTGCTACTAACTGATGTATGCGATGCCTGTCAAGTTGGTATTCAGTCTCGGGAGGCTCAAATGGTATGCTTGGTGCCGGCAGGGTACTATATGTAGTATGTAGTGGCTTGGCTGGTCGCTCGAGGTGCCCTCGTGAGCGGCGGGCCGCGCCACCGCGCTGGATTCACGGTGTCGCTGGGGTAGACTGAAGGGCTTGTCACCGGCTCGCGGCAGCAACTACCTCAAGGAGAAGAATCGCCATGCGCTTCATGCCCCGTTTCACCGATGGCCAGCCGTTCCCCGAGCCACTGGGCAAGATCGTCTGCGTCGGTCGTAACTATGCCGAGCACGCCCGGGAGCTGAACAATCCGGTGCCCAGCGAGCCGCTGCTGTTCATCAAGCCGGCGACCGCCGCCGTCCCGCTGGAGCAGCCGGTTAACGCCCCCTTCGCGCGGGGCGAGGTGCATTATGAGACGGAGCTGGCGCTGCTGATTGGCAAGGAGCTCTCTCACGTCACCGCCGACGAGGCCGAGCGCGGCATCGTCGGCATCGGCCTGGCGCTGGACCTGACCCTGCGCGACGTGCAATCACGCCTCAAGGAGAAGGGCCACCCCTGGGAGGTCGCCAAAGCCTTCGACAGCGCCTGCCCGCTGTCGGCCTTCCTGCCCCTGGCCGAGGCACCGGACTGGGCCTCGCTTGCGTTCACCCTGGAGGTTAACGGCGAGCCGCGTCAGCAGGGCTGCGGATCGGACATGCTGTTCCCGGTGCCGGCGCTGGTGGCGGAGATGAGCCGTCACTTCACCCTGCTGCCAGGGGACGTGGTGCTGACCGGCACCCCGGCCGGGGTGGGGCCGCTGGAGCGTGGTGCGACGCTGCACTTCACCCTTGCCGGCGGCCTGGAGGTTACCACCCGCGTGGTGGAATAGGGCAGGCCGCACCCAACCTTATTCACGGCCCGCTCACTCCAGGTAGGTGTAACCCTCCAGGCCATCCGAGAGGTCGTCGAGGAAGGCCTGCTGTTCGCCGCGCTCCAGGCCGCTGCGCGCGAGCTGCTCGGCCAGTCGCTGGCGCAGGGCGGCGACATCGAAGTTGACGTAGCCGAGCACATCGGCGACCCGGTCGCCCTGCTGGATTTGGCTGATCGACCAGTGGCCGTCGCCATCCAGGGCGGCATCCGCCGAGTCGGTGTCGCCGAACAGGTTGTGCAGGTCGCCGAGGATCTCCTGATAGGCCCCCACCATGAAGAAGCCGAGCAGCTTCTCGTCGCCTTCCTGCCACTCCGGTAGCGGCAGGGTGGTCTCCACGCCCTGACCATCCACGTAGCCATCGATGCGCCCGTCGGAGTCGCAGGTGATGTCCTGGATGACACCGCGACGCACCGGCTCGTGGTCCAGGCCGGTGAGCGGCAGCACCGGAAAGATCTGCTGGATGCCCCAGACATCGGGCACAGACTGGAACAGCGAGAAGTTGACGAACAGCTTGTCGGCGAGCTTCTCGGCCAGCTCGTCGTTGATCTCGCGATGAGCCCGGTTGCGCGTGTCGAGCCGGGCGCGCAGCCGTGCGCAGGCGGCGAAATAGACCCCCTCGCCCTCGGCCCGAGCGGTGATGTCGGTGAGGCCCATCACGAAGCGCTCGTGGAGCTCGCCCATGGCCTGCACCAGGTCGTGCCAGGCCTCCACCAGGCCGCGAGGCTCGGTCTGCTCGTGCAGCAGGTCGTGAACACGCCACAGCTCGTCGACCTGTGGGTCGCTCTCGACGCGGCGGGGTGGGGGGGCGTCGCCGATGCGCTCCTCGCCGATCACATTGGTGATCAGCACTGCATGATGAGCGGTAAGCGCCCGGCCCGATTCACTGATCAGGTGAGGCTGGGGTAGGCCATATTCCTGACAGGCCAGGCGGAAGGCATAGACCACGTTGCGGGCATACTCGAGCATCGAGTAGTTGGCGGAGCAGAAGCTGCGTGAGCGGGTGCCTTCGTAGTCGACGCCCAGGCCGCCGCCCACGTCCACGGTGTCCACCGGGGCACCCAGCTCCACCAGGCTCTGGTAGAAGCGCGCGCACTCGCGCAGGCCACGCTGGATATCGCGGATGTTGGCGATCTGCGAGCCCAGATGGAAGTGCACCAGTTGTAGGCTGGCCAGGGCATCCGCCGTGCGCAGCTGCTCCACCACGGCCAGTATCTGGCTGGTAGTGAGGCCGAACTTGGATTTTTCGCCGCCGGTGTTCTGCCAGCGCCCGCGCCCCACGGTGGCCAGGCGGGCACGCAGGCCGATACGCGGCATGACGCCGATGCGCTGGGCTTCCTCGAGAATCAGCGGCAGCTCCGAGAGCTTCTCCACCACCAGGTAGACCCGGTGGCCGAGCTTCTCGCCCATCAGCGCCAGACGCACGTACTCGCGATCCTTATAGCCATTGCAGACGATCAGCGAGGGGCCATCGCCGGAGAGGGCGAGCACGGCGAGCAGTTCCGGCTTGCTGCCGGCCTCGAGGCCTACTCGGCCACGGCCGCGCTCCTGGGTGCCAAGAATCTCCTCCACCACCCGGCGCTGCTGGTTGACCTTGATCGGATAAACCGCGGTATAGCCGGCGGTGAATTCCTCCTCCTGCATGGCCGTATCGAAGGCGGCGCAGAGCTGCTCGACCCGGTCGTGCAGGATGTCGGTGAAGCGCACCAACACCGGCAGGCGCAGCCCGGCCTCGCGCAGCTCGGCCACCAGATCATCCAGCGGCAGCGCTGGCCCCTCGGTCTCGCTGCCCAGCGGGCGCACCAGGGCGTGGCCGGTGTCGTCGACGTCGAAGTAGCCGCTGCCCCACTGGTCGATATTCCAAGTGCGCCGTGCCCGTTGCGCGGGGTCGGTTGCATCATTGTTGCTCAGACTCATTGGCTCACCTCGGGCAGCGGCAGAGCGCCATCTTCCAGGCGCGCCTTGAGAATGGTACGGAACCGGTCGGGGTCGTGTGGCGTGAGGTCGTGGGCGGGCGGGTCGACGTAGACCACCAGCAGCCGCGACAGCCAGTAGCGCAGTGCGGTCAGGCGCAGCATCATCGGCCAGGCGTCGCGCTCGGCAACGGTCAACGACCGGCGCGCCTGGTAGGCAACGAGGATGGCATCATGGCGTGCGGGATCCAGGCGGCCATCGGCCTCGGTGGCCCAGTCGTTGATGACGATGGCCAGATCGAACAGCAGGTCGCCGGTGCAGCCGTTGTAGAAGTCGATCAATCCGCCCAGGCGGTCGCCGTCGAAGAGAGTGTTGTCGCGGAACAAATCGCCGTGCAGCGCGCCCTGGGGCAGTGTCGTGGCATCGCCGAAGAAACCCTGGTAGGTCTCTACCTCGTCCTTCATCAGCGTCTGGTCCTCTGGCGAGAGATAGACCAGCACCTTGTGGTGCATAAGCAGCAGCCAGTGCAGGTCGCGTGGATTGGGGCGGTGACCAGGAAAGTGTCGGGAGACCACATGCATGTGCCCGAGGGTATCGCCGAGTTCGTGGCACTGCGCCAGATTGGGAGCCTTGGGATGCTGGCCAGGCAGCTTTGGGAACAGCAGGGCGGGCTTGCCGGCCAGGGTATGCAGGGCGTCACCGTTACGGTCGTGCAACGGCCCCGGCACCGGCAGGCGGTGCTCGTCCAGGTAGTCGAGCAACTCGACGAAGAACGGCAGCTCCTCGTGTTCACCCTGCTCGAACAGCGTCAGCACCAGCGCGCGCCGGTTAGTGGTGACGAAGAAGGTGGTGTTCTCGGTGCCGGCAGGTACGCCCTCGAGGGAGACCAGCGCGCCGGCATCGAAACGGCTGAGGAACTCGACGACCTGAGGTTGGGTAAGCGGTGTGAATACAGCCATGTGTCTCTCGCCCGGGAAATGCCAAGCCGCCTATTGTAGCGACTTGGCACACCGATGCACGCGCCACAACCCCGGCGGTTGCCTGTCCGGGGGTCGTGAGTAGAAAGCGAATTGGCACTGGCCTCAGAAGGTCTTCAGCACCCACTGGGGAACAGCGATGCGGCCACCGTCCTGGGGCTCGAAGTCGCCATCGCCGTTGTTGTCGACAAGATAGTAGGAGGGGCCGGCGGAGGGGCGAATCTCGATGGCGTAGAGCTCGCCATTGACCCGGTATTCGCGGATGATCCGTTCCTCTTCCTGGCGGATGGTGATATCCGGCTCGAGGTTAGTGGAAGACTGTGCCAGGGCGCTATCCGCACTGGCCAGGACCAGCGTCAGCAGCAGCGCGGTGATCGAGCGTCTTGCAAATGTCGTCATGATGACCTCTCAGGTCCGCCCACGGGCGGGAAAGCGGGGATACCCCCAGTGTAGGGGGTTGTGGCCGCGTGGCCTAGCACCCGCGGCAAAAGGCGGCGGCAATGCGTATCATGGATGACACCTCACGCCACGTTGCAATGGATACCCTACATGGCCGATACGCCCATCGTTCTCGTCGACGGTTCCTCCTACCTGTACCGCGCCTTCCATGCCCTGCCGGCGCTGACTACCTCCGATGGCCAGCCTACCGGGGCGATCAAGGGGGTGCTCAGCATGCTCAAGCGGCTGATCAAGGATTATCCCGACAGCCCCATGGCGGTGGTTTTCGACGCCCCGGGAAAGACCTTCCGCGACGCGCTGTTCGAGCAGTACAAGGCTCATCGGCCGCCGATGCCCGATGACCTGCGCGCCCAGGTGCAGCCCCTGCATGAGTGCGTGAAGGCATTGGGCCTGCCGCTGCTGTGCATCGAAGGGGTGGAGGCCGACGACGTTATCGGCACCCTGGCCCGTCAGGCCACAGAGGCGGGCCGGGACGCGCTGATCTCTACCGGCGACAAGGACATGGCCCAGCTGGTCAACGCTCACATCACGCTGGTCAACACTATGAAAGACGAGACTCTGGATGTCGATGGCGTGAAGGAGAAGTTCGGTCTGCCACCGGAGCGAATCATCGACTTCCTGGCGCTGATGGGCGACAAGGTCGACAACATCCCCGGCGTGCCGGGGGTCGGCGAGAAGACTGCGCTGGGCCTACTGCAAGGCATGGACGGCGGCCTCGAGACCATTTACGACGACCTGGATAAGGTCGCTACGCTCGGCTTTCGTGGCGCCAAGACGCTGCCCAAGAAGCTCGAGGCGCACCGTGACCAGGCCTTCCTCTCCTATGAGCTGGCCACCATCAAGACCGACTGCGAGCTGCCGGTGGGTCTCGACGACCTGGACATCGCTCACCCCGACCGCGAGGCGCTGCTCGAACTCTATCGCCGGCTGGAGTTCCGTGCCTGGCTCTCGGAATTGCTCGAGGGCCAGGATGAAGGGGTCGACGACGCCTCGGGCGGCACGCCGGTGCCGGCCGAGGGCGAGCAGGCGTCCGGCTCGGAGCGGCGTGCTGCCCGCGAGGATCATGTCATCCTCACGCAGGCTGACTTCGACAGCTGGCTTGAGCGACTGACGGCGAGCGATACCTTCTGCTTCGACCTGGAGACCACCAGCCTCAACTACATGCAGGCGCAGGTGGTCGGCATAGGGCTCGCGCTTGTACCGGGCGAGGCGGCCTATATCCCGCTGGCCCATGACTATCTTGATGCCCCCGAGCAGCTCGATCGCGAGGCGGTGCTCGAGGCCCTGCGCCCGCTCTGGGAGGGCGACGGACGGACCAAGATCGGCCAGAACCTCAAGTACGACATCTCGGTGCTGGCCAATGTCGGTATCGCGGTGGTCGGACCCCTGGAGGACACCATGCTGGAGTCCTATGTGCTCGACTCCACCGCGACCCGCCACGACATGGACTCTCTGGCACTCAAGTACCTGGGGGAGAAGACCATTACCTTCGAAGAGATCGCCGGCAAGGGCGCCAAGCAGCTCACCTTCAACCAAGTGGCCCTGGAGCAGGCCGCACCCTATGCCTGCGAGGACGTCGATATCACCCTGCGCCTGCATCGCGAACTGCGTCCCCGCGTCGAGGCCGAGGGCCGGCTTTCCGAGGTGCTGGAGGAGATTGAGCTACCGCTGATTCCGGTGCTGTCGCGCATGGAGCGCACCGGTGTGGCACTGAACCCCGAACGCCTGCAGGCCCAGAGCCGGGAGCTAGAGACGCGCATCCGCGAACTAGAGGGCCAGGCCTTTGCACTCGCCGGTCGTGAATTCAATCTTGGCTCGCCCAAGCAGCTCGGCGAGATCCTCTTCGAGGAGCAGAAGATCCCGGTGATCAAGAAGACGCCCAAGGGAGCGCCCTCCACCGCGGAGGCGGTGCTCGAGGAGTTGGCGCTCGACTACCCGCTGCCCAAGGTGATCATGCAGCACCGCGGGCTCGCCAAGCTCAAGTCCACCTACACCGACAAGCTGCCACGGCTGGTCAACACGGCTACCGGGCGGCTGCATACCAGTTACCATCAGGCCGTCACCGCCACCGGGCGGCTGTCGTCGTCGGACCCCAACCTGCAGAACATCCCGATTCGTACCGAGGAAGGCAGGAAGATTCGCCAGGCCTTCATCGCCCGGCCAGGTTACCGGATCGTCGCCGCCGACTACTCGCAGATCGAGCTGCGCATCATGGCCCATCTCTCCGGTGATCAGGGGCTGCTCGAAGCCTTCGCCGAGGGTCGCGACATCCACGCTGCCACCGCCGCCGAGGTGTTCGGGGTGGCGCTCTCCAGGGTCTCGCCCGACCAGCGTCGCAGCGCCAAGGCGATCAACTTCGGGCTGATCTACGGCATGAGCGCCTGGGGCCTGGGCCGGCAGCTGCACATCGAGCGCAGCCAGGCGCAGACCTACATCGACCGCTACTTCGACCGCTACCCTGGCGTGGCCCGCTACATGGAGCGCATTCGCGCCCAGGCCGCCGAGGATGGCTACGTGGAAACCGTCTTCGGCCGGCGCCTATATCTGCCGGAGATCCGCGCCCAGAACCGCGCCCGCCGCCAGGGGGCTGAGCGCACCGCCATCAATGCCCCCATGCAGGGCACCGCGGCCGACATCATCAAGCGCGCGATGATCGACGTCGATGCCTGGCTTTCGGGCGAGGCCTTCGATGCGCTGATGGTGATGCAGGTCCACGACGAGCTGGTCTTCGAGGTGGCCGAGGACCAGGTCGAGGCCTTCATCGAGGAGGTGAAGGGGCGCATGGAAGACGCCGCCCGGCTGGACGTGGCGCTGACTGTCGAGGCCGAGTCGGGGGCCAACTGGGACGAGGCCCACTGACTTAGCGCCAGCCGACGCGATCGAAGATCCGAATCGCCTCGGGGTTGTTCTCGCCCAGCACGCTGACGTTCAGGTCGTCTTTCTTGAACTCGCCCCAGGAGGCGATGATGCCATCGGTATCCACGGATTCCACGGCAGGGAACTCGTGGTTGCCCGAGGCGAAGAGCTCCTGGGCCTCGTTGGAGGCGAGGAACTCGAGGAAGCGCACGGCGTTCGCGGGGTGGGGGGCACCCTTGACCATGCCGGCGCCCCCCACGTTGACGTGTGCGCCGCGACCGTTCTGGTTAGGGAAGACGATCTCGACCTTCTCGGCCGCCTCGCGGTCGGCGGCGTTGTCGGAGTTGAGCAGGCGCACGTAGTAGTAGTGGTTGGCCACGGCGATGTTGCACTCGCCGCTGGCGATGCCGAGGATCTGGTCGGTGTCGCCGCCTTCGGGGGCACGCGCGAAGTTGTCGACCACGCCCTGGGCCCACGCTTCGGCTTCCTGCTCGCCGAGGTGAGCGATCAGCGAAGCCAGCAGCGACTGGTTGTAGATGTTGTTCGAGGAGCGAATACAGACCTGGCCCGCGAACTGCGGGTCGGCCAGGTCCTCGTAGCGCGTGATCTCGCCGGCATCGACCTCGGTGGGGTCGATGAAGATCGCCCGGACGCGCTGGCTGAAACCGAACCACTTGCCTTCCGGGTGTCGCATGTAGTCGGGCAGCCGCTGGTCGAGAAACGCCGATTCCACGCTGGCGAAGATGCCCTCCTGCTCGGCGCGCCACAGGCGTCCGGCATCCACGGTGATCATCACGTCGGCGGGGCTAGCCTCGCCCTCCAGCTTGAGGCGCTGGATCAGCTGGTCGGAGTCGCCCTCGAGGACGTTGACCTCGATGCCGGTCCGTGCGGTGAAGGCGGCGTAGAGCGCCTCGTCGGAGTCATAGTGACGGGCCGAATAGATGTTGAGCTCATCGGCCACAGCGGCCTGGGAGACCATGGCGGAGCCAGCCACCAGGGCAGCAAGGGACAGGGCGAGACGACGGTTCAGCGACATGGAGGCACCTCTTTGTAGGGCTAGCGGTCTTTGAAGGGGTAGTTTTGTAGGGGTAGCGGTTTAGAATGATAATGCTTTGCATTAATGTTCAGTTATTGAAGCGACTACCGCCGCCGGCGTCAAGTCCAGCTGGCCGAGGATCTGATTCAGATCAGGAAGTGTTGTGCCTTGACAGCCGGTGGGGCGAAATGCAAGCGATAGTCCAACGCATTCAGGAGGGTTTCGCGTTACCATGCAGGATACCTATGCCATTCTTCTACTGGCCGCTCAGCGCAAATGACTAGCCAACCGATGCTTCCAATCGACGACAACCTTGCCGTGGCACCCGTTCTCGCCATGCACCAGATCCGCCATGCCTACCAGCAGCACTTGGCCGTGGAGGACGTCTCCCTCGACGTCAAGCCCGGCGAGATCGTCTGCCTGCTGGGGCCCTCGGGCTGCGGTAAGTCCACTCTGCTGCGGATCGCCGCGGGGCTCGAGGGGGTGCAGCACGGACGTGTGGAGCTGGGGGGCGAGTCGATGGGGCACGCCGGGCGCTCCCATGTGCCGCCGGAGAAGCGCAATGTCGGACTGGCCTTCCAGGACTCGGCGCTGTTCCCGCATCTCTCGGTGCTCGATAACGTGGCCTTCGGGCTCGAGTCGCTGCCCGCTGCTCAGCGCCGACGCCGGGCCTTTGAACTGCTCGAACTGCTGGGCATGGAGCGCTATGCCCGGGCCTTCCCGCACATGCTCTCGGGAGGGCAGCAGCAGCGCATCGCCCTGGCCCGGGCGCTGGCTCCGGCGCCGCAGCTGATGCTGCTCGACGAGCCCTTCTCCAGCCTAGATGCTCGCCTGCGCGATCGCATCCGCGACGATACCCTGCACGTGCTCAAGAAGGTGGGGGCGGGGGTGCTGTTGGTGACCCACGATCCCGAGGAGGCCATGTTCATGGCCGATCGCATCGTGCTGATGCGCGAGGGTAGGGTGGTGCAGGCCGGCACGCCGCTGGATCTCTACTGCGCTCCCGTCGATCCCTTCGTGGTGACCTTCTTCGGCGAGGTCAACGAGCTCGAGGGGCGCGTGGTGGATGGCAAGGTGGCTACGCCGATGGGCGATATCTCCGGCAGGGGGCTACCCGAAGACAGCCGGGTGCGGGTGATGATCCGTCCCGAGGCGCTGCGGGTAGTACCGCTGGACGAGCCATCGGAGCATCACCACAGCCATGTCATCATGGCCAAGCTGCTGGGGCGCACCAGCCTGCTGCATATCTGCGCCCATGCTCCCGACGGCTGCGAGACTCACCTGCATGCCCGGGCCCCCGGGGTCTTCCTGCCCGGCGAGGGCCAGCCGGTGTTGATTGGTCTGGATGCCTCTCAGGTGTTCGTTTTCCCCCTGGCACCCTCAGCGACTGCCAGGGCGGGAGCGGCGCATGGCGATGCTGAGCAGGATCACCGGCAGGATGCCTACTGCCACGATGGCCAGTGACGAGGTAGAGGCCTCGGCCAGTCGCTCGTCTGCGGCCAGGCTGTGGGCACGGACCGCCAGGGTATCGAAGTTGAAGGGGCGCAGAATCACCGTGGCCGGCAGCTCCTTCATCACGTCCACAAAGACCAGGATGCCAGCGGCGATCAAGCTGCCGCGCATGATCGGGGTATGCACCTTGCGCAGGGTGCCGCCCGCCGTCTGGCCCAGGGTCCGGGAGGCCGCATCCATGCTTGGCGTGACCTTGCCCAGGCTCGCCTCGATGGCATTGAAGGAGACAGCGAGAAAGCGTACCAGGTAGGCATACACCAGGATGAACGCCGACCCGCTCAGCAGCAGCCCCACCATGACCCCGAACTGCCCCTTCATGAAATCATTGATCTGGTGGTCCAGCCATACGAAGGGGATCAGGATGCCCACCGCCACCACCGAGCCGGGGACCGCATAGCCCATGGCGGCCACGCGTGTCGCCACCCGCGTGACCTTGCCGGGATTTAGGCGGGCACCGTAGCTCAGTAGCAGCGCCAGGCTCACGGCGACAATCGAGGATATCGACGCCAGCAGCAGGCTGTTAGCGGCGAATTCCAGGAAGGCCGAGCCGAACAGCGCATCACCTCCCTGTACCGAGAGGTAGCCCAGCAGGCCGCAGGGAACCAGAAAGCCGAGCAGCACCGGGATCAGACAGGCCAGGGTAGCGGCCCAGGCCCGCCAGCCATGCAGCACGAATTCCGGCAGGTGCTGGTAGCGACCGGTGGTGTGAAAGTAGCGGCGCTTGCCGCGCGAGGCGCGCTCGAGCAGTACCAGGGCGATGACGAAGGCCAGCAGGCAGGCAGCGAGCTGGGCTGCGGCGACCTGCTCACCCATCCCGAACCAGGTGCGATAGATACCCGTGGTGAAGGTGTCGACCCCGAAGTACTGCACGGCGCCGAACTCGTTGAGGGTCTCCATCAGCGCCAGCGACACCCCGCCGACGATGGCCGGCCGTGCCAACGGCAGGGCCACGCTGGTGAACAGCCGCCAGGGCCCCCGGCCCAGCGTCCGGCCGACGTCCAGCACGCACACCGACTGCTCCAGAAAGGCCGCCCGCGTCAGCATATAGACATAGGGGTAGAGCACCAGGGTGATCAGGGTGGCCGCCCCCCACAGCGAGCGGATGTTGGGGAAGACGTAGTCGCCGGCCGACCAGCCGAAGCTCTCCCGCAGCCAACTCTGGAGGGGGCCGGCGTACTGCAGGAAATCCGTGTAGGCGTAGGCGATCACGTAGGTCGGCACCGCCAGCGGCAGCAGCAGGCCCCACTCGAACAGCCGACGCCCCGGGAAGCGGCACATCACCACCAGCCAGGCGGTGCCGGTGCCGATCACGAAGGTGCCCAGGCCCACCGTCACCACCAGGAAGAGCGTGTTGCCGAGATACCTGGGCAGCACGGTGCTGCCCAGATGCTGCCAGATGCCTTGCGTGGGCATGAACAGGTGGGCGAGCACCACGATGACCGGCAGCGCCACGATCAGGGCGATGCCGAGCGTCAAGACGTTCCAGACATTGAAGGGCAGCGACAGGCGGGAGGGGGCAGAGGCGCGGGAACGGGCCGGACTGGTCAACGAGGTCTCCTTCCTGCGGGATCCGGAAGCATGGGGATGCGAGGCATTTGCACGTGAGAATTGTATCAGCTGCCCCTCGGGGCTGCAGCCGTTGCGGCTGACCTGGATCAAGATAAACATAAGGGGGCATTCAAGAGCGTCGGGACTTACCTTTCAACGTCTGAGCGCAGAGGAGCCTCAGCAAACAGTGCCTTTCAGCAGTGCGGTGTCGGCCCTCTTTTCCATCCTCGGCGACCACAAGGGCTAGCGGTAAAAAGATGCCCGTGCAGACCCTGCGGCAATGCACTACACTCTGGCTGAGAGATAAAAGTTACTTCCTTAGAGTTTACAGTTATGAAAATAACGCGGTTTCTAGCCGGTTCGCTGCTTGCGATGAGTCTGGTCGCAGGTCCGGTCTTTGCCCAGGATAACGTCCCCGCTTACCGGGAGACCCAGCTGGGGCTCTATGTTACGGCGCGCGAGGCCTATGAATTGATGCAGGACAATGAGCGGGCCGTGCTGATCGACGTGCGCGATCCTATCGAGATCAAGTTCACCGGTTTCGCCGAGCCCACGGATATCCATGTGCCCTGGTTGCTGGCCGATCGTGACAACTTCAATGAAGACGCCAAGACTTGGCCGATGGTCAAGAATGGCGACTTCGAGGCTCAGGTGCGTGCCGAACTGGAGGCCCTTGGCGTGGCCGAAGACGATCCGATCATCGTCATGTGCCGCTCTGGCTCTACCCGCAGCGCGCCGAGCGCCGACGTGATCGCCGAAATGGGCTACAGCGACGTTTATTCGATGACCGACGGCTTCGAGGGCAAAAAGCTCGAGGAGGGCGACTCCGCCGGCGTGCGCGCCGTCAACGGATGGCGCAATTCAGGCTTGCCCTGGAGCTATGAGATTGACCCTGACGTCGCCTGGCGTCCGGCCGAGTGAACGCCATCAGGAGGCCTATCACCCGCCGGGCGAGGGCCCCGTCATCATGAACGACCTAATGAGGTAAGCGCATGACCATCACGAAGACACTGACCCTGGCTGCCGCCGCTGCCACCATCGGCCTTTCCGGTACTGCCCTGGCCAACAGCCATGGAGGCGAGGCCGAGGGCGGCAAGGCCATGGACGACAAGGCGCTGGTGATCCTGACCAGTGACTCGCTGCAGACCCAGGGCATGGCAATGATTCTCTCCAACGCCATGCAGCAGCAGGGTACCGATCTGAATATTCTGCTCTGCGACGCGGCCGGCCACCTGGCCGTTCAGGGCTATGAGAGCGCCGAGCCCTTCAAGACGCCGGCCATGAGTGAGGTGAATCAGATGACGCCAGAAGTGATTCTGGGAAAGCTAATCGATAATGGCGCCCAGGTGGATGTCTGCGCCATCTATCTGCCTAATAGCGAGTACCAAGAGGCAGATCTCCTGGAGGGGGTCGGCGTCGCCGCTCCCGGCCCGATAGCCAAGATGATGCGTGATCCATCCATCCCCGTTTACAGCTTCTGAGCGTGCGAAGCGAATCGAAGGAGTCTGTCATGAGAAGGAGTCTGTCATGAAAAGCAACGTGGGTGGTATCGACAAGATAGCCCGTATCGTAATCGGCGCCGTGCTGATCCTGCTGGCCCTGACCGGCACCATCGGCGTCTGGGGTTGGATCGGCGTGGTGCCACTGGCCACAGGCCTGTTCAACTTCTGTCCGGCCTGGAAGTTGTTGGGTATCAATACTCGCAAGCCGAACGAGTAGCATCAGTTCGGCGATGCGTCGATGCATCTTGTCGAATCGTAACTATTCAGCTCACGCCGCCTGATCCAGGTCGTCCTGTCGCATGAAATCCGGCACTTCACCCGTAAAGAGCTGCTCCAGTGCCGTATGTGCCGCCAGCCCCTGCTTGACCGCGGTCGAGA
>NZ_SNWH01000039.1 GCF_004361885.1 Halomonas ventosae
ATGTTCACCACAAACGTCTGCTCACGGATACCGCCGTTGCCATGGATGCTACCCCGCTCTGCCTGTTCTGGAAAGGTTTCACCGTCGCCCATCACGAATTGAGTTATTGTCAAGGTTTGTGTATGGCCGGTCAGGCGGCAGTCCTGTCTGACTGATCGGTTACTTGCTCACCATCCCGGAACCGGACGTTGTTCACGACCAGCTCCAGCTTGTTGAACCCCTTGATCCGCTTCCAGCGCTTCTGAGCGCTCTGAAGCAGCTTGAAGACCATCGCCAGGGTCGTCGCCCTGGAGCCGCAATTGCGGCTCCGCTTGCTGCGCAGGCGGACCGTGGCAAAAGCCGATTCGATCGGGTTGGTGGTGCGAATATGCACCCAGTGCTCTGCCGGGTAGTCGTAGAACGCCAGCAGCTCCTCCCGATCCTTGGCCAGGCACTCCATCGCTCTGGGGTACTTGGCCTCGAAGCGTTTTACTGTGCGATCGAAGGCCTTATGCGCCTCGTCGCGGGTCTCGGCCATCCAGATCTCGTGGAGGTCGGCCTTGACCTTGGGCTGCACGGATTTCGGCAGCTTATTCAGTACGTTGGCGGTCTTGTGGACCCAGCAACGCTGGTGGTCGGTCTCCGGATAGACCTTGCTCAGCGCAGCCCAGAAGCCCATGGCACCGTCGCCGACCGCCAGCTTGGGGGCCGTGGTCAGCCCGCGCTCGCGTAGCCCCGTGAGAAGCTCCTTCCAGCTGGCTTCCGACTCGCGTCGCCCATCCTCGACGGCCACCAGCTCCTTGTGACCCTGCTCGGTGACGCCGATGATCACCAGCAGGCACAGACGGTCATCCATGCGCACGTTGCTGTAGACGCCATCGGCCCACCAGTAGACGTATCGCCGATCGGCCAGCTTCCGCTTCCGCCACTCGGCATGCTCATCTTCCCACTGCTTCTTGAGCCGGGTCACGGTGGTGGCCGAGAGTCCCTTGGCCTGATCGCCCAGCAGGGCTGCCAGGGCCTCCTGGTAGTCGCCGGTGGAGATCCCCTTCAAGTAGAGCCAGGGGATCAACTCCTCGATGCTGCGGGCCCGCTTCAGGTAGGGCGGCAGCAGCGCGCTGCTGAAGGTCACCCCGTCGCCACTGCGGTCACGGACCCGGGGCACCTTGACCTCGACGTCACCGATGCCAGTCTGTACCGTGCGCTCGGGCAGGTAGCCGTTGCGCACCACGGCGCGGCGACCATCTTCCAGCGTCTTATCGGCATACTGCTCCAGGAACGTGCTCAACTCCGCCTCCACGGCCTTGGCGATCAGGTCTCGGGCACCTTGGCGCAGCAGCTCATGCAGTAGGTCGGTAACACCAGTGTCTGGTTGCGTCACGGCTTGGAGGGTAGAATCGGTCATGGCGTATCCATCCTATGCTGGTTGTGATCTGGCGTGATCAATCAGCAGGATACGCCACCCCTCCTTCTATCCTCCATACACAAGACTTGAGCTTAACTCGCAAACCGATGGCGGTGGAGGTAATAGTCCTCGGCAATGACGAAACCGACGTAGAGCCGCCTATCGTCTCGCCAGGCGCTGGCCCGGAAGGCTTCTTTAGCCGCCAGGAATTCCCGTTGAGCCGAGGTACCGAAGGGGGAGCTCTTGCCACTGCCCGCGGGAAACTCTCCACGGGCCGCTACCGGTGTGGCGACGAACAGCAGCACCAGCAGAAAGGTGAAGGCCGTGTTCATGAGGCCGCCGCCGTTTTCCCCCTATCCACTGGCTGACGCATTGACCAGACAACCAGGGCCAGCCCCGCGATGAGCATCGGCAGGGTCAACAGCTGCCCCATGGTCAGCCAGCCGAAGGCGACGAACCCTAGGTGAGGATCGGGCAGGCGCACGAACTCCACGGTGAAGCGGAAGGCGCCATACAGCACCAAGAACAGCCCGGAGATGAGGCCCCGCTGGCGCGGTCGGCGCGACAGCCACCACAGCATGACAAACAGCACCACGCCTTCCAGGGCGAACTCATAAAGCGCTGAAGGGTGCCGCGGCTCCGGCCCCAGCCCCATCATGGGGGGGAAGACCATGGCCCAGGGAACGTCACTGATACGTCCCGGTAACTCGTGATTGATGAAGTTGCCGAGGCGCCCGGCGCCCAGGCCGATCGGCACCAGCGGGGCGATGAAATCGGTCAGCTGGAAAAAAGCCAGGCGATGCTTGCGGGCAAACAGCAGGGCGGCGATGAGCACACCGGCAAGGCCGCCATGGAAGCTCATGCCCCCGTCCCAGACCCTGAAGAGCCACAAGGGGTTGGCAAGAAGTTGCTCGAGCCCGTAGAACAGCGCATAGCCCAGGCGGCCACCCAAGATGATCCCCACGGCAGCGTAAAAAATCAGATCGCCGATATCATCGTGACTCAAACCCAGGCGATGGGCTCGACGACGCCCTAGCCACCAGGCGGCGGCCAGCCCGACCACATACATCAGGCCATACCAGTGAATCTGCACGGGCCCCAGGGAGATGGCCACGGGATCGATCTGCGGATATTGCAGCATGGTTCTTCCTTAATGCTCTGACAGCCAAGTCGCGTTGCCGAGACTGCGTTTACGATCAGCCTGGCTAGTCAACGATGCGATCGATGGTGACGTCGATCGGCGAGTCGGCCTCGCCGAGTGTCACCGGCCCCGCCTCGCCGATCAGGTCGCCTGGCTGCGGGGTGGCCTCGTCCGATGCGGAGACGCGCACCGTCAGGCGCAGCTCGGCAATCTGGGAGAGCCGTGCTTGGGGCGCCATGGCATCGTCGTCGTCGAGTGTCACCTCGAGCGGTAGGTCGGCGACCGTGGCCCGCTCGATGGCCAGCGGCGGCAGTTCGCCGGCCACGTCGCGGGCGACGACGAACACCGTGTCGCCCGGCGCGGCCCACTCGCGGAGCGCTTCGGCGAGGCCGACCCTGACCGCGAGCGACGCGCCGTCCTGCGCGGCCTGATGGGCATCGACCTGGTCGGACGAGGCGTCCAGGCGCTGTTGTGCCACGGCAATGCCCTCCCGCAGCGCTTCCGCCGAGCCGGGGTCGTCGAAGCCGGCGATCGCGCGTCGCCAGTAATCGATAGCCTCTTCATAGCGGGCGCGATCGAAGGCATGGATGCCCAGCATGCCGAGCACCGTCGGCTGACGCGGATCCTTGTCTAGGGTCTCGTCGACCAGTGCCTGGACCTCCTCGGTCATCGAGCGATTGGCGACGAAGAATTGGATCTGTGCCAATTGCGCCAGCAGGGAAGGCTGTCGACCCTCCAGCTCAATCAGGCGCTCAAGCGCGGCGATGGCATCACGTCCCCGATTGCTGTCCCGGTACAGCGGAAACAGCGACATCCACACCTTGGGATTGTCCGGCTGTCGCTTGGCCTGCTCCTCGAGCCGCTCGATCAGCATCGCCAGCGAGCCGTCAGGCGAGTTGCGCACCTCCTGATGCACGGCATACAGTGCCAGATCGCCCTCGGCGCCTTCCCGTTGATACCAGAGCAGACTGGCCACCACCAACGCCACCATCACCAGCGGCACCAACAACCGTCCGGCCTGGGGGGATTTGAGCGGTGTGCGTCGGCGTACCTGGGTATCCTCGAGCAGGCTGCGTTCGAGCTCCAGCCGACCCTCCTCGACTCGCGCGGTGTCGAGCTCGCCGCGTGCATGGGCCGTTTCCAGCGAGGCCAGGCGCTGACGATAGACCGCCACGTTCTGGGCATCGGTGCGCTGCTTGGTTTCGAAGGCCTGCTGAGCATCGTGCAGCGGGCGGGTCCGTCTCAGCGGCAGGATCACGAGCCACAGGGCAGGCAACAGTAACAGGGCGATGCCCAACCAGAGCAGATTCATTCGCTCCCCTCGCGGTTAAACAGGGCATTGAGGTACTCGCGCTCCTCGGCGCTGAGCGCTCGAACCTGGGCATGCTTTCGTTTGCGGACGAAGACCGCCACGATAAACCCCCCGATCATCACCAGCACGAACGGCAATCCCCATAGCAACCAGGTACGCTCGTCGAGTCGCGGGTTATAAAGCACGAATTCGCCGAAGCGTGCGACCATGTAATCGAGGATTTCTTTATCGGATCGCCCTTCGCGTAACAAATCTGCAACGCGTTCGCGCATGTCGGCAGCCACCGGGGAATCCGAGCTGTCGATGGCCTGGGCATCGCATTTGGGGCAGCGCAATGAGGCAGTAAGATCACGATAGCGCTCGGCCATTACTGGCCTCTCGAAGTCACGCACCTCGATAGCCGAATCCGCCAGCACAGGGACCGACGTTATCAACAAGAGCAACAGCAGGCCGGCCCGGGTCATCAACGCCATTTGCCCACCTCCTGCACGACACGTTCGACATCCTCGGGAGTGATATAGCCCGTGTGCTTATAGCGAATGATGCCCTCGGCATCGACGAGGAAGGTCTCCGGCACACCGTAGACGCCGAGCTCGAACCCCAGATCGCCATCCGGATCGAAGATATTGACTTCGAACGGGTCGCCGAACTCGTCGAGAAACTCCCGCCCCTTGACGCGGGTGTCCTTGTAGTTGATGCCGACCAAGCGCACGCCGCGCTCAGCGAGTGTCAGCAGCTGGGGCATTTCCTCCTTGCAGGTCGGGCACCACTCGGCCCAGACATTGACCAGCGTGACCTGCCCGTGCAACAGCGACTCATCGACCCGGGCACCAGGATCCTTCAGTGTCGAGAGGGAAAAGGCAGGAAACTGCTGGGCTAGCAGTGCCGAATTGCGGGCACTGGGATCCATGGCCAAGCCTCGGTAGAGAAAGAAACCCAGTCCCAGGAAAACCAGCAAGGGGAAAAGCAGTAACAGTCGCCGTTTCATGTATGGACCTCACGGAGGAGAGTGGAGTCAGCTGGCACTGAGCGCTGACGCCGATAGCGACGGTCCGCCACCGCCAGCAGACCGCCAGTGGCCATCAACAACGCCCCCAGCCAGAGCCAGCGTACGAACGGCTTGATCTGGATTCGCATGGCCCAGGCACCGTCACCCAAGTCTTCGCCCAGCGCCACGTAAATGTCCTGCAGCAGCCCAGGGCGCAGGGCGACGTCGGTCATGGGCTGACCGCGGGCAATATACAATCGCTTCTCGGGCCGTAGGGTGGTGACATGCTGGCCATCACGTGTCACCTCAAGGGTTGCCGTATCGGCCAGGAAATTGGGACCGCGGCGCTCGCTCAGGTCGGTCATGGTGAAGCTGTAACCGCCTATCTCGACACGCTCCCCCACGGCAAGACGTACGTTACGCTCGATGGCATAGTTCGACACCATGGCCACGCCCACGATGGTGATGGCCATGCCCAGATGGCCGACTACCATGCCCCAATGCGCCAGCGACAGCTTGCGCAAGCCGGCCAGGGGTGAGGAGGCATGGCGGGTCTTGTCGAACAGGTCACGGATCAACGCCAGCACGACCCACAGGGCCATGACCAGCCCCAGCGCCACGGCGGCGTTCCATTCTCCGCCGTAGAGGAACGGCACCGCCGCCGCCGTGATCAGCGCGGCGATGCCGGACCAAAGTAGTCGGCGCATCAACTCGCGCCCCGCCATCTGCTTCCAGCGCGCCACGGGGCCTAGCCCCATGAAGGCGCACAGCAGCACGGTCAGCGGCACGAATAGCGTATTAAAGTACGGTGGGCCGACGCTGATCTTGCCCAGCCCCAGGGCATCGAGAATCAGCGGGTAGACCGTGCCCAGCAAAACGGTCACGGTCATGACGACCAAGAGGATATTGTTGATCAGCAACAGCGCATCTCGAGACAACCAACCGAAGCCCACATTGCCGCTCATCCGCGGCGCACGCAGGGCAAAGATCAGCAAGGAAGCGCCCACCGTGAACCCCAGCAGTGCCAGAATGAAGATGCCCCGTGACGGGTCATTGGCGAAGGCATGCACCGACGTCAGCACCCCGGAGCGCACCAGGAAGGTGCCCAGCAGCGACAGCGAAAAGGTAAAGATCGCCAGCAGGGCGGTCCAGCTCTTGAAGGTGCCACGCTTTTCCGTGACCGCCAGCGAATGGATGAGCGCCGTCCCGGTCAGCCAGGGCAGGAACGAGGCGTTCTCCACCGGGTCCCAAAACCACCAGCCGCCCCACCCCAGCTCGTAGTAGGCCCACCAACTACCCAGCGCGATGCCCATGGTGAGGAAGGCCCAAGCAATATTGGTCCAGGGCCGCACCCAGCGTGTCCAGGCGGCATCGAGCCGCCCTCCCAGCAAGGCAGCGATGGCAAAGGCGAAAGCTACCGAGAAGCCCACATAGCCCATATAGAGCATGGGGGGATGGAGGATCAGCCCGACGTCCTGTAGCAGCGGGTTGAGATCGGCGCCGTCCTGAGGCACTCCCGGCAGCAGACGTTCAAAAGGGCTCGACGTGATCAGGATGAACAGCAAGAATCCGGTGCTGACCATGCCCATGACCCCCAAGACACGGGCCAGCATGTCACGCGGCAGGTTGCGCGAGAACAGGCTGACGGCGAAGCCCCAGCCGCTGAGGATCAGGCTCCATAGCAGCACCGAGCCTTCGTGTCCCCCCCACACCGCCGTGAGCTTGTAATACCACGGCAGCATCGAGTTGGAGTTGTTGGCCACATAGGACACACTGAAATCATCGAGCAGGAAGCTCGCGGTCAGGCTGGCATAGGCCACCAGCAAGAAGGCGAACTGCCCCCATGCCATGGGCTCGGCGAAGGCCATCCAGAGTGGGCGGCGGAGCGTGACACCCGCTAACGGAGCCAGCGCCTGTATAAACGCCAGGCCCAGCGCCATGATCAGCGCGAAGAGACCGAGTTCAGGAATGATTTTGACGAGCATGGTGATTCCGTCTTGAGTCGCGTGATTTCGGGTATACGGATTTAATGATTGATGGGGTGAAGGTGCCCCATCAACCATTAAATCCGTATACCCTAAAAAAGTAGCGCTGCCAGCCTCCACCATTCGCAAAAAGACTGAATGCGGCACCGGTGTTCCATAGGTGCACCCAGTTAAAGAACGGGGTCACCGAAACATACTCGCCATAGGCCATTGATTGCTGCACCAGCCACTTTACAGCCTGATCAGACGCTGCCAGCAGGCCCGATATGGACAATAGGGCATACGGCGAGAGCTTTTTGCCAATAATGAGCATTATTTAACCCTTCAACGCCAAAATGCGTCTGGCACCGTTAAGTACAATGCCCCCCGCGATGGTGCCGATAATCAGATCCGGATAATTGGAACCGGTCCACGCGACCAGGGCGCCGGCGGTGATGACCCCCAGGTTGATCACCACGTCGTTGGCCGAGAATATCCAGCTTGCCTTCATGTGCGCCCCGCCTTCCCGATGTTTGGATATGAGCAGCAGACAACTGGTATTGGCAATCAATGCGACGAATGCGATAGCCATCATCACCAGCGATTCAGGCTCACTACCGAATACAAAGCGTCTCACCACCTCTACGAGCACGCCCACAGCCAAGATAAGTTGCAGTACACCAGCAAGATGCGCGGCACGTACCTGCATTTTCACGCTATGTCCAACCGCATAAAGGGCAAGCCCGTACACCGCCGCATCGGCAAAATTGTCCAGGGATTCTCCAATCAGGCCGGTGGACTGGGCGATCAGACCGGCAGTCATTTCCACCACGAACAGAAGTGCATTGATGCCGAGCAACCAGCGCAGGGTCCCGGATTCTTGCTTAGCAGAAGCTGCCGAAAACTCGGCGGCCTTGATGGTCTCCGGATTTGCAGCGACGGTTTCCTGAAGCGAGGCGCCTAGCCCCAAGGTCTTCAGTTTCGAGGTGACGGGCTCGACCTCGCCGTCATGCACGACCTTCAGCCGGCGGTTCGACAAGTCGAAGGACAGCGCCCGAATCTCCTCAAAGCCGTTCAGGGCTAGGCGAATCATTCGTTCTTCTGATGGACAGTCCATCTTCGGCACGGCATAAACACTGACCCATCTCCCTGGCGCCTCGGAGGAGGCCTGTATATCGGTATCCGCTGCGGACGTTGCATCACCGCCACAGGCGCCACCACAGGATTTGCTCATGATACGACTCCACTTGAACAATGTTGTGGTACCATTTAAAACTATAAAGCTACTATAAGGTCAATAGAGTAAAGAATCCGTTGGGGAGGAGGCTGATGCGCATTGGTCAGTTGGCGCAGTTGGTAGGGGTCGAAACACAGACGATCCGCTTCTATGAACAGCAGGGCTTGTTGCCGCCGCCTGATCGGCAGGACAACGGTTACCGTGTCTATACCGAGAAGCATGGTGAGGGGCTGGCCTTCATCCGTCGCTGCAGAATCCTGGGCCTGTCACTGGCTGAGATTCACGAACTACAGAGCTATCAGGACGACCCTCATCAGCCTTGTACCGCCGTCAACGCCTTGCTCGATGATCACATCTCTCATGTGCGGTCGCAGATAACCGCTCTGCAAGCGCTTGAGAAACAACTCGTTTCACTGAGAGCGAGTTGCAACGATGACCGGGAAGTTGAGGCGTGTGGGGTTCTTGCTGGAATTAGCGAAGGAAACATGCACCAGCAGTAGGTGAAGCATCAACCAGATAATCCGATGAGATGCCGGTCTGTCTCACTCTCACCTGAATCCGTGAGACCGGCCCCCAGGAATGCTTCTAACCTACTGAACTGCATGGCAATATAGCGAATATCGCCATTCACCCAGACAGTGCCATGCCCAACGTCAAGTTCCGTGCCAGTCGCCGCACCCTCACCAGCCACGCCGGGCTGTCCATCATCGGGCAATGCTTCGAGATCGCTGG
>NZ_SNWH01000040.1 GCF_004361885.1 Halomonas ventosae
CTTCTTGATGCGTTCGGCCAGCATGTCATGTACCTCGTGTAGATCCTGCAATTCGTTGAACTCGGGAAGCTCCATCCCCGGTGCTCGGTTGGGCAACAGCGTCAAAGAACAAAGTGGGAAGAACAAAGTGGGTGTCCTTTGTTTTTTGCTGCGATGTTCGTAGCTCTGGCCGCTCACCGCATCGGTGCCGCACAGGAAGGCGCGGCGCACGCAGCGGTTGACCAGGTGGTACCAGGGCGTGGTGTCGAGCGACACCAGGGCAGCGCGGGGTTGTGTCATGGGGCGTGCCTCGTCGGAGAGCCTGAGAATCAGGCTAGCCGCTACCGGGAGGACGTCAAGAACAAAGTGGGGGAGAACAAAGTGGGTGTCTCTTTAGTTTTTTAGGGAACAAAGTGGGTGTCCTTTCTTTTTCGGCGAAGTGATAGGCGTCGCGAGACAGAACGTGTTTATCGGCGTGCTGGGTGCGGGATACGGCGATCCAGTCACTCATGTCGATCTCCTTACGCATCAGCTGGTATAAAAAACCCCCAGCCGAGGCCGGGGGTTATTGTGCTTCTACCTATCAAGGATAGGCATCCTTCTCAAAGAGAGGGATTAAGCGACTGCGATATCACCTGCAACCAGCTCTCCATCAGTGTTGATGCCAGTCAAGACAATAAGGCTATCACCAGCGTCAAAGGTGCCAGATGAATCTTCATCGACTGCAACATATGTGTTGCCACTACCCGCTGCATCGATTGCTGCATATACATCAGCGGCCGTTCCACCGAATGTCACTTCGGCTGCAGTGACAAATGCCCCGAGGTCTGTGAACGCTACACCAGCGGCAGCGTTTGCAAGTGTCACGGTACCACCATTGGTCACATCAAGAGTGTCGACTCCTGTCGCGAAATCGGTAATGGTGTCAGCAGTTGCCAAGGTGATACCAGCATCACCAGCAGCGACAGCAAAGGTATCAGCACCCGCACCGCCGGTGATGGTATCAGCACCCGCACCGCCATTGACCGTGATGGAGCCAGAGCCAGAAGTGGTGGTCAGATTGCTCAGGTCGATGGTGTCGGCACCGCTGGTGCCTTCAAGGATCAGCGTACCTGCGGTGCCGTTGATCGTTGCATCTGTACCCGAAACCACAGAGGCGTTAAGAGTCACAGTGTTGGTGCCAACATCAAACGTCTCGATGCCGGACACCGTCATACCGGTCAGGTCAGCGTTGCTGCCAAACGTCAGGGTGTCAGTACCCAGGCCACCGTCGATGCTGCCGCTCAACTTGGCAGTTGGTGCAGTAGTGCTGTCGGACAGGGTAATGTTGTCGCCTTGGATACCCCCGACGATGGTCGCAGACTTGGAAACATCGACAGTAATGGTGTTGGTATCAAGCCCCGCACCGTTGACGGTAGCGGTTTCAGCGGTGATGGTGCCCGTTGTCAGCGTGCCCAGCGCATCGGCGGCATTCAGCGTCACGCTCTTGCCGGTTACGTCACCCAGAGTGATGTTGCCGCCCGTGCCATTGAAGTCGAGTGTGACATTGCCGCTTGCTCTCCCGCCGGTAGTGATGGCGTTAGTGACAGTCACATCGCCCAGCACGTCAGCCGCGTTGACCGCGATATTGGTGCCGCCAGTGGTGATGCTGTCGATGGTCAGGGCATCTGTTGCTGTGCCATCATTCGCCAGCGTACCGGCGTTGACGGTGATGCCGTACTGATCCAGAGCGGCGCTACCCAGCGCGCCCAGATCAGCCGCACCGGTGCCGGTCAGGTCGACGGCGTTGATGGCCGCCAGGTCGCTTACCGTCAGAGTGCCGTCGGTATTGGCGCTCAGCTGCTGCAGCGCGCCCAATGAGCTGCCGGAAAGATCCAGGTTCGCAGCGGCCTCGACATTAAGCTGCTGCGCCTTGGCGGCAGTGATGTTCAGGCTGGAGTCTTTAGCCACTTCATTGATCTGGATGCTGGTGGCGTTGCCTGCCTGAATGGCAGCAGAAGTGGTGGAAGTACCCAGTGTGCCGGCCGCGGCGACGATGACGCTGTCCGCCTGGTTGGCAACGATAGTCCCGCTGTAGGTCATGTTCTGAGCGACATTGACCGTGGCGGAGGTCGCCTTGCTCAGAGTGGCCTTGGCCGATGCGCTGCCCGGGCTTGCCGTGGTGGCGTCTGGGTCAGCCACAGTGACGGTGGTGGAGCCGGCGTTATCCAGGATGATCGCATTGCTTGCACCGTCTTCCAGCGTCAGGGCGATATCGGTGTTGCCCAGGCTGGCGAAGGTGGCATCTTGAAAACCGCTGGTCGCGACGATGTTTTCCACGCCGCTGGTGTTCTTGGCGGAGTAGGTCAGTGCCGTTGTGTTGTTGCCGAGATTCAGGGTTTCCACGCCGCTCATGGCGTACTGAACGGTGCCGCCGCCGATCAGCGTTACGCTGTCGTCACCCTCGCCCCCGGCGATGGTGGCGTTCTTGGTGGCGGTGGTCGCGTTGACCGTCAGGTCCAGGTCGCCGGTCATGGCGGAAGCGTCGAAGCCCTTCAAGCCAGTCGCCAGGTCGGTGACCTTCAGGCTGCCGTCGCCTTCGGTGGTGTAGGTGGTGGCGGCCACGCTAGACAGATCAACCACGTTGGCGCCGGTTGCAGCCAGCGTCGCGTTCTCAACGCCAGCGGCGGTGATGCCAACGGCGGCTTCAGGCGTGCTGCCTTCTGCCACGGTACCCACGTTGTCGAGGCTCAGGTTGAGGGTATCGCTGTTGCCGCTGGTGACGCCGGTGGCGTAGCCGATGGTGACGTTGCCGCTTGCCTGGCCGTTCAGTTCAACGGTGCCGGCGAGGCTGCCCACGTTGGACAGGTTAACGGTGGCGTCGCCCGCATTGACCACGTAGTTGACATCGCCTTCCACGCCGGTGGCGTTGAAGGTGCGGGCGATGGAGCCGCTGTTGCTCAGCGCGATGGTTTCGACGTTGGTCACGCTACCATCGGCGGTAAAGCCGTTGAAGGTGCCCTGCATGTCGACCTGAAGGGTGTCGTTGCCCGCGCCGCCGTCGATCTGGTCGCCGGCATTGAGGGTGCGCGCGGAAGAAAGCGCAGAGGCCACCCCTTCGATGGTGTCGTCGTTGGCGGTGGTGCGAGTCACGTCGGCTTCGGCCACGCCATCGGCCAGCTGGGCGTCAGCGGCGACGAGCACGTCGGTACCTGCAGTGAGACTCCTAGTCGGGCGAACCGCCAAGATATTGTTTTTATGGATGCTTTTGTGCGTTCAAAACCATCATATCTGCGTTTTCTACCAGATTTCTATTTTCTGCACGGATTTCCGCACCATTCCCGGCACTGAAAGGCGCATGCCACGGGGCGTGGCGGTGGTTTTGCCGTTCTACCAGATTTCTACCCGACCACACGACCTCAGCCGGTGGCCCCTCCTGGTCATCGGAGCATTTGCGACACCTGAGTCGGATATCGGCGTCCTGGCACCGTAAGCGCAACCGCCCTGCCCCGCTCTCACCACTTGACGCATCCCTCACTTCGCCAGTCGCTTGGCTGCCTCACTCAGGGCCGCCTGGCTCACCTTGATGTCCAGGCTGTCCGGTGACCCCAGTACGTCGATCTCGATGCCGTGCTCACGCAGCACGCGCAGCATGGCCGTCAGTGTGTCGGCACGCATGGCCATGTCCAGCGTTTCGTTGCGCGCCACCGTGGATTTGGCCACACCCAGCGCTTGCGCGAACTCTTGCTGATTCATGCCGAGGGCAGCGCGACCGATGCGCATTGCCATCGCAAAGCGGACTTTTTCATCAGTCATGGTTGACGAAACCTTCATATCTGGATAAATATAGGCTCAAACGCTATCATCAGTAGCGTTTACACGTCCAAAAGAGAGAAACCAGCTATGCCGAAGCAGAAACTCACTCAACAGTTCGTCGAGCGTACCACGCCCCCCATCCGGGGCAAAGTTGACCACTTCGATACCGAGACCCCAGGTCTGGTGTGCCGCGTCCTCGCATCAGGCACCAAGACATACTCGTTTCGCTACCGCGATCCGCGGGGCAAGCAGGTGGAGCGCAAGCTGGGCAGCGCCAGTGCGCTCAAGCTCAGTGACGCCCGCCAGATGGCGCAGGAGATCCTGGTGAAGGTGGCGATGGGGGAAGATCCTTTCGAGACGCGGCGCACGCTCCAACAGGTCCCGACGTTCGCCGGCTTCGTCGAATCGGCGTATATGCCGCACATCAAGGGCTACAAGCGCAGCTGGTCGACCGACGAGTGCCTGCTGCGTAACCATATCCTCCCGGTGCTGGGGAAACTCCACCTGGACGAGATAAAGCGGCAGCACCTGATCGAGCTGTTCAGCCGGCACCGTCAAAGCCACGAGCCGGGCTCAACGAACCGCGTCATCATCCTGTGCCGCTATATCTTCAACTGTGCGCTGAAATGGGAGGTGGCGGGTGTCACCCGCAATCCGACGTCGGGGATTCCGCTACACCCCGAAAACAACAAGCGCGAGCGCTACTTGAAGGACGATGAGGCGCTACGGCTATTCGAGGCGCTGGAAGCCTCGCCCAATCCGCAGCTGCCGTTCATCATCGCCATGCTGTTGCTCACCGGAGCACGCAAGCGAGAGGTGCTGGAAGCGAAGTGGGCGGACCTGGACCTGGATCAGCGCCTGTGGCGCATCGAGTTCAACAAGACGGGACGCACGCGGCATGTGCCGCTGTCGCAGGGGATGATGACGCTACTGGGAAAACTGCCACGCATGGAGGGCAATGATTACCTATTCCCCAATCCCAAGACCGGCAAGCCCTTCGTGAGCATCTTCCACTCGTGGGACACCGCCCGACGCAAGGCGGGGCTGGGGGACGTTCGGATTCACGATCTGCGCCATAGCTTCGCCAGCTATGTGATCAATGCGGGACGCTCGCTCTACGAGGTGCAGAAGCTGCTGGGCCATACCCAGGTGAAGACCACCCAGCGCTATGCGCACCTCAGCCATGACTCGCTGCTGTCGGCGGCGGATACGGCGGCCACTGCGGTGCCGTGGGATCGTGAGACACGAGAAGGGGAAGGTAAGGCAGAAGAACCGGCACAGGCCGGTGGTCAGGCCAAGGCGTTACCGGTGGGAAGAACCGAACGCCCGGCTCGGCAGCGGGCACTGCCACGCGATGCCTCGCCCGGTCAGACGGTGTCACCGCCTCCCATCGGGGAGCCACCGGACGGAGAATCATCAAAATAAAAAAATCAGTCAGATACGCTAAGGGCAGCCACCGGGGCTGCCCTTTTTGTGCGTGAGGCGGGGATACGGGGGGAAGGCTGGATCAGTGCCTACCCAACAGAGCTTCCAGGCTATCAGCCGTCAGAACCTGTACGACCCACTCATCCAGCTGAGCGTCGTTAGCCGAGGCCAGCCGTTCATCCGCCCATTCAGGTAGATCACCAAATTTCAAGGCAATTTGCTTGCGGAGTGTACCCTCTACCCCTTCATGAACTGCTTTCTCTCGCTCCAAGCGCTCAATCGTATTTACGTAAGGCATGTGCTTCTCCTCCTGAATGGCGTAGACCGCCTGTACAAACTCGGGTTCCAGAGCCACCGGCAACTGGAGCATCCAGTCGATGATGATGAATAGCTGTACGACCTGCTCTCGGCTGTAGCCCCGCTCATACAGCAGCCGAATCAGGGCAACCTTGACATCCTTGCGCGTGGCGCCGTCCTTC
>NZ_SNWH01000041.1 GCF_004361885.1 Halomonas ventosae
ACATCAGGCCTTGTCCCATGTGCTTCATTGGTCGGACTGGCGACGAAAACACCAGTACCGGGCTTGGCAGTGCCACTGTCGTCAGCAGCAAGCCCGGATGGCAACGCATGAACGATCACAGCATTAGTTACGGCTGTAGTACTAACCGAGCGGGCTTCGAACACCGGCAAAGCCCTTGCCCAGCACATGGGTATAGATCTGGGTTGTTTCCACGCTCTTGTGGCCGAGTAGTTCCTGCACCGTGCGGATATCCGTGCCCTGGATCAGCAACTGGGTGGCGAAGCTGTGTCGCAGGCTGTGGCAAGAGCCGGGGCGAGACAGCCCTGCGGCCCGCATTGCGTGCTTGACCGCTCTCTGCACCGCCGTTGGATGGATATGGTGCAGTACTACTTTGCCGGTATCATCGAAACAGGGGCGGCTGGCGGGGAATAGCCACTGCCAGGCTAGGGAGACTCCCGCATTGGGGTACTTGCGATCGAGCGCATGGGGCAGTGTCACCGGTACGCAGCCATGCTGCAGGCGACCATCAAGCTGATATTTGGCCACGTTGATGCTCTGCCGCAAGGCGGGAATGCTTATCGCCGGGAGGAGGGTGGTTCTGTCCTTGTCCCCCTTGCCAGCTCTCACCGTAACGATCTGCCGTTCGAAGTCGATATCTCGGACACGTAGCCTACATGTCTCGATGAGGCGCAGCCCTGAGCCATACATCAAGGTTGCCATCAGATGCATGGGGCCAGAAAGGTGGCTCAGCACACGCATGACTTCCTCATGAGAAAGCACCACTGGAAGCTGGCGAGGGCGCTTGGCACGCGAGAATTCCCCGACATCTCCCAAGGGCTGTTCGAGGACGTGACGATAGAGGAACACGAGGGCATTCAGCGCCTGATTTTGCGTGGCCGCCGCCACCTGGCGCTCCACCGCCAAGTGCTCCAGGAAGGCGCGGACCTCGGGGCCTCCCATGCCGGCGGGATGTCGCACACCATTGAAGCGAATGAAGTAACGTATCCAGTAGCAGTAGGTCTTCTCGGTACGCGGGCTGTAGCGTTTCACGCGCATGGTAGCCCTGACCCGGTCCATCAGCTTCGGCGAGCTGCGATGCGTATCCATAAGGCCTTCCTCCCGAAGAATGGATATACGTACAGTGTTATAGGTGATGATAGAATGCGCAAGCACGCGAATTCTGCATGGATAGCCGAGCTATGCTTCGGATATAGAAAAATCAATGACTTAGTCACAAAAAATGCGGGTTTGATAAGATTGTTGAACGCGCGTGCTCATTCAAGTCAATGAACGAGCACGCTGTCTAATACCTGTTATGCGGCCCTGCGACACATTCTGTCGTTACGATAGAGTAGTTTGAGAAAAAGCCAGAAGGAAATTGAATGTCTAATTTTGATCAAAGCTTCGAACACACTCGCTTGAATATGCTGGCTCAGCAGCATGCTGAGATTGTGAAGACGACGGGGGAGGTAATTTTCTGCGCTGAGGAGGATGAGGACCGTCTGAGCGGTGCGTCTTGGAGGCTAGAAGACGAGGTTTTCGATGAGGTCAGTAAGTCGGGCTTTAAGCTACATTTGATGGAGTTGCTTGATAACTTTATTCAATACCGTGGTCAATGCAATGAACTGCCCAAAAAAGAGGGCGTCGTTCGTTTTTCTGGTGGTGAGCTAAGTATTGAATGGCTGCCGGATGGATCAACGCATCTTTCTGGTCATTCATCTGCACAGGGAGAGTAGTCTTGTTCAATAAAGACGATCTATACCCTCTTGTCGATGGGTTTGAAAGACTGCCAGGGCAAATTAACGAGCTCTCAACGAGCGCATTTGAAAGAGTATATGGTTCCAGAGAAGCCGCAAAAGCAAAAGGTATTATCTATTTCCTTTTATCTTCGAAGCCGGTTCCTCGTCTTCGCGGTGAAAGCCGGATTCTATATATCGGGCAAACAAAGACCAGCTTCAAAGCAAGGTACTTTCGCTACGCAAGTCTTCATGCCACATCGAATGCTAATTCCTTAAAGTTTGGTGAGATTATAAATCGGTATGGTCCGATAGAAATTGCCTTCTGTGATTATGAAAAGTTTGGAAAAACAAAATCAGGAGCGTCTTTACTGCAAGCGGAAGGCCAGTTCCTTTGGTGGTATTTTCAAAATCACTGCGAGTATCCACCAATAAATTACACGAAAACCAAGGTGCGCACCGATGAGATCAGCGCATAACAAAGCCAGGCACAGCGACGGCTTTTCCGTTCCGGCTTCGCCTCCACTGCAAAGCCGCGCGTGCTGGCGGCGTTAGGGAGAGAGAATGGCTGAGTCTTTGCAGATAGCTTTCTACATCGTTAGTCCGATTGGGACATTTCTTGCAGTTGCGACGGCTTACTACGCGATCTATCGTCAAACAAAACCGTGTGTTGTTGTCTATTATGAGCCAAACCCTGACACAGCCAGCCTGATTGATCTCGTAATACGGAATATCGGGACGGGTACGGCGAAGGATATATCCTTTTCAGCACCACTTCCCATTTTATGCTGGGGCATAGAAAAGCCCGACAGCAGCGAAAGCAAACAGATTGATCACAAAATTCCCTTTTTGGCACCAGGGAAAGAGTTGAGATTCAATGCAGGGCAATATGGTGGTCTGAAAGATAGAGTACAGGATGGGATTACTGTAAGTGCGCAGTACACCTTTCGAACTCCATTACGATCAAGCAAACAAGGCACGGACTCTTCAATGCTGGATGTGAATTACATGCAGCATGCTGGCACCAAAAATAGTGCAGCTCAGGACCTATCCGATGCTCTGAAAGGAAAAAATAATACAGTATTTATCAACATGAATAAGAGCTTGGCTAGCATCAGTAAGTCGTTATCGGAGCTCGCAAAAAAGAGGGATGACGCCTAGCCTCCCTAACCAGTGCAGGCACAGCGACGCCCTTTCCATTGCGCCTTCGGCTCCATTCCAAGGGCGCGCATGCTGCAAGCGTTAGCTCTCAGAAGGAGAAATAAGTGCAAGCTTTCGTTCTACGAGTCGCGCCTAGCGAAATAGACAGGCTGCCAGAGGCGTTAGAAGGCGATCAGATTATTATTGGCTGGGCTAATGCGGACGGCCTTTTGGATAAGCAGCTAGATTGGGCCGCCTTTCGGGAGCTTGTGAGGGCTACGTATTACCGAGACGATAAGACATTACACCGCGCGGGAGCGGCGGCAGGACATATGTGGCGGTTTATCCGTGAGATGGAGGCGGGTGATTTTGTCGTTGTTCCCTACGGATCCGAATTCTATGTAGCTGAGGTGGCGGGCGAAGCCATTTATCTGAAAGACAAGCAGAGCGAGGACTCCGCCTATCGCAGGCCGGTAAAGTGGTTGAATTCGAAGCAGCCAATTCCACGATCATACGCTAAGTCGGCATTGATCTCGCGTATGAAGATACAGGGCACATCGGCTTCAGCAACCGATCTCCTGGATGAAATTCGAGATTGTTTGGATATAGCAACGTCTGGAGCTACGCCGAGCTTTCGCTCTGACCTACAGTCTAGCCTCATTACACAGGCGCTCAAAGAGCTTCAAAAAGGGCGGATAGATAGTTTTGGATTCGAGAACCTAATCAATAACTTGCTTCAAAGCCTCGGAGCCAAGGAAGCAAGAGTGATCCCACGGAGTCAAGATAAGGGCGCTGATGTTGTGGCCACATTCCTCGTGGCAGAAACATTTCCCTTGGTAGTGGCGGTTCAGGCTAAGCATTGGCAACCCGAGCCTCCCGTGGACTGCCATGTCATCGATCAGCTTGTATCAGGAATGGAAGCTGAAACCGCGGATCTTGGGATGGTGATTACCACCGGAACATTTTCTGATGATGCTGTTCGCGCCGCTAATGAGTACTTGGAGAGCGTCGGGAAGAAGATCGAACTTGTGGACGGAGAGCAGTTTGCGAAGATGATTGTTGAGCATGGTACTGGCGAGAGCTAACAACAGCATGCAGCGGACGCCGCTACGCGCCGCCGCTGATGCTGGGCGTTAGCTGAGAAGTGCGGTGTTCCTTTTGGGTGGCTGGGTGCGAGTGGCCTTGGCCGAAAACGGGTAGCAAAACTGAAGGATTGCGGGTTCGCCAAGGCCGTCAAAGCTCGTCGTCCTGCTGGCAGCTTAATCGGTCAGCGGTGTTGGTAAAAGCTTGGGTGTTTGCCGCGTGGGGCCGTCCGCCGAAACCTGGTTCCTTGCTTACCTGCTACTCTGAAGTTCAGGTTCATTCACCGCATCAAAGGCGGTGGTTTTAATCACAGTGCATCGGCAGTTGCCGGTGCCAGAGGGCATCGGTGCAGGCTGTCATGTTGGTTGCCAAAGATCGGGTTTCATACTGGTTCGGTTGTTCGCAGCTAACAAGGCCATCAAATTCGCTCCCTACGGTCGCCGGACGCCCTTGTCAGGGCGCCGTTTATGGCTGGCGTTAGCTGCCACACGAGGTCTCATGCAATTTGAACCAAGGAAGACCGAGAGTCACCGCAACTGGATTGACCCGGATGGCATCAAGATCTACACAATCTCCGCCAAGGGCCAGACTGTTGACCAATCGCAATACTTGCCTCGGCTGTCGGCCATAAAGCAGGCTAAAGGTATTTCCTGGGCCTCAACGCCGGCATTTGTCATCTTTCACGACGGTGCGGGTGCTCGTTACCTCGTCCTTGGCTGGTGGGGCAATGACAATGAGCTGTTTACCTCAGTCTCAGTGCAAACACCTTCCGGATGGGTTGAGGATCCGTCGCTCTATTCGTTCTGCCTCTATGATCTCGAGGTCATCTGGCATGAGCGCAACAGTTTCATCCAGTTCTACTACTGTCAAAACCCTAGCATCGAGGCATATCGCCAAGATCGTCTGGGTGGCGGCTAACAATTCATTCAAGCCGAAGCCGCTTCGCGGCTCGGCTTAATTCAGGCGTTAGCAAGAAGGAGTAAAGATGGCTGTAGGAGATTGGTTCAGCACATTTTGTGGGAATATCAAGGTCAGTAATAAGGACTCAATATCAAGACGATATAAAGCTATTACAAGAAGGCTGAATACTGATTTTTGGGATACAGTTTCTGAAACTTCGCACAGTCTTTATGTCGGCTCCTATGGTAGAAACACCGCTGTGGGGGGCTTTAGTGATCTTGATATGTTGTTTCGTTTGCCATATAGCGTCTACGAACGATACAACAATTACAATGGAAACGGGCAGTCTGCATTGCTCCAGGAAGTAAAGCGCTCCATAGAACAAACCTATGCTACAACCAAGATTCGTGGTGATGGTCAAGTAATTCTAGTTCCATTTGATGATGGTCTCACTTATGAAGTTGTTCCTGCATTTGTTAATAAAGATGATAGCTTCACCTATCCTGATGCAAATAATGGCGGCCGATGGCGTACCACCAATCCAAAACCAGAAATTGAAGCAATCAGGGCGAGGAACAACCAGTGTAACAAAAACCTAATTTGGCTGTAACTATTCAGGTAGCTGCGGATAGCCTGTCGCCAACCACCTGATTCTTCTGGCATAGTGTGCCTGATCCTTCGGTACATCAATGCGATGACAT
>NZ_SNWH01000042.1 GCF_004361885.1 Halomonas ventosae
GAAGGACGGCGCCACGCGCAAGGATGTCAAGGTTGCCCTGATTCGGCTGCTGTATGAGCGGGGCTACAGCCGAGAGCAGGTCGTACAGCTATTCACCATCATTGACTGGATGCTTCAGCTGCCGAGAGCCCTGGAACCCGCGTTTGTACAGGCGGTCTACGCCATACAGGAGGAAAAGCACATGCCTTACGTCAATACAATTGAGCGCGTTGAGCGCGAAAAGGAGCGTCAGGAAGGTGAGCAGCAGGGCATCGAGAAAGGCCGCTTGGAAGCCAGTCGCGAGACGGCTCGCAACCTGATCAAGCTGGGTGTGCTCAGTGACGAGCAGATTGCCGAAGCCACAGGCCTGGCGGATGCTGATGTCCAGGCTCTGCGCGTCGAGGACAAGCACTGATCCGGCCTTCTCCTGCATCCCCTTCTGACGCACAGCAAGGGCAGAACAACAGCAGAACAACAGGACAGCCACTTATTTGACGTCTCATCGGCATCGGCTAATCTGAAAGCAACGCCACTCGCCGAGGGCTCCCGTCATGACCTTGCCTCGTTCTGCCCTGGTGTCGCTCGACGCCACGCCCTGGTACCACCTGGTCAACCGCTGCGTGCGCCGCGCCTTCCTGTGCGGCACCGATGCCGTCAGCGGCCAGAGCTACGAACACCGCCGCGGCTGGATCAGGGATCGGCTGCACCAGCTGGCCGGCGTGTTCGCCATCGACGTGGCGGCCTACGCGGTGATGAGCAATCACTACCACCTGGTGGTGCGGGTGGATGCCGAGCGAGCTGCGGGTTGGAGCGACGACGAGGTGCTGCGCCGCTGAACGGTGCTGTTCACCGGCCCCTTGCTGGTGCAGCGCTACCGGGCCGGCGCGGATCAGCTGCCGGCGGAGGTAGCGGCGGTCAAGGCGCTGGCCGCGACCTACCGCGAGCGGCTGACGGATGTCTCCTGGTTCATGCGGCTGCTCAACGAAGCCATCGCCCGCCAGGCCAATGCCGAGGACAACGTGAAAGGGCGCTTCTGGGAAGGGCGCTTCAGGAGCCAGGCGCTGCTCGATGAGGCGGCGATTCTCAGCGCCATGACCTATGTGTACTTGAACCCCATCCGTGCCGGCATGGCCGAAACGCCCGAGACCTCCGCGCATACTTCGGTCGCCGAGCGCCTGGCGGCACTACCAGGCGACGCCGAGCAGGGGAGGGCCACCAGCTCCGAGGACGGGCCGATTAATGCCCCGGACGCCCCGGCGGTTCGTGTGCCGGCCTGGTGCGAGACGTTGCCGCTGCAGCCGCTGATGCCGTTCGACGCTACGGCCCGGCTGCCCACTGCCATTCCGTTCAGCTTCGAGGATTACCTCGAGCTGGTCGAGACCACCGGGCGCTGCCAGCGGCCCGACAAGCGCGGGCGGATTGACGGCCACGTCCCCAAGCTGCTCGACCGGCTGGGCATCGACCCCGAGGCCTTCATCGCCGCCTCCACCACGCTGCTCACGCGTTTCGGCAGCGCCGTGGGCACGCCCCAGAGACTCACCGCCTGCTGCGCCGAGCGCCAGGCCCGGCACCTGCGCGGGATGCGCATGGCGCGCAAGGTGTTCCAGCGCCGCGCGGCGTGAGGACCCTGCTTCACGTGAGAAAGCGACCCAGAAGCCGCTGAGAGCTGCTGATCCAGTGTGGCGACAGACGGGTACTTCACAGGCGGCCTACAGGAATGTTGGCCATGCGATTGATCAAGGGAAGTGTCAGTGGGCAGTCTGGTTTATTGCTATCATCAGGCTCATCAACCTTGCACGCCAGAGGTGCGCCATGTACGCCGTCGAGTTTGAAACCGATATTCGGGATGGGATCGTCAAGATACCGGAAGAACACGAGCGTCTGAAGAACGCTCACGCTCGGGTCGTGGTGCTGGTCGAGGAGCCGGAAGCCGACACGGAGGTCAGGGCCTTCTCCGAGCATTCGGCCGGTACCATCGACGAATGGCGAGCGCTCAGCGAGGATGAAGTATGGACGTAGCGCCTGGCGACGTGGTGCTCTGCGAATTCTACTTCTCGGATTTGCAAACCCGCAAGCGCAGGCCGGTGATCGTGTTCAAGGACAACCTTCCCTTTGATGACTTTGTCGGGATTCCCGTCAGTAGCCAGACGGCCAGGCTGCATGACGACGAGTCCCTCCTTGATCCAGATGACCTTGCGACGGGTTCGCTCCCCAAGCGCTCCAAGATCATGGTGAGAAAGACCTTCGTGATCGCCAAGCCGGTGATCGTCAAGCAATACGGCCAGCTCTCGGAAATGCGCTTTCAACAACTGCATCGCGACTTCTGCCGTTTCTTTGGCTGCTGCCCGCCATGACCGACTTCCCCGACACCCAAGGCCCCGACGAGACGCGCAACGTAGCCGCTGCCCTGTTCCGGCTGGAGCACAACTGCGATGAGCAGGACATGCTCGAGGTGCTGGGCAGCCTGGTGGAGTGGCTCAAGGCCCCGGAGCAGACCGGGTTGCGGCGCGCCTTCGTGGTGTGGATACGATGGGTGCTGCTGCCCCACCGGGCGCCTGGGATGGAGCTTCCCGAGTTCAACGAATTGCAGGATCTTCACGAGGTACATGACATGCTGGCCGAACGCATCAAGAAGTGGCCCGAGCGGTGGATCGAAGAGGGTGAGCAGCGCGGCCGAGAGGAAGGGCGCCAGGAGGGGCGCCAAGAAGGCGAGCAGCTGCGTGCCGAACAGACGGCTCGTAACCTGATCAAGCTGGGCGTGCTCAGTGACGAGCAGATCGCCGAAGCCACGGGTTTGACGACTGCCGATGTGGAAGCCCTGCGTGCCGAAGACAGGCACTGATCTTCCACACCGGAGCAGCAAGCCCAGCGCCGCCCCGTGCGGCGTTCTATGCCGTCATTGAGGTACGCGCACCTCACGGCATCAACGGCGGCCCTGGGCCTGGTGGACATTCGGGTGCTGGATCACGTCGTGGTCGGCCATGAAGGCTTCGTCTCGCTCGCCGAGCGGGGATGGCTGTAGGGCCACCGCCATCCTCTACTGTCGCCTCCCTGCCTCACGCTTGCCCTGACCGGCAGCGTGGGGAGGGATGTCGAGGATGGGCGCTTTTTTCTTTACGGGGCAGGGGGATAGTGTGAGGGAAATAGCCGCTTGACAAGCGGCGCTGTGGTAGAATCAGGGCACTGAGACAGGAATGCGCATGAGCGAGCTACTCGATCCCACCAACGACTACGTCTTCAAGCGGCTGTTCGCCGAAGCCCCGGATCTGCTGGTGGACTTGATCAACGATCTGCGCCCGGACCTGCCCAACATTGCCTCGGTGGAGATTCTCAACCCCAACATCGAAGCGACCGAGCTCACTGGCAAGTACATCATTCTCGACGTGCTGGCCCGTGATGGGGACGGCCACTGCTACAATGTCGAGGTGCAGGTACGCCGCTACGGCGCGTGGCACAAGCGGGGATTGTTCTATCTGGCCCGCACGCTGGAGACTCAGCTGAGCGGGGGCGAGGACTATCAGGAACTGCGTGCCTCGGTGGGATTGCACCTGCTGGACTTCGATCTGTTCACGGGGACGGAGGCAGAGCGAGAGCAAGCGATCTGGCGATTCGAGATGCGTGATGAATCTCAGCCCGACATCTCGCTGGGGAACATCCTGCAGATGAACCTGATCGAACTGAACAAGGCGGATCGTCTGGGCTTGCCGGAAGGCCCGCTGCGTGCCTGGGTCACCTTCTTCAAGCACTGGCAGGAGGAACTCACCATGGCCAATGTTGCCCATGAACCGGTCAAGAAGGCCATGAGCCGTATCCGCGAGCTCAGCGCCGACGAAGAGACTCGCCGCCTTGCTTTTGTGCGTGAGCGGGCGCTGCGGGATGAGGTGTCGCTGCTGAATGACGCACGCCGTGAAGGCCGCGAAGAAGTGGCGCGGGGCATGATCCGGAAGACTGAACTAGATGATTCGTCTATTGCTGACATCGCCCAGCTTACTGTGGATGAGGTAGCGCACCTTCGCGCAGAAATTCAGCATTGGGACTCTTGATGTCTCATTTGCCGGTCAAGAAGAAGGCGATGAGCCGTATCCGTGAACTCAGCGCCGACGAAGAGACCCGTCGCCTGGCTTTCGTGCGAGAGCGGGCCTTGCGGGATGATGTGTCGCTGCTGAATGACGTGAAGCGTGAAGGAGAGATGACAGGAGAGCGTCGTGTTCTGCAGCGTCTATTGAGTAAACGCTTTGGCGAGTTGCCTGACTGGGTAGTAGAAAAGCTGGAGGCGGCGAATGCCGAGCAGTTGGAAGCATGGACCGATGAAATTCGTTCTACCAACTCCCTCGATGAACTTTTCAAGCACTGACGCGGCGCGTCATTAGGGTGGAGAATGGCAGTCTCCCTCACACGTAAGCGGCTGTATCGGGCCGGCTCACGCCCTCTCGAGCTTGCGGTCGATGATGTGAAGCAATTGGCCGAAGCCGTCTGGTACCGGGGCTATCGGCCGACGCAGGCAGAGTTGGAGCGACTGCGCGGCGTGATGCCTCGCATGGACTTCCAGCGGACGCTCTGTGTGCTTGAGCTCCTTAGCCAGTACTCCGTATGTCGCCGTGATACCGCACGACACCTGCAACAGCTCACCCGGTATTTCCACCGGGAACTGCTGGGAAACGATGACACGCCCACCACAAGAAACAAAGGACACCCACTTTGTTTTTGACGTCCTCCCTGTCTCCTGGTTCATGCGGCTGCTCAACGAAGCCATAGCCCGCCAGGCCAATGCCGAGGACAACGTGAAAGGGCGCTTCTGGGAAGGGCGCTTCAGGAGCCAGGCGCTGCTCGATGAGGCGGCGATTCTCAGCGCCATGGCGTATGTGGACCTCAATCCGATCCGTGCCGGCATGGCCGAGACGCCCGAGACCTCCGCGCATACCTCGGTCGCCGAGCGCCAGGCCCGGCACCTGCGCGGGATGCGCATGGCGCGCAAGGTGTTCGAGCGTCGCGCGGCGTGAGGGGGGAGTAGCGCAGTGGAGTGGCTTGAAGGTACCGTTGCGGCGAGGCGTGGTAAGCTACCGGCAGGCGATAGCAAGGACGG
>NZ_SNWH01000043.1 GCF_004361885.1 Halomonas ventosae
CGTAGAGTACGCATCCGCTGCCGGCGACGGGACAGGTTGCCGGCGGTGGAGAGGGAAAGATCAGGGGTTGACAGGCAACGCCGATCACGTAGAATACGCCTTCCTTGCGGGGCGCCGGCGGGACCACCGCTTCATCGAAGCAGTTGGCACGACGGCAACAGCGAGAGCTCTTTAACAATCGATCAGGTAATTCATGTGGGCGCTTGTCGGGATGTCGGTGACCAGTCACTGCAACATTCAAGGCAAGCGACTCGTCAAGAGACGTTTGAAACCTTGAGTCAGGTTTGGTTCCACCTTAGGAACCAGTCAGACTTTAAACTGAAGAGTTTGATCATGGCTCAGATTGAACGCTGGCGGCAGGCCTAACACATGCAAGTCGAGCGGTAACAGACCCTTCGGGGTGCTGACGAGCGGCGGACGGGTGAGTAATGCATAGGAATCTGCCCGGTAGTGGGGGATAACCTGGGGAAACCCAGGCTAATACCGCATACGTCCTACGGGAGAAAGCAGGGGATCGTGTTCTTCGGGACAGGACCTTGCGCTATTGGATGAGCCTATGTCGGATTAGCTGGTTGGTGAGGTAATGGCTCACCAAGGCGACGATCCGTAGCTGGTCTGAGAGGATGATCAGCCACATCGGGACTGAGACACGGCCCGAACTCCTACGGGAGGCAGCAGTGGGGAATATTGGACAATGGGCGCAAGCCTGATCCAGCCATGCCGCGTGTGTGAAGAAGGCTTTCGGGTTGTAAAGCACTTTCAGTGAGGAAGAACGCCTTGGGGCGAATAGCCCCGAGGAAAGACATCACTCACAGAAGAAGCACCGGCTAACTCCGTGCCAGCAGCCGCGGTAATACGGAGGGTGCAAGCGTTAATCGGAATGACTGGGCGTAAAGCGCGCGTAGGTGGCGTGATAAGCCGGTTGTGAAAGCCCCGGGCTCAACCTGGGAATGGCATCCGGAACTGTCAGGCTAGAGTGCAGGAGAGGAAGGTAGAATTCCCGGTGTAGCGGTGAAATGCGTAGAGATCGGGAGGAATACCAGTGGCGAAGGCGGCCTTCTGGACTGACACTGACACTGAGGTGCGAAAGCGTGGGTAGCAAACAGGATTAGATACCCTGGTAGTCCACGCCGTAAACGATGTCGACTAGCCGTTGGGGTCCTCGAGACCTTTGTGGCGCAGTTAACGCGATAAGTCGACCGCCTGGGGAGTACGGCCGCAAGGTTAAAACTCAAATGAATTGACGGGGGCCCGCACAAGCGGTGGAGCATGTGGTTTAATTCGATGCAACGCGAAGAACCTTACCTACCCTTGACATCGTGCGAACTTGGTAGAGATACCTTGGTGCCTTCGGGAACGCACAGACAGGTGCTGCATGGCTGTCGTCAGCTCGTGTTGTGAAATGTTGGGTTAAGTCCCGTAACGAGCGCAACCCTTGTCCCTATTTGCCAGCGGGTAATGCCGGGAACTCTAGGGAGACTGCCGGTGACAAACCGGAGGAAGGTGGGGACGACGTCAAGTCATCATGGCCCTTACGGGTAGGGCTACACACGTGCTACAATGGCCGGTACAAAGGGTTGCAAAGCCGCGAGGTAGAGCTAATCCCGAAAAGCCGGTCTCAGTCCGGATCGGAGTCTGCAACTCGACTCCGTGAAGTCGGAATCGCTAGTAATCGTGAATCAGAATGTCACGGTGAATACGTTCCCGGGCCTTGTACACACCGCCCGTCACACCATGGGAGTGGACTGCACCAGAAGTGGTTAGCTTAACCTTCGGGAGAGCGATCACCACGGTGTGGTTCATGACTGGGGTGAAGTCGTAACAAGGTAGCCGTAGGGGAACCTGCGGCTGGATCACCTCCTTAAACGACGAATCATCACGCCCGGCAAGTGTCCACAATGAATTACCTGATCGAACGAGCAACGACTGTTTGGGTCTGTAGCTCAGTGGGTTAGAGCGCACCCCCTGACCTTTATGGAAAGGAGGGTGAGGTTTGCCGACCGAACTGAAATAGGTTTAGCAGTTAGTATGGTGCTGGGTCTGTAGCTCAGTGGGTTAGAGCGCACCCCTGATAAGGGTGAGGTCGGCAGTTCAAGTCTGCCCAGACCCACCATTCTCTGAATGGCCGGATCGCTCAGTTGGTGAGAGCGCACCCCCAGATGTTCTATAAAGAGAAGGGTGAGGTCGCGGGGTTTATTTCAAGTCTGCCCAGACCCACCAAATTTGCGTGATACTGCGTTGCTTTGCGACTCGCATAGCAGGCTATGCGTCACCACAAAGCGCCTTGTCTCACCTAAATTATTGTCTGGGGCCATAGCTCAGCTGGGAGAGCGCCTGCCTTGCACGCAGGAGGTCAGCGGTTCGATCCCGCTTGGCTCCACCATCTTCCTCTCGGAAGCGCGGAGCTCAGCTGGAGAGCGCCTGCCCTTGCACCAGGGGGTCGCCCCGACTTCGATCTTCAGGCGCTACCATCCAACAGTCCGTGACCTGATCGAGTCTGCAGTCACAAGCCATCGTCACACCCAGTGATGTCAGGTTTGTGACTGTCGATTGACAGTCTGCTCTTTAACAATGTGAATCATGCTGACAAAGTTTCTTCCGAGAGGAAGAGACGCGAGATACGTCTCAAGCGTATCCGGCAATTGTCGATCGTCATCGCGGACCAGACCTCTTGGGGTTATATGGTCAAGCGATGAAGCGCATACGGTGGATGCCTAGGCAGCCAGAGGCGATGAAAGACGTGGCAGCCTGCGATAAGGCTCGGCGAGGTGGCAAACGACCTGTGACCCGGGCATTTCTGAATGGGGAAACCCACCCGACCACTTTCGAGTGGTCGGGTATCCCACCCTGAATCCATAGGGGTGGGAGGCGAACCGGGGGAACTGAAACATCTCAGTACCCCGAGGAAAAGAAATCAACCGAGATTCCCCCAGTAGCGGCGAGCGACCGGGGACCAGCCCTTAAGTCCGACCACTTCGTAGTGGAATAGTCTGGGAAGGCTAACCATAGGGAGTGATAGTCTCGTACACGAAACGAGTGGTCGGATGAAATCGAGTAGGTCGGGGCACGAGAAACCTTGACTGAAGACGGGGGGACCATCCTCCAAGGCTAAATACTCCTGGCTGACCGATAGTGAACCAGTACCGTGAGGGAAAGGCGAAAAGAACCCCGGAGAGGGGAGTGAAATAGATCCTGAAACCGTATGCGTACAAGCAGTGGGAGCCCGACCACTCAATCATTTTGGCAAGCTTATGTATTATTTTTATGTCCTGCAAAACATTGCCTGTCCGACGGAGTTCTACACCGGTTATAGCGGTGATCTCCGAAGAAGGCTTGGCGAGCATAATGCCGGCAAGCAACAAGCGACACGTGGCAGAACATGGAGGCTGGTATATTACGAAGCTTATCTCAGTGAACGAGTGGCTCAAGAACGAGAGCAGAAGATCAAGCGCAATGGTCGAATGCGAACGTTGTTGATGGACCGCATCACATCACAGTGTTCAGAGTGATTGAGTGGTCGGGTGACCGCGTACCTTTTGTATAATGGGTCAGCGACTTATTTTCAGTGGCGAGCTTAACCGATTAGGGGAGGCGTAGCGAAAGCGAGTCTTAACGGGGCGACCAGTCGCTGGGAATAGACCCGAAACCGGGCGATCTATCCATGAGCAGGGTGAAGGTTGAGTAACATCAACTGGAGGCCCGAACCAGGATCTGTTGAAAAAGATTTGGATGACTTGTGGATCGGAGTGAAAGGCTAATCAAGCCCGGAGATAGCTGGTTCTCCTCGAAAGCTATTTAGGTAGCGCCTCACGTAGCACCGCCGGGGGTAGAGCACTGTTTCGGCTAGGGGGTCATCCCGACTTACCAACCCGAGGCAAACTCCGAATACCGGTGAGTGACGCGTGGGAGACACACAGCGGGTGCTAACGTCCGTTGTGAAAAGGGAAACAACCCAGACCGTCAGCTAAGGTCCCGAAATCCTGGTTAAGTGGGAAACGATGTGGGAAGGCTCAGACAGCTAGGAGGTTGGCTTAGAAGCAGCCATCCTTTAAAGAAAGCGTAATAGCTCACTAGTCGAGTCGGCCTGCGCGGAAGATGTAACGGGGCTCAAACCAGGTACCGAAGCTACGGGTGCCCGACCACTCTCGAGTGGTCGGGCGCGGTAGAGGAGCGTCGTGTACGCCGATGAAGGTGGATCGAGAGGTCTGCTGGAGGTATCACGAGTGCGAATGCTGACATGAG
>NZ_SNWH01000044.1 GCF_004361885.1 Halomonas ventosae
ATCGCAGAACGAAGCAACAGGGCAGCGCTGTGCCGCTGCGAACATGGCCGAGGCATTAGCTTAAACTCAGGCAAATTCTGTCTTGACCGTGGGGTTCACTTTAGTGATGGCCCTGACGCCGCAGCTCGTCGGCGCCCTGGTGGCGCCCTTCCGGGACAAGGCGCCGAGGATTGAGCCGGTCATGGTCAGGAGGGCGCACCTGGCTAGTGGACCAGGCCGTTGTCGTCGTCACCGGCAAAGCGCTGCTTGTTGCGATACGGATAGACGTCGATCACCCGGCCGTCGAGGATCGCCTGCTGCAGGCCCTTCCAGTAGTCGGCGTCGAACAGCTCCGGGTGGAGCTGATAGAAGAGCTTGCGCAGATGCATGTCGGCGAACAGGAAGGGGCCGAACTCCTCGGGGAAGATGTCGTTGGGCCCCACCGAGTACCAGGGCTCGTCGGCCAGTTCCTGCTCGGGATACATGGGCTCGGGAATGTGGCGGAAGTTGCATTCGGTGAGGTAGCTGATCTCGTCGTAATCGTAGAAGATCACCCGGCCATGGCGGGTCACTCCGAAGTTCTTGAGCAGCATGTCGCCGGGGAAGATATTGGCGGCGGCCATCTGCTTGATGGCATTGCCGTAGTCCTTGAGCACCGCCCGGGTCTCCTCCTCGTCGCACTGCTCGAGATAGAGATTGAGCGGGGTCATCATGCGCTCGGTATAGCAATGCTTGATGATCACCTTGTCGGCGCGCAGGTAGACGGTGGACGGCGCCACCTCGAGCAGGTGTGCCAGACAATCGGGGTCGAAGTGGTCCTGGCGGGCGATGAAATTGGAGAACTCCTGGGTATCGGCCATGCGCCCCACCCGGTCATGGCGCTTGACCAGTCGATACTTCTCGCGGACGTTCTCCGCCGTCATCTCCTTGCTCGGGTCGAAGCGGTCCTTGATGATCTTGAACACGGTGCGAAACGAGGGCAGCACGAACACCGCCATGACCATGCCGCGCACCCCGGGCGCGATGACGAACTTATCCTCGCGGCGTGCCACCTGGCGGTTGAGGGCACGGAAGAACTCGGTCTTGCCGTGCTTGAAGAAGCCGATGGCGGCATACAGCTCACCCTGGGGCTTGTCGGGCATCAGCTCCTGCAGGTAGTGCACAAACTCGCTGGGCACCACCACCTTCACCTGAAAGTAGGCACGGGTGAAGGAGAAGATGATCGACACCTCGTCAGGCTCGATCAGCACGGTGTCCAGTTGCAGCCCCTGGCCCTCCGCGTGCAACACCGGCAGCACCAGCGGCACCTGTTGTCCCCCGCCCAGCACTCGACCAACCAGGTAGGCTCCCTTGTTGCGGTAGAAGACGCTCTTGATCAGTTCGATCTTGGCCTCGGGGTCCTCGAGGATAGCGCGAGGTAGCAGCCGCTGGAGCACTTCGCTGCCCAGGGTCGCATCGCGCTGCAAATCGACGAAGGGCGTCTCGAAGCGCGCCTCGCCCAGCGCCCAGCGCAGGGCGGCCACCAAATCCTTCGCCACGCGCCAGTGGCGGCACAGCGTCAGGCCTGAGTGGTGCGCCGCGCGCTGGCGAGAGCTGTACACGAACATCCAGTCGTTATGGATGTGCCGGTGATGGAACAGCGAGCAGAACATCGAGTTGAAAAAGGTCTCAGCCAGCTCGTAGTCCAGCCGCTGGTCGATCAGCCTGGCGTAGTGCCGCCGGGCCTCACCCCAGTACTCGCAGTGGGTCAGCAGCTCATCGTCGAAGGTGCGCCTCAGCCTGGCGAGAGTGTCCTGGACCTTCTCGTCATAGAGATCGATGCGCTCCGCCGAGGCCTGCTGCGCCTCGCGCCAGGCGGCATCACGGAAGCGGCGGCTGGCGTCGTCGGTGATCTGCTTGAAGCGCGAGCGGTACTCGTCGAAGCCATGCAGTACGGTGGCGGCGAGATGATAGGCGGGCGAATGCTTCATGTTCAGGCTCCAGACAGCGACCCTGCCAGCATGCCGAATTGTGCGCCGCAAGGCGAGCTCGGCAGGGTGGGCGCGCTTTGCCTGTCAGCCCCCAGGAAGAGATGCGCGATGTGGCGATGAGCGTGCCCGGCGTGGGCGGCATCCACGACCTGCGCACCCGCCAGTCGGCCGGCCGGACCATGCTCGATCTTCATGTAGTGGTGCCACCTCGCGTCAGCGTTTCCGAGGGCCATGAGATCGGCAACGAGGTCAGCCGGCGCCTGCGCCGCGCCTTCCCGAGCTCACCGACCTTACCTTCCATGTCGAGCGCGGGCCGATGGATGACAAGCCCGCCGCAGATGGCGACAATAGCGCCCTGCGAACCCTCACGGTGCCCCGATGCCACCCGCGCTGAGCCTTCTCCATCATGATGACCATCTGGTCGCCGTACACCAGCCGGCCGGCCTGCTGGTGCATCGCAGCGCGCTTGCCCGCGGCGAGCACGAGTTTCTTCTGCAACGGCTGCGCGACCAGCTCGGTCGCCGTGTTTACCCGGTTCATCGCCTGGATCGCCCGACGTCCGGGGTGATCCTCTTTGCCCTCGACCCCGAGACCGCGGCCGGCCTCCAGGCAGCCTTCACCGCGCGCCAGGTGGAGAAACGCTACCTGGCAGTGGTGCGTGGCATCGCTCCGCACCAGGAGCGGCTGGACTACCCGCTGCGTGAGGAGGAGGGCCGCCGCCCCAAGGCCGAGATGCCGGCCCTGGAGGCGGTGACCGAGATTCGTCGGCTCGACAGCGTCGAGCTGCCGGTGCAGGTGGATCGCTACCCCCAGAGCCGCTACTCGCTGATCGAGGCGCGGCCGCAGACCGGCCGCCGCCACCAGATCCGTCGCCACCTCTCCCGGCGGGGCTACCCGATCATCGGCGACGCCAAGCATGGCAAGGGCAACCATAACCGCTTCTTCGCCGAGCGCCTGGAATGCCCCCGGCTGCTGCTGGCGGCGGTGGGCCTGGCCTTCGCCCACCCGGCGAGTGGCCGTCGCCTTGCGCTCTGCTGCCCGCTGGACCCCTGCATGACCAGGATCTTCGCGCGCTTCGGCTGGTCAGGCCATCTGCCAGTACCGCACCAAGACCCTTTCACGGAGATGATGCCATGACCGATTCCGCCCGCTTCATCGCCCCCACTGCGGTCCCGGACGACTTCGAGGCCCGCTTCAGCGGCATCCGCCGGCTGTATGGCCGACGTGCCGCCGAGCGCTTTCGCCACGCCCATGTGGTGGTGGTGGGCGTAGGCGGCGTGGGCAGCTGGACGGTGGAGGCCCTGGCGCGTTCCGGCATCGGCAAGCTGACGCTGATCGACCTCGACGACGTCTGCGTCTCCAACGTCAACCGCCAGCTGCATGCCCTGGACGGCACCATCGGCCGCCCCAAGGTGGAGGTGCTGGCTGAGCGCTGCCACGCTATCCAGCCGGGCATCGAGGTGGTGGCCGATGCCGCCTTCGTCACTCCCGCCAACCTGGACAAGCGTATCCCCGACGATGCCGACCAACTGGTGGATGCCATCGATAGCGTGGTCGCCAAGGCAGCGCTGATCGCCTGGTGCAAGCGTCGCAAGCTGCCGATCGTGGTAACCGGGGCCGCCGGCGGCCAGACCGACCCGACCCGCATCCGGGTGGCCGACCTGAGCCGCACCGAGCATGATCCGCTGCTCGCCAAGGTGCGTGCCCGGCTGCGCCGCGACTTCGGCTTCTCGCGCAACCCGAAGCGACGCTTCTCGGTGGAGTGCGTCTATTCCGACGAGCAGCTGGTCTATCCCGGCAGCGACGGCGAGGTGTGCTTCCAGAAACCCGGCGGGGGCGAAGTCACCCGACTCGACTGCGCCTCGGGCTTCGGCGCGGCGACCTTCGTTACCGGCAGCTTCGGGTTCACCGCCGCCGCCCGGGTACTGGCGCGGTTGACGACGCAGGCCAACACCACGCCTTGATCCCCAGCCACCCCGGAACAGGAGTCTTGCCATGGAAGCCCAGGTCCCGCGAGGCATCTACCGACACTACAAGGGTCCGCTCTATGAGGTGCTTGGCGCCGCCCGGCACAGCGAGACCGAAGCCTTGCTGGTGGGTAACTATTCAGCTCACGCCGCCTGATCCAGGTCGTCCTGTCGCATGAAATCCGGCACTTCACCCGTAAAGAGCTGCTCCAGTGCCGTATGTGCCGCCAGCCCCTGCTTGACCGCGGTCGAGA
>NZ_SNWH01000045.1 GCF_004361885.1 Halomonas ventosae
GGCAGCGAGACCTGGGTGCTGATCCACGTCGAGGTGCAGGGCGAGCCGGAGGAGGCCTTTGCCGAGCGCATGTACACCTACCAGTACCGGCTGCGTGACCGCTACGGGGTGGATGTAGTGAGCCTGGCGGTGCTGGCCGACACCCGTGACAGCTTCCGGCCCACGACCTTCCGCTACCAGCGCTGGGGATGCGAGCTGACCTTTACCTTCCCCACGGCTAAGCTGATCGACTGGGAAGCGCGCTGGGCGGAGCTGGAAGCCAGCACCAACGTCTTCGCGCTGGTCGTCATGGCCCAGATCCACGCCAAGCGATTGAAGGACGGTGCCACGCGCAAGGACGTCAAGGTTGCCCTGATTCGGCTGCTGTATGAGCGGGGCTATAGCCGAGACCAGGTTGTGCAGCTATTCATCATCATTGACTGGCTGCTCCAGCTACCGAGCGCCCTGGAACCCGCGTTTGTCCAGGCGGTCTACGCCATACAGGAGGAGAAGCACATGCCTTACGTCAATACAATTGAGCGCGTTGAGCGCGAAAAGGAGCGTCAGGAAGGCCGTCTAGAAGGTCAGTTGGAGGCCAAGCGCGAGACAGCTCGCAACCTGATCAAGCTGGGGGTGCTCAGCGATGAGCAGATCGCCGAAGCGACCGGCCTGGTGATTGCTGATGTCCAGGCGCTGCGCGTCGAAGACAAGCACTGATCCGGCCTTCTCCCGCATCCCCGTCTGACGCACAGCAAGGGCAGCCCCGATGGTTGCCCTTGCTGTATCTGTATGTGACTGATTTCTTTTTAAAAATAAGAAAGGAGAAAGGCAGCCGCTCCCGAGGACGGGCCGCTCGATGCCCCGCCAGATGCCCCAGTGGCTCGCGTGCCGGCCTGGTGCGAGACGCTGCCGCTTGCAGCCGCTGATGCCGTTCGACGCCACGGCTGAGCTGCCTGCTGCCATTCCCTTCGGCTTCGAGGACTACCTCGAGCTGGTCGAGATCACCGGACGCTGCCAGCGCCCCGACAAGCGCGGCGCGATCGGTAAGCAGGTGCCCCGGCTGCTCGTCCGGCTGGGCATCGACCCGGACGCCTTCATTGCCGCCTCGACCACGCTGATGCAGCGCTTCAGCAGCGCCGTGGGCACGCCCGAAAGCCTCACCGCCTGCTGTGCCGAGCGCCAGGCACGGTACCTGCGCGGGATGCGCGCCGCCCGCGAGGTGTTCGAGCGCCGCGCGGCGTGATGCGTGCCGTTCGCGTCGACTATCTGACCTTGGTAGCCTCGTGCCGCTCCGTGCAGCATTCCATGCCGCTAACGGAGGATTTCCCTGCCTGGACGGTATAAAGCGGCCCTGGGGCCGCTGTGGACTGCTGATCCAGTGTGGTGCGAGACGGGTACCCATAGGCGGCCTGCAGGAGCGCTGGGCCATGCGATTGATCGAGGGGGTGTCAGTGGGCGGTTTCGTTTATTGCTATCATCAGGCACATCAATTCAGCACGCCAGAGGTACGCCATGTATGCCGTCGAGTTTGAAGCCGATATTCGGGATGGAGTCGTCAAGATCCCTGAAGAATACAAGCGTTTGAAGAATGCTCACGCCCGGATCGTGGTGCTGGTCGAGGAACCGGAAACCGACGCGGAGGTGAGGGCCTTCTCCGAGCATTCGGCCAGTACCATTGACGAATGGCGAGCGCCCAGCGTCAGGCCACCCAGCAAGGCAATAGCCTGGAGGGCCTGTTCGGCGGAGACGACATTGAGTTGGAGTTTGATTTCGACCTTTGACCCACCCGCAACAAGGAGCCAGACCATGGCCGATGAGCAGCCCCAAACCATCACGATTGATGGCACGCAATACCACCTGGCCGCGCTTTCCGATGACCGTGGCCAGGGAGCCGACGAATGACAGACCCCAAGGATAACGTGAACCGCGCCGGCAGCATTGCCGTGGTGGGTGGCGGCTACAGCGGCGTGATGACCGCAGTGAACCTGTTGAGTGAAGGCACCGAGGCGGACACCGACGTGTGCTTGATCGAACCTCGCGCCCGGGCCGGGCGAGGGCTGGCCTACAGCATCTGGGATGACAGCCTGTTGCTCAACGTGCCGGCCGGCAACATGAGCGCGCTGGCCGATGACCCGGCGCATTTCGTCAACTACTGCCGCGAACTCGACCCCAGCCTCAACGGCGGCTCGTTTGTCTCCCGGCGCCTTTATGGCGACTACCTTGAGGCCACCCTGGCCCAGGCGGTGTCGGTGTCGCCGCTGAGCTTGCGGCGCATCCATGGCGAGGTGATCGCCGTGCATTCGGGGGCGAAGGGCGGGGCGTTTCAGCTTGAACTGGCCGATGGCGCCACGCTGGCCGCCGACCGGGTCGTGCTCGCCCCGGGGTTTCTCGGGCCGCAGCGACTGCCCTTTGCGCAAGCCTTGGCAGGCTCGCCCCGCTACATTGAAAACCCCTGGGATTTCAGGGCGATGGACGCCATCCCTCCCGGCGCGCCGGTGGCCATCATCGGCACCGGCCATACCGCCATCGACGCTCTGTTCCGCCTCACCAGCCTGGACGATGGCCGCCCGGTGCATTTGATCTCACGCCACGGGCTGTTGCCCAAAGCCCACCGCACCCTGCCGCAGGCGCCGCTGTCGACGGGCTTCCCGAGCTATCTGGAGAACGTGCCCGCCACCGCGCTGGGATTGCTGCGGGCACTGCGCACCGAGATCAAGCGCCGCCAGCGGCTGGGGCAGAACTGGCGTGATGTACTCAACGAACTGAGGCCCTACACCAGCGTCCTCTGGCAGCGCTGGCCGCTGGCTGAACGCCGCCGTTTCCTGGCCCGACTTCGCCCCTGGTGGGACGTTCACCGCCACCGGCTGGCTCCCGTTGCCGCCGCACGCTTGCACGCACAACTGCGCAGCGGCTGCACCCAGGTGCTGGCCGGCCAGATCACCCGGATGACGCCGCACGCCGAGGGCGTGGTGGTGAGCTTTCGCGAACGCGCCAGCGGCGCCCTGAACACCCTGCAGGTGGCCGCGGTGGTCAACTGCACCGGCCCCGAGTACGACATCGACCGGTCCCGCTCGGTGCTGATCGAGCAACTGCGCGAGACGGGGCTGATCCAGGCCGATGCCCTGCGCCTGGGGCTGGAGGTGGACGACCACTACCGCCCCATCGGACGCGAGGGCGAGCCCCTGCCGGGGCTTTTCTACGTCGGCCCCATGCTGCGGGCCCGCTACTGGGAAGCGATCGCCGTCCCGGAACTGAGAACACACACCCGGCAAGTGGCCCGACAACTGCTCCAGGCGATGGCGTGAGGGGTTCAGCCGCGGCCATATAGCCCGAATGTTTCATAAACACCCCGAACACGCACTCAATTCTTTCCACCAGGCCCCCATCCTGCCCGCAAAGAAAGGACCCCCACTTTGTTCTTCACTTTGTTCTTCTTTGGGCGACCCCGAGCCCAGCGACGCCGACCGGCGCATCACCCAGCGTCTCAAGGACGCCCTGGGCCTGGTGGAGATCCGGGTGCTGGATCATGTCGTGGTGGGCTTTGATGGCTACACGTCGTTCGCCGAACGGGGGTGGCTCTAGGGCAGCAGCTCTCCATGCTAGCCGATTCCCTCTTCTATCTCGGCCATTGGCCCACTCACCATTGCCTCCACCTCACGGCTGCCCTGACTGGCGCCGTGGGGCGGGGCTCTCTCGTAGGGCGCGCTTTTTTCTTTACAGGGCAGGGGGATAGAGTGAGGGAGATAG
>NZ_SNWH01000046.1 GCF_004361885.1 Halomonas ventosae
ACGAAGCAACAGGGCAGCGCTGTGCCGCTGCGAACATGGCCGAGGCATTAGCTTAAACTCAGGCAAATTCTGTCTTGACCGTGGGGTCCACTTTACCCTCCGTCTTCCCGTGATCCGGGGGCTGCTGGCGATGCTGTATCTGCTGCTGGCTGGCCGTGGTGAGAGTGACAGCGAGATCCTGCTGTGCAACTATCAGCAGCGCCTAGCCAAGACGCTGGGCATCGTGGCACTGCGCAATCGGCTTGTTCATCATTGCGGATCCGCCGCTGGGACTTAACCTTGGCAATCACTCTGTGCTATTGATGAGACGACAGTGACGCAATGCGCTGCTCACCAGGCCAATGCCGTGCCCACGCAGCACTTGGAGGGACATCATGGGAACCCCGCAGTCATCCCGCTCCGCCCGGGTCATTGACCTCGAGGCCATGCGCCAACGTCAACTGGCCCGACGCCGGTTGGTACGCCTTTCTCCCGAGCTGGACAACCTGGAGATGGTCTATCGGCTCGCCTCGGATGCCGATACCCTGTACGGCATGCCTCTGCTGGCCTGGGGCCTTCAGGAAGATGGCGAAGTGGTCGGCCTGGTCCCGTGGATGGAGGCCCTGACGCCCTGCCATCGCCTGGATGACGTCGAGCACGGCCATTTCATCGGCTATCGTGACCCAGAAACCGAGGAGCTCTTCGAGCAGGCGCCTGAGCACAAGGTGCTGGAGCTCGAGCATGCCGCCGCCTACTTCGATTATGAGGAGACCGACGAAACCACGCTGATTCAGCAGCTTCCCGAGACCCAGGGGACGCATGCTCTATGCATGGATGAGAACGACGCGCCCTGGAAGCTGAAACAGGTCTACGGGTGGCGCCTTTACAGCAACGGCAGCGTGGAAGCGCTGCTCGCCGACGAGCGGTTCATCGAGAGCACTCCGATCCTGCCTGGCGACCCCTGCCTCTATCCCGGCCACAGCCGCCACCGCGTGGTCTACTTCTTCCAACGTCAGATCGCCAATCGCATCCGTCACGAGGATCCCGGCACCCTCGAAGCCCTGGCGCTGATGGTCATGCCCGGTAACGACATTGACACGCCGAGCGACTAACGGACTTAACGGACTGGCCGCGACTCAGCCAAGACGGATAAGGTAGAGATAGCAGCCGTCATCTTCTTGCTGGTGCAAGAGTTCATGCCCGAGGAAACTGCAGAACTTGGGAATGTCGCGGGTCGTTGCCGGGTCGCTGGCGGTTACCTTGAGCACCTCCCCCGCATGCATGTCACGCACCTTGTTGTGCATCAGCATGATCGGCTCAGGGCAGTAAAGCCCTGTGGTATCGAGTTGCGCATCACAGGCTGGTAAGGAATCTGCAGAATCAAACATCGATGACCTCGTTGCAGAATAGCTGAGTAAGGAAGTAACGGATGATCAAGATCATTATCGAACGTCGTATCATGCCTGGCCTAGAAGAAGAGTACGAGGCAGCCGCCCGGGAGGCCATGCGCCACTCCCTCAGCGCGCCCGGCTTCGTCGGCGGCGAGAGCCTCGTCGAACTCGGCCACAGCGATCGACGTCTGATGATCACCAAGTGGCGCGACCTGCGCGCCTGGAGAGAATGGTATCAGAGCGACAGACGCGCGCGGGTCATCCAGGACGTACTGCCGCTGCTGACCGAGGAGGAACGTATCAGCCTCTACGAGGCGACGACCCACTGACACCGGACCTGGGCTCAGTCCAGGAGCCGCACGTACACGGTCACCTCCTCGCGATCATGGTAGAGGTGGCGACACGCCACTTCGGCGCGCACGCCGGCCTCGGCGAGCGCTGACTCCAGGCCCAAGAGGCAGTGGGAAACTTCCTGCCAGCGCCGCTTCATGGGCAGCTTCAGGTTAAAGACCGCCTCTCGGCACCAGCGCCGCACCAGCCAGCGCTGGACCATCGCCATCACCCGCGAGGGCTTGTCGACGATATCGCACACCAGCCAGTCTAGCCGACCGGATGGTTCCCAGATGAAACCATCCTCGCGCAGGTGCTCCACTAGCCCGGTGGCCATCAGCCCCTTGTCCATGGGGCCGTTGTCGATGGCATAGACATGTATGCCGCGCTGCACCAGTTGCCAGGTCCAGCCGCCAGGTGCGGCACCGAGATCGGCCGCCTGCATGCCTTCCCCCAGGCGCTCGTCCCATTCGTCTCGCGGAATAAATTCGTGCCAGGCCTCCTCCAGCTTGAGCGTGGAGCGGCTAGGCGCACGATGGGGAAAGCGCAACCGACGAATACCCCCGGGGAGTTCGCTGCGATTGCCGGGGAAACTCATGCCCAACTGCACGCGGTCCCCGTCATTCCACAGCAGGTGGAGCCGGCGCCCGCCAGCCTTGCGCCGCAGGGCGCCGTGCTTCTTGAGCCGCGACTCCAGCGGCCGCTTGAGCGCCTTGAGCAGCCCGGCGAGAGCCTTGCCCTCGTTGGTATCTGGCGTTTCCTGCCATACCGAATCGAAGCTCCAGCCACTCGCTACCACCTGATCGAGTATCGGCGTCAGGCGATCCTCGCGCGCAAGCACAAGGGGCGGCAATGCAAGCAGACTCTGGCGGGCAAACACCAGGCCGGATAATGGTAATGTCCGATGTAATGCGTTTGCGGGCGTATCACCGGTGACCATAAAGCGAATGAAACCGGCTCCCCGCGTAACCCTGGCTTTGCCCTGCCAGCCGAGTGCCATGGCCTTGTCCGAGAGCTCGGCCGCTAGGTCATGTTCGAACCCCGGCCGACAATAGAGCAACCACTCACCGGCTACGGTCATCGGCTGGTCTTCTCGGATGCTACCGGGGAAGTGGCTTTCCTCAATTCCTCGATATCCTGCAACTGGACATTGAGCGCGTTGGTAGAAATGGTCACCTCCCAGAGCGAGTAGATTAGCGATATGGACAGGGTTACCAGGCTCACGCCGAAGAGCAGCATGCCCACAAGCTCGAGCGACAGGAAGAGGGCGAACATCGACAAGGTGCAGAGCAAAAAACTCAGCACGCCCGCCACCTGCATGCGCTTGGTCAGAGAGATGCGCCGACGGAGCAATACGATCTGTCGGGCGGTGCCTGTCTGATGCCGGTCGCGCTCTTCATCCGCCAGCTTGCGGATTAACTGGGCGAGCACCAGGAAACGATTGGTATAGGCCAGCAGCAGCAGCGAGATGGCAGGAAACAGCAGGGCCGGGGTGGTCAACGTCACGGAACGAGCTCCGATGTTCATTCGCAATGCCATGATAACAGGTGATGCTTTCATGGGTCGCCCATAAAAAAACCCCGAGCTCAAATGAACTCGGGGTTTTTTTCGGGATAAGTGCCTGACGATGACCTACTCTCGCATGGGGAGGCCCCACACTACCATCGGCGCTGAGCGGTTTCACTGCTGAGTTCGGCA
>NZ_SNWH01000047.1 GCF_004361885.1 Halomonas ventosae
ATCGACGTGACCGCGGCGCCTGCGTTCAACGAAAACGACGCCGTGGCGGGCCAGAGCGTCGCCACCTTCAGCGCCAGTGACGAAGAAGACGGCGCGCTTACCGCCAGTGCCGGTCAAGTCACCTTCAGCCCAGGCAGCAACGACGCCGGTTACTACGCCTTCGACGGCGAGAACGTGGTGCTCACCCAGGCCGGCGTCGACGCCATCAACGCCGGCACCGAGCTGCCCGCGGTGAGCCTGACTGCCACCGACAGCGCCAACGCCACCGCCAATGCCGCGGCGACGCCGACTTATACCGCCCAGAACGACGGTCCGACCATCGACGTGACCGCGGCGCCTGCGTTCAACGAAAACGACGCCGTGGCGGGCCAGAGCGTGGCCACCTTCAGCGCCAGTGACGAAGAAGACGGCGCGCTTACCGTGGCTAACGGGGGCGTTGACTTCACCTCAGGCAGCAACGACACCGGCTACTACGCCTTCGACGGCGAGAACGTGGTGCTCACCCAGGCTGGCGTCGATGCCATCAACGCCGGCACCGAGCTGCCCGCGGTGAGCCTGACCGCCACCGACAGCGCCAACGCCACCGCCAATGCCGCGGCGACGCCGACTTATACTGCCCAGAACGACGGCCCGACCATCGACGTGACCGCGGCGCCTGCGTTCAACGAAAACGACGCCGTAGCGGGCCAAACCATGGCGACGTTCACGGCGAGCGACGAAGAAGACGGCGCCCTGACCGCCGGTGGCGGCCAAGTGACCTTCACGCCGGGCACGAATAACGACGGTTACTACGCCTTCGACGGCGAGAACGTGGTGCTCACCCAGGCCGGTGTCGATGCCATCAACGCCGGCACCGAGCTGCCCGCGGTGAGCCTGACTGCCACCGACAGCGCCAACGCCACGACCCAAGATAGCGATACCCCGAGCTATGTAGCGCAGAACGACGGCCCGACCATCGACGTGACCGCGGCGCCTGCGTTCAACGAAAACGACGCCGTGGCGGGCCAGAGCGTGGCCACCTTCAGCGCCAGTGACGAAGAAGACGGCGCGCTTACCGCCAGTGCCGGTCAAGTCACCTTCAGCCCAGGCAGCAACGACGCCGGTTACTACGCCTTCGACGGCGAGAACGTGGTGCTCACCCAGGCCGGCGTCGACGCCATCAACGCCGGCACCGAGCTGCCCGCGGTGAGCCTGACTGCCACCGACAGCGCCAACGCCACGACCCAAGATAGCGATACCCCGAGCTATGTAGCGCAGAACGACGGCCCGACCATCGACGTGACCGCGGCGCCTGCGTTCAACGAAAACGACGCCGTGGCGGGCCAGAGCGTGGCCACCTTCAGCGCCAGTGACGAAGAAGACGGCGCCCTGACCGCCGGTGGCGGCCAAGTGACCTTCAGCCCAGGTAGCAACGACGCCGGCTACTACGCCTTCGACGGCGAGAACGTGGTGCTCACCCAGGCCGGTGTCGACGCCATCAACGCCGGCACCGAGCTGCCCGCGGTGAACCTGACTGCCACCGACAGCGCCAACGCCACCGCCAATGCCGCCGCGACGCCGACTTATACCGCCCAGAACGACGGCCCGACGATCGCGGTCACTGCCGAACCCGCGTTCAACGAAAACGACGCCGTAGCGGGCCAAACCATGGCGACGTTCACGGCGAGTGACGAAGAAGACGGCGCCCTGACCGCCGGTGGCGGCCAAGTGACCTTCACGCCGGGCACGAATAACGACGGCTACTACGCCTTCGACGGCGAGAACGTGGTGCTCACCCAGGCTGGCGTCGATGCCATCAACGCCGGCACCGAGCTGCCCGCGGTGAGCCTGACTGCCACCGACAGCGCCAACGCCACCGCCAATGCCGCGGCGACGCCGACTTATACCGCCCAGAACGACGGCCCGACCATCGACGTGACCGCGGCGCCCGCGTTCAACGAAAACGACGCCGTGGCGGGCCAGAGCGTGGCGACGTTCACGGCGAGTGACGAAGAAGACGGCGCCCTGACCGTGGCTAACGGGGGCGTTGACTTCACCTCAGGCAGCAACGACGCCGGCTACTACGCCTTCGACGGCGAGGACGTGGTGCTCACCCAGGCCGGTGTCGACGCCATCAACGCCGGCACCGAGCTGCCCGCGGTGAGCCTGACTGCCACCGACAGCGCCAACGCCACCGCCAATGCCGCGGCGACGCCGACTTATACCGCCCAGAACGACGGTCCGACGATCGCGGTCACTGCCGAACCCGCGTTCAACGAAAACGACGCCGTGGCGGGCCAGAGCGTGGCGACGTTCACGGCGAGCGACGAAGAAGACGGCGCCCTGACCGCCGGTGGCGGCCAAGTGACCTTCACGCCGGGCACGAATAACGACGGCTACTACGCCTTCGACGGCGAGAACGTGGTGCTCACCCAGGCCGGTGTCGACGCCATCAACGCCGGCACCGAGCTGCCCGCGGTGAGCCTGACTGCCACCGACAGCGCCAACGCCACCGCCAATGCCGCCGCGACGCCGACTTATACCGCCCAGAACGACGGCCCGACGATCGCGGTCACTGCCGAACCCGCGTTCAACGAAAATGACGCCGTGGCGGGCCAGAGCGTGGCGACGTTCACGGCGAGCGACGAAGAAGACGGCGCCCTGACCGCCGGTGGCGGCCAAGTGACCTTCACGCCGGGCACGAATAACGACGGTTACTACGCCTTCGACGGCGAGAACGTGGTGCTCACCCAGGCCGGCGTCGACGCCATCAACGCCGGCACCGAGCTGCCCGCGGTGAGCCTGACTGCCACCGACAGCGCCAACGCCACCGCCAATGCCGCCGCGACGCCGACTTATACCGCCCAGAACGACGGCCCGACGATCGCGGTGACCGCGGCGCCTGCGTTCAACGAAAACGACGCCGTGGCGGGCCAAACCATGGCGACGTTCACGGCGAGCGACGAAGAAGACGGCGCCCTGACCGCCGGTGGCGGCCAAGTGACCTTCAGCCCAGGTAGCAA
>NZ_SNWH01000048.1:0-254 GCF_004361885.1 Halomonas ventosae
CCGTCCTTGCAATCGCCTGCCGGTAGCTTACCACGCCTCGCCGCAACGGTACCTTCAAGCCACTCCACTGCGCTACTCCCCCCTCACGCCGCGCGGCGCTCGAACACCTTGCGCGCCATGCGCATCCCGCGCAGGTGCCGGGCCTGGCGCTCGGCCACCGAGGTATGCGCGGAGGTCTCGGGCGTTTCGGCCATGCCGGCACGGATGGGGTTCAAGTCCACATAGGCCATGGCGCTGAGAATCGCCGCCTCATC
>NZ_SNWH01000048.1:349-2745 GCF_004361885.1 Halomonas ventosae
CCACCGAGGTATGCGCGGAGGTCTCGGGCGTTTCGGCCATGCCGGCACGGATGGGGTTCAAGTCCACATAGGCCATGGCGCTGAGAATCGCCGCCTCATCGAGCAGCGCCTGGCTCCTGAAGCGCCCTTCCCAGAAGCGCCCTCTCACGCACGAAGGCCAGCCGACGCGCTTCCTCATCCGCGCCAAGTTCGCGGATACGGCTCATCGCCTTCTTGACCGGCTCGTGGGCAACCTTGGCCATGGTGAGATCCTCCTGCCAGTGCGTGAAGAAAGTGATCCAGGCGAGCAGCGGGCCTTCCGGCAAGCCCAGGCGGTCGGCCTTGAGCAGCTCCTCGCCCAGCGCCCTTGCCTCCTCTGACGGTCAACAAAGTGGCGGCAACAAAGTGGCTGTCCTTTCCTTTCGGCGCTCGGCGACCGAGGTATGCGCGGAGGTCTCGGGCGTTTCGGCCATGCCGGCACGGATGGGGTTCAAGTCCACATAGGCCATGGCGCTGAGAATCGCCGCCTCATCGAGCAGCGCCTGGCTCCTGAAGCGCCCTTCCCAGAAGCGCCCTCTCACGCACGAAGGCCAGCCGACGCGCTTCCTCATCCGCGCCAAGTTCGCGGATACGGCTCATCGCCTTCTTGACCGGCTCGTGGGCAACCTTGGCCATGGTGAGATCCTCCTGCCAGTGCGTGAAGAAAGTGATCCAGGCGAGCAGCGGGCCTTCCGGCAAGCCCAGGCGATCGGCCTTGAGCAGCTCCTCGCCCAGCGCCCTTGCCTCCTCTGACGGTCAACAAAGTGGCCGGCAACAAAGTGGCTGTCCTTTCCTTTTCGCGCCCAGCGCCCTTGCCTCCTCTGACGGTCAACAAAGTGGCGGCAACAAAGTGGCTGTCCTTTCCTTTTGGTAGCTTACCACGCCTCGCCGCAACGGTACCTTCAAGCCACTCCACTGCGCTACTCCCCCCTCACGCCGCGCGGCGCTCGAACACCTCCTGCGCGGCGCGCATCCCGCGCAGGTGCCGGGCCTGGCGCTCGGCACAGCAGGCGGTGAGGCTCTGGGGCGTGCCCACGGCGCTGCCGAAACGCGTGAGCAGCGTGGTGGAGGCGGCGATGAAGGCTTCGGGGTCGATGCCCAGCCGGTCGAGCAGCTTGGGGACGTGGCCGTCAATCCGCCCGCGCTTGTCGGGCCGCTGGCAGCGCCCGGTGTTCTCGACCAGCTCGAGGTAATCCTCGAAACTGAACGGAATCGCGTTGGGCAGCTGGGCGGTGGCATCGAAGGGCATCAAGGGCTGCAGCGGTAGCGCATCACACCAGGCCGGCACGCGAACCGCCGGGGCGTCCGGGGCATCGAGCGGCCCGGCCTCGGCAGTGGCTGCCCTCTCCTGCCCGTTCTCCCGCTCGGCGTCACTCGGCAGTGCCACCAGGCGCTCGGCGACCGAGGTATGCGCGGAGGCTTCGGGCGTTTCGGCCATGCCGGCACGGATGGGGTTCAAGTCCACATAGGCCATGGCGCTGAGAATCGCCGCCTCGTCGAGCAGCGCCTGGCTCCTGAAGCGCCCTTCCCAGAAGCGCCCTTTCACGTTGTCCTCGGCATTGGCCTGGCGGGCGATGGCTTCGTTGAGCAGCCGCATGAACCAGGAGACATCCGTCAGCCGCTCGCGGTAGGTCGCGGCCAGCGCCTTGACCGCCGCTACCTCCGCCGGCAGCTGATCCGCCCCGGCGCAATAGCGTTGCACCAGCAAGGGGCCGCTGAACAGCATCGTCCAGCGGCGCAGCACCTCGTCGTCGCTCCACTCAGCGGCACGCTCCACATCCACCCGCACCACCAGATGGTAGTGGTTGCTCATCACCGCGTAGGCCGCCACGTCGATGGCGAACACGCCGGCCAGCTGGTGCAGCCGATCACTGATCCAGCCGCGGCGATGTTCGTAGCTCTGCCCGCTGACGGCATCGGTGCCGCACAGGAAGGCGCGGCGCACGCAGCGGTTGACCAGGTGGTACCAGGGCGTGGTGTCGAGCGACACCAGGGCGGCGCGGGGTTGTGTCATGGGGCGTGCCTCGTCGGAGAGCCTGAGAATCAGGCTAGCCGCTACCGGGAGGACGTCAAGAACAAAGTGGGTGTCCTTTAGTTTGTGAAGTGGGCGTCCCTTAGTTTTCGTGGGGAAGCTCCATCCCCGGTGCTCGGTTGGGCAACAGCGTCAAAGAACAAAGTGGGAAGAACAAAGTGGGTGTCCTTTGTTTTTGGCGTCAAGAACAAAGTGGGTGTCCCTTAGTTTGATGAGCCGTCAAGTAAGTGGGTGTCCCATAGTTTGTGTCCTGTGTCCCATAGTTTATAGCTCCGGTGTGGAAGATCAGTGCCTGTCTTCGGCACGCAGGGCTTCCACATCGGCAGTCGTCAAACCCGTGGCTTCG
>NZ_SNWH01000049.1 GCF_004361885.1 Halomonas ventosae
ATGACCAGCCGGCCGCACCCCGATCACAAGGTCTATCCGTACCTGCTGCGTGGTGTGTCGATCACGCGACCGAACCAGGTGTGGAGCACGGATGTAACCTACAGTGTGCCTCGACCCTGAAGGCAGCAGGAAGTAGCTGAATGGGCACGAGCATGACTGGAATACCTTCATGACGAGCAGGATGCTCCTAGTGAAGGGCTGCCCTCTGCTGTGAGAGGGCATGAGCCGAAGCGGCAGTGACCTGCAGTGCACTGGCAGGGTGATGTAACCCGTGGGAAACGGGGTGTGAGGCGAAGCCGTTACGCCAAGATGCACCTCTAGGCTAAGTATGGAAAGGTTGAGGAACACGAACCGATTAATCCGCGTCTATGGGCTGAACGTGTCGCCACCTCCTACACGGCTTATCGGAGGTGTGTGCCCCAGCAGTGAGTACAGGTAAGGCTCACTTCTGCTGCGGGCAACGAATAGCCAAGTCGTTGCCAACAGGGGTATGGACAGTGCGCAGCTAATCCGTACCGGGTACACCAACTTGCAGCATGCAAGGGTAAAGATTGCGATCGGCAACCTCCTCCATACGCTTGAGTCCAGCATGTAAACGAGGGAAGGCTTGTATGGGATGGTAAGGGAGTGCGACCCCGATGCCCAACAAGCTGGCGGAGCCTCCGTAGTAGTCCGAGGTGGGGAAAGCCCACCACATGGCGAAGGGAGGCAGTTCAAGTGGCTTGTTCCACTAATTACCTGACCGAGAGAGGTGAAGACCTTTGATAATCAGGGAAATGCAGAGCAAGCTAGCAACATGGTCAACAGAAGATCCGAATCGTAGGTTTGATCGACTGTTGAGGCTGATTGCAGGGCGCGATTGGCTCCTGAATGCTGCGTGGAAAACACTGGCATCAAAGGGGGCCAAGACTGCTGGGGTAGACGGTGAGACTCGACGAGTAGTAGAGCAGGATATTAGCCACTATGTGGATGATATTCGCTCAGAGCTGCTGGCTGGAACCTATCAGCCTCAGCCTGCTCGTCGTATCTATATTCCGAAGGCCAACGGCAAGAAGCGCCCACTGGGGATACCAACACTGCGAGATAGGATTGTACAACGTGCGATGCTGATGGCAATGGAGCCCATATGGGAAAGCGACTTCCATCGCTTATCCTACGGCTTCCGCCCCGAAAGAAGCGTGCACCATGCTATCCGAACCGTGAAATTGCAGCTTACGGATAGTGGAGAAACAAAGGGCCGCTGGGTCATAGAAGGCGACTTGGCAAGCTACTTTGATACTGTCCACCACCGAAAGCTGATGCGGTGCGTTCGCAGGCGGATTTGTGACAATCGTTTCCTAGACCTCCTCTGGAAATTCATCAAAGCGGGCCATGTCGACAAAGGGCTGTTTCATGCTGCCCACGACGGCGTTCCGCAAGGTGGTGTGCTTTCACCATTACTGTCGAATATCATGCTGAATGAATTCGACCAATGGCTTGAGAAACTCTATCTTGGCAAGAAGGCCCGCAAAGATCGTTGGTACTGGAACTCTAGCATCCAACGAGAATTTCCAATCGCTATGCGAGAAAGACGACATTGGCGACCAGCGGTAGCTTACTGTCGCTACGCTGATGATTTCGTCTTGGTTGTTAAAGGAAACAAGGCTCATGCTGAGGCTATCCGCGAGGAGTGCCGACTGTTCCTTGAGGACGACCTCTCATTAACTCTGAATATGGATAAGACCCATATAACGCATGTGAATGACGGGTTTATTTTCTTGGGCCATAGGATAATTCGTAAACGCGGACCCAATGGCACAATGCGCCCGGTCACGTCCATCCCCCGTGAAAAAGCAAAGAATTTCGCTGCATCTCTGGCGAAAGAATTGTCTAGCAATCATAGCGCGAATAGGATTGACATGGTGGACCGCCTGAATCGCCGACTGGCGGGATGGGCAAATTTCTACCAGCATACCGACTACACCGCGATCACTTACAGGAAGATAGATGGCATTGTCTTCTGGCGATTTGGCCACTGGCTATCAAGGAAGTATCGCGCATCGATAAAGTCCATGATGCGAAAACACTTCCTGAGACCAACAGAGAAACAAGCCAAGACATGGAAATTCTTTGGCCCAAATGGCAGAGGTGTTTTCTGCGTAACGAGCCTGAGACGTCTGGTGACCAGTCGAAAGATGACCTTCCGATGGCGGCTTCCTGAGGCAAATCCCTATCTGCCACAGGAAGAGGTACGCAACACCGTCACTTCGCGCTACCGAGATGTTGCCATGGCTTTGAGTCACACTTGAATGGAGAGCCGTATGCGCTGAGAGGTGCACGTACGGTTCGGGGAGGAGAAGCAGGGAAATAGCTCGACTACGCCCTGCTTCTTACTCCACTCCGTCTGCCACGCGGGTTCGTCTACCTGGTCGCCATTATCGACTGGTACAGCCGCAAGGTGCTGAGCTGGCGACTCAGCAATACCATGGACGCC
>NZ_SNWH01000050.1 GCF_004361885.1 Halomonas ventosae
GGCCACGACCCCGCAGGGCTGCGCTCGGCCCTGTGCCGGGATTCGGTGAGAAATGGCTACGCACTGAGCCGCTGCGTGGCCCCGCGATGTCGAAAGCCGAAGTGCGAACCTCCGATCCGTACCCAAAACGACGCTTGCACGGCCGCTGCCTACCTGCCAGACTGGCCGAAAAGGGCGTTTGAATTTCCTATACCCCGCTGCCGCTCCAGCTTGACAGTTGGGGGGGAGGCCTTGATATGCTCAACGAGCATGAAAACTCCAGGAAGGTAATTCAGGGAGTCGCCATGGAGGCAAGCCCCGGGTCCTTTGCCATGAGTCCTTTGCCATGAGACCCGGGACTTGCCTCCCTTTTTAATGAACATTGGCTATCAGACCATGACATCAGAGCAGGGTCTGCAAGGGGAGGTTGGGATGCAAAGCTTTATGAGGTTCGAAAACAAGGTTGTCGTCATTACTGGTGCCGGTAGCGGGATTGGCGCTGCCGCAGCACGTCGCTTTGCATCGGAAGGGGCGATCGTCGTCCTGGCCGACTGGGACAAGACGGCCGCCGAAAAAGTGGCTTCCTCCCTGCCGGAGAAGCGGACACTGGTCATCGGCGTCGATGTCTCTGACGTGACGTCGGTCAGGGCGATGTTCGACCGCGTTGTGGAACAGTTCGGCAAAGTCGATGTGCTCATCAACAATGCCGGCGTGCATGCGACCGGCAGCGTCCTCGACTCCAGCCTGGAAGACTGGGAGCGGATCTCCGCCATTGATATCAATGGGGTAGTGTATTGCTCGAAATTCGCTCTTCCGCACCTGCTCAAGAGCAAAGGCTGCATCGTCAATACCGCTTCTGTATCGGGTCTCGGCGGCGACTGGGGAGCTGCATATTACTGCGCTGCGAAAGGTGCCGTATCCAACCTGACACGCGCGATGGCACTCGACCACGGCGGAGCCGGGGTGCGGGTCAATGCCGTTTGTCCGAGCCTGGTAAAGACCAACATGACCGCCAACTTCCCGGAAGCGGTGAACCAGAAATTCAATGAACGCATCCCGCTCGGTAGAGCTGCAGAGCCTGAAGAGGTCGCTGCGGTCATGGCCTTTCTTGCCAGCGAAGATGCCAGTTTTGTCAATGGTGTCAATATTCCCGTCGATGGTGGCGTGACCGCCTCGGACGGTCAGCCTAAAATCGCCTGATCCGCTTGACGACATAAAAGCCGGCGCATGCCCTGATCCCGCGGCGGACGCGCTTTTCCGACCTGGCGGCGGCCCTGCGCCACCGGTCTGCCTTGTCCGGTGGCAGCCGGCTACAGGGCAGTCTGAATTGCCTTGACCGCCATCAGGCCCACGATCAGGCCCACGATCAGGCCCGCCATCAGGCGGGTTGGGCCGGGCCTGGCCTGGCCGCTGGAGCAGGGCCTCTGCGGCAAGTTGCAACCCGGGAACGGGCTTTGCTGTCTCATGCGGTATCGCGGTACCCTGCGCAACCCCCATCGAGAAAGCCTGCCGTGCCGGAAAACATTCCGTTCATCCAGAGCTACCACGCTCGCACCCGCCACCACTTTGAAGCTTATGCCGCGGGCCCCGGGCAACTGGATTGGGATGCCCAGCCGGCCCCTTTCCGCCACTTTCATGGCGCCCCCTGCCTGTCCCTGCCGCTGAGCGCCGATCAGTTCGAACGTCCCTGGCATGATCCAGCCCCCACGGCTGCCGTGCCCACCGGCCTGGACAGCATCGGCGCCGTGCTGGAGCTTTCCTTCGGCCTCTCGGCCTGGAAAAGCTGGGGCCCCAGCCGCTGGGCCCTGCGCTGCAATCCCTCTTCGGGCAATCTGCACCCCACGGAAAGTTATCTGCTCTGCCGGGGCATTCCTGGCCTGGCCGATGGGGTGCACCACTACGACCCGCTCCAGCACCAGCTGGAAAGCCGGGCTCTGCTGAACCCCGGCGGCAGCCCCTGCCTGCTGCTGGGTCTGAGTTCCATCATGTGGCGGGAGGCCTGGAAATACGGGGAGCGGGCCTTCCGCTACTGCCAGCTCGACCTGGGCCACGCCCTGGGCGCCATCGCCTATGCCGCCCACCTGCTGGGCTGGCAGGCCCGGCCTCTGGCCCTGGGCAGCGAGCGTCTGGCAAAGTTGCTGGGCCTCAACCGGAGCGAAGACTTTCCCTCCACCCCCTATCCGTTCACGGAAGCCGAGGAGCCGGAAATCCTGCTGGCCCTCCAGGCCCCGGGATTACCGCCCCCCAGCCCCGGACAGTTGCAGGCACTGGAGGCAGAACTGCAAGCTGCCTCGTGGCAGGGCCAGGCCAGCCTCATCGACCCCGATCCCGGCTATCGCTGGCCCCTGATCGACCAGGCCGCCCAGGCCAGCCGCCTGCCCGATGACTGGCTGGCCTGGGCGGCCTGGTCGATCAGGGGCCAGCGATAGCCGGGATCGGGGTCGATGAGGC
>NZ_SNWH01000051.1 GCF_004361885.1 Halomonas ventosae
TTCTCGCCGTCGAAGGCGTAGTAGCCGGCGTCGTTGCTACCTGGGCTGAAGGTCACTTGGCCGCCACCGGCGGTCAGGGCGCCGTCTTCTTCGTCGCTCGCCGTGAACGTCGCCATGGTTTGGCCCGCCACGGCGTCGTTTTCGTTGAACGCGGGTTCGGCAGTGACCGCGATCGTCGGGCCGTCGTTCTGCGCTACATAGCTCGGGGTATCGCTATCTTGGGTCGTGGCGTTGGCGCTGTCGGTGGCAGTCAGGCTCACCGCGGGCAGCTCGGTGCCGGCGTTGATGGCGTCGACACCGGCCTGGGTGAGCACCACGTCCTCGCCGTCGAAGGCGTAGTAGCCGGCGTCGTTGCTGCCTGGGCTGAAGGTGACTTGACCGGCACTGGCGGTAAGCGCGCCGTCTTCTTCGTCACTGGCGCTGAAGGTGGCGACGCTCTGGCCCGCCACGGCGTCGTTTTCGTTGAACGCAGGCGCCGCGGTCACGTCGATGGTCGGGCCGTCGTTCTGCGCTACATAGCTCGGGGTATCGCTATCTTGGGTCGTGGCGTTGGCGCTGTCGGTGGCGGTCAGGCTCACCGCGGGCAGCTCGGTGCCGGCGTTGATGGCGTCGACACCGGCCTGGGTGAGCACCACGTTCTCGCCGTCGAAGGCGTAGTAGCCGGCGTCGTTGCTACCTGGGCTGAAGGTCACTTGGCCGCCACCGGCGGTCAGGGCGCCGTCTTCTTCGTCGCTCGCCGTGAACGTCGCCATGGTTTGGCCCGCCACGGCGTCATTTTCGTTGAACGCGGGTTCGGCAGTGACCGCGATCGTCGGGCCGTCGTTCTGGGCGGTATAAGTCGGCGTCGCCGCGGCATTGGCGGTGGCGTTGGCGCTGTCGGTGGCAGTCAGGCTCACCGCGGGCAGCTCGGTGCCGGCGTTGATGGCGTCGACACCGGCCTGGGTGAGCACCACGTTCTCGCCGTCGAAGGCGTAGTAACCGTCGTTATTCGTGCCCGGCGTGAAGGTCACTTGGCCGCCACCGGCGGTCAGGGCGCCGTCTTCTTCGTCGCTCGCCGTGAACGTCGCCATGGTTTGGCCCGCTACGGCGTCGTTTTCGTTGAACGCGGGTTCGGCAGTGACCGCGATGGTCGGGCCGTCGTTCTGGGCAGTATAAGTCGGCGTCGCCGCGGCATTGGCGGTGGCGTTGGCGCTGTCGGTGGCGGTCAGGCTCACCGCGGGCAGCTCGGTGCCGGCGTTGATGGCGTCGACGCCGGCCTGGGTGAGCACCACGTTCTCGCCGTCGAAGGCGTAGTAGCCGGCGTCGTTGCTACCTGGGCTGAAGGTCACTTGGCCGCCACCGGCGGTCAGGGCGCCGTCTTCTTCGTCGCTCGCCGTGAACGTCGCCATGGTTTGGCCCGCCACGGCGTCGTTTTCGTTGAACGCGGGTTCGGCAGTGACCGCGATGGTCGGGCCGTCGTTCTGGGCAGTATAAGTCGGCGTCGCCGCGGCATTGGCGGTGGCGTTGGCGCTGTCGGTGGCGGTCAGGCTCACCGCGGGCAGCTCGGTGCCGGCGTTGATGGCATCGACGCCAGCCTGGGTGAGCACCACGTTCTCGCCGTCGAAGGCGTAGTAGCCGGTGTCGTTGCTGCCTGAGGTGAAGTCAACGCCCCCGTTAGCCACGGTCAGGGCGCCGTCTTCTTCGTCACTCGCCGTGAACGTCGCCACGCTCTGGCCCGCCACGGCGTCGTTTTCGTTGAACGCGGGCGCCGCGGTCACCGCGATCGTCGGGCCGTCGTTCTGCGCTACATAGCTCGGGGTATCGCTATCTTGGGTCGTGGCGTTGGCGCTGTCGGTGGCAGTCAGGTTCACCGCGGGAAGCTCGGTGCCGGCGTTGATGGCGTCGACACCGGCCTGGGTGAGCACCACGTTCTCGCCGTCGAAGGCGTAGTAACCGTCGTTATTCGTGCCCGGCGTGAAGGTCACTTGGCCGCCACCGGCGGTCAGGGCGCCGTCTTCTTCGTCGCTCGCCGTGAACGTCGCCATGGTTTGGCCCGCCACGGCGTCGTTTTCGTTGAACGCGGGTTCGGCAGTGACCGCGATCGTCGGGCCGTCGTTCTGGGCGGTATAAGTCGGCGTCGCGGCGGCATGGGCGGTGGCGTTGGCGCTGTCGGTGGCAGTCAGGTTCACCGCGGGCAGCTCGGTGCCGGCGTTGATGGCGTCGACACCGGCCTGGGTGAGCACCACGTTCTCGCCGTCGAAGGCGTAGTAACCGGCGTCGTTGCTGCCTGGGCTGAAGGTGACTTGACCGGCACTGGCGGTAAGCGCGCCGTCTTCTTCGTCACTGGCGCTGAAGGTGGCGACGCT
>NZ_SNWH01000052.1 GCF_004361885.1 Halomonas ventosae
TTTTTTCGGGATAAGTGCCTGACGATGACCTACTCTCGCATGGGGAGGCCCCACACTACCATCGGCGCTGAGCGGTTTCACTGCTGAGTTCGGCATGGGATCAGGTGGTTCCCGCACGCTATGGTCGTCAGGCGAAAAACGGTGAATCATGCTGATCTGCTACGTCTCACGTATCCGGCTGTCGGTCGCCATCGGCAGACCGCTTGGGTGTTATATGGTCAAGCCTCACGGGCCATTAGTACCGGTTAGCTCAACGCCTTGCAGCGCGTCCACACCCGGCCTATCCACCAGCTGGTCTCGCTGGGCCCTTCAGGAGGCTCAAGGCCTCGGGGAGATCTCATCTTGAAGGGGGCTTCCCGCTTAGATGCTTTCAGCGGTTATCCCGTCCGCACATAGCTACCCGGCAATGCCACTGGCGTGACAACCGGAACACCAGAGGTGCGTCCACTCCGGTCCTCTCGTACTAGGAGCAGCCCTTCTCAAATCTCCAACGCCCACGGCAGATAGGGACCGAACTGTCTCACGACGTTCTAAACCCAGCTCGCGTACCACTTTAAATGGCGAACAGCCATACCCTTGGGACCGACTTCAGCCCCAGGATGTGATGAGCCGACATCGAGGTGCCAAACACCGCCGTCGATGTGAACTCTTGGGCGGTATCAGCCTGTTATCCCCGGAGTACCTTTTATCCGTTGAGCGATGGCCCTTCCATACAGAACCACCGGATCACTAGAACCTACTTTCGTACCTGCTCGACGTGTCTGTCTCGCAGTCAAGCACCCTTATGCTCTTGCACTCACTGCACGATTTCCAACCGTGCTGAGGGTACCTTCGTGCTCCTCCGTTACGCTTTGGGAGGAGACCGCCCCAGTCAAACTACCCACCACACACGGTCCTCGATCCGGATCACGGACCTGAGTTAGAACGCCAATGATGCCAGGCTGGTATTTCAAGGGTGGCTCCCCCCGAACTGGCGTCCGGGGTTCTTAGCCTCCCAGCTATCCTACACAGGCAACATCAGCGTCCAGTGTGAAGCTGTAGTAAAGGTTCACGGGGTCTTTCCGTCTAGCCGCGGGTACACCGCATCTTCACGGCGATTTCAATTTCACTGAGTCTCGGGTGGAGACAGCGTGGCCATCATTACGCCATTCGTGCAGGTCGGAACTTACCCGACAAGGAATTTCGCTACCTTAGGACCGTTATAGTTACGGCCGCCGTTTACCGGGGCTTCGATCAGGAGCTTCGCTTGCGCTAACACCATCACTTAACCTTCCGGCACCGGGCAGGCGTCACACCCTATACGTCCGCTTGCGCGTTTGCAGAGTGCTGTGTTTTTAATAAACAGTTGCAGCCACCTGGTATCTTCGACCGGTTCAGGCTCGGGGAGCATGTCCCGTCACCCTATGCCGGCGTGCCTTCTCCCGAAGTTACGGCACCATTTTGCCTAGTTCCTTCACCCGAGTTCTCTCAAGCGCCTGGGTATTCTCTACCTGACCACCTGTGTCGGTTTGGGGTACGGTCCCACTGTATCTGAAGCTTAGAGGCTTTTCCTGGAAGCGTGGCATCGATGACTTCCAGCCCGTGGGCTGTTCGTCTCGTCTCTCGGCCTTGGGAAACCGGATTTGCCTGATCTCCCAGCCTACTGACTTTCACCAGGACAACCAACGCCTGGCCCACCTAGCCTTCTTCGTCCCCCCATCGCAATACAGTGAGGTACGGGAATATTGACCCGTTTCCCATCGACTACGCCTTTCGGCCTCGCCTTAGGGGCCGACTCACTCTGCTCCGATTAGCGTCGAACAGAAACCCTTGGTCTTCCGGCGGGGGAGGTTTTCACTCCCCTTGTCGTTACTCATGTCAGCATTCGCACTCGTGATACCTCCAGCAGACCTCTCGATCCACCTTCATCGGCGTACACGACGCTCCTCTACCGCGCCCGACCACTC
>NZ_SNWH01000053.1 GCF_004361885.1 Halomonas ventosae
ATCGAGTAGGAGGGGGAGTCGCCTCCCCCGTCCTCTCACACCACCGGGCATACGGTTCCGTACCACGGCGGTTCACGAAGAACGATTAAGCCCTCTTGACCGTGTCCAGTACCGAGATCAGACCCAACCAGTCGAACCACTTCCGCGGCAGGGCCTGATTCATGTGCGAGGCACCGGCATTCCACCAAGGACCTCGCCCATTCCCCGCTGACTTCCAGGCACGCTGCTCGTCCAGGCCCAGCGCCAGAAGCTTGCGCCGCCGGGTCCATGGGCGTTTCCACTGCCGCCAGATCACACAGCGCAGCCGACGGCGTATCCACTGATCCAACGCTTCCAGCGGGCGCTTCACATCAACGAGGGAGAAGTAGTTGGCCCAGCCCCGCAGGGCGGGGACCAGCTCCTCAATGACTCGCCGTATGTTGCGCCCCCTGCCGCGCTTGAGGATCTCGCGGACACGCTGCATCAGGCGCTGCAAGCTGGCTTTGGCCAGCGTCAGCTTCGGCAGTTTGTGCCTGGTCAGCGTGTAGCCCAGATACTCCCGGTTCCACGGCCGTTCCACCGCACTCTTGTCGCGATTGACCGTCAGCTTGAGTGAGCTCTCGAGAAAATCACTCAGACTGGCCATGACGCGCTCGCCCGCTCGCCGACTCCTGACATACACCTGCAGGTCGTCGGCGTAGCGGCAGAAGCGGTGACCGCGGCGCTCCAGTTCCTTGTCCACGTCATCCAGCAGGATGTTCGCTAGCAGTGGGCTCAGCGGCCCACCCTGGGGCGTGCCCTGCCGGCGTGGCGCGGCCAGGCCATCCTGGAACATCCCGGCTTCCAGATAGCGTCGGATCAGGCGCAACACTCGCTTGTCGCAGACGTGGCGCGCGACCCGGGCCATCAGCAGGTCGTGGTTCACTCGGTCGAAGAAGGCTTTCAGGTCAAGGTCGACCACCCAGCGGTGGCCGGCGGCGACATGGTCCTTCATCGCCGAGACGGCCTGCTGGGCGCTGCGCTTGGGGCGGTAGCCGTAGTTCGATGCCGAGAATCCCGGGTCGAAGCGCGGCGTCAGCACCTGCAGCAGCGCCTGCTGGATCAGCCGGTCGGTGACCGTGGGGATGCCAAGCTGTCGCGTCCCGCCCTTGGGCTTGGGGATCTCGACGGCTCGGATTGGGCTGGGGTGGTACTCACCGGCCAGCAGCCGCTCGCGCAGCGTCGGCCAGTGTTGCTTCAGATGGTCGGCCAACTGGTCCACCGTCATGCCGTCGGCACCCGGCGCCCCTTTGTTGGCGACCACCCTACGGTAAGCCCGCGCCATGTTGACCTTCTCTACCACGGCCTCCATGAGCGGGTCGGGCTCCGCTTTCGTCCACGATGACGACGCCGGAACCGTCTCGACGCCCACCGGCTGGGACCCGGGGTACTGCCCCTGCCCCTCTGGGTGGGTGGCGGTATCAGCGCCACTTTCTGTCTTCATGATCGATCCTCGAGACGTCATCGCCTACTCACGGTTCTTCATGTTCGGCCCTTGGTGCCGCGGTAAACCGGCACTTACTATGGCCTCGGCTGACGTCTGGTGGCCCATCCCGCCGCCTCTCGACGCCGGTAGCACCGTGGCAGACCACCAGACCTCCCAGGGTAAGACGCGCGACCTTCCCGCTTATGCCTGTCGGATATACGTCATGGCGTTCCGTGCAAGTACCGGGCTTTGATGATGCATGCCACCTCACCCCGCCATGCCGCCTCGTATCCGCTTCCTGTTCGTCAGGCCAGCGTTTTGCTTCAGGCTGCCTTCAGATTCCCCCTCACGGGAGACACCCTTGCCGTCGGCTAGCACTTCCCCTTGCCGGGCGTGCAGGGGACTTTCACCCCCAAGTCATTCCAAGGCACCACCCTTGGAAACAGCGCCAGTCAGGCGCTG
>NZ_SNWH01000054.1 GCF_004361885.1 Halomonas ventosae
CCCCCACTGTCAAGCTAGTTGGAGCCTCAGCGGCTGTTAGACTCTGAACCCTGTGGGGCGTGACGAGGTTCCGATGAAGTACTCCGACGAGCGCCAGGAAGCCATCCTCAAGAAGCTGCTCCCGCCGCACAACCGCACGGTGGCGGAAGTGGCCCAGGAAGAAGGCATCTCCGCGGCGACGCTGTACAACTGGCGCAAGAAGGCTCGGCAAGCGGGCCGTTTGCTACCTGACCAGAGCGATGATCCCGAGGGCTGGAGCTCGCAAGACAAGTTCCACGCCGTTCTGGAGACGGCGGCCCTCAGCGAGGCCGAGCGTGCCGAGTACTGCCGGCAGCGCGGCCTCTATCCTGAGCAGATTCAGCGCTGGCGGGCGAGCTGCGAAGGCGCCAACGACCGCAGTGATGCCGCCTCGAAGCAGGTAAGTGAAGCCCGCAAGGCGGAGCGCCAGGAGAACAAGGCGCTCAAGCGTGAGCTCCGCCGCAAGGAGGCCGCCCTTGCGGAAACCGCTGCCCTGTTGGCGCTGCGAAAAAAGGCCCGAGCGATCTGGGGGGACGAGGACGAATGATCAGCACTTCAGATCGCCAGGACGCCGTAAAGCTGATCGATGAGGCGCGGGCCGAGGGAGCCCGCCTGCACGCCGCGTGTGCGGAGCTTGGCATCGGCACCAACACCTACCGCCGCTGGGCACGGGGCGATCAGGATCGCCGGCCGCAGGCCGTGCGGCCTGTCCCTCGCCATGCGCTGTCGCCGGAGGAGCGTCAGCAGGTGCTGGAGATCTGCCATAGTCCCGAGTTTGCCAGCCTGCCGCCGGGGCAGATCGTGCCGCGGCTGCTGGACGAGGAAGGCCTCTACGTGGCGTCAGAGTCCAGCTATTACCGCATCCTGCGGGCGCATGGCGAACAGCACCATCGTGGCCGCGCCCGTGCCCCACGCCCCAAGGGCGACCCTCAGCGACACCGCGTGACACGCCCCAATGCCTGTTGGAGCTGGGACGTGACGTACTTACCGACCCCGGTGCGTGGGCAGTTCTACTACCTCTACATGATCGTCGACATCTACAGCCGCAAGATCGTCGATGCTGAGGTCTTCGACCAGGAGTCCATGGCCAACAGCAGCGAGGTCATCCAGCGCGCCGTACTGCGCGAGGGCTGCATCAACCAGCCGCTGGTGCTGCACGCCGACAACACGGCTCCGCCATGAAGGGCTCGACGCTCCAGGCGACACTGCAGCGGCTGAACATCACCCCGTCGTACAGCCGTCCCCGGGTCTCCAATGACAACGCCTTCTCGGAGTCGCTGTTCCGGACTTGCAAGTACCGGCCCGACTACCCGACGGACGGCTACGAGAGCCTGACAGCGGCGCAGCAGTGGGTGACGCGCTTCATGCACTGGTACAACCACGAGCACCGCCACAGCGCCATTCGGTTCGTCACCCCGGGTGAGCGGCATGCTGGCCAGGATGATGAGGTGCTGGCAAGGCGAGACGCCATCTATGCCGAGGCAAAACGGCAACATCCCGGTCGGTGGAGCGGTGCCACCCGCAACTGGTCACCGCGCCGGACGGTCTGGCTGAACCCGGACCAGGAAGATCCGCTGGTTCAACGCGATCAGCGATTAGAAGCCGCCTGATTCCAGGTTCCAACAAGCTTGACAGGCATCGC
>NZ_SNWH01000055.1 GCF_004361885.1 Halomonas ventosae
CGCGGGGGCTCGACGTTCGCGTCGTACACGCCGTCGAGCCACAGCATGTGGAAGTGAACATTCAGGTTCAGCGCGCTGCCGAAGCGCTGGATCAGGGTCACCACGCCGCATTGCGCGCTGGCGTGGTCGACGCCGACTTGATCGGCTAACCAGCCGGCGATGACGCGCTGCACGATCACCAGCACCGGGCCGATGGCCTCCGGCTTGGTAGGTCATCGAACTCATCCGCAGCTGTTCCACCTGCACACGGATATTTCTCCGGCGCTCAAGCTGTTTGCCATCACCGGCTTTCTGGGCGGGCTCACCACCTTTTCCAGCTTTTCCGCCGAAACCGTGGAACGCCTGCTGGCCGGACAAGCCGGCTGGGCCTTTGCCCTGATGTTGCTGCACCTTGGGGGTTCCCTCACCCTGACCTGGCTCGGCCTCATGACGGTGGGTGCCCAGCGCGTCTGGGGTTGATTTGGGCCGAGTTTGGGCCGAGTTTGGGCAGGGTTGGGGGCCGGGTTTCCTGTCAGCTTGTCGACAAGCCGACAGGTTTCAGTAGCGGGGCACCTTCTGCATCTCCTGGGTGTTCAGGGCCGTGGTGGTGGTGATGGAGCCTTCCGAAGTGGCCCACCAGAGGGTGACCCAGGCGTAGCCAGCCTCATCCACCCGTTCCACTTCGCAGATGGAGCCCACCATTTCCAGGAATAACTCCAGGTCTTCCTCGTCCATGTCCGGGTCGGGACTGATACCGAGGATGCGGACCTGATCGCCAGGGCCGACGGGCTGGCCGAATTTGTCCGGAACGGTGGCGGGGATGGGGGTCATGGGCTTTGCTCCTGGCGAGGGTAAGGGGAGGGTAAGGCGAGGCAATACGCAAATACGCAAATACGCAAATTGCGGGCCAGGCCGGGTTTCAGGGGCTCCGGTCCGGGTAGGGCGGGCCGGTTTCGATGCGGCTGTCCGGCACAAGATGGCCCACGGTGAAGTGGTAGAGGCTTTGCCAGCCGCTTTCTTCTATGCCCAGCACCCGGGTCACCGCCGTATCGAAAAAGCAGCCGATGCCGGTGCCCCGCACCCCGGCGGCTTCTGCCTCCAGATAAAGAATTTGCCCCAGCAGCCCGGCTTCGCGCAGCAGGTGGCGGTAATGGTCGGCGCCCAGGGCCAGGGCCTCCTCCATCCGGGCCAGGAAACCCAGGGTGAAGGCCCCGGTGGCGGCGATGTCCTGATGGCAGGAGAGAGCCCGGGCCAGCCGCTGCAACTCGGACAGTTCGAGGGGGGCGAGGCAGATCAGGCCCAGGTGGGGCGGGCAATCCGGGTCATGCCTGGCCACGGCGGCCTGGCCGGTGAAACGGGCATCGTCCGGGGCGATGTCGCGCCGCAGGGCTTCGGCCCCAGCCGGGCTGCGGGGCAGCAGATAGAGGCCGGGGGGCAGGCCCTCCACCCGTTCCACGAACAAGAGCAGGTGCACCCGGGCGGCGCTCGGCAGGACCGGCCAGGGTGCCGTTTCCGGCCGGGGCAGCAGGGCATCGAGCATCCGGTAAAAAGCGTCCTTGGCCAAAGGGAGGCGCGGGTTGTAACGCTGGCCGCTGCGCCGCTGGCGAATCAGGGCCGCGTGGCCCGGGGTGTTGGCAGCGTTACAACCCGCGCCTCCCTTTGGCCAAGGACGCTTTTTAC
>NZ_SNWH01000056.1 GCF_004361885.1 Halomonas ventosae
GCGTTCAACGAAAACGACGCCGTGGCGGGCCAGAGCGTGGCGACGTTCACGGCGAGTGACGAAGAAGACGGCGCCCTGACCGTGGCTAACGGGGGCGTTGACTTCACCTCAGGCAGCAACGACACCGGCTACTACGCCTTCGACGGCGAGAACGTGGTGCTCACCCAGGCTGGCGTCGATGCCATCAACGCCGGCACCGAGCTGCCCGCGGTGAGCCTGACCGCCACCGACAGCGCCAACGCCACCGCCAATGCCGCGGCGACGCCGACTTATACTGCCCAGAACGACGGCCCGACCATCGCGGTCACTGCCGAACCCGCGTTCAACGAAAACGACGCCGTAGCGGGCCAAACCATGGCGACGTTCACGGCGAGCGACGAAGAAGACGGCGCCCTGACCGCCGGTGGCGGCCAAGTGACCTTCAGCCCAGGTAGCAACGACGCCGGTTACTACGCCTTCGACGGCGAGAACGTGGTGCTCACCCAGGCCGGCGTCGACGCCATCAACGCCGGCACCGAGCTGCCCGCGGTGAGCCTGACCGCCACCGACAGCGCCAACGCCACCGCCAATGCCGCGGCGACGCCGACTTATACTGCCCAGAACGACGGCCCGACCATCGCGGTCACTGCCGAACCCGCGTTCAACGAAAACGACGCCGTAGCGGGCCAAACCATGGCGACGTTCACGGCGAGCGACGAAGAAGACGGCGCCCTGACCGCCGGTGGCGGCCAAGTGACCTTCACGCCGGGCACGAATAACGACGGTTACTACGCCTTCGACGGCGAGAACGTGGTGCTCACCCAGGCCGGTGTCGACGCCATCAACGCCGGCACCGAGCTGCCCGCGGTGAGCCTGACTGCCACCGACAGCGCCAACGCCACCGCCAATGCCGCGGCGACGCCGACTTATACCGCCCAGAACGACGGCCCGACGATCGCGGTCACTGCCGAACCCGCGTTCAACGAAAATGACGCCGTGGCGGGCCAAACCATGGCGACGTTCACGGCGAGCGACGAAGAAGACGGCGCCCTGACCGCCGGTGGCGGCCAAGTGACCTTCAGCCCAGGTAGCAACGACGCCGGCTACTACGCCTTCGACGGCGAGAACGTGGTGCTCACCCAGGCCGGCGTCGACGCCATCAACGCCGGCACCGAGCTGCCCGCGGTGAGCCTGACCGCCACCGACAGCGCCAACGCCACGACCCAAGATAGCGATACCCCGAGCTATGTAGCGCAGAACGACGGCCCGACCATCGACGTGACCGCGGCGCCTGCGTTCAACGAAAACGACGCCGTGGCGGGCCAGAGCGTCGCCACCTTCAGCGCCAGTGACGAAGAAGACGGCGCGCTTACCGCCAGTGCCGGTCAAGTCACCTTCAGCCCAGGCAGCAACGACGCCGGCTACTACGCCTTCGACGGCGAGGACGTGGTGCTCACCCAGGCCGGTGTCGACGCCATCAACGCCGGCACCGAGCTGCCCGCGGTGAGCCTGACTGCCACCGACAGCGCCAACGCCACGACCCAAGATAGCGATACCCCGAG
>NZ_SNWH01000057.1 GCF_004361885.1 Halomonas ventosae
GTAACTATTCAGGTAGCTGCGGATAGCCTGTCGCCAACCACCTGATTCTTCTGGCATAGTGTGCCTGATCCTTCGGTACATCAATGCGATGACATGACCCTCAGCGATATCAACGTCGAGAAGGCCCTGGCGCGGGTCCAGCAACAGCTCAAGGAAGACCGCACGGTCTCGCCGTCGCTGCGTGCGGCCATCGATGTGCTGATGTTTCTGGTCAAGCTCATGGCCGATCGCCTGGCCATCAGTAGCCGCAACAGTAGCAAGCCACCGTCCCAGGATCCCCATCGCCAGCGCCGTTCACGCGCCAAAGGCGAGCGGCGCCCCGGCGGGCAGCCCGGCCATGAGGGCAAGACGTTGGCGCCGGTGGCAGAGCCTGACGAGGTGGTGACGCTGCGCGTCGATCGCCGACGCTTGCCCAGAGGGCGCACCTATCGTTCGGTGGGCGTCGAAACGCGCCAAGTGCAGGACATCGTGATCCAGGCCGTGGTTACCGAATACCAGGCCGAGGTCCTCGAAGATGATCAGGGGCAACGCTACGTGGCGCCATTCCCCGAGGACGTCACTCGCCCCATCCAGTATGGCCCTCGTCTCAAGGCGCATGCCGTCTATCTCTCCCAGTATCAGCTGCTGCCCTATGCGCGGATTCGCGAGCTGCTCACCTCACAGTGTGGTCTCTCGCTGAGCACCGCTACCCTGTTCGCCTTCAATCAGGAGGCCTACCAGCGCGCCGAGGCGTTCGCCGAGTGGGTGATCCCGGCACTGCGCGAAGCGCCCACCGTGCATGCTGATGAGACTGGGATGCAGGTCGGCGGTAAACGCTACTGGCTGCATAGCGCCTCCAACGAGGCGCTGACCTGGTTGGCCCCGCACCCCAAGCGCGGCCAGGAGGCGATGGACGCTATCGGCGTATTGCCCTTCGTGCGTGGCGTGCTGGTGCATGACCACTGGAAGCCCTATTACCGCTACCCGGATTGTCGGCACGCCCTGTGCAATGCCCACCACCTCCGGGAACTGACGGCGGCCTGGGAGAACGATGGCCAGGCGTGGGCCAAGGTCCTGCATGAGCTGCTGTTGGCCATGAACCGCGCCGTGGATGCCGCCGGCGGCTGCCTCTCGGCCGAGGAGGCTCGAGCATGGCGAGCGCGTTACCGACACTGCCTGGCGGAAGGCGACGCCGAGTCCCCGCCACCGGCAAAGCCACCGCCCGGGACGCGAGGGCGTACCCAGCGCACGAAAGCGCGCAACCTGCTCGAACGCCTCCGAACGTACGAGGACGACGTGCTGCGTTTTCTTGAGGATCCCGCTGCCCCCTTCACCAACAATCAAGGGGAGCGCGACCTGCGGATGACCAAGGTGCAGCAGAAGATCTCGGGCTGTTTTCGCGCCTGGGAGGGTGCCGAGATCTTTTGCCGGATGCGCAGCTTTCTCTCGACCGCGGTCAAGCAGGGGCTGGCGGCACATACGGCACTGGAGCAGCTCTTTACGGGTGAAGTGCCGGATTTCATGCGACAGGACGACCTG
>NZ_SNWH01000058.1 GCF_004361885.1 Halomonas ventosae
GTGCCTGGCTGTCGCAAATGGCGGTGAAACAGGCCGTCAACAGGGGGCAAGGAGGCCGATATCGTCCTGGTCAGTCATCACCAGGACCGAGAAAGGGGATGCCGGTGATCAAAAATTGCTCAATGAGCGGGTCAGGGAAGATGTCGGCCTTGAGCTCACGGATTCAGGACGTTGGCCTACCAATTTATTGAAAATTGGGAGTACAGAGATAAATCATTTCTGTACTATGATTGGATGTGTCGCGACTTTTTTAATTTTATGGCAAATCAGGATAAAACAAAGGAATACTGGAAAGCCCCCGGTAGTGGCCAGTACGTTTATGGCAAAGATTTGTTCCAATGGAAAGCAAGACGTTGTTGCAATATCGCAATAGAGGCATGTAAGCACGAGTCAGCAGCCCCTAAACGTGAATGGTCAGCCAAACAGAGCTGGGGAGAGATTTTTGGAACCAAATTCCCAAGCTAGCAATAAAGGACTGGCATACCTCGAAGAGCAGATTCGGGAGTGCTATGGCCGGGTCGTTTATTCGCATAAAACACATGAGAAATGCGCGGACATTCTTCTGAGTCAGCTTTCAAATATAAAGATTGCACAAATTATATTGTCTGCGCTTAGTACAGCCGGTTTCGTTTCGGTAATTTTTGGAACTGGGGAAGTTGGTGCGATTGCTGGCGGTTTAGTCTCGGTTGCATTACTTGTTCTGAATGGGTACACAAAAGATTACGACCTCGGTCAATTGGCGCAGAAACATCGTCAAGCTGCTGCTGACCTCTGGCTGATTCGCGAGCAGTATCTCTCCCTTCTGACCGACTTGCGTTCCAGTTCAAGCAGTGAAGATGAATTGCGAGAAAAGAGAGATGACTTATTAACCGAGTTGCATGCTCTTTATTCAGGTGCGCCCAGCACTAATTTCAAAGCATATAAAAAAGCACAAGAAGCCCTAAAGAACCTTGAAGATATGACTTTTTCCGACGAGGAAATTGACGCATTTTTGCCAAAGAGTCTGAAAAAGTGCTAACAAGTGGCTGTTGGCGGACGTGCCTACGCTTCGCTCCGGTACGCCGCAAAGCCAAGCGTTAAGCGGTAAAAGGTAAGCACGAGCAATGGCAAATAACTGGAACATTCCGGACTGGCTCGAAAAAGAGGTCAGAGCGCGCGATACGGTGTGTGTCTACTGCGGGAATGAGTTTACCTCTGTAAAAGTATCGAGAAAGTCTGCGGCCAGCTGGGAGCACATCATCAACGATGCCAGTATCATTACTCGGGAAAATATTGCCCTTTGCTGTTGCGGCTGTAATGCGAGTAAAGGCCAGAAGCCTCTATCTGTCTGGCTGCAAACCAAGTATTGCCAAGATCGTGGCATCACGCCGGAAACCGTGCGATGCCTGTCAAGCTTGTTGGAACCTGGAATCAGGCGGCTTCTAATCGCTGATCGCGTTGAACCAGCGGATCTTCCTGGTCCGGGTTCAGCCA
>NZ_SNWH01000059.1 GCF_004361885.1 Halomonas ventosae
AAGGCCATGATCCCGCGGTTTCTCACGGTCGCCGCCAGAACACCGCCGATGCCATACCGGTTCCTGAAGATGGCTGAGCCTTATGCGTAATCAGGTACCTTTTACCGCTTAACGCCTGGGCTCAGCCGCCGGTTTGGAGCGGCAGCGGAAAACCGGTCGGGTTGAGCATTTTGTTCGGCTCCCTATGCATAGACAAGACGGCGGCCTTTCGGCTCTGGAATTGGGTCTCCGAATTCGCGAGCCGTATCAAGCCAAAGTTGCATTGCCTCTTGAGCATTCGTCAACGCTTCATCTGGAGATGCACCATGTGCCATACAACCAGGCAATTCTGGCACATCGGCGATGAACGATTGATCTTCTTCGCTCCAATAAATAATAGTTTCGTACTTATGCATATGCATAGCTATTCACCTGCTAAATGATATTTCAATAGTGCTTCGCGAATCTGTCTTACTTGATATGGCTTGGCCTTGTTTCCCGCCCGCTGCATGTTTATCTTTTCCTCAATTCCTTCCTTTCGATAAATGTGATGACTGCCGCGAATTCGTTCATCGAAACCAAGATGGAGCAGCAAGCCTCGAATATCATCAAATGCGATATTCGCATCCGATGTGCCGCGAAGGACTTTTTCTATTAGTTTATCGTGCTTTCCCATGCCACATCCTTCTGATCTCTAGGCGCCGAACGCCAGCCAGCATGCGCGGCTACGGAATGGAGGCGAAGCCGCAATGCAGTAGACGTCGCCGTGACTGGCCTTGTTAAGCCTTGTCTGCAGGCCACACTTTGGTCCCAATTTGTTTGAACTTACGTACTGCCAAAGCACCACGTTCGTTTCGCGCTTTGGAGCCGGGAGCGAGAATCGCCTCCTCAACTGCCGGACGCTCAGCCTCCCACATCTCAATTACTTCAAACATCTCCCTGAATCCGTGAACCCGGCACCCAAAAACGCTCCTAAGCCGCTGACCTGCATGGTAATATCGCCGAATCAGCCCTTCACCCGTAGCCTACCATGCCCAACGTCAAATTCCGCGCCAGTGGTCGCACCCTCACCAGCCATGCCGGCCTCTCGATCATCGGCCAGTGCATCGAGCTTGCCGGCGTCGACAGCCTCGACGGTCGTTTCCCCACCTCCCAAGGGGTCCGGGCCAGCGACATCATCAAGTCCTATCTGGGGCTGCTGTGTCTCGGCATGAGTGACTTCGATGCCATCGAGAACGTCCGCCAGGACACGCCGTTCAAGCAGTTGCTCAACCTGCAGAAGGTGCCCAGCACCGCCACGCTGCGCCAACGCCTGGAGAAGCTCGCCGCCAATGACCTGCAGGCGCGCACCTCCACCTGGTCCACCACCCTGCT
>NZ_SNWH01000060.1 GCF_004361885.1 Halomonas ventosae
AATCCATGTGACTGATATGAAAGCGATCACAGGGTGAAGGATGCAAGAGCTGGATCTCTCTGTCTCAGCATTAATGGATGACTTGGCAGCGCGATTAGGCCCGCTCTTTCCGCGTTCTGAGACGCGCGATCGTGCCCTGCGCTACATTCAGGGGCTGCTCAGTCAGTGTGAACGTAAGAATAGCTGGCATCTTGCCGAGTGGCTCGGCGATGCCACCCCCGATGGGGTGCAGTACCTGTTGGATCGTGCCCGCTGGGATGCGGAGGCGGCACGCGATGTCCTCTGCCAATGGGTCATCGATACACTGGGCTCGTCTGACGGTGTCCTGGTCCTGGACGAGACCGGATTTATCAAGAAAGGACAGCACTCGGCCGGTGTGCAACGCCAGTACAGTGGCACTGCCGGCCGTATCGAAAATAGTCAGATCGGGGTTTTCCTTCTCTACGCCAGTCCTGCAGGACATGCCTTCCTGGATCGTGCCCTGTACTTGCCCAAGTCCTGGACACAGGATCGTGAGCGTTGTCGGCGTGCCGGGATTCCCGATGACGTCGAATTCGCCAGCAAACCAGAGCTCGCCCGCCGCATGCTGGAGCGCGCACTGGACCAGGGGATACCGGCCGCCTGGGTGACGGGGGATAGCGTCTATGGCGGCAACCGCGGCCTGCGCCTATGGCTGGAGGAACGCTCGCAACCCTTTGTTTTAGAAATAGCGTGCAACGAACCCTTGTGGTGGCAGAGTGTTCAGTACACGCGAGCTGACGAGATCGCCGCGGCGCTGACCGAGGATGAATGGCAGACATTGTCCGCCGGCTCAGGCAGCAAGGGCGAACGCTGGTACGACTGGGCGTTGACGCCTCTGACAAGGCTGCAGCCTACGGAAGAGGCGCGCCGCTGGGGCCATTATCTTCTGATCCGACGCAGTCGCTCGAAACCGGATGAGCTGGCTTATTATGTGGTCTATGCGCCCAGGGACTGGGTGTCGATTGAAACACTGGTACAGGTCGCGGGTCAGCGCTGGAAAATCGAGCAGGGTTTTCAGACAGCCAAGGGAGAATGCGGGCTGGATGAGTATGAGGTGAGGCGCTGGGCCAGTTGGCATCGCCATATTACGTTGTCGCTGCTCGCTCATGCCCTGCTGGTGGCGATACGGCAAGCGATCACCAGCAAAAAAAACGCTTTCCGACAGGATTCAGTGGACACTCTCCGAGCTCAGGCGGCTAATGGGAAGATGTCTATGGCAAGGACATCAGGCCTTGTCCCATGTGCTTCATTGGTCGGACTGGCGACGAAAACACCAGTACCGGGCTTGGCAGTGCCACTGTCGTCAGCAGCAAGCCC
>NZ_SNWH01000061.1 GCF_004361885.1 Halomonas ventosae
CTGAGGGATCCCCACGAAATAGATAAGAAAATCAGGATGATATGATTGAAAAGACCTGCATGGGTCGGCATGTTGTTAATTGCGAAACAAACAATATGCCTAAGGAGACCCATGCAGGCCCCTCGATTCTTGCATACTCTGCTGACCTCATCACTCCCCTCGATCCATGCCAAGCGCCTGCAGGCACTGCTCGACACGGTCGGTGCTCTGCTGGGCGAGCGCCGCCTGGGCTTGACCGCCTTGGGCCGCGCCTTGCCGGGGCCGGCGGATACCAAGCACACCATCAAGCGAGTCGATCGGTTGCTGGGCAACCCTCACCTGCACCAGGAACGGCCACTGTTTTATTGGCTCGTGGCGTCGCTGCTGATCGGCCACATGACCCGCCCGCTGATTCTGGTGGACTGGTCGCCGATCGATGACCGAGGCCAACAGTTCCTGCTGCGTGCCGCGGTTCCCTTCGCCGGGCGCTCGCTGCCGATCTTCGAGAAGGTCCACCACAAGGATGGCTGCCAACACTGTGAGGCGTACTTGTTGGCCGCCCTCGCCGAGGTGCTGCCGGACAACGCCACGCCGATCCTGGTCACCGATGCGGGCTTTCGTAATCCCTGGTTCGAGGCGGTTGAGGCGCGTGGTTGGTACTACGTCGGTCGGGTGCGTAGCCCGGTTCGCTGCCAGCTGCCAGGGCATGAGTGGCAGCCTGTGGCAGACCTGTTTCCGCAAGCGACATCGGCACCGCGGGCGCTGGGTTCCGTCCAGATCGCTGAAAGTAACCCGCTCACCACACGGATGGTGCTCTACCACCGGCCACCACAAGGACGCAAGCATCGCAACAAGCGCGGACAGGTCTCCCGGGACGGCCGCAGCCGGACGATGGCCCAACGCCAGAAGGAGCCCTGGGTGCTGGTCAGCAACCTGCCAGATCGCTCAACGTTGGCCAACAAGCTGGTGGCCATCTACCGGCAGCGCATGCAGATCGAAGAGGGTTTTCGTGACGTCAAGAGCCCCTTGTTCGGGCTGGGCTTCGGCATGCATCAGTCTCGCCAGGGCAAGCGCATCGAGATCCTGCTGCTGATCGCCATGCTGGCGAACGTGGCCGTGATGGTGGCCGGCTTGCAGGTCCAGGCCAACGGGCAACAGCAGCGCTACCAGAGCAACAGTATCCGGCACCGGAACGTGCTGTCCGTGTGGCGTCTGGGACTGGAGTGGCTTCGCCGTCAACGGCCCGGCGCCGTGCCCTGGCCCTCCTGGAAAATCCTCCGAGAGAGCCTTCGCGAAGAGGTCAAAGAGCAGGCATTATGCGACGAATAACACAAAATTCGTGGGGATCCGCCAG
>NZ_SNWH01000062.1 GCF_004361885.1 Halomonas ventosae
CTGGTGATGACTGACCAGGACGATATCGGCCTCCTTGCCCCCTGTTGACGGCCTGTTTCACCACCCTTTCACCGCCATTTGCGACAGCCAGGCATGCCTTTCCCGCCGGCCAGTGTGGCAGCGTCGGTTTGCTGATTCTCCGCCAGGATCGCCCGGTCAGCATGGCGCTGCCTTGGGATACCGAAACCGGGTGCGTAGGGTCTTCAGCACCGTCATGCGCCCGATGTCCTGACCGAAATCGAGAATGATCTGCCGCGCCTTGTGGATCACCAGGGCGGCACGATGCACCAGCTCTTGCAGGACCGTGCGCAGCCGCCGGCGTTTCGCCGGATGACGCACCGGACTGAGCTCGCCGGTCATGCCGAGCTGCCCCATCAACCGCAGGATGTTGTAGGCCAGCTGGGCCAGATGCAGGATCAGGTCGTTGGTGGCGAACTTGCCCGAGGGCAGCCGCTCCAGGTCGAGATCGGTCTTGATCTCGCTGTGGAATTGCTCGTGAGTGGCATGTGCCTGATAGCGCTTGATCACCGCCTCCGGTGCCTCGTCCAGGCTGGTCCACCAGCCTTCCAGTTCATATTCCGGTTCGATCAGCAGCTGGCCATCGTGATCGGCGGTGCGCTCGACCAGGCGCATCACGCGCTTGACGACGTATTCGACCTTGTCGTTGTCGCGGATCGAGACGGTCTGTGTCCACAGGGCCTGACGCTTGCCGGGTCGCAGTTCTTCCCAATAGTCTTCCGCGACGGCCTGCCAGGTGGCTAAATCGTCCTTGGCCGAGCGGCGGGGGTTCCACTTGACGATGTAGTCCAGGACGCGCCCGTCATCGGCACAGGCCTGGCGCTGCTGTTCCAGCAGCGCCAGGTGTTCCTGACTGTCGAAGCCGCTGTCTTCGCGCACCAGCAGCGGCGCCTGAGTCAGTGGGTAGGCGCGCGGCAGCACCCGCTCCAGGAAGGCGTTGCTCTCCTTCATGGTGTGCTGCTTGCCGGGACGCAGTTCCAGGCCCAGAGACCAGCCTTCGTTGCCCAGATACGCCGCGATGGGGGTGTAGCCGTCGACCTTCTGGTAGGTCGGCGTCACGCCCTCCTTCTTCGTGTTGCTGTTGTCCATCACGAGGGTGTCGATGTCCAGGCAGACATGCCCCTTCTCCGCGGTGATGGGCGCCTCGGCCAGCGACAGCAGGGTGGTGGACCAGGTGGAGGTGCGCGCCTGCAGGTCATTGGCGGCGAGCTTCTCCAGGCGTTGGCGCAGCGTGGCGGTGCTGGGCACCTT
>NZ_SNWH01000063.1 GCF_004361885.1 Halomonas ventosae
CTGATCCAGCGCTTCGGCAGCGCGCTGAACCTGAATGTTCACTTCCACATGCTGTGGCTCGACGGCGTGTACGACGCGAACGTCGAGCCCCCGCGGCGCAAGCCGCGCCTGCGCCGCGCCCGTGCCCCCACCTCTGCGCAACTGACGCAGGTCGCCAACACCATCGCGCATCGCGTGTGCCGGCACCTGTCGCGCCGCGGCTGGCTCGAAGGCGAGGACGAATCCGTGTTCCTGTCCGACAGCGCGGGTAGCGACGACGGCATGGATGGGCTGCGGATGAGTTCGATGACCTACCGCATCGCCACCGGTCGCGACGCTGGCCGCAAGGTCGTCACGCTGCAAACATTGCCCGGTGACGCAGGCTCGCTGGAGGGCGACGCCGGCAAGGTCGGCGGCTTCTCGCTGCATGCCGGCGTGGCCGCGGAAGCACACGAAAGCCACAAGCTCGAAAAGCTGTGCCGCTACATCACGCGCCCGGCGATCAGCGAGCAGCGGCTGTCGATCTCACCGCAGGGTAGGGTGCGGTATCAGCTCAAGACGCCGTGGCGAAATGGGACCACGCATGTCGAATGGGATGCGGTGGACTTCATCGCCAAGCTGGCGGCACTGGTCCCGCCACCTCGCGCGCATCTCACCCGCTTCCACGGCGTATTCGCCCCGAATGCAAACCTGCGTGCGCAGCTGACGCCCTCGGGGCGCGGCAAGCGGCCTGCGGGCGATGCGGCGCCAGTGGACGTCAGCGCCCACGACGAGCCGCGCAGCCCCGAGCAGAAGCGCCGTGCGATGAGCTGGGCGCAACGGCTCAAGCGGGTCTTTTCCATCGACATCACCACCTGCGCCCACTGCGCCGGCGCGGTACGGATCGTCGCCAGCATCGAGGAACCCACCGCCATCCGCGCCATCCTCGCCCACTTCGAGAAGCACGGCGCGCTGGAGCAAGCGCACTACCGGCCCGCAGCGCGCGCGCCGCCGCCGGCCGCGTGACGAGGTGCCGGCCACACAGCCGGCAGCCAAGCCAGAGTCCGATCCGATGCGGCCACGACCCCGCAGGGCTGCGCTCGGCCCTGTGCCGGGATTCGGTGAGAAATGGCTACGCACTGAGCCGCTGCGTGGCCCCGCGATGTCGAAA
>NZ_SNWH01000064.1 GCF_004361885.1 Halomonas ventosae
GCAAAGGCCTCCTCCGGCTCGCCCTGCACCTCGACGTGGATCAGCACCCAGGTCTCGCTGCCGTCATTGGCATAGACCTTGATCAGCTTGTCGGCATAGCGTCTGCCGCTGTTGGCATCCGCGGTGATCTGCTGCAGCTCCTTGTCGAGGAAGCTGTAGCCCTGCGACCAGTCCACCTGCTCATGGATCGCCGGGAACAGCAGTCCCAGGAACTCCTGAAAGTAACCTTCCAGCGCCATTTTCCACGGGCTGTCGTGGTCGGCCGGTCGGGAGGTCTCCGGTTCGCTCATGCGCACTCCTGTCTCGGTCCCTGAAGTTTACCACGGCCCTGCCGGCCCAGCGGCTTTCTTCCTCACCCTATGCCCCTGCCCTGTAAAGAAAAAAATAGCGTCCACCGAGCAAGCCCACCCCAAGCTGCCGGTCAGGGCAAGCGTGAGGCAGGGAGAGTGAGGAAACGTCCCTCAGCCGCTCGCGGTAGGTCGCGGCCAGTTTCTTGACCGCCGCCACCTCCGCCGGCAGCTGATCCGCGCCGGCCCGGTAGCGCTGCACCAGCAAGGGGCCGGTGAACAGCACCGTTCAGCGGCGCAGCACCTCGTCATCGCTCCAAGCCGCGGCACGCTCGGCATCCACCCGCACCACCAGGTGGTAGTGATTGCTCATCACCGCGTAGGCCGCCACGTCGATGGCGAACACGCCGGCCAGCTGGTGCAGGCGATCACTGATCCAGCCGCGGCGATGTTCGTAGCTCTGGCCGCTCACCGCATCGGTGCCGCACAGGGAGGCACGGCGCACGCAGCGGTTGACCAGGTGGTACCAGGGCGTGGTGTCGAGCGACACCAGGGCAGAACGAGGCAAGGTCATGACGGGAGCCCTCGGCGAGTGGCGTTGCTTTCAGATTAGCCGGTGCCGATGAGCCGTCAAGTAAGTGGGTGTCCCATAGTTTGTGTCCCATAGTTTATAGCTCCGGTGTGGAAGATCAGTGCCTGTCTTCGGCACGCAGGGCTTCCACATCGGCAGTCGTCAAACCCGTGGCTTCG